>NZ_RCDA01000001.1:0-1285717 GCF_003664325.1 Alkalispirillum mobile
AACCCGGTGACCTGGGGCAGCGAGGCCGAGGCGGCGCCGGGGCGCGCCAGGGCGAGGTACAGTCCGTTGTGTTGGGGCATGCCGGCTCCGTGGCATTGCGGGGTGGATCCATCCTGATCGAGTTCAATGCTAGGGCGATTGGTGGGGGGGCGTCAATCCGCTATGCGGCACAGAGGGGTAGCAGGCGGGGGCTTTCGGGCATCGATCATATGAACCACGTGGTGCCGAACCGGACCGCCGGTTTGGCACCCGGGATCAGGTCAATCAGCAGCCAGCCGAGGATGAAGGTGATCAGCGCGGCGCAGATCAGCGTGGCCACGTAGTGACCCAGCCGGTTACCCCGGCGCATGCCCAGCACGATGGCGAAGGCGGGCAGCAACAGCCCCAGCCCGTACAGGACAAGCGCCAACCCGACCCCGTTGCCGTAGGGCCAGGGGAAGGCCGCGGCGATATTGCCCAGCCACGCCGGCACCAGGGCGTAACCCACCGCCTGCAACGCCCGGTCAAAATCGCTCCGACCCTGGAACAGCTCCGCCAGCCAGTGGGCTGCTGCGGCCAGTGCCAGCGAGCCGATCGTCAGGGCGATGAAACTGTAGACGCCGAACCCGACCGGGTGCGGGACACCCTCGGGGGGCAAGCCGGTGGGGATGATCTGGTAGAGCGTCTGGCTGGTGAATACGCTGAAGCCGATCCAGGGCAGGATCAGCAGCCCCAGGGTGTGCCGCCAGCCGGGCGGCGGGGCCTCGGCGCCCCGGCGTAGCGTGCGCAGCGGGTTCAATAGCATGCCGTAGAGCAGGGTGGAAAAGGGTTTCATCAAGACTCCGCCGGGTAACTGGGCCGGCCCGGGAGCGGGCCGGCAACCCGGCGGATGGTAAGACAGAAAGGTTACAGTTCGGTTACCGGTCGCACAGGCGCGGCGTTAGTAACCGCCTTGGCCCTGACCTCCGCGACGTTCGCCATCCTGGCGCTGGCCGTTTCCGCGGCGGTCTTCCCGGTACTCGCGCATGTGTTCACGCATCTGACGCGGGGCCTCATCCAGCTTCTGCCGCTGCTCCTCGTCCAGTGCCTCGTAAAGGCGCTCGCCGGCCTCGCGGGCCTTGCCCATACGCTCGGCATGCTCGGCGGACCAGCGCTCCATGCGCTCCAGACGGTCGGTAAAGCCCTGATCCATCATCTCCTGCATCGCGTCACGCCGCTGCTCCCGATCGTGGTGCGGGCCCATGTGCTCGTGGAACTCATCCCACAGGGCGCGCTGCTCCTCGTCCAGGTCCAGGCGCTCTGCCATGCGTTCGCGGTGTTCGGCCATGCGCTCACCGCCGTGCATGTAGCCATGCCTCATGTGGCCATGTTCGCCTTTCTGGCCCCGCTCCATCATCATGCCGCCACGTTCACCCTGCTTGCCCTCGCCCCGCTGATGCTCCTGGGCGATGCTGAACCCGGCCACGGTGGAGCCGGCGAGCAATGCTGCGAGGGTGATACCGGTTAGAATCCGGGTCATCGGTCGGGTCTGTTTCTTGGTCATGGTCGTACTCCTCGATCTTAGGTTCGGCTGGTTCGGCAGGCGATGTCCCTGCCACGCCTTCATCAGACCATCTTCAGGTAAGCCCCTTGTTTCCCGGGGGCCGCGGTTTGTAACAGTACGTAAGCCGGACCCCGGCCGGGGTAACAAGCGCTTACACGCCGCCCGGGCAGGGAGTGGTATACAGGTGGGACACCGACCCCGGGCACGGCGTTCGGCCCGGGTGGGGCAGGTTTGCAGGGAGTGGTAACGGATGCAGGCGCACATACTCATCGTCGATGACGACCCCGGACTGCGGGAGCTGCTGGTGGACTACCTCGGCCAGAACGGGTTCGAGGCCCGGGCGGTGCCGGACGGTGCCGCACTCTGGTCCAGTCTGGCGGCCGGCCCGGCGGATCTGCTCATCCTCGACCTGATGCTGCCCGGGGACGACGGGCTGGAGCTGTGTCGCCAGCTGCGCGCCGGCGATGAGCGTTGGCGGACCCTGCCGGTGATCATGCTCACCGCGCGCGGCGAGGAGACCGACCGTATTGTCGGCCTGGAGATCGGTGCCGACGACTACCTGCCCAAGCCCTTCAACCCCCGGGAACTGCTGGCCCGCATCCGGGGGCTGCTGCGGCGCAGTCGCATGGTCCGCGAGCAGCAGGGTCAGCAAGGTGAGGAGGCTGGGCAGGGTCTCTGTTTCCGGTTCGCCGGCTGGCTGCTGGACCCCGACGCTCACACCCTCACCGCACCCGATGGCGAAGTGCACACCCTTGGCGGCGCCGACACGCGCCTGCTGCAAGCCCTTGCCGCGCAGCCGGGCCGGGCGCTCAGCCGCGACCGGATCATGGACATCACCCGCGGCCGCGATGCCAGCCCCTACGACCGCAGTATCGACGTGCAGGTCAGTCGTCTGCGCCGGCTGCTGGGCGACGACGCCCGCGAGCAGCGCATCATCCGCACCCTGCGCAATGAGGGGTACCTGATGGCCTGTGACGTGGAGCGGGTGAACTGATGCGGCTCTGGCCACAGACTCTCTTGGGGCGCCTGTTGATCCTGCTGCTGGGCGGGCTGCTGGCCGCGCAACTGGCGGCCGGATGGATCCTCTGGCAGGACCGCAGCCGCATGACCCTGGGTGTGGTGGTCTCCGGCCTGGCCGAGCGGCTGGCCAGCAGTCTGGAGGAGCTGGAGACCCTGACCACCGACGAACGGCGCGAGCGGCTGCGCGGTCGCGGCATGTTGCGCCCCACGCTGGACCAGCCCTGGCGCGACGACCCGCCGGAAAGCTACCCGGCCGGCCGGCTCCAGCAGGTGCTGCAGGAGCGAATGGCCGGCGATCGTGACTTGCAGGTGTGGGTGGAGGAGCCGGCAGGGGAGGGCGGTCGGCTCGCCGAGATGCACGAGCGCCATCACCAGCACCACGGGGGCGCCATGCGCCTGATCCTGGTCCAGGCGCGTCTCGATGACGACACCGTGCTCACCCTTCGCCAGCCCGTTCCGTCCGAGGCATTGAGCTGGCCGCAGCGGCTGCTGGCGGCGCTGGCCGTATTCACCCTGTCGGTGCTGCTCATCGCGGGGCTGGCGGTGCGGGGTCTCACCCGTCCGCTGCGCACCCTGGCCCGGGCCGCGGAGAACCTGGGGCGCGACCTGAACCACCCACCCCTGCCGGAGCAGGGTAGCCGGGAGGTCCGCCAGGCCACCCGCGCGTTCAATGCCATGCAGCAGCGTCTGCGTGAGAACCTGCAGCAGCGCGGGCAGATGCTGGCCGCGGTGTCGCATGATCTGAAGACCCCCATTACCCGACTGCGCCTGCGGGCGGAGATGCTGCCCGACGACACCCTGCGCCAGCGCTTCCAGGCCGACCTGGCGGAGATGGAAAAGCTGGTCCAGTCCACCCTCGACTTCATGCGCGGGGATCACCTGGCCCACGACCCTGAGCCGGTAGAGCTGATGGGCCTGCTGCGGGATGTGGCGGAAGAAGCCGGGGAGACCGGTGGCAAGGTGCAGGTCAGCGGTTCGGGGCCGGTTTATGCCCGGGGTGAGCCGCTGGCCCTGAAACGTTGCCTCGGCAACCTCATCGACAATGCCGTACGGTACGGGGGCGGCGCCACGGTGTGGGTCAGCCCTTCGGGCGACACGCTGTGTGTACACATCCGCGATCAGGGGCCGGGCATCCCCGAGGCCGACCTGGAGCGGGTCTTCGACCCCTACTACCGGCTGGACGCCTCTCGCAGCGCGGCCACCGGAGGCACCGGACTGGGACTGGGCATTGCCCGCAACATTGCCCGCGCCCACGGTGGTGAACTGAGCCTGCACAACACCGACACCGGACTGGAGGCTCGGCTGGTGCTGCCCGCCCACGGCGAGGGCAACGACTGACCCGGCGCGCATCTGAGATACTGTCCCCATATGGACAGCTTCGAGGTGACAATGGCCTTTTCCAATGCACCGGTGGACCCGGAGGCGCTGCCCCGGCTGGAGGCGCAATCGCTGCAGCCGGTCTCGCGGCGCTTCGCCCCCTACCAGCTCATCAGCCGCTTTCTGGGGCTGTTGCCCCTGGGCTTCATCGCCTGGCTGCTGCCGGTCATGACCGGCGTGCCCATGGCCCTGCGGCCGGTGCTGCTCGGCGGGGTGGGGGTGTTGCTGGTGGTCTCGCCCGCGCTCTCCTGGCTGGAGGCGAGGCGGCGCGCCTGGGCAGTGCGGGAACAGGATGTCACGTACCACAGCGGGCTGCTGGTGCAGCGGACCACCGTGCTCCCCTTTGTCCGCATCCAGCACGTGGAGACAGCCAGCAACCCCGTAGAGCGCGCCTTCAACCTGGTCCGCCTGACCTGCTTTACCGCCGGCGGGGCCGGGGGCGACCTGGTGATCCAGGGGCTGGAGCGGGAGCAGGCCGAACGCCTGCGCCAGTACCTGCTGGACCGGATCCAGGGGCGCGCCGACGCGTCCGACGAGCCGCCACCGGAGGCCTCCGACGGTGTCTGAACGTATCCCGGGTGACTCGGAGCAGTGGCAGCGGCTGTCGCCCTGGGCGCTGCTGATCCTGTTTCTCGGCGGGCTGCTGCGCTTTGTTCGCGAGAACCTGCCGCTGGTGGCCGGTGCAGGCGCCGGTGCGGCCCTGCTGGAGCAGATCGGCCTGCGCGAGCTGGGGCTGGCGCTGACCCTGATCCTGCTGATCGCCGGGCTGATCAGCCTGCTCTACTACCGCCGCTTCCGGTTCCGGCTGGACGGGGATGTGCTGGTGGTCCAGCGCGGCGTGCTGGAGCGCCGCGAGGTGAAGGTGAGCGCCGAGCGGGTGCAGCACATGGCCCTGGAGCAGCCGGTCTACATGCGCCCCTTCGACGTGGTCCGGTTCAGCCTGGATACGCCGGGTGGTGCCACCGCGGACGTGGAGCTGCCCGGTATCCGCCGGGAACTGGCCGAGAGGCTTCAGCAGCGCCTGGAGCGAGCCCGCGGCGAGGCCGTCGGAGACGACGACCCGGCGGGTGCGGCCGAGTCCGCGCGGACGCCGTCGCCACCGCTGTTCCGCATCGGGCCGCTGGGGCTCACCCGGCACGGGCTGGCCAGTAACCACGCCTACGTGATCGCCGCGCTGCTTGCGCCGGTGCTGCAGCCGCTGGAGCGGATGGCCATGCGGAACCCGGAGTTATTGGCGGAGCTGCCCTGGCTGGAGCGGGCGGCGGAATCGCCCTGGCTGGCCTTGTCGGTCACGGTGGTCGCGCTGCTTCTGGTGTTGATGCTGGTCTCGGTGGTGGTGGCCTGGCTGCGCTTTTACGGGTTCACCCTGGTGCGCGAGGGGAGCCGTTACGTGCAGTACAGCGGGCTGTTCACCCGTCAGCAGCAGACCCTTTCGGCGGCAAAACTGCAGTCGCTGGAGTGGGTGCAGACGGCGGTGGGGCGCGGGCTGCGCTGCGGCTATCTGGTCTGCCACCAGTACGGCCTTTCCGCCGGGCCGGATACCGCGGGGCAGCGCTTTCTGGTGCCGGGGTTGCGGCAGTCGGAGGGGCCGACCCTGGGCGCTGTCTTCTGGCCCGGGTCGGGCGACGAGGCGGCGGGTGCGCTGGAGCTGGGCTATCAGCGCGTCCACCGTCTCTACCGGCGCGTGGTGGCTTTGCGGTTGATCGTGATCGCAGCGGTGCTGGCTTTGATTTTTCTGGGCCTGACCGGGTTCCCCGGCTGGCTGGCGCTGATCGGCGTGGGTGCGGTGATCGCCTGGCCGGTGGCCTGGCTGCGCTGGCGCGCGGTGGCGTGGCGCCGTTCGGGCCGTTTTCTCTGTGTACGGCGGGGTCTGCTGGGACGGCGTACCACGCTCTTTCCGCTGGAGAAGGTGCAGGCCGTGACGGTGCAGCAGAGCTGGGTGCAGCGGCGGCGCCAGCTGGCCACGCTCCACCTGCAGCTGGCTAGCGGGCCGGTGGTGGTGCCCTTTATCCCCCTGGCCACGGCGCGGGCCGTGGCCAACGAGGCGCTCTACCGGGTGGCGTGCCGACCGTCGCTACCCCTTGGGGCCGAGCAACAGCCAGGCGATCAGGCCGAACAGGGGCAGGAAGAGCAGGATCAGAATCCATAGCAGCTTGGCGACCGGGCCGGCCGCGCTCGTTGCCGTCTTCACGATGGCCCAGATGATGATGAGCAGCCAGATAAACCCCAGCAGCCCGGTGACCTCGATGCCCATATGGCGTACTCCTGCCGTGTCGCGGATCAGAGCTTGTAGAGTATCCGCATTGCGCCCCAGTGACGACCGTTGACGGTAATCGGGGCGGAACAGTCGCGCATCAGCACAAACTGGCCGCTGCCCATGTTGCGCCGGTAGGTCTGCAGCAGCCAGGGGCGCTGGTTCTTGGCGGCGGTCTGCCCGGTGCGGTCTTCCCAGAGCCGGCGGTTGCGGCTGTTGGCGTTGTTCCACTCCGGGTCACCCGCGCGCTGCGGCTTGGACACGTGCAGGTTGTGGGTGGGGATGTAGCCGTTGCGATCGATGGCGCAGACCCCGCCGATGGTCGGGTCAGAGTCCAGCACCGGCTCCTGTATGGGCGGCAGGACGCGGTCGGTGAACTCCACGAAGCGGGTGGTGTACTGCTGCGGGTCGGTGTCGGGCACCGGCTCGTAGTGCTCGTCGAACAGGTCCGCGTCGCTGATCTCGCCCTTGCGGATGGCCTCCTCGAAGACGTGGCCGACCTGGGCCGCGGTCTCGGTGGCGATGCGGATGTAGGGCGTGTCCTCGGTTTCCACGTCGCTGGCGTTGGCCAGGTTCATCAGCTCCTCGACGAAGCTCAGCAGGCGGTTCAGCCGGCTGCCGGAGTCCTCCAGGTTGGCGAGCGACGAGGTGACGTCGTCGGCCATCTCGTTCAGACCGTCCAGGGTGGTGTCGCTGTGGCGGTCGATCTCCTGCACCGCGGAGGCGATGCGGGCGGACTCGTTGTCCACGTCTCCCATGGCCTGAGCGACTGCACCGAGCACCTCCTGCATGGCGTTGGTGCCTTTCTCCACCGCCTTGGCCCGGTCGGTGCTCTCGCCACCGGTGCTGATCAGCTGCCGGGTCTGTTCGGTGAGCTCGTGGAGGGTGCGGTCGATGTCGGAGGTGGCGTCGTGGGTCTGCCCGGCCAGCGACTTGACCTCCTCGGCCACTACCGCGAAGCCCTGACCCGCCTCGCCGGCGCGCGCCGCCTCGATGGTGGCGTTCAGGGCCAGCAGGTTGGTCTGCTTGGCGATGGAGCCGATGCCCTTGGCCACCTTGCTTACCCGCACCATGGCGTCGTTCAGGCCGCTGAGTTCCGATTCGACGTCATGCACCGAACGGCTCAGGTCGCGGATGTCCGAAAGCGCCTTCTGGATGGTCTCGTCGGACCGGCTCATGTCGGCCCGGGCTGCCCCGGAGACGTGCTGGGCATTGCGTGCGGCCGCGTCCACCACCTTGTTGGCTTCGGACATGCGCCGGGCGGATTCGCGCAGCTCTTCAAAGAGCTGTACCTCGCGGCGGGTCTGCTCCTTGATCTCGTCCACGTGGCCGGTGACGTCGGAGGCCTCCAGCCCCAGCTCGCTGGTGTGCAGGGAGGTCTGCTTGAGGATCTCCTGGTAGGCCAGGTCCTCGTCGCTGACCAGCGGGGCGGCGGCGTTGCGGTTCTGCTGTTTCCGTTTGAACAATGGCATGGTGGTCGCTCCCTCACTCCGCCGCGTAAATCAGCCGCTGACAGCCCCAGTGACGCCCCTGCACCTTGATGGGCACGGATACCTCCTTGACCAGCGCGTGGTGGCCACCGCCCAACTCCAGCCGGTAGGTTTGCAGCAGGAAGCGCTCGCGGTTGCGGGCGGCCGCCCGGGTCTCGCGGCTGTCCAGGCGGCGGCGGTGGAAGCGGGGCGGCTCGGCGCCATCGTCGGCGGAGGGCGCGCGGGCCGCCTCCCGGCTCTGGGCGGGCACGTAGCCGCCCACGTCACAGACGAACGCGGACAGCACCCGGCGCTGGTGCTGCAGGGCGGGCTCCTGAACGGCCGGCAGGACCCGGTCGCAGAAGTCAGCGCTGGCGGTGGTGTAGCGGGCGGGGTCGCTATCGGCCTCGCGCTGGTAGTTCTGATCGAACAGGGCCTCCTTGCTGACGCTGCCCCGCTGGATGCCGTCCTCAAAGGCTTCGGCGGTCTCGGCGGCCAGTCGCTCCGCCAACCGGATGTAGGGGGTATCGACGGTCTCGACCCCCTCCACGGCCGTCTCGCGGATCAGCAACTCGGTGAAGTGGCGCAGTTTTTCGGTCCGCTGCTCCGCCTCTTCCAAGGCCCGGTTGGCGTGCTGCACCTCGTGGGTCAGTTCTTCCAGGCCGTCCACGGTCTTGCGGCAGTGCTGGTCGATCTCGCCGACGGAGTCGTGGATGCGGCTGGACTCGGTGTCCACGTCCTGCATGGCGCTGCCCACGGTCTCCATGATCTCCTGAATGGCGTGGGTACCCTCGCGTACGGCCTGGGCCTTTTCGGTGCTCTCGGCACCGCGCCGGATCAGCCGTTCGATGATGGCTGTCAGCTCCTCCAGGATCTGGTGGATCTCAGCGGTGGCATCGGCGGTCTGCTTGGCCAGCTCCTTCACGTGCTCGGCGACCACCGCAAAGCCCCGGCCCACCTCGCCGGCGCGGGTGGCCTCGATGGTGGCGTTGAGCGCCAGCAGGTTGGTCTGCTTGGCGATGGTGCTGATCTCGTTGGCCACCTGGGCGACCCCTTGCAGCGCCTCGTTGAGGGTGCCCAGCTGCCCCTCGATGTGGGTGACCGATTCGGCCAGCTCGCGGATCTGCTCCAGCGAGTGGGTGATGGTGTTGCGCGAGCGCTCCACGTCCTTGCCCGCCTTGGCCGCCACGTCGTGGGCGCGGCGGGCGGCCTGGTCGACGGTGTCGTTGGCCTCGCTCATGCGGCGGGCGGTGCCCACCAGGTCCGAGAAGATAGAGGCCTGCCGGCGGAAAAGGCCGGCGACATGCTCGATGTGGTTGACGATGTCCACCGCCTCCACACCCACGCCGCTGGTCCGCTCGGCGATCTGCTGGATCACCGAGAAGTGGTCCATGGTCTGCGTGGTCCCGGGTCGGGACCTGTCCTTGAGTACCGAAGCCATAGCCGGCTGCCCCTGATCGATGCGATTTCTGATTATGCGGGTTCTGCCTCTGCCATTGGTGGCGGCCGCTTGCCCGGAATCTTGAGCTGCCGGGCATCGGGCCAGGCGGGGGGCGATGCCCGATAACACGATAGTCTATAAGGGTAAGCGGCTTTTCCGATCGGGGGAAGGGCCGCAGCGCGTGATCGCAGGGAAGTTAAGGAATGGCGGCTATGTCCATAGGAATAAAGCCGTTTCCGGCCGGTCAGGAGTGATATAATCCGCCGCGCTGTTCCCGGCCGCGACCAGGGTACGTCCCCCTTGAGTGCAAACAAATCCCGAAAACCCCGCCGCAAGGGCCAGACAGGAGCCCGCCAGCCCGGGCTGCTCCGGCGATGGGCCGGCCGCGTGCTGGGGCTGATGCTAACGTTGGCGCTGATCTCGGTGGGGTTGCTGGCGCTCTACGCCAAGTCCCTGGAGCCGGAGTTGCGCGAGCATTTCGAGGGCGGGCGCTGGGCCGTGCCGGCGCGTGTGTATGCCCGCCCGCTGGAACTGTTTGCCGGCAAGGCCCTCTCGCCGGCGGAACTCCAGGTGGAGCTGGAGGAGCTGGGCTACCGACGCACCAGCAGCGGCCGGGAGTCGGGCAGTTGGAGCCGCAACGGGGCGGAGTTCCACCTCAGCACCCGCGGTTTTAACCACCCGGACGGGGAGGAATTGCCCCGGCAGTTGCGGGTGGTCTTTGCTAACGGGCAACTGAGCACCCTGGAGGGGTTGCGGAACGGTGAGCCGGTGGGCCTGGCGCGGCTGGAGCCGGCGGTGATCGGCAGCCTGCACGCCCCGCACCAGGAGGATCGCCTGCTGGTGCGCCTGGACCAGGTGCCCGAGAGCCTGATCGCTGCCCTGCTGGTGGTGGAGGACCGCAACTTCCACGATCACCGCGGGCTGTCGTTCACCGGTATCGCCCGTGCCGCCGTGGCCAACATCCGTGCCGGCCGGGTGGTGCAGGGCGGGAGCACCCTCACGCAGCAGCTGGTCAAGAACTTCTACCTCACCGCCGACCAGACGCTGCAGCGCAAGTTCACCGAGGCGGTGATGGCGCTGTTGCTGGAGCACTACTACGAGAAGGACGAGATCCTCGAGGCCTACCTCAACGAGGTGTTTCTGGGCCAGCGCGGGGGGCGGGCGATCCACGGTTTCGGTCTGGGGGCCGAGTTCTACTTCGGCCGTCCGCTGGAGGAGTTGAGCCTGGCGCAGCAGGCGCTGCTGGTGGCCATGGTGCGCGGGCCCTCCCGCTATAACCCGCGGCGCAACCCGGAGCGGGCGCGGGACCGGCGCGACCTGGTGCTTACCCTGATGGCGCGCGACGGCATCATCGACGAGACGGAGGCCCGCTCCGCCATGGCGGAGGACCTGGGCCTGGTCACCGATGGCCAGCGCCACCAGGGGCGTTACCCCGCCTTCATGGACCTGGTCCGCCGCCACCTGCAGCGGGACTACCGCCGCGAGGACCTGATCAGCGACGGCCTGCACATCCATACCACCCTGGCGCCCCGGGTGCAGCGCGCGGCCGAGGCGGCGGTGGATGCCCGCCTTGCCCAGTTCGGCGATGACGCACCGCAGGCGGCGCTGGTGTCCGTGAACGTGGAGGACGGCGAGGTGGTGGGTGTGGTGGGCGGCGCGGATTACCGTTATGCCGGCTTCAACCGGGCACTGGATGCGCGCCGCCCCATCGGCTCACTGGTCAAGCCGGCG
This sequence comes from Alkalispirillum mobile, assembly GCF_003664325.1. NCBI lineage: Bacteria > Pseudomonadati > Pseudomonadota > Gammaproteobacteria > Chromatiales > Ectothiorhodospiraceae > Alkalispirillum > Alkalispirillum mobile. The sequence continues at coordinate 10,815 of NZ_RCDA01000001.1, forward strand.
GTCTACCTGGCAGCCCTCAGGGAGCCCTCGCGTTACGGTTTGGGCAGCGTGCTCAGCGACGAGCCGGTGACCATCCAGGACGAGCACGGCGACCCCTGGACCCCTCGCAATTACGACGGCAGTAACCGGGATCAGGTCCCGCTCTGGCTGGCGCTGTCCGATTCGCTGAACGTGCCCACCGTGCACCTGGGGCAGAGCCTCGGCCTGCGCCGGGTGGCGCGCAGCTGGGCGGACCTGGGCGGGCGGGTGCCGAACAGCCTCTACCCCTCCTTCGTGCTCGGCGCCACCGAGCACTCGGTACTGGAGATGGCGCAGGTCTATCAGACTGTCGCCGCCGAGGGCTTCCGTTCGCCGCTACGCTCCGTGCGGGCGGTCACCGACAGCGATGGCGAGTTGCTGTCCCGCTACAGTCTGTCCACCGAGCAGGCCGTGGACCCGGTCAGCAGTTACCTGCTGCAGCACGCCCTGCGCCAGGTGGTGAGTCAGGGCACCGCCCGGGGCCTGCAGGGCTGGGTAGGGGACACCAGCGGGCTGGCGGGCAAGACCGGCACCACGGACGATTATCGCGATGCCTGGTTCGCCGGCTACTCCGGGGACCTGCTCTCCGTGGTCTGGATCGGGCACGATGACAACCGCAGCCACGGGCTGACCGGCTCCAGCGGCGCGCTGCCCATCTGGGGGGAGCAGTTCAGCCGCCTTAGCTACCGGCCTTTGCGCCGCCAGACGCCGGGCGGCGTGGAAGCGGTCTGGATCGACGCCGAGACCGGCAAGCGGTCCGACGAGGGCTGCGAGGGGGCCGTGCGCCTGCCTTACATCGCCGATCATCTGCCGGACGAGACGGTGGACTGCGCCGGCGAGCCGGGGGAAGATGACTCGCGAGGCTTCTGGGACCGGGTGCTGGGCCGCTAGCCCGGGCCACTGTGGCGAGCACGAGAGAAAAAGACCCATGGGACTGAACGCAAGACTGCTGGTACTGCTCCTGCCCCTGGCATTGGGGGCCTGTACCTTGATGCCGCCGGAGCACCGGCCGACCGAACCGGCACCGGAACCGGAGCCCGCCGAAGCGCCCGAGCCGGACGCGCCCGAGCCGGAGGTGGATGAGCCGGAGGTGGATGAGCCGCCGGAGGAGGCGGCCGAGCCGGAGCCCGAGCGTGAGCCGGCCATCCCGGACGCGGTGATCGAACTGGTGGCGGACGCCCGCGAGGCGAGCCAGAACGGCGACTACGACCAGGCGGCTGCTTACCTGGAGCGCGCCGTGCGCATCAGCCCGGACCTGGCGCCGCTGTGGCAAAACCTGGCCGTGGTCCGCTTCCAGCAGGGGGATTACGCCCAGGCGGAGCAGATGGCGCGGCGCTCCATTCGGTTGGCCGACGGTGATCGCGCCCTGCAGCGGCGCAACTGGCAGCTCATTGAGGCCAGCCGGGCCGAGCAGGGGGACGAGGAGGGCGCCCATGAGGCCCGCCGGCAGGCGGAGGGCATTTGACCCCGGAGGCGCTGCCGGAAGCGGCCCGTGCCGCGCTGGGCAATGGCGGTGACCTGGCCCGGGCCCTGTCCGGGTTTACCCCGCGCCAGGCCCAGCAGGACATGGGCGCTGCCGTGGGCGAGGCCCTGGCCGACAACGCCAGCCTGGTCGTGGAGGCGGGCACGGGCACTGGCAAGACCTTCGCCTACCTGATCCCGGCATTGCTCTCCGGCAAGCGGGTGGTGGTCTCCACCGGTACCCGTACCCTGCAGGATCAGCTGTTCCACCGCGATCTCCCCCTGGTCCGGGACGCGTTGCGCGTCCCGACCCGAATCGCGCTGCTGAAGGGACGCACCAACTACCTCTGCCTGCACCGCCTGGACATGGCTGACGAGGCGGCTGGTGGGCGCTCCGCGGTTCAGCACGATGCCCTGCAGCAGGTCCGCCGCTGGGCGGCGGAGAACGGTTCCGGTGACCTGGCCGAAGCCCCGTCCGCCGCCCGGCGCACCGATGTGCGGCCCCGCATCACGGCCACGGCGGAGAGCTGCCTGGGCGGGCAGTGCCCGCGGTTTGCCGACTGCCACTTCTACGAGGCCCGCCGCCGCGCCCAGGAAGCCGACCTGGTCGTGGTCAATCACCACCTGCTGCTGGCCGACTGGGCCTTGCGCGAGTCGGGCTGGGGCGAAGTGGTGCCGGAGGCGGATGTCTGGATTCTCGACGAGGCGCATCAACTGCCGGAGACCGCCGCCCGGTTCTTCGGGCTGGGCATCACCGGCCGTCAGCTGCGCGACCTGACCCGGGATGCCACGGAGGCGTACCAGCGCGAGGCCGGAGACCAGCCCGGCTTCCCGGCGCGGGTGGCGCGGGTGGCCGACGCCACCGAGGCGCTGCGCGATGCGCTGGGTGAGGCGGACCAGCGCGCCGCCTGGCCGCAACCGCCGGGACCGGCCGTCCGGGCGGGCCTGGATGACCTCAAGACGGCCCTGTACGACCTGGCCCTGGCGCTGGCCCCGCTGGGCGAGCGCGGGCTGGAGCTGGCCCGCTGCCAGCAGCGCGCCGAGCGGCTCTATCAGGCGTTGCAGCAGTTCGACGAGCCGGAGCCGGGGCAGGGCGTGCCCTGGTTCGAGACCCAGGGGCGCGGCTTCTGGTTGCGGCTGACCCCGCTGGATGTCTCCGGGCCTTTCCGTAACCGGCGCGATGCCGCCCCGGCCGCCTGGGTATTCACCTCCGCCACCCTGGCCATGAAGGGCGACTTCGAGCATTTCAGCCAGCGGCTGGGGCTGGATGAGCCGCGGACCCTCTGCCTGGACAGCCCCTTCGACTATGAGCGTAACGCCCTGCTGTACACGCCGCAGGGGCTGCCGGAACCGAACGCCCCCGGCTACGCGGCGGCCCTGGTGGCCATGGCGCGCCCGGTGATCGAGGCAGCGCCCGGTGGTGCGTTCCTGCTGTTCACCAGCTACCGGGTGCTGCGTGAGGCGGCGGAGGCGCTGGCCGGTACCCTGGACCGGCCCCTGCTCGTGCAGGGGGCGGCGGCCCAGCACGAGCTTCTGGCCCGGTTCCGCGATGCGGGCAATGCCGTGCTGCTGGGCACGGCCAGCTTCTGGGAGGGCGTGGACGTGCGCGGGGCGGCTCTGTCCACGCTGATCATCGACCGCCTGCCTTTTGCCTCGCCGGCCGACCCGGTGCTGCAGGCACGCATCCAGGCCACGGAGGCGGAGGGGCGCTCCGCGTTTCGCCACCTGCAACTGCCTCATGCGGTGATTACACTAAAACAGGGGGTGGGCCGCCTGATCCGCCATGCCGAGGATCGCGGGGTGCTGGTCATCGCCGACCCTCGGCTCACCCGCCGGGGTTACGGCAAGGTGTTCCTGCGCAGCCTGCCGCCCATGCGACGGGCCGACGCGCTGGAGGACGTGCTCGCCTTCTGGCAGGAGGGTGCCGATGAAATTCCTGGATGAGCTGGCCGATGCGCGCATCAAGGAGGCCCAGGAGGCCGGGCAGCTGGACGAGTTGCCCGGGGCCGGCAAGCCGTTGTCGCTGGACGACGACAGCATGGTGCCGGAGGAGCTGCGCATGGCCTACCGCGTGCTCAAGAATGCCAACTGCCTGCCACCGGAACTGCAGGACCAGCGCGAGGTGGAATCCCTGGAGGCCCTGCTGGCGGGGCTGGACGATGACACCGCCATACAGCGGCGGCAGCGCAGCGAGGCGGAGAAGCGCCTGGCGCTGCTGCGCGCCCGGTTGGAGCGGCGCCGCGGCCGGGGTCAGGGTGGTCTGATGGCGGTGGAACGCGCCTACCAGGAGCGGCTGTTGCGCCGCCTGGGCGGCGACAAGGAGTGAGTCGCGTTACCGCCGCAGGGCGGTCACCGAGAGGATACGCGGCAGGAATTCCGCCAGGCATTGCCACTGCTCGCCCCCGTCGTGGCTGCCGAAGAGATGGCCGCTGGAGGTGCCAAAGTACAGCCCCGGTGTGTCGGCACCGTCATCCCCCATGGCCTCGCGCAGCACGGTCACGTAGGCGTGCTGCTGGGGCAGTCCTTGGGTGAGCGGTGCCCAGGTCTCGCCGGCGTCGCGGCTGCGGTAGACGCGCAACCGCCCATCGCAGCAGGTCCGCAGGTGGTTGCTCTCGATGGGCAGTACGTAGACCGTGTCCGGGTCGCCGGCCGGGGTGACCAGCGCGTAGCCGAAATCGCTGGGCAGCCCAGGGGTGATCTCCGTCCAGTGCCCGCCCCGGTCATCGCTGCGGTAGACCCCGTTGTAGCACTGCCGGTAGAGCCGCTCGGGCCGGCGGGGGCAAAGCACCGTGCGGTGCACGTTGTGACCGGTCACCGCGCACCGCCCGGGCAGGTTCTCCGCGCGGACCCCCTCGTTGCAGGGCTGCCAGCTGCGCCCGCCGTCGTCGCTGCGGAACACCCCGCCGGCGGAGATGCTGGCGTAGAGCCGCCGCGGTGATTGCGGGTCCACCAGAATGGAGTGCAGCGAGAACCCGCCGCGGGCTGGCTCCCAGGTGTCCCGGCTGGGATGTTCGTTCAGCCCGCTTATTGGTGTCCAGGACTGGCCGTAGTCGTCGCTGCGGAAAAGCCCGGCCGGGTCGATGCCGGCAAAGACCGTCTCCGGGGCGTCGCTCGGCCCGGGGGCCAGGTGCCAGACCGCCTTCATCCGCTTTTGCCAGAGCCCCGGCCGGTGCATCGGCACGGAAGCCAGCGGCTCCCAGCTCAGGCCGGCGTCAGCGGTCCGGTAGATATGGGCGCCCCAGATTGCATGGTTGACCGCGGCCAGGCCCCGGGACCGGTCCCGCGGGTCGAGCCAGGCATGCAGCACCTCGTAACCTTCGATCAGCGGGCCGGCCATCTCCCAACGGCCCCCTCGGCCGGTGTCCTGGAGCCGGAACAGGCCTTTCTGGGTGCCGACGAGCAGGGTGGTCTCGTTCACGTATGTGCGTTCCTGTGCTGCAGCATGGAAAAGGGCCAATCAGTACCCGACTAAGTTACCATGAAGTCATGACCAAGCCATCGCCCAAGACAAACGCCGCAGCCGCCGCCGGCCTGACCCTGCCAGCCGGTGAGCAGGCCCGCCTGGCCCGGTATGGGCGGGCCCGTTGGCCCTATGAGGCCTGCGGCCTGCTGCTGGGGCGTGGCGGCCGGGTGGAGCGGCTGGTGCTCTGCCGCAACATCGCCGAGCGCCGCCGGGACCGTTACCTGCTGCACCCCCGCGATTTCCTGCGCTGGGATCGCCTGGGCCACCGCCTGGGGCTGGAGATCCTCGGGGTCTGGCACACTCACCCGGAAGGTGGGGCGGTGCCGTCGGAGACCGACCGGGCACAGGCCTGGCGTGGCTGGAGTTACCTGATCGCGGCGGTGGATCGCGACACCGTGACCGAATTGCGCAGTTGGCGCTTGAGCGCCGATCAATTCAGCGAGGAAGCCCTATGTCTGAACCCCTGATTACCGTACGCCTCCCGGCGCCGCTGCGCCCCTTCGCCGATGACCAGGCGGAGCTGGCGATTGCGGCCGGCAGCGTGGTCGAGGTGCTCGACGCCCTGGCCGAGGACTACCCGTTGCTGCACGCCCGGCTGGTGGACCCGGACGGCGAGCTGCGCCGGTTCGTCAACCTGTTCCGGGGCGAGCAGGATGTGCGTGAGCTGGACGGCCAGGAGACCGCGCTTGCCCCGGGGGACGTCCTGACCATTCTGCCGGCGGTGGCCGGCGGTGGCCCGTCGGCGCTGGAACGGATGGCCCAACGCATCCGCGAGGAGGTCCCGGAGATTACCCCGGCGGAAGCGCAGCATTTGCTGGCCGACGGGGCCGTGTTGCTGGATGTGCGCGAGGCCGGTGAGGTGGCCGAGGGTAGCCCGACCGGCGCCCTGCGTATCGACCGCAACTGGCTGGAATTGCGGATCGAGGAGGCGGTACCGGAGTTGGACCGCCCTGTGCTCACCCTCTGCGCCGTGGGCCAGCGGTCGCTGCTGGCTGCCGACGACTTGCGCCGGATGGGCTACCGTGACGTGCGCAACATCGCCGGCGGCTTCAACCGCTGGAAGGACGAGGGGCGGCCCTTCGAGGTGCCGCGCATGCTGGATGAGTCTGCGCGGGCACGCTACTCGCGCCACCTGCGCATGCCCGAGGTGGGCGAGCACGGTCAGTTGAAGCTGGGCGACAGCCGGGTGGTGCTGGTGGGGGCCGGCGGTCTCGGCTCACCGGCCGCGCTCTATTTGGCGGCCGCCGGGGTAGGCACGCTGGTGCTGATTGACCACGACGTGGTGGATCGTAGCAACCTGCAGCGCCAGATCCTGCACAGCGACGACCGTGTGGGGGAGCCCAAGACGGAGTCCGGTCGCCAGGCGATCGCCGCGCTCAACCCCGAGGTGACGGTGGAGACGGTGCAGGCCCGGCTCAGCAGCGAGAACATCGAGTCCGTGCTGGCGGGGGCGGACGTGGTCATTGATGGCTCGGATAACTTCCCCACCCGGTACCTGGTCAATGATGCCTGCGTGAAACTGGGCCTGCCCCTGGTATATGGCGCGGTGTACCGTTTCGAGGGGCAGGTGACGGTGTTCAATGTGGGGGAGGGCCCTTGTTACCGCTGCCTCTACCCGGAGCCGCCGCCACCGGAGCTGGCGCCATCCTGCGCCCAGGCCGGGGTGCTGGGGGTGCTGCCGGGGGTGATCGGCCTGCTTCAGGCCACCGAGGCGTTGAAGCTGCTGCTCGGGGTCGGGGAACCCCTATCGGGGCGGCTGCTGCACTATGACGCCCTGCGCGGCCAGTTCCAGCAGCTGCGCATGAAGGCCAACGCCGACTGCCCGGTCTGTGCGCCGGGGCGGCCCTTTCCGGGGTACGTGGACTACGAGGCGTTCTGTAGCGCGTCGGGCTGAGCGGCGGGCAGACGAGAAGACCGATGCCGCGTTACCGCGGCATCGGCCGTGGCGTTCAGAGGGCCTCGTCGAGGGCCTCGGGGTGGGCCTCGCAGAAGTGCTTCAGAGCCAGTTTCAGCTTGACGACATGGCGGGTGTCGTTGCGAGCCTCCGCATGCTCGATGTCGTCGAGGATCATCCGCCGGATGCGGGGGCAGCCGTCCGGCGTGTGAACCAGGTAGTTGCCCAGTTCAATGGCAACCATCTCCGAGCAGTGCTCGTGCTCGCAGATCGCATCCACTTCCTCTTCCGTAAGCTCCGCGAGCTCCCGGCAATCATCGATGGTAAGCATGGTGACCTCCAGCCAATAGGCCGCTAAGGGAATTAAGGGAGCCCTCAATTTCAGTATTGACCCGCAGTTGGCGATGTACAGGATGGAAGGTGCGGTCCTTTGACGCAGATCAATTCCGTGGCCCGATCCATTCGTTCTGAGCTCATTCCACCCTGTGTTCGATGGGGTCCAGGGAGAGGATGTAGTGCGCGATGGCCTGGCGGTCGTCGTTGGTGAGGTGGCTGCTGGACTCATCTACGAACTCGCCCATCAGGCCGCCGGCAAAGTCGCCCCCCGGCGTCATGCCAAACTCCAGGTAGCGGGTGAGGTGGCGCTCGCTCCACCGGCCGATGCCGGTCTCCCGGTCCGGGGTGATGTTGGGCGCGGTCTCGCCCTCCGGGCCGTCGGCGGCGCCGGCAAGCCAGAGGCTGCGGTCCAGCCCCCCGGTCAGGTTGCGCGGGGTGTGGCATTCGGCGCAATGGCTGAGGGCGTTGACCAGGTAGGCGCCGCGGTTCCAGGTGTCGGAGCGCTCCGGGTCGGGCTCGAACGGCCCCGGCTCGAAGTTCAGCCACTTCCAGCCCATCAGTGGCGTGCGCCAGCGGACGAACCAGTACAGCTCGTGGGACCGATTGGGTTTGCTCACAGGCTCCAGGGATTGCAGGTAGGCCCAGAGGTCCTCCAGGTCCTGGCGTTTCATCTGCGTGTAGCTGGTGTAGGGGAAGACCGGGTAATAGTGGCGGCCGTCGGGGGCGCGGCCCTCGGTCATGGCGGCGATGAAGTCGTCTAGCGTCCAGTCGCCCAGGCCGTGCTCCGGGTCCGGGGTGATGTTGGGCCCGTAGAAGGTGCCGAACGGGGTCTCCAGCGCGCGGCCACCGGCCAGCAGCTCGGCATCGTCGTCCCGCGGCGTGTGGCAGGAGACACAGCCGCCGGCGCGCATGACGTACTCGCCGCGGCTGACGGGGTCGTCGCCCGGCGTCTCCGCGGCCGCCGGGGTGGCAGCCGCGGCCAGCAGGGCCACGGCTACCGCCGTCAGCTTGCTGCGCCGGCCCGCCACGGTGCCCCCTTAACGGCGGAAGTCGTCGTGGCAGGCGCGGCAGGACTGCCCCATGTCGCGGAAGGCGGCAACGATTTCCTGTTCGGAGCCACCATCACGCACCACGGCGTAAAAGGCCTCAGCGGCCTCCTGCGTATCCGCGGCCCGGTTTTCGAAGGTCTCGCGGTCCGTCCAGACCGCCTCCCGAGCATCGTGGTCACCTACGTCGGTACCCTCCGGGAAGAGTGCCGGGATGTCGCGGGTGAACTCCGCGAGAATGCGGGCGTGCTTCTCCAGGTTTTCTCGGAAGTCCACACCGTCCATCAGGATTGCGGCCGAGGCGGCGGTGTTGCCACCCAACGAACTCATGACGCCCTGGCGGTAATCCACGATGGCCTCCGGGTCGGCCGAGGCGGCGGGGAAAGCCAGCGCACTACCGAGAACCAGTGCAAGGCATCCGTTACGGAAGTGAATTTTCATGGAACTCTTGTTCTTCATGGTTTGTCCCTCTGGGTAACGACAGCGACTTGACTGGAAATATCGTCACTCTTGTACGAGTCCGCAAGCTGCAGGCCGATGAAACATGCTGTCGTGGTACTGTTTGCCCGGTCTTGCAGGCTGATTTGACATGCAGCGTTTAAAAGCTGTTAGTGTTAACACACTCAATTCACGCACGGTCCCCGGGGCCGAACAGAAATCTGGTGTTCAATTGCCCATGACTATTATCGATAAGCTGAAATCCCGCATGGCCCGCGCTGGTGCTGCCGCTGCCGTCTGCAGTGCCCTGGTGATCGGCGGTGGCGCCCTGTCCTCCGCGACCGCGCAGGAGCTCCAGCAGCCTGACCCGGGCGCCGAGGCCGGTCAGCAACAGCCCGGTGGCGAGGGCATGCAGCAGGCGCAGGAGTCCCAGATGCGGCTGCAGGAAATTCACGAGCAGTTGGGTCAGCTCCAGCAGCAGACGCTGGAGGACAACGACAGCCTGCGCCAGGAACAAGACAACCTGGAAGACATGGCCGTGACCACCATGGAGAGCATGGGCCACGACCCGCAGAGCAACATCGACCGGCTGGAAGAGCTGCGCGATCAGCTGGAAGCCGCCGAGGGTGACCCGGAGCAGCAGCAGAGCCTGTTCGAAGAGTTCCAGGAAGAGCGCATGGCCCTGGAAGAGGCCCAGCGTGATGCCATGGAGGACGAGGCCTTCATGGAGGCGCAGCAGGAGTTCCAGGACAACCTGCTCTCCGCCATGCGTGATGATCATCCGGAGACCGACGACCTGATCGCCGAGTTCGAGGAGATCCAGCAGGAAATGATGCAGATGCAGCAGCAGGGTGGTGGTATGCAAGGTGGCGGCGGCATGCAGTAATTGCAGCCACGGCGCCCGCATCGGCCCTGATGCGGCATTGCAGACCGGCCGGCGCCCTGAGTGGGGCGCCGGCCTTTTTTGATGTGGGCATTGGCATCCGTGCACGGTCAGGCGAGAATGGGCGGCCACGCCCTGGAGATGCTCGACCGGATGTTCAACCCCGAAAACCTACAGACATCGGACCTGGCGCTGTCGACGCCAGCCCTACTTTTTCCGGCAATTTCGCTGCTGTTGCTGGCCTATACCAATCGGTTTCTCGCCCTGGCGTCGCTGATCCGCGACCTCCAGGCGCGCTACCGCGACTCCCACGACGCCCGACTCAAGGGGCAGCTCGACAACCTGCGCCAGCGGGTACAGCTGATCCGTAACATGCAGGTGGCCGGGGTGGGCAGCCTGTTCTTCTGCACGTTCTGCATGCTCGCGCTGTTCGCCGGCTGGGTCCTGCTGGCCCAGGGGGTCTTTGTCGTCAGCCTGCTGCTGATGATGCTCTCGCTGGCGTTGTCGCTGCGGGAGCTGCAGATCTCGGTCGGCGCACTGAACCTGCAGTTGAGCGATATCGAGGATCAGCGCAAGCGCGAACAGGGTTGACCGGGCCGACAGGCGCGGGGGCCATAAACGCGATGCCTCAGGGGTGGCGTCGCGGTTGACGGCGGCGCCGGTGGTGGGGCTGCACCCGGACCATCTTCACCCGGTTGTCCTGGGTCTGCAGGATGGTCACCGGCCAGCCCTGGATCAGCAGGCTGGTACCCGCCTCGGGGATGGACTCCAGGTGCTCCAGGATCAACCCGTTGAGGGTGCGCGGGCCATCCAGCGGCAGGCTCCACTTGAGCACCCGGTTGAGTTCCCGCACCGTGGTGTGGCCCTCCACCATCCAGCTGCCGTCCTCCTCCTGGTGCATGTTGGACAGCACTGAGCCGGGGTCGGTGGTGAACTCGCCGACGATTTCCTCAAGGATGTCATCAAGCGCGGCCAGCCCCATGATGTCACCGTACTCGTCCACCACCAGGCCCACGCGCTCGCGCCGGCGCTGAAAGTTCAGCAGTTGCTGGTGCAAACCGGTGCCCTCCGGGATGAAGTAGGGCTCCTCGATGCGCTTTTCCAGGTCCGCCTGCCGGAAATTACCGCGCATCAGGTCGGAGAGCAGCTGGCGGACGTGGATCATGCCCACCAGGTTGTCGATAGCGCCACGGTACACCGGCAGGCGGGTGTACTGGCTGTTGATCAGCATGTCCACGGTCTGCCCCCAGGAGTCGTCCAGGTCGAGCCCGACGATCTCGTTACGGGGCACCATGATGTCCTCCACCGTTGCGTACTCCAGGTCGAGGATGCCCAGGAGCATTTTCTGGTGCCGCCGGGGGATAAGGTTGCCGGCCTCGTTCACTACGGTGCGCAGCTCTTCGCGGCTGAGACTGTCCTCGCTCGCATCCGCAACGTTCACCCGGACCAGCCGCAACAGGCCGTTGGCCACGGTGTTGACCATCCAGACCACCGGGTAGCTGACCAGCAGCAGCGGGGTGAGGGCGTAGGCGGCCGGAAAGGCGACCCGCTCGGGGTTGACCGCGGCCAGCGTCTTTGGCGTGACCTCGGAGAAGATGAGGATGGTGATCGTGAGCAGCAACGCGGCCAGGGCGATGCCCGCCTCCCCCATCAGGCGGATGGCGATCACCGTGGCCAGTGACGAGGCGGCAATGTTGACCAGGTTGTTGCCCAGCAGAATGACGCCCAGCACCCGGTCCGGGCGCTCCAGCAGCCGCTCCGCCAGCCGGGCGCCCCGGTGGCCCTGGCGGGCCAGGTGGCGCAGCCGGTAGCGGTTGACCGCCATCAGCCCGGTCTCCGAGCCGGAGAAACAGCCCGAGAGGACGATCAGCACCCCCAGGGCGATAAAGAGCGTTGAGAGGGGGACGGCTTCCACGGGTCAGGTGCGCACGCGATCGCCCACACCGGGCAGGGCGCGCAGCTCGGCCAGCTCCTGCTCGTCTGGCAGGTGGGGACGGTCGCGCTCCCGGTCGACAATGCAGAGAAAGCCCAACGGCTCGTCACCGGTGGCGTGGAACTGGTGAAAGGTCTGTGGGGCGATGTAGATGCAGTCGTGCGCCGCAATGCGGTGCAATTCCCGGCCCAGCACCAGTTCCCCCTCACCGCGCAAAATGACCACGGTGTGGGTGTGTTCGTGCCGCTCCAGTGAGGAGTACCCCCCGGGCGCGATCTCGAAGTAGCGGGTCTGGTGGTTGAGCGCGCTCTGTGTACCGTCCTCGCCCAACAGCGTCTGCCGGGTGATGCCGTGGAAGTGGCTCCCCTCGGTCTTGTACGCCTTGTGGGGGACCCCTTCCCAGCGGTAGCCGCGGGCCCGGATCACCTTCGATTGCTCCGCCATATCACTCCCGTATCGCTCGCATCAGGTCGCGGGCGGCGGCCTGGATGTCGCCCTGGGCGTACAGGCTGCCCCCGATCAGCAGGATGGTATCGGGCCCGTAGGCCCGCTTCCAGTGGCCGGCCCGTTTGATATCCACGCCGCCGCCGGGCGTGGGCCAGGCCGCGGGCAATCCCTCGAGCCCGCGGCGCAGGCCGTGGTTGATGCCCGCGCAGGTCTCGGCGGTAAAGCGGAATCGGCCGCCCACGTTGGGGTAGATAACCGCGTCGGCGCCGGCGATGCGGAAGAGCTCACCCAGCAGCAGCTCCGGGCTGATGCCATGCTGCGGCAGGAACAGGCTGCCGGTCATGGCCGGGTGGGCCATCAGGGCGAGGCCGTACTCGTCCCGCGCCCAGCGCAGGCTCTCCAGCCCGGTCAGCCAGGGGCTGATCAGCACCATTCGGCAGCCGGCATCCCGGGCCGCGGCCAGTCGCTGCCCCAGCAGGCCGGGGGCAGCGGTGACATTGGGCAGGTAAAGGCTGCGGCCGCCGGTCTCGCGGTTGGCCTGTTCGACCGCAGCCTGGCAGGCGGCCAACCGGTTGACGAAGGGGGCATCCGGTTGGTCGGCCAGGCCGTGGTCGTCCTTGATCAGGTCCACGCCGCCGCGGGCGAAGGCGTCGCAGCGTTCGGCCAGGGCCTGCGGGGAGAGCCCCATGGGTTTGAGGGCGGCGCAAAGCAGCGGCCGGTCATGAACGCCCAGCTGCTCGCGCAACCCCGGCACGCCGAGCGCCGGGCCGCCCCATTGCTGCAGCAGGCTGCGGGGCCAGTCCACGTGCACCAGGCGGATGCCGCTCTGGAGGGAGATGTTGCCGAACAGCAGGTTCAGGCACTGGGTCAGCTCCCGGCCCAGGGCGGCAACCGGGTAGTCGATCACCAGGCTCCAGTGGTCGGCGCGGGGCTCCAGGCTGCGAATGCGGCCCACCATCCGGTGCGCGATGTCTGGCGGCAGGCAGTCGGCGGGCATCTCCACGGTCTGCTCCAGGGCGATGCCGCGGGCCTTGCCCTCCGGGGACTCGTCCTCGGTCAGGTAGAGCTGGTAGGTGGCACTGATGACCTCGCTCACGGACGCTCCTCCACGGGTTTGGGGCCGGCAGCGGCTGGCGCCGGGCGCGGGCGCAGCAGGTTAAGCAGGCCGGCGCCGATCACCAGGGCCATGCCCAGCAGGGTCAGCGGGCCCAGCACCTCGCCCCAGATCCACCACCCGTACAGCGAGCCGAAGACCACGGAGACGTAGGTGAACGGGCCCAGCCGCCCAGAGGGGGCCATCGCGAAGGCCCGGGTGAGCAGCAGCTGGGCGCTGGTGGCGCAGGCACCCAGCACCAGCAGCAGGAGCAGCGCCTGTGCCGAAGGGGTCTGCCAGACCCAGGGCAGGGGCAGCGCGGAGACCAGGGTGGCCACCACCCCGAACCAGAACACCACCCGGCGGCTGGACTCCTGCGGCCCCATGCGCCGGATGGTCACCTTGGCGAGCGCGGCCAGGGCGGCACCGGCGAGGCCGACGGCACCCACCTGCAACGGGGCGGCCTGCATGGCGCCGTTGGGCTGCAGAATGAAGAACACCCCGACGAACCCGATGGCGATGGCCAGCACCGCGCGACCGGAGAGGCTCTCCCGCAGCCACAGCCACGCGATCAGCGGCAGGAAGAAGGGGGCGGTCAGTTTGACCAGCAGCGCCTCTGCCAGCGGCATGTGGGCGATGGTCCAGAAAAAGCAGTACATGGCGCCCACGCCCGCCAGGCCCCGCAGCAAGTGGAGGTGGGGCACGCGGGTGGCCAGCCCCTGAAGGCCCCCCTGCACCAGCAAGGGCAGCAGCAGGACCAGGCCGAAGAGGTTGCGGAAGAAGACCAGCATCTCGCTGGGCAACTCCGCCGAGGCCGCCTTGATGGTAGCGGCCATGGTGGCCAGGAGCAGCTCCGCGATGACGATGAGGATGGCGCCGCGCCGCAGGGAATCACTCATGAGTCGGGGGAGAGCGGGACTTTCTCGGCCAGGGCGCAGGTGTTGCCGCCGTTGTGCTTGGCGAGTTGCAGGGCGCCATCGACCGCCGCGAGCAGCTCCTCGGTGGTATCGGCGTGCTCCGGGTAGCCGGCCACTCCGATGGAGACGGTCATGGCGGGCAGGTGCAGCCCGCGCAGGTGCACGCGGACCCCGGCCAGGTCGCGGCGCAGGTCCCTGGCCCGCTGCATGGTGTCGCCAATGGAGGCATCGGGTAGCACGAGCAGGAAACGCTGACCCGAGGCACGGGCGCAGATGTCGGACCCGCGGAAGTTGTTCTGCAGCAGGTCGCTCATGGCTTGCAGCATGCGGTCGCCGGCGTTCTGGCCGTGGCGCTCGTTGAAGGCCTCGAACTTGTCCAGGTCGATCAGCACCACGGACAGGGGGAGCTGGTGGCGTTGGGCCCGGCTCAGCTCCCGGTCCAGGGTGTCCTCGGCGTAGCGGCGGTTGAACAGGCCAGTAAGGGGGTCGCGGATATTGCGGTGCCGCAGCCGGTAGCGCAGCGTGTGGGTGGCCAGCGCCAGCCCGGCCGCCGAGACCAGCAGGTGCAGCGTGAGGTGCTCATGGTCGCGCAGGGGGCGGCCGGCGGCCAGCGGGCGCAGCTCGATACGCCCCAGGTAGAGGCCCTGGGCCTCGATGTTCAGCTGCTGCCGGGCCGGGTCCTGGTCGTGCTCGAAATGCAGATCGGCCGGGTCCGCCAGCACCTCGGCCCCGCGCCAGGCCGCCGCGGCGCGTGGGGCCGGCTCCACCCCGGCCTGGTCGACGAAGATCGCACCGGTGGTGTCCGGCAGCAGTTCAGCGGCGCAGCGGGCCAGCAGCTGGGCGGCGTCGCCCTGGCTCAGGCTCTCGGTCAGGCTCGCCAGCAGGGCCTGCATGGCCTCCAGCGTGTGGCGCTGTTCGGGGTCGGGTGCCGAGGGGATGGCATCGCCGGAGAGCCCGGACAGGTGCCGTTCCAGGCTGGCCTGCTCATCGTCCAGCCGGTGCAGCAACTGGCGCTGCGCCAGGAGTGCCTGGTGGATGGCCTCGAGCTTGCTGTGATTGTCGGTCATGGCTATCGGGTGTCGTTGTCCGGGGAGTGGCGGTCGCGTTCGTTCGGGGTCTCAGCCCGTTCGGGCGCACGGCCTCCGAGCAGGCGCACCAGCCGTTCACCGGCCTCCGGGTGATGGCGGGCAAGCCGTGCCAGCGCAAAAATAGGCGAACCAATGGCGAATACGGCAAGCAGTATGAAGCCCACCAGTTTAAGCCATGGCGGGAACAGGGGCCATAACCAGTTGATCGTGGCGTACAGCAGAATCACGTAGGCCACTGTGAAGAGAGCAGCCAGGATGACGGCGGTCAGCGTGCGCATAATGCTCCGGTGGTTCCCAGCCGGTGGGGGAGGTGATGCATAATGAGGGTTTCACCGAACACCTTTACCGATAAGAATACGCCAGGAGAGCTGAATGAGCTTCCAGACGACTGATCTCTGCGACGACTTTGCCGACGAGCTGCGCGTGATGAACCCGATGTTCCGCAACTTCGGCGGGCGGGTGAGCTTCCACGGGCCGGTCACTACCGTGAAGCTATTCGAGGACAACTCGCTGGTCCGCGAGACCCTGGGTGAGCCGGGTGAGGGCCGGGTGCTGGTGGTGGACGGTGGCGGTTCCATGCGCTGCGCGCTGCTCGGCGACAACCTGGCGGCCATGGGGGAGAAGAACGGCTGGGCCGGCATCGTGGTTTACGGCTGCGTTCGGGACAGCCAGGAGCTGGCGCAGATCAATCTGGGTGTGAAGGCGTTGAACGTCCACCCGCTGAAGAGCGTCAAGAAGGGCATTGGCGAGCGGGACGTCACTGTGACCTTCGGTGGGATCACCATTCAAGCTGGTGATTGGCTGTACGCCGACGAGGACGGCATCGTGGTCTCGCGCAATAGCCTGGTCCAGGGTTGAGGCGGCAGGCCCGCTTTACGGCGTGATGGCGAAGCAGAACGAATCGCAACCCGCGAAAGTCCGGCTCGACCGCTGGCTGTGGGCGGCGCGTTTTTTCAAGACGCGCCGTCTGTCGGTGGAGGCCATCAAGGGCGGCAAGGTCGAGGTGGATGGCGTGCCCGCCAAGCCGGCGCGCGACGTGAGCCCCGGGCAGCGGGTGAAGGTGCGCAAGGGCGCGTTCACCTTCGAGGTGGTGGTCCGCGACGTGGCCAACCAGCGGGGGCCGGCCAAGGTGGCTGAGCAACTCTACGAGGAGACGCCGGAGAGTGTGGCGGCCCGTGAGAAGGTGCGGGAACAGCAGCGGATGAACGCCGCCTTCGTGCCCCGCCCGGATCATCGGCCGGACAAGCGCAGCCGGCGGGAACTGGCCCGGGTCAAGCGGGGTGGCGGCACCTGAGGGGGGCGGCGGAGGTGTGTCCCCGGCCGGGGCCTGCTAGAATGCCGGCCCCGTTTCCCAGCCACTTCACGGTTCCAGTCGAAATGTCCGATCAGTTGCCACCCGATGCCAGTCTCTATGATGTTGCCGCCGCCAACGTGGTGGACAGGGGCAACGAGCTGCTGGAGCAGCATGAGGATGGCGATGCGTGGGAGGTGGCCTCCGGCATGCTGGCCGGGGCAATCCACTACTGGCTTTACTCCCGCCAGCCCTGCGGGGACCCGGGCTGCGCCGATTGCGCCGATCTCAGCTCCGCCGAGGAGCGGCTGCGCGCTCTGCTCGAAGAGGTGCAGGAGTCGGCCCGCACCAGCGATTACTACCACTCCCCGCACGATCACAACGTGGGCAACGCCTGACGTCCCCGGGGTGGTTGTCCGGTATTAGTGAAAGTCCCGCGAGCGCACGTCCAGCTCTCCCAGCCAGTCGCTCCAGTCCTCCAGCCGCCCGGCTACCAGGTGGGTCACCAAACCCTTTCGCTCCCAGACGCCGCTGACCATCAGCAGCCGCGCCCCCAGCAGGGCGAGGCGCTGGGCCTCGGCGGTGGCCTTCCAGACCACCAGGTTGATCTGCCCGGTCTCGTCCTCCAGGGTCAGGAAGGTGACACCGCCGGCGGAGCCGGGGCGTTGGCGGTTGATGACCAGGCCGGCGGTGCGCACCAGGCGGCCGTGGTCGGTGGTGGCCAGGTCGGCGGCGGTGAGTAGTCGGTGCCGCTGTAACCGGGGGCGGAGCAGGGCGAGGGGGTGGCGGCCCAGGGTGAAGCCCAGGCGGGCATAGTCGGCCACCAGGTCCTCGCCCTCGGCGGGGGCCTCCAGCGCCGGGGCCGTCTCTTCCACCCGCAGGTCGTCGAATACCGGTAACCCGGCCTCCGCCCCCAGCACCTGCCACCAGGCGGCGCGCCGGTGGCCGGCCAGGCCGTGCAGGGCCCCGGCGTGGGCCAGGGTCTCCAGGTCGCGCCGCTGCAGGGCGGCGCGGCGGGCCATCTCCTGGACATCACGAAAGGGGCGACGGCCTCGGGCGGCAATCAGCCTGTCGGCTGCCTGGCGGTTGAGACCGCGTACCAGCCGTAGGCCCAGGCGCAGGGCCGGCTCGCCATCGCTGCGGTGCTCCAGGGTGCAGTCCCAGTCGCTGTGGCCCGTGTCCACCGGGCGGATCTCCACCCCGTGCCGTTCGGCATCCCGCAGCAGTTGCGCCGGGGCGTAGAAGCCCATGGGCTGGCTGTTGAGCAGGGCACAGGTGAAGATGGCCGGCTCGTGGTGCTTGAGCCAGGCGGAGACGTAGACCAGCAGGGCGAAGCTCGCGGCGTGGGACTCCGGGAAGCCGTACTCGCCGAAGCCCTGGATCTGCCGGAAAATGCGCTCGGCGAAGTCCTCGCTGTAACCGTTTTGGCGCATGCCCTTGAGCAGCTTGTCCCGGAACGGCCCCAGCCCCCCTTTGCGCTTCCACGCCGCCATGGCCCGGCGCAGCGCGTCCGCCTCGCCGGGGGTGAAGCCGGCTGCCACCACCGCCAGTTGCATCACCTGTTCCTGGAAGATGGGTACGCCCAGGGTGCGCCCCAACACCCCGCGCACGGCTTCGCTGGGGTAGTCCTCCGGCTCCAGCCCCTCGCGCCGGCGCAGGTAGGGGTGGACCATGTCCCCCTGGATAGGGCCGGGGCGAACAATGGCCACTTCGATGACCAGGTCGTAGAAGGTGCGCGGTTGCAGCCGGGGCAGCATGGCCATCTGGGCGCGGGACTCGATCTGAAAGACGCCCATGGTGTCGGCGTGGCTGATCATGCGGTAGACGGCCGGGTCTTCCGGGGGCACGTCGGCCAGGGTGAGCCGGCGGCCCCGGAAGTCGGCCAGCAGGTCGAGGGCGCGGCGGATGCAACTGAGCATGCCCAGGGCGAGCACGTCCACCTTGAGCAGGCCCAGGGCCTCCAGGTCGTCCTTGTCCCACTGGATGATGGTGCGGCCGGCCATGGCGGCGTTCTCGGTGGGCACCAGTTCGCTGATGGGGCCTTCGGAGATGACAAAGCCGCCCACGTGCTGGGAGAGGTGGCGGGGCAGGCCCAGCAGTTGCCCGGCGAGGGCCACGGTGCGGGCCAGGCGCGGGTCGTCGGGGTCCAGGCCCGCATCGCGCAGGCGCGCCGGGTCGATGTGCTTGCCGTCCCACCACTGGATGCTGCCGGCGAGCCGGTCGATGGTCTCGCCCTCCAGGCCCAGGGCGCGGCCGGCGTCGCGCAGGGCGCTGCGGGGGCGGTAGCGGATCACGGTGGCGGCCAGGGCGGCCCGGTGGCGGCCATATTTGCGGTAGATGTACTGGATGACCTCCTCGCGCCGCTCGTGTTCGAAGTCCACGTCGATGTCCGGCGGCTCGCCCCGCTCCTTGGAGATGAAGCGCTCGAAGAGCAGCGACTGGCGGGCCGGGTCCACCGCCGTGATCCCCAGGCAGTAGCAGACCGCCGAGTTGGCCGACGAGCCCCGGCCCTGGCAGAGGATGCCCCGGCGCCGGGCGAAGGCCACGACGTCATGCACGGTGAGAAAGAAGGGCTCGTAGCCCATCTCGGCGATCAGGGCCAGTTCATGGTCCACCTGGCGGGCGACCTTTTCCGGCATGCCCTGGGGCCAGTGGCGGCGCGCTCCTTCCAGGGTGAGCCGGCGCAGGTGGCTGGCCGGGGTCTCGCCGACGGGGACCAGTTCGGCGGGGTATTCATAGCGCAGTTCATCCAGGCTGAAATGGCACTGTTCGGCCAGGGTCACGGTGCGTTGCAGCAGTTCCGGGGGGTAGAGCCGGGCCAGGCTGTGCCGGGGGCGCAGGTGGCGCTCGCCGCTGCACTGCAAGGCGGCGCCCATTTCGGTGAGGGGCCGGCGATGACGCAGGGCGCTGAGGGTATCCTGCAGGGCGCGGCGGCTGCGCTGGTGCATCAACGCCCCGCCGGCGGCCACCGGCGGCAGGCCAAAGCGTTCGGCCAGGGCCAGCAACCGCTGCAGGCGGGCCTCGTCGTCGGGGCCGTGGTGCAGGGCCACGGCCAGGTGGCCGCGGTCGCCGAAGTGGTGGGCGAACCAGCGGCCGTGGTCGGGGTCGTGGGGTGTGTCGTCGGGCACCCACAGGGCCAGGCAGTGGGGCAGGCCCCCCTCCAGTTGCTCCCGTTCCAGGCGGTAGTTTCCCTTGTCCGCCTGGCTCCGCCCCAGGCTAATCAGCGCGCAGAGTTCGGCCCAGGCCTGGCGGCAGGGGGCCAACAGCACCAGCAGTGGTCCGTTGTGGACGCGGATCTCGCTGCCGTGGATGAGGTGCAACCCCGCTTCTTTGGCTGCCTGGTGGGCGCGCACGGCCCCAGCCACCGAGCACTCGTCGGTGAGGGCTAGGGCGCGGTAGCCCAGATCGGCCGCCCGGTGCACCAGCTCGGCGGGCTGGGAGGCGCCGCGCAGGAAGCTGAAGCAGGAGAGGCAGTGGAGTTCGGCGTAGTCGAGGGGCATCCGGGGCTAATGCTGTATAGATATACAGCTATTGTCGGTGCTTGTTGAGGCAGGGGCAAGGGGCCCCTCAACCCGCCGTGGGCATAGATCCCGCCATCGCTAAACCGGCCCGGACGAGCGGGCGGCTGCCTCAGCCTCTTCTTCGGCCGCGTGTCTGCAGACGGCCCGCGGGGCACCGTTGGCTAACAGCAGTGCGCCCAGCGAGCAGACCGCCATGATCAGCACGATGGGCAGCAGGGCCTCGCCGGCCACCCGGGTGGACAGCGCGCTGATGAGCCCGGCCACGGTGAACTGGGTGGCACCCAGCAGCGCGGCGGCGGTGCCCCCCAGGTTGGGGAAGTGATCCAGCGCGCCGGCCAGACTGTTGGGGACGATGGCCCCCATGCACCCGGCCACTGCCACCAGACAGGCCGCCACCGCCCAGACCGGCGCGTCCAGCACCACCAGCAGGACCAGCAGGGCGAGCGCCCCGTGCTGGGCCCGGACCGCGGTACGCATGATCTGAACCGCCGGGAAGTGGAAAAGCAGCCGCCGGTTCAACAGGTTCAGGCAGGCCATCGCCGCCACGTTGGCCGCGAACAGCGCCGAGAAGGCCGCGTTGGAGAGCCCGAGCGCGCCCTGGTAGATGAACGAGGCGTGGGTGATGAATACCAGCATGGCGCTGAAGGCCAGCGTCTGCAGCAGGATGAAGCGCATGGACAACCGATGCCGCAGGACCAGCCGATAGTTGGTCAGCAGTGTGCGTACCGGCGTCTGTTGCGGCGTGCGGGCGGGGATGCGCCGGAACAGTCCGAAGTGCAGCACGACCGCAAGCAGCAGGGCGTACCCGCTCAGGGCCTGGTAGATGGCCGGCCAGTCGCTCACCACCAGCAGTGCACTGCCCAGGGCGGGGGCCGATGCCGGCGCAATGAACATCACCAGGCCGATCATCCCGAACAGGCGGGCCGCTTCGTTACCGCGGCACTGATCGCGCACGATCGCCGGTACCGACACCGCGCAGAAGGCGCCGCCGATGCCCTGCACGATCCGCCAGCCGAGCATCTCGTTCAGGCTCCCCGCCAGCGCTACCATGAACGAGGCGGCGGCAAAGACCGCCAGCCCCAAGAGCAGGATGCGCTGACGGCCGTAGCGGTCGGAGAGCGGCCCGCCCACCAGTTGCGCCAGGCCCAGGGTGAAGACGTAGGCACTGAGCGTCAGTCCCACGTCTGCCTTGCTGACCCCCAGGTCGTCCGAAATGCTGGGGAATGCCGGCAGGTAGGCATCCAGGGCCAGCGGGCCCAGGGCCACTGTCATGCCGAGCAGGACTGCAAGCTGGAAGTGGGGCATTCCGCGGACTCCTCGAGTGCCGGTGGCGCGCGGGTGACTTACCCGTCGGGCCGCTTTACACTGACCTTATGGTCATTCAGGGCATGCCGTTTGTGCCGGGCGAGGCGGCCGGCCAAATCACGTACGATCCCGCCGAGGCATCGGACAGCCACATTCTCGTGCTGCCTTATGCCGACACCTTTTCCCTGGAGCAAATCCCGGCCGGCCTGGTAGTGCTGGGTGGCGCGCCGTTGGCCCACCCCCTCATCCAGCTCCAGCAACTGGGCGTGCCCACCGTCCTCCTGAACGAGGCCGAGGGAGATGCCCTTTGCGGCGGCGACTCCTTCCATCTGGATGGCACCAGCGGAGTTCTGAGCCCTGCCACCCTGCACAGCGAGGGCGTACGCGTTGCCCGGGGCGGCCGCCACGCCGGCCGAGTAAGGACGCGCGACGGGGTGCCGGTTCACCTGCGCGCTACGGTGACCGGTGAGATGGGGGCGCGGACCGCGCGGGAGGTGCAGGCGGATGCCGTGGGGCTGGTGCACAGCGAGTACCTTACCCCGGCACTGGCCCGCATGCCCGACCAGGCTTACTACGAGAAGGCGTTCGGCGCCATCTGCCAGGCGGCCGACCCGCTACCGGTCACGATCCGTCTCCTGGATATTTCGGTGGACAAGAAGCCCGCCTGGTTGGGGAACTTGTCCGGCCTGACGGGCCTCCTCGGCCTCCAAGGATCACGGCTCTATGATATACCACCGGTCAAGAACGTGGTGGAATCGCAGGCCGCCGCCCTGGCCACCCTGGCCCGCCACCACGACCTGCGGGTGGTCATCCCCTTCGTGAACAGCCCCGAGGAGTACCGCCACTGGCGCAACCGCCTGCGCCGCTGGTTGCCACCGGTCATCCCGCTGGGGCCCATGGTGGAAACGCCGGCCGCTGCCCTGTCGCTGCACCAGTTGGAAGAGGTCTCCGACTTTGTCAGCATCGGCACCAACGACCTGATGCAGTGCTTCTTCGGTGCCGACCGCGATATCCCCCAGGTAGCCGGTCACCTGGACCCCTACGCCCCGTCGCTTTACCGCCTGTTCCGGGTGGCCACCCGGGACGTGAATGTCACCCGGGTGCAGCTCTGCGGCCTGTTGCAGCAACTCCCCGGCGTACTGCCCATCCTCATCGGTCTGGGGTTCCGGCGCTTCAGTGTCAGCCCGCGCCTGGTGCCGCTGCTCTCGGAAGTGGTGACAGAAACCGACAGCCGCAAGGCCTATGAGCTGGCGCAACGGGCATGCGAGGCCCGCGACAGCCAGGCGGTTCGGCAGCTGCTCGGCTTCGGTCAGACCGGCGAGCAGCCCACCGTGCCCTGGCAGGTCGGTGGTGTGCGGTTGGGTCTTCGGTAACTCGCCCAAGGCCGGGTCTCTCAGACCTGAAAAACCGATAGGTATTTTAAATACAAAATTGGCCTTGAGGGCCTTATTCCTACAGATAACCCGGGGTTAAAACCTGTATCATTTAATCAAGATCTAGGTTTTCGGCTCCTGTATCTGGCTTGCTGGATGCCCGGGGTACCTGTCGGAGTGTCCATGCCCCCATGAAAATCCGAATTCTGCTCGCCTTGCTGATCGGGGCGCTGGGGCTTTTAAGCCTCGGGTTTGCCGTTAAGCAATTGTTGGCCGCCAAGTCGACAGCGGAGTCGACTCAGCAGGCGAGGGATGCGAACGAGGTCGCCGTTCTGGCAAAGGATCTGGCCATCAGCCTGGCCCTGGAGCGCGGGCTATCCGTGTTTTTCGCGGCCCACCGGCAGGTCGGTCTTGCCACCGACGAGCAGGGCAATCTGCTACGGATCCAGGCGCGCAGTGATGCCCTGGCCGATGATCTGGCGGCGCAGCTGAGACAGTCTCACCCGTTCCTCTGGCTGGAGCTTGAGGAGCGGTTTATCCGGCACCGGCAGCAGATGGCCCAACTGCGTGAATCCCTCACCGAGCCGAATGCACAGCAGATAAATACCGCACGCTGGTATGCCAGGACCAGCGCCTACATAGATTTCGTACAGGGGCTGCGCAATGACGTGTTCATGGACACGATTAACCCGGGAGGGGAGGCCTGGCGTCTGATCCTGGTGCGCAACCATATCGTCTCCGCCACTGAATACATCGGCCGGCAGCGGGCGAGACTGACCGAGCACCTGGTGCTCCAATCAAGCACCGGACAGCATGAGTTATTGAGCGCCTCCCTTTACGGGTACCACGGCGCCGTCGAGCAGCAGCTCGCGGCAGCTCGCAGGCTCATCAGCATGCACCAGGACGCTGACGAACTGGAGCAGGGCCTGCAGCGAGGGAGGCAGACCTACGACCAGGAGGTCGCCACGGCGCTTTTCAAGGTCATCCGGGAGCACAGCCCGACCACGCGCCATTCCATTGTCCCCGGTGATTATTTCACGTCAGCCACCGAGAGCATCTTGGCGCTGAAGGCCTACGCGGACGAGTTGGGGGGGCGAATTGACCATCTGCTCCACCTCAGATACCAGGAGGCTCGCCGCCATGAGCAGTGGGGCTGGCTAGCGGTTCTGGGCACCGTCTTGGGTCTGAGTCTGGTGGTCCTTTTGCTGCACTTCCGGATCTTTCGCCCTCTGGGGGCTCTGGGCCGGGCCGCACGTCAGATACAGGCGGGCGACCTGGACCAACCCATCCTGTCGCCCGGCAGGGATGAGCTCTCCGACTTGGCAGGGCGCTTCGAGGCCATGCGCCGCACCCTGGCAAGGGATATCCGCCAGCGTGAAGCATTGCTGCTGCAGACCCAGCTGTTCCAGCGCGTAGTGGAGCAGACCACGGATCTGGTGGTCATCACGGATCGGGAAGGGCGTATCGAGTACGTGAACCCGGCATTTGAGGGGGTCACTGGCCTCACTGAGCAGGAGGTGCTCGGTCAGACGATGGCAGTGCTCAAATCGGAGGAACACGAGCAGGATTTCTACGACCGGCTTTGGGCTGGCCTGACCCGGGGGCATCCCTTCAACGGGACGATCATAAACCGTAACCGCGAGGGACGGCTGTTTTACGAGGACAAGACCATCGTACCGTTGCTCGACGGCGAAGGCCGGATCACCCACTTTGTCTCAACCGGAAGGGATGTGACCGAACGCCGAAACATGGAGCGTCAGCTGGTGCGGACCGAGAAGCTTGCCTCCCTGGGCCAACTGGCCGCCGGTGTGGCCCACGAGATCAACAGCCCGGTGGCCTACGTCTACTCCAATCTGGGCACATTGGGTCGCTATGTGGGCAGCGTCACACGGCTACTGGACCTTTACCAGGCCGGGGAGTCTTACCTGCCGCCGGAGCGTCAGGAGCAGTTGCAGGCCTTCAAGGAGGCAATCCAGTACGAGTTGATCCGCGAGGACCTGCCTGATCTGGTGCACGAGTCGCGGGAGGGGGCACAACGGGTCACCGCCATTGTCCGTGACCTCCGGCACTACTCCCGGGATGACAGCGGTGAGTTTCGGCTGGTCAGCCTCCGGTCCGGACTCGACAGCACCCTGAATATCGCTCGAAACGAACTCAAGTACCACGCCAGTATCGTGCGGGATTATCAGGCGCTGCCGGAGGTGGAGTGCATCCCTGGTCAGATCAATCAGGTCTTCCTCAACCTTCTGACGAACGCGGCACAGGCACTGGAGGGCGAAGGAACGATTACGGTGGCCACCCGGTCAGAGGGTGAATCGGTGGTGGTAAGTATCTCTGATACCGGCCGCGGTATTCCGCCCGACGCAATGGGCCGCATCTTCGAGCCCTTTTTCACCACCAAGGAGGTGGGTCGGGGTACGGGGCTTGGATTGCCGCTGGTACAGGCCATCGTGGAACGGCACCACGGTGACGTGGAGGTGGAAAGCACGCCGGGCGAGGGCAGTTGCTTCCGTGTCCGTCTGCCGGTCCGTCAGCCGGTAACCCAGGGGCAGGAGGAGTGAGGCATGGGTGAAGCGACCATGGACAAGACCACCCCGCGGGTCCTCTGCGTGGATGATGAGCCCCATATCCTGAGTGCCCTTCGGCGATTGCTGCGGGGCGCCGGTTTCGAACTGTTAGAGGCAAGCTCGGGACGGGAAGCGCTGGATCATGTGATGGCCAGCCCGGTAGACGCAGTGGTGTGCGACCTGCGGATGCCCGGGATGGATGGAATAGAAGTGCTGCGGGCCATCCGGGAGCAGTCCCCCTTCACCCAGCGCATCCTGCTCACTGGCCATGCGGACCTTGACTCGGCCATTAGCACGATTAACGAGGTGGGCGTTTTCCGGTACATCACCAAGCCGTGGGAGGACCACGACCTCTCCCAGGCGGTGGATCAGGCCGTGAGGCTGCGCCAGCTGGAGCGGGACCGGACGCGGCTCCTGTCCGTGACCCGGGCTCAGAACCGCCAGCTCAAGACGTTGAACGCGGAGTTGGAAGAGCGGGTGGAGCAGCGAACAGGGGAATTGCGCCGTGCCTTACTGAGCCTCAAGCGGGCCCATCGTGAACTGGATGTGGGCTTCAAGACCATGGTCATGGTCTTCTCGCGCCTGTCGGAACTGCACGAGTCGCAGATGCAGGGCCACAATCAGCGGGTGGCCGAGACCGCGCTGGAGCTGGCAATTCGCCTGGGGTTCGAGCCCCAGGCGGCAGAGGATATCTACCTTGCTGGCCTGCTCCACGATATCGGGCGGATCGCCATCCCGAATGAACTGTCCGTTACACCCTGGAGCCGGTTGAGCGTGCGCCAGCGCCAGTGGGTGGGGGAGCACCCCGTGATCGGACAAGGTCTGCTCATGGGCGTGGACCGGCTGGAGGTGCCGGCGCGCCTGGTGCGCCATCACCAGGAGCATTTCGACGGCACTGGTGCTCCGGATCGACTGCGGGGCGAGAATATCCCCGCTGGTGCCCGAGTGTTGTGCATTGCCAACGATTACGACCGGCTCCGGCTGGGGCTCATGCTGCCCCGTCGGCTTGGCAGGGACGAAGCGCGCACTTTCCTGCGGGCCCAGGCCGGCAAGCGGTATGACCCGGCGTTCGTGGATGCCTTTATCGACTGGCTGGACGAGACCGCACGGGACACACCGGTACCCGAACTGGAATTAACCTTGAGCCAGCTCCGCCCGGGTATGACCCTTTCCCGTAACCTGGTGACCGGGGACGATTTCCTTTTGCTCTCAAGGGGTCACGAGATCAGTGCGCACCTGATCGAGCGTTTGCGCGCCTTTGAACGCGATCAGAAGGAACTGATCACCGTCTTTGTATTAGACCCGGAGGCCGAGGAGGATGAACTCGCCCCTCGTCCCACTGCCCATCGGAGCCACTAATCACATGACATCGGAGAATCCGGAATGTCCGGGGCGCGCGTCAGCATCGGCAGCCCTGGGCCGCCTGAAGCAGGCCGCATTGGATATCAGCACGACCGCGGTGGTGTTGGTGGATTATCGGCAATCTGATCAGCCCGTGGTCTACGTCAACCGCGCCTTTGAGATGCTCACCGGTTACGCCGCGGCGGAGGTTGTGGGTAGAAACTGTCGCTTTCTTCAGGGAAACGGGGTGGATGTCGACGCGCGGGAACTGGACAAGATCCGCCAAGCGCTGAACGAAGGGGACGAGGGGTGGGCGATCCTGGCCAATCAGTGCAAGGACGGTACACCCTTCTGGAATGAGTTGCAGATCGCGCCGCTTCGGGATGATCGGGGCGCGATCACGCACTACGTGGGATACCTTTCCGATATCACGCAGTTGAAGAGCAACGAGGAGCTACTTGCCCACCATTTCACCCACGACACCCTCACCCAACTGCCGAACCGGCAACTGCTGCTGGACCGGACTGAGCAGGCCATTGCCAGTGCCAACCGCACCGAGCAATCGGTGGCGCTGGTCCACCTGGACCTGGACCAGTTTCATCTGGTCAACGAAGGCTTGGGCCGGTGGGCCGGTGACCAGGTATTGGTGAGTATCGGGGAGCGTCTGCGTCAGAACCTGCGCACTTCGGATACGGTGGCTCGGACCTCGTCTGACCAGTTCGCGATCCTGCTTACCAACCTCGAGCAGGAGGCAGACGTGGCGCCGGCCTGCGATTGCATCCTGCAGGTGGTAAGACGACCGGTCTCTCTGGGAGAGGTTGGTGAGCGGTCCATAACGGCCAGCATGGGGGTGGCGGTGTATCCCCGCGACGGTACCACGGCTGATGCGCTGAGTGAGGCGGCGGAAGTGGCCATGGCTGATGCCAAACGCGGCGGCGACAACCATTACCGCTACTTCACCGAGGAATTGAACCGGCGCGCAGCAGAACGACTGCGGCTGGAGGAACGGCTTCGTGTTGGACTCGCGGAAGACCGGATCCAGACCTGGTTCCAACCGAAGGTGGACTTTCAGACAGGGGAGGTGGTTGGTGTCGAGGCCCTCGTCCGTTGGCAGGATCCGGAATGGGGATGGATCACCCCTGACCGGTTCATCCCGGTGGCGGAGAGCGTAGGACTGATCGACGTCGTGACAGAGCGGGTGATCAGGGCGTGTGGCCAACTGCACCAACGGTTCCAGCGGGCCTGTCTGTCGCCAATTGCCTTTGCAATCAATCTCTCGCCGCGGCTCTTCCAGAGGCCGGACATCACCCGCACGCTGTTGCACTGGTTTCAGGAATACCAGTTACCTCCCGAGCGCGTCTTCCTCGAGATCACCGAGAGCCTGCTGGTAGACGATGAGGTCCTGGCTGGCAAGGTGCTGCATGAACTGCGGCGCAACGGGATCAGCATCTCGTTGGATGACTTCGGTACGGGCTACTCCAACCTCTCCTACCTGCGCTCGATACCGGTGGACGAGCTGAAGATCGACAAGTTGTTCATGGGCGAGTTGACCCGGGAGGTGGGTAACGCGGCTATCGTGAACAGTATCATCGCCCTGGGGCACAACCTGGGGATGCGGGTGGTCGCAGAGGGGGTGGAGACCGAAGCGCAGGTGCGTTATCTCCGGGCCCGGGGCTGCGACCTGCTGCAAGGCTACCACTTTAGCCCGGCGGTGCCGGCGGACGGGCTGCTGGAAATGCGCCTGGAGAACCAGGTAATGGCCACCGGGTCCGGTCAGACCGACGAGCGGCGGCCAACCGTGCTGCTGGTGGACGATGAGCCCAACGTGCTTAAGGCGCTGCGGCGGGTGCTGACGCCGGAGGGCTATCGCATCCTCATTGCGGGCAGCGGTGAGCAGGCCCTGGAGGTGCTGGCCTTGGAGCAGGTGGAGGTGCTGATCACCGATCAGCGCATGCCCGGGATGAGTGGCACGGAACTGCTCTCCCGCGTCCGGCGGCTCTACCCCGACACCCTGCGTATCGTGCTCAGCGGCTATGCTGAGCTGGAGAGCCTGACGGATGCGATTAACCAGGGGGCGATTTACAAGTACCTGACCAAGCCCTGGGAGGATGACGACCTGCGTGCCCTGCTGCGCGAGGCGCTTCGAGAGCGGGTCGATTAAACATATTCAATAATGTTAAAGTAAGCGCATCGACAGGCCGGCGGGCCTGTTCCCCTGACGTTTCCTGTTTAGGAGGAAGGCATGCGCGAGATTGAAGTCGATGTGGCGGTCATTGGTGCGGGGTCCGCGGGGCTTCGCGCCTACCGCAACGCCCGGCAGCACGCGGACCAGGTGGTTCTGATCGAGGGCGGGGAGTACGGCACCACCTGCGCCCGGGTTGGGTGTATGCCCAGCAAGCTGCTCATCGCCGCGGCTGAATCGGCCCACCACGCCCGGGGCGCGGACAAGTTCGGCATCCGGGTCAGTGATGTCCAGGTGGACGGCCGCGCGGTAATGGAACGGGTCCGCACCGAGCGGGATCGCTTTGTCGGCAAGGCCACGGCGATGACCCGCAAGATCCCGGAGGAGGACCGGTTGCATGGGCACGCCCGGTTCGAGGACCGCAACACCCTGCGGGTGGGGGACGACCTGCGGGTCCGCGCCCGCAGCGTGGTCATTGCCACCGGTTCCCGCCCCAATGTGCTGCCCCTGTTCGAGGGTCTGGGTGATCGGCTGGTGGTCAACGACGATGTCTTTGACTGGCAGGTGCTGCCGGAGTCGGTGGTGGTTTTCGGCCCGGGCATCATCGGCCTGGAGCTGGGGCAGGCGCTGGCTCGCCTGGGTGTGCGCATTCGCATGTTCGGCCTGGGTGGTTTTGTTGGCCCGCTGACCGATCCGGACGTCAAGGCGATGGCGGAGCAGCACTTCCAGTCCGAGTTTCCGCTGGATGCCGACGCTCGGGTGGAGTCGGTGGCCCGCGACGGCGATGCAGTGGTAGTGCGCTTCCAGGATGCAGACGGTGAGGTGCGGGAAGAGCGCTTCGAGTACCTGCTCGCCGCCACCGGGCGCCGGCCTAATGTTGACCAACTGGCGATTGAGAACGCTGATCTGCCCATGGATGACAAGGGCATGCCGGTGTACGACCGCTACACCATGCAGTGCAGCGACACCAGCGTGTTTATCGCCGGCGATGCCAACAATTATCTGCCGTTGCTCCACGAGGCGGCAGACGAGGGCGTCATCGCCGGCCGAAATGCCGCCCGTTTCCCGGACGTGGCGCCCGGGCACCGCCATTGCCCGCTGAGCATTGTCTTCACGGACCCGCAGATTGCCATGGTGGGCTATGCCCGTGGCGAGTTAGAGGAGGGCAGCTACGCGGTGGGTGAGCTGGATTTCAGTGCCCAGGCCCGTGCCCGCGTGATGGGCGAGGACCACGGCCTGATGCGGGTTTACGGCAGTTACGCCGATGGCCGTTTCCTGGGCGCCGAGATCTTCGGCCCGCGAGCGGAACATATGGGCCACTTGTTGGCCTGGTGCCAGGAGCAGGGCATGACCGTAGCGGAGATGATCGACAAGCCCTATTACCACCCCGTGTTGGAGGAGGGGCTGCGTAACGCCCTGCAACAATTGCAGCAGGCCCTGCAGGAGGGGCGGGGTTAAGGCGCAGTGGGCGTGCCCACCGGCTTGGCCTCAACGGAAAACGCCCGCGCTCGTGAGACCGCGGGCGTTTTTGCGCCTGAAGGGTGGCGCCGCTAACGGCAGTTCAGGCGAAGCCTGGCGGGTTCCACTCGTCCATCATCCTGCGCCGGGCCGCGTCCAGCCGCTCCGACATCAGGCTGGCGAAGCGTTTCAGCACGATGTAGCCCAACTCCGGGTGCTTCTCACACTGCTCGCGGATGGTCTCCCCGTCGAACTCCACCAGGCGGGTGGGAGCTTCGGCGCGAGCCTGGAAGCTCCAACGGAACGGCGGGATCAGCCAGGACCAGCCAAGAATCTCCCCCGCTTCCAGGTTCTGGACCTCCAGCGAGGGCCCCTCGATAGCAGGGACCTCGATAGTGATCCGGCCATCCTGCAGCAGGTAGAAGTGGCTGGCCGGGTCTCCGCGCTCAAACAAGACCTCGTCCTTGTCCAGAGACTTCTCGCCGGCGTGCCCTGCCAGCAGGTCCAACACGGCGTCGTCCAAACCCTCGAAGAACGCCTGGTCGGCAAGCATCTGCTTGATCTGTGCCTTGGTCACGGTGCTACCTCCTTTTCTGGCCCGGCCCGCACGCGATCCCACCCAAAGCCGCAGCCACGGGCCTGCGCGGTGTGCCTTATTAGTTTGAGTCCGGGGGGAAGCAAGGTGTTCCCTGCGCGGACCGGCCTTTGTGCTTGATGTCTTTCCCAGCCTAGACTAACGACTCACCTCTGTAACCTGCCGCCGGGGTGGTAAAAGCGCACGGCAGCGGGTGCCGAGGCTTTTGATGGTGCCGGCTTGGCGGCCGGCCGGGAGGCAAGCATGAAAGTAAGCGTAGACCTGTGTGTGGTGCCCCTGGGAGCGGGTGTTTCTCTGGGGGAGTACATCGCGGCGTGTGAGCGCGTGCTCAAGGAGGCGGGCCTGGCCCACGAGCTTCACCCTTACGGCACCAACGTGGAAGGCGACTGGGATGAGGTGTTCGCCGCCGTGCGCCGGTGCCATGAAGTGGTTCACGATATGGGCGCCCCCCGCATCTTTACCACGCTGAAGGTGGGAACGCGGACCGATCGGGAGCAGTCCATGAAAGACAAGGTCGATAGCGTGCGTCAGCATCTGGGCGAAGCATGAGCCTGTTCCGCGTCGTTTTTCCGGCGGAGAGCCGGCGATTGCCGGCGCAGCGGTGGATCAACATAGGGTTGCGGTCGCTACATCTGCTCGGGACGGCCGGCCTGGGTGGGGCGTACCTTTATCAGGCGCCGGAAAGCGCGTGGCTGCCTTACTTTTGGCTGGCCATGGTTTCCGGCGTGCTGATGGCGCTGATCCACGTCTGGAATAACGGCGTGTGGCTGATCCAGGTGCGGGGTCTGGCCATTCTGTTCAAGCTGCTGCTCTTGGCGCTGATCGGCTGGCTCGAGGGGGCTGATCTGCCGCTGTTCATACTGGTGATCCTGATCTCCGGGGTGATCGCCCACGCCCCGGGGGACCTTCGGTACTACTCCCCCTGGCACGGGAGGCGGGTGGAAAAACTCTAGATTAATGTGAGTTGTGTCACATACTGGTGCTGCGAGCACTTGCCGTGGCGGAGGCATATGCATACCCTCAGCGGTTCGTCTGCGTGGCCGACTTCAAGCGAGGCCGCAACGGACCTGGATGCGGCCGCTGGTTAATGCCGCAGTCCAGGCCTATCTCTTCGCGGGCGTTACGGGGCGGAGCCGCTTCGGGCGCCAATGTTCGACACCTGTTCCGGGTGCCGTTCCGGGTTTCTGGGAGGTCAACTGCGTGTCCGCCATGAGCGGGCAGGGCCGGGCCTTCGCTGACACCCGCGATATGTGGGAGGAAGATTATGAGCCAAATGCTTCCGCTGCGTCCCGTTGGTCGGGATGGAACATTTGAAGCGCGTCGTTTCCAGGTGTTTACGGCCCGCAACATGGACAAGATTCCCGGGCTGGATCGGATGCCCGAGGAAGAGCGCTTTGCCATGAGAGTGGTGGCCAACGTGCTGCCCTTCCGTGTCAATGAGTACGTGATCAATGAGCTTATTGATTGGGAAAAAGCACCCGACGACCCGATTTACCAGCTCACCATCCCCCAGCGCGGTATGCTGGCCCCGGAGCTGTTCGACCGCATGGCCGACGTGCTGCGCCGCGAGGCCCCGCGCGAAGAGGTCAACCGCGTGGCCTGGGAGATCCGCAACGAGCTGAACCCCCATCCGGCGGGCCAGATGAAGCTCAACGTTCCGGAGCACGAGGGCGACAAGCTGGAGGGCATGCAGCACAAGTACAACGAGACGGTGCTGTTCTTCCCCAGCCAGGGCCAGGTGTGCCACTCCTACTGCACCTTCTGCTTCCGCTGGGCGCAGTTCGTCGGTGACAAGGACCTGCAGTTCGCCTCCAACGAGGCGGAGCAGCTGCACGCTTACCTGCGCTCGCACCACGAGGTCAGCGACCTGCTGCTCACCGGTGGCGACCCGATGGTCATGAAGACCAAGAAGCTGGAAAGCTACCTGGACCCACTGCTGTCCGACGACCTGGCGCACGTTCAGACGGTACGCCTCGGGACCAAGGCCCTGACCTTCTGGCCCTACCGTTTCGTCACTGACAAGGACGCGGACGATCTGCTGCGGCTGTTCGAGCGGTTGGTGAACGCGGGCCGCCACGTGGCGCTGATGGCGCACTACAACCATCCGCAGGAGATCTCCACCCCGATCGCCGAGGAGGCGATCCGGCGTATCCGTGATACCGGCGTGGAGATTCGTGCCCAGGGCCCGCTGCTGGCGCACATCAACGACGACAGCGCGGCCTGGGCCGAGCTGTGGCGCAAGCAGGTCCGGTTGGGCATTATCCCCTATTACATGTTTGTCGAGCGCGACACCGGCGCCCGCCACTACTTCGAGGTGCCTTTGGCGCGCGCCTGGGAGATCTACCGCGAGGCCATGAAGCAGGTGTCCGGCCTGAGCCGCACCGCCCGCGGGCCCTCCATGAGCGCCGGCCCCGGCAAGGTGGAGGTCCAGGGTGTGGCCGAAGTGCACGGCGAGAAAGTGTTCGTGCTCCGCTTCATTCAGGGGCGCAACCCGGACTGGGTGCAGCGGCCCTTCTTTGCCAAGTTCGATCCCGAGGCCACCTGGCTGGATCAGTTGCAACCGGCCTTTGGCGAGGATAAGTTCTTCTTTCAGGATGAGTACGACGCCATGCTGGCGTCCGTAGAGTCCGACTAACAGCCGCTCCCTCCCGATCCCCCGTCCCGCGGGGGATCGTTGCTGGGGAGCCGGTTACGACCGCGGCCGCATCACGCGGCCCGGTGCCGGGTTTTCCCTGTCTCGCGAGGCACCCCCCAGCTATGCGTATTGGTTTACAGGTCGTTGTGCTCGCCATCCTGCTGCTACTGGGCGGCGCCGCCTGGTACGCGCTCATCCTGCTGGGTGGTGAAGGCGATGGCGATCAACGCCCGTCCATGGCGGCTGCCGTGCAGATCGCCGCCGTGGAACGTCAGGAGATCCTCCGAACCGTGGAGTCGGTGGGCTCCACCCGCGCCCTTGAGTCGGTGAACGTGACGCCCGAGGTGTCCGGCCGGGTCACTACCATCCATTTCCAGGAGGGCGACCGCGTCAGCGAAAATGAGGTGCTGGTCAGTCTGGATGACAGCAGTTACCGGGCGCGACTGGCGGAAGCCCTGGCCACTTACGATGATGCCCGGGCCCAGTTCACCCGGGCGGAGCGCCTGCGCCAGACCAACAACATCTCCCAGTCGGAACTGGACCAGCGCGAGGCGGCCATGAAGGTGGCTGATGCGCAGGTGCAGGTGGCCCGCGCGGAACTGCGGGATCGCCAGATTCGCGCGCCCTTCGACGGTATCACCGGGCTCCGCGAGGTGAGCCGTGGTGCATACGTCAATACCGATACTGTTATCACTACCCTGGACGACCTTCAGCAGCTGCGGCTCGACTTCTCCGTACCGGAGCGTTTTCTGCCGGGGCTGCGGGCAGGCATGTCGGTGCAGGTGCGCAGCGATGGCTTTGACGAGACCTTCGACGGGGAGGTGAAGCGGCTGGATAGCCGGGTGAATCCGGTGACCCGCACCCTGCGCATCCAGGCTGAACTGGACAATGAAGATGGCCGTCTGCGCCCTGGCATGTTCATGAACGTGGATCTGGTACTGGACCGCGACCCCGATGCCCTGGTGGTACCCGAAGAGGCCCTGTTGCTGGAGGGCGATCGCAAGTACGTGTATGTGTGGCTGCCGGCGGACGAGGAGGACGAGACGGACCGGGTTCGGCAACAGGCCGTGTCCACGGGCCTGCGCCGCGGGGGCACCGTGCAGGTCACCGAGGGCCTGGAAGGGGATGAATACGTCGTGCGTTCCGGTCTGCAGCGGCTACGTGACGGCGCCGAGGTGCGGGTGCTGAACCCGCCGGATGGAGATGACGACGACGCGGTCGCGGCAGCCAGCCCCGCCGCGGGAGGCTGACCAGCCGTGGTTCTCTCCGACATCTCCGTCAAACGTCCGGTGCTGGCCACGGTGATCAGCATGATCATCGTCGTTCTTGGCATCGCCTCCTTGAGCCAACTGCCCGTCCGCGAGTATCCGGACATCGACCCGCCGGTCGTCTCGGTGACCACCACGTATACCGGGGCCGCACCCCAGGTCATCGATAACGAAATCACCGAGGTGATCGAGTCTGCGGTCAGTGGCGTGGACGGGATCCGCAACATCACCTCCGAAAGCCGCGACGGACGCGGCGAGACCACCATCGAGTTCCGCACCACCCGGGACGTGGACAACGCCGCTAACGATGTCCGTGATGCCATCAACCGGGTGCTGGATGATCTGCCCGATGGCGCCGATCAACCGGTGGTGGCGAAGGCAGACGCCGACGCCCGACCGATGATGTGGATCACCCTCAGCTCCGACACCTGGAGTCCGGAGGAGGTAAGCGACTACGCCGACCGCTTCCTGGTGGACCGACTCTCCGTGCTGGACGGTGTCTCCGACATCTTCATCGGCGGTGAGCGCCGCTACGCCATGCGCGTCTGGCTGGACCGACGTGCCATGGCCGCCCGGGACATCACCGTGGCCGATGTCGAGGAGGCCTTGCGCGCCAACAATGTGGAACTGCCCGCGGGCCGGGTGGAGTCCACCATGCGGGATCTCACCGTCCGTACCGACACCCGTCTGGCCGAGCCGGAGGAGTTCGAGAGGCTGGTGATCCAGCGCACCGACGATTACCTGGTGCGACTCGGAGAGGTGGCCGAGGTGGAGCGCGGGGTGGAGGACGATGACACCAACCTGCGTATGAATGACCAGACTGCCATCGGGCTGGGCATCCTGCGGCAGTCTCAGGCCAACACCATCGCCGTCTCCGACCGCGTGCAGGAGGAGATGGAACGCATTCAGGCGAGCCTGCCTGATGGCATGGAGATGGTCATCGGCTACGACCAGTCGGTGTTCGTCCGCGACTCCATCCGCGAGGTAGTGAGGACGCTGCTGATCGCAGTGGGTCTGGTGATCCTGACCATTTTCATCTTCCTGCGTAGCCTGCGCGCCACGCTGATCCCGTCGGTCACCATACCGGTAGCGGTCATCGGCGCCTTTACCGTGATGGCGCCGCTGGGCTTTTCAATCAACGTGCTGACGCTGCTCGCCCTCATTCTCGCCATCGGGCTGGTGGTGGATGATGCCATCGTCATGCTGGAGAACATCCAGCGGCGAATCGACGATGGTGAGCCACCCCTGCTCGCTGCTTATCGCGGCGCCCGCCAGGTGGCGTTTGCCATTATCGCCACCACCGTCACCTTGATTGCGGTGTTCGTGCCCATCTCATTCATGGAGGGCAACGTCGGCAGGCTGTTTACCGAGTTCGGCTTCGTGCTGGCGGCGGCGGTGGCGTTTTCGTCTCTGGTGGCCCTGACGCTGGCGCCAATGCTCTGCTCCAAGTGGCTGAAGAGCAGCAGTGACCAGCCCGGGCGGCTCAAGCAGGCCACTGACCGGGCATTTGACGGGCTGACCAATGGCTATCGTTGGGTGTTGCAGCGCTCCTTGAACATGCCGGTAGTGGTGCTGGGGGTGGCAGGGCTGTTCGCCGGCACCGCTATCACCCTGTTCCAGGCGCTGCCGCAGGAACTGACCCCCACCGAGGACCGAGGGGTGTTCATGGTGCCGGCCATGGCGCCGGAGGGCGCTACCTCCCGCGCTCTGGACGAGAGCCTGAAGGAGATTGAGGACCTGTTGGCCCCCCTGCGGGATGAGACCGGCGAGGCCTTCCGCATCCTCTCCATTGGCGGTTTCCGCGGGGTCGGTAACCGAGGTTTCGTGATTGTCGGTCTGTCACCCTGGGCGGAGCGGGATCGGCGGCAGCAGGACATCGTCGCCGAGATGATGCCGCAGATCATGAGTGTGCCCGGGGTCCAGGCCTTTGCCGTCAATCCGCCCGGGTTGGGGCAGAGTGGTTTTGATCAGCCGGTCCAGTTCGTGATCGGCGGCAACGAGTATGGTGACGTGGCCGAGTGGGGGGAGCGGGTGCTGGAACGGGCCCGGGAGGAGAACCCGCGCCTGCTCAACCCGGACATGGACTACGAAGAGACCCGACCGCAGATTCAGGTGAGTGTGAATCGTGAGCGCGCGGCCGATCTGGACATCCCGATCGATGTCATCGGCAGTACCCTGCAGACCATGATGGCCTCCCGCGACGTGACCACCTATCTCGACCGGGGCCGCGAGTACGACGTCATGCTGCAGGCCCGCGACGAGGCCCGC
This sequence comes from Alkalispirillum mobile, assembly GCF_003664325.1. Lineage (NCBI taxonomy): Bacteria > Pseudomonadati > Pseudomonadota > Gammaproteobacteria > Chromatiales > Ectothiorhodospiraceae > Alkalispirillum > Alkalispirillum mobile. Next base: position 47,636 of record NZ_RCDA01000001.1, read on the forward strand.
GCAAGCCCTGATGATCTCAGCAACATCTTCATCCGTTCCGGGGTCAACAGCGATCTGATCCCCCTCTCCAGTCTGATCACCCTGCGAGAGGAGGGGGCGCCGCCCACCCTGAACCGGGTGGACCGGCTGCCGGCAGTGACCATCACCGCCTCGCTGGCCGATGGCTACGACCTGGGCAGCGCCCTGGAATACCTGAACCAGGTGGCCGCGGAGGAGTTGCCGCCCGAGTCCCGGATCAGTTACCTGGGCCTTTCCGATGAGTTCATGGAGACCTCCGGGGCCCTGATGCTGACCTTCGCGCTGGCGCTGCTCATCGTCTTCCTGGTGCTGTCGGCGCAGTTCGAGAGCTTTATCCACCCGCTGATCATCCTGGTGGCCGTGCCACTGGCGGTGACCGGCGCACTCGCGGCATTGTTCGTCAGCGGGCTGACACTCAATATCTACAGCCAGATCGGCATGATCCTGCTGATCGGGCTGATGGCGAAGAACGGTATCCTGATCGTCGAGTTCGCCAATCAGATGCGCGACAAAGGGCTGTCGGTTCGGGAGGCGATACTGGAGGGGGCAACGCTGCGCTTCCGGCCGGTCTTGATGACTGCTATCTCGACCATCTTCGGTGCGCTGCCCCTGGTCATGGCCTTTGGTGCCGGCGCGGAGAGCCGCATGGCCATTGGCACCGTGATCATCGGCGGGATGAGCTTCGCCTCAGTGCTCACCCTGGTGGTCATCCCGGTGCTTTACGACCTGCTGGCCCGCTTTACCACGCCGGTCAACGCCGTGGCCGAGGAGTTGAAGGCGCTGGGCGCGGAGGAGCCGGCGACCAACCGCTGAATCGGCGGTCAAACAGGGTATCGGACGTTTTACAGGGAGGAGACAGGTATGGCCAGGGTCGGCAAACGCCTTGTTACGCCTTCGCGGCTGGCGCTCATCGGCGCGCTGGTGGTCGCCGTGGCGCTGGTCCTGCTGCGGCACGCGCCGCCCGCGCTGGGCGACTGCAGCGGGGAGTTCACTGGCCTTTACGCGATCGCCGGTCATGGAGATGACGGGGCAGTAGCGGAGGGGGAGCAGGTCCGGATTCGTGGCACGGTCACGGGGGTATTCACCGGCGAGGACCAACTGGATGGCTTTTTTATCCAGGGGGATGGGCCGGGCGATGGGCTGCCCAGCGGCTTGTTCGTCTATGCGCCGGGCCTGACCCCGGAGCAGGCGAGTGCAGTACGACCGGGCCGCGAACTGGCCATCACCGCCCGGACCGGGCGCTGGCAGGGGCAGCCGCAAGTTCAGCGCGTGCAGGCCATCGCCGACTGCGGGGCGGATGAGGGGCTGGAGCCATTGCCCGTCAGCTTCCCGTTGGAGCCCGAGGAGGAGGCCCGTTGGGCAGGGCTCTGGGTCCGGGTGAATCAGTCGATGACCGTGAGCGGCACCCATGAACTGCAGCGCTACGGCAGCCTCCACCTCTCTGCCGACGGTCGTGCCTTCCGCCCCACCAACTTCATCGCTGCCGACGAGCAGCCTGCCGGCCGGCTAAAGGTGATCCTTGACGATGGCAGCCACGCAACCTGGCCCTCGCCTACCCCCTGGCTGGACGGGGAGACCGGGACTCGCCGGGTGGGGACTCGGGTGGAGGGGCTGGAAGGGGTGTTGGCCACGACCTTCGGCGCCCTGCGGCTGCACCCCACGCAAAGTCCCCGGTTCTTTGACGATAATCCCAGACCGGACGCCCCGGAGCGCAGCGGGGCGGAACTCGTCCGGGTAGCGGGTTTCAATGTGGAGAACTACTTCCTCAACCTGGGTGAGCGTGGGGCGGCCAACAGCGGCGAGCTGGAGCGCCAACGGGAGCGGCTGCTGCCTGCGCTGATCGGTCTGGATGCCGATATCGTCGGGCTGGTGGAGATGGAGAACGACCGGGCCGCCCTGGCGGATCTGGTCACCCGCCTCAACGACCGACTGGGTGAAGAGCGGTACCGGGCAGCCGCTGCCACGCCGGACACTGGCAGCGATGCCATCAAGGTCTCTCTGATCTACCGTGCGGACCGGGTGGAGAAGTTGGGCGCCCCGCGCCGGGACCTGGACCCGCAGCACCACCGCCCGCCGCTCAAGGCGGCCTTCCGGGCCAGGGAGGGTGGCCGCCCCTTTGGCGTAGCGGTGGTCCATCACAAGGCCAAGGTGGGCTGCCCGGAGAGCGGCGACGTGGACCGGGGACAGGGGTGCTGGAACCTGCGGCGCACCGCCCAGTCGGAGGCGTTGGTCCAGGGGCTCGCCGATTGGCGCAAGCAGCGTGGAGACGACCTGCCGGTATTGATCGTGGGCGATGTGAATGCATACGGCGGCGAGGCCCCGGTCCGTGCCTTCCTGGAGGGGGGTAAACGGGATCTCCTGGCAGCGCACCAGCCGCCAGAGCAGCGCTACACGTACGTTTTCCGGGGTGAATCCGGGTACCTGGATCATGCCCTGGCGCCGCCACCGCTCGCGGAGCGGGTGGACGCCGCCGGGACCTGGGCGATCAACGCTGACGAGCCAAGACTGCTGGAGTATGACGCCCGGGGCATAGCGGATCGCTTCAGCCCCGGGCCGTGGCGCAGCTCCGATCATGACCCGGTCTGGGTGGACCTGCAGCCGTGAGTGCTACCAGCGGATGCTCAGGCTGAGTGAGCCATAGTCGGCATCCTCCGGTTGACCCTTGAACTCCCGGGTCCGGTAGGCGTGGGTATAGGCCAGCCGCAGGCGCTGGTTGGCCACCGCGGCGCCGAACATGGCCTCGCCCACCCAGGGCTCCCGGTCCACGCTGCGGCTGCTCCGGTAGGTGTTGCCGTCCAGGAAGACATCGTAGGCCCGGCCCTGGCCATCCAGCCCCGCGAACACGTACCAGCCCCAGCGCTCGCCAGGGACGAAGCGCATGGAGCCGGGGAAGGCCGGCTGGATCCGCGGTGGGGTGAAGTCATTGGGCATATGGTGACCCACGCGCACGGTCATGCCGGTGCCGGCCAGGGTGAAGGGGGTGCCCAGGGCCACACCCAGGTGCGCGTTCACGTCAACGCCCCAGCCGCCGTCAGTGCGCAGTTCCCAGAGCCTCTGGTTGCGCTCTGCGCTCACCATCAGGGTGAACTCGTTACGCAGTTGGGTATCCCACCCTTCCGGCATGTCGGTGTCGATGAAACGGTGCACCTCCTTCTGGGTGCGATCGGCCAGAGATGCCGGCCCCACCATGCCGGCAATGACAATCACCCGGGTGAGGCTGTCGCTGCGCAGCTGGCCCAGCCCGGTGCTGAAATTCAGCCAGCCGGCGTAGGGGCGGTCATCCTCCGGTGGATCGGGGTCGGTAATGTCCTTGGGGGTATACATGTTCTGGCCCAGGGAGTAGGCGTAACTCACCGGCTTGTCCGGGTCCACCAGGTTGGTGTGATCACCGAGCCACTCCACTAAACTGTGCAGGATGCCGGGGTCACCGGTACGGACCCAGGTGGCGCGTACGCCATTGGTGTACCAGCGGTCCTCACCGCCGAACAGGTCGTTCTCGTACTCGAGAATAAGCGTGTTGCGATCGGCGGCCGCGGTCCCGGGCAACAGGAGCAAGGCGGTGGCCAGCAGGATGAGCCGGGTACTGCGCCGGAGTGCATGCATGGTTGAGGGCAGAGTCGCTGTCAGTCGTCTATGAAACAGGGTAGGGAACGGGTGCCGCCGGGTTTGCAAGGTCCGGTACAATGGCGCGCCAACTCGTAAATTGGAGCACAGAACATGAAGATCGTAAAAGTGCAGGACATCATCGGTTCCGAGCGTGAAGTCTCCGGGCCGGGCTGGACCAGCCGCCGTCTGCTGCTCAAGAAGGACGGCATGGGCTTCTCCTTCCACGAGACCATTATTCCCGCCGGTGCCGAACTGCACCTCTGGTACAAGTACCACCTGGAGGCGGTCTACTGCGTTGCCGGAAACGGCAGCATCGAGGATCTGGCCACCGGCGAGGTGCACGAGATCCACGATGGTGTGCTCTATGCGCTGGACAACCACGACCGCCACATCCTGCGGGGCGGCACCGAGGACATGCGCCTGATCTGCGCCTTCAACCCGCCGGTCACCGGCCGCGAAACCCACGACGAGGACGGCGCCTACAAGCTGGTCGAGGACGACGACTGAGCGGTGCCTGCCCGTTGCGGCGTCGACTGCAGCGGGGATACCGATCCAAAAAAACGCCGGCATGCGGTATGGAGCACCGCATGCCGGCGTTTTTGCAGGGTCTGCCCCGTTTTCGGGGCAGGCTGCCGGAGGCGGCTCAGCGGATACCGAGCTCCTTCGCCGCTGCAACCAGGGACTCCTCGATAATATCGAGCCCCTTCTTCAGGTCCTCGTCGGAGGTGACCAGCGGCGGCAGCAGCTTCAGCACCTCGTCACGGGGGCCGGAGGTCTCGATGATCAGCTGACGCTCGAAGGCGTGTTCACTGATCTTCTCGGCCAGTTCATGGTGCTCGAAGGCGATGCCGCGGAACATGCCACGACCGCGCAGGGACCCGGGGGTCTCCGGATGCTTGTCGAGGATCTTCTGCAGACCGTCGCGGACCAGTTCGCCCTTGCGCAGGGTGTCTTTCTCGAACTTGTCGTCGCTCCAGTAGAGCTCCAGCGCCTTCTTGGCGGTGATCATGGCCGGGTTGAACCCGCGGAAGGTACCGTTGTGCTCGCCCGGCTCCCAGATATCGTGCTCCGGCTTGACCAGGGTGATGGCCAGCGGCATGCCGAAGCCGCTGATGGACTTGGAGACGGTGATGACATCGGGCTTGATGCCGGCCTCTTCGAAGCTGAAGTAGGGCCCGGTACGGCCATTACCGGCCTGGATGTCATCAACGATCAGCAGCATGTCGTACTTGCGGCACAGCGCTTCCACCTGGCGCATCCACTCCAGGCAGGCACTGTTCAGGCCGCCCTCGCCCTGGATGGGCTCAAGGATGATGGCCGCCGGGTGGTCTACCCCGGAACCGCCGTCCTTCAACATGCGGTCCAGGTAGTCGACGCAGTTGCGCTCGGGGCCGCCGCAGTTCTCGCAGGGGCCGAAGTAGCCGCAGTAGGGCATGGTCTGCCCGTGGGTGAGCGGGATGCCGGCGCCCTTGCGCTTGAACTCGTTGCCGGTGACGGCCAGCGAGCCCAGGGTCATGCCGTGGAAGGCGTTGGTGAAGGAGATGACGTCCTCACGGCCGGTGACCTTGCGGGCGATCTTCAGCGCGGTCTCCACGGCGTTGGTGCCGGTGGGCCCGGGGAACTGCACCCGGTATTCCATGCCGCGGGGCTCCAGGATCAGCCGGTGGTAGGTGTCCAGGAACTCCGCCCGGGCCTTGGTGGCCATGTCGAGGGTGTGCACCACGCCGTCATTCTGCAGGTATTCGATCAGCGCCTTCTGCAGCTCCGGGTGGTTGTGGCCGTAGTTCATGACACTGGCGCCGGCGAAGAAGTCGAGATACGCCTTGCCGTCGCCGTCGTACAGGTAGCTGCCCTTCGCCTTCTCGAAGACGGTCGGGAAACTACGGACATAGGAACGCACGATGGACTCGTGGTCCTCAATTGTCTGCATGTAGTCGATGGTCATGGTGATTCCTCTATCGGGCTGACTTGATCGGTTTACGCCGTTGGCGCACCTGCTTCAGGCGATGCAGTCGCCGTAGCGCTGTTGCACGGTCTCGGGGTCGAGCGGGCCGATGCGGAACAGCATCTCCGGCTCGTGGCCCTCATCGGGCAGGAAGTGCGCCTCGCTGAAGTGCTCACTCTCGAGGTTGTCCACCCCCAGCTCGCGGGCGATGGCGGCGAACAGCGCGCGCGAGGCCGCGTTGGAAGGGGATATGGTGGTTTCCAGCAGTCGCGCGCCGCGCGCGCCCGGAGCCGCCAGGAAGGCGCGCAGCAGGCGCTTGCCCAGCCCCTTGCCGCGGGCCGCCTCGTCCACGCCCACCTGCCAGAGGAAGATGGAGTCGGGCCGCTGAGGCGGGCGATAGCCGATGACGAAGCCCACCACCCGGCCATCCATTTCCGCGACCACGCTGGTCTCAGCGAAGTCGGTGGCCATCAGCAGGTAGAGGTAGCTGGAGTTCAGGTCCAGAACCCCGGAGTCGCGCACCACGCGCCACATGGGGCCACCGTCATCGATCGTGGGGGTGCGGATTACAATGCCGTCCGCCGCGTTCTGTTCAGACACGGGTATCTCCTCGCTGGCTAGTCTACTGAGGGACAGAGAGCGGGTGCGTGAATGCGCCGGCATACCGATGGGCGGTGACCGGGCAGGCCCGGGCCGGGCATTCGGGGGAGGGGACAGGTGTTTCGAATTGGGATACTGGCTGTGGCCAGTTTTTCTACTGATAGGGCTCGCAAACCGAGTCCTCGTTGCTTCTTTAAGCCCGTCATTCAAACATTCCGCTATAAGCAGGTCAAGTTGGTGGGCCCTGAAGCATGAACACCGACGGGGCCGGCGGTATACTGTGGAGCCATTTTTCAAGATTAGTCCCGGGAGATGACGGTGCAACGTATCCTGGCATTGGACACTGCCACCGAGGCCTGCTCGGTTGCCCTTGCGGTTGGCGACTCGGTGCTGTCTGACAGCGTGATCAGCCCGCGCGGTCATACCGCCCGGATCCTGCCCATGGTGCGCGAGGTGCTGGCCGAAGCGGGCTTGACGCTGGGCGATTTGGATGGCCTGGCGTGGGGCTGCGGTCCGGGGTCCTTCACCGGTCTGCGGATCGGCACCTCGGTGGTGCAGGGCCTGGCGCTGGCCCGGGATCTGCCCGTGGTGGCCGTCTCCAACCTGGAGATGCTGGCCGAGGGCGCCTGGCGCGAGCAGGGCGCGGAGAGCGTGCTGGCCGCCCTGGATGCGCGAATGGGCGAGGTTTACTGGAGCGCGTTTCGCCGCTCCGGGACGGGGTTGATGGCGCCGGTGGCAGAGGAGCGGGTCTGCGCCCCGGACCAGGTCCCGGCAATGCCGGCTGATACTGCCTGGTGGGCGGTTGGCAAGGGGTGGCAGGCTTATCCGGAGGTGTTGCGGGCCGGGCAGCCGGGTACCCTGGCCGGGCTGCTGCCTGAGGCGGTGCCGCTGGCCCGGGATGCCCTGCCGCGCGCCCGCCTTGTGCTGGCCGAGGGCGGGGGGCTGGCCCCGGAACAGGCGCAGCCGGTCTACCTGCGAAACCGGGTGGCGGAAAAACCCGGGCGCTGAGGCCGGCCTGGGGCCGACCTCAGCGGACACACTCAGTCCCGCGCCAGGCAGGCTTCCAGGTCGCTGGCCATGTTTTCCATGAGTTCGAACCAGGCGTCCGGCCCGGGGGCCAGCTCGGCACCCAGGGGATCCAACACACCACCCTCGGCGTCGGTGTCTTCCACCAGGGTCTCCACCAGGCTTGGACGGAACTGCGGCTCGGCGAAGACGCAGCGGGCGTCGGTGTCGCGGATACGCTGACGTAGTTCAGAGAGCCGGCGGGCGCTGGGCTGCCGTTCGGGGTTGACGGTCACGGAACCAACCGGGCTCAGGCCATAGTGCGCCTCGAAGTACTGATAGGCGTCATGGAAGACCAGGTAGGCGTGATCCGCCAGCGGCGCCAGGCGTTCCGCCAGGCGATTGTCCAGTTCGTCGATCCGGCTCAGGGTGGCCTCGGCATTATCACGGTAGGTTGCCGCGTTGTCCGGGTCCATTGCCTTCAGTTTTTCGGAGAGGGCGGTCACGAACGCCCGGGCAACGTCCGGCGACAGCCAGAGGTGCATGTCATGTTCGCCGTGGTGGTGATCATGCCCGTGATCCCCATCGTGGTCATGCCCATGCCCATGCCCATGCTCATCGTCATGAGCGTGCCCGTGGTCGCCATTGTGGCCATGGCCATGATCATGGTCATCACTATGGCCGTGGTCGTGCTGATCATCGTGGTCGTGGCCATGATCGTGATGATCATCATGCCCGTGGTTGTGGTCGTCACCGCCATCGTGGTGGTGATGATGCGAGTCCCACTGGCCGCCGTCGCGGGTGTCCAGCAGGCGGATGCCCTCCAGGCCGGCGACCTCCAGCACCTCAGCGTCAGCAGCCAGGTTGCGCAGGGGTCGTTCGAGGAAGCTCTCCAGCTCCGGGCCTACCCAGATGACCAGCTCCGCCTTGCTGAGCATGTCGGCCTCGGAGGGGCGGAGGTTGTAGGTATGGGGGGAGGCGCCGCCGGGGAGCAGGCGCTTGGGCTCGGCCACGCCGTCCATCACAGAGGCGGCCAGGCTGTGTAGGGGCACAATGCTGGCGACAACCCGGGGGGGCTCCGCGTGCGCGGGCAGGCTCAGGCCCAGCCCGACCAGGGTGGCTGCAAGGGTGGTGATCAGTTTGCGCTTCATGATGGTTTCCCGGTGTCAGGTGGCGGGGAGCTGTGGTTCTGCGATTCGTGGAAAAATGTTATAACATTGCGCATCCGAAGGGGCAATATAGGGCCATCAGGCATGACTGAGCCGGTAGTCGTTACTGATTTCAAAGGCCATGGCCACGATCACGACCGTTGCCAGCAGTCAGCGCTGCGGCGGGCGGAGGAGGTCTGCCAGGTCAGCGGGGCCCGGTTGACTCCCCTGCGGCGCCGGGTGCTGGAGCTGGTCTGGGCCAGCCACGAGCCGGTCAAGGCCTATGATCTGTTGGAGCAGCTGCGCCGGGAGCGCGACGGCGTGGCGCCGCCCACGGTGTACCGCGCCCTGGAGTTCCTGCTGGAGCAGGGGCTCATCCACCGGCTCGAATCCCTCACGGCTTACCTGGGCTGCGGCGCGCCGCAACGGCCCCACGCCTGCCAGTTCCTGATCTGTGAACGGTGCCAGTCGGTGGCTGAACTCTCCGATAACGAAATCAGCCAGTTGATTGACCGCAAGGCGCAGGAAATGGGCTTCCGGATGGCGCGGCAGACCATCGAACTCAGCGGGCTCTGCCCGAGGTGCTCGGGGTCGGCATGTTCGGTCTGACGGTCGGTCGGCGCGCAAGCGCGGGCCCTGCAGTGGATGACGACACGCTGGTGGCGGCGCAACGGTTGACGGTAACCCGGGGGCAGCAGCCGGTGCTGTGCAACGTGGACGTGGCGGTCAAGGCCGGTCAGGTGGTGACCCTGGTGGGCCCCAACGGCTCGGGCAAGTCGACGTTGGTCCAGGTGCTTACCGGCCTGATTCGCGATCACCAGGGCCAGGTCCGGCACCGTGACGGCTTGCGGGTGGGCTACGTGCCGCAGCACTTTCGCATCGATCGGAACCTGCCCATTACCGCACGTCGGTTTATGAAACTGGCCCCACGGGGGCGACATGGCAACTGGGACTCGGCCGTGGCCGATGCCGGGGTGGCCCACCTGCTGGAACGGCCGATGCAGGGGCTCTCCGGTGGTGAGCTGCGGCGGGTGCTGCTGGCCCGGGCACTGCTCTCCCGGCCCCACCTGCTGGCGCTGGATGAGCCAGCGGCCGGGCTCGACCAGCGCGGCCAGGGGGAGCTTTACCGGCTCATCCGGCACATCCGCGAGCGCTACGGGTGCGGGGTGCTGGTGGTCTCTCACGACCTGAACCTGGTGATGGCGGCCACCGACCAGGTGCTCTGCCTCAGTGAGGGACACATCCTCTGCCGCGGGGCGCCGGAGTCGGTGCGTGCGCACCCGGAGTACCTGGCGCTGTTCGGCTCGCACCTCGGGCCGGAGACGGCGGTATTCCCCCACGCCCACGACCATGAACCTGGGGAGCATTGCAGTCATGGATGATTTCCTGATCCGAGCCATGCTGGCGGGCTTCGGGCTGGCTGTGGTGGCCGGGCCATTGGGCAGTTTCGTGGTCTGGCGGCGCATGGCCTACTTCGGCGATACCCTGGCGCACTCGGCACTACTGGGCGTGGCGCTGGGGTTTCTGGTCGGCTTGAATATCAATTTCGGCATCGTGCTGGTCTGCGGGGCACTGGCGGTTCTGCTGGTGGTTTTGCGTAGCCGACAGCGTCTGGCGGATGACACCATCCTCGGCATCATGGCCCACAGCAGTCTGTCGCTGGGGCTGGTGGCCTTGGCCTTCATGGAGCACGTGCGGGTGGATCTGATGGCCTACCTGTTCGGGGATATCCTGTCGGTAGGGCAGATGGAGCTCTGGTGGATCTGGCTGGGGGGAGCGGCCGTGCTGGCGGTGCTGGTGCTGATCTGGCGGCCCTTGCTGACCATGACACTGCACGAGGAGCTGGCCCGTGCGGAGGGTGTGCCCATCCTGCCGCTGCAACTGCTGTTCATGGCGCTGATGGCGGGGGTGATCGCCATCGCCATGAACATTGTGGGCATCCTGCTTGTCACCTCGTTGCTGATCATCCCGGCCGCGACTGCAAGGCTGTTCGCCCGCACGCCGGAGCAGATGGCCGTGCTGGCCGCGTTGCTGGGCTGCGTGGCGGTGGCCGGCGGGTTGCGGGGCTCCTGGAACTGGGACCTGCCCACGGGGCCAGCGATCGTGGTGGCGGCAACGCTGCTGTTCAGCCTGGCCATGGTGGTGACGTCCAGCTGGCGCCTGGTGGTTCGCCGTGAGCAGGCGGCAGACGGATAGCCTGCCCCGTCACCGGTGCTTCAGTCCGCCTTGCGGGCGTTTTTCAGCCGGTAGAACATGCCCATCTCGTTGGGGTCCAGCAACTCCAGCTCGCCCTCCAGGACGAGGGCATCGAAGGTGAAGGCCAGTCCACGGTCGGCCTTGATCTCCACCACGCTCTCAGGCCCGCCGGGGGCGCAGTAGAAGCAGCTGGGCGTGCTCTTGCTGAGCAGGAAGTGGCGTTGGCGGTCGCCTTGCTCCAGCGGCATCATGAAACCCTGCACGCGGATGGTCCTGCCCTCCAGCGCCTGGATGTCGTCGGGGAACTCCGCCGCCAGCAGGTCGTCCTCCTCCCAGGTCTCCAGGGCGCCCAGGCGGCTCCAGCTGACCACGTCCTCCCGCTCGGGCACTTGCGCCTCGCCCACCTGGTGATCCTCGTGGCCGTTGGCTTCGTCGCCACCGACACGCAGGCGCAACTCGCCCTTGATATCGCCGGGCGCGGTGACCTCCAGGGTGTCCTGGCCGCCGCGCTGCGCCAGCAGGCGGGTGCGGGCGTAACCGTCGTCGTCGGTCCTGGGGGCCGGGTGCGTGATCAGATTGCCGGCCCGGGAGAGGACCGCCAACCGCTCGCCCGCGACGGGGCGACCGTCCGCGTCGGTGAGTCGGAAGGCGAGGTTGACCTGGTCGCCGGCATCCAGGCTGAGGGCCTCGACTTCACCCAGCTCCAGGTTCCCGTCCAGGTAGCTGCTGATCGCTCCCCGGTCCGATTGTTCTGTCTCCGGCCCCTCGCCCAGGCAACCGGCCAGGGCGAGGGTGGCGATAAGCATCCCTGCACCGAGCCATTTCGGTGCAATAGACGGCATGGTGCTCCCTCCGCAATCAGCGTTCGGACAATGTCAGGGCGATATCGCTCCTGTAGGCCTGCCACGCGGGCAGGAGGGCGGCGACCAGACCGATACCGGAGGCAATCAGCAGCAGCCAACCCTCACTGGGCACCCACATCAACCCGGTGAGCTCCAGCGGGCGATCGGCGCCGATCCAGCGGCCGATGAGCTCGGCGGCCAGGTGACCACCCGCCAGGCCGAGCAGCGTGCCCACCAGGGCAAGCAGCTGCCCCTCCAGCAGGATCAGCCCGCTGACCAGCCGGGGGGAGGCCCCGAGGCTGCGGATCACGGCGATGTCGTGGCGTCGCTCTCGCAGGGCATTATACAGACCGATGAACACCCCGACGCCCGCGGCCAGCAGCAGGATGCCACCGAAGGCCTTCAGCGTGTCCAGCCCGACCCCGAGCATGCTCATCAGCCGGGCACTCTCATAGGCCGGCGCGGCGGCCTGCAGCCCCGGCTCGGCATTGATGCTACGCGGCAATTGCATGGCTGCCATCGGCGATTGATAACGGACCAGCAGCGCGGTGAGTTCCTGATCTTCTGCCGCCTCGTGCTCATGCCCGTGGCCAGCATGCTCGCCTTCATGCCCATGCCCATGCCCATGCCCATGCCCATGGTCGTGTTCGTGTTCGTGCTCGTGCTGATGTACGTTTTCATGATCATGACCATGGTCGTGATCCGGGTCGTGGACATCCCAGACACTTTGCACTGAGGTGAGCACCAGGCGGTCCATCACCGTACCGGTGGGCGCCAGGATGCCGACGATAGTGTAGGGCGCGTAGTCATGGACATGCCCGTCACCCCCACCCAGCCCGTGTGCGCCGACAATTTCGTCGCCGATCGCGAGGCCGTGGCGAGCCGCCACCTCGGCGCCCAGGGTGGCCTCCATGCTTCCCTCCCAGAGACGGCCATCTGAGAGGGTCCCCCCGTAAAGGTCCACGAAGGAGGCCTCAGTGCCCACGATCCGGTGGCCGCGGTAGTTGTCGCCCAAGGCCAGCGGGATCACCTCGCGCACCAGCCTGTTGTCACGCAGGTCGCGGGCCGCCTGTTCCGGAATGTTCCCCGTGGGGACATCCAGGTGGTAAACGCTGGAGAGGATCAGCTGCAGGGGGCTGCCGCTGGCGCCGACCACCAGGTCGATGCCCTCGGCGTCCCGGGTGAACTGCCGGTCCAGCTGGTGGCCGTACAGCAGCAACAGGGCGATAGTGCCGGTGCCCAGTGCCATCAGCAACAGGTTGAGCAGGGCGGTCAGTGGGCGGAAACGGAGCCAGTTCAGGGTAAGGCGGAAGGCGTTCATGCCGCGACCCTCCCTTCCGCGAGGTCGAGCCGGTGGGGCAACCACCGGGCCAGGCGGGTGTCGTGGCTGGCCACCACCAGGGTAGCGCGGCAGGCTGCGGCTTGTTCGCACAGCAGCTCGGCCACCCGCCGGGCGTTCTCGTCATCCAGGCTTGCGGTGGGTTCGTCGGCCAGCAGGATGCTGGGGCGGTTGACCACGGCGCGGGCAATGGCGACGCGTTGCGCCTGACCCTGGCTAAGCTGATGTGCCCTGCGCCCGGCCAGGTCCGCAAGGCCCAGACGCTCCAGGACCTGCTCGATCCGGGCGTGGTCACGCGGGAGGCCGGCCAGGTAGCGCGCGAGTTCCAGGTTGGCGGCCACCGTTAGCGCCGGCAGCAGGTGGAGCCGCTGAAAGACCAGACCGATATGACGGCCCCGGAAACGGTCGCGGGCCGCTGACGGGAAGTCGGTGATGGTTTGCTCGTTCACCCGGACCGCTCCGCTGCTGGGGGAGAGCAGGCCGGCCAGGAGGTGGAGCAGGGTCGTCTTGCCGGTGCCCGACGGGCCGGATAGCCACCAGTGTTCTCCGGCTTCCGCCCGCCAGTCCGGGAAGTGGAGCGGTTGGCCATCACGGTAGCGGTAGGCCAGGTCTTTGATCTGCAGCATGGTCCCTCTTGCCTCGGCATCCGATAGGGTCAGGGTCGTTGATGTTATGTGATAACGTTTCGGATGCAAAGCGTTCCGATTGCCGCACCAACTGGGCGGTAAGAGGGGCCATTCCGAGGTGCCACCGCCTAGCGGCTGTAGAGGGTGGCGGGGTCCACCTCCGGGGCGGAGATCACTTCCATGACCTCGCCTTCCAGGCGGTGGTAGAAGCAGCTGCGCCGCCCGGTGTGGCAGGCGGGGCCCGTCTGGTCCACCCGGGCGAGCAGGGTGTCGCCGTCACAGTCCAGGCGCATTTCCACCAGCTGCTGCACCTGGCCAGAGCTCTCCCCCTTGCGCCAAAGCTTGCCCCGCGACCGGGAGAAGTAACACACCCGGCCGGTTCGCAGGGTTTCCTCCAGCGCCTCACGGTTCATCCAGGCCATCATCAGCACTTCGCCGGTGTCATGCTGCTGGGCAATGGCCGGCAACAGCCCCTGTTCGTTCCAGGGAAGCGCGTCCAGAACGTCGGCGAGGGGGCGGCGGGTGCCGGGGGCGGCTTTTTCGAGGGCTTTGAACATATCAGCGACTTTCCAGGGATTCGCGCAGGTGATCGGTGATCTGTGGCAGCAGTTCGGCCAGGGCCAGGTTGGCCGCGCGGGCGCCGGCCACGGGGTCGCGGGTGTCAGCGGGCACCTCGGCATGGAAGCGTTGCGTGGTCACCACCCGGCCGGCATCGCCGTCCAGCAGTTGCAGGCGCAACGTTAACAGCACGCGACCCGGGTCATCGTCATCCTCGAAGCGGTGCTCGAGCCGTTCCAGCTCGGTGTGCAGGCGCAGAGGGGTGCTTACGACACCGGAGCCGTGTACGACCTGTTCGAACGGGCCGTCGTGTTCCAGTGCGGTGACCAGGGCCGGGGTGAGCATGCGCGCCGGCGGCTCCACCCACTTGTGGTGAGCGAAGCGCTGCAGTTCCCAGTCATCCCGGCGGTAGCGCATGGCCGTGCTGGTGTAGCCGGGTTGGGCCTGGGTGGGCATGATCCTGACCGCGCCCGCGATGGGGTCCTCAGCCCGGGGGCGGTCGTCCGGGTTCCAGGACAGGCTGTAGGTGCGCGGAGTCTCTGCCGGTTCCGGTAGCATGAGGCCGCAGCCGGTCAGCAGTAGGGCAAGGGCCAGGGCGGTGATCGGGACCGTCAGTCGGTGGCTCATGTCAACGCGCTTCCTCTCCAGGGCCGGGGGGGATGGGCTGGCGACCGTAGATCAGCATCTGGGGCTCGTCGCTGAATTCCTCCAGAGTCCGATCCAGGTCCCGCGACAACCGCTGGATGTCGTAGAGCAGGGTGCCCAGTTCCGGGATCACGCTCTGGTTCAGGTCGATCAGCGTGGTTTCGCCCCGGGTGGCCAGCGTGCCCAGGGCCTCGCCGGTCTCGCCCAGGTCATCGGCCAGACCGGCCCAGCGGTCCAGGGTGGCATCGAGGCGGTCCATGCTGTCCGGCAGCCGCTCGGCTGTCTGGTTGCCCTGCTCCAGCAGCCGGTTGACGCGGGCCACGGTCTGGTCCAGTTCGCCGGTACTGTCCGCCAAGTTGCCACTCAGGATTTCGGCGTTGTGCAGCAGACGGGAGACGCGCTCGCGGTTTTCTTCCCGCAGCAGGTCGCGGACCTCGTCGGCGATCACGCTCATCACCCCCAGGGCCTCGTCAACGGTCTGCTCCACCCGGGCGCCGAACGAGGGCGTGGTGGTGATCTCGGGCAGGGTGTCACCGGCCCGGGGGTCTGGTGTGACCGGCTCGGTGGTGCTGCCGCTCAGTTCGATAAAGGAGATGCCGGTGAGCCCCTGGGAGCGGATGGTGGCAACCGTTTCACGGCCAACTGGGACGCCCTCTTCCACGGAGATCACCACGCGCACCTCGTCCGGGTGTTCCGGGTTGAGCGAGATGCCCTGCACCCGACCGACGTCGACACCGTGGTAGCGCACGGGGGCGCTGACGTTCAGCCCGGCCACGGACTCGTCCATGTAGAGGGCGAAGTCCCGGTGTGGCGTGGTGCGGATGTCGCCCCCCAGGTAGAGGCCGGCGCCGATGACGGCAAAGGTGAGCACAATCACGAACAGGCCCACCAGGGTGTAGCTCACACGGGTTTCCATCTCAGCGGTCTCTCCAGGCGGCGGTACGGGAACCACCGAAGTAGGACTCGATCAGCGGGTGTTCATTGTGGGTCAGCCGATCGATCGGCTCCACTGCCAGCACCCGGCGGTCGCCCAGAAAGGCCACGCGGTGCGTGGTGGCCCACAGGGCGTCCATGTCATGGGTCACCATGATAACCGTAAGGCCCAGCAGCTTGTGCAATTCCGCGATCAGTTCATCAAAGGCGCCGGCGCTCACCGGGTCCAGGCCGGCGGTAGGCTCGTCCAGGAACAGCAGCTCCGGGTCCAGGGCCAGCGCCCGGGCCAGTGCCGCCCGCTTGACCATACCGCCGCTGAGTTCGCTGGGGTAGCGGTTGGCCGCGTCCAGCGGGAAGCCGGCCAGCTGGATCTTGAGCATGGCCAGGTCTTCGATGGTGGCGGCGTCGAAGGGTGTGTACTCCCACAGCGGCAGGCTGACGTTCTCCTTGACGGTCAGGCCGGTGAACAGGGCGCCCTGCTGGAAGAGCACGCCCATGCGCTGGCGCAGCCGCTTCTCCTCGGCACGCCCCAGCGATTGCGTGGGCGTACCCAGCAGGCTGATCTCGCCAGCATGGGGGCGGTGCAGCAACAGCATGCTCCGCAGCAGCACGGTCTTGCCTGAGCCACTGCCGCCGACCAGGCCCATGATCTCGCCCCGTCGTACCTCCAGGTTCAGGTCCTCGTGGACGGTGTTGCTGCCGAAGCGGTTGACCAGCCCGGTGACGGCAACGGCATTGTCGCTGTCGCTACCGCTCATAGGCCCACCAGGTTGAAGAGAATGGAGAAGACCGCATCGGCGACGATCACCAGGAAGATGGCCTGCACCACGGTGACCGTGGTGGCGCGGCCGACGCTTTCGGCACTGCCCTGGACCCGCATGCCCTGGAAGCAGGCGATACCGACGATGATGAGCGCGAATACCGGTGCCTTGATGATCCCCACCCAGAGATGGGAGGCGGCGATGGCCTCGGGCAGCCGGTTGATGAATTCATGGGTGGGCAGGCCGAACATCAGGTCGGCGACGAGCATCCCGCCGACGATGCCCAGCACGTCGGCGTATATAGTGAGCAACGGGAGCACGACGATCAGCGCCATCAGCCGGGGCAGGATCAGCATGTCGTAGGGGCTGATGCCCAGCGTCCGCAGCGCGTCGATCTCCTCGGTGATCTTCATGGTCCCCAGCTGAGCCGCCCAGGACGAGCCGGTGCGGCCGGCTACCACGATGGCGGTGAGCAGCGGCGCCATCTCCCGCAGCATGGTGACGCTGATCAGCTCCACCAGAAAGATGTTGGCACCGTACCGCTCCAGCGTCTCGCCACCCTGGTAGGCGATGACCAGCCCGACCAGGAAGGCCAGCAGGCCGATGATGGGCAGGGCCTGGACGCCCGCCTTCTGGATCTCGGCGGCCAGCTGCTTCCACCGGATGGTCCAGGGGCGGAGCAGACGGGGCAGCGCCTCCAGGGTGATCTCGCCGATGAAGCTCAGGAAGGCCCCGCTCTGCTGTAGCCGGCCTACGGTGTCCCGGCCGATCCGCTCCAATAGGCCCGGGGCGCGGGGTTGCGGTTGGCGCTCGCTGACCGCCTGGCGCGTGAAGGCGAGCAGGCCGTCCATCTGATCCGGCCGTTCCGCGCCCAGGAGGACCATCTCTCCACGCGCTTCCAGGCGCTCCTGCAGGCGGTGCAGTTGCCGGGCCCCGGTGAGGTCCAGGCGGGTCATGCCGCTGGCGTCCAGGGTCCACCCCTGCGACCGCTTCGGCGGCAGGGCCTGCAGGGTGCGGCGGTTGAAGGCGGCCAGCCCGGTGCTGGTCCAGTCACCGCTACAGAGGATGAGGCCGCGGTCCTCGTCCCAGTCCAGCCCGGCCGTCGGCGGTTGCATGTGCATTGTCACTGCGTCATCGTTCCCGATTTGCTGTCCGGTCGGTTCACCCGTGTGGGCCGGATGGGAGTCATCCGTGAAAAGTGCTTTGGTGCTACCATTCGCACGGGTAAGTTATCGCTAGAGGTGTGAAGTGAGCAACGGCAGTAACGCCACGCCCCCCCAATCAGAGCTGCTAGCAGCGTTACGCGACCCCGCTATCTACCCTTGGCCGGTGGACGCAGTAGAGGTGATCGAGACCCACATCTCCACGGTGTTCCTGGCGGGCGACCACGTGCTGAAGATAAAGAAGCCGCTGGACCTGGGCTTTCTCGATTTCAGCACCCTGGAGCGCCGGGGCTGGTTCTGCGAGGAGGAGGTGCGCCTGAACAGCCGGCTGGCGCCGGACTGGTACCTGCGCCCCGTCCCCATCAGCGGAACAGTCGCTGCCCCCGAGATTGAGGGCGGGGGCGAGCCGCTGGAGTGGGGGGTGCTGATGCGCCGCTTCCCGCAGTCGGCGCTCGCGGATGCACGACTGGACCGCGGCGAGCTGCCCGTTAACGTAATGGATGGCCTGGCCCGGGTGGTGGCGGAGTTCCACGCAGAGATCCCGGCGGCTGGTCCGGACACCGATTACGGCACCGTCGACTCCGTGCTGGCACCGATGCTGCAAAACTTCGAGCAGTTGCGCGAGCTCGATGCCGCGGGGGCTGACCCGGCCGTGTTGGACGCCCTGGAGGCGTGGGTCCAGACCCAGGGGGAAGAGCTGGGTGAACTCATCGACGCCCGTTTCCAAGGTGGCTTCGTCCGCGAGTGCCACGGGGATTTGCACCTCGGGAACATCGCCTGGCACGAGGACGAGGTGATCGTCTTCGATGCCATCGAATTTGAGCCCTACCTGCGCTGGATCGACGTGGCCAACGAAGTGGCTTTCGTGGTCATGGACTTGGACCACCGGGGTGCCTACGACCACCGTCACCGCTTTCTGAATGCCTACCTGGAGCACACCGGCGATTACGGCATGATGCGGCTGCTGCGCTTTTATGCCGCCTACCGCGCCATGGTGCGCGCCAAGATCAACGGCTTTATGGCCAGCCAGGCGGAGGAGGGTAGCGAGGCGCGCCAGGCCGCGCGCCAACAGGTCACGGCCTACATGGCCCTGGCCCAGGGCTACACCCAGCTGCGTCGGCCCGAACTGGTCATTACCCACGGGCTGTCGGGCTCCGGCAAGACCCAGGTGGCGGGCGAGTTGGTAGCGGCGGAGGGGCACCTGCGGCTGCGGTCGGACGTGGAGCGCAAGCGGTTGTTCGGGGTTGCGCCCGAGGAACGCCGGGACGATGAACCCGAGGCGGGTCTCTACACCCCCGAGGCCACCGAGCGGACCTACAGCCACCTCGAAGGCCTGGCCCGGGAGATGCTCGAGGCGGGCTGGTCAGTGGTGGTGGACGCGGCCTTCCTGGACCCCCGTCACCGGGAGGCCTTCCGGGCACTGGCCGAGGAGCTGGAATGCGGGTTCCGGATCCTGGACGTGCAGGCCGCGCCAGACGTTCTGCGCGAGCGGGTGCGGGCGCGTGCCCGCGCAGGGGCTGATGCCTCCGATGCGACCGTGGACGTGCTGGAGCACCAACTGGCGGACTACGAGCCGCTGTCCGGTGACGAGGCGGCCCTCGCGCAGGTGATCCGCACCGACGACTAGCTGGCCGCAGGGCCCAAACCACAGGGCGGCTGCCCGTTACCCGATTTTCTTGGAGACAATGTAGATGTCCGCACCCGACAAGCCTGTCGCCGAGCCGATCACCCGTGTCGACTCGCTGGTGGAGTGGATGGCGGCGGGGTGCAAGCCACTGGAAGACTGGCGAATCGGCACCGAGCACGAGAAATTCGTGTTCCACCGGGGGGACCTGAGCCCGGTGCCTTACGAAGGCGAGCGGGGCATCGGCCAGTTCCTGGGGCAAATGCAGCGCTTCGGCTGGACACCGGTGCGCGAGGGCGAAAACACCATCGCCCTCAAGAAGGACCAGGCCAGCATCACCCTGGAGCCCGGCGGGCAGTTGGAGCTTTCCGGCGCGCCCCTGGAGAACATCCACCAGTCCTGTTGCGAGGTGCAGGAGCACCTCCGCCAGGTGGATGAGGTGGCGCGGGAGTTGGATTTGGGCATGATCGGCCTGGGCTTCCACCCCACGGCGAAGCGCAGCGAGATCCCCTGGATGCCCAAGGGGCGCTACGGGGTCATGGGCAATTACATGCCCAAGGTCGGCACCCTGGGCCTGGACATGATGCTGCGGACCTGCACCGTGCAGGTGAACCTGGACTTCAGCTCTGAGACAGACATGGTGCGCAAGTTCCGGGTGGGCCTGGCCCTGCAGCCGCTGGCCACGGCGCTGTTCGCCAACTCCCCCTTCGTCGAGGGGCGTCCCAACGGTTTCCTGAGTTACCGCAGCCACGTCTGGACGGACACCGATAACGACCGCTGCGGCATGCTGCCCTTCGTCTTCGACCGGGATATGAGCTTCGAGCGCTACGTGGAGCATGTGCTCGACGTCCCCATGTACTTCGTCTATCGGGAGGGGCGGTACATCGACGTGGCCGGCCAGTCCTTCCGCGACTTCATGCAGGGCAGGCTCCCCGGCCTGCCCGGGGAGTACCCGAGCCTGAGTGATTGGGAGGACCACCTGTCCACCCTGTTCCCGGAAGTGCGGATGAAGCGTTTCATCGAGATGCGTGGTGCGGATGGTGGCCCCTGGGGCCGGCTCTGCGCCTTGCCCGCCTTCTGGGTCGGTCTGCTTTACAGCGAGTCGGCGCTGGATGAGGCGGTGCAGCTGATCGCGGATTGGGACGTGGCCGAGATTAGCGAACTGCGTGACCGGGTGCCCCGCGAAGGGCTGGACACCCCCTTTCGCGGCGGGACGCTGCGCGACGTGGCGTTGGAGGCGTTGGCCATCAGTCGGCGCGGTTTGGCGGACCGGGCGCGGCTGGACCGCCGGGGCCGGGACGAAGGGCATTTCCTGGACCTGCTCGACGGGATCGCGCAGTCGGGCCGGACGCCGGCAGAGGAACTGCTGGAAGCCTGGGAGCAGCGCTGGGATCACCAGGTCTACCCGGTCTTCAGGGAGTTCGCCTACTGAGTGGCTAGCCGGGCGGGCATTGCGTTGTCTGCCTGGCGGGACTAGCATTGTACAAGACTTGTACAATCTGATCCGGAGGGATCACCATGACTCAGGCCAGTTTTATGCCGCCCCGCGACAACAGCAAAATTCCCGTGGGTATCAGCTCCTGCCTTCTGGGTGAGCCGGTGCGCTATGACCGGGGCCACAAGCGCAGCAGCTTTATCACCGACATCCTGGCCGAATATTTCGATTTCCGCCCGGCCTGCCCGGAGGTAGCGATCGGGCTCGGGGTGCCGCGACCGCCCATCCGGCTCAGCGGTGACCCGGACAACCCCCGTGCCGTGGGGGTCAGTGACCCGGACAAGGACGTCACCGAGCCCTTGCGGGCCTACGGCGAGCAGATGGCTGGTGAGCTGGACTACATCAGTGGCTACATCTTCAAGAGCAAGTCACCGAGCTGCGGCCTGTTCCGCGTGAAGGTCTACGGTGCGCCCGGCAAGTCGCCCTCCACCCGGGGCCGCGGCCTCTACGCGGCGGCGATCACCGAGGCCAATCCGCTGCTGCCTGTGGAAGAGGAGGGGCGGCTCAACGACCCGGTTTTGCGCGAGAATTTCATCGGCCGGGTCTACGCCTACCACCGCTGGCAGACCCTGCTCGCGGAGGGCGTTACGCCCGAACGGCTGGTGGCGTTTCACACGGCACACAAACTGATCCTGATGGCGCACGGGCGCCAGGGGTTGCGCGAGCTGGGCCAGCTGGTGGCCCAGGCCGGGGAGGGTGATATACACGCTCTCGCAGCGCGTTACGGCGAACTCTTCATGCAGACCCTGGGCCACAAGGCCACCCGGCGCAGGCATACCGATGTGCTCTTCCACCTGCTGGGTTACCTCAAGCGGACGCTGGCGAGCGACGAAAAGGCGGAGGCGGTGGAGCTCATCCACGATTACCGGGAGGGGCGGGTCCCCCTCATCGTGCCGGTGACGCTGTTCCGGCACCACTTCCGCAAGCACCCGGAGCCCTACATCCAGCGCCAGCTCTATCTCGACTGGCAGCCGGCAGGCCTGGGCCTTTGGAATGCCATCTGACCGGGGGGTGGGCCACCGGGACCACAAGGACGATGATCGAGTGAGCGGCAACCGACTTCTGAAAGCACTACTGCCCCCGCTGGTGATCGCCGCGGGGGTGGCGCTGTTCCTGCTACTGCGGGCGACCGCGCCGGAGACCGAGCCCCAGCCGGTGGAGGAGCCGGCCTGGGCCGTGCAAAGCGTCGAGGTCAGCCCTACGCCGGTCCCGCCCCGGCTGCGCCTTTCCGGCTACCTGGAATCCCCCCGGACCAGCATGCTGACGGCCGCCGTGGAAGCGGATGTGGCGTCGGTGCCGGTGCGGGAGGGGCGCCGGGTGGAGGCCGGCGATGTCCTGGTGGAGCTGGACCGGGCCGACCTGGAACTGCAGCTGCGGGAACAGACCGCGGAGGTCAACGATCTGCGCTCCCAGCGGGCGCTGGAGGAACGCCAGATCGAAGCGGACCGCCGGGAGCTGGCCAATGAGCGGGAGCTGGTGGCCATTGCCGAGCGGGAGCTGAACCGTGTGCAGCGCCTGGCCGACCGGGACATGGCCTCGGGCTCCGACGTGGATGCCCGCCGCCGGGAGCTGGAGCAGCAGCAGATGTCGCTCAGCGGGCGGCAACTGGCAGTGGATTCCGCCGAGAACCGGCTGGAGCAGCTGGCGGCCCGACTGGACCGGGCCGAGGCCGTGCGCGACCGGTTCGCCCGCGACCTGGGCCGGACCACCGTGCGCGCCCCCTTCACCGGCCGGTTGTCCGAGGTCCACGTGAGCCCCGGGGACCGGGTCCGCCCCGGCGAGCAGCTGGTCCAGGTCTATGACACCCGGGCGCTGGAGGTCCGTGCCCACCTGCCGGCCGGCAAGATCGGGCCCGTGCGTCGGGTGTTGGCTCTAGAGGACGGCCTGTCCGCCACGGCGATGGTGGATGCCCAGTCACTGCGCCTGGAGTTGGACCGGCTCAGTGGCCGTTCCGAACGGGGGGAGGGCGGCGTGGCCGGTCTGTTCCGCGTGGTCGAGGGGGGCGAGGACCTGCCGCTGGGCCGCTTCGTGGCGCTGGAGGCGCTGTTGCCGGCGGAACCGGACGCCGTAGTGCTGCCCTTCGAGGCCCTGTACGGGACTCGCCGGGTCTACCGGCTGGACGATGAGCGCATGCGCGCGGTGGAAGTGGAGCGCCTTGGCGAGGCCCCGTTGGCGGATGGCCGCCGCGGCATGCTGGTGCGCAGCCGGGAGCTGACCGCGGGGACCCGGGTGGTGGTCACCCAGATCCCGCGGGCCATGGACGGGTTGCGGGTGCGTGACCTGGGGAGTGAGCAGCCGTGAGTCGTAGGGCCACCGCCGGCAGCCTGGCCTGGTTCTCCCGGCATGCGGTCGCCGCCAACCTGGTGCTCCTGCTGATGGTGGTGGGCGGACTGTACGCCCTCAGCCAGTTGAACACCCAGTTCTTCCCCAACTTCGAACTCGACATCGTCAACGTCGAGGTGGAGTGGCAGGGTGCCACCGCAGAGGACGTGGCGGACGGTATCACCCGCCCGCTGGAGGATGAACTGCGCGACCTGGACGGGTTGCGCGAGATGGTTTCCACCTCCGCCGAAGGCATCTCCGTCATCACCCTGGAGTTCTCCGAGGGCACGGACATGGCTCAGGCGGTGGAGGATGCCAAGGAGCGGGTGGGTCGGGTGCGTAACCTGCCGCCGGATTCCGAGACGCCCACCATCAATCGGGTCACCCGCTACGATCCCATCGCCCGCGTACTTCTCACGGGCGATCTACAGCCGGATGAACTGCGCGGCGTGGCCCGCGATCTGGAGGAGAGCCTGCTCCAGAGCGGGGTCGCCCGGGTGCAGGTAACCGGCCTGCCGGACGAGGAAATCCGGATCACCACCGGCAATGATCAGCTGCTGGACCTGGGCCTCTCCTTCGACCGGTTTGCTGGCCTAATCGGCAGCCAGAGCCGCGACCTGCCCGCCGGTGAGGTGGGGGAGGCGGACGTGGCGCGGCAGTTGCGCAGCCTGGAGCAGCGCCGCAGCGTTGCCGAATTCGAAAACCTGCAACTCTCCATCGATGGGCGCAACATCATGCTCGGCGACATCGCCAGCGTGGAGCGGCTGCCCCGCGACGGTGAGATCGAAGTCTACTACCAGGGCCGCCCCGCGGTGGAGCTGCTGCTGGAGCGGGCGGAGCAGGAGGATGCCCTGGACAGTGCCCGGATTCTCGAAGACTGGGTGGCGGAGACCCAACCCACCCTGCCACCGGGGGTGGAGCTGCAGGTCTTTGACGAGTCCTGGGAGCTGATCAGCGAGCGCATCGGGCTACTGGTTAAAAACGGCCTCAGCGGGTTGCTCCTGGTGGTGGGGATACTGTTCGTCTTCCTGTCCGGACGGGTGGCCTTCTGGGTCACGGTAGGTATCCCCGCCTCCTTCCTCGCGGCCCTGACCGTGCTGTGGCTGGTCGGGGGCAGCATCAACATGATGAGCCTGTTCGCGCTCATCATGACACTGGGCATCATCGTGGACGATGCCATTGTCGTGGGGGAGGACGGCCTCGCGCATTATCAACGGGGTGAGGGCCCGTGGCGTGCCTCCGAGGGGGGCGCACGGCGCATGCTGCCCCCGGTGGTGGCCTCGTCACTCACTACCATCGCCGCCTTCCTGCCACTGATGGCGGTGGGGGGCGTGATCGGCAATATTCTGTTCGACATCCCGCTGGTCGTGGTCTGCGTGATCATCGCGTCCTTGGTGGAGGCCTTCCTGGTGTTGCCGGGCCACCTGCGGCGGTCATTCGAGGCGATGCAACGCCCCGACGGCGGGTGGCCGGGCCGGATCTGGCGGTTATTCACCCGGCAACGATCGCAGCCGCCGGCGGTGGATGAGGCGGGGCGGGCGCTGCGGCCCGGGCCGGGGCCGGTGCGCCGCCGCATCGACGGGGCATTTGATCGCTTCCGGGACGGTTACTTCATCCCCGCCGTGCAGCGGGCGCTGGCCTTTCGCTGGACCACCATCGCGGTCGGGGTGGCCCTGGTGATCGGCTCGGTGGGGCTGGTGGCAGGTGGTCGGATCGCGTTCACCTTCTTCCCCAACGTGGAAGGCACCATCCTCAACGCCAACACCAGCTTCGTGGCCGGCACCCCGAGGGAGCGTACCAAAGCCTACCTGGAGCGGTTGGAGTCGGCCCTGCTGGAGACCGAGGAGGCGCTTGGCGGTGAACTGCTGCGCGGCCACCTCGTATACGTGGGCAAGAAACTGAGCGATGGAACCGGCACCCAGGACCGCGGCGACCACTACGGGTCCATCATGGTCGAACTGGTCTCGCCCGATGCGCGCGATGTCTCCAACAGCGAGTTCATGGCGGAGTGGCGGGAACGGGTCCCCGCGGCCGCCGGCCTGGAGGACCTGGTGATCCAGGAGCGGATGGCTGGCCCACCGGGGGATGACTTGGATATCCGGCTGATCGGCCCGGATATCCACCAGCTCAAGACCGCTTCCGAGGCGCTGCAGGAGACGCTGGCCAGCTACGCCGGTGTCTCGGCGATCAGCGACGACCTGCCCTGGGGCCAGGAGCAGTGGATCTACAGCCTGACCGAAGAGGGCCGCGCCCTGGGGCTGGACGTGGCCGAGATCGGTAGCCAGCTGCGGGCCACCTATCTGGGCGAGCTGGTCCAGATCTTCCACGAGCGGCGTGACGAAGTGGAGGTACGCGTCCGTCTGGACGAGGGCGAACGGCGGGGACTGGCGGCGTTGTCCGACTTCCGCGTCCAACTGCCCGACGGGGGCGCCGTGCCCCTGGACAGCGTGGCCCAGATCGACAGCCGGCGGGGCTTCGAGGCCCTGCGCCATATTGATGCCCGTCAGGCGGTCACTGTGACCGCTGACGTGGACGCCGCCGTGGCCAATGCCAATCGCATCCTGGCCGACCTGGAGGCGAGTGCGTTGCCCGACCTGGCTGCCCAGCACGGGCTGGAATACTCGTTCGGGGGACGGGCACAGGATCAGGAGGAGACCCTCGCCGACATGCGGACCGGGCTGGTGCTGGCACTGACCCTGATCTACATCATCCTGGCCTGGATCTTCGGCTCCTACGGCTGGCCGCTGGTGGTGATGGCGGTGATCCCCTTCAGCCTGGTGGGGGCCTTCCTGGGCCATTGGGTGATGGGGCTGGACCTGACCATCCTCTCGCTCTTCGGGCTGTTCGGCTTGACGGGGATCGTGGTCAATAATTCCATCATCCTTGTGGTCTTCTACCGACAGCTGAGAGAACAACGGCGGATGTCGGCGGACCGGGCGTTGGTGGAGGCCTCGCGCCAGCGGTTACGACCGGTACTGCTCACCTCTCTTACCACCATCGGCGGGCTGCTGCCCCTGCTGTTCGAGACCTCGGTGCAGGCCCAGTTCCTGATTCCCATGGCGGTGTCCATTGCCGGCGGTCTGGCGGGGGCCACCCTGCTGGTGCTGTTCCTGGTGCCCGCCATGCTGTCCGTCTACGAGAGCGCCGCGGAGCGCCTGAACGGCGGCGCCGACAACCGATTCCGGGAGGCAACAGACCATGGCTGAGCAGTGGGAGCCCCGTTTCGGGGTGCTGATTATCGGAGATGAGCTGCTCTCCGGCCGTCGCCAGGACAAACACATGGCGGCGGTTATCGAGCGGCTGGATGCGCGCGGGCTGGAACTGTCCTGGGCGCGGATCGTGGGCGACGACCCGCAACTGCTCACCGAGAACCTGCGCGAGACCTTCCGCTCCGGCGATGTGGTGTTCAGCTTCGGGGGGATCGGTGCCACCCCCGACGACCGGACCCGGCAGTGCGCCGGCGAGGCCCTGGACCTACCGCTTGTTCTGCACCCGGAGGGTGAGCGTGAGATCCGCGAACAGTTCGGCGACCGCGCCACGGCGCAGCGGCTGCGCATGGCGGAGTTCCCGGAGGGGGCCGAACTGGTCCCCAACCCGGTGAACCGGGTGGCCGGCTTCTCCATCCGCCACCACCACTTCGTGCCGGGTTTCCCCAAGATGGCCTGGCCGATGGTGGAATGGGTGCTGGATCACCACTACGCGCGCTGGCACGCTCCGGGAGTCCGGGTGCAGCAGACGTTCCGGGTGCCGGGGGCCCGCGAGGGCGACCTTATCCCGTTGATGGAGCAGTTCGTCGCGCGCTACCCGGAGCTGCGCCTGTCCTGCCTGCCGCGTTCCGATGCCAAGGGTTTCGAGGTGGAGCTGGGGTTGCGCGGTGAGGCCGACCAGGTGGAGCCGGCCATGGAGGCGCTTCGGGCTGCGGTTACCGCGATGGGGTACGAGGTGCGGGAGTGAGGCTGCGTCCGGTGGACTGGTTGATCGGCGTGGGCTTTGCGCTGGGTTGCGCCGCTTGCCTGGTGGTCACGGTGGTGCTGCTGGGCAACGGGGTGCTCGGGCTGCTTGGACGCGGTGAGGCAGTGCTGGGAAGCCCCGGGGATCACTGGCCGGTAATGGTCGTGCTGGCGGGGTTGCTGTTGCCCCTGGTGCTCTGGGGCATGGCCCGGCGGAACCACACCGGCGAGTGACCACAACGCCCCATTGCCATCGCGCAGCCTGGGGCAATCACTTTCGCCGCAGGCCGTAGCCGGCGAGCAGCGTGGCGAGCAGCAGCGCCCCGCCGCCCAGCCAGAGGAGCGGTTGGTAGCTGTTCGCCCAGCCGAAGAGGGCGGAGTGGGCCCAGGCGGCCACGCCCTGGGCAAGGGCGAAGGCTGCAGTCAGGCGCCCCCACAGCCGTGCCTGCTGCCCGGGTGGGCAGAGCTCCGCCAACCGCCCGGAGACCAGCACCACCATGCCGGGCGTGGTGGCGCCGATGAACAGCGACGAGGCGAACAACAGCGGACCGAAGTGCCACACTGAGGGCAGCAGGGTGGCCAGGGCCATCAGGCCCAACGTGAGGGCGAGGGTGGGGGCAAAGCCGTGCTGACGCGCGGCCGAGCCGGCGAGCAGAGCGCCCATCAGTGCCCCCAGACCGAAAAGGGTCCAGTAGGCACTGGCCTGGCCCAGGCCCATACCCACCTCGCGGGCCAGGTAATCCACCCAGAAGACCGTGTGCGGGATGTAGCCCACTGCCACCAGGCAGTAACAGGCCGCGAGCAACAGGATTGCCGTGCGGCCTTCCTGCCCGCCCGGGCGCCAATGACCCTTGGCCTGGCCGGGGTCTGCGTGCGCCCCGGGCCGGTTCCGGCCCCAGGCACGCAAACTGATGGCCGTGGCCAGCAGGGCGGTCCCCGCAAGCACGGCCCAGCCCATGGCCGCATGCCGGTCCGCCATTCCGGGCAGCACGATGCCCGAGAGCGCCACCCCGATCCCGATACCGCTGAAGATGATGGCCCCCACGGCGGGTCGCTGGGCGGCCGGGGTCCGGCTCAGGGCTTCGGAGACGGCCACCACCATCAGGATGGCGCCGCCGACGCCGGCGACACCCCGCCAGAGGGCGAACCAGGCGAACCCCCAGGGCCACAAGCAGGCGGCCAAGGCAACGGTGGTCAGAATCAGATTGACGCGGATGACACGGGCCGGACCGAAACGTCGGGCCAGCGGCGCCCCGGCCAGGGCGCCGATCAGGTAGCCAAGCAGGTTGGCCGCGCCCAGCCACGCGGTCTGCGTGGCGCTGAACCACCCCTGTTCCACCATCGGGGTGATCAACGGGGCGTAGGCGAACCGTGCCAGGCCCACGCCCACCAGTGTGGCTGCCAGGCCGGCCAGGGCCAGGCGGAGCAACGGCAGCGGAATCAGGCGCATGGGCGGGGGCGTGCGGTCGGAAGCGCGGCGTTCTGGGGTGCGGGGGCGTGGCCCGCGCGTCGGGCACAGGGGAGCGGGAAGAGCCGCTTGTGCACGCGATCCTCCTCAGGGGACGGGGCAGGTGCTTGCTGGGAGAGAAGGTGGTGCCGCCCCCCGGACTTGAACCGGGACGCCCGAAGGCAAGGGATTTTGAATCCCTCGTGTCTACCAATTCCACCAGGGCGGCAGCGGCGCACAGTATACGGGCGTTACCGGCGCCAAGCAATTTTCGTCCGTTGGCGTGGCGCATCTGCTAACATCCCGCGCCATGCACGTGGATGACTTTCATTTCGATCTGCCCGAGGCGCTGATCGCGCACCACCCCCCGGAGCAGCGGCGGGACAGCCGACTCTTGTGTCTGGACCGTGAGACCGGCGCGATCGCGGACCGCCGGTTCCCGGACCTGGAGGGGCTGCTGCGCCCGGAAGACCTCCTGGTACTCAATGACACCCGCGTGATCCCCGCGCGCCTGTTCGGCCAGAAGCCGACGGGCGGGCGCGTGGAGGTGCTGGTGGAGCGGCCGCTGGACCCGCACCGCGTGTTGGCCCGCCTGCGTGCCAGCAAGACCCCTTCGACGGGCACGGTACTTCACCTCGAGGGTGGGGCCGAGGCGGAGGTTACCGGCCGGGAGGGCGAGTTCTTCACCCTGCGCTTTGCCGGGGAGCGGACCGTGCTGGAGATACTGGAGCAGCACGGTCACATGCCGCTGCCGCCCTATATCCGGCGGGAGGACGTGGCCGCTGACCGGCAGCGCTACCAGACCGTGTTCGCCCGCAAACCCGGGGCCGTGGCCGCGCCTACCGCCGGGCTGCACTTTGACAACGAGATGCTGGCGCGGATCGGTGCCCGCGGCGTGGATACCGCCTGGGTGACCCTGCATGTGGGGTCGGGCACGTTTGCCCCGCTGCGGGTGACCGACCCGCGTGAGCACCGGATGCACAGCGAGTGGCTGGATGTGCCTGCCACCACTTGCGCGGCCGTCGAGCGCGCCCGGGCACGGGGCGGCCGGGTGGTGGCCATCGGGACCACCGTGGTCCGCGCCCTGGAGACTGCCGCCGGCGATGGGGCCTTGCGCCCCTACCAGGGCGAGACGGATATCTTCATCTACCCGGGGTACCGTTTTCAGGCGGTCGATGCCCTGGTGACCAACTTCCATCTGCCCGGCTCCACGCTGCTCATGCTGGTGAGCGCCTTTGCCGGGCGCGAGCGGGTGCTGGCGGCCTACCGCCATGCGGTGGCTGAACATTACCGCTTCTTCAGTTACGGAGATGCCATGTTCCTGGCCAAGGGGGCCGCCGATGAGTGAGCAGCAGCCGGACCAGGCGCGTCTGGGCTTCGACCTGATGGCCACGGACGGCGCGGCCCGCCGTGCCCGGATCCACCTGCCCCGGGGGCAGATCGATACGCCTGCCTTCATGCCCGTGGGCACCTACGGTACGGTCAAGGCCATGACCCCCGAAGAGTTGGAGGGCATGGGGGCGCAGATCATCCTGGGCAACACCTTCCACCTCTGGTTGCGGCCCGGCACCGACATCATCCGCGAGCACGGCGACCTGCACGACTTTTGCCACTGGCAGGGGCCGATCCTCACCGATTCCGGGGGCTTCCAGGTGTTCAGCCTGGGGGATCTGCGCAAGATCACCGAGGAGGGGGTGCATTTCCGCTCCCCGGTGGATGGCGCGCGGGTGTTCATGGGGCCGGAGGAGTCCATGGCGGTGCAGCGGGCCCTGGGCTCCGATATCGTCATGATCTTCGACGAGTGCACGCCCTACCCGGCGGACCATGAAACCGCCCGCCGCTCCATGGCCCTGTCCCTGCGCTGGGCGGCACGCAGCAAGGCCGCCCACGGTGACAACCCGGCGGCGCTGTTCGGCATCGTCCAGGGGGGCATGTACCCCGACCTGCGGAGTGAGTCCCTGGAGGGGTTGCTGGAGATCGGTTTCGATGGCTACGCCATCGGCGGGCTGTCCGTGGGGGAGCCGCACGAGGAGCGGGTGGCGGTGCTGGATCACCTCTCGGGCCAGTTGCCGACGGATCGTCCGCGCTACCTGATGGGCGTGGGCAAGCCGGAGGATATCGTGGAGGCGGTGAGGCGGGGCGTGGACATGTTCGACTGCGTGATCCCGACCCGCAATGCCCGCACCGGGTTCCTCTACACCCACGAGGGGCTCATCCGCCTGCGCAACGCCAAGCATGCGCGTGACACCGGCCCGTTGGACCCGCACTGCGACTGCTACACCTGCCGCAATTTCTCGCGCGCCTACCTCCGGCATCTCGATAAATGTAACGAGATCCTGGGCTCGCGCCTGAACACCATCCACAACCTGCACTATTACCAGGACCTGATGCGGGGTATGCGCCAAGCCATTGCCGAGGGCCGCCTCGAGGCGTGGGTGGAGACATTCTATGGGCTGCGTGGCGAGACGGCGCCACCGGCGCCCTCGCGCGCCGGCTGATTGGGATTGCAGCTACGCTTTTCGCCCCAAGGCCCTGAGTGCAAAGGCGAGTCCCAGTCGAGGTTCGAGTAAGTGCGGGGCTGTGCCATAATAGCCCCCTTTTGGGACCGGGCGCCTGCCGCGCCCGGTAAAGCTGGAGGAGAACGGATGGACTTTTTCATCTCCCCTGCCATGGCGCAGGGTGGAGCCGGCGGAGGCGGCGGCATGAGCTTCCTGGTCTTCACCCTGGTGCTCATCGCGGTGTTCTGGTTCCTGGTGATCCGGCCTCAACAGAAGCGGATGAAGGCCCATCGCCAGATGCTTAGCGAGTTGAACGAGGGCGACGAGGTGGTCACCAACGGTGGCGACCTGGGTCGGATCACCTGGCTGAGTGACAGTTGGATGGGGCTGCAGGTCACCCCTGAGCAGGAGTGGGTGGTGCAGCGCCAGTTCGTGGCCCACCAGATGCCCAAGGGCACCGTGGAGCAGTCCTGGGAGCAGGACTGAAGCCGCTGGCAGCCGTCTGCACTGGTGCATTCCGCCGGGGCAGCCGGAACCGATCAAGATAAAGACAGGAGCGCGTGATGGACTTTTTCATTTCCACTGCCATGGCCCAAGGGGGCGGCGAGCAGGGCAATCCGCTTTTCGGGATCATCTTCTTGGTCCTGATGATGGCCATTTTCTGGTTTTTGCTCATCCGCCCGCAGCAGAAGCGCCAGAAAGAGCACCAGAAAATGGTCGGCGAACTCTCCCGCGGTGATGAGGTTGTCACCAACGGCGGGGTGCTGGGCCGGGTGACCGCCGTGGGTGAAACTTTCATCACCCTGGAGGTCTCCAAGAGCCAGCAGGTGCGCGTGCAGAAGAATGCCGTGGCCAACGTGATGCCCAAGGGGACGATCAAGGAGCAGGAAAAGGCCGCGCAGCAGGCGAAGAAGGATGCCAAGAAGCAGGAGCAGCAGCCCCAGGTCGACGACCAGTCTGACGAGCCGGCTCCTGCCGAGGAGGCTTCGGCCGAAGAGACCGAGAAGGGCGCCGAGGGCTCTGAGGATGCCACCCAGGACAAGGACCGGCCGGCGCAGTAACAGGTTGCGCCCGTTGGCGGAGGCAGAATGAACCGCTACCCCCTCTGGAAGTACCTGATTCTCATCGTGGTGATTGGCATCGGCGTGCTCTACGCCCTGCCAAACCTGTTCGGTGAGGACCCCACCCTGCAGATCTCCACCGCGGATGGCGAGCCACCGGACCAGGAGACCCAGCAGGAGTTGCTGCGTTTCCTGGAGGAGGAGGGGCTGAACCCGACCGGGGCCGAGACCCTGGAAGGGCTGTACCTCATCCGCTTCGAGAGCGTGGACGACCAGATGGAGGCGGCGGACCGGGTCTCCGCCAAACTGGGCCGTGACTACACGGTCGCCATGACGCTGACCCCGGCCACCCCCAACTGGCTGCGTGCGCTGAATGCGGAGCCCATGTACCTGGGGCTGGACCTCCGGGGCGGCGTCCACTTCCTGCTGGAGGTGGACGTGAACGCGCTCAAGGAGCAAACGGTCGAGCGCCACGTCAACGACTTCCGGACGGTGCTTCGGCAGAATCGCATCCGCTACGGGCAGGTCGAGGCCTATGACGACCTGGCGGTGCGGGTCTCCTTCCGTGAAGCCCCTGCGCGCGAGGAGGCCCAGCGCCTCCTGCAGGAGGACTTCGACGAATTGGAGTTCGATCAGGAGGAGTCCGACGGCAATTTCTACCTGATCGCACGGGTCAGTGAGGAGGAGCTGGACGAACTGATTCAGTTCTCGGTCAGCCAGAACATCACCACCCTGCGGAACCGGGTCGATGAGCTGGGCGTGGCCGAGCCGGTGATCCAGCGCCAGGGGGCCGAGCGCATCGTGGTCCAGCTGCCCGGCGTGCAGGACCCGGCGCGGGCCAAGGAGATTCTGGGCGCCACTGCCACGCTGGAGTTCCGGCTGGTGGATATGGAGAACTACCCGTTTGACGGCGATCCGGACTCGCCCCGCATCCCGCCATCCTCCGAACTCTTCCAGGAGCGTGATGGCGGCCACGTGGTGCTGCAGCGGGACGTGATGATGACCGGTGACCGCATCGTGCACGCCGCCTCCGGGCTCGACCAGGAGACCGGCGGGCCACAGGTCAACATCCGGCTGTCCGGTGCCGCGGGTCGGCAGTTCAACCGCATCACCCGCGACCACGTGGGTGACCTGATGGCGGTGGTGTTCATTGAGCGCCAATCGGAAATGGTGCTGGTGAACGACGAACCGCAGCGCGAGGTCACCGAGGTTCGCGAGGTGATCAGCGTGGCCAACATCCGGGAGCCATTGGGTTCGAGCTTCCGGATCACCGGCCTGGACAGCAGCTCCGAGGCCCGCAACCTGGCCCTGCTGCTGCGTGCCGGTGCCCTGGCCGCGCCCATCGACATCGTCGAGGAGCGGACCATCGGCCCGAGCCTGGGTGCGGAGAACGTCCGGCAGGGCTTCCTGGCCGTGGTGATCGGGTTCGCCCTGGTGGTCGTCTTCATGGCGCTCTACTACCGGGTGTTTGGCCTGGTGGCCAATCTGGCTCTGATCACCAACCTGGTGCTCATCGTCGCCATCCTGTCGCTGCTGCAGGCGACCCTGACGCTGCCTGGTATTGCCGGCATCGTGCTCACGGTGGGGATGGCAGTGGACGCCAACGTCCTCATATTCCAGCGAATACGCGAGGAGCTGCACGCCGGATCCAGTATTCAGAGGGCGATCAGCGAGGGCTACGGCAAGGCCTTCTCCACCATTGCGGACGCCAACGTGACCACGTTGATCGCCGCCGTCGTGCTGTTCGTGTTCGGCACCGGCCCGGTTCAGGGCTTTGCGGTGACGTTGTCCATCGGGCTGGTGACCTCCATGTTCACCGCCATCCTGGGCACGCGGGCGGTTATTAACCTCATCTACGGCGGCAACAAGCGCGTCGAAGCGCTGAAGATCTGACGGGGGCGATATGGAGTTATTTAAACGAGAACCCCGGATCGACTTTCTGGGCAAGCGCCGGCTGGGGTTGGTGCTGTCGGTGGTGCTGCTGCTTGCCTCGATCGGTTCGCTCGCATACCAAGGGCTGAACCTGGGCATCGACTTCACCGGTGGGACGGTGGTGGAGGTGGGTTACCCCGAGGCGGCCGATCTGGACCGTATCGAGTCGGTGCTGGAGGAGGCCGGTTACGGCGATGCGGCCGTCCAGTTCTTCGGGACGCAGCGGGACGTGATGATCCGGGTGCCGCCGCGTGAGGATGCGGAGAGCGCCACCATCAGTGAGGAGATTCTGGACGCCCTGCAGTCGGATAATGCCGACGTCGACCTGCGTCGGGTGGAGTTTGTCGGTCCACAGGTGGGTCGTGAACTCACGGAGCAGGGGCTGCTGGCGATGCTCTATGCGCTTGGCGGCATCCTGTTGTATGTGGCGTTCCGCTTCGAGTACCGCTTTGCCATCGGGTCGGTGGCGGCGCTGCTGCACGACATCATCCTGGTGCTGGGCTTTTTCTCCATCACCCGCATGCAGTTCGACCTCACAGTGCTGGCGGCGGTGCTGGCTATCATCGGCTACTCGCTCAACGACACCATCGTGGTCTTCGACCGGATCCGGGAGAACTTCCTGAAGATCCGCAAGGCAGGGTCGCGCGAGGTGATGAACATTTCCATCAACCAGACGCTGTCCCGGACCCTGGTCACCTCGTTCACCACCCTGCTGGTGGTCGGCTCGCTGATGGTCGTCGGGGGGGAACTGATTCGTGGCTTCGCCACGGCGCTCGCGGTGGGCGTGTTGATTGGTACTTACTCCTCTATATATGTGGCCAGTGCCTCGGCGCTGGCGCTCGGGGTAACCAAGCAGGACCTCCTGCCCCCGGAAAAGGAGGAGAAGGAGGGCGAGGAGCAGGGGGAGCGGCCCTGACGCTCAGGTTTTTCCGCTGTTCCGCACGCAGGGGCCCCGGTGCACGTTTGTTGCCCGGGGCTTTTTTGTGTCTCGATCCCGTACAGGTGCATGAAACGGGGAAACTTTCCTGGCGATAGAAGCGCCAAATCAGCGGGTTCCCGGACCTATTTCAACTCGTCTCGGCAGAAAAATTATCCACCTCGGGGGGTGGTTTCCCGGCCCTGTGGTCTATGCTTTTAATGACACACCACCCGACAATAGGCAGGAGAACGACCAATGGATAACACCCTGCATGCCGTCCTGAAGGACAAGGGCGTGGCACTTTACAGCGTTGATGCCAAAGCCTCCGTGACCGAGGCCATCAATACCATGGTGGATGGGCACGTGGGCAGTGTGCTGGTGATGGACAAGGGGAGTTTGAGGGGCATCTTCACGGAGCGGGACGTCATGACCCGGGTGGTGCATGGCGGCAAGGATCCGGAGAAGACCCCCGTCTCGGAAGTCATGACCCGGGAGGTTGCGGTGGTGCCACCGACCATGACCATCGAGGCGGCCATGGCCGTCTGTCTGGAGCGCCGTGTGCGCCACCTGCCGGTCTACGACGGCGCTGACCTGGAGGGCGTGGTCTCCAGCGGGGACCTGATGCGTTGGGTCATCGGTGATCAGAAGCACATGATCGATGACCTGATTCAGTACATCTACGTGGGTCGTTAGTCCGCAGTGTGACATTGCTGCCGCCCTGCGGGGAACTGTGAACCGACGGCCACGTCCAATCAGACGTGGCCCGCGACTTAGCGAGCCGGACCTCAGGAGGGTCGCTTATGGATTCTGCCGAAGCGCTGATCGCACAGTACGCCAGGGCCTATGAAAAACGCCAGGAGCATGAGATGAGCCTGGCGGAGTATCTCGAGCAATGCCGCGACAATCCCTTGATGTATGCCACGGCCGCGGAGCGGCTGGTGGAGGCCATAGGGGAACCCGAAGTGGTCGACACGGCCAAAGACGAGCGTCTGGGCCGGGTCTTCATGAACCGCACCATCAAGCTCTATCCGGCTTTCCATGACTTTTACGGCATGGAGGAGACCATTGAGCGCATCGTGGGGTTCTTCCGCTACGCGGCCCAGGGGCTGGAAGAGCGCAAGCAGATCCTCTACCTGCTGGGTCCGGTGGGCGGAGGTAAGTCATCACTGGCCGAGCGTTTGAAGAGCCTGATGGAGCACTACCCCATCTATGTGCTCAAGGCGGGCGACGAGCTTTCTCCGGTGTTCGAAAGCCCGCTCGGGCTGTTTGATCCCGAGACCATGGGCGAGGAGCTGGAGTCGCGTTTCGGCATCCCGAGTCGGCGGCTCACCGGCTTGATCTCCCCTTGGGCGGTGAAACGGCTGGATGAGTTCGGCGGCGACATCGGGCGGTTCCGCGTGGCGCGGGTATACCCCTCAAAACTGCGCCAGATAGCCATCGCAAAGACCGAGCCGGGCGATGAGAACAACCAGGACATCTCCTCGCTGGTGGGCAAGGTGGATATCCGAAAGCTGGAGCTCTACAGCCAGAGCGACACCGATGCTTACAGCTATTCCGGCGGGCTCAACCGCGCCAACCAGGGCCTGTTGGAGTTCGTGGAGATGTTCAAGGCGCCTATCAAGATGCTTCACCCGCTGCTCACCGCCACCCAGGAGGGCAATTACGTGGGCAGCGAGAACATCGGGGCCATTCCCTTCCAGGGGATCGTCATGGCCCACTCCAACGAGGCGGAGTGGCAGACCTTCCGCAACAACAAGAATAACGAGGCCTTTATCGACCGAATCTCGGTGATCAAGGTGCCCTATTGCCTTCGGGTGGACGAAGAGGAGCTTATTTACGGCAAGCTGATTCAGAACAGTGAGCTCGCCGACTCGCCTTGTGCCCCGGGCACGCTGGACATGCTGGCGCGGTTCACGGTGCTGACCCGGTTGAAGGAGCACGAGAACTCCAGCCTGTACTCAAAGATGCGGGTCTACAACGGCGAGAGCCTCAAGGACACCGACCCGCGGGCCAAGTCAATGCAGGAGTATCGCGACCAGGCGGGCATGGACGAGGGCATGGGCGGGGTGTCCACGCGCTTCGCGTTCAAGGTGCTCTCGGAGACCTTCAACTACGACACCCGTGAAGTGGCTGCCGACCCGGTCCACCTGTTGTACATGCTGGAGCAGGCCATCAAGCGCGAGCAGCTGCCGGAGGAAACCGAGCGCAAGTACCTCGAGTTGATCAAGGCTGAGCTGGCACCGCGCTACGCGGAGTACATCGGCAACGAGATCCAGAAGGCCTACCTGGAGTCCTACAGTGACTTCGGGCAGAACCTGTTCGAGCGCTATGTGGCGTACGCAGACGCCTGGATCGAGGACCACGACTACAAGGACCCCGATACCGGCCAGCTGATGGACCGCCAGACGCTGAACCAGGAGCTGTCCAAGACGGAGAAGCCGGCAGGCATCGCCAATCCGAAGGATTTTCGTAACGAGGTGGTCAAGTTTGCCCTGCGCGCCCAGGCGCAGCGCGGTGGCGACATGCCCCGCTGGACCAGCTACGAGAAGATCCGCGAGGTGATCGAGAAGCGTATGTTCAGCCAGGTGGAGGACCTGCTCCCGGTGATCAGCTTTGCCAGCAAGGCCGATTCCGAGACCGAGCGCAAGCACACCGAGTTCGTTCAGCGGATGGTGGAGCGCGGTTATACCCAGCGCCAGGTCCGCCGGCTGGTGGAGTGGTACATGCGAGTCAAACAGGCCGGGTAATCCCCGGGGAGGTCAGCCCGTGGTCAATATCATCGACCGGCGGCTCAACCCCAAGGACAAAAGCCTGGCCAACCGGCAGCGGTTTCTTCGCCGGGCCAAGCGGCAGGTTCTGGACGCCGTGCGCGATGCTTCCGCCAAGCGCAGCGTCAAGGACATGCGTGGCGAGGGGGAGCAGATCAGTATCCCTGCAGATGGCCTCGGTGAGCCGAGCTTCCGCAAGGGGAGCGATTCGGGCGCCCGCGAGCACGTGCTGCCCGGCAACAAGGAATACCGCGTGGGTGATGTCATCCCCCGGCCCGAAGGGGGCGGGGGTGGCGGTGGACGCGGCGAAGGCAGTCCGGATGGCGAAGGGCAGGACGAGTTTCAGTTCATGGTCTCGCGGGATGAGTTCCTGGACCTCTTCTTCGAGAACCTGGCCCTGCCGGACCTGGTCAAGAAGGATCTGAAAAAGACCGAGCGTTTCGCCAATCAGCGGGCCGGCTACAGCGTGAGCGGCTCGCCCTCCAACCTCAATCTGACCCGTACCATGCGCAATAGCCTGTCGCGGCGGATTGCGCTGCGCCGCCCGAAGCGCGAGGCGTTGCGCGACCTGGAGCTGGAGATCGACCGGTTGGAGCGCAGCGGCAGCGATCCAGAGCGGCTCCGCGCACTGGTGGAGGAGCTGGACCGGCAAACCCGGCGCGCACGGCAGATCCCCTGGATCGACCCCATCGACATCCGCTTCAACCGTTTCGAGCCGGTGCCGCAGCCGGTATCGCAGGCGGTCATGTTCTGTCTGATGGACGTCTCCGGCTCCATGACCGAAGACATGAAGGATTTGGCCAAGCGCTTCTTCATGCTCCTTTACCTCTTCCTGGAGCGGCGTTACCGGCACGTGGACGTCGTATTCATTCGCCACACGCATATCGCCCAGGAAGTGGACGAGGAGACCTTTTTCTACAGCCGGGAGACCGGCGGTACCCTGGTCTCGCCGGCGCTGGACGAGATGTACCGGGTGCAACGGGACCGTTACCCGGAGGAACGTTGGAACATCTACGCGGCGCAGGCCTCGGACGGCGATAACACCCCGGCGGACAACCCTCGCGTCATCCAGACGATGCGCGAGACCATCCTGCCGCTCTGCCAGTACTTCGCCTACATCGAGGTGGGGGGGCAGGGGCTGCACATGGCCTCGGACCTGTGGCGCGCCTACGAGAAGGTGGCCAGTACCCAGCCGGTCATGGCCATGCGGCGGGTACGCCGCCGGGACGAGATCTTCCCGGTGTTCCGCGAGCTGTTTACGCCTGTCGATAAGCTGGGAGCGGGCCTATGACGAGGTTGGAGGAGAGTGCCCGGCTGCTCTATCGCGGGGCGGATTGGGACTACGACAAACTCAAGCGGGTCCATGATGCCGTGGAGCGCATCGCCCACGAGGAGCTGGGGTTGGACACCTACCCCAATCAGATCGAGGTGATCAGCTCCGAGCAGATGCTGGATGCCTACTCCAGCCTCGGCATGCCGCTGTTCTACCGGCACTGGTCGTTTGGCAAGCATTTCGCCCGCGACGAGATGCACTACCGCAAGGGCCTGACTGGGCTGGCCTACGAGATCGTTATCAACTCAAGCCCCTGCATCAGCTACGTCATGGAAGAGAACACCATGACCATGCAGACGCTGGTGATCGCCCACGCCGCATTCGGCCACAACCATTTCTTCAAGAATAATCAGCTGTTCCGGACCTGGACCGACGCCGAGGGCATTCTGGACTACCTGGATTTTGCCAAGGGCTACATCACCCAGTGCGAGGAGCGCTACGGGGTGCAGGCGGTGGAACGGCTGCTCGATGCGGCGCATGCGCTCATGAGCCACGGGGTCCACCGTTTCCCGCGCAAGGGCCGGCTCAACCTGCGCCAGGAACGGGAGCGGGAGGAGGCGCGGCGGCAGTACCTGGAGGCCACTTTCAACGACCTCTGGCGGACGGTGCCCACGCCCGAGTCCGGGGGGAGTCCCCCGCCGGAACTGCAGGCGCTGGATGCGCGCCAACGCCGGTTGGGGTTGCCCGAGGAGAACCTGCTCTACTTCCTGGAAAAGCGGGCGCCGCGGCTGCATCACTGGCAGCGCGAGGTGTTGCGCATCGTGCGGCAGGTGGCGCAGTACTTCTATCCGCAGAAGCAGACCAAGGTGATGAACGAGGGCTGCGCCACGACGGTGCACTACAGCATCATGAACCGTCTGCACCAGTCCGGTCAGATTGACGATGGCGCCTACCTTGAGTTCTTGCACAACCATACCAACGTGGTGGCGCAACCGGACTTCGACGACCCCCGGTTCTCGGGCATCAACCCCTATGCCCTCGGTTTTGACATCCTTCAGGACATTAAACGGATCTGTGAGTCGCCCACCGACGAGGACCGGCGCTGGTTCCCGGACATCGCCGGTAACCAGGACCCGTTGGGCACCTGGAAGCACGCCTGGGCGGAGTACCGGGACGAGAGCTTCATCCAGCAGTTCCTGAGTCCGCGGTTGATGCGCCAGTGGCGGTTGTTCCGTATCCACAACGACGCCGAGGACCCCGACCTGGAGGTCACTGCCATCCACGATGACGCCGGTTACCGGGAACTGCGCCAGTCGTTGGCGGCACAGTACGATCTGGCGCGCCAGGAAGTGGATCTGCAGGTGGTTGATGTGGACCTGGTGGGGGATCGCAAGCTGATCCTGGAGCATCGGGTGGTGGACGGCGTGCTCCTGGATTCCGCCAGCACGCTGCAGGTGCTGCGGCACCTGGCCAATCTTTGGGGCTACGGGGTGATCCTGCTGGAGCGGGACGCCCGCAGCGACCGGGTGGTCAACGAGTATCCGGAGGTAGAGCCGGACGACCCCCTGGTTGACGGGGCCTGACCCGGCAGGCCGCCGCCGGTCCTGCCGGCTTCTTCATACCCCCGGGCACGGATGCTGATCATGCGACAAGGCACCTCGGACGATTATTTCGACTGGCGGCCCGCCACCACCGATGACATCCCGGTGGTCCGGCGCGTGGCCGCCGAGACTTGGTGGCAGTGTTACCGGGGAATGATCAGTGACGGGCAGATCCGGTACATGCTTGACTGGATGTACGCCCCGGAGTTGCTGCGTCGCGAGTTGCAGGGGCTTGTCAACTGGCTGCTGTTGGTCCGCAGGGTTGACCGGGCGGTGGCGGGGTTCGCCGCCTGGGCGCCCCACGATGGCGCTGCGGCGCGGTTGCACAAGCTTTACGTTCACCCTGATCACCAGCGCCGCGGAGGGGCCATGCTGCTGCTGGAGGCGGTAACCCGGCAGGTGACCCATGCAGGCCACAGCGCTCTGACCCTCACGGTGAACCGCTCCAATGACGAAGCCCTGGCCTTCTACCGGCGCGCAGGGTTTGTCTGCCAGGGGCAGCAGTGCAAGGAGATCGGTGGCGGGTTCGTGATGGATGACTACGTCATGGCCCTGAGCCTGGAGCAAGCAGCGGGGCCGGCAACCGACCGCAAAAGCGGTTAGAATAGCGGCATGTCAGGAAATACGTTAGGCAAACTGTTTACCGTCACCACCTTCGGCGAGAGCCACGGGCCTGCGCTGGGGGCGATTGTCGATGGTTGTCCACCCGGGCTGCCACTGAGCGAGGCCGATCTCCAGCACGATCTTGATCGCCGTCGCCCGGGGACGTCCAAGTTCACGACGCAGCGCAAGGAGCCCGACCAGGTCCGTATCCTGTCGGGGGTCTTCGAGGGGTACACCACCGGCACGCCCATCGGGCTGCTTATCGAGAATCAGGACCAGCGCTCCAAGGACTACTCCGAAATCGCCCAGCGTTTCCGGCCGGGTCACGCCGATTACACGTACACCCAGAAGTATGGCGTGCGTGACTATCGCGGCGGTGGCCGGTCGTCGGCGCGGGAGACCGCCATGCGGGTGGCCGCTGGAGGGATTGCCCGTAAGTACCTGCGGGAGCGGCTGGGTATCACCGTCCAGGGCTGCCTGACCCAGCTCGGACCGATCGAACTGTGCATCAAGGACTGGATGGCGGTGGATCAGAACCCTTTCTTCAGTGCCGACCCGGAGCGGGTGCCGGATCTCGAGTCGTTCATGCACGACCTGCGCAAGTCCGGCAACTCCATTGGCGCTGCGGTTACCGTGGTGGCCCGTGGCTGCCCTGCGGGTCTGGGTGAGCCGGTCTTCGACCGCCTGGATGCGGACCTGGCCCACTCACTGATGAGCATCAACGCGGTCAAGGGGGTTGAGCTGGGGACGGGGTTTGCCAGTGTCATGCAACATGGCAGTGAACACCGTGATGAGCTCACCCCGGAGGGCTTCACCAGCAATAACAGCGGTGGTGTGCTGGGTGGGCTGTCCACTGGGCAGGATGTAGTCGCCCGCATCGCGCTCAAGCCCACGTCCAGCATCCTCGTGCCGGGCCGGACCATCGATGCTGCCGGCGAACCGGTGCCGGTGGTCACCAAGGGGCGGCACGACCCCTGCGTGGGTATCCGTGCCGTACCCATCGCCGAGGCCATGATGGCCCTGACCCTCATGGATCACTGGCTGCGCCACCGCGCCCAGTGCGCCGACGTAAACGCCGAGACGCCGACGATACCCGCCAGCAACCGCTGATGGCCTCAGCATTACCCTACTGGCGGTTATCCAGCTTTTACTTTTTCTTCTTTGCCGCCCTGGGTGCCCTGGTACCTTACTGGGGCCCTTACCTGCGGCAACTCGGCTTCAGTTCCGCCGAGATAGGCCAGCTGCTGGCCATTCTGCACGCCACCAAGATCATCGCCCCGAATCTCTGGGGCTGGTTGGCCGATCACCTGGGCCGGCGCATGCTCATCGTGCGGCTGGCGGCATTGGCGGCGCTCCTGCTGTTCGCCGGGGCCCTGGTGGAGGGCGGGTTTTGGTGGATGGCGTTGGTCATGGCCGGGTTCAGCTTTTTCTGGAACGCCGCTCTGCCTCAGTTCG
Organism: Alkalispirillum mobile; assembly: GCF_003664325.1. NCBI lineage: Bacteria > Pseudomonadati > Pseudomonadota > Gammaproteobacteria > Chromatiales > Ectothiorhodospiraceae > Alkalispirillum > Alkalispirillum mobile. The sequence goes on from NZ_RCDA01000001.1 coordinate 89,969, forward strand.
AGGCCAACACCTTCAACCACCTGGGGCAGCGTCCTCAGGTCTACAGCCTGGTGCGGCTGTGGGGTTCGGTAGGGTTCATCGTCACGGTGATCGGCTTTGGCCGGGCGGTGGATCACTTCGGTCTGGACCTCCTGCCCTGGGGCATTTTGCTGCTGTTCGCCGGGCTCTGGATCTCTGCGCTGATCGCGCCGGAGGGGCGCAATGGCCAGGGTAATGGGGATCATCCGCCGTTCCTCGCGGTCCTGCGTCAGCCCCACGTGCTGGGCTTTCTGCTCGCCTGCATGCTGCTGCAGGCCAGCCACGGGCCCTTCTACGCTTTCTTCAGCATTTACCTGGAGGATCATGGCTATTCCGGTAGCACCATCGGGATCCTGTGGGCGGTGGGCGTGGTCGCCGAGGTGTTGCTGTTCCTGGTCATGCACCGGTTATTGCCCCGTTACGGCCCCCGTTTGCTGCTCACCATTGCCCTGGTGCTGGCGGTGGTGCGTTGGCTGCTGCTCGGCGCCTTCGTGGACAGTCTTGCCCTGGTGGCGCTCTCGCAGACGCTGCATGCGGCGACGTTCGGCGTCTACCACGCGGTGGGCATCCACACCATCAACCGTTACTTCGTCGGCGGCAACCAGGGCCGGGGGCAGGCGCTCTACAGCAGCCTGACCTTTGGGGCCGGGGTGGCGCTGGGCAGCCTGGTGGCCGGGTGGTTGTGGGATGACTGGGGTGGCCATACCTACTACCTGGGGGCGCTGGTGGCGGCAGTGGCCGCGGTGCTGGCATGGGTGAGCCTGCAACGCGAGGCGCATTGAGCACTGGTTCCCGGTGCCCGTTTGCCCTGATATGAATCAATAGCGCGATTTCGATATACTGGAGCGCTGAATCAAGGGCGGTGCAGCGCGCCGCCCGTTTGTCCCGCAAGACACTGATGGTGATCGCTATGTCTGGCAAGACCCTTTACGACAAGCTCTGGGAAGCCCATGTGGTGCGTGAGAACCCCGATGGTTCTGCGCTGCTGTATGTGGATCGCCAGCTGCTGCACGAAGTGACCTCGCCGCAGGCCTTCGAGGGGTTGCGCCTGGCCGGCCGCCGGCCCTGGCGGGTAGAGGCCAACCTGGCGGTCACCGACCACAACGTGCCCACCACCAATCGGGCCCAGGGTATCGCTGATCCGGTCTCCCGGGTGCAGGTGCAGACGCTGGACAAGAACTGCGAGGAGTTCGGCATTACCGAGTACGGCATGCTGGACCGGCGCCAGGGGATCGTCCACGTGGTGGGGCCGGAGCAGGGTGCGACGCAGCCCGGCATGACGGTGGTCTGTGGCGACTCGCACACCTCGACCCACGGCGCCCTGGGTGCCCTCGCTTTCGGGATCGGCACCTCCGAGGTGGAGCACGCGCTGGCCACCCAGACGGTAGTGCAGAAGAAGGCCAAACGCATGCTGGTCCGCGTGGACGGCCAGCTGGGCCGGGGCGTCACTGCCAAGGATGTGGTCCTGGCCATCATCGGCAAGATCGGCACTGCCGGGGGCACCGGCTACGCCATCGAGTTCGGTGGTGAAGCCGTCCGCTCGCTCTCCGTCGAGGGCCGGATGACCATCTGCAACATGTCCATCGAAGGCGGTGCCCGCTGCGGCATGGTGGCAGTGGACGACAAGACCATCGAGTACGTGCGCGGCCGCCCCTTCGCACCCAAGGGCGAGCACTGGGACAAGGCGGTCGAGTACTGGAAGACCCTGCACAGTGACCCGGACGCTGAGTTCGACCGGGTGGTGGTGCTGGATGCCGCCGAGATCGAGCCGCAGGTCACCTGGGGGACCTCCCCGGAGATGGTGGTGCCGGTGGGTGGCCGGGTGCCGAACCCCTTCGAGGAACAGGACGAGGTCAAGCGCAGCAGCATGGGCCGTGCGCTCGATTACATGGGCCTGCAGCCCGGTACGCCGATCAAGGAAATCCAGCTGGATCGCGTCTTTATCGGCTCCTGCACCAACTCCCGGATCGAGGACCTGCGCGCCGCCGCCGAGGTGGTCCGCGGTCACAAGGTGGCTGACACGCTGACCCAGGCGCTGGTGGTTCCCGGCTCGGGGGTGGTGAAGGCCCAGGCCGAGAAGGAAGGCCTGGACAAGATCTTTATCGAGGCCGGTTTCGAATGGCGCGAGCCGGGCTGCTCCATGTGCCTGGCCATGAACGCCGACCGGTTGCAGGCCGGTGAGCGTTGCGCCTCCACCTCGAACCGGAATTTCGAGGGGCGGCAGGGGCAGGGCGGCCGGACGCACCTGGTCAACCCTTCCATGGCTGCGGCCGCGGCCATCGCCGGCCACTTTGTGGACGTGCGACACTGGCCCGAACAGCAGTGATGCCGCATTGATCCCGGAGCCGGTGGGCCTCAGGGGCCACCGGCTGACTTTATTCTCCCCTGGAGGTCGGACCATGCGTTACTTCGCGATTCTCATGCTGCTGGGCCTGCTGGTGAGCGGTTGTGCCACCATCGAGGGCGCCGGAGAGGACATTGAGCAGACCGGCGAAGTCATCCAGGAAGAAGCCGATACCGAAGAGGATTGATCGCCTCATGGAACCATTCATCACGCACAAGGGGGTAGTGGCGCCGTTGGACCGGGCTAACGTGGACACCGACGCCATCATCCCCAAGCAGTTTCTCAAGTCCATCCGCCGTACCGGGTTTGGTCCCTTCCTGTTCGACGAATGGCGTTACCTGGACGAGGGTCAGCCGGACATGGATTGCAGCCAGCGCCCGGTCAACCCGGATTTCGTCCTGAACCAGCCCCGCTATGAAGGCGCCAGCATCCTCCTGACCCGGCGGAACTTCGGTTGCGGCTCCTCCCGCGAGCACGCGCCCTGGGCTTTGAAGGACTTCGGGTTCCGCGCCATCATCGCCCCCAGCTTCGCCGATATCTTCTACAACAACTGCTTCAAGAACGGCCTGCTGCCGTTGGTGCTCACCGAGGAGCAGGTAGACCAGTTGTTCAAGGAGGTCGAAGACACGCCGGGTTACCAACTGGAGGTCGACCTGCCCGAGCAGCAGGTGCGCACGCCCTCCGGTGAGGCCTTTGACTTCCAGATTGACGGCTTCCGCAAGCACGCCCTGCTCGAGGGGCTGGATGAGATCGGCCTGACCCTGAAGCACGCCGAGGACATCCGCACCTATGAGGCCCGCCGCCGCGAGCAGGCGCCGTGGCTCTTCACCGACCTGGAAGAGGGCAGCTGACGCTGGCCTCCACGACCCCGCAAAGGACCCTGCATGACTGCTGATATCCTGATTACCCCGGGCGATGGCATCGGCCCGGAGATCGTGGCCGAGGCGCGCAAGCTCCTCGAGGCCCTGCGCGACGACTACGGCTTCGACTGCAATCTGGAAGAGGCCCCTATCGGCGGTGCTGGCTACGAGGCCCACGGCAAACCGCTGCCGGACGAGACCCTGGCCCTGGCCCGCGATGCCGACGCCATCCTGCTGGGGGCGGTGGGTGGCCCGCGCTGGGAGCAGCTGGACCGCCCGCTGCGGCCCGAGCGCGGCCTGTTGGCCATCCGGGCCGAGCTGGGCCTGTTCGGCAACCTGCGGCCGGCCATTCTCTACCCGCAACTGGCGGACGCCTCCAGCCTGCGGCACGACGTGGTGGCCGGTCTGGACATCATGATCGTGCGGGAGCTCACCGGGGGCATCTATTTCGGCGAGCCGCGGGGAATCCGCACGCTCGAGAGCGGCGAGCGCCAGGGCTACAACACCATGGTCTACAGCGAGTCGGAGATCGACCGCGTGGGCCGTCTGGCCTTTGACATCGCCAGCAAGCGCGGTAGCCGGGTCTGCTCCGTGGACAAGGCCAATGTGCTGGAGGTCTCCGAGCTTTGGCGCGAGGTGATGGAGCGCGTGGCCGGTGACTATCCCGGCGTGGAGTTGAGCCACATGTACGTGGACAATGCCGCCATGCAACTGGTGCGGGCGCCCAAGCAGTTCGACGTCATGGTCACCAGCAACCTGTTCGGTGACGTGCTCTCCGACTGCGCGGCCATGCTCACCGGCTCCATCGGCATGCTGCCCTCCGCCTCGCTGGACGTACACAGCAAGGGGCTGTACGAGCCGGTGCACGGCTCCGCACCCGATATCGCCGGCAAGGGGCTGGCGAATCCGCTGGCGACGCTTCTGTCCGTGGCGATGATGCTGCGCTACAGTCTCGATCAGGGGGCGCTGGCGGACCGGGTACAGCAGGCGGTGGGCGACGTGCTGGACCAAGGCCTGCGCACTCCGGATATCGCCGCCCGCCAGTCCCGAACCGTCAGCACCGCCGAAATGGGCGATGCGGTCGTGGCCGCGCTGCGCGCCCGGGACTGAGGCCCAGGATCACCGATCAACCAATTCTGTAAGCGAAAAGGGGACGACCCAATGAGCAAGACCTACGATGTCGCTGTAGTCGGCGCCACCGGTGCAGTCGGCGAGACCATGCTGTCCATCCTGGCCGAGCGCGACTTCCCCGTAGGCAACATCTACCCGCTGGCCAGCAGCCGTTCCGCGGGCAAGACCATCGAGTTCAAGGGCAAGCAGGTCGAGATCCAGGATCTCGCCACCTTTGATTTCTCCAAGGTGCAGATCGGCCTGTTCTCCGCGGGGGGCTCGATTTCCGCCGAGTATGCGCCCAAGGCCGCCGAGGCGGGCTGCGTGGTGATCGACAACACCTCGCACTTCCGCTACGAGGAGGATATCCCGCTGGTGGTCCCGGAGGTTAACCCGGACGCCGTGGCCGGTTACACCAAGCGCAACATCATCGCCAACCCGAACTGCTCCACCATCCAGATGCTGGTGGCGCTGAAGCCGTTGCACGAGGCTGCCACCATCGAGCGGATCAACGTGGCCACCTATCAGGCGGTGTCGGGCTCCGGCAAGGAGGCCATCGAGGAGCTGGCCACCCAGACCGCGAATCTGCTGAACGGCAAGCCCGTCGAGTGCGAGGCCTATCCCAAGCAGATCGCCTTCAACTGCCTGCCGCACATCGATGTGTTCCTGGACAACGGGTACACCAAAGAAGAGATGAAGATGGTCTGGGAGACCCAGAAGATCTTCGGCGACGAGAGCATTCTGGTGAACCCGACGGCGGTCCGCGTACCGGTCTTCTACGGTCACTCCGAGGCCGTGCATATCGAGACCCGCGAGAAGCTCACCGAGGCCAAGGCCCGTGAGCTGCTGAGCCAGTTCGAAGGCATTGAGGTGCTGGACGACCGCGAACCGGGTGGTTACCCCACGGCGGTGACCGAGGCCGCCACTCACGACCCGGTCTACGTGGGTCGTATCCGGGAGGACATCTCCCATCCCCGCGGCCTGAACCTCTGGGTCGTGGCCGACAATGTGCGCAAGGGCGCTGCCCTGAACAGTGTTCAGATTGCTGAACTACTGATTCGCGAGTACATTTGAGGTCCGGGGGATGCCCGCCCCTGAAGTGGGGCGGGCATCAGGAAACGCAGCGCGGTGGGTGCAAGGCCCGCCCGCGCATCATCACTCAGGGATTGGGATGCTACTAAAACGGGCCATTATCACCACCGTTGCCGGTCTGACGTTCTCCTCCACCGCCTTGGCACTGGGGCTGGGCACTATCGAGCAGGATTCATTCCTCAACCAGCCGTTGTCGGCGCGCATACCGCTGGAGGCGAGCGACCGGGATAAGCTGGAAGACCTGCAGGTGACGATGGCGCCGGAAGAGGTCTTCGACCGCGCCGGGCTGGACCGGCCCCACTACCTGCGGGATATCCGTTTCGAGGTGGTCGAGGACGACGCTGATGGCCCGCATGTCCGGGTCTACACCCGCAATCCCTTCCGCGAGCCCTTTGTCGACTTCCTGGTGGAACTTAACTGGCCCCAGGGCCGGTTGATCCGAGAGTACACCCTATTGCTGGACCCGCCCCGTGATTCTGACGAGGCGCCGGCCCCGCCCACGGCCCCGGCTACTGAAAGACGGGAAGTGGAAGGAGTGCCGATCGCCGAGGCGGAGCGTGCGCCATCGGCCCAGCCGGGAGTCCGTGATGGCCAATACGGCCCGGTCGGCGACGGCGAAACCCTCTGGGCGATCGCTGAACAGGCCCGGGCCGAAGGGGTGAACGCCCACCAGATGGCGGTGGCCCTTTTCGAGGCGAACCCCGAAGCGTTCGTCGATGGCGATATCAACCGTTTGCGTCGGGGCGCCACCCTGGAGGTGCCCTCCGCCAACCAGGCCCGCCAGCTTGATGCGGATCAGGCGAGGGAGCGGTTCCGGCAACTGGCCAGCGCCCCTGCAGAGGCGCCCGTTACCGATGAGCCCGATGCGGACGTTGCCGAGACTGAGCCGCCTGCCGATGTCCTGGATAGCGAGCAGCTGGATCAGCAACTGCAGATAGTCGCCGAATCGGACCGCAATGAGGAAGAGATCGCCAACCTGCTGGATGGCGATATCGAGCCGAGCGAAGAGAACATCGGGGCGTTGCGTGAAGAGCTGATCCGCGCCCGGGAAGAGCAGGCGAGCCTTCGATCCGAGAATGAGGACCTGCGTGCGCGCCTGGCGGATATGCAGGACGAACTCGCCCGCCTGGAACGTTTGGTTACCGTCGAGCTGGAGGAAGGGGTGCCCGTGCCTGTGGACCCTGCCGATAGCGAGGTGACCACCGAGGCGCCGGAGGAGGAGCCCGAAACGGCGCCTACCGACCCGGACGTGGCGGATGCCGAGCCTGCCGTCGAGGATGACGCCCTGGCGGAAGAGGACGAGGAAGCCGCACCCGCCCAGCCGCCGACGGGAACCGAACCCCGGCCAACGGGCTGGCTGGACGGGCTCAGCCTGCCGCTGGCGATTGGTGGTCTCGCCATTCTTATCGGGCTGCTGGCGTTGATGTTGTTGCGCCGCCGTCGTGGTGAGACCGGTGTGGCTGCCGAGGAAGTACCGATTGCTGAACCGCCGGCCCGTGAGGCCGGCGTCGCTGCGGGCGGTGTGGCTGTTGCGGCGGCGGCCGGCGAGGGCGCTGCCGACGAGGCCGATCCCCTGAAGGAGGCAGATCGCCTGGCGGAGGCCGGCGACCTGGATGGGGCCCGGGAGACCCTGATTGCAGCGCTCAACAACACCCCGGCACGTAGCGAGTACCGGCTGCGTCTCCTCGAGGTGCTTTCCGAGACGGGTGATCGGCAGGCCTTTGATCAGCAGGCGCAGGCCCTCTGGGATCGCGTGGACGGCCAGTCCGACCCGCACTGGGTGCGGGCCGTCACCATCGGGCAGGCGTTCGCGCCGGATAACCCGCTGTTTGGTGGCGACCAGTCTGCAGCCGGTGCGCCGGAGGTAGAGGATGCGTCGGGTACGGCGACGCTGCCGACGCTGGGTGAACCCGATGCCGCGGCAGAGGACCAGAGTGATTTAAAGCGCAGTGACGAGCCGTTCGGGGGCGACCTGGCGTTTGACCTGGACTTGCCGGAGACAGAGCGCTCCGCCGACGGGGCGGAAACCCGTCAGGGCAGCGAACCGCATGAACCGGATGCCGACGATGGTAAGGCCGCTGATGCAGGCGTCTCGCAGCGGTCGGAGGGCGAAGGAATGGGCGATCTGTCACTGGACTTCGAGGTCGACGACAGTTGGCGAGACAGGGCAGAGTCTGCCGAGCAGGCCGAGGGCGCCGACAAGGCCCGGGACGACGAGTTTGACCTGGATTTCGGTGGGCTGAACCTGGATGACGTGGCGGCCCAGGATGCCTCGGACGATGGGACTGCGGCGCCGACCGATGACCGGGCTGCCGACGACGAGCCCGAGCCGGGGGCGGAGGCCGACGAAGAAGAGATTGCCACCAAGCTCGACCTGGCTCGGGCCTACGTGGACCTGGGTGATCCCGACGGCGCCAGGGAACTGTTGAACGAGGTGGTCTCGGTCGGCAGTCCCGAGCAGAAGAAGGAAGCGCAGGCGCTGCTGGACAGCCTCGGCTGAGCGACATGCACCCGGCCACCCGCGTCCTGCTGGTGATCGCGCTGGCAACGGTCCTGGCGCGGGCGTCCATGGCCCAGGTGGCCATCGCCGGGGTGCTGGTAGCCGGGTTGCTGCCCTGGCGGGACGCCCCGGGTTGGCGCAGGCTCGCGCGCGGGCTGTGGCAACTCAAGTTCCTGTTTCTCTCCATCGCGGTGCTCTACCTCTTCCTCACGCCCGGGCAGGCACTCTGGCCGGGCGGTGAACCCGGGGCGGTGCCCAGCCGTGAGGGGCTTGCCGAGGGGCTATTGCGCGTTTTCGCCCTTGCGGCGCTGGTGGCGGCCGTGCACTGGCTGATGCGAAGCCAGTCGCGCGCCGACCTGATCGCAGGGCTGGGCTGGGTGTTGCGACCGTTGCGCCTGGTCGGGCTGGACGTCGACCGGGTGGCCGTCCGCCTGGTCCTCACCCTGGAGACCGTGCCGCGCTTGCGGGTCATGGTGGCAGCCACCCGGAGGGACTGGGCCCGCGGCAGTCCCTGGCGGCAACCGGCCGTCTTCGGTGCCCGGGTTTTCGCCCGGGCCATGGTGCATGCGGAGCGCCGACCGCCGCCGCGGGTATGGGTCCCGCACGATGTCCGCCCTCCGCTATGGCAGTTGACCCCGGTGGTTGGCGTTACCGCGGCCCTGCTCTTTTGGTTCTGATCAAGCCGGCAGCCATGGAGTCCCGATGATCTTTCGACTGGCCCTGGGGCTGGAGTATGACGGTAGTGGTTTCTGCGGCTGGCAACGCCAGGACCACGCGCCGTCGGTTCAAGAGGCCCTGGAGAAGGCACTCTCCCGCGTGGCGGATGAGCCGGTCACCGTAACCTGCGCGGGCCGGACCGATACCGGGGTGCACGCCACGGAGCAGGTGGTCCACTTCGAAACCGCCGCCTACCGGCCGGAGCATGCCTGGGTGTTGGGTGCCAACTCGAATCTGCCCGGTGGGGTAGCGGTGCGCTGGGCGCGGCCGGTGGACGACACCTTCCATGCCCGTTTTGGCGCCACTTCCAGGAGCTACCGCTACATCTGGTGCTGCGGACGCGCCCGGCCCGCGTTGCTGCGGGGGCGGGTGGCGTGGTCCAAGTACCCACTGGATGCCTCGCTCATGGCCAAGGCCGCCGGCGCGTTGCTGGGCGAACACGACTTCTCCGCCTTCCGCGCCGTGGCCTGCCAGGCCAAGCACCCGGTCCGTACGGTCCGGGCATTGACCGTGCAAGCAGCAGGGCCGTTCATCTACCTGGACATCACGGCCAACGCGTTCCTGCACCACATGGTGCGCAACATCGCCGGCACGCTCTCATTGATCGGCCGCCAGGAGCGCCCGGTGGCCTGGACGGCCGAGTTGCTTGCCGGCCGTGACCGCACCGTCGCCGGCGCAACGGCACCTGCGGAGGGCTTGTACCTGGTGGGGGTGGAATACCCGGAGGTGCACGGGTTGCCGCTGCAGGGGTGGCGACCGCGCTTTGCCTGAGTAACCCGCCGCGGGTTAGCATGAACGGCTATCCATTCAAGTTCTCATCCGGATACGCGATAATTGTGAGCGCCAAAAGCTTTCGAACCCGAGTAAAGATCTGTGGGGTCACCCGCCCTGAACACGCCCGCGATGCCGCCCACCTGGGCGCTGATGCCGTGGGGCTGGTCTTTCACGAGCGCAGCCCCAGGGCGGTGGATCGCGCCACGGCGCAAGCCGTCATCGACGCGCTGCCCCCGTTCGTGACCGTGGTTGCCCTGTTCCAGGACCCCCAGGCGGCTTTCGTGCGCCAGGTGCTAAGCGAACTGCGCATCGACCTCCTGCAGTTCCATGGCGATGAGGCCCCCGAGTTCTGCGAAGGATTCCATCGGCGGTACATCAAGGCCATCCCGATGGGCGAGTCGGGGGACCCGAAGGCTTGGGTGGCCCGTTACCCCTCCGCGGTGGGGTTCCTTCTGGACAGCCATAGCCGCGGCACCAGTGGCGGCAGCGGCGAGGTGTTCGACTGGGCTCGGGTGCCCCATGATGCCGGCGTCCCTTTGATCATGGCCGGTGGGCTGAGCCCGGATAACGTGGGCGATGCCGTCAAACAGGCTCGACCGTTCGCGGTGGACGTGAGCTCGGGGGTCGAATCGGCTCCCGGCGTGAAGGACCCGCAGCTCATGGCCGCATTCATCAACGAGGTGAGCAATGTCCACCAAGCCGACTGATGTGATCGAACGCATTCCGGGGTTCGACCGTTACCCCGACGAGACGGGGCACTTCGGGCCCTATGGAGGCCGCTTTGTCTCCGAGACCCTTATGGCCCCATTGGATGAGCTGGCGCGGGCCTACGAGCATTTCCGCAACGACCCGGAGTTCCTGGCGGAAATCGATCGCGACCTGCAGGACTTTGTGGGTCGCCCGACGCCGCTCTACCTGGCGGAGCGCTGGAGCAGCCGGGTGGGGGGCGCGCGCATCTACTTCAAGCGCGAGGATCTCAACCACACCGGTGCGCACAAGATCAACAACACCGTCGGCCAGGCGCTGTTGGCGAAACGCATGGGCAAGCCGCGGGTGATCGCCGAGACCGGTGCCGGCCAGCACGGCGTGGCTAGCGCCACTGTGGCCGCGCGCCTGGGCATGCAGTGCGTGGTCTACATGGGTGCCGACGATGTCAAACGCCAGTCGGTCAACGTCTTTCGCATGCGCTTGCTGGGCGCTGAGGTGCGCGCCGTGGACGGCGGCACCCGGACCCTCAAGGACGCGCTCAACGAGGCCATGCGCGACTGGGTGGCCAACGTGGATGATACCTTCTACATCATCGGCACCGTGGCAGGCCCCCACCCCTATCCGATGATGGTCCGCGATTTTCAATCCGTTATCGGGCGGGAAACGCGCCGGCAGATGCTGGAGCGCGAGGGCCGGCTGCCCGACGCCCTGGTGGCCTGCGTCGGTGGGGGCTCCAATGCCATCGGCCTGTTCCATCCCTTCCTGGCGGACCAGTCCGTTGCCATCTACGGCGTCGAGGCCGGCGGTGAGGGCGTGGAGACCGGACGCCACGCCGCTCCGCTCTGTAAAGGCCGTTCCGGGGTGCTGCACGGTAACCGCACCTACCTGATGATGAACGAATCGGGGCAGATCCAGGGCACGCACTCGATCTCCGCCGGGCTGGACTACCCCGGAGTGGGACCGGAGCACGCCTGGTTGAAGGACTCCGGCCGTGCCCAGTACGTCAGCGTCACCGATGACGAGGCGCTGCAGGCGTTCCACGAGGTCACCCGCTGCGAGGGCATCATGCCCGCGCTGGAGACGGCCCACGGTTTGGCCTATGCACGCAAGCTGGCCGCCGAGATGAGCCCGGAACAGAGCATCGTGGTGAACCTGTCGGGCCGGGGTGACAAGGACATCGCCACCGTGGCCGACCTGGAGGGTATCGAGCTATGAATCGCCTGGAAAAGCGTATGACCGACTGCCGCAAGGCCGGCCGGAAGGCTTTGATTCCCTACATCACCGCCGGTGACCCGGCACCGGAGCATACGGTGGGCATCATGCACGCGCTGGTGCGGGCCGGTGCCGACATCATCGAACTGGGCGTGCCTTTTTCCGACCCGATGGCCGACGGCCCGGTCATCCAGGCGGCGTGCGAGCGCGCCCTCGTGCACGGGACCACCCTGCGCGATGTCCTGGAGATGGTCCGCCAGTTCCGTGAGGAGGACGACCAGACCCCTGTGGTCCTGATGGGTTACATGAACCCCATCGAGTACCTGGGGCCGGAGGTGTTCGCCGAGGAGGCGGCCGCCGCCGGTGTGGACGGTGTGTTGACGGTGGACCTGCCGCCGGAAGAGGGCGGGGCGTTCACCCAGGCTTACGAGAGCGAGGGGCTCTCCCCCATTTTCCTGGTGGCACCCACCACCGCGCCGGAACGCCTGGAGGCCATTTGCGGGGCTGCCAGGGGCTTCATTTATTACGTTGCCATCAAGGGCGTCACCGGTTTCGCCGACCTGGACGTCGACGACATCCGGCGCCGAGTGGCGACGGTGAAGGCCCGGACCGACCTCCCGGTGGGAGTGGGTTTCGGGATCCGGGATGCGGACAGTGCGGCACGCATAGGGGCGTTGGCGGACGCCATTATTGTCGGTAGTGCGCTGGTCAAGCGCATCGCCGAGCATGCGGACGAGCCGGAACGGATCGCACCGGAGTTGGAAGAGGCGCTGGGTGCCATGCGCCAGGCCCTGGACGGGGTGGCGGAGGAGGTAACGTCGTGAGCTGGTTCCAGAAGCTGATGCCTTCGCGGATCCGCACCGAGGCCACGGAGCGAAGCCGCAGCGTACCGGAGGGGCTGTGGACCAAGTGCGGCCACTGTGACGCTGTGCTCTACCGACCGGAGCTGGAGCGGAACCAGGAGGTCTGCCCCAAGTGTGGCGATCACATGCGAATCGGTGCGCGCCAGCGCCTGGAATGGCTGTTGGATGCCGAGGACCGGCATGAAATCGGTTCCGAGGTGCAGCCGGTGGATGCCCTGCGCTTCCGCGACAGCAAGAAGTACAAGGACCGGCTGGCCCAGGCGCAAAAGGCGACCGGGGAGCGGGACGCCTTGGTCGCCATGCAGGGGCGGCTCAAGGGGATGCCCGTGGTCGCGGTGGCCTTTGAGTTCTCCTTCATGGGCGGGTCGATGGGCTCGGTGGTCGGCGAGCGTTTCGTGCGGGCCGCCGAAACGGCGTTGGAGCAGGGCGTGCCGCTGATCTGCTTCTCCGCCAGCGGCGGTGCGCGGATGCAGGAGGGGCTCTTCTCCCTCATGCAGATGGCCAAGACCAGCGCGGTGCTGGCCCGGCTGTCGGAATCGGGTGTCCCGTTCATTTCGGTGCTCACCGACCCGACCATGGGCGGGGTTTCCGCCAGTCTCGCAATGCTTGGCGACCTGGTAGTCGCCGAGCCGGACGCACTGATTGGCTTCGCAGGACCGCGCGTGATCGAACAGACCGTGCGCGAGACCCTGCCGGAAGGCTTCCAGCGGAGTGAGTTCCTGTTGGAGCATGGCGCCATCGATCAAATCATCGACCGCCGTGAAATGGCCGAGCGTCTGCACGCCATCCTCAGCATGCTGACCCATCAGACGCCACTGCCTGCCACGGATGCGCCTGAGCCCACCGCCGACGAGGTGGCGGAGCACTGGGACTGATATGGCGGACCCCTGTGCCCCGGAACGTACGCCGGCGGCCGCCCGCTGGGGCCTCGCCGACTGGCTGCGCTGGCAGGAGGGCCTGAGCCCGGTGGAGATCAACCCGGGCTTGGACCGGGTTCAGGAGGTCGGCTCGCGGTTGGGTGTGCTGAACCCGGCCTGCCCGGTCATCACGGTGGCCGGGACCAACGGCAAGGGGTCCACGACTGCGTACCTCGAGGCGATCCTCAACGCGGCCGGTTACCGCACCGCGGTCTACACCTCGCCCCACCTTCTGCGTTACAACGAACGGATCCGGGTGGCCGGCGAGGCGGTTCATGACGAGATCATCACTGCCGCCTTTCAGTGGGTGGACCGAGCCCGTGAAGGGGTGCCCCTGACCTATTTTGAGTTCGGTACCCTGGCTGCATTGAGCGTGTTCGCCGCCGCGGATTGCGATGTCTGGCTACTCGAAGTAGGTATGGGCGGGCGGCTGGACGCGGTCAACGCGGTGGACCCTGACCTGGCTATCATTACCAGTATCGGCGTGGACCACACCGAATGGCTCGGTAATGACCGCGAGCAGATCGGTGCCGAAAAGGCCGGTATCATGCGTCCGGGCCGGCCGGTCTGCCTGGGCCAGGCGAAACCGCCGCTAAGCGTGCGCCACCGGGCCCGGGAATTGAACGCGCCCGTGGTGGCGGCCGGGGTGGATTTCCGCTGGCGCAAGCAACCCCAGGGCTGGGACTGGATCAGCATCGAGAAACGCATCAATGACCTGCCGCTCCCCGCGTTGGCCGGCGACGTGCAGATCGACAACGCCGCTGCCGCTATCGCCGGCCTGAGGCAACTGTCCGGGCGGCTGCCCGTTGACCGCTGGGCCATCACCCGGGGGCTGCGCAGCGCACGATTGCCGGGCCATATGGAACGCCTCCACGTGGATGGCGTGGAGTGGCTGTTCGATGTAGCCCATAACGAGGACAGCGCGCGCGTGCTGGCGGAGACGCTGCGCTCCGAACCCCTGGCCGGGCAGGTGATCGCGGTATTCGCCGCCATGAAACGGAAGGCCCTGCCCGGTATCCTCGACGCCATGCACGGGGTGATCGACCAATGGCTGTTACCCGAGCTGGCGGACGAGCAGGCACAGCCGCCAAACGTCATTGCCCGGGCGCTGGAGCAGCGCCGCGGTAGCGGGAGCGTGAAGGTCGGCAGCCTGACCGAGACATTGGAACGACTGCGCCGACGTGCGCGCCCGGCGGACCGGGTTGTGGTATTCGGCTCCTACCGGACGGTCGAGGCCGTGATGCGGGCGCGCCGTCTTTGTGATTGAGCCCTGGCCGACGAGCGGGAGAGGGATAGACTTGGAACAGCACATCAAGCACCGCCTGGCCGGCGCTGTCATCCTGGTGGCGCTTGCAGTCATCATCCTGCCCTGGTTGTTCAGTGGCAACGGTGAGCACAGTGAGCTGGATATGCCCCTGGACATTCCGCCGGCACCGGAGGTGAGCGAGGTGCCGGTACCGGAAGCCCGGGATGGGGAGGCGCCGGTGGAGGCGCCGCGCCCGGAGCCCTTGCCGGAGCCGGAGCTGCCCGCTGAGGAAGAGTTGGCAGCGCCCCGGTCCGACGAGCCCGATGAGACGCCGGCCGAGCCGGAGGCCGAAGAGCCGCCCGTCTCAGAGCCGGAACCCGAGCCCGTGCCCGATGTGGCCGAGCCGGAGCCTGAAGCCGCGCCCGAGCCGGAACCGGAGCCGGAAGTGACCGAGGAGCCCCGGACCACGGAAGAGGGGCTCGACATCATCCCACCCGACCGCGGCGACTGGGTGGTCCAGGTGGGCAGCTTCGGCAACCTGGAAAACGCCCTGGGCTTCCGGGACCGCCTGCGTGAGGACGGCCTGGAGGTGTTCGCCGACCGGGTCGATACCGAGGCGGGCCGGACGTTCTACCGGGTACGGGTGGGGCCGATGGAGACCCGCGAGGAGGCGCAGCGGATGCTGGATCGCCTGGAGGAGGAGCAGGGGTTGGAGGGTCTGGTGGCTGGCCACCCGTGAGCGGCGCGCGCGCTTTCTCCAACCGCTACGCTTTGGTAATATTCACCGCCTTTCGGCGGTGCGGCGCGGGGCCGTGAATGAATTGGCTTGATATCGCCATCTTGGGCGTCGTCGGTGTTTCGGCGCTGCTCAGCCTGATCCGGGGCCTGTCCCGGGAAGTTGTCTCCCTGCTCGCCTGGGTGCTGGCCATCTGGGCTGGGCTGGTGTTGGCTGCCCCCGCATCGGAATTCCTGTCCTCCTGGATCGATTCCCCCACGCTGCGGCTTGGCGCGGCCTTTGTGGGGGTCTTCGTGTTGGTGCTGCTGGTCGGCGCCCTGGTCAACCTGCTCATCGGTAAACTGGTCGGCGCAACCGGCTTTTCCGGGACCGATCGCCTGCTCGGGATGATCTTTGGCGTGCTGCGCGGACTGGTGGTGGTCGCCCTGGTGATGCTCATCCTGGGACTGAGCCCGATGCCGCAAGAGCGGGTCTGGCAGGAGTCGGTGATGATCCAGGGCATGGAGCCCTGGGTCTGCCGGGTCGGCGCCGACGGCTGGATGGACCGGCTGCTGGCACTGGGTGGCCCCGACGAGGCGCTGTTGCCGGAAGAGACGTATTGGCAAACCTATTGCGCGGGTGACGAGCCGGGCATCCCGCCCGCCGATGCCGTGATCGTCCCCGAGGAAATCTGAACCGAGAGGTACTTGCTCCATGTGTGGCGTGATTGGAATGGTGGCCCGGGAGCCGGTCAACCAGGCTTTGTATGACGGACTGACCGTGCTGCAGCACCGGGGGCAGGACGCTGCCGGCATCATGACTTACGACAACGGCCACCTGCACCTGCGCAAGGACAAGGGGCTGGTGCGCGATGTGTTTCGCACGCGTCACATGCAGCAGCTGGCCGGCAACATGGGGATCGGCCACGTCCGGTACCCCACTGCCGGGTGTGACACTTCGGCCGAGGCACAGCCCTTCTATGTCAACAGCCCCTACGGCATTTCGCTGGCGCACAACGGTAACCTGATCAATGCCGAAGAGCTAAAGCGCGAGCTGTTCCTTTCCGACCTGCGTCACATCAACACCTCGTCCGATTCCGAGATCCTGCTCAATGTCCTCGCCCACGAGCTGGGCCGTAGTGGAAAGATGCGGATTACCCCGGACGACATCTTTGACGCCGTGGGCGAGGTGCACCGGCGCTGCAAGGGCGCCTACGGCGTGGTCTCGATGATCAATGGCTACGGCATCCTCGGCTTCCGCGATCCCAACGGCATCCGGCCGATCTGCTTCGGGGAGCGCACCACGGACATGGGCAAGGAGTACATCATTGCCTCCGAGAGCGTGGCGCTGGACGTGCTCGGCTTTACCCGGGTGCGCGATATTGCGCCGGGGGAGGCGGTATTCATCGACATGGACGGGGTGCTGCATACCCGGCAGTGCGCGGAAAACCCGGTGTATTCCCCCTGCATCTTCGAGTACGTCTACCTGGCCCGGCCCGACACCATCATCGACGAGGTGGCAGTCTACAAATCACGGCTGCGGATGGGCGAGAAACTGGCCGGCAAGGTGGAGCGTGAATGGCCGGACCACGACATCGATGTGGTGATCCCCATCCCCGATACTAGCCGTACCGTGGCACTGGAGATGGCCAATCACATGGGGGTCAAGTACCGCGAGGGGTTCATCAAGAACCGTTACATCGGCCGCACCTTCATCATGCCGGGGCAGACCCTGCGCAAGAAGTCCGTTCGCCAGAAGCTGAACCCCATTCACCTGGAGTTCAAGGACAAGAACGTGCTGTTGGTGGACGACTCCATCGTGCGGGGCACCACCTGCCAGCAGCTGGTGCAGATGGCCCGTGATGCCGGGGCGAAGAACGTTTACTTTGCCTCGGCGGCCCCACCGGTGCGCCACCCCAACGTCTACGGTATCGATATGCCCTCCGCCGAGGAGCTGATTGCCCACAATCGCACGGTGGACCAGATCGCTGCGGTGATCGGGGCAGACCGGCTGATATTCCAGGACCTGGATGATCTGAAGGACGCCGTCCACTATGGCAACCGACGCATCGACCGTTTTGACTGCTCCTGCTTCGACGGGGAGTACGTGACCGGGGGCGTGGATAGTGACTATCTGGAGGGGCTGCAGGCGGAGCGCGGCGATGATGCGCGGGGCAAGCGGAAGGCCTCTGCCGAGGCGGGCGCCGTAAGCCTGCACAACCACCGCTGAGGCCGCCATGAGCGACAACCAACTGCCCAAAGAGGACCCGCGTCACCCCGGCAATTGGGCCGCCGCCACGCGGGCGGTGCGCGCCGGCCAGACCCGGGGGCTGGAACAGGAGCAGAGCGAGCCGATCTACGCCAGCTCCAGCTTTACCTACCGGAGCGCCGCCGAGGCGGCGGCCCGCTTCTCCGGCGAGAGCCCCGGAAACATCTATTCCCGCTTCACCAACCCCACGGTGCGCACCTTCGAGGAACGGCTGGCCGCCCTGGAGGGTGCGGAGGCCTGCGTGGCCACGGCCTCGGGCATGTCGGCGGTGCTGGCCAGCACCCTCGGGCTGCTGCGGGCGGGTGACCATATCGTGGCTTCCAGCGGGCTCTTTGGTGCCACGGCCTCGCTGTTCGCCAACTATCTACCGCGCTACGGCATCGAGGTGACCGTCGTCCCGCTGACCGATGTGCAGGCCTGGCGGGACGCCGTTCGCCCCGAGACCCGCATGCTCTTCCTGGAGACGCCCTCCAACCCGCTGACCGAGGTGGCGGATATTGCGGCCCTGGCTGACGTGGCCCATGAGCACGACGCGCTGCTGGCCGTGGACAACTGCTTCTGCACCCCGGCGTTGCAGCGGCCCCTGGATTTGGGCGCGGACCTGATCATCCACTCCGCGACCAAGTATCTGGACGGGCAGGGCCGGTGCGTGGGTGGGGCGGTCTGCGGTGATGCCAAGACTGTGGGTGAACAGGTGTTCGGGTTCCTGCGCACGGCCGGCCCGAGCATGAGCCCGTTCAATGCCTGGGTGTTCCTCAAGGGGTTGGAAACCCTGGACCTGCGGATGCAGGCCCACTGTCGCAGCGCCGGAGTGCTGGCCGAGTGGCTGGCTGCCCACCCGGCGGTGGAGCGAGTGCATTACCCGGGCCTCGGCAACCACCCGCAGCACGAGCTGGCGGCGCGTCAGCAATCCGCCTTTGGCGGGATCGTCAGCTTCGAGGTGCTGGGGGGCCGGGAGGCCGCCTGGAAGGTCATCGACAACACCCGGTTGCTCTCCATTACCGCCAACCTGGGTGACGCGAAGAGCACCATCACCCATCCGGCCACCACGACCCACGGCCGCAATACGCCGGAACAACGCGCGGCGGCCGGCATCAAGGAATCGTTGGTGCGTATTTCGGTGGGCCTGGAGGCTGTGGTGGATATCCGCGCCGACCTGGAGGCGGCATTGGCCCCGCTGAAGGCTTGATCCGCAGGCACAGGCCGGGGCGGCGGTACCTCAGCCGCCCATGGTCTCGCTGTTGTAATGGGGCCGGATGGTCCGTAACAGGTCAGCGAAGAGCTTGGGGTTGCCGGCCACGATGTGTCCGGTCTGCATGTGGTTCTCGCCCCCGGTGACATCACCCACCAGGCCACCGGCCTCTTTCACCATCAGGGCGCCGGCCGCCATATCCCAGGGCTGCAGGCCCAGCTCCCAGAACCCGTCCAGCCGGCCGGCGGCCACGTAGGCCAGGTCCAGCGCCGCGGACCCCGCCCGGCGGAGGTCGGAGGCGCGCCCGCTCACATCCCGGAACATGTCCAGGTAGGGGTTGAGCAGGTGCTGGTTCTTGAAGGGGAAGCCGGTACCGAGCAGCGCTCCGTCGATGGTCTTTGCGCGGGTGACGCGCAGGCGGCGGCCGTCCAGCTGGCAACCGGCGCCGCGGCGGGCGGTGAACAGCTCCTGGCGCAGCGGGTCGTAGATAACCCCGGACTCCAGGCGGCCGCGATGGCGCAGGGCGATGGAGACTGCGTAGTGGGGGAAGCCGTGGAGGAAGTTGGTGGTGCCGTCCAGCGGGTCGATGACCCACTCGAAGTCGGCCTCGCCGTGGCTGCCCGACTCCTCGCCGAGGATGGCGTGGTCCGGGTAGGCGCGGCGCAGAATGTGGATGATCTGCTCCTCGGCCATGCGATCCACATCGCTGACGAAGTCGTTGCGGCCCTTGTTGTCCACCTGGACGCGGTCCAGACGGTCGAGGTTGCGTACAATAACGTCGCCGGCGGCCCGAGCGGCCCGGACGGCCATGTTTACCGTTGCGTGCATGGTGGTCTTCGCTAGCCAGGATGGGTGGGTCTGGATCGGTGGACCGCTCAACGGCGGTCAGACGCCGCGAAGCATAACAGGAAACCCGCCCGGGCTGTACCGCCGGCCCTTTCACAGCGGACCTTATGGGAGTGGGATGACGCCTTCTAACCTCAGAATTGTGCTGGTGGGCACCAGCCATCCGGGTAATATCGGCTCGGTTGCCCGGGCCATGAAGACCATGGGGCTGAACCGGCTGGAGTTGGTCGCCCCGGAGTGTGATTTTCCGCATGAGCAGGCCACTGCCAACGCCTCCCGGGCCGACGACGTGCTGGAGGGCGCAGGGCGGCACGCGTCACTGGACAGCGCGCTGGCCGGTTGCGGCCTGGTCATGGGTCTTTCCGCACGGCCGCGACGGATCACCAGCGCCGAGGTGCTGGATGTGCGCGAGGCGGGCCGCCGGGTGGTCACCGAAGCGGCCGAACGGCCGGTGGCGATGCTCTTCGGCCGGGAGCGCTCGGGCCTGACCAATGCCGAACTGGATCGCTGCCAGGCACTGGTGCACATTCCGGCCAATCCCGATTACAGCTCCTTGAACCTTGCCGCGGCGGTCCAGGTGGTCTGCCACGAGGTCAACATGGCGCTGGGCGCACAGGTGGTCACCCCGGATCGCCTGCCGGCCAGTGCGCAGGACATGGAATACTTCTATGAGCACCTGGCCCGGGTTGCGGACAAGGTGGACTTCCTGCGCAAGCACAACCCGGAGATCCTGATGAGACGCCTGCGCCAGCTCTTCTACCGGGCCGCACCCGATGACCATGAGCTGCAGATGCTGCGCGGCCTGTTGGCCAACGTGGAAAAGCGCCTGCCTGAGCTGCCGCAGGCCGGGGAGAGGCAAGCCCGCGGGGGTGGTGATTAAACCTTCCGGGGGGCGTAAACTAGGACACATGACTCAGCTTTATGCCTACTCGTACCGATGTAGCAGCGGGTCGGTCGGCACCTGACCGGCCGGCGCCGGCCCCCCGTTCTGTAACCCCGCCATTCACCCGACAGAGCTGACTGTCCATGTTCAAACGGATCAGAGAGGACATCCGCTGCGTCATGGACCGCGACCCGGCGGCCCGTAACGCGTTCGAGGTGCTGACCACCTACCCTGGGCTGCACGCACTGATCTTTCACCGCTGCAACCACTGGCTCTGGGGCAAGGGGCTGCGCTGGCCGGCCAGGTTCTTTTCCACCATCGCCCGCTGGCTGACCGGCATCGAGATCCACCCGGGTGCACGGATCGGTCGACGCTTCTTTATCGACCACGGGATGGGGGTGGTGATCGGCGAAACCGCCGAGGTGGGCGATGACGTCACCCTCTACCACGGCGTGACACTGGGCGGTACCAGTTGGGAAAAGGGCAAGCGCCATCCAACGCTCGGCGACGATGTGGTGGTCGGCGCCGGCGCCAAGATTCTCGGCCCGATCAGTGTCGGCAGTGGCGCCCGGGTGGGGTCAAATGCCGTGGTCCTGCGCGATGTACCGGAGGGCGCCACCATGGTGGGTATACCCGCGCGGGTGGCGGGTGTCCGGCCCACGCCCGACAGCGCCGAGGACAAACGGCGGGCCGCGGTGGCACGCAAGATCGGCTTTGACGCCTACGGCACCACCGATATGCCCGATCCGGTGGCCAATGCCGTCAACGCCATCCTCGACCACATTCATGTCACCGATGCGCGCCTGGAGCAGATGTGCCAGGCCATCCGCGGCATGGGCGGCGATGTGGAAGACAGCCGCATCCCCGATGTGGAGGTCGAGGAACTGGATTGCGGCAAATCGGAGCGCGAGGCAGAGGTGACTGATGGCGCCCGGAAACCCGGCGCGAGTTCCGATCATGCCAGCGACGCGGCAGATGCACGGTTCCGCGACCGGACCGGCTCCTGAGCTGGCCGCTGCGCAGCAGGGAACTCGATCCCGGTTCCGGTAATCAGTATCATTAGCCGATGAATCCCGCAGGCCCGGCGTGTTGCTTCGCCCGGGCAAGCCAATGGAGGCAAACCATGGCAAATATCCGTCTCACTGACACTGCAGTCCGCCACGTCAAAGATTATCTGGCCCGTCATGAGGGCGGTGTCGGTCTGCGTCTGGGCGTGAAGACCACGGGCTGCTCGGGCTTTGCCTACACGGTCGACTACGCCGAGAGCGTCGAAGAGACCGATGAGGTGATCGAGCAGGATGGCATCAAGCTGCTGATCAGCCGGAAAAGCCTGCCCTTTCTGGAAGGCACCGAGGTGGACTTCATCCGCGAAGGCCTCAACCACCGCTTCGATTTCCGCAACCCCAACGTGAAAGACACCTGCGGCTGCGGCGAGAGTTTCACGGTCTGAGTCCGGTTGCCCCGCGGGGTGGTCAGGCAAATTGCCCGGTACCCGGTCAGCAGGTACACTTGCGCGAGTCGCGCGGGACGGCCCGCCGGCTCGGGCGGCCGTGGTGCACCGCAAGCGGTCATCCCCGCCAGTCCATCCCAACCTTCAATCCCTGACAGATACACTGGAGTCCTTGCATGGCAGTGGAACGTACCCTCTCCATCATCAAGCCCGACGCCGTCGCCAAGAACGTCATCGGCGAGATCTACAACCGCTTTGAGAAGGCCGGCCTGAAGATTGTGGCAGCCCGCATGATCCATCTGAGCCGTGAGCAGGCGGAGGGTTTCTATGCCGTGCACAAGGAGCGCCCCTTCTTCAACGACCTGGTCGGCTTCATGATCTCCGGTCCGGTCATGGTCCAGGTGCTTGAGGGCGAAAACGCCATCGCCAAGAACCGCGAGATCATGGGCGCCACCAACCCGGCCGAGGCCGCCGCTGGCACCCTGCGTCACGACTACGCCGAAACCATCGACGCCAACGCCGTGCACGGTTCGGATGCGCCGGAGACCGCCAAGCAGGAAATCGAGTTCTTCTTCAAGGCCGATGAACTCTGCAGTCGCTGAAAAGGCGCAAACGCCGAAGGGCGGTGAGCAGCCCATGAACCTGCTGGATTTCGACCGGCAGGGGCTGAAAAGGCTTTTCGCTGACATGGGCGAAAAGCCTTTTCGCGCCACGCAGGTACTCAAGTGGGTGCACCAGCGCCGCGTGACCGGCTTCGAGGAGATGACCGATATCTCCAGGGCGCTGCGCGCGCGGCTGGCACAGCGCGTGTCGCTTCGCCTGCCCGAGGTCATCACCGAGCAGTTGTCCGAAGACGGCACCCGGAAATGGCTACTTCGCCTGGACGGTGGCCAGGCCATTGAGACGGTGTTTATCCCGGACAACGGGCGGGGCACGCTGTGTGTCTCATCGCAGGTGGGCTGCGCGCTGGACTGCACCTTCTGCTCCACCGCCCAGCAGGGCTTCAACCGCAACCTGAGCACGGCGGAGATCATAGGCCAGTACTACGTGGCCTATGATCAGCTCACCGGCACCGACGAGCACATCACCAATGTGGTGTTCATGGGCATGGGGGAGCCGCTGCTCAACATGGACGCGGTCATCCCCGCCGTCCGGTTGATGACCGACGACGACGCCTACGGGCTCTCCAAGCGCAAGGTGACGATCAGCACATCGGGCGTGGTCACCATGCTCGAGCGCATGCGCGAGGAGACCGACGTTAGCCTGGCGGTCTCCCTGCACGCGCCCAACAACGAGCTGCGCGACGAGCTGGTTCCGATCAACCGCAAGCACCCGCTGGAGCGGCTGATCCCGGCCTGCGCCGAGTACATCGCCGATAAACCCCACCGCCGGATCACCTGGGAGTACGTGATGCTGGATGGGGTGAACGACCAGGATCACCATGCCCACCAGTTGGCGGAGCTGCTGGGTGACATCCCCAGCAAGGTCAACCTGATCCCGTTCAATCCCTTCCCGGGGGCGCGGTATCAATGCAGCCCGCGGGGCCGGATCCTGCGTTTTGTCCGGATCCTGCAAAGCCACGGCCTGACCGTCACCACCCGCGTGACGCGTGGCCAGGATATCGACGGCGCCTGCGGGCAGTTGGTGGGTAAGGTCAAGGACCGGACCCGACGTCAGCAGCGCCTGGTCAGGCGTGAAATCCGCCAGGAGGGCCGATGACGAGGGTCTGGCAACTGTTGTTCGTCGCGCTGCTGGGCGCAACGCTGACGGCGTGTGGCACCACGGGCCAATCCAGCCGCGAGGGCAGCGAAAGGGCCGTGGAGATCAACACCGAGCTGGGGCTCGGCTACCTGCAGGAAGGCGAATACGAGGAGGCGGACCGTCGTCTCAAGCGGGCGTTGGACATGGACCGCCGCTATGCCCCGGCGCAAGCGGCGATGGCCCTGTTGCAGGAGCGACTCGGGGAGGAGGATGCCGCCGAACGGCACTACCGGCGTGCGGTCCGGCTGGACGGCGAAAGTTCCAGCACGCGCAACAACTTCGGGCGCTTTCTCTGCGAGCAGGGGGAGCTGGAGCGCGCCCTGGATCAATTCGATGCCGCGGTGGAAAACCCGCTCTACCGGACCCCTGAGATCCCGCTTACCAACGCGGGTGTCTGCCTGATGCGTGACGGCCAGAACGAGCGCGCCGAAGACTATTTTCTGGAGGCCTTGCGCGAGAACAGTCGCTTTGCTCCCGCGCTACTGCGCGTCGCCCAGTTGCGCTACGAGGCAGAGGATTATGAGGGTGCGCAGGATTACTTCACCCGTTACCGGGCGGAGGCTCAGCAAACCCCGGCCAGCCTGTGGTTGGGCGTCCGGTTGGCGCGGGAACTGGGCGATGCCGATGCGGAGGCCAGCTTCGGCTTAAGCCTGCGTAACCGGTTTCCCGACTCCCGGGAAGCCCGTCTTTACCGTGAGAGCCGCTGATACATGAGTTCAGACCACGACAGCCGGTTGGCCCCGAGTGCGGAAGACCGGCGCGGTTACCCGGAAGAAACGCCGGGACAACTGCTGGCCCGGGGGCGCGAGGCCCAGGGGCTTAGCCGTAAGGCGGCAGCCGACGCGCTTAACCTGCCGCTGAGGACGCTGGAGGCACTGGAGGCGGACGACTACGACAAGCTGCCTCCGCTCACCTTTGTAAAAGGCTATCTGCGGGCCTACGCCCAGCTGCTCGAGTTAGATCCCGAGCACCTCCGCGATGCCTTGAAACGACTGAACCTGGAGAACGCGGAGCCGCACGCCCCCCGGGACACCCCGGTACGGGAGGCCAAAGGGGTCGGGGTGGAGCGGTCGCCCGGCCGGCGACCTTGGCTGCTTGGGCTGAGCAGCGTGGCCGTGCTGGTCGCCGTCGGCGTTCTGGCTTGGCTCTGGCTGGTGGACAACGGTTTCTCGACCGGGACCCCATCCCAACCCACCGTCGCTGAGCCGGTGGAAGAGGTCGAAGGGCCGGAAGAGTCAGCGGAGGTCACTCCGGAGTCAAGCGAGATGGATGTCTCGGACGTCCCGGCAACAGAACCCGGGACGCTGGACGATCTCGCACAGGAAGAGGGGAGCGACCCGGCGGTCAGTGAAGAACCGGAGGCCGCCCCTGAGCCCGATGCACCGGCGGACACACCCGTGAGCGTGCCGGAGTTGGCCCTGGATGAGGAGGCGGCCCCCGCCGCTGATGACGGCGAAGCGGAGAATGGCCAGCCGGCGGCACAGCCCGAGGGGGCACTCGTGCTGCACATTTCCGGGAACACTTGGCTGGAAGTCAGGGACGCCTCCGGTGACCGGTTGATGGTAGGCAATTACTCCGGCGATGAGACGCACCACCTGGAAGGGGAGGCGCCCTACGCCCTGGTGATCGGCAACGCCGGGCAGGTCCGCGTGGAGTACGACGGTGAGTCTGTCGATCTGGGGCCCCACACCCGGGGCAACGTAGCCCGCTTGACTGTCCCTTAACGAACGAACGCCCAGTGGCCGGCCAGGCGAGAGCCCCTGCGGGCAGCGCGCCGCCGGCCTTTTTTCAGGAGGAACGCGTGGCGAAAGGTATACGAAGTATCCGCGGTTTCAGCGATATCCTGCCGGATCAGACCCCTTTGTGGCAGCACGTGGAAGCAACCATCAGGGGGACCCTGGAAGCGTATGGCTACCGCGAGATCCGCCTGCCGATCGTCGAGAAGACGGAACTGTTTAGCCGCTCCATCGGCGAGGTCACCGACATCGTCGAAAAGGAGATGTACACCTTTGACGACCGTAACGGCGACAGTCTGACCCTCCGCCCGGAGGGCACCGCCGGCTGTGTGCGGGCCGGGATCCAGAACGGCCTGTTCCACGGCGCCCAGCCGCGTCTTTGGTATGCCGGGCCGATGTTCCGGCACGAGCGGCCGCAGAAGGGGCGTTACCGTCAGTTTCACCAGATCGGGGCGGAGGTCTACGGTGAAACCGGTCCGGGGGTGGACGCCGAGATGATCCTGATGACCGCCCGACTGCTTAAACGGTTGGGTCTGGAAGATGTCCGCCTGGAGTTGAACACGCTGGGGACGGCCGAGGCGCGTGCCGCCCACCGGGAGGCGTTGGTGGCCTATCTTCAGGCCGAGGAGGGCCGCCTCGACGAGGACGCTAAGCGGCGCCTGCACACGAACCCACTTCGCATCCTGGACACCAAAAACCCGGAGATGCAGGATCTCGTCGAGGCGGCGCCCCGGCTCATGGATTACATGGACGACGCCTCACGGGAGCACTTCGAGGCGGTCTGTAGCGTTCTGGATCAGGCGGGTATCAGCTACCGGATCAATCCCCGGCTGGTGCGGGGGCTGGATTACTACAGCCGGACCGTCTTCGAGTGGATTACTGACCGCCTCGGTGCCCAGGGGACCGTGCTCGCGGGTGGGCGGTACGATACGCTGGTCGAACAGGTCGGCGGCAAGGCCACTCCGGCGGTGGGTTTCGCACTGGGGCTGGAGCGCCTGGTGTCGTTGCTCGAGGAGTCCGGGGGCGCGGGGCGCGCGAACGACCCGCACTGTTTCGTGGTCAGTACCGATAGCCTCAAAGCCCTGCCGCTGGTGGAGGCCCTGCGGGACCGCCTGCCTGCGCTTCGGCTGCAGATGCAGACGGACGGCGGCAGTTTCCGCAGCCAGTTCAAGCGTGCGGACCGCAGTGGGGCCGGCGTTGCCCTGGTGCTGGGCGACGAGGAGCTGGCAGGGCGGCGCTTTGGCGTGAAAGACCTGCGTGGGCAGGCCGAGCAGCAGGCGCTTGCCCTGGATGAACTGGAAGAATACCTGGCCCGGCGTTGGCCTGAACTGGCAGCAACAGAGGTGGTGGATTAGCAATGGCACGGCATCCCAGCGATGAGGAACAGTTAGAGGCCGTCAAGCGGTGGTGGCAGGAGAATGGCCGCTCTATCATCATCGGCCTGATCCTGGGCGCCGGTGCCGTGGGCGGCTGGTGGGGTTGGGGTGCCTGGCAGGAGCGGGCCGCCGTGGACGCCGCCAATGCCTATGCGGACTTCATGGCACCGGCCAACCAAGGGGAGTACGAGACAGCGGTCCGGCGCGGCGAACTTGTACTCGAGAATCACGGTCGTAGCCTGTATGCCACGATGGCGGCGCTGCAGCTGGGCGCACTGCACATGCAGGAGGGCGATCCGGCAGCGGCGGCCGAGAGCCTGCGCTGGGCAGCGGATAACGCCGACAGCGAGGCCATGCGCAGCTTGGCCCGGCTGCGGCTGGCGAGGGCGTTGGCGGCAGACGGCCAGCACGAGACAGCGCTGGAAAAGCTGGATAACGGTGGCGCCTATGCCGGCCAGATGGCGGAACTGCGTGCCGATATCCTGCTGGAGCTGGAGCGGGAGGACGAGGCCCGGTCAGCCTATCGCGCCGCGCTGAACCACGATGACATTTCTCCCACCCAGCGGGAACTGATCCAGATCAAGCTGGATGACCTGGGCAGCGGGGCGTGACGCCCCTGCTGCCGCCCCAGGGTGCAGCCGTCCAAACGGAATACAGCTGATGAAGCGGTACAACCACACCCCCCTCCGTATCCTGGCCACGCTGGCCACGCTGTTGCTGCTAGCCGCTTGCGGCAGTGGCCGGGAACTGCCGGATCTTTCCGACGTTGACGACACCGTTCCCACCGAAACCCTGTGGACGGCGTCTACCGGGTCCGGGAGCGACTCTTCGGCATACGGTCTGGTGCCTGCTGTTGACGATGGTCGGGTGTTCGGTGCGGACAGCCGCGGGCGGGTGACCGCCTGGGATGCGGAAACCGGGGAACGGCTCTGGCGAGTGGACACCGGGCGACGCCTGTCCGCCGGGCCGGGCTCGGGCGCCGGGCTGGTGCTGGTGGGTGACCGGCAGGGCCAGTTGTTGGCCCTGGACGCCGAGACCGGTGAGGAGCGTTGGATCTCTGGGCTGTCCAGCGAGATCCTTGCAGTGCCCCAGATTGGCCGCAACATAGTGGTGGCCCGCAGCGCCGATGGCCGCGTTTACGGCTTGGACGGGCTGACGGGGCGCCGGCTCTGGATTCACGACCGCAGCGTCCCCGTGCTCACCCTGCGTGGCAGCAGCAATCCCGCGATCGTGGGTAACCGCGTGGTGGTGGGGCAGGACAACGGCCGCCTCGTCGCCCTGGATCTGCAGGAGGGCGAGGTCATCTGGGAGGCGCCCGTGTCGGTGCCGCGTGGTCGCTCCGACTTGGAGCGCATGGTGGACCTGCACGCCAATCCACTGGTTTTCCGTGGCGTGGCGTATGGGCAGGCCTACCAGGGCGAGATCGCCGCCGTGGGCATGGGGGACGGCCGTGAACGCTGGAGCCGTGAGATTCCGGGTCACACTGGTATGGGTGCGGATGGCAGCCAGGTCTACGTGGTGGACCGCCAATCGCGGCTCTGGGCACTGGATCGCAACAACGGCGCCACGGTCTGGCGCCTGGATCGGCTGGAGGGTACGCGCCTGACCGCTCCGGTGGTGGTGGGCGAACACATCGTGCTGGCCGATGAAGAGGGTTACCTGAATTGGGTTGCCCCGGAGAACGGCGATCTGGTGGGGCGGACCCGGGTCGCGCGCCAGGCGATTCACCATGCACCCGTGCTGGTGGATGGTGTGCTCTACACCCTTGCGGCCAACGGCCAGTTGACCGCCCTGAAGGTGGCGGAGGACTGAGCCATGTGCCTGCTGCTGGTGGCCTGGCAGCAGCACCCACGATGGCCGCTCGTGGTGGCGGCCAACCGGGACGAGTTCCATGCCCGCCCGGCCCGTCGGGCGGAGTGGTGGACCAGCCCCCGAGTACTGGCCGGTCGCGATGAGCAGGCCGGTGGGACTTGGATGGGGGTCGCCGAAGGGGGGCAGTGGGCCGGTTTGACCAACTACCGGGAGCCCAGCCGGCCCCGGAAAGGCTGGCGTAGCCGCGGGCGACTGGTCCTCGATGCGCTAGGGCACTCGCCAGAGGATTTCCGCGCCAACCTCGACCCCGACACACTGCAAACCGATTACGACGGGTTCAACCTGCTATTTGGTGACCGCCACCACCTCTTTTACGTATCCAACCGGGACCGGCCCCTGCGCCGGTTGGCACCCGGGTTCCACGGGCTCAGTAACGGCCTGCTCAACGACCCCTGGCCCAAGGTTCATCGGGGCTGCGATGCGCTGCAGCAGGCCCTTCCCGAAGCGTTGGACCATACTATTGATGGGCCCGAGACCGAGCCGCTTTTTACCCTGCTCCGTGACCGCTGGTGCCCGCCGGACCACGAACTGGTGGACACCGGGGTCAGCCTGGCCTGGGAGCGGCGCCTGGCACCAATGTTCATTCGCAGCCCCGAGTATGGGACCCGCTGCTCGACACTCCTGTTGATGGGTGCTGATGGCAGCGTGCACTTCGCCGAGCGGTGGTTCGATGCCGGGGGCGAGCCGCAGGGTACCAGGCATTTCCAATTCCGGGCCTGAGTCCTCGCGTTGCAGGCCGACGGGGCCGATGATAGGCTCGGGCCCGTTAACGGGCTCCGCGGCAGCCGTAGATGGCCAGGGCCGCCTCGGATGGCCGTCCAGGAACAG
Organism: Alkalispirillum mobile; assembly: GCF_003664325.1. Lineage (NCBI taxonomy): Bacteria > Pseudomonadati > Pseudomonadota > Gammaproteobacteria > Chromatiales > Ectothiorhodospiraceae > Alkalispirillum > Alkalispirillum mobile. The sequence continues at coordinate 119,257 of NZ_RCDA01000001.1, forward strand.
AATAATTCTTCAAAACCAATAAATAACATCAACGACGACGGGAGACATTCTCATGAAAGTCATTCTTCTCGGCCCCCCGGGCGCCGGCAAGGGCACCCAGGCGGCAGGCATCTGTGATCGTTTCGACATTCCGCAGATCTCCACTGGTGACATGCTGCGCGCCGCCGTGAAGGCCGGTACGCCCCTGGGCCAGCAGGCCAAGAAGGTCATGGATGCCGGCGAGCTGGTCTCCGATGACATCATCATGGGCCTGGTCAAGGAGCGTATCGCCGAGCCGGATTGCGCCAACGGCTACCTGTTCGACGGCTTTCCGCGCACCATCGCCCAGGCCGAGTCCCTGAAGGAAGAGGGCATCAACGTGGACGCCGTGGTGGAGATCCAGGTACCGGACGAAGAGATCGTCGAGCGCATGGCCGGCCGCCGTGTTCACCCGGGCTCTGGTCGCGTCTATCACGTGCAGCACAACCCGCCGAAGGATGAGGGCAAGGACGACGTGACCGGCGAGCCGCTGGTCCAGCGTGATGACGACAAGGAAGAAACCGTGCGCAAGCGCCTGGGCGTCTACCACGAACAGACCCAGCCCCTGGTCGAGTACTACTCCGACTGGGCGGCCAAGGGCGGTGAGGGTGCCCCGCGTTACATCGTGATCAAGGGCGTTGGCGGCGTGGACGATATCCGCAGCCGCATCCTGAACGAACTGGAGCGCTGAGGCGCGACCGGTTGCAGTTGCACTGCCCGGTCAGGGCGGTGCCGCTCTGGAGCCCCCGTGTCCCAGCCGGCCGACAGGCCAGGCCGGGTGCGGGGGTTCCTGCATTCAACTCCTCGCTCAGTCTACCGGAGGTGATTCTATGGCCAGCGAGAACCCGGATCCCCGCAGCCTTCTCAACACCGAGACCGCCCGCATCGGTTGGTCGGAACTGGAGCGCCATTTTGCCAGTGGCGCCATGGTCACCGTGGCCCCTGACCTGGACCTGGTGGAAGTAGGCGCGCGCTTTATCGAGGACGACAAGCCGGCGGTCCAGCAGTGGTTGGACAACGACCGTATCCGGAGGACCACCGAGGACGAGGCGCGCCGGTGGGCGGCGTCGGATGCAGGCCTCTGGTGCGTGGTAGTGGCCCCCTGGGTACTGGTGCAGGAGCCGCAGTAAGCCCTTGACCGACGCCCGGCCCGCCCCCATGGTTAGTGGATGAACCTTACGGATCGGGAGGGACGCGGCATGACTCAGCCATCGGTCACTGTGGACCCGGATAAAGCGGCCCTGCTGGTGGTAGATATGCAACCCGATTTCATGCCCGGCGGCCCGCTGGCTGCGCCGGAGGGTGATGCGTTGGTTCGGCCTGTCTCGGAGTTGATGGCCAGCGGCCTTTTCCGGCATATCGTGGCCACCCAGGACTGGCATCCGGCCGACCACGTCTCCTTCGCCAGTCAACAACCGGGCCGTAAGCCTTTCGAGTCCATCGAGTTGTACGGGCAGCCGCAGGTGCTGTGGCCGGACCATTGCGTGCAGGGTACGCCGGGTGCGGCACTGCACCCAGACCTGGACTGGCGCCACGCCACCCTGATCCTGCGCAAGGCGACGGACCCCGGGGTCGACTCCTACAGCGCGTTCCGTAGTAACCACGGCCCGGACGGCAGCCGGCCGCCCACCGGGCTGACCGGGTACCTCCGCGACCACGGGGTCACCCAGGTCTTTCTCTGTGGTCTGGCCCGGGATTACTGCGTGAAGTGGAGCGCCGAGGACGGCGCCGCGGAGGGGTTCGATTGCCACTTCCTGTGGGACCTCACGCGGGCCGTCGACCCGGCGGCGGATGAGTCGGTCCGCGCGGACCTCTCCACCGCTGGGGTCTCGCTTATTGAATCCAGACAACTGACGGCGAAAAATGGCTGAACTGATCTATTTTGCCTATGGCTCCAATCTCCACCCCCTGCGCCTGCTGAAGCGGGTGCCCTCGAGCCGCCCCCTGGGCTGCGCGGTGCTGCCGGACCACGCTCTGCACTTTGATAAAAAGAGCGTGACCGATGGCTCCGGAAAGTGCCGCATCGGTGCCGAGCCGGATTGCCGGGTGCACGGTGTGCTGTTCTCACTGCGCGCGGACGAACGGCCCTACTTGGATCGGGCCGAAAGCCTGGGCGTGGGGTATTTCCTGGAGGACGTGCAGGTGCTCAATGCCGCGGGTGAGCAGGTGGAGGCCTTCACCTACGTGGCCAATCCGGAGCGCCTGGACCCGACGGTGCAGCCCTACTGCTGGTACCGGGATATCGTCGCCGCCGGCGCCCGTTTCCACGGATTTCCGGCCGATTACGTGCAATCCATCGCTCGGCGGCCGGTCTGGGAAGACCCGGACCCGGCACGGCGGGCGCGGCAGCACGAGCTGGTCCGTGACTGCCTCAACTGGCGCCCGGCCGAGGCCTGAGCCCGCTTCCCCGGGAGTGAGGCGCTCCGCGGCTAGCCCCCGCGGGCGAAGGCGCGCCGTGCCCGCCACTCGGCCACGGTCTTGAGCACTAGCGTTACCACAGCGAGCAGGGCTAACAGGGAGGCGGCCGCGAAGGCGCCGGTGGCGTTGTAATCCTGATAAAGCAACTCAATGTGCAGTGGCAAGGTATTGGTTTCGCCCCGAATATTGCCGCTGACCACCGCCACGGCGCCGAACTCACCCATGGCCCGGGCGTTGCAAAGGATCACCCCGTAGATCAGCGCCCATTTGATATTGGGCAGAGTGACGTGCCAGAACGTCTGCCACCCGGACGCGCCCAACACCCGGGCGGCTTCCTCCTCTTCGCTGCCCTGTGCCTGCATGTAGGGGATGAGCTCGCGGGCCACGAAGGGGCTGGTCACGAAGATGGTTACCATCACCACACCCGCGACCGAGAACATCAGCTGAATGTCGTACTGCCCCAGCCATTGACCGGCCCAACCCTGACCGCCGTAGAGCATCAGGTACATCACCCCCGCCACCACCGGCGAGATGGAAAAGGGGATGTCGATAAAGGTCTGCAACACCCGTTTGCCGGGGAAGCGGAAGCGGGTAATGGCCCACGCCGCTGCCACGCCGAACAGGGTGTTCACCGGTACCGCGATGGCGGCGGCGATCAGTGTGAGCCGGATGGCATGCAACGTGTCCGGGTGCAGCAGGTTCTCGGCATAGACCGCCCAGCCCCGACTGAAGGCCTGGGCGAAGACCGCGGCGAAGGGGAGCAGCACTACCAGCACGGTCAGGGCCAGGGCCAGTGCGATCAGCAGTCTCCCCACCCAGGGGCTGGCGTGTCGCGGCGGGGCGTGCGTTTGCGGCGCTTGATCGGGCAGTGCCATGGCCTCAGCCCCTCTGCAGGTACCGCAGGCTCCGTGCCTGCAGCAGGTTGATGGTCAGCAGCAGGGCCAGGGCGGCCCCCAGAACGACCACCGCGATGGCCGAGGCGGCGGCATAGTCGTACTCCTCCAGCCGGATCATGATCAATAGGGCGCTGATCTCCGTCTCGTAGGGGATGTTCCCCGCGATAAAGATAATGGCGCCGAACTCACCGAGGCTGCGGGCGAACGACAGGGCAAAGCCGGCCATCAATGCCGGGAGTAGCAGGGGGAAGATGACCCGCAGGAAGGTATTCACCGGGCCGGCACCCAGGCTCATGGCGGCCTCTTCCAGTTCCGGTTCCAGGTCCTCCAGCACCGGCTGTACCGAGCGCACGACGAAGGGTGCACTGGTGAAGGCCATGGCGACGACGATGCCCCACCAGGTGTAGGCGACTTCGATGCCCAAGGGGGCCAGCCATTGCCCGATCCAGCCGTTGTGCGAAAACAGGGTGGCCAGCGACAGACCGGCCACGGCGGTGGGCAGTGCGAAGGGCATATCCACCACCGAGTCGAGCACAGTCCGACCGAAGAAATCGTAGCGGGTCAGCACCCAGGCCAGCAGGAGGCCAAAGAAGCAGTTGAAGAGCGAGGCTACCAGGGCCGCTGAAAGCGTCACCCGGTAGGTGGCCAGGGCCCGTTCGCTGGTGACGATCGCCCAGAATGCCGGGCCATCGAGGCTGCTGGCCTGGGCCAGCAGCGCGGCCAGGGGCAGCAGCATGACCAACGCCACGAAGAGCAGAGTGGTGCCCAGGGTAAGGCCGAACCCGGGTAGGACACGCTTCGCCCGTGGGCGGATCAGGGGCAGGCTGACGCTCATGGCCGTTCTCGCGATGGCTCCCGCTGCGCGCCTCAGCGGCGGCCCCGGCGACTCTGAAGCTGGTCCATGGTGGCATCCGAGGCGAAGTGCTCCGCCTGAGCCTCGCGCCAGCTGCCGAAGACGTCTTCCACCCGCACAAGTTCCACCTCGGGGAAGCGGTCCGCATACGCTTTGGCCACGTTCTCGTCGCGGACCCGGTAATGGTGCTGTGCCAGGATCTCCTGCCCCGCTGTGCTATAGAGGAACTCTAGGTAATCCTCCGCCAGCTCGCGGCTGTCGCGACGCGCCACGGTGCGTTCCACCACCGCCACCGGAAACTCCGCCAGCACCGAGAGGCTGGGCACCACCGGTTCGAAGGCGTCCTCGCCATACTCTCCGCGAATACCGTGCACCTCCGACTCGAAGGTGATCAGTACGTCCCCGAGGCGGCGTTCCACGAAGCTGGTGGTCGCCCCGCGGCCACCGGTATCGAACACGCGCACGTTGGCGAGCAGGTCGCGCATGAAATCCCGTACCTGCGCCTCATCGCCATCGTACTTGCGCTCCGCCCAGGCCCACGCCGCCAGGTAGGTGTAGCGGCCATTACCGGAGGTCTTGGGATTGGGGAAGACGATGGAGACATCCTCGCGGGCCAGGTCCCCCCAATCCTCGATGCCCTTGGGATTGCCATCACGGACCAGGAAGGCGGGCAGGGAGTAGTGCGGCGAGGCGTTATGGGGGAAGTGCTCGCGCCAGTCCTCACTGACCACACCGCCATCCACCAGGGCCTCCACGTCGGTGGTCTGGTTAAAGGTCACCACGTCGGCGTTCATGCCTTCGAGGATACTGCGGGCCTGGCGGGACGACCCGCCGTGGGACTGGCGGATGGTCACCGCCTCACCCCTTTCCGTCTGGTAGTGGTCGAGAAAGGCTTCGTTCACGTCCTGGAACAGCTCCCGTGCGATATCGTACGAGGAGTTCAGCAGCGTCTTCTCCGCCACGGCCCCGGCGGGCAAGAGCAGTAGCGCACTGAGGAACAGGGTGGTCGTCAGTGGGTGGCGCTGGGTCATGATGAGGCTCCTTGCTTTTTGGCAATGGAGGCCACGATAAGCGCCGTTGTTAAGAACGAAAAATAATTTCTAGTCACAGAGAAAGAAGTCAAAAGAATATAGAGCAGGCATTGATATAGCCAAAAAGAATCAAAATAGCGAATTTCAATCTTTTACGAGCTTACCCGCGCTGGCTAGTCTGCCGTGAGTAGACAGAAGGAGTGCGCAATGGGTATTCAGGTCGAACGCATCCAGAAGCATTTCGGGCGCTTCCACGCCCTGGACGATATCTCGCTGGACCTGCCAACGGGCCAACTCAGCGCTCTGTTGGGCCCCTCAGGCTCGGGCAAGACCACGCTGCTGCGCATCATCGCCGGTCTGGAGCACCCAGACAGCGGGCAGGTGCGCCTGGATGGCGAAGACGTCAGCCTCCGCCATGCCAGCCAGCGCGGCGTGGGGTTCGTCTTTCAGCAGTACGCGCTGTTCCGGCACATGACCGTTTTCGAGAATGTGGCCTTCGGGCTCAAGGTGTTGCCCCGACGGCAGCGCCCGCGACGGGCGGCGGTCCGGCAACGCGTCATGTCGTTGCTGGAGCTGGTGCAGCTGGAATGGACTGCGGACCGGTACCCGTCCCAACTCTCCGGCGGACAGCGTCAGCGCATCGCGCTGGCGCGCGCCCTCGCCACCCATCCCCGGGTTTTACTGCTGGACGAACCCTTCGGCGCCCTGGATGCGCGGGTGCGGGCGGAGTTGCGGCAGTGGCTTCGACGCTTGCACGAGGAGATCCACGTCAGCACCGTCTTCGTCACCCACGACCAGGAGGAGGCCCTGGAGGTGGCCGACCGCCTGGTGGTCATGAACCATGGGCGAATAGAGCAGGTCGGCCATGCGGACCGGGTCTACCAGCACCCGGCTACACCCTTTGTTTGCGAATTCATGGGCGAAGCCACCCAGCTGGCCGGCCACCTGGAGGGCGGGCGCAGTCGGGTGGGCAGTGTCTCCCTGCCTCCGCCGGCTCGAGCGGCACCGGACGGGGCCCAGGTGCGGGTTTACGTAAGGCCCCACGAGTGGAAGATCAGCCGGGCCCGACCGGCCGATGACGCCTGGCAAGGGCACCTGCAAAGCCTCGATTTCGTGGGACCGGACGCCCGCCTGACCATCGCACTGCCGGGGCAACCCGAGGTCGAGGTGGTGCTGGACCGCCAGCAAGTGGCCGCCCTGGGGCTTGAGGGGGGTGAGACGCTCTGGCTCCGCCCCCACGCCAGCCGGGCCTTCGTAATCCCGGGCGCGGAAGACGTGCAGACCACCGCGCCCGAGAGTCGGGCGCGGGTCGCCGCCTGAAGGCGGTCGGGGCGGAGGAACGCACCTGAAGCGAGCGCGCCTGGCCGTCCGAGGAGAGGCTGTGCGCGCGTATAAAACGATAAAGAATAAACAAAAAGGAAAATTGTATTTTTTATAATTTGGATTGGCATCTACGCTTTCAAGCAGAAACCGCGTGATGCCGCGTGCCTTTGATCGAACGATACTCGCCGCGAATAACAACCGATGAGAGAAGCCATGCGCGAAGTGCAAACGTCGAGCAAGCCATTGAATAACCGGGCGGCCGCCATAGCCGTCGGTGCCCTGCTAGGCCTCGCAGTCGGGCTGCCCGGCGCCGCCGCCAGCGAGGACGAGATTCAACTCCGACACAAAGAGCTGTTGGCGAGCACCTGCTTTGCCTGCCACGGCGTGGAGGGGCGCCGCGGTGAGGAGGTTCCGGCGCTCGCGGGCCAGTCCTTCCGGGTGCTCCAGGCGCAATTGCTCGCCTTCCGTGATGACGAGGTACCGGATACGACCGTTATGAATCGTATTGCCAAGGGGTACACGGATGAGGAGATCGAGGCCCTGGCCAGCTACTTCTCCAACCTGGAGCGCTGAACCATGGCCGGACGTAGCGACAATAAGCAGAACAGACAGGAGTTTTCCATGGACCAGCCCCTGATCAACCGGCGCCAGGCCCTTGGCCTTTTGGGTGCAACCGGTGCTGTCACTGCCCTGGGTAGCCTGGGTGTGCCGATGACCGCCCGTGCCGCCGGCGCAGGCCATGTGGTGGTGGTCGGTGGTGGCTTCGGCGGAGCGACGGCCGCCAAGTTCCTCAAGCGCTTCAACCCTGCCGTGGAGGTGACGCTGGTCGAGGCCTCCGAGCACTTCTATACCTGCCCGTTCAGTAACTGGTACCTGGGCGGTCTCAGGGAGATGGCGTACATCCGCCACGGCTACGATGAGTTGAAGGACAGGTATGGGGTACACGTGGTGCACGCCACCGCCGAGGACGTGGACGGGGATCGGCACGAGGTGCGCCTGAGCACCGGGGAACGGGTGCGCTACGACAAACTGGTGCTATCGCCGGGCATCGATTTCGACTGGGATGGTCTGGATGGTTACGACGAGGCCGCAGCGGAAAAGGCTCCCCACGCGTGGAAGGCCGGGGAGCAAACTCGGCTGCTGCGGAGCCAATTGGAAGCGATGGACGACGGCGGGTTGTTCATCCTTCGCGCCCCGGACAACCCCTTCCGCTGCCCGCCGGGGCCCTATGAGCGTGTCAGCCTGATCGCCCACTACTTCAAGGAGCACAAGCCGCGCTCCAAGATCCTGCTGCTGGATGCCAAGGACAACTTCTCCAAGCAGCCGCTGTTCATGGATGGCTGGGAGCAGGTGTACGGCGACATGATTGAGTGGGTCGGCGCGTCCCAGGACGGCAACGTGATCTCGGTGGATGCCGATAACCTTACCGTGGAGACCGAGTTCGGCTCCCGGCACCAGGCGGATGTCCTCAACATCGTCCCTCCGCAGCAAGCCGGTTTCATCGCGCACCGCGCCGGGGTGGCCGATGACAGCGGTTGGGTGCCGGTCAAACCCCAGACCTTCGAGTCCACCCAGGTGGACGACATCTATGTAGTGGGCGACGCGACCATCGCCGCGCCCATGCCCAAGTCCGGCTTTTGCGCCAATGCCCAGGCCAAGGTCGTGGCCTCGGCGATTGTCTCGGAGTTCGCCGGCCATGAGCCGCCGCCCGCAATCTGGAACAACACCTGCTACAGTCTCATCGCACCGGGGTACGGAATCTCCGTGGCCGGGGTGTACAAGGTGATTGATGGGCAGATTGCCGAGGTGCCGGGCTCCGGCGGCGTGAGCCCCCGGGATACCGACGAGGCATTCCGGGCTCGCGAGGCCGAATACGCCGTCAACTGGTACGAGGCCATGAGCGAGGACACCTGGGGGACCCGCTTCCGCGGCTGACCCCTGTCGGTGGACTGCACTGACCCGGCCCCGGGCGCGCTTCTGTCGCGCCCGGGGCGTGTTGTGTGTATGAGGAGGGGTTTTGTTGGAGGCATTGGAACACACCACGATCGTGAACCTGGGTGGGCTGCTGATTGGCCTGCTGTTCGGGGCGGTGGGGCAGCGCAGTGGGTTTTGCCTCACCCGCGGGCTTCAGCGCTGCTTCCAGGCCGGGGACGGCCGCAAGCTGCGTAGCTTCGTTCTGGCCATGGTCACCGCCCTGGTGGGGACCCAACTCCTGGCCAGCTTCGGTCTGGTCGACCTCAGCCGCAGCCTGTACCTCGGGGCGGAGTTCTCCTGGCTGCTGGTGCCCCTGGGCGGAGTGCTGTTCGGCTACGGCATGGTGATGGCCAACGGGTGTGGTGCCCGGGCGACGGTTCTGCTGGGGAGCGGTAATCTGCGTGCCTTCGTTGTGCTGACCTGCCTGGGCGTTGCCGCTTTCATGGCGTTGACGGGGGTTTTCGCCCAGTGGCGGCTCGCCGTGGCGGACCTCACCTCCATGCGCCTGGCCCTGGGCGCCGGACTGGATGCCTGGCTTGCCAGTGCGGGCTTGCCGGGCTGGCTGGCCCGTTGGCTGATGGTGGCCGTGCTGGCCGTACCATTGGTGGCCTTTGTGCTGGCCGACCGGCGATTCTTCCGTCAAAGCCGTGGTGACTGGGTGGCGGGGGTGCTCATCGGTCTGCTGGTGCCGGCGGGGTGGTGGGTCACCGGGTACTTGGGTGCCGACGATTTTGATCCCGTGGCCGTGGTTTCCTTGACCTTCGTTGCGCCCATCGGGGATAGCATTCAGTACCTGATGCTGGCCAGTGGCACGGACCTCGGCTTCGGCGTGACCGTGGTCGCCGGCATCCTGCTGGGGTCGCTGGCCAGCGCGTTGCTGAGCGGCACTTTTCGCCTGGAGGGCTTCAGCCACCCGTTGCGCATGCTCCGTTACATGGGCGGCGGCGCGCTGATGGGCATCGGGGGTGCGTTGGCGTTGGGGTGCTCCATTGGCCAGGGCATCACCGGGTTATCGACACTGGCACTGCCTTCACTGTTCGCGGCCGCCGGCATCGTCTTGGGCGGTTTCCTGGCCCTGCGCGGCCCGACTCGGCTGCCGCCCATCTGACACAAGCATATTAAGAAAAAGCATGGAACCAGCCGCTTTGCTGCCTATCAAAACCTGTTAAATCCGCTGGAGTTGAACAGCCCTATGCCCCAGAAGCGTTGGAATGACCACCTGATGAGCCGCCGTGCCGTGCTGCGACACGGCGCTAATGGACTGCTTGCTGGCGCCGCCCTTTGGGCACTGCCCTCCGTGGCCTGGGGGCGCCAGGCCTGGGAGCGGCTGGACGAGACCCGCGCGATTGTCGACGGGCGCACTCCTACTGGGCGGGGCATTACCCTGGACCTGCCCTCGGTATCGGAGGATGGCGCTTCCGTGCGGCTCACGGTCAGCGTGGACAGCCCCATGAGTTCCGATGATTACGTGGAGGCGATCCACCTCTACGCCCTGGGCAACCCATCACCGCCGATTGCCACCTTCCGGCTGACCCCCCGGGCGGGGAAGGCCGAAATCACCACCCGCGTCCGGCTCAACGAGTCGCAGACAGTCGTCGCCCTGGCCGAGATGAGCGACGGGTCGGTCCGTGTCGCGGAACAGCGGCCGAGGGTGACCGTGAGTGGCTGCCTGATCCGGGAAGAAACCTACGGCAACGGCAGTGACGACACCTTGCCTGAGCCGCGGGTACGGATGCCGCGTCGCCTCGCCGCCGGTGAGCCCGGCGAGATCATCACGCTGCTCAACCACCCGATGGAGACGGGCTTGCGGGAGGATGCTGATGGGGAGACCATCCCGCAGCGGATTATCGAGCGCTTCCGTGCCGAGCTGGACGGGGAGACCGTAATCGATGCGGAACTGGCGCGTTCGCTGGCAGCCGACCCTTACATCCGCTTTTACTTCCGGGCTGAGGAGGAGGGCGAGCTGTACCTGCTCTGGCAGGAGGACAGCGGTGCGACGGCCGAGAGCCGGCAGAGTGTCTCTCCGGGCTGACATCATACTGTCAGTCACAGTAATGAAAGGGCCCCGGGCTGTGCTGAGCCGGGGCCCTTCTTTATCACGAGCGGTGAACCGGGGCCGATGGGGCGCTCGCCAAGCCCTTCAGCCCCCGGCAGTGCTCAGGCCTCTGCGGGCGGCTCCTCCTGGCCCGGCACGGGGTTCTTCGGCACCTCCGCGGCCACCATGTCCCGGTATGCGTGCCAGCTGGCATGGCCCAGGAGCGGCAGGATGAGCGCCAGTCCGAGGTAGAACGTCACCAGCCCCGCGATGGTCAGCGCGGCCAGCAGGGCCGCCCACAGCAGCATCGCGTCGAGGTTACGGTACACCGCCTGCAGACTCGCGGTGATGGCATCCATGAAGGTGGCCTGCCGATCCACCAGCATGGGTACGCTGACCACGCTCAGGGCGAAGGCCAGAAAGGCGAGGATCCCGCCAATCGCGCCACCAAAGGCAAGGAACGCGACACCCTGGGTGCTCAACGTGGCTTCCACCAGGCCGGCCAGCCCGGTGGGAATATTGCCAAAGAACAGGGCGAAGAGCAGCGTGGCCAGCCGTACCCAGAACAGGAAGAAGATCATCAGGGTCAGGCCCATCAGCGAGATCTGCACCGGGTTGGACCGCCAGGCCGAAATGGCGGCTCCAAACGACGGGCGTTGGCCGTGCTCCAACCGGCGGCTCATGTCGTAAAAGCCGACCGCGAGCACCGGCGCGATCAGGAGGAAGCCGGCCGCGAGCGGCAGAAGCCAGTGCTGCAAACCGCCGGCGAAAAGAGCGGCGGTGATGGCGAAGCTGAGCAGGGTGATGCCCAGGCCGTAGCCGATGCTGACTACCGGTGCGCGCATCATGTCCCTGGTTCCGGCAGCCAGCCAGCGCCACGGGTGCTCGATGGAGACGTCGCGGATCTCAACTGCGAAATTATCGGAACTTGAAGCCTGTCCTAGGGTGTCGCTTGGTACCATGTGCCTTCCCCTCCTGCCTGTGGCCAGATGGCCGAATCTCCAGCCCCTGTTGTCCGGGGCCTAATTGAACTATGGCAGGTGGGGGTCGACTGTCAAACGGTTCTAATGCGCGCTATGGCGCTATAGATTGTTCATTTTCCGTGGATATAGTCCCGGTCATCAAAACTGCGCACCCACTCGGGCTTGAAGACCGTCAGCATGGTCATGGTGGTGCCGTTGACGAAACCCTCCGGCAGCATGATCAAGGGCATGAGCACCAGGTAATCCCCGACTACCCGTTCCCACGGATAAACACCGAACAGCCCCAGCAGCAGCCCACCCGTTGCCATGGTTGCGCCGATGACAAGCATCGCGGCAAGGTGCGCTGAAACGAGCACATAGACAAAGAAGTGGCGAGGTAGCCAGGTGGCCACCAGACGGTGCAGACGGCTCGCTAGCATGACCGGGAGCACTACCCCGATCAGCCCGTTGATACCGAGCGTGGCCCAGTCGTAGAAGCCCATGGCCGTGTGGACCAGCAGGGCCAGTGAGGCGCCCACCAGTGCCAGGCGCCAGCCGAATATCAGTGTCATCGAGGTGATGCCCAGCAGGTGCAGTTCCAGTCCGGCGTGGATGCCCGCCTGCATGCGCCAGAGCAGCACCAGCAATACGGTCGCGCCGAAAAAGACATGCTGCAGGTCGTTTTCCTGGAGCAGGCGCCAGGGGGCACGGAGCACGGCCCAGATGGCCAGGCTCACGAATACCGGCAGGGTGACCCAGGCCACCCAGGCAGGAAGGAGTCCCTCGGGGATATTCATTAGTGTGGCCTCACTCCTCTGAACACGGGCCCGGGATCAGCGGTCAGCCGCCCCGGCCAAGGCCTGGAAGGGATTGCCGGCGGACTCCGCCACGGCGCGTGTGGCCAGGGCCGGCCACAGACAGAACAAGGGCAGGCCCACCAGGGCGAGGCGAAAGTCGACCAGGGCCAGCGCACCGGTCAGTAGCAGCGGGGCGGCAAAAAAAGCATCTAGCCAGCCACCGTCGTACAATGCCCGCCGGGCCCGGCGCAGGGTGTGGCCGGGGCGGGCACGAACCAACAGCACGAGCATGGGTAGCCAGAGCCATGCGCCGAGCAGTAGCTGTATAACCCCGTAGAGCAGTAGGCCGGTAATAAGTTCCAGCCCTGGAACGGTGGTGTAGGGGTCCAGGGCGCGTTCGTGGGCGTAATCCCAAACCCCACCAACGAGCTGTGGTAGCCATGCCAGGGCGGCAAGGGTGATGGCCGCGGCCAGCGCGGCCTGTAACAGGCTTTGCAGGATCACGCCGAGCACGCCGCGAAGCAGTGCGGCACGCTGGTGGGCAGGCGGCAGGCCCAGTGCCACGGCACATAACCAACTGGCGAGCGCCATGACGGCGGTGACCGAGGTGGCCAGCCACCAGGCCGACAGGGCCAGCTGCGGACCGGTCCCGAGGGGCGCGGCCAGGCTGTACACGAGGGCACCGGAATGGGCAGCCGCGAGTCCTAGCAGCAGGGGGAGCATCACGCGGGGCAGAAAGCCCCCTTGCAGCAGCTCCACGGCGGCCTTGAGCAGTGCGCCCGGTTGTGAGCGGATCAACGGGTCAGTCAAGGCGGGTACCAGGTCGGCGAATGGCGGATTAGGCTAATCGGCCGGGGTCGTTGCTGGCAAGCCCGCCGTCGCTCGCCAATGCGCCGCTACCAGGGACAGAGAGGGGAGCAGGCAGGTAATGAACTGGATTTTCCTGGCGATCGTGCTGATCGCCTTTGCTACCGCGGCCTGGCGGGAGGTCCGCTTTGACGGCGGCCCGGGGGATGAGTCGCCCATGCAGGCGCTCTCCAGCGGCGTGATCGAATCTGCTGGAGGCGCCGTGGAGTTGGCGCTGGGGCTCGTTGGCGTCATGACCCTCTTCCTGGGTCTGATGAAGGTGGCGGAGGCCGGGGGGCTGCTGACGATTATCGCGAAGCTCATTCGCCCGGTCATGACCCGGCTCTTCCCGGACGTCCCTCCGGACCACCCCGCCATGGGGGCGATGATCCTTAATATGTCGGCCAATGCCCTGGGACTGGGGAACGCCGCCACCCCTTTCGGCATCCGGGCCATGCAGGAGCTTGACAAGCTCAACCCCCACCCCGGAACGGCCACCAACTCCATGGCCCTGTTCCTCGCCATCAATACCTCCTCCATCACCCTGCTGCCGACGGGCGTCATTGCGTTGCGCGCCGCGGCGGGCTCCGAGGACCCGGCCGGCATCCTGCCGACCACCCTGGTGGCTACCATCTGCGCCACCATCGCGGCGGTCAGCGCCGCGACCCTGCTCCGGCGGTTCTTCCCCGCGGGCCCCCCGGATCCGGCAGTGCGCACGATGGAACGGCCCTGGGTGGAGGACAAGGCGGAGTCAGAGGCGCTCCCCGAGTATTCGAGCCAGGGGTACCCGCTGTGGGTTTCACTGGTGGCGCTGGGCGGACTGGTCGCGCTGATTCCGCTGACGGTGGCCTACGGGCAGGTCATCTCCCCCTGGATCGTGCCCGGTCTGATGGTGGGCTTCCTGCTGTTCGGGGCGTTGCGCGGCGTTCGGATCTACGAGGTGTTCGTCGAGGGGGCGAAAGACGGTTTTCAGGTGGCGTTGCGGATCATCCCCTACCTCGTCGCTATTCTGGTCGCGGTGGGCATGTTTCGCGCCAGCGGCGCGATGGAGGCCATGGTCGGCGCCATCGGCGGGTTCACCGCCCGATTCGGCCTGCCGGCGGAGGCCCTGCCCATGGCCTTGTTACGGCCCCTGTCAGGCTCCGGTGCCTATGGGGTGATGGCCTCGATCATCAATGACCCGGCGATTGGTCCGGACAGCTATGTCGGTTACCTGGTGACCACCTTGCAGGGGTCCACGGAGACCACCTTCTATGTGCTGGCCGTTTACTTTGGTGCGGTGCAGGTGCGACGGATACGCCACACCCTGGCTGCGGCGCTGACCGCTGACGTGGTGGCGGTGGTGGCCGCCGTGGCCATTTGCAGTTACTTGTTCCTGTAATGATCGGCGCCGGCCGGTTCGGAGGCTGCGCCGGTCTGGTTCAGGGCCTCGGCGATGAGCCGTCGGGCGCGGGGCCAGGCGCCGGCCTCGGCAGCCTGTTCGAGGTCCGCCAGCAGGTGGCGGATAGTGTCGAGCCGTTTCAGGCGGGTCCGGCCGGCGTGCCGGCCAGCGGTCTCCAGGGCCGCGACCCGCGTCTGCGCCGTGCGCAGCAGCTCCGGCAGGGGGAAGCCGCTGTGCCAGGGGGTCTGCCGAAGCGCTTGATGCAGTTGCCGCGCGTGGCGGAGCAGGGCGGTGGCGTCGGTCGGGTCCAGCCGGTCGGCCTTGTCCAGCAGCCCTGCGATGACCGTATGCTGGTCCAGGAACCGGCGCGCATCCGCGCACCAGCACTCCAGTCGCCAGTAGCGGGTGCGGTACCTGGCCTCTGCGGTCGGGTCCGCCCCGAGCGCCAGCCATGAGCGCCGGCTGCGGGCCAGCCGGCACTTCAGGGCGCCCAGCCGCTCTTCCGTGGGCTCCGGGTCTGCAGTCAGGTCGTGGGCCAGTTGCTCCAACGCTGTAAGAAGCGTTTGCTCATGCTCGGTGGCTTGCGGTGCTTTGCGGGCAGCACAGAATGTCCTGGCGCGCTCGAAGCGTTCGGCCAGCAGCGGCTCCGGTGCCGGCTCCAGTTGCGTCCATTGGTTTTCCAGTCGTTGCCGTCGTGCCTGCAAGTCATCCGTCCACCGGGATCGGCCGAGCCCTTCCATGGCCTCGCACAAGGCCACGGCCTGCTCCTGAACGGATGCTTCAACGGCCTGGCTCTCCAGCAGTTCGTCAAGCCGCCGCCGTGCCAGCCGCGCGACCCCGCGATCGTCACACCGTGCGACAATGCTCTCCAGGGCCTCCGGGTCTTCCAACAGGCTGACGGCGTATTTCCGTTGCCGGCGGACGGGGTCGTGGAGTGCGGCTTGCAGGCAGGCCTGTGGGCTGGCCAGGCAGCCCAACGCCTCGCGCCTTACCCGCTCCAGCCGCGCGGACTGGGCCAGGTGGGCTAGCACGGTGCGGTCCGGGCAAAGCCGGACGGCTTCCAGCACCGGCCCCAGGTCCCCGCCCCAGTCGTCGCTCTTGAGCAGATAGCTGTAACGGGCGACGGCGGCCTCCCGCACCGCCCGTGGCTGGTCTTCGGACAGGCAGTGCCGCACAGTGGGCAGGTCGCGGAGGCGCTTAATCGCCGAAGCGCGCAGTGCCGGATCCTCCTCGCTGATTGCCAAGGCCTGGAGTTGCACTTGATGGCCCGGGTTGTCCGGGCATAATGCGCCAGGGTCCGGCGGCGGCGCCTCTGCGTCCCGTTCGCTGGCTTTCAGCAGTTTTTTGATGAGGTCCGTGGGGCTCATGGCGTGGCGTATTCCGGCGTCGCTGGGCCGTTCAGGCCGAGTGCGGGCAGTGTAACCCGGTTAGCGCGCTCGAATCATGGTTTGGGGCTGGTGCGAGCATGGTCTGACCCGTTAACATTATTTATTGATCTTGAATGTATATGAGGGGGTTTTAATGGCCGAGTCGCAATTGCCCGGGCGTAGCCTGGAGCACATGCCCATCCCGCTGTTCGCCACCGTCATGGGTACCGCTGGTCTCGCGCTGGCGTGGCGCGCCGCCGAAGGGGCATGGGGTTGGTCTGCTGGAATCAGCGTCGGGCTCACCGTCCTCGTGGTGGCTCTGTTCGCTTTTCTTTCAGTAGCTTATGTGATGAAGTTTGTCCGGTATCGGGATGCCGTCAAGGCGGAGTTTCACCACCCGGTCAAGATGAACTTCTTCCCGGCCATCTCCATCAGCCTGGTGTTGGTGGCTATGCTGCTCCAGCCGCACGTGACCTGGCTGGCCGGCGCTTTCTGGTTGCTTGGCGCGGCGCTCCATATCACGTTCACGTTGGTGGTCATGAGCATCTGGATTGGCCAGCGCCAGTTCGAGATCGCCCATATCAACCCCGCCTGGTTCATCCCCGTGGTGGGTAACGTGCTGATGCCGCTGGCGGGCGTGCCGTTGGGTTTTGTGGAACTCTCGTGGTTTTTCTTCAGCGTTGGGGTGGTGTTCTGGCTGGTTCTGATGACCCTGATGTTCTACCGCTTCATTTTCCATGACCCCTTGCCGGAGCGCCTGCTGCCGACGCTGGCCATCCTGCTGGCACCCCCGGCGGTTGGCTTCCTGGCCTGGACGGACCTGAATGGCGGTGACATCAACGCCTTCGGGCGGGTCCTGTACTACACGGGGCTGTTCACCTTCCTGCTGCTGGTGATCCGGGCACGGGGCTTTGGCAGGCTGCCCTTTTTCCTGTCCTGGTGGGCCTATTCCTTCCCGGTGGCCGCTTTCAGCATCGCCACCCTGACCATGGCGTCCATGGTGCCGTCCACGTTCCTTGCCGTGGTGGGGGCGCTGTTGGTGCTGCTGACCACGGCGCTGGTGATCGCCTTGGTGGTGATGACCCTGAAGGCGGCGCGCGCGGGCAAGATCTGCGTGCCGGAGTGAGCCGGCACGCAGCATCGCCCACGGCTACAACGTGACCGGGCCGCGGTCGTGCGGTGCGTTGTAGTCCACCGTCGGGCCCAGCGGGATGATCCGTGTGGGGTTGATCATCGGGTGGCTGGTGAAGTAGTGGCGCTTGATATGGTCCAGATCGACCGTACCGGCCACGTTTTCCACCTGGTAGAGCTGGCAGGTGTACGCCCATAGGTTGGGGTAGTCTGCCAGCCGGCGGACATTGCACTTGAAGTGGCTCACGTAGACCGGATCGAAGCGGACGAGGGTGGTGAACAGTCGCCAATCCGCTTCGGTTACCCGGTCGCCGGCGAGGAAGGGCTGTCGGGACAGCCGCTCCTCCAGCTGATCCAGCGCCTCGAACAGGTTGGTAACGGCCTCCTCGTAAGCCTCCTGGCGGGTGGCAAAGCCGGCCTTGTAGACGCCGTTGTTTACGCGATCGTAGACAAAGGCGTTAATCCGGTCGATGTCGTCCCGCACGGCTTCCGGGTAGAAATCCCGGTCGGCGCGCCCATGGTCGTCAAAGGCGCTGTTCAGCATGCGGATAATCTCCGCCGACTCGTTATTGACAATGGTGCCGCGCACCTTGTCCCAGAGGGTGGGTACCGTGACCCGCCCGGTGTAGTCCGGCTTGGCCTTAAGGTAGACCTGGTGCAAGTACTCGCACCCGTTTACCCGGTCGGGTGTGGCCCCCGGGTTATCAGAGAAGTGCCAGCCCCCCTCGCCCATGAAGGGGTCCACCACGGAGACATCGATAACGGATTCTAGCCCCTTGAGGTGACGCAGGATCAGCGTGCGATGGGCCCAGGGGCAGGCGAGCGAGACATAAAGATGGTAGCGGCCCGGCTCGGCCGGGTAGCCGGAACGCCCATCGGGGGTGACCCAGTCGCGGAATCGGGTGTCCGGCCGCTCGAAGCGACCGCCCGTACTCTCGGTGTCGTACCAGTCTTCGTGCCAGACACCATCAACCAACAGGCCCATGGCTGCTCTCCCGGTGGGGCGGGCCTTAGCCCGCCAGCTTCTGGCTGATTTCCGCCACGTGGCGGCCCTGGAAACGCGCGATGGTCAGCTCGTTCTCCGAGGGCTGACGGCTCCCGTCGGGACCGGCCAGCGTGGTGGCGCCGTAGGGCGTGCCGCCGCTGATCTCGTCCATGTTGGCCAGTTCGGCGCAACTGTAGGGCACACCCACAATGACCATCCCGTGGTGCATCAGAGTGGTCTGCATGGAGGTTAGCGTGGTCTCTTGGCCACCATGCTGTGAGCCGGTGGAGCTGAAAACGCTGCCCACCTTGCCGATCAGCTTGCCTTGGGCCCAGAGGGCGCCGGTCTGGTCCAGGAAGTTGCGCATCTGGCCGGCCATGTTGCCGAAGCGGGTTGGTGAGCCAATGATCAACCCGTCGTAGTCAGCCAGTTCATCCGGCCGAGCCAACGGGGCGTCGTCCGGCTGCGCACCGGCATTCTTTAGCGCCTCCTCACTCATGACTTCGGGCACCCGCTTGACGTCGACCCGGGTGCCCTCGACCTGGCGGGCGCCTTCGGCGACAGCGTCGGCTATGGTCCGGATGTGGCCGTACATGCTGTAGTAGAGCACTAGAATCTTGGCCATGCTGCACACTCCTTTTGGCGGTTCGGGGATTGCAAGGCCGGCCCACAAGGCGGGCCGGTACGCTTACATCAAACCGTGGAAGGGCTGCACCATGACGGTTTCGCCCGCCTCCACGCTTCCCGCATTGTAAGGCAGCACGATGAAACAATTGGCCCGCGATACGGAACTCAGAATCCCGGAGCCCTGTGCGCCGGTGGTGCGCACCTCCGGTTGCCCCGACTCGTTCCAGCTGAGGATGCCGCGTTGGAACTCCATCCGCCCCGGCCGTTTACGCAGCGGCTCGGCACACCGGACCGGGAAGTACTGGTCCGGCTCCGGCTGGGCGCCCATCATGTGGAGCAGGGCGGGGCGGGTGATCTGGTACCAGGTGGCCATCACCGAGACCGGGTTACCCGGCAGGCCGAAGAAGAGGGCGCGCCCCAGCCGGCCGTAGGCCAGCGGACGACCCGGGCGCAGGGCGACCTTCCAGAAGTCCACCTCGCCGAGGGCATCCAGGGTGTCCTTGACGTAGTCTGCCTCGCCGACGGACACGCCGCCGGAGGTGACCAGCACGTCGGCAAACGCCGAGGCCTCGCGGAAAGCCCGCTCCAGGCTCTCCTTGTCATCACCCACGACGCCCATGTCCACTGCCTCCACGCCCAGGCGCTGCATGGCCGCGAACAGGGTGTAGCGGTTGGAATCGTAAATCTGGCCGGGACCCAGCGGTTGGCCAACGCCCTGCAACTCGTCACCGGTTGAAAAGAAGGCCACGCGCAGTCGCCGGAAGACGGAGATCTCCACCAGTCCGGCGGACGCCATCACCCCCAACTCGGCCGGCCCGATTCGCTGCCCTGCCGCGAGGATGCGCTCCCCCTCCGCCAGATCCTCGCCGGCCCGGCGCACGTGGTTCCCTGAGGGATGGGGCCCGTGGACACGGATACGGTCGCCGACGCGGTCGGCCTGTTCTTGCATGATCACCGTGTCACCCCCGGCAGGCATGGGGGCACCGGTCATGATGCGGATGCACTCCCCGGAGCCCAGCTCGCCGTCGAAGGTTTCACCCGCGAGCGTCCGGCCCACAACCTCAAGATCGGTAGCGCCGTCGCCGGCCACGTCCTGGCCGCGAACCGCGTAACCATCCATGGCCGAGTTGTCGTGCGCGGGCACGGGAACCGGGGAGTGAACGTCCTCGGCGAGCACCCGGTTAAGCGCGTCACGCAGGGCCACGCGCTCGCGCGTAGTCACCGGTTGAATCCCGGCCTTGATGCGGGCGCGGGCCTCTTCCACCGGCAGGCCGCCGGCGTGGTTGTCACAGCAAGATTGGCTAGCTTGTGCGGATTGGCTCATGATGTAGTCGTTCCGGTTCCCACGAATGAATGACAGGAGGTTGCACCATGTTGGATGAAGATGCACTGAACATGCAGATCCGTAAATTCCTCAAGCAGGTCGGCGTGACCTCGCAGCGCGAGATCGAAAAAGCGGTGCAGGCGGGGCTGGAGGATGGCAGCCTGAAGCTCGGTGATAGCCTTCACGCGAAGGTCCGCCTGACCGTCGACGGCGTAGGGGTAGACCACGAGGTCACGGCGGACCTGGAACTCAAGGGCTGAGCGGCCGGTTTCGCGCAAGCCCGGACCGGCGGCAGTGTCGTTCAGCCGCCGGTCATGTTCATGTGACGCATGATCACCGGCTTGGCCCCCAGGTTGAAGTCATGGCCCTTGGGTTTGATCGCCATGGAGTCGCGGATCGCCTGTTTCAGCGGCTCCAACTCACCGGGATTGGCGCGCAGGACGCGGCGCAGATCCATCGAGTGCTCCTGCCCGAGGCAAAGGAGCAGCCGGCCCTCGGTGGTCACCCGGACCCGGTTACAGCTCTCGCAGAAGTTATGGCTGTGCGGTGAGATGAAACCAACCTTGCTGCCGGTGCCGCTTACCTTGAAATAGCGGGACGGCCCCCCGGTGCTGACGGTGGTGGGCACCAGTTCATAGCGGGTGGCGATGCGCTCTCGCACTTCATCGCTGGACATGTAGACCTCGGCACGATCGTGATCGTCGATCTCGCCCAGCGGCATCTCCTCAATGAAGCTGATATCCAGGCCCCGCTCGACGACGTAATCCACCAGATCGATGATTTCGTCATCGTTGCGGTTTTTCATGGCCACCGTGTTGATCTTAATCCCCTCGAAACCAGCCTCGCGGGCCGCCTCGATGCCGTCCAGCACCTTGTCGAGCTTGCCGGTGCGGGTGATCCGGTGGAAGCGGTCCGGGTCCAGGCTGTCGAGGCTGATGTTCAGGCGTCGAACGCCCGCCCGGCGGAGGTCGTCGGCGTAGCGGGTGAGTTGCGAGCCGTTGGTGGTCATCACCAGCTCACGCAGACCGGGTAGCTGCCCAAGTTCTTCAAACAGCCCCATGACGTTGCTGCGCACCAGTGGCTCACCCCCGGTGATACGGATTTTCCCGACACCGAGTTCGGTGAAAGCCCGGCCCAGGGTAGCCAGCTCCTCCAGGGTGAGGATCTGGGCCTTGGGCAGGAACTGCATGTCCTCGCTCATGCAGTACACGCACCGGAAGTCACACCGGTCGGTGACCGATATGCGCACGTAGGTGACCCGGCGTCCGAAGCGGTCGATCAGCTGGCTCTCGCTGGTCATGAATCCCATCCTCAAGTGCTTGTGCCCTCAAAGGTTACCGGGCGTGTTTCGGCGTCTGGCCGCAGTATCGCCCAAAGCTTCCGGGGTATCAATTGATTGAACCCCTTGTGCAATGCCGTTTCCGAACCGCAGCATGACCATTCTGGGTAGGTAGCCTATCCTGAAGGGATAGAGTGATTGCCTGTTTTGGCTGCCTGACACGGTGGCCTTGGTTGAGTCAGAAAGGAGCACTTCAGAGAACCATGCAAGAGACAAACCAGAGCGCGAACGAGGGTGGGTTCGATGCGACGACCCGGCTGCCGGTGGGCGTGATTATGGCGCTGACCGGGGGGCGTTGGGAATTGAACGGGGCCGTGGTGGGGAAGCGCTTTGCCAGTGACCGGGTGCAGCGCGCGCCGCTGCGGCAGGCCGAGGATTCGGAGTTATGGCTGTGGACCGGGCTGCACCTTCGGCTGCGGATGCGGTACGTGGACGATTATGCGTTGAACATCAATGACGATGCGCCCGCCTTGTTTGTCGTCTGTGGCCGCGATGCCGAAGGGGTACCGGTGCCCCGAATGGTGACCGTCAGTCCGGAAGAGGCCCAGGGCTCGGATGCGACCGACCTGCGTTCCGGCGCCGAAGAGGTACTCCGGACGGGCATGCCGCCTGAGGTGTACCGGTGGCTGGAACGGTTCGTGCTTGACAACTACAAGCCCAGGCGAAAGGGCGGCAAGAAAAAGCGTCGGACCGACCCCGAAGAGCAGTGGGGCAGAAAAGGAGGACAGTGATGAGTGAACGCGGAGACCAGGTGGCAGAGTCGGGGCTGTTAAGTCGCTGGGCGCGCCGCAAACAGCAAGTGCAGCGCGGTGAGGCGGTTGAGGCACCCGAGCAGGACGACCTGAGCCCGACAGCGGTCCAGCCGGGGGGCGAGCGCGAAGAAGCCGCATCCCTGGCCGCGGAGCAGGAGCGGCGCGACCCGCGTACCGGCAAGCTCTATTCCGAGCTTACGGACGAGGATCTGCCGCCACTGGAGAGCCTGGGGGAGGAGGCCGATTTCAGCGCGTTCCTGGCGCCGAACATCAGCCGGGCATTGCGCAACAAGGCATTGGCGAAGCTGTTCCATCTGCCCAAGTACAACAAGACGTGCCTTTGCGCGGAGTATTCCGGTGACTATCGCAACTTCGAGCCGCTCGGAGATGTGGTGCCCCAGGACATGAAGCGCGCATTGGCCCGTGAGGCTGAACGCCTGGCCGAGAAGGCGCGGGATGCCGTGGTGGAGGCGGAGGGCGAACAGGAGCCCGTGACAGCCGGCGCCGGCGACGAAACGGCCGGGGACGGGACATCGACCGGCGACGACAGCGCTGCGGTGGACGGCCAGGCGACACCCCGGGAGCCCGGGGTCTGATAGGGCAACGCTTATCCTGGCATAGGCGTTGCTTATAACTTTATCAGTTTCAAGGTTGCCCGGCGGTGCGGCCTGGTAATCGTAAGGGTTAAGAGGATGCGATGACGACGGCAGAAGCCAACTGGTTAGAGGACCTGTCAGCAGAGACCCCGGACGGGCGGGCACGAGGCTCGGCCCTTCAGGCCTTTTTATCTACGGAACAGTCGCCTACGTCACTGGTTTCGTACCAGTCACGGGGTGAAGTGCTGGTGATTGGGCCGGGGGACCAGGCACTGCCGTTCGTCGAGGAACTCGACGACGGTGTCCCTGCCACGGTGCTTGTCACTGACGGCCAGCCGGCCGGGGGTAAGCCCCGCGGGGCCCGAATGGTATGTGGCAAAGTGTCACAATTGGCCGGGTACCTGGGGCATTATGCCGCAGCCATCTCAGGGGCCGGCGATAAGCAATTGGATGTGGCGGAGCTCGCCGGGCTGCCGCGCCCGCATTTCGATCTGGTGGTTGATTTCAGCGAGCAGCCTTTGCTCGGGTTCCAGACGCCGCCCTTCGGTTACTACCCCGTGGCGCGCGGTGCGCATTGGCGCACCAGGGCGTTGGAAGAGCTCCCGGATATGGGGGGCGAGTTCGAAAAACCCAAGTTCTTCAACTACGACCCGGACATTTGTGCGCACGGGAACAGTGGCCTCTCCGGCTGCACCCGTTGCCTGGACGGCTGTACCACCGGAGCCATTCAATCACTCGGCGACCAGGTGGAGGTCGACCCCTATCTCTGCCAAGGCGTCGGGGTCTGCGTGAGTAGCTGCCCCACCGGCGCCATGACTTATGCCTACCCCTCGCTTCGTGACCTGCTGCGCGGTGTGCGGCGGATGCTGCAGCAATACCGTGAGCAGGGTGGGGGAAAGCCGGTGCTGCTGTTCCATGACCGTGAAGCGGGCAGTGCGCTGCTAAAGGATGCCTTGCCTGGCCTGCCCGAGCATGTATTGCCCGTGGCGGTGGAGGAGGTGGGTTCGCTGGGCGCCGACGCCTGGCTGGCCACCCTTGCCTACGGCGCGGCCCAAGTCTGTCTCCTTGGGCACCAGGACACGCCGCCGCGGGTGGTCAAGGCGATGCGGGAAGAGCTGGGCCATGCCCGGGCGATCCTGGGCGGCATGGGTTATCCGCGACAGGCCGTGGAGTGGCTGCAGCCTGCGGGCCCCGAGGCCCTGCTGGTGGCGCTCCGGGCGCCACTGAACAGCCCGCAGATCCGCCCCGCCGGTTTCGAGACCTTCGATGAGAAGCGCAGCACGTTGCGCCTGGCCCTGGAGCACCTGCTGGCCGAGGCGCCGGATACGCCCCCGCCGGCGGTGGCGCTGCGTGAGGGTGCCCCGTTCGGGCAGGTGCTGGTGGACGCAGAGGCCTGCACGCTGTGCATGGCCTGCCCGCAGGTCTGTCCGACCCGCGCGTTGCTCGACAACCCCGAGGCGCCCCAGTTGCGTTTCGTCGAGGACCAGTGCGTCCAGTGCGGCCTGTGTGAACAGGCTTGCCCGGAGGATGCGATCACCCTGGAGCCGCGGTACCTCTACGCCGAGAGCGAGCGCCGGCAGCCGCGCATTCTCAATGAAGAGGAGCCGTTTTGCTGTGAGTCCTGCGGCACCCCGTTCGGGACCCGCAGCGTCATCGAGCGCATGCTGGAGAACCTGGAAGGCCACCGTATGTTTCAGGACGAGGCACAGCGTCGGCGCCTGCGCATGTGCGGCGACTGCCGGGTAAAGGACATGTTCAAGGCGGAGTACCAGGCGGGGGGTGAGCAATGAGCATGGAAACCATCAATGCCACTGCGCCGCAGACACCACGGCAGATCACCGACGAGGATCAACTGCGGGCCGGGGCCTGGTCGCTGTTGGGGGCCCTGTTGGCAGGGCCGCCCGATGACCAGGTGTTGGAGGCCCTGCGGGGCATTGCCGCGGACCCTTCGGATGATGACATGGCCGAGGGGTGGCGCGCGCTTCAGCAGATGGCCGAGGGCGCAGAGCCGGCCCGCCTGCGTCGGGAGTACGAGGCACTGTTTATCGGCGCCCCGGAAGGGGAACTGACCCCCTACGCGTCCTGGTATATCAGCGGTGCCCTGATGGAAAAACCGCTGGTGCGTGTTCGCCAGGCCCTTCGGATGTTGGGCTATGAGCGCCAGGAGGGAATCAGCGAACCGGAGGATCACGCCGGGGCGCTGTGTGAAGTGATGGGCCAGGTGGTGCTGGACGAAGAACTGAGCTTTGAGCAACAGCGCGCGTTCTTCCAAGAGCACCTGGACCCCTGGATCGGAGACCTGTTCACCGACATGCAGCACGCCAAGACCGCGAGGGATTACCGGGCGGTAGGGCTGTTTGGTGAACGCTTTTTGGCAGTGGAACGCCGTTATTTGTCTATGCTTGTTTGATAAGCAGGCAAGTCCTTGAAGCCATTGAGCTTCACTTGAGTACGCTTCGGAGGTAGCAGCATGAAACATTCAGAAAAAGAGTCCGGAGTCCGTCAGGATCGTCGCCAGTTCATGAAGACCATGGCCGTGGGTGGCGCTGCCGTCGGTGTCGGCATGACCGGCGGGCAGGCCCTGGCCATTGAGCCGGAGGCTGAGCCGGAGACCCGTTCCCTTGAAAAGCGCGGGTACCACGAGACGGCACACATCCAGGACTACTACCGCAAGGCCGAATTTTGAGTGACTGGATGAACGAGACCTTGGATATGAAGGCGCGGGCATGGGTCCGCATCTGGAGGAGAACACCATGAAACTGGTCAAGAAGACAGGCAGCTCCGCGGCCACCGCAGTCGGGGGCTTTCTGGGTCGGGCCGTGGATCGCAGAACTTTCCTGCGCGGCACGGGCCTGGCAGTTGGTGGCACCGCCGCCGCCAGCGCCATGCTGCACCCCCGAATGGTCAAGAAGGCCAAAGCGTCGGATGACCGTGCGCGCTTCGACCCGAATGCAGACGTGCAGCTCGTAAAGACCGTCTGCACCCACTGTTCCGTGGGCTGCGGCGTGATCGCCGAGGTGCAGAACGGCGTCTGGGTGGGGCAGGAGCCCAACTTCGACAGCCCCATTAACCTGGGGGCCCACTGCGCCAAGGGTGCCGCCCTGCGCAACCATGGCCACTCCGGGCGGCGTACCAAGTACCCGTTGAAGAAGGTCAACGGCAACTGGGAGCGCATCAGCTGGGATCAGGCCATCGACGAGATCGGCGACAAGCTGCTGCAGATCCGCGAGGAGTCCGGGCCGGATTCGGTCTGGTTTGCCGGCTCCTCCAAAGCCAGCAACGAAGGGGCCTACCTGCAGCGCAAGTTCGCCGCCTTCTGGGGCTCCAACAACTGTGACCACCAGGCGCGTATCTGCCACTCCACGACCGTGGCCGGCGTTGCGAACACCTGGGGTTACGGCGCCATGACCAACTCCTACAACGACATCACCAAGGCGGGCAGCATCGTGATGTGCGGCTCCAACGCCGCAGAGGCCCACCCGGTGGCCATGCAGATGATCCTGCGCGGCAAGGAGAACGGCGCCAAGATGGTGGTGATGGACCCGCGGTTTACCCGCACCGCGGCCCACGCTGACGTCTTCGTTCGCCCGCGCTCCGGCACCGACGTGGCGCTGATCTTCGGCATCCTCTACCACGTCTTCGATAACGGCTGGGAGGACCAGGAGTTCATCGACAGTCGTGTCTGGGCGATGGACGAGATCAAGGAAGAGGTCATGACCAAGTGGACCCCGGACGAGGTGGAGCGTGTCTCCGGCGTCGGGCCCGATGCCCTCTATGAAGTGGCGAAGATTATCCACGAGAACAGCCCCATGACCTTCATCTGGTGCATGGGCGGTACCCAGCACACCATCGGCAGCAACTACGTTCGCGCGTACAACTGCCTGCTGCTGGCTACCGGCAACGTGGGTGTCTCCGGCGGCGGCGCCAACATCTTCCGCGGCCACGACAACGTGCAGGGCGCGACGGACGTCGGCCCGAACCCGGACAACCTTCCGGGCTACTACCCGATCAATGAGGCGGGCTGGAAGCACTGGTGTGGCGTCTGGGATGTGGATTATGACTGGCTCGCAAGCCGGTTTGACCAGGCAGAGTATGACGACGGTCAGGGTGGCACGCTCAAGCCGATGGAAACTCCGGGCATCACCGTGTCGCGCTGGATCGACGGCGTGCTGGAGGACCCGGATAACATCACCCAGAAGGATCGCCTTCGTGCGGTGATGATGTGGGGCCACAACAGCAACAGCCAGACCCGTCAGCCCGAGATGAAAGAGGCGATGGAGGCCCTGGACCTGCTGGTCATCATTGACCCCTATCCGTCGGCTGCTGCGGTGCTGCACGACCGCCAGGACGACACCTACCTGTTGCCGGCCTGCACCCAGTTCGAGACCCGTGGTTCGGCCACCGCATCCAACCGTTCGTTGCAGTGGCGTGAGAAGGTCATCGAGCCGCTGTTTGAAGGGAAGCCCGACCACGAGATCGCCTACCTGCTGGCCCGCAAACTGGGCTTTGCAGACGAGATGTTCAAGAACATCAGCGTGGAAGGCACTGAGCCGGTGGTGGAGGACGTGCTGCGCGAGATCAACCAGGGCACCTGGACCATCGGCTATACCGGCCAGAGCCCCGAGCGCCTCAAGGAGCACATGGAAAACCAGCACACCTTCGACGTGGTGTCGCTCAAGGCCGAGGGTGGTCCCTGTGATGGGGAGTTCTACGGCCTGCCGTGGCCCTGCTGGGGGACCGCCGAGATCAAGCACCCCGGTACGCACATTCTTTATGACACCAACGAGCACGTCATGGAGGGGGGCGGTAACTTCCGCGTTAACTGGGGCACCGAGCGCGAGGGTGAGACCCTGCTGGCGGAAGGCTCCTGGCCCAAGGGGCAGGAACTGGAGGCCGGGCACCCACCCTTCGATTCCGACCTGCTCAAGCAGCTGGGCTGGTGGGATGAACTCACCGATGAGGAAAAGGAGAAGGCCGACGGCAAGGCCTGGCACACCGATGTATCCGGCGGGATCATCCGGGTGGCATTGAAGCACGGCTGCATGCCCTTCGGTAACGGCAAGGCCCGCGCGGTCGTCTGGAACTTCCCGGACCCGGTGCCGAAGCATCGCGAGCCGCTGTATACCCCGCGGTACGACCTGGTCGAGGACTACCCGACCTACGAGGACCGCAAGGCCTTCTACCGCCTGCCCACCCGGTGGGAGTCCGTGCAGGCCACGGATTACTCCGACGACTACCCGCTGATCCACACCAGCGGTCGTCTGGTGGAGTACGAGGGTGGCGGCGAAGAGACCCGTTCCAACCCCTGGCTCGCCGAGCTCAAGCAGGAGATGTTCGTCGAGATCAACCCGCGCGACGCCAACAACGCCGGCGTGCGCAACAACGAGTGGGTCTGGCTGGAGGGCCCCGAGGGTGGCCGAATCCGGGTCAAGGCGCTGGTTACCCGCCGCGTGGCCTCCGGGACGGTATTCACGCCGTTCCACTTTGCCGGTCACTACCAGGGTGAGGACCTGCTCGACAAATACCCGGAGGGTTCGGCGCCCTACGTGCGTGGCGAGATGAACAACACGGCCACCACCTACGGGTATGACGCGGTCACCATGATGCAGGAGACCAAGACCACTCTGTGCCGCGTGGTCCCGGCCTGACACATCGGATAAAGAGAGGAGACTGCCATCATGGCGAGAATGAAATTCCTATGTGACGCCGAGCGCTGCATTGAGTGCCAGGCCTGCGTCACCGCTTGCAAGAACGAGCACGAGGTCCCGTGGGGCATCAACCGTCGGCGCGTCATCGTCATGGACGATGGCGTGCCCGGCGAGAAGGCCGTGTCGGTGGCGTGCATGCACTGCACCGACGCACCCTGTGCCGCGGTCTGCCCCGTGGACTGCTTCTACACCACCGACGACGGCGTGGTCCTGCACGACAAGGACCTCTGCATCGGCTGTGGCTACTGCTTCTACGCGTGCCCCTTTGGCGCCCCGCAGTACCCGCAGCAGACCGCTTTCGGTGTGCGCGGCAAAATGGACAAGTGCACCTATTGTGCCGGTGGCCCGGAACCCGCGCACTCCGAGGCGGAGCAGGTCAAGTACGGCACCAACCGTCTGGAGGAAGGCAAGTTGCCGCTCTGTGCCGAGATGTGCTCCACCAAGGCGCTCATCGCCGGTGACGGCAACATTCTTTCCGACATTTACCGCAAGCGTCTGATCAAGCGCGGCGGGCGGCCCCAGACCTGGGGCTGGCAGGCGGCCTACGGACAGGAGGCGTGATACTGATGATGCATAGTGGTGAAAGGCAGACCCGAAGATCGGGTTTCAAGCGCCCCCTGTCGCTGGTAGCGGCACTGCTCCTGAGCGGCGGTCTGTTGACCGCCTGCTCGGGCGAGGTCACCTACTACGAGCCGGGTGTCTACAAGGGCGGTGATGACGAGCTGAAAGAGGGCTCGGAGGAACGAGCTGAGGCCTTGCGCGAGCGGGCCACTCGGGCTCATACCGACCGCTGAGGCGTGGAGGGTTGATTATGTCCACAGATACACGCACAGCCCAGGAGCGGCTGGCCCGGCGCAAGAAGTCCATGTTCTGGAGCTTCTGCCTGGTGCTGGTGCTCTCCATGGCGCTGCCACTGGGGGCCTACCTGGTCACGCCCGGCGCGGAGGCGCAACCCGCAGGCGAGCGTTTCTCGGAGGAACGGGCTACCAATCCCCGCTCGGACACCTGGCGCTACGCTCGGGCCGACGGGGAGGGGTTTACCACGGCCAGCGGGCCTTACGTGACCAACCAGTTGATCTCCAACATCGGCGAGAACTGGCGACAGCTGCGTAATGGTCCGGTAAAAGAGGTCGGGAGCTGGGTGATGGCACTCTCTCTGGGGGCCATCGGGCTGTTCTTCCTGATCAAGGGCCGGATCAAGCTGGATGGGGGACGGTCGGGCATGACCGTGCCGCGGTGGAGCGCTTTCGAGCGTTCCGTGCACTGGTTCGTGGCCATCAGCTTCATCATCCTGGCGATCACCGGGTTGTCGTTGCTCTTCGGGCGACATGTGCTCATTCCTCTGCTCGGTCATGGCGGGTTCGCCGGCTATGCCCAGGCAGCGATGTATGTGCACAACTTCCTGGGCCCGGCCTTTGGCGTCGCGCTGTTGGTGATGATCCTGATGTGGGTCCGCCACAACATCCCGACCAAAACCGACCTCAAGTGGTTCGCCTCGGGCGGCGGCCTGCTCACCAAGGGGCACCCCTCGGCTGGCAAGCTCAATGGTGGTGAGAAGGTCTGGTACTGGATGGGTGTAGTGATCATGGGCTCCATCGTCGTGGTCACCGGGTTTATCCTGGATTTCCCCAACTGGGGGCAGACCCGGGAGATCATGGCCTGGTCCCATATCCTTCACGCCGTGGTCGCCATGTTCTGGATCGCCTTTGCCTTCGGGCATATCTACATCGGTACCCTGGGTACCGAGGGGGCGTTCGAGGGTATGGCCAAGGGCCGGGTGGACACCGCCTGGGCCAAGCAGCACCATGACCTCTGGTACGAGGAGCTGATCCAGCAGGGCGTGAAGCCCGAGCCGGCCGAGGAAGGGGGGCAAGCAGCCGCCCAGTCCGAATCCGTGCCCGGGCAGAAGCCCACGGCCTGACGGGCCGTGCCGCACGGCCAGGGAGGGCCGGATACGGGGCGCCGGAGCCGGCCTGCATGGCGGTTCCGGCGTTTTTATGCCGGTCGAGCAAACTACCCGGAGCACCCATGACCCGCAAGTTGATACGAACCTTTCGGTTAGATGATACGGACGACCACGTATACCCCGTGGCGGCGCGCGTGGGGGAGTGGGCGGTACCCGGCGCCTTCGTCTTCCGTTTTGCCGAGCAGGATCCTGCCATCTGGACCGGGGGCCATCGTCAGGCCTTTCTGAATGGCTTCCTCGGTACCGAGAGCTTCGGATGGTCCACGTTGGTGGTGGTGGCGGAGATCGAGGATGCCGCCTACAAGACGGTGATAGAGCGGGTGGCGCACCACCTGGTCGAGGCCTACGGCGCGCCCGGGATGTCAGAGGCTCTGCCCTACGCCCGCGAAGAGGTGGAGTACGCGGCCAGCCTTTGCGCCCACCCGGTGAACACCGTGCTCTCGGTGCAGCGCCAGGCTGGTCCTTCCGGTATCGAGGAGAGTTACCGGACGTTGCGCGAGCAGGCCAACTGGGAGGGCGAGCAGGTCCGTATCTGGAAGCCGGTGGCCTCAGACGACTGACCGGCTCCCACCAGGGCGGGTCAGACCTTAAAGACCCGCACCATCTGTTCCAGTTCCTCGGCCAGCTTGTTGAGGTTTTCCGCTGCCGCGCGGATTTCCTCCGAGCCGCGCGCGTTGCGGCTGGAGATGTCGTTGATGGTGTGGATACTGCGGTTCACGTCCTCGGCCACGGCGCTCTGCTCCTCCGCCGCGCTGGCAATCTGGGCGTTCATGTCATTGATGCCGGTGATCTGAGCGGCCACCTGTTCGAGGGTTTCGCCCGTGGTCGCCGCCTGGTGCACACTGTCTTCGGCCTGGCGTTGGCCGCGCTGCATTACCGCTTCGGCCCGCTCGGCGCGCGTCTGCAACTGCTCAATAATGTCCTGAATCTGCGTGGTGGACTCGTTGGTCCGGTGGGCGAGGTTGCGGACCTCACCGGCGACCACGGCAAATCCACGCCCCTGCTCGCCGGCGCGGGCGGCTTCGATTGCCGCATTGAGGGCCAACAGGTTGGTCTGCTCCGCGATCTCGGTGATGACCTGCAGGATGGTGCCGATGTTGTCGCTGTCTTCCTTTAATTGCGCCATCACGCCGCTGGCATCGCGCACTTCCTCGGCCAGAGTGCGGTTGCTGTCAATGGCGCGGGCCATCATTTGCCGGCCCTCTCCCGCCTGATTGCTCGCCCGGTGGGCGCTATCCGCTGCCTGTTGGGTGTTCCGCGCCACCTCCTGGACGGTGGCTGTCATCTCGTTCATGGCGGTGGCCACCTGTTCCACCTCGCTGCGTTGGGTGGCCATGGCGTCGCCCGTGCGTGCGCTGGCGGCCATCATGTCGGTGGTGGCGGATGCGAGTTGGTGAGCGGACCGGGCGGTCTTGCTGACCAGTTCATGCAGCCGGTCCATGACGGCGTTGAAAGCTGCCGCCGTTTGCCCGATCTCATCTCGGCTTTCCACCTCAAGTCGCCGCGTGAGGTCGGCGTCGCCAGAAGCGATGTTATTCAGCCCCGCGGACAGGTGGCGTAGCGGGTTGGCGATCAGGCCGGCGTAGTAGAGTCCGAAGGCAAGCGTGACCAGGAAGGCGATCACCCAGAGAACCCACAGCATCCACCAGAGCAGTGTGACCGGCGCATAGATCTCGTCGGTGGTCTGGTCGAGGATCAGCCCCCAATTTGCACCGAAGCGGTCGTTGAAACCCTCGAGCATCACGGTGAGGCCCCATTTCTCCTCGCCGTCGCCGCTGGTGAATACCGCCCCCGGGTGGCCTTCGCCCTGTTCCAGCGGTGGGCCCATGATGGCGTAGTGGCTCATGTCGTAACCGGTCCGGTCACTGTCCTCATGGGCGAGGAGCCGGCCGGCGGCGTCGAATAGCGTGGCGCGCCCGGATTCGCCGATACGCACGCCGCCAATGCGCTCATCCAGCAGTGCCATGTCCATTTGTGCAGCGATCCACAGCGCTTCCCGTTGGCTGCCCTGGTCAATTGGGTGGAGCAGGGTCAGGGCGCGTGGCACGCCGTCTTCGGCTCCCGGGCCGACCACGGTGGGGCCACTGTCGAGGGCGTCGGCCCAGCGCCCTTGCTGCTCCTCGGGAGCCGGTGTCCCGATGATCTCGCCGGCCGTGGCCCGGGCCTCACCCTGCGCATCGATGACCCCTATCCAGTCGAATTCGGGGAAGAGATCGCGGTACTGCTCCAGTAGATCCTCCGCCACGGCACCGCCGCCAATCGCAATCCGGCGGTCCTCCGCTACCACCCGCGCCTTGTCGCCCACCTGGAGCAGGTAGTCATCGGTTCGGGCACTGGCCTCGCTGCTCATATCAACGAGCGTCCCCTCCAGCTGGGTCTGTAGCTGCCCCTTCATCAGATGGAACGTGAAGCCGCCCATCAGCGATAGGGGAATGATGCTGGTAGTCAGCACCAGGAGGACGAGCTTCTGCTTGATGTTCAGCTTGATCAGGCGTTGCCGGAGGCTCAGATTGTCTGTCATTGGCGGCATCTTTCCCGTATGCCCCGGGGAGCACAGGATTGGTATTATTGAAGTTGTATTGGGCCTGGCTTTATCCGGGTAACTGCCTACCCGTTACAGCTGTTATCGGCGATGGCTTGCCGAAGTTGAGCATTGCGGGCATCCACCCAACGGCCCCTTTTTACCACAGCAGCGAGCAGGGTTTATTGATGTCAGACAACACTGAAGCGCTTCGCCGGATGGCGCGCGCAGTCGAAGAAGTGCTGGATGGCCCACGGGAGCATGCCGAGGTCTTCTACCGGACCCGGGCCGATGAGATCGGCGGGTTGCTGGATGCCGCCCGGGATCGCCTGCCCCGGGGGGACGCCCCCCTGGAGCCCGCGCAGCGGACGGAACATGATGCAGCCGAGTACCTGGGACAGCTCTATGCAGCCCTGGCCTCCTGGGTGCTCACCGGGGAGCCTCCACAGATAGCGGGCAGGTACCGGTAATGTCGCTGTTGGAGGCCCTCTGGCAGTACGTGGTCATCTTCGTGATGGCCGCAACGCCGTGGCTCGAGTTACTGATCGTGATTCCCATTGGGGTGGCGATGGGCCTCTCACCCTTCTGGGTAGGCCTGGTGGCGTTGCTGGGAAATGCATTGCCCGTGCTGCTCATCGTGGCGGGTTGGCAGTGGTGGCTGCGTTGGCGGGGTAAGTCCGGTGCCTCGCGCCGGGCCATGAAACCCAGGGTGCAGCGGGTCTGGGACCGGTGGGGCCTGCCGGGCCTGGCCCTGTTGGGCCCGTTGGTGACAGGCATTCACCTGGCCACCGTGGCGGCGCTGTTGCTACGGTCCGAATCCCGGGCGACCATGGTCTGGATGACGCTCAGCCTGGTGGTCTGGACGGTGGGCACCACGGCGGCTGCGGTGGGTGGCGTCGAACTCTTTCACCGCTTGGCCGTTTCCTGACCGTTTCCGGGGGCTTGTTCCCACGGTGTCCTTAAGGGCATTCTGTCCGCCGGATAGATCACTTAGGATCAGTGATGCACTTTCAACAGACACGACACAGCTTTTTCACCTGCGGTCGGGGCACCCTGGAAGTCACGGAAACGGTGGCCGAGGATGTTCAGCGGGCCGGCGTGTTGAGCGGGTTGGCCCACGTCTTCCTGCACCACACCAGTGCCTCGCTGATGTTGTGCGAAAACGCCGATCCATCGGTGCGCCGCGACCTGGAGCGGTACTTCGGCCGTCTGGTGCAGGATGGTGATCCGATGTTCGAGCACCGGGTGGAGGGGGCGGACGATATGGCGGCCCATGTGCGCTCGGTACTCACGCATAACGATCTGACCATCCCCATCGCCAACGGGCGCTTGGCCCTTGGCACCTGGCAAGGCATCTACCTCTGGGAGCACCGGTACCAGGGACACGAGCGCAAGGTCACGGTCAGTGTGCAGGGGATGCGCTGACCGCTCCCGGTCGGCGACGGTACCGCGGGGCATTGCAACGCACCGGCAAGTGGTTTACTCTTTGCGCCCTGTCGCCGGTTGGCGGCAGCAGCAAGTCAGCGGAGAGGTGTCCGAGCGGTCGAAGGAGCACGCCTGGAAAGCGTGTGTACCTTAACAGGTACCGAGGGTTCGAATCCCTCCCTCTCCGCCATATTCATTCCCCCCCCCCCCCGGGTTTATCCCCTGTTTGAGTGCGTGCGGCGTTCCATGTGCGCCTGAATTACCCCCCGCCGCGTTGGAACCGGTGTTCAAATGCCTTCAGGAAGGCATCACGTTGCGGCTGGCTGACCCCGGTGAAGGTGATCGTTACATGGCTGGCCGGCAAGTGCAGTCTGCCCAGGTGCCGGTCGGGCAGGGCCTCCACCCGTACGTGGACTTTTCCCGTGGAGTCGTCTCCCGCCTCGAGGGCCCCGGCGCCTGCCGGTTGCCAGGGCGTTGGCGCGGGCAGCGCCTTCACGCCGGCCAGCAAGGCTGGCGGGCGCAGTCCCATCTGTTTGCGCACCACGCTGGGGCCGGGTGCGGCCGGGTCAGCCACCGGCGATAGGGGGCCAGACGGCGACCACGTCACCATCCCTCAGCACCGGTTTGTCGCGGTCCTCCGGGTTCACGTAAACGCCGTTGAGCAATATGAGGTGCGCCAACTCCCGGGGCACGTCCAGCTGGTCAATCAACGCGTGGGGGCTGGTGTCGCCCGGTAAATCCAGCAGCGCGCCCTCGTGGGGGGGGACTCCGTCCGGCATACGGTCGGAGAGGCTGGCATACAGTTTGACCTGGATCTTCATTGGCAGCGCATCCATCAGGCGGGCGCCTCCTTTGGGCTAGGGCGACCGATGGCCTGGGTACAGCCCAGATAAGCCTCCATCAGGCGTGTGGGGTCGGCTTCCAGGCGTTCCTTCCATTTGCCAAGGCGCACCTGCCCCTCAATGAGTCCGCGTAGCACCCCCACATGTTCTGTGAGCCCCAGGCTGTTCGCCCCGACAATGGTGTCGTCCTGAAATTGCAGGCGGAGGTAGCGGAAACGCTCCCGGTCGAGCAGGGCGGTGCTGTCACCGCCTTCCACGCCCTGCCACTGCCCGAAAGAGGTGGAGATCAGGCCCAGGGTATCCAGTACGTTCATCAGGAGACTGCCATGGTAGTGGCGGGTCCGGCCTGCCATGTTGCTGGCAGCAACCTGGCCGTGGTCCACGGAGGTCGGTTGGACGGCGTGTACCGACCAGCCCCCGGTGGAGAAGTCGGGCCCCTGGGCCACGTCACCCGCAGCGAAGACGTCCGGCAGGGTTGTCTGCAGCCGGTTATCCACCCGGATGCCCTGATCTACTTCAATGCCGGAACCGCCCAGGTAATCGGTATTGCTGCGGACACCGGCGGAGACGATGACCAGGTCAGCCGGGAGCGCATCGCCGTTCCCCAGCTCGACCGCCAATGGGTGTCCGCCGGGCGGCCCTTCCGCCACTCCGGTTACCGTCTCGCTGGTGCGTACGGCTACGCCACGGGATTCGCACCAGCGGCGGATCAAATCGCCCGCGTCCGCGTCCATCATCCGCGGGACCATGCGGTCGCCCTGTTCCACTACGGTCAGCCGGGTGCCCCGCGTGACCAACGCCTCAAGAATGATCGAGCCGATGAAACCGGCACCGATCAGGACCACGCGGGCGTCGCGTCGGGCCCGCTGGAGGATGGCGCGGGCATCGGCCAGGGTCCAGCAGGTGTGGACGCCCTCCCTGTCCATGCCGGGTAGGGGCGGAATCACGGGGCTGGAGCCGGTAGCCAGCAGCAGGCGGTCGTACGTCAATGTCCGGCCATCCGAGAGATGGGCCTCGTGGCCTGCCGTGTCCAGCCTGTTCACTGCCCCTTCAACGATCTCGATGCCCAGCCGGTCGAAGTGGTCCTGCTGCTTGCGCAGCCAGGTGCCCGACTCCGGTATCTGCTCCACCAGGTAGTAGGGGATCGCCATGCGGGAGTAGGGGGGCGCCGGTTCCCGGGTCAGCAGCTTGATGTCGGCCTGCGGATCCAGCTTGCGCAGGCGCTCAGCAGCCACCACACCGGCGGGACCGGCGCCGACTATCACGTGTTGCATGCTCACTCTCCCACGCTACTTTAAAGGCGCAGCCGTTTACGGGTTTCATCGGTGACCCGGCCATCGGTTGTCCAGCCGCGGACCCGGTAGTACTCGGGCAACATCTTGCCCAGGTCATTCGCCCGACCCTTCGCGGGGCCTACCTTGGCCGCCTCTTTGAGGAGCCGCTTCGGCAGCGTATCGTCGGCCCCGGTGAGGCCGGCCCGGAGGTTGAAGTCCCGCTCCAGGTTCCAGATCCGCTCCCCCATCTCCAGCAGCCGATCGGTGTTCCAGCCCCCGCCACAGGCGGCATCGATCTGCGGGGCGATATCATCCGGCGTCCAAGCGAAGGTGGTGAAGATGCACAGCCCGGAGGAGTCCACCATGGCGGCCGCATCCTGGAAGGCCTTCACCAGCTCCGGCT
Source organism: Alkalispirillum mobile (assembly GCF_003664325.1). Lineage (NCBI taxonomy): Bacteria > Pseudomonadati > Pseudomonadota > Gammaproteobacteria > Chromatiales > Ectothiorhodospiraceae > Alkalispirillum > Alkalispirillum mobile. Next base: position 156,051 of record NZ_RCDA01000001.1, read on the forward strand.
TGCCGTCGGTGGCGAGCGGATCGGTCTTTTCGGGAATACCCAGAACCTCTGAGGACACGGTGTAGCCGCGCAAGTGGCAGGCGCCACGATTGGAGGTGGCATAGGCCAGCCCCATGCCCTGGATGCCCCTTGGGTCATAGGCGGGGAATTCCTGGCCTTTCACCGTCATGGACAGGTCCGGCTGGCCGTACTTCTCGCAAAGCCGCTTGGAGCCCAACCCCAGGTCCTTGCCAAAGCCTTCACCGGAGGCCACCAGCTCCGCGCACCGGCTAAGCGCCTCGGCGGAGCCGAAGTGCAGGGCGAGGCCCTCTGTGTCCCGATCGGTAATGGCGCCGGCTTCGTACAGCTCCATTGCGGCAGCCACCGTGGCCCCGAAGGAGATGGGGTCGAAACCGTCCTCGTTGCACAGGAAGTTGGCGTAGGTGAGGGCCTCCAGGTCATCCACCCCGGTATCGGAGCCCAAGGCCCAGGCCGCCTCGTACTCCAGACCACCGGAGTTGCCCCAGTACCTGGGCTTGTGCTCCACGGTGAAATGGCCGTTGTCGATCCGGCTGATCCGGCCGCAGGCGATGGTGCAACCGAAGCAGGCGGCGTTCGTAGTGAGATTGGGCCGCTGGTCGGTGCTGCGCGGCTCATGCATCGCTTCGCCGGAAATCTTGTGCGCCCCCTCGAACTGGACCTCGCGCATGTTCCGAGTGGGCATCGCGCCCATCTCGTTGATGACATTCATCAGCACCTGGGTGCCGTAGGTTGGAAGCCCCTGGCCGGTGACCTCGTTGTCGGCCAGCACCTTCTTCCCCTGTTCCGTGGCCTGCAGAAAGCGCATGGGGTCGTGGATGTTGCCCACCCCCCGGGTGCCACGCACCGCGACGGCCTTCAACCCTTTGGCGGCCATGACCGTGCCCACGCCGGAGCGGCCGGCCGCCCGGTGGAGGTCGTTGATGACCCCCGCGTACAAACAACCGGCCTCCGCCGAACGTCCGACGCAGGCGATGCGCAGTTCCGGGTCCTGGTGCATGCGGTGCAGTTCCGCATCCGCGTCCCACACCGTTTTACCCCAGAGGGTGTCCGCCGGGCGCAATTCGGCCTTTTCATTCTCGAGGTACAGGTAGACCGGGGTGGGGGAGGCGCCCTCAAAGATGATCATGTCCCAACCGGCCATCTTGATCTCGGCGCCGATGAAGCCGCCGGAATTGGAACAGGCGATGGCGCCGGTCAGCGGACTCTTGGTCACAACGGAGTAGCGGCCGCCAGTAGAGGCCATGGTCCCGGTCAGCGGACCGGTCGCCATTATCAGCTTGTTCCCCGGCCCGAGGGCGTCACAGGCCGGGTCGATCTCCTCATATAGGTACTTGCTGGCCAGCCCGCGTTGTCCCAGGTAGTCCCGCGCCCACTCCATGTTGAGGGGTTCGGAGCCGACCGTCCCGTCAGTCAGGTTTACCCGCAATAGTTTTCCTGCCCAGGCCATGGTTACTGCCCTCCCGTCGGAGCGGGGTTGTAGGTCTGAACGGGCTTCCCGCTTGGTGTCTTGGTAGCCGTTGGTTGGGGACGGGGCGCCTGGTATGCCCAGGCCCGCATCCGCTCCAGCCCGGCGGTATCCGCCGGTACCCAGGTAATGGCCCCGGTGGGGCAGGCTTTGGCACACCAGGGGTCGCCGCCGCAAAGGTCGCACTTGGCCACCTTCCCGGTCGCCTCCTCGTAGTTCACCGTGCCGAAGGGGCAGGCGATAGTGCACACCTTGCAGCCGACACAGACATCTTCGTCCACCACTTTGGCGCCGGTCTGGAGGTCCACGGTGATGGCCTCCACCGGGCAGCTGTGCATGCACCAGGCCTCGTCACACTGAGTGCAGGTGTAGGGGGCGAAGCTGCCCTCCTCGTGAAAGGTGAACACCTTGATTCTGGAGCGTGCCGGGTTAAAGGCACCGGTGTTCTCGTAGGAACAGGCCATCTCGCACTGCAGGCAACCCGTGCAGAGGGCGGGCTCCAGTTTCAGGACATGCTGCATGGCTCTCCCCTCCGATGATGCGATGGAGCGACCGGCAGGTTTCCGTTGTGCAACATAAACGGGCCGCAAAACGGCTGCGGTCACTCCAGAAGAATGGAATAGGCCGGGGGGAAGTCAAGGTGCGGGAAGGACCGCAAGGAAGCCGTTGGCTGTACGTTTCCGCACTGCAGCAATTTTTAACGGCCCTCGGCGATACGAAGGCGTCATTCGCAGCGTTGGGTGGACCACTCCCCGACGGGGGCGACGGCGCCTGCCAGGCCCCGGTAGAATATTCAGGAAATGCTTGACACGGCAGACCACAGGTCTATTCTGTACAACTCTTGTACATTAGTGTTTCTGGACCGAATTCAGGCGGTGTCCGGGTGAGGAGTTCACATGACTGAAAGCATTCAAGCGGCGTACCGGCAGATCCTCCTGGACCTGGGTGAAGACCCGGATCGCGAGGGCCTCAAGGACACCCCGGGCCGGGCCGCCCGGGCCATGCAGTACCTGACCCGCGGCTACCACCAGACGTTGGATGAGGTGCTGAACGGGGCAGTATTCAGCTCGGACAACGACGAGATGGTGATCGTCCGCAACATCGAGCTCTACTCCCTCTGCGAGCACCACCTGCTGCCCTTTATCGGCCGGGCGCACGTGGCGTACCTGCCCGATGGCAAGGTGATCGGGTTGTCGAAGGTGGCGCGCATTGTCGATATGTATGCCCGCCGCCTGCAGATCCAGGAAAACCTCACGCGCCAGATCGCGCTGGCCATCCAGGAGGTCACCGGTGGTCGCGGTGTCGCGGTCTACATCAACGCGCGGCACATGTGCATGATGATGCGTGGTGTGGAGAAGCAGAACTCCGAGATGAGTACCTCGGTCATGCTGGGAGACTTCCGCTCGAACCACAAAACCCGAGATGAGTTCCTGCAGCTGATCCGCACGCCATCGGCCTACTGAGGCCAGGGAGCGCCGCATGATTGAGAAGGAACCGGCACTGATCCGTATCAAGAACCTGCGCCTTCGCACCTATATCGGTTTCAAGCCGGAGGAGCAGGAGAAAATGCAGGACGTCGTCATCAACGTCGAGATCCGGTATGACGCGTTGGCGGCTGCCACCAGTGACGATGTGGAGCTGGCGCTGGACTACAAGCGCCTTACCAAGGAGATCATTGCCCACGTGGAGGGCAACCGATTCCTGCTGCTGGAAAAGCTGGTACACGACCTGTTGCAAATGGCCATGGCCTATCCTTTGGCGCAAGAGGTGGCGGTCGAGGTGGACAAGCCCCATGCACTGCGGTTCGCCGATTCGGTGGCCCTGCGGATGACAGCCCGGCGAGAGCACACGGGCCGCTGAGTACCCAACCCCTGGTGGGCGAGAGTCACCGGTGGTGCATCTGGTAAGATGCGCGCCATTCGCAGTCCATCAGTGGAAAGCAGACCAATGGCCAAGATAAAAACGCGTTTCGCTCCCAGTCCTACCGGTTACCTGCATATTGGCGGCGCGCGCACCGCGCTCTATTCCTGGCTGTATGCCCGGCGTCACGGGGGCAGCTTTGTGCTGCGTATCGAGGACACCGATCGCGAGCGTTCTACCCAGGAATCCGTCAATGTCATCCTGGAGGGCATGGGCTGGCTGGGGCTGGATTATGACGAGGGGCCCTTTTACCAGACCCAGCGTTTCGACCGTTACCGCGAGCTTATTCAGTACCTGCTGGATCAGGGGCTGGCTTATCGTTGCTACTGCTCCAAGGAGCGCCTGGACGCGTTGCGTCAGGAGCAGATGGCGAACAAGCAAAAGCCCCGCTACGACGGCCGTTGTCGTGACCTTGAGGCGGCCCCGGACGGGGCAGGGGAGCCGGTGATCCGGTTCCGCAACCCGCTGGATGGCGAGGTCGTGATCGAGGACCGCGTCCGCGGGCGGGTGGTGTTTCAGAACACCGAGCTGGACGACCTGATCATCGCCCGGGGCGATGGCACGCCCACCTACAACTTCACGGTGGTGGTGGACGACATGGATATGGGCATCACCCACGTGGTCCGGGGTGATGATCACCTGAACAACACGCCGCGACAGGTCAACCTCTACCGCGCCCTGGGCGTGGAGCCGCCGGTATTCGCCCACGTGCCCATGATCCTCGGTGAGGATGGCAAGCGCTTGTCCAAGCGGCACGGTGCGGTGAGTGTGCTCCAGTATCGTGAGCAGGGCTATCTGCCTGAGGCGGTGTTGAATTATCTGGTCCGCCTGGGCTGGTCCCACGGTGACCAGGAGGTCTTCTCGCTGGACGAGATGGTCAGCCTCTTCGATATCGAGGACATCAACCACTCCGCCTCCACGTTCAACCCGCAGAAGCTGCTGTGGCTGAATCAGCAGCACATCATGCGCTCCGAGCCGGCTCACGTGGCCCGTTACCTGGCGCACCATCTCGGTGAGCGTGATATCGACCCCGCCGAGGGGCCGGCGCTGGAGCAGGTGGCGGCGGCCCAACAGGAGCGCGCCAAGACTCTGGTGGAGATGGCGGACAACAGCAGCTTCTTTTACCGCGACCCCACCGAGTACGATGCGAAGGCAGCGCGCAAGAACCTGAAGCCGGCGACTGAGGCCGCCTTGGTCCGGGTCCGCGATCTGCTTTCCGACCTGGAGGACTGGCAGCGTGAGGCCATTCACGAATGCGTGCTCAAGGCCGCCGAGGTGCTCGATCTCAAACTCGGGAAAGTGGCGCAGCCGGTCCGAGTGGCCGTCTCCGGTGGGCCCGTTTCTCCGCCGATCGACCAGACCCTGGAACTGCTTGGCAAGGAGACCACCCTGCGGCGAATCCAGGCAGCGATCGACTGGATCGATCAGCAGACCGGCGAGGCGGGTTGAGCCGCCGGGGTTGACCAATGGGGCGCGGGGGCCTACCATACGCGCCTCATTGCACGGGGCCATAGCTCAGCTGGGAGAGCGCCTGCATGGCATGCAGGAGGTCGGCGGTTCGATCCCGCCTGGCTCCACCAAACACGCGAGCCGGCAGTTCGCCAGCTCGGGCATTGCCTTCAGGGCAGTGCCGGTTCGACAAGCAGTGAAGCACCCAGGGGTGCTTGACCGACACGGACCAAATCCGTAGCATATAGCGCCAGTCAAGGGGCCATAGCTCAGCTGGGAGAGCGCCTGCATGGCATGCAGGAGGTCGGCGGTTCGATCCCGCCTGGCTCCACCAAACGATAAAAAAGCCGGGCACAATGCCCGGCTTTTTTTGTGCCCGAAATGCGGCACGCGCCGCTTTGCACCGTTCGGGCTTGCCGATGGCTGCCGGGCCGCGAGTGCCCGGCAGCCATCATGGCCTCATTGGCCGGCGGCGAACTCGTCGAATGCCTCCAGTGCCATACCGCCATAGACGAAGGAGGGCCCGCCGCCCATTTGCACGGCGACGGCGATCATCTCCTGCACCTGTTCCCGGGTTGCGCCATTCTTCGCGGCCGCCTTGGCGTGAAAGGCCAGGCAGCCCTCGCAGTGCGCGGCAATGCCGAGCGCCAGGGCAATCAGCGATTTCGTGGCGGGGTCCAGGGCACCATCCTTGCCACTGGCCTGCTTCAGCTGGTTGAAGCCGCGGGCCATCTCCGGGGCACCCATTGCTACCTGCTTCATGCGGCCGCTCATCGACTCGGCCAATTCCGCCCAGTACTGACTCATTAGCATTTACTCCTGTCTAAATCGGGTTTCGAGGTCTTCAAGCTCTTCCGGCGTGTTCACATTGATAAAGGCCTCGGCCTGCTCCTCCATATCCAGTACGGCCAGGCGATGCTGCCGGTACCAGCGGTCGATCTTCCCCTGGCCGGATGTCAGGTATTCGTAAAGGTCTGTTGCCAGCGTGCAGCGGATAAGAGCGAAGGTCGGTTGCAGCCGGCCCCCGCACTGCGCGGTCACGATGTCCGCATCCTGCTCGTCCCGGGTCTGCGCCAGTCGGGCCACCAGGTCCCCGGGGAGCAACGGCGCATCGCAGGGCACAATGGCTATGAACCCGGTCGCGGCGGTCTCCATTCCAGCGAGCATGCCCGCCAAGGGCCCCGGGTAGTCCGGCAGTCGGTCGGGGATCACCGGGTGCCCGAACCGCTGGTAGCGATGGTGATGCCGATTGGCATTGATAAGCAGGTGATCCACCTGGGGTGCCAGGGCTTCCAGGACCCAGTGAATCATCGGCTGCCCGGCCAGCGACAGCAGCCCCTTGTCCTGGCCGCCCATGCGACGGGCCTGGCCCCCGGCGAGGATGACTCCCGTGATCGCCTCGCTTTCGCGGGGTGTATTGCTGTTTTCGTGCATGCTTGTCCTCTTCTCGGGGCGCTCAGTCGCCGACGATCTCTACCAGCGGAGACGGGGCCCGCATACTGGCAAGGACCACGCGGTCGAAGCGTCGCGTATCCGCCAGGGCGGCTTCGGCGACGCGTCGCGCGACGGCCCGCGCCTCGGCGTTGTCCACCATGTTGATCACCGGAGTGACCGGGGTATCACCCAGACCCTGAAGCAACCCATGGGGGTGAGTCAGCAACCGGGCCAGGTGGGTGGCGCCGATGGTCTGGCCCCGGCGGAGGCCGGTGGTGTCGGCGATCCGATCGGGGCGATGCGCAACCTTTTCGTCCAGCGGGCGTCCGATCGCCTTGATCGACAGTAGCGCAATCACGGCGTCGCAGGGCGTGGCCAGCACCGGCTCTTTGGGGCCTGGGGCCTTGATGCGTCGCATACGGGCGCCGTCTGCCTTGACCAGTGTCACCTGGCGTCGGGCAACCTGGTGCAGGCGCGGAATCAGGGTCGGAGGCAGGCCGCTGTGTCGGTCCGGGCGTTCCGAGGTGCCGAACCAGGCCAGCGCGATGCGCTGGTCGCGCGAGGCATCGGCGTGCTCTAACAGGGCTGTCTCTGCGCCAGTCTGCACTGTATGAGAGAGCCAGTCGGGCAGCGGTGCGCAGAAAACGGTGCTGCTCAGGCCGACGGCGCGGTTAGGTTGAAGGCTGGCCAGGCGCGCCATGGTGGTCTTCTTGCCACCGGCACCCACCAGACAGACTATGCCCCGGTCTGCTTTCAGTGTCTCGATCAGATCCTCGGCCACACGTCCTCACCGTTGTTAACTTAAAGGAATGTGCATCTAATATGACGGTATTCGACCGCCCTGACCAAGCGTTGCAGAATGCCTATTGGCACAGGGGTGTTCAAGCTGCGCCGCTTAAGTCGGACCGGTGGCGTGAATCTGGTAGATTGTAACCAGCTAATATATCAAGGGAGACGATTATTTCCGAACTCACCGGGCGCCAGTGGACCACTGGCTGCCCAAACGGGTTGGGTGCCCCTTCCAGGATGGGGGCCGGAGCGAGAGGAAGGTCCACAGGGTATGGCGTGGTTACTGTGAGGCCTTGACAATCAATGCAAAAAGTAGAATATATGAATATGAACGCGATCCTTGATCTCGATATGGACCAGATGTCCAGGAATGCCGCGCAAGCGAGCCGCTTCCTGAAGACATTGGCCAACGAACGCCGTCTGATGATCCTTTGCCACCTCGTGGAGGGTGAAAAGTCGGTGGGCGAACTCGAACGCCTGCTGGGTATGCGGCAGCCAGCGCTGTCACAACAGCTGACCCGGCTACGCGAAGAGAAGCTGGTGGCGACGCGCAGGGAATCCCGCACGATCTACTACCGCGTTGCCAGTGAAGAGGCAATGGCGCTGCTGGGCAAGCTGCACGAGTTGTTTTGTGGCGCAGACCACGGACGGGACGGGACGGCGGATCGATAGAGGCCCCTCAGCCGCTGATTCCCGTGCTGCTCCTTTGCGACCGGTGCTCGCCGACTAATCCTTTTTCACACGGGTTTTGCCCGCTACGGGGCTATTCTTCACTGGAGGTTTTGCTTGGAGGTTCGCTCCGGGAGCAGCAAAGCGGGGCATCGGTTGCCCCTGTTCGGTTGGTTGCGTGGCTACCGCTCGGAGTATTTCGCCGGTGATGTAATCGCCGGCGCGGTGGTGGCCGTCATGCTGGTGCCGCAGGCCATGGCCTACGCAATGTTGGCCAACCTGCCCCCGCACGTCGGGCTGTACGCCAGCATTATCCCCCCGATTGCCTACGCCCTGTTCGCCAGCAGTCGCGCCCTGGCCGTCGGGCCGGTGGCCATCGTTTCGCTCATGGTGGCGAGTGTGGCGGGGACGGTGGCCGTGCCCGGTACCGCCGAGCACCTGGGCGCGGCGGTGGCCCTCGCCCTGCTCTCCGGGGTGGTGCTTCTGGTCATGGGCATGGTCCGGCTGGGGTTCGTGACTCAATTCCTCAGCCATCCGGTGCTCTCCGGGTTCATCACCGCCGCGGCGATTCTCATCGGTTTCAGCCAGTTGCGGCACGTCCTCGGGGTAGAGGGGGGCGGCAATAACCTACCCACCATGCTCTGGGCGTTGGCCCAGTCGGCAGCAGATATCAACCCGGTCACGTTGTTGCTGGCGGTGGGCAGTGTGGCGCTGCTGCTTTTGATGCAGGGGCCCTTCAAGCGGCTTCTGACCGGGCTGGGCCTGTCTGCTGCAATCGCCGGCTTAATGGTGAAGACGGCCCCGCTGGTGTTGGTGGTCCTCGCTTCCGCGGCGGTTGCGCTGCTGGGCCTGGACCAACGCTACGGGGTCAGTGTGGTGGGTGCCGTACCGGAAGGCCTGCCCGGCATCGCCATGCCTGCCGTTGATTTGCCGCTTTGGCGGGAACTGCTCTGGGGGGCCATTCTCATTGCATTGGTTGGGTTCCTGGAGAGCGCCTCCGTGGCCAAGTCGCTGGCGGCGAAGGACCGGGAGCGGATAGACCCTGATCGGGAGCTCAAGGGCCTGGGGTTGGCGAATATCGGGGCTTCGTTCTCCGGGGGCTACCCGGTCACCGGCGGTATCTCGCGCTCGGTGGTCAACTACACGGCGGGGGCGCGCACCCCCCTGGCGGGGGTCATCAGCGCCTTGTTAATCGTGCTGGTGTTGTTGTTCTTCACACCCTGGCTGGCCTGGCTGCCTCACGCCAGTCTGGCCGCCATCATCCTGGTGGCCGTGGTGGGCCTGGTGGATCTGCATACCCCCCGGCGGATCTGGGAGTACAGCCGCAGTGAGTTCCTCACCCTGGTAACCACCGGCGGAGTGGTGTTGCTGGTCGGGGTGGAGGCCGGCATCGTGGCCGGCGTGCTCCTCTCCCTGGGCCTCTACCTGTGGCGGACCAGCCGGCCACACATGGCCGTGGTCGGCCGGGTGCCGGGCACGGAGCACTACCGAAACGTGGAGCGCCACGAGGTGAAGACGGACCCCCGGGTGCTGCTGGTGCGGGTGGACGAGAACCTCTACTTCCCCAATACCCGTTATCTGGAGGACCGGCTGCAGGGTCTGGTCTGGGGCCAGGGCGGGGTGGAGCACGTGGTCCTGATCTGCAGCGCCGTCAATTTCATCGACGCCAGTGCGTTGGAAACCCTCGAGGAGCTGGCGGAGCAGTTCGCGGACAGTGGGGTCACGCTGCACCTGGCAGAGGTGAAGGGCCCGGTGATGGACGGGTTGGTGCGGGCCGGTTTGCCGGAGCAGCTCCGTGGCGGGCAGATCTTCTTGAGCACCCACCAGGCGATGGAAACCCTGGGCACCCGATCCCGGTGGGTCATCCCCACCTGATGGGGCGCGGCGCCCCGCTTGCGCGCCCGTCCAGGTGGTTCTATTTGGCCAGCAGGTGCCGGAATTGCGCCTGCGCCTTGCCGAGCTTCGGTGCGATGACCATCCTGCAGTAGGGCTGGGCACCGTGTTGCCGGTAGTAGTCCTGGTGCTCCGGTTCGGCGGGGTAGAAGGCGGGCAGCTCGGTGACCTCGGTGACCAGCGGGGCCGGCCAGTCGGCGGCCACCTCTGCCATGATCTCTCGCGCGGTCTCGGCTTGCTGGTCGTCGTGGGTAAATATGACCGAACGGTACTGGGTGCCGATATCCGCACCCTGGCGGTTCAGCGTGGTCGGGTCGTGGATCACGAAGAACACCCGCAACAGGTCCGCGTAGCTGATTTTATCGGGGTCGAAGGTGATCTGAACCACCTCGGCGTGGCCGGTGGCCCCCGAACAGACCTGCTGGTAACTGGGGTTCGGCCGTTTACCGCCCGCGTAACCGGAGACCACGCGATGGACACCGCGCAGTTGTTGGAAGACCGCCTCCAGACACCAGAAGCAGCCCCCGCCGAGGGTTGCCTGCGCCCGTTTTGCCTCAGTCATGGGTGTGCCTCTCAGCCAAGCAGAGTGGTGGTCAGGCAGAGAGCAGCGGCGTGCGCTGCATGCCGGCTATCTCTTCCTGTAACCCGTACTTTTTCATGCGGTAAAGCAGTGTATCCCGTGTCAGCCCGAGAAGGCGCGCAGCGCGGCTCCGGTTACCCTCCGTGCGCGCCAGCGCCTGGCGGATCAGGTCGGCCTCCAGTTCGTCCATTCTTACCCCCTCAGCCGGCAGCCGGAAGCTGTTGCCGGCTCCGCCGGTGGTGCGGAGCGCCGCCGGTAAGTGGTCGGGTTCAATGGTCTGGCCGGCGTGCAGAATGACGAGGCGTTCGCAGGTGTTGCGCAGCTCACGGACGTTCCCCGGCCAGGCATAGGCCTCCAGGCATTGTCGGGCCGCGCACGAAAGCCGGGGACCGGGGAGGCCGTGCTGACCGGCCAGCGTCTCCAGGAAATGGCTCAGCAGGGCAGGGATGTCGCTGGGCCGCTCGCGCAGGGCGGGCAGCTCCAACGGGATGACCTGCAGGCGGTAATAGAGGTCCGCCCGGAAGCGCCCCGCCGCCACGTCCTCGTGGAGATCCCGGTGGGTCGCGGCCACCACCCGGGTGTCCACGGCCTGCGGCCGGGTGGCCCCCAGGGGCTGACACTCGCCCGATTCCAGAAAACGCAGTAGCTTGGCCTGGACCGCTGCCGGCAACTCGCCGACCTCGTCCAGAAACAACGTGCCCCCGTCCGCGGCCGCGATCCGGCCGTCGTGGGCATCGACCGCGCCGGTGAAGGCACCGCGCCGATGGCCAAAGAGTTCCGACTCGGCCAGGCCTTCGGGCAGCGCCGCGCAATTGACCGCGATGAAGGGGGAACCTGCACGGGGGCTTTCGTCGTGGAGGGTGCGCGCCAGCAGTTCCTTGCCGGTGCCGCTTTCCCCGAGGATCAGTGTCGTGACATCGGTGCTGGCGACCAGTCGTGCCGCGCGCAGGACCGACTGCAATTCCGGAGACTTGCCGAGCATTCTGTTCATCGTATAACCCCAGACTCCTACGGCCCCCCGAGGGCCTCCGTGCCGTAAAAGTGGCCCGGAACGGTGACCGTTGCCACTGCCATCAATATAACGGTAACCCCGACGATGCGTCGGATCATTGGCCTGCGGACAAAGCGGGCCAATGTCCCGGCCATGACGCCGGCAGTGACCATCGCCGGCATAGTGCCCAGGCCGAAAAAGAACATGAACGCGGCGCCTTCCACGGCGCTGCCGGCGGACAGGCTGAAGATCAGCGCCGAGTAGACCAGGCCACACGGCAACCAGCCCCAGACAAGGCCGAAGAGATAGGCCTGGTGGACGCCGCGCACCGGAAGCATGCGCCGGCCCAGCGGTTCCAGTCGGCGCCACAGGGGCAGACCGACCCGCTCTATCCGGGCCAGGCTCGGGAACCAGCCGGCTATGTAGAGCCCGATCCCCACCAGGAGGGTTGCGGCCACCACCTGCACCACGAACTGCCCCTGGCCACCCAGCCCGACCAGCAGGGTGCCGCCCAGTGCCCCGGTGATGGCCCCGGCTATGGAGTAGCTGGTGATCCGGCCGAGGCTGTAGGCCGTGCTGTACAGCGGGAGCAGGCCGCCCCGTTTGCGCACTTCCGGGGCCAGGCTGAATGTCAACGCCCCGACGATGCCGCCGCACATGCCCAGGCAGTGCACCGTGCTGAACAGACCGACCAGAAACGCGATGATGAGCGGAGGGTATTCCAAGACAGCTCCCTGACTGACGCGATAAGCTAGCCCCGCCAGGCGGTGCGCCCGGGGCGCGACCGATCGGCCTGCCGGGCCCGTACCGCCTGTCTTGGCGGTTATGGTACATCTTTTCCCGAGCAGCGGGTTGCGACAGCTTGCCACGGAGATGAAGGTGCCGGCGGCACCAGGAGACAGGGGATGCGCGTCAGCCTGCAGGGCCTGAGCAAAGGGTACGCGGAGGGCGGCCAGCAACGCGTCGTGCTCGACGGCGCCGCGTTGGATGTGGCGCCCGGCGAGCACGTGGCGTTGATCGGGCGCAGCGGGTCCGGCAAAAGCACGCTCCTGAACCTGATCAGCGGGATGGACCGCCCGGATGCGGGCCGTGTCCTGCTGGGCGATACCGAGCTGAGCAGCTTGGGTGAGGGTGAGCGGACCCGCTTCCGGCGCCACCATGTCGGTTTTGTTTTCCAGTTCTTCAACCTGATCCCCACGCTGACCGTCCTGGAGAACCTGCTGCTACCGCTGGAGCTGGTGGGCGAGCGCCACGCCTCCGGGAGGGCGAGGACATTGCTCGAGGCGGTGGGCCTGGGCGACCGGGCGGATGCCTTCCCGGAGCGCCTGTCCGGCGGCGAGCAGCAGCGGGTAGCCCTGGCCCGCGCCTTGGTCCACCGGCCCGCGCTGTTGCTGGCCGATGAGCCCACCGGGACCCTGGACGCCGAGACCGGCGCCCAGGTGCTCGCCCTGTTGCAGCAACTGGTTCGGGCAGAGGGCATGACGCTCATCACCGTGACCCACAGCCAGGAGGTCGCGGCGGCCGCTGACCGGGTCTACCGGCTGGTGGCGGGGCAACTGCAGTGGGTGGATCGGGCGGAAGGGGTGCGTGTCTGATGCACCTGCTCCGGCGTGCGGGTCTCCGCTACCTGCTCGGTCATCGTTGGCAGGTCGCCCTGGCAGTCCTGGGGATTACCCTCGGTGTGGCCGTGGTGACGGCGGTGGACCTGGCCAACCGCAGCGCCCTGCAGGCCTTCCAGCTTTCTGCCGACGCCCTCACCGGGGAGGCAACGCACAGCATCACGGCGGGAAGCGAGGGCTTCGACGAGGCCCTCTACCCCTGGCTGCGGGTGGAGCAGGGCGAGCGGCGCGCCAGCCCGGTAGTGGAGGGGTACGCGGAGGATCTCGACCAGGCTGCGCGTGTCTGGCGCATGCTCGGCGTGGACGCTTTCGCCGAGTCCGAGGTGCGCCCGGGGCTGGGGGGTATCGCCGGGCAGGCCGATCTCGCGCTGTTCATGGGCCGCGACGACCACGTGTTGATGCTGGAGGATGCGGCTGCCGAGCTGGACCTGCAGCCGGGAGACCGGTTGCGCTTGCGCGTTCAGGGCCGGGAACGGGCAGTAGTGCTCGGCGGCACCCTGGCCACGGCCCGACCCGTTGACCGGCAGGGGCTGCACGATGTGCTGATCATGGACATCGCCGCCGCGCAGGCGCTGCTCGGCCGGACGGGGCGCCTGGACCGTATCGACCTGGTCCTGCCCGATGAGGGGCGGGCGGCGACGCTGGCGGAGGACCTGCCCGACGGCGTGCAGCTGCGCCCGGCCGAGGCCCGGTCCAGCGCCCTGCTGGATATGAGCCGCGCCTTTCGTCTCAATCTGACCGCCTTCAGCCTGCTGGCGCTCCTCGTCGGGGCCTTCCTGATCTATAACGCCATGACCTTCGCTGTCGTGCAGCGGCGGGCGCTGTTCGGTCGGCTGCGCGCCCTCGGAGTGGATCGGGTGCAGATCCTCCGCCTGGTGCTGCTGGAGGCGGCTGTCGTTGGGCTTGTCGGGAGCGTGCTGGGGCTGGTCGTGGGGTGGTTGCTCGCCCAGGGGCTGGTGGGTCTGGTCACGCGCACCATCAACGATCTCTATTTCGTAGTGCAGGTCCGCGGCGTGGCGCTCTCCCCGCATAACCTGGCTTTGGGGCTGGCGCTGGGGATGGGCGCGACGCTGGTGGCGGCCCTTTTGCCCGCCAACGAGGCAGCCCGGTCACCGCCGCGGGCGACCCTGAGCCGGGCCGACCTGGAAGGCCGCAGCCGGGCCCGGGCCCCGCGCTTGGCCGGCGCCGGGGTCGGCGCAATCCTCCTGGGCAGCGCGCTGCTCCTGGTCAGTCCGGCGTTACTGGTTGCCTTTGTCGGAATTTTCCTGCTCCTGATGGGGGCGGCCCTGATGGTGCCCTGGTTGGTGTTGCGCAGTTCCCTCGCGTTGGCGCGTCCGGCCGGTGCACTGTTCGGCCTGCCCGGGCGCATGGCGGCGCGCGGCCTGTCGGCCGGGCTCTCCCGCAGTGCGGTGGCCGTGGCGGCGCTGATGATCGCGATCAGCACGGTGGTCGGCGTCGGCGTGATGGTGGATAGCTTCCGGGGCACCTTCGAACGGTGGCTGGATGCTAGTCTCGCCGCCGATGTCTACATCGCGGCCCCCAGCGTCACCGGCGAGGCGTCACCCCCGCTGGCGCCCGGTCTGCCGGAGGCGTTCGCTGGCGTCGAGGGCGTTGAGCGCATTACCACCGGGCGCTACCTGCGCCTGGCCCGGGGCGGGGAGGATTGGCGTCTGCGCGCCTACGACCTCGGGCGGGACCGGGCGGATGGCTTCATGTTCCGCGAAGGTGACCCGGCCCTGTGGGCGCGCCTTCGCGAGGAGGACGCCGTGCTGGTCACCGAGCCCTTTCAGTCCCGCCACGGGGTCGGCACGGGGGACTCGCTGACCCTGCCCACGCCGGCCGGGGAGCGCTCGTTCACCGTGGTCGGTGTCACCTACGATTACACCACCAGCGAGGGGGCCGTGATCATGGCTGCCGAGCGCTACCGGTCGATCTGGGAGGATGAAACGGTGAACAGCGTGGCCGTACACGCCGCTGCCGGCACCGACACCGCGGAGCTAGTGGCGCGCCTGCGGTCAGCGGCCGGCGAGGCGCAGGCGTTGCGCTACCGGCCCAGTGCGGAGATCCGGCAGATCTCGCTGGATGTCTTCGACCGCACCTTCACCATCACCCACGTGCTGCGCCTGCTGGCCACGGGGGTGGCCGTGGTGGGGGTGCTGGGCGCCCTGCTGGCCCTGGCCCTGGAGCGGTCGCGGGAAATGGCCGTGTTGCGGGCCATGGGGTGCTCGGTACAACAGGTCCGTCGGCTGATCCTCGGTCAATCGCTGTTTGCGGGCGGGTTGTCTGGCCTGTTGGCGCTACCGTTGGGCCTGGCCCTGGCGGTGGCGCTGACCCAGACCATCAACCAGCGCGCGTTCGGCTGGAGCCTCGGTGTCCACGTGGACCCCCTGCTGCTCCTGCAGGCGGTCGCGCTGGCGGTGCTGGCGGCCCTGTTGGCGGGGTGGTACCCGGCCCGGCGCATGGCCGCCACCCCGCCGGGCGACGCACTGCGCGAGGAGGTGGAGTGATGGGGCGGGCGCGATTTTTCCCGGCATTACTGCTGGCCGGTGCCGTGCCGATCGCCGGGCTAACGGGGTGCGGCGACCGGGAGCCCCCGGAGGACCCGGCACCCATGTCAGTCACCGGCGCGCTCTCGGGCGAAGACCAGGTGGCCGGCTTGGCCCGTGTGGAGGGCCCCGAACCGCTGGTCTTTCCCCGGGACCACGGTCCCCATCCGGGGTACCGCCATGAGTGGTGGTATGTCACCGGCCACCTGTTTGACGGCGAGGATCGGCATTACGGCTTCCAGGTGACCCTATTCCGATTCAATGTCGCGCCCGAGTCGACCCCGGAGCGCCCCTCCGCCTGGGCGACCGACCAGCTGTGGATGGGCCACTTCGCCATTACCGATACCCAGGGCGAGGCGTTCCACCACTTCGAACGACTCTCCCGGGGTGCGCTGGAGCTGGCCGGCGGGCAGCCCGACCCGTTCCGCATCTGGCTGGAGGACTGGTCACTGGCAGCGGACGACGACAGCCCGGGGCCCTTCCCGATGCGGGTGCGGTTCCAGCAGGATGGTTTCGGTGTCGACCTGCGGCTGGAGGCGGAGAAGCCGATGGTGCTGCAGGGGGATGGCGGCTACAGCCAGAAGGGGCCGGAGCGGGGCAACGCGTCGCGTTACTTCTCCTGGACCCGGTTGGCGGCGGAGGGTCGCCTGACGCTGGAGGGCGATGAGCGGCGTGTGGCGGGGCAGGCCTGGAAGGACCGGGAGTGGGGCACCAGTGCCCTGGGCGAGGATCTGGCCGGCTGGGACTGGTTCTCCGTGCAACTGGATGATGGCCACGAGCTGATGTTCTACCACTTGCGCCGGGAGGACGGCGGTGTCGACCCCATCAGCAAGGGGCTATGGGTGACGCCGGCGGGCGACAGCCGGGTGCTCGGCCTGGAGGACGTGGACCTGGTAGCCACCGACGAATGGCAGAGCCCGGACGGGCAGGCGACCTACCCGGGTGGGTGGCAGCTGACGCTCCCGGAAGAGGGATTGGCGTTGGAACTGCGACCAGTGGTCGCAGACCAGGAACTCCGAGCCGGGGTCTTCCGCTACTGGGAGGGGGCGCTGGCGGTGTCCGGGGAACGGGCCGGGCAGCCGGTGAGTGGCCATGGATATGCGGAACTGACCGGATATTGACTGTCAGTTATGCAACAATACTCAGAGCACGACATGACATGCGTAGCATCCGGACAAGAGCGAACGGGACATGACCATTAAGAAAATCGTCTACGCCACTGATCTCTCCCGCCGGGCGGACCGAGCCGGTCGCCGCGCCCTGCAACTGGCCACCGACTACAATGCCGAACTGCTGGCGCTGAGCGTGGTCGAGGCGGACCTGCAGGAGGAAAGCCTGGTCCGCCTGATGCGAGGCAGCCCCGAGCAGGTTGCCCAGCAGCTGGTGGACGGGACCGACTCGGCCCTGGCCGAGCACATGGAAAAGCTCGGCGTGGTGGAGGGGGGCTCGGTACAGAGCCGGGCCGTATTGGGGAATGGCTACAAGACCATTCTCAGCGAGGCCAAGGCCTTCGGTGCCGACCTGCTGGTGGTCGGTGCCCACGGCCACCACCACCTGCGGGATATCTTCCTCGGCACCACGGCCGAGAATCTGGTGCGGAACACCGATCGGCCGATCCTGGTGGTCAAGAACGAGCCCCAGGGGCGCTATCGCAAGGTGCTGGTGCCGGTGGACTTCTCTGAGCGGTCACGCCATGCACTGGAGATGGCCACCACGTCGGTGGCGGAGGACGGCATTGTTCAGGTGCTGCACGTCTTCAACACCGCGCCGCTGGACCGGATCTACCGGACCGGGGCCGACGACGAGACCGTCCGCCGCATCCATCAGCAGGCCATGGCCGAGACGCAGCAGGACCTGTCGGCGTTCCTCGCCAACGCGAACGTGGACCTGAGCCGGGTGGAGTCCACCATTCGGGTGGGCTATCCGCCGTTGGTCATTGAGGAGGCGGCCAACGCCTTGAACGCGGAACTGCTGGTCATGGGCACCCATGGCCGCAAGCACTGGCAGGACGTGCTGCTTGGCGGTGTGGCGCGGCGCGTGGTGCACCAGGTGCGGTGCGACGTGTTGCTGTCCCGCGGCAAGAACTAAAACCCGACCAGCACCGCCCTCCCGGTGGTGTGGGCCCGGGGCTCGCTCAGTCCTCTTCCCGCGCCCACCCTCCGGCCCGGGCTACGGCCCGGTGCCAGACGCCCATCCGCTGCTCCACTTCGTAACGGGAGAGCTGTGGGTCGAAGCGCGTAAGGTGCTCGTCCCGGGCCGGTGAGGAACCGTTCAGGCCGACCCCGCGGGCAGCCAGCGCGGCAGCGCCGGCGGCGGTGGCCTCGGTGTCGGCTGGCCGTGCCACCGGCGCGCCCAACAGGTCCGCCTGGAACTGCATAAGCAGGTTGTTCGTGCTGGCACCACCATCTACCCGCAGCTGTTTTACGGCCATGCCGGCGTCTATCTCCATGGCGCCGATCACCTCCGTGGCCTGGAATGCAACGCTTTCCAACGCGGCCCGCGCGATGTGCGGGCGTTCGGTGCCGCGGGTCATGCCCACCAGTATGCCGCGCGCGTCCGGATCCCAATGGGGCGCACCGAGCCCTGCGAAGGCCGGGACCAGGTAAACGCCCCCGGTATCCGGTACCTGGCGGGCCAGGGCCTCGATCTCGTCGGAGGAGCGGATCAGGCCGAGGCCGTCGCGCAACCACTGCACCACGGCACCGGCGATGAAGACGCTGCCTTCCAGGGCGTAGTCAGTGCGCCCGTCGATGCGCCACGCCACGGTGGTGAGCAGGCGGTTGGCCGAGGGTATGGGTTTGTCGCCGGTGTGCATGAGCAGAAAGGCGCCGGTCCCGTAGGTGCACTTGGCCAGGCCAGCCTCCTGGCAGCCCTGCCCGTAGAGGGCGGCCTGCTGATCACCTGCTACCCCGGCGATCGGGATGCCGTGGGGCAGCCCCTCGCAGGCAGTGGTCCCGCAGACACCGGAGGAGTCGATGATCTCCGGCAGCACCGCTGCCGGGATGTCCAGCGCGGCCAGGAGTTCTGGGTCCCATTCCACCTCATGGATGTTGCACAGCAGGGTGCGCGAGGCGTTGCTGGCATCGGTGACGTGCAGGCGGCCGGCGGTCAGTTGCCAGATCAGCCAGCTATCGACAGTGCCGAAGGCCAGTTCGCCGGCTTCGGCCCGGCGGCGCGCCCCGGGGATGTTGTCCAGTAGCCAACGGAGTTTGGTGCCGGAGAAGTAGGGGTCGAGCAGCAACCCGGTGCGTTCGCGGAACAGTCGCTCCTGGCCGTCCCGGCGCAGTTCCTCGCACAGGCGCGCGGTGCGCCGGTCCTGCCAGACAATGGCGCGGTGCAGCGGCTCGCCGGTCTGCCGGTCCCAGAGCAGGGTGGTTTCCCGCTGGTTGGTCAGGCCCAGCGCGCTGATATCGCCGCGGCTGAGGCCGGCCCGCTCCACCGCCTGAATGGCCACCGCGAGCTGGCTCTGCCAGATCTCCCCGGGGTCGTGTTCCACCCAGCCCGGTTGCGGGAAGTGCTGCTCAAAGCCCTGTTGGGCGGCGCCCAGCACGCCGCCATGGCTGTCGTAGACGATTGCACGGGAACTGGTGGTGCCCTGGTCCAGGGCCAGTATTGCCTGCATGGTGTCTGTAGCCTCTGGCTGCCGACCCCGGGTGAAGGGGCGCTGGTTGGGTTACAGACTGCAGTGTGCCACCGGCCTGAACGGGCTGCCACGCCCGGCGCAATGTGAGGGGGAGGCGGTCAGTCGATGACGCAGCCGCGGTAGACCCGCTGCGGCCGGGGTGAGGACTCCGTTGCTGATCCAGTGTCGTTCGCGCCGATGTCCTGATCCGGGGCGGAGGGGCCTAGGCTGGCCCGCAGTTCCCCGGCCAGGTGCTGCACCACCCGGCGGGTGGAGTGTGCCGAGAGCGCAAGCAGGCGGTCCATCGCGTCTGCTTCCGCCAGTCTGACCTGGTGGGCCTCAGCCAGTTCGCACCGCAACTCACGGCGGAGGGCCTGTGCGAGGGTGATCGTTGCGCGTGTGTACATGCACTACTCCTTGTCCCAAAGTCCTGGGAACAATAACGCAATGTGCATGCCAGCCCTCGGCCATAACAGAAACAGCAAGTTGCGATGATGTCACGCCCCCCGCCGCACCATGATAGTGCAGCGGGGCGCGCGATGGTTCAGGTCAGTGCTCTTCATCCTGCAGGTAAACCCGGCTGCCGCGGGCCCGGAAGGCCACCGCCTGTTCCTTCATCCCAGCCTCCAGTGCCTCCGCCTCGTCCAGGCCTTTGCGCCGGGCGAACTCGCGCACATCGTGACTGATCTTCATGGAGCAGAACTTCGGCCCGCACATGGAGCAGAAGTGGGCCCGCTTGTGGCCCTCCTTGGGCAGTGTGGCGTCGTGGTACTCCCTGGCGCGCTCCGGGTCCAGCCCGAGGTTGAACTGGTCCTCCCAGCGGAACTCGAAGCGCGCCTTGGACAGGGCGTTGTCACGGGCCTGGGCGGCGGGGTGGCCCTTGGCCAGATCGGCGGCGTGGGCGGCCAGCCGGTAGGTGACGATGCCCTCGCGTACATCGTCCCGGTCGGGCAGGCCCAGGTGCTCCTTGGGGGTGACATAGCAGAGCATGGCGGTGCCGTACCAGGCGATCTGCGCCGCGCCGATGGCCGAGGTGATGTGGTCGTAGCCCGGGGCAATGTCGGTGGCCAGCGGGCCCAGGGTGTAGAACGGGGCGTCGAAGCAAGCCTCCAGTTCCTTGTCCATGTTCTCCTTGATGAGCTGCATGGGCACGTGGCCGGGGCCCTCGATCATGACCTGCACGTCGTGTTCCCAGGCAATCTTGGTCAACTCGCCCAGGGTCTTCAGTTCGGCGAACTGCGCCTCGTCGTTGGCGTCGGCGATGGACCCGGGGCGCAAGCCGTCCCCCAGCGAGAAGGCCACGTCATAGGCCTTCATGATCTCGCAGATGTCCTCGAAGTGCTCGTAGAGGAAGCTCTCGCGGTGGTGGGCGAGGCACCAGGCAGCCATGATGGAGCCGCCCCGGGAGACGATGCCGGTGGTGCGCTCAGTGGTCATCGGGATGAAGGGCAGGCGTACGCCGGCGTGGATGGTGAAGTAGTCCACGCCCTGTTCGGCCTGCTCGATCAGCGTGTCGCGGAACACCTCCCAGGTGAGGTCCTCCGGTACGCCGTTGACCTTTTCCAGTGCCTGGTAGAGCGGCACCGTGCCCACCGGAACCGGGGCGTTGCGCACGATCCACTCCCGGGTCTCGTGGATGTGATCGCCGGTGGACAGGTCCATCACCGTGTCCGCGCCCCAGCGGGTGGACCAGATGAGCTTCTCCACCTCTTCGGCGATGGAGGAGGTGACCGCGGAATTGCCGAAATTGGCGTTGATCTTCACGCGGAAGTTGCGGCCGATGATCATCGGCTCGGACTCCGGGTGGTTGATGTTGTTGGGCAGTATGGCCCGCCCGGCGGCGATCTCGTCACGGACGAACTCCGGGGTGTAGCGCTCCGGCAGGTTCGCCCCGAAGGCCTGGCCCGGGTGGCGGGCCGTCAGCAGGCCCTGCGCCTCGAGCCGGTCCAGTGCCTGGTTTTCGCGGATGGCCACGTACTCCATCTCCGGGGTAATGATCCCCTTGCGGGCGTAGTGCATCTGGGTGACGCACTGCCCATCCCGGGCCCGGCGGGGGGTACGCACGTGCTGGAAGCGGAGGTGAGCCGTTTCCGATGCGCCGGCCCTGGCGCGGCCGTACTCCGAGCTGGGTCCGGTGAGCGCCTCGGTATCACCCCGCTCCTCAATCCAGCCGGCGCGCTGTGCCGGCAGTCCACGGACCAGGTCGATCTCCACCTCGGGGTCGCCGTACGGCCCGGAGGTGTCGTAGACCGGGAAGGGCGGGTTGTCCTCGGTGCCTGCGCTGCCGACGGTGGGCGAGAGCGCGATCTCGCGCATGGGCACGCGCACGTCCGGCCGGTTGCCCTGCAGGTAGATGCGGCGGGAGGCGGGAAAGGGGCGGGTAGCGTCGGCGTTCAGTGCCCGGGTGGCGTTCTGGACGTCACGGTCTGCTTGCTTCTGGCTCATGGTGGCTTCTCCTCCTGTCTTGGCATGATTGCCGGGACAGGGCGGACGCGCACCATGGGCCTGCTTGGTGGGTCGGCAAAGCTTCCCTACGCCGGTACGAACCGGGTCAGGTTCAAAGGGTATTTCTCAGCCCCGTGGGGCACCCCCGCTCTGTCACTCCGTCGCAAGGTAGCACAGCCATGTTTGGCGCGCCATGCCGGTCAGGTCCCCGGCACATGAAAGCCGTCGGCCGGACGGCCCCCGATACGCCGGGTGATCTCCGCGGCCGTACGGGCCACCAGGTCACCGAGCACGGGGATGCGGGCATCACTGATGCGGGGGGTCGGCCCGGAGATGGAGATGGCCGCCACAGCCTCGCCGTAGGCGTTGAAGAAGGGTGCGGCCACACAGCGCATCCCCAGTGCCTGTGCCTCGTCATCCAGCGCCCAGCCGCGCTCACGGGCCAGCGCCAGGGTCTGGTGCAACTGGTCCGGCGTGGTGACCGTTTTGGGGGTGTAACAGGGCATGCCGTGCTGGCGGATCAGCTCCTCCACGCGCTCCGGGCTCATGCACGCGAGCAGGGCCTGACCGACCCCGCTGCAGGTCAGTGGCGTGCGATCGCCGGGCCTGGCCATGGCGCGGACGATGGCTCGGCATTCCACCTGCGAGAGGAATACCGCGTGTCCGCCATTCTCCACTGCCAGGTTACTGGTTTCGCCGGAGCCGTCGGTCAGTTTGCGCAAAAAGGGGCGGGACAGGCTGACGAAGTCGTGACCCTTTAAAAAGGCGTTGCCCACCGCCAGCGCCTGTACCCCAACGCTCCAGAGCCCAGTGGTCTCGTTGACCTCCACGAACCCGCTGCGCAGCAGGGTGTTCAGCAGGCGGTGGGTGGTGGAGGGGGCCAGCTCAACGTGGTCCGCGAGTTCGGTGAGGGTCATGCCGGCCTCCTCCCCGGCCAGAGTCTGCAGCAATCGCAGGCCCCGGTGGAGGGATTTCACCGTGTCACCACTGCTTGCGCTGGACTCCGATACCCTGGCCATGGCCGCTCCTATGAATCCGTTGTTTCCACCGGTTGCCGGTAGCCTATTCTACGGTCCCGTGCTTAAACTGGAACCATGGACGAACAACCGGAACAGTTTCTCCGCGCGCTTTTCGACACCGTCGTGGCCCGGGTCCAGCCCGAGCGGGCACTCCCGCCCCACCTCCCCGAGCCGCCCCGCGGCCGCACGGTGGTGATCGGGGCTGGCAAGGGGGCGGCTGCCATGGCGCGGGCCCTGGAGGGCGCGTGGCCCGGCCCGTTGGAGGGCATCGTCGTCACCCGTTACGGGCACGCGGTGCCCTGCCGGCATATCCTGGTGGAGGAGGCCGGCCACCCGGTGCCGGACGAAGCGGGCGTGCGCGCCACGGCAAAGATCCTCGACTGGGTATCGGACCTGGACGAGGAGGACCTGGTCATCGCGTTGATCTCCGGCGGGGGCTCGGCGCTGCTGGTGCAGCCGGCCCCTGGCATCGACCTGCGGACCAAGCAGGCCATCTCCCGGCAGCTGCTGCACAGTGGCGCGGACATCAGCGAGATCAACTGCGTGCGGCGCCACCTCTCGGCCGTGAAGGGGGGGCGCCTGGCGGCGGCCTGTCATCCGGCGCGGGTCATCGGTCTGCTGGTCTCCGATGTGGCCGGTGATGACCCGGCGGTGATCGCCTCCGGGCCGACGGTCGGGGACGCTACCACCTGCGCGGACGCCCGGGCCGTGCTCGAGCGCTACGCGATACGGGTACCGGACGCGGTGGATGCCCTCCTGCGCAGTGGTCGAGGGGAGACGCCGGCGCCCGGCGATCACCGACTGGCACGTGTCGAGAACCGGCTGGTGGCGACACCGGCCCAGGCGCTGGAGGCCGCGGCGGCGCGGGCTCGTGAGTCGGGGGTCACCCCCTTGGTGCTGGGGGATGCCATCACCGGGGAGTCGCGGGAGGTGGCCCGGGAGCAGGCAGCCCTGGCCCGGCAGATTGCGTCCGGACAGGGGCCGGTGGCCCCGCCCTGTGTGCTGCTGTCCGGTGGCGAGACCACGGTGCGGGTGACCGGGGACGGGCGCGGCGGCCCCAACGCGGAGTTTGCCCTGGCGGCGGCGCTGGCATTGGAAGGTTGCCCCGGCACGTGGGTGCTGGCCGCCGACACCGATGGCGTCGACGGCACCGAAGACAATGCCGGCGCCTGGGTGAGCCCCGCAACCCTGAGCGCGGCCGAAGAGGCGGGCGTGGATCCCCAGGCCTTCCTGGCCCGGAACGATGCCTACGGTTTTTTCGCCGCACTTGGTGACTTGCTGGTCACCGGACCTACACTGACGAATGTGAATGACTTCCGCGCTATTCTGGTGCTGCCGGAGACGGGCGGCGGGGGTAGTGGGCATGCGTAGTCGTAACTGGAGGTAGTCGCTCTATGTCATTGACGGAAAAGCGTTGTACGGCGTGCGAGGGTGGGGTTTCACCCATGGACTCGAATGAGGCGCGGCAGTACCTGGCCGAGGTGCCAGGCTGGACGCTCACCCACGATGACACCCGCATCGCGCGCCGCTTCAAGACCCAGGATTTCGCTTCTGCCCTGGCCTTCACCCAGACTATTGGGGCGTTGGCGGAGGAAGAGGACCACCACCCGCAGATCACCCTGGGTTGGGGGTTTGTCGAGGTGGAGTTGTACACCCACAAGATCGGCGGGCTCCACCAGAACGATTTCATTCTGGCGGCAAAGATCAACCAGGCCTGGAACGCGGCGGGGGGCTGAACCCGCCCCGGGCAACCCGGCCTGTCCGGGCCGGTGACAGCGGCTGCTGCCGGGCCTCAGCCCGGCTGGCAGTCCCGGTCCCAGGTACCTGATCGGCCGCCGCTTTTATGGACCAGCTGCACACCATCGATGCGCATGCCCCGGTCCATCGCCTTACACATGTCGTAGACGGTCAGCAGGGCCACCTGCACCGCGGTGAGCGCTTCCATCTCAACC
This sequence comes from Alkalispirillum mobile, assembly GCF_003664325.1. Classification (NCBI taxonomy): domain Bacteria; kingdom Pseudomonadati; phylum Pseudomonadota; class Gammaproteobacteria; order Chromatiales; family Ectothiorhodospiraceae; genus Alkalispirillum; species Alkalispirillum mobile. Next base: position 180,465 of record NZ_RCDA01000001.1, read on the forward strand.
CCGGTGCGTTCCACGGTTTCGGTGCGGGCGCGGCAGTGCACGGCGTTCCTCGCCCGGTCCGGCGTCAATTCCAGCGATGCATGGGTCAGGGCGATCGGGTGGCAGAGCGGCACCAGCTCCCAGGTGCGTTTGCAGGCCATCAGCCCCGCGATCCGCGCTGCGCTCAGGGCATCACCCTTCTTGAGATCCCCCGCGATGAGCCGTTCCAGCGTCTCCGGGGCCATCTCGATCCAGCCCTCGGCGATGGCCACCCGCCGGGAGTCTTCTTTTTCGCCCACGTTGACGATGTGGACCTCACCCTCGGGGTTCAGGTGGGTTAGGTCGTCGCTCTTTCCGGCCATCAGAAGAACAGCTCCAGTACGCCAAAGGCGATCAGGAAGGCGCCTAAGATGTAGCGCTGCTGGCTGGGCGCCACGAGCACGCCGATCCCGGCGATGATGGCCAGGACGGCCGGCAGGGTGGAAGAGGAGATGTGAATAGTCATGAGTGGTTGGTATCCCTCTGATAATCCTTGGCTAATCCGGTGATATTACCAGGGTATGGCGGTGCCGTCGCGGAAGAACCCGCCGGTGGGGCCATCCGTGGGTAGCGTCGCTGCCCAGACGATACCCGCCGCCGCCTCCGCCGCGCTGCGCGGTGCGTTCTGCCCCCCCATCCGGGTACGCGTCCAGCCCGGGTCCACGCTGTTGACCCGGATCTCGTCCGCCTCCAGCTCGGCGGCCAGAACCCGGGTCAGGGCATTGAGCGCGGTCTTGGAGATCCGGTAGCCCGGAAACCCGGCCCGCATGCCGGTCAGCTGACCGTAGCCGGAGCTCACGTTGACAATACAGCCGCCGTGGGGACGCATCATGGGCACCACCGCCTGACAGATCCGGACCGTACCGAGCACGTTGGTGTCGAAGCTGTCCTGCAGGTGGCTCAGCGGGGCCTGAAGCACGTTGGCCTGGCGCGGGTCGTCCAGGTCCGGGTCGACGAAATCTCCGGCGTTGTTGACCAGCACATCCAGTCGGCCAAAGTGCTCGGCCAGGTAGGCGGCCAACCGGCGGACGCTCTCCTGGCGCGTGAGTTCCAGCGGCTGATGGGAGACCGCCAACCCCTCGCTGCGCAGCTTGTCGGCCGCCGCCTTGCCGGCCAGTCCGTCGCGGCTGGTGATGACCACGCGGTAGTCCTTGCGGGCCAGCTGGCGCGCCACCTCGACACCGATGCCCCGGCAGCCACCGGTGACCAGGGCGGTTCGTTCCGCGGTCATGGGGAAACTCCTATCAAATCATCCGGCTGACGGTAGCGGGGGCCCCCGATGGGGTCAAGCCGGGCGTCCATCGGAGCGGGTGCCCGGCCCCGGGCGCTCAGTCGCGCTCCCGAAGGTAGTACTTGTCCAGGACGTTCAGCGCGTCATCCAGCTCGTAGACCAGCGGGTCCCCGGTGGCGATCTCCACTTTCATGATGGACTCGTTGTCCAGCTGGTCCAGGTGCTTGATCAGGGCCCGGATGCTGTTGCCGTGCGCGGCGATCAGCAGGTTGTCGCAGCCGCTGAGGGTGGGGACGATGGCCTCGTTCCAGTAGGGCAGAACGCGCTCCAGGGTGAGGGCCAGCGACTCGGTGGCCGGCAGTTGCTCCGGTTGGAGGCCGGCGTAGCGCGGGTCATGCTTGGGGTGGTACGGGCTGTCCTCTTCCAGCGCCGGCGGGGGGGTGTCGTAGCTGCGCCGCCAGATATGGACCTGTTCAGCCCCGTACTCCTCGGCGGTTTCCGCCTTGTTGAGGCCGGTGAGGGCGCCGTAATGGCGTTCGTTCAGCTGCCACGCCTTGGTGACCGGCAGCCACATTTGGTCCAGTTCATCGAGGCCGATCCAGAGGGTGCGGATGGCGCGCTTGAGCACAGAGGTGTAGGCGTGGTCAAACCGCAGGCCGTGTCGGAGCATCAACTGACCGGCCGCCCGGGCCTCTTCGCGGCCCTTGTCGGTGAGATCCACGTCGTGCCAACCGGTAAAGCGGTTCTCCTGATTCCAGATGCTTTGGCCGTGGCGAAGTAAGACCAGTTTTTTCATGTGCCTGCGCCCTCTGGTTTGCAGCTTGGTATCGGTTTGAAGGGATTGTTGAATGGGTATCCGGTACTCGCCCGTGGGCGAAGGCCCGGCAGTTTAGCCGGGCCGGCGGCGCAGGGCCAGACCTGGACCCAGCCGCCTGGGTGCCCCGTGGGGGGCGCGAGAACCGCTGCCATGACGCAGCACCCCGGGTCACGGGCGGGCGAAATAGCGCCCCTGGAGGGTGGCATCCGGGTCCTCCGGGTCGCCGACCTGGATGACCAGGGGCAGCCGCACCCGGCGCCCGCTACCCAGCCGATGGGTGAGTTCGGCGAGCTGTTCCGGGGTGATGGCCGTGTGTGCCACGATGTCGCCGGTGACAGGGCGCTGGTAGTGCATCTGCGCGTCCGCGATCACCAGTTCGGCGTCGACACCTGCCTGTCGGGTGGCGTGTCGGAGCAGCGCCCAGCCGGCCAGCACGGCCACCGAGTAAATGGCCCCGGCGAAGCCAGTCCCGGCGTGATTGTGGTTCGGGCCCAGCGGCGCCTCCAGCTCGATGTGCGCTGGCCCCAATGCGCTGATGCGGATCTCCATGTACCCGGACAGCGGAATCAGGGTGTGGAGATCGGACTGCAGCGCCTGCCTGGCGTTTTCCTGGTCGCTCACGGTCATCGGTCCCGCAACTGGTGTCCTTGATAAACCGTGATTCTAACAGCACGCGGTCGGGTCCTTGGGTTAGCATGTCAAGGCAAGCGGCGAACAGGGAGGCGGCATGCCCGCAGAAATCGAACGCAAGTTCCTCGTCCGGGACGACAGCTGGAGGCAACAGGCGGGCCCGGGCAACCCCTACCGGCAGGGCTATTTCGGCGGTACCCGGCGGGCGTCGATCCGTGTGCGCATCTCCGGGGACGAGGGGCGTCTCAACATCAAGAGCATGACCCTGGGAGTGGAACGGCAGGAGTACGAGTACCCGGTGCCGGTGGATGAGGCCCGGGAGATGCTCGATACGCTGTGTGAACGCCCCTTTGTCGAGAAGGTGCGCTACGAGGTGCCGGTGGGCGATCATGTCTGGGAGGTGGATGTCTTCGAGGGTGACAACGCCGGGCTGGTCGTTGCCGAGGTGGAGTTGAATGACCCGGACGAGGGGTTCGAGATGCCGGCATGGGCCGGGGAGGAGGTCTCCCACGACCCCAAGTACTACAACATCAACCTGGTCAAACACCCCTATCGGGCCTGGAAGTAGCCGATGGCCCGTACGGATCACAGACAACAGCGGTGGCTGGTCGTGGACCTGCAGGCGCAGGTATTGCACCTGCTGCAGGGCGACCAGGTGCTGGCCCGGTGGCCGGTGTCGACCGGGAAGAACGGCGTCGGCGAGGCCGAAGGCAGCGGCCGGACCCCACGCGGTTGGCACAGGATCCGTGCCTGCATCGGGGGGGAAGCGCCCGCAGGCGCGGTGTTTGTCGGCCGACGACCCACCGGCGAGGTCTACAGCCCGGCGCTGGGCCGTGCCCACCCGGAGCGGGACTGGATCCTCAGCCGGATTCTCTGGCTCTGTGGCGAAGAGCCCGGGTACAACCGGGGGGGGCAGGTGGACACCCAGCGCCGGTACATCTACATCCACGGCTGCCCGGACGAGTGCCCCATGGGGGTGCCGCTCAGCCATGGCTGTGTGCGTATGCGTAACGCGGACGTAATGGCCCTATTCGATCAGGTTGGCCCGGGGACCCGGGTCTGGCTTGGCGATGGCCGGCCGACGGATGCCGGGGGAGGGCGCTGATGTTACTGGGGCCTTTGATGGTCGGGATCGAGGGCACGCGGCTCACGGCCGGGGAGCGGGAACTGCTCCGGCATCCGCGGGTCGGTGGGGTCATCCTTTTTACGCGAAACTTTGAATCCGCCGGGCAGCTCACTGAATTGACAGGGGAAATTCATGCGCTTCGACGGCCGCCGCTGCTGATCGCGGTAGACCAGGAGGGCGGCCGGGTACAGCGCTTCCGCCAGGGTTTCACCCGGCTGCCGGCCCCCGGCGTACTGGCCGAGCGTTACGACGAGGACCCGCAACGGGCCCGGGCGTTGGCCCACGACATGGGCTGGCTGATGGCCTCCGAGCTCCTGGCCTGCGGTGTCGACTTCAGCTTCGCCCCGCTGCTGGACCTGGGTCGGGGCGTAAGCCGGGTGATCGGTGACCGCGCCTTTCACGCCAAACCGGAGGCCGTGGTCCACCTGGCCAGGGGCTGGGTGGCGGGCATGCGCGACGCCGGCATGGGCGCCGTTGGCAAGCACTTCCCCGGACATGGTTCGGTAGCCCCCGACTCTCACTTGGAACTACCCCGCGATCACCGCGACCGGGCCCGCCTGGATGGTGCGGACCTGGTGCCGTTCCGCATGCTGGCCGCCGACCGGCTGCCGGGCATGATGACCGCGCACATCATCTACGACGCCATCGACTCGCATCCGGCCACCTTCTCCAGGTACTGGGTGACAGGGGTGTTGCGCGGTGAGTTCGGCTACGAGGGCGCGGTGTTCAGTGATGACCTGGGGATGGCCGCCGCGGCAGAGGCCGGCAGCATGCCGGAGCGTGCGCGTGCCGCGGTGGAGGCGGGGTGTGACATGGTATTGCTGTGCAACCATCCGGAGGCCGCACCCGCCGTGCTGCGCAGCCTGCCCGACCCGGACCCGGTGTCCGACATGCGTCTGGTGCGGCTGCATGGCCGGCCGGTGGTTGCAAGCTGGGAGAAGCTCCGGCGGCTCCCGCGCTGGCGGGAGACCGTGGCCCGGGTGCGGGGGCAGGACCCATCGCCGGAAGGCGAGCTGGAGGTATAAGGATGGGCGATTGCATGAGGGTAGAGTGGCATGGCGTGGGATGAAGCCGAGCAGGTACTCGCCGAGGCGGACCTGATCCATGACCAGGCAGCGGTGGACCGCGCGCTCGACAGCCTGGCGGGTGACATTACCCGGCGCCTGGACGGGTGCCGACCATTGATCCTCGGGGTCATGATCGGCGGTATGGTGCCCGCCGGTATGCTGTTGCCGCGGCTGGGTTTCCCGCTGCAGCTGGACTATGTTCACGCCACCCGGTACCGGGGTGCCCTGACCGGGCAGGCAGAGCTGGAGTGGCGGGCAGAGCCGGGTACGCCGGTGCGCGACCGCGTGGTACTGGTGGTGGACGACATTCTGGACGAAGGCCACACCCTCGCCGGCATCGTGGAGGCGTTGCGGGCCCAGGGGGCGGCAGAGGTCCTGACGGCGGTCCTGGTCAACAAGCTGCATGGCCGCAAGCACCCAGGGCTCCACGCCGATTTTGTCGGACTCGAGGTGCCGGACCGTTATGTCTTTGGCCTCGGGATGGACTACAAGGGCCTGTGCCGCAACGCCCCGGGCATCTTCGCCGTCCGGGAATCCGCTGTCGCAGCAGCATCGGCAACCACTGCAGAGGAGCGCAATCCATGACGTTGGCCATTATCGGCGGGACGGGGTTGACCCGTTTGGATGGGCTGGAGATCACTCGCAGGGAAGTGGTCCGGACGCCCTTTGGTGAGCCCTCCGGCCCGGTCATACACGGGGTCCTGCAGGGGCGCGAGGTCATGTTCCTGGCCCGCCATGGCTATGCCCACACCATTCCCCCGCACCAGATCAACTACCGCGCCAACATCTGGGCCATGCGCCACTTGGGGGTGCGCCGCGTCATCGCCGTGGCCGCGGTCGGCGGCCTGGCCGACGAGATGGAGCCGGGGCGGCTGGTCTTTCCGGACCAGATCATCGACTACACCTACGGCCGCCGCCACACCTTCTTCGAACAGGACCTCACGGACGTGGTCCACATCGATTTCACCTACCCCTATGAGCAGACCCTGCGGGACGCGCTGATCAGCGCTGCCGACGCCGCGGGCCTGGACGCCGTCCCGTGGGGGACCTACGGGGCTACCCAAGGGCCCCGGCTGGAGACCGCTGCGGAGGTCCGCCGGCTCGCCCGGGATGGGTGCCACGTGGTCGGCATGACCGGCATGCCGGAGGCGGCACTGGCCCGGGAGGCCGGCCTGGCCTACGCCACCTGCGCGGCGGTGGCCAACTGGGCGGCGGGTATCGGCGGGCGGACGGTCACGATGGAAGAGATCGATGCCAACCTGGTGAAGGGCATGGAGCGGGTCCGGAGCCTGCTCGCAAAGGCGGTGCCGCAGTTGTGACGACGAGCAGGGCCGCGGCTGCCTGCCCCTCTGGCCTGGGCGCGGGAGCCACGGCCCGCGGGCGGGAGAGCAGCGCTATTCCGCCCGGTTGGCCGGTGGTTCCTGCGCCGCCTCCGGCAGAGGGCCTACGGTTACGGGTTGCTCATCAATCCGGGGCTGCCCACCCTCCGCGTGATCGAGGTTGAGTACGGCCAGGCCCTCATAACCCTCGGCACCGTTGGCCTCGGCGGTAACCACATGGCCAAGCCGTTTGCCGCCACTGTTTCGCACCTCGTCGCCCGGTCGGGGCGGTAGGCCCTCGCCGCGGATCGGGAACATGCGTTTCTTCAAGCGGCCGAGGTAGTGCATCCGGGCCACCACTTCCTGGCCGGGATAACAGCCCTTGCGGAAGGTCAGCCCGTCGAGGATATCGAGGTTCGCCATCTGCGGGATGAAAAGGTCCTGGCTGTCCTGGAAGACCTCCGGCTCACCCTCGCGGATCTGCAACAGGCGCCAGTGCTGGGTGTCCCCCACTGGCAGTTCACGCAGCGTTTCCCAGAGCCGGTTCATTCGGTCGGGGCCGGCCAGCAACAGACCTCTGGTTTCGCCGAGGCGAAGCAGGGTGGCGCCGTGGGCCTGAAAGGCCACGCCATCCTCCGGCAGGTCTGCATCCAGGCTCTGCGCGGCGGCTTGCAGTGCCGATTGGCCGTGCAGCCCCAGGGCAAGCAATTCGCCGGAACGGTCCGCGAGGGTGACCCGGGCCCGCAGGACAAACATCTGCAGGCGACGCATGACCCCGGTCACCAGCTCACCGGGGCAGAGCAGCCGGAAGTGCTGGTCGCTATCCCGGACAACGCGGAACAAGGCCAGCAACCGCCCCTTGGGGTTGCACCAGCCGGCGAGCCGCCAGCTCCGTGTTGGCATGCCCTTGATGTCGTGGGTCAGCTGGCTGTGCAGGAACTCGGCGGCGTCCGGGCCCTCTACGGCGATAACGCCGGCGTCGGGCAGCGGGGTGATCAGCGCATCCGGCAGGGCGTTCAGCGGCACCGGCGCGACATCTTGGATATCGGTCCACGTTACGGACATCAGACCTCCTCAGCGCGAAACAGGCCTATGGCATAATAAGAGCCGCCAACAGCAGACCTTGCAGGAGACGGCCATGACTGAACGTGACAGCCAGCAACAGTCCGCGGATGAAAAGGCGGTCGACCGCCCCGATGATACCACGGGCCGGGTGACCGATGAGGGTGCCGGTAAGGCCAAGGAGATCGGCGGGCCGAAGGGGCCGGAACCGACCCGTTACGGGGATTGGGAACGGAATGGGCGGTGCAGCGATTTCTGAACCTGGCGCTCAGATCGTTTCTTAATTGATTTTCACAAGTGGTTGAGTTTAAACGATTGACAATAGGATTGCTGGCGCCCTGAATGACGTATCAGGTTGCTTTATCGCCACCATGGGGTTAGCTTATGCGCCCGAAGAATCACCCAAGTCCCCTATAGCGGAGCGTCATAATAATGCAGACGGATAACAGGCCGCTTTCTCCACACCTGCAGGTATACAAGCCGCAGCTCACCATGGTGATGTCCATTTCGCACCGCATCAGTGGCGTGGTGCTCTCCGTGGGCAGCCTCATCCTGGTGTGGTGGCTGTCCGCCCTGGCTGCCGGGCCGGACTCTTTCGCCACCGCCAACGCCGTGGTGGGCAGTTTCATAGGTAAGGTGTTCATGTTCCTGTTCACCTTCGCGCTGTTCTACCACTTGTGCAATGGCATCCGCCACCTGGCCTGGGACACCGGGCGGGGCTTCGATCTGGACTCGGTTTACAAGTCCGGAAAGCTCGTGCTCATCGCCGCGGCGGTGCTCACGGTGCTGGTCTGGGTCGTCGGTCTGAGCACGGGAGGCGCGTAATGAGCAGCTATCGCAGCAATATCAAACAGGCGCAGGGCCTCGGCTCCGCCAAGGAAGGGGTCGGCCACTGGTGGCTGCAACGGGTCACGGCCGTGGCGCTGGTTCCCCTCATGCTCTGGTTGGCTTTCGGCATTGCCCGTTACAGCGGGGCCGGGTACGAGGCAACGGTGGCCTGGGTGTCCAACCCCACGACCACCGTGCTCTGGGTGCTGGCCCTCGGGATGCTGTTCTGGCACGCCAAGCTGGGTCTGCAGGTGGTCATCGAGGACTACGTGCACGACGAGAAAGCCAAGTTCGCGAGCCTGATCGCGATGAAATTCATCACCGTGCTGCTGGCCGCCATCGCCATCCTGGCGGTGCTGCGCGTCGCGCTGGGGAGCTGAGTCAATGGCAGGCGATTACAAGATCATCGATCATTATTACGACGTGGTGGTGGTAGGCGCCGGGGGTGCCGGCTTGCGTGCCACCTTCGGCATGGCAGAGAAGGGCCTGAAGACTGCCTGCGTCACCAAGGTCTTTCCCACCCGCAGCCACACCGTGGCAGCGCAAGGCGGGGTCTCCGCCGCGCTGGGGAACATGGGCGAGGACGACTGGCGCTACCACGCCTACGACACCATCAAGGGGTCGGACTGGCTGGGCGACCAGGACGCCATTGAGTACATGTGCCGTGAGGCCATCCCGGCCATCATCGAGCTGGAGCACTACGGCGTGCCGTTCTCCCGTACCGAGGAGGGCAAGATCTACCAACGCCCCTTCGGCGGTATGACCACCAACTACGGTGAGGGCACCGCCCAGCGCACCTGCGCGGCCGCGGACCGCACCGGCCATGCGATCCTCCATACCCTGTACCAGCAGGCGCTGGCGCACCAGGCGGAGTTCTTCATTGAGTACTTCGCCATCGATCTGATCATGGAAGATGACCGCTGCCGTGGTGTGGTCGCGCTGAACCTGGCCGACGGTACCATCCACCGGTTCATCGGTCAGATCACCGTGCTGGCGACCGGTGGTTACGGCCGCTCCTACTTCTCCTGCACCTCCGCCCACACCTGCACCGGTGACGGCAGCGGCATGGTGTTGCGTGCCGGCCTGCCCCTGCAGGACATGGAGTTCGTGCAGTTCCACCCCACCGGGGTCTATGGCTCCGGCTGCCTGATCACCGAGGGCGTGCGTGGGGAGGGGGGCTACCTGACCAACTCCGAAGGCGAGCGTTTCATGGAGCGCTACGCGCCGAACGCGAAGGATCTGGCTTCCCGCGACGTGGTCAGCCGCTCCATGACCATCGAGATCCGCGAGGGGCGCGGTGTCGGTCCCAAGAAGGACCACATTCACCTGCACCTGGAGCATCTGGGTGCCGAGGTCATTCACCAGCGCCTGCCCGGTATTGCGGAGACCGCGCGTATCTTCGCCGGGGTGGACGTCACCAAGGAGCCGATCCCGGTCATTCCGACGGTGCACTACAACATGGGCGGCATCCCCACCAACTTCCGCGGCGAGGTGGTCACCCTCAAGGATGGGGATCCCGACAAGGTGGTTCCGGGCCTGATGGCCATTGGCGAGGCCGGCTGCGTGTCGGTACACGGGGCCAATCGCCTCGGCTCCAACTCGCTGCTCGACCTGGTGGTGTTCGGCCGGGCCGCGGCAATCCGGGCCGCCGAGATCATCAAAGAGGGCGACACGGTGCAGCGGGCCCTGCAGCCCGGTGCCGGCGACCTGGCGCTGGAGCGCCTGGACCGGCTCCGCAATGCCAAGGGCAGCAAGCCCACGGCGGAGATCCGCGACAGCATGCAGGAAACCATGCAGAACTATGCCGCCGTGTTCCGCACCGGCGAGAGCCTGCAGGAAGGCTGCAAGCGGATGGCCGAGGTCTACAAGTCCTTCGAGGATGTGTCCGTGAGTGACCGGAGCCTGATCTGGAACTCCGACCTCGTCGAGACGCTCGAGTTGGAGAACCTGCTGGGCAATGCAGTGGCCACGATCGAGTCCGCCATCAACCGGCTCGAGAGCCGGGGCGCGCACGCCCGCGAGGACTTCCCGGAGCGTGACGACGATAACTGGCACAAGCACAGTCTGGCCTGGGTCGGCAAGGACGGCAAGGTCAAGCTGGACTACCGGCCGGTGCACATGTACACGCTCACCGACGAGATGGAAGTCATTCCGCCGAAGGCGCGCGTCTACTAGGCGAGGAGGTAACAGGTAATGGCAGAATTCAAGCTTCCCGCCAACTCTGTGGTGGGCGAGGGCAAGACCTGGAAGGCCGAGTCCGGCGGCAGCGTCCGTCAGTTCAAGGTCTACCGCTGGGATCCGGACGCGGGGCAGAACCCCCGCCTGGACACCTACGAGGTGGACCTGGACAGCTGCGGGCCGATGGTTCTTGATGCACTCATCAAGATCAAGAACGAGGTCGATCCGACCCTGACCTTCCGGCGGTCCTGCCGGGAGGGCATCTGTGGCTCCTGTGCGATGAACATCGACGGGACCAACACGCTGGCCTGCACCAAGGCCATCGACGAGGTCGAGGGCGACGTCAAGATCTACCCGCTGCCGCACATGTCGGTGGTCAAGGACCTGGTGCCGGATCTCACCCACTTTTACGCCCAGTACGCCTCCATCAAGCCGTGGATCCGTACCCAGACGCCGGCGCCGCCGGACCGGGAGCGCCTGCAGTCGCCGGAGGACCGGGCCCAGCTGGACGGCCTGTACGAGTGCATCCTCTGCGCCTGCTGCTCCACCAGCTGCCCGAGCTACTGGTGGAACGGTGACCGCTACTTGGGCCCGGCCATCCTGCTCCAGGCCTATCGCTGGATCGTCGACAGCCGCGACGAGGCCACCGGTGAGCGGCTGGATGAGCTGGAGGATCCCTTCAAGCTGTATCGTTGCCACACCATCATGAACTGCACGAAGACCTGTCCGAAGGGGCTGAACCCGGCGAAGGCCATCGCCGAGATCAAAAAGATGATGGTCATGCGGCGGTGATCGTGTCGTGAGCGACGAGCTGAAAAGGCTGCGCTGGCGTTGCCGGCGCGGTACCAAGGAGCTGGACATCCTCTTCGAGCGGTTCTTGGCCAAGGGATATGGCGAGCTGAACGGCACCGAAAAACAGGTCTTCGAGCGCCTGCTCGACTGTGAGGATGATCAATTGCAGGCCTGGTTGCTGACCGGGAGAACACCCATGGATGGGGACCTGGATGCTTTGGTCCAGCGAATACGGCACGCATCGCTGTGAGTTGAAAGGGCCGTCCCCGGTGGGATCGGCCCTTTTGCTTCTGGGGCCTTACGCCGCGGCGATGGTGGCGGTGGTGCAGCTGCTTTCCGGGGCTGTGCTCTGGGTCTCGGCAATGGTGCTGCTGGCGATGGTGCTACGCGTTGTCTGGATTCACCTGCGGCCCCGAGGGCGCAGCAGAGTGCGGTCCATAACGCTGGCGCCGGGCGGCCGGATACAGGTTCGGTTTGCGGATGGACGGAGCAGCGGCGCCAGGCTACGTCAGGGTGCTGTCGTCCCCGGCGCCTGTCTGCTGGTTCTCACCAGCCGGCGAGGGGCGTTGCCCCTGCTTTTGCCCCATTACCGGATGTCCCCGGCCGAGCGCCGGTGGCTGAGGCGTTGGTTGCGCCATGGCCTGGGTACGGGGAGGCCCGTCGGCGGGTGGACGGGGCAACAGCCGGTGTTACCCGGCGGCCCGCTTGCTCAGGTGGCTGAATGGCGACGGTGGCTCCGGGGTAAGGATCGTGGGTCCGGCTGAGTCGGCCGGCGACCGGCGTGGGTGGTCGATCGTGTAATGTAGCCCCCGGCTTTCCTTGCGGTGCTGTGCGCTGCGAACGATCAGATCGGCGACGACCACCAGGTTGCGCAGCTCCAGCAGGTCGCCGTTGACACGGAAATTGCCGTAATACTCCTGTATCTCCCGGGTTAACAGCTCCACCCGGCGAGCGGCGCGTTCCAGGCGCTTGTCGCTGCGCACAATGCCTACGTAATCCCACATGAACCGGCGCAGCTCGGCCCAGTTGTGGCTGACCACCACCTGTTCATCGGAGTCGGTGACCTGGCTATCGTCCCAGGCGGGCAGGGGCGGCGGCGCACACAGGTCCGGGAGACTCTCGGCAATGTCCACCGCGGCCGCGCGGGCGTAGACCAGGCACTCCAGCAACGAATTGCTCGCCAGGCGGTTGGCGCCGTGCAGGCCGCTGTAGGCTGCCTCGCCCACCGCGTAAAGGCCGGGGATGTCAGTCCGGGCCCTTTGATCCACGTGGATGCCGCCGCAGGTGTAGTGCGCCGCCGGTACAACCGGAATGGGTTCGCGAGTGATGTCCACGCCGAACTCGAGGCAGCGGCTGTGAATGGTGGGGAAGTGTTCCCGGATGAACTCCGCAGGCCGGTGGCTGATGTCCAGGTAGACACAGGGCGCGCCCAGTCGCTTCATTTCGTGGTCGATGGCGCGGGCGACGATATCCCGGGGGGCGAGTTCACCGCGTTCGTCGAAGCGGTGCATGAAAGGCTCGCCATCGGGCAGGATTAACCGTCCGCCTTCACCCCGCACTGCCTCGCTGATCAGGAAGGACTTGGCCTTCGGGTGATAGAGGCAGGTGGGGTGAAACTGGTTGAACTCCATGTTGGTGACCCGGCAGCCGGCGCGCCACGCCATGGCGATGCCGTCGCCGGTAGACCCGTCCGGGTTGGTGGTGAACCGGTAGGCCTTGCTGGCCCCGCCGGTGGCGAGCACCACGCAGCGGGCGGCCAACACTTCCACCGCGCCGCTGTCCGGTTGTAGCACGTACGCCCCGAGACAGCGATCATGGTCCAGGTCGAGCTTCCGGCCGGTGATCAGGTCGACGGCGACCCGGTGGGGGAGCAGGGTGATATTGCCCGCCTGCCGGACCGCATCCACCAGCGTGGTCTCGATGGCACGGCCGGTGGCATCGGCCGCATGTACGATACGCCGGTGGCTGTGGCCGCCCTCGCGGTGCAGGTGCAGCCGCGGGTGCCCGTCGTCTCCGGGATGGGTGGAGAAGGGGACCTGGTAGTCCAGCAGCCAGTGAATGGCATCCGGCGCGTGGGTGGCCACGAAGCGCGCCACGTCAGGATCGCTGAGGCCGCCCCCTGCGTCGAGGGTGTCACGGACGTGGTTCTCCACCGAATCGGCCGCATCGAGTACGGCGGAAACACCGCCCTGGGCCCACAGGGTGGCCCCTTCGTGCAGCTCCCCCTTGGAGAGGACGGCAATACGCAAATGGTTTGGCAGGCGTAACGCGGTGGTCAGGCCGGCAACGCCGCTGCCGATGATCAGTACGTCAAATGGCTCGGACATCAGTCGTCGTTCGTTTCGCTTTGAATGACGGCCGGAGGCCTGGGGTGGAGCGCGCAATCGGCCCCCTGCCGGGGCGCTTGCTTGCGCCGCCGATCAGCAATCGGCTAACCTCAGGCCACTCGGGGGGCCCTATTCTTGCTGTTCCGGGTGCCCGTTCACCCGGACATACCCGAAAATCATGGCTTCCACTATACCCGTAACCCCAGGCCGCGCGAACTATCGATGTTGGACATTGTCTACCGGAAGAGACACGGGGCGCCACAGCCTCACGGGAAGGGCTCGTGACTGACGGCGTCAGCGACCAGGAGCTGGTGGAACGCGCTCAGGCTGGTGACAAGCGGGCCTTTGACGCGTTGGTGATCAAGTACCAGCAGAAGGTTGTGAAACTGGTGTCGCGCTACGTGCGCGAGCCCAGCGATGCGCTGGATATCGCCCAAGAGGCCTTTATCAAGGCGTACCGGGCGTTGCCGCGTTTTCGGGGTGACAGCAGTTTCTACACCTGGCTGTACCGGATCGCGATCAATACCGCCAAGAATCACCTGGTGGCGCAGGGCCGGCGGCCACCCGATTCGGACGTGGACGCAGAAGACGCCGAGCGGTATGACATCGATTCCGGCCTGCGCGATCACGATACGCCCGAGGGCTATGCCCGGCGTGACGAGATAGAACGCACGGTGGTGGATGCTATTGAGAGCCTCCCTGAGGATTTGCGCACTGCCATCACACTGCGGGAACTGGAAGGCATGACCTACGAGGAGATATCCAAGGCCATGGATTGCCCTGTAGGCACCGTCCGCTCCCGTATTTTCAGGGCCCGTGAGGCCATCGATAAACGGCTCAGGCCACTGGTTGACTAAGGCAGAAGGTAGGACGGGTATGCGCGACCAGGTAGAAGACCAGCTTTCAGAGCAGCTTTCCGCGCTCACTGACGGCGAACTTTCCAAGGACGAGCTGCCCTTGGTACTGGCGAGGTTGGATGAATCCCCCGAACGCCGTTCACGGCTTGCCCGTTATTACTTGGCCCGTGATGGCCTGCAGCGGGGGGTGGCGGACGAGGTCGAACTGGGTCTTGCGGACCGGGTACGCGAGGCCATCCGCGATGAGCCGGCGCATCAGGTCAGGCACCGTACGGTCCCCGGAAGCCGCTACATCCGGCCGGTCGCCGGTTTGGCTCTGGCAGCCTCGGTGGCCATGGTAGGGGTCCTGGTCTGGCCGGGCAGCAGCATTGATGAGCCCGGTCAGGAGGTAGCCAGCGGCGATCCGGCCCCGCCCACGCCCGGTGCAAGCCAGGTCGCGGCCGTACCGGAGGTCCGGCCGGACATTGTCAGTAATGTCCCGGTGCAGTCACCGGAGCCGGCCGCACGTGAGGCGAGCTCGATGGCAGACGCCGGACAGCCAATGCTCTCGCCGGTGGCCACTGGCGGTACGGGGTCGCAGCCACAGCAGGGCTTCAGTGCGGTGGCCAGCGGCGAGTGGGACACCCTCGACGGCAGTCAGGATCCGCTGCACAGGTACATGCTGAACCACGCCGAGCATGCGTCCACCGGCCACATGGGCGGTGTGTTGAACTACGTACGCATTACCGGCAATGAGAACGTCCGCGACTAGGCGCTGGTGCCGCCACTGGTGGCTTCATGGGCTGGTTTTGCTGGCCCTTGGCCTCACCAGCGCCGGTATCTGGGCGGACGAGTCCGACCCGGAGGCGCTAAACCTGCTCAGGGAGACCGGTGAGCAGGCAGAGCATCTCCACTACCAGGGCATCTTGGTCTATCGACACGGCAGCGAGCTCGAGACGCTGCGCGTGATCCACCGGGGGGGCAGCGAGCAGGAGCGCAGCGAGCGCTTCTACAGCCTTACCGGCACCCCCCGCGAGGTCATCCGCAAGCCCGACGAGGTCATCTGCATCCTCCCCGATGCCGAGGCCGTTGTTGTGGACCGCCGGCAATTGCGCAATCCCATCTCCGAGGCCATACCGGACCGCCCCGAGACGCTGGACACCGCCTATCAAGTTAGCCTGGGCGGCATGGATCGCGTTGCCGGGCGTGACGCACAGACCGTGCTCATCGCCCCGCGGGACGAACTGCGCTACGGCCATAAACTCTGGATCGACCGCGAGCACGGACTGCTATTGCGCGCGGATCTCCTGGACGATCAGCACCAGGCGCTGGAGCAGGTGATGTTCACCGAGGTCTCGCTGGTGGAGTCCGTGCCGGATGCCTGGCTGGAGCCAGGTACCTCGGGCGAGAGTTTCAGCTGGCTTCGCCCTGACGAGCGGCCCGATTCGGATGCGGTTGAGCCTGCTTGGCAGATTGCGGAGCCGCCCCCTGGTTTCACTCTGATTTCCCACCGGCAGCGCCACCTCGCCGGCCATGATTATCCGGTAGAACACCTACACTTCAGTGATGGCCTGGCCTCGGTCTCGGTATACGTTTCGCCTAAAGAGGGCACCCGCGCCCGCGAACGCCGGGTCCGGTTGGGCCTGATGGGGGCGGTGCGCCTGCTCCGCGACGACGTGGTCATCACGGTCGTGGGCGAGGTCCCGCCGGTCACCCTCCATCGCTTTGCGGAGGGGCTGGCCGCAGCGAGCCCCCCGGAGGTGGAGCAGTGATTGAGCAGGAGGCCATGGTGCTGGCCCGGGAAGAGGGTAACGCCTGGGTGGAGGTGCGGCGGCAGAGCACCTGCAGTGGCTGTGCCGCGAGCGCAGGCTGTGGCACCGGGGCGCTGGGTCGCTGGCTCCCCGGTGGGACTACCCGGTTGCGGGTGGTCGACCCGATTGGCGTGCAACCCGGCCAGCGGGTGCTGCTAGCCATCCCCGACGGTGCGGTGCTGCGTGGCTCGGCGCTGCTCTACCTGGTGCCGTTGTTATGCCTGCTTGTCGGGGCACTCGCCGGGGAACAACTGAGTGCAGGTCTGGGTCTTAACGGTGACGGCCTGGCCATTCTGGGCGGTGTGCTGGGGTTGGTTGCAGGGTTCGGGGCGGCCCGTCGCTTGGGGCGCCGCAACCCAGTGGATCAACCCAGATTGGTGCGCCGCTGCGAATAATCGGGTTCCTTCCGGCGGGGCTGTTCCACTACATGGTCGCCGAACAGAACAAAGAGGTGTTGGGATAATGAGATACGCCCGTAACTGGTCGTTGCCCGCATTGGTTGCGTTGGCATTACTGGTGTTCGCCAGCCATGCCAACGCCGAATCCGTTCGTGCCGGGCTGCCGGACTTCACCGACCTGGTCGAAGAAAGCAGCCCTGCCGTTGTGAATATCAGCACCCGGCAGACCATGGAGGGACGCAGCGGTCGCGGGGTGCCGGAGCATTTTGACATCCCCGAGGATCACCCGCTGCGTGATTTCATGGAGCGCTTCTTCGGTGAGGGCCGCGAGGGGCCGCCGGAGGGCCAGCGCCGTGGCCGTTCCCTGGGGTCCGGATTCATCATCTCCGACGACGGTTACGTCCTGACCAACCACCACGTCATTGACGGGGCCGACGAGGTCACCGTGCGCCTTAGCGACCGCAGCGAGTACATCGCCGAAGTGGTGGGCAGTGATGAGCGCAGCGACGTGGCCGTGCTTAAGATCGACGCCGAAGACCTGCCCACCGTGCGCATTGGTGAGACCGGTGACCTGAAGGTGGGCGAGTGGGTGCTGGCCATCGGCTCGCCCTTCGGTTTCGAGCACTCGGTCACCGCAGGTATCGTCAGTGCCAAGGGCCGTAACCTGCCCAGCGGCAACTACGTGCCTTACATCCAGACTGACGTAGCGATCAACCCGGGCAACTCCGGGGGGCCGCTGTTCAACCTGGATGGCGAGGTGGTTGGCATCAACTCCCAGATCTACAGCCGCACCGGCGGGTTCATGGGCGTGTCGTTTTCCATCCCGATCGAGTTGGCGATGGACGTGGCCACCCAGTTGAAGGAGACGGGCCGGGTCGCGCGCGGTTGGCTCGGTGTGGTGATCCAGGATGTCACCCGCGACCTCGCCGAGTCCTTCGAGATGGACCGCCCGCGGGGTGCGCTGGTGGCCCAGGTGCTGTCCGACAGCCCGGCGCTGGAAGCCGACCTGAAGCCCGGGGATATCATTGTCGAGTTCGATGGTGAACCGGTGGAGACCTCCGGTAGCCTGCCGCCCATGGTGGGGGCCACGCCGGTGGGGTCGGAGATCCGGGTTAAGGTACTGCGGGAGGGCGATGAACACACCGTGGATGTGACCATCGGCGAACTCCCCGAAGAGCAGCGGGAACGCGCGCAACGCGACCAGCGCGGCGAGCCGGAACCAGAGGAAGGCACCAGCGAACGACTGGGTCTGCGGCTTGAGCCGGCACCGGCCGAGCGGCTGCAGGAGCTGGGTGTAGACAGCGGTGTGCTGGTCCGGCGCGTGGAAAGCGGTCCGGCCCAGGAAGCGGGGATCCGCCGCGGTGACCTGATCACCGCGATAGACCAGCAGTCGGTGCGGGACGTCGAGCACTTCGGCGAGCTGGCGGACGAGCTGGAGTCCGGCCGCAACGTTCCGGTGTTGGTGTTGCGTGATGGCGGTGCCCGTTTCCTTGCGTTGCGGGTGCCCTGAAGCGTGAAGCCGGCAGAAAACCGGCTCCGGAACAGGTAGAATGGGCGCGCTTCCGTCAGGAGGCGCGCCCGAATTCGTTCTCAGGGCCGCGCTTTCGGAGCCCAAACAGTCACAGCAGGGTGTACATGAAACGAATCCGAAACTTCTCCATCATCGCCCACATCGACCACGGCAAGTCGACGCTGGCGGACCGCTTCATCCAGAACAGCGGTGCACTCAGCAACCGGGAGATGTCCGAGCAGGTGCTCGACTCCATGGATCTGGAGCGTGAGCGCGGCATCACCATCAAGGCGCAGAGCGTCTCGCTGGAATACAAGGCGAAGGACGGCGAGACTTACGAGCTGAATTTCATCGACACCCCGGGGCACGTGGACTTCTCCTACGAGGTCTCGCGTTCACTCTTTGCTTGTGAAGGGGCGCTGCTGGTGGTGGATGCCTCCCAGGGCGTGGAGGCGCAAAGCGTGGCCAACTGCTACACGGCGGTGGACCAGGGGTTGGAGATCATCCCCGTACTCAACAAGATCGACCTGCCATCGGCCGATTCCGAGCGGGTGATCCAGCAGATCGAGGAGATCATCGGCCTCGACGGCGAGGAGGCGCTGAAGATTAGTGCCAAGACCGGCGAGGGCATCGACGAACTGCTGGAAGCGCTGGTGGAACGGGTGCCAGCGCCCAAGGGCGACCCGGAGGCACCGCTCAAGGCGCTGATCATGGACTCCTGGTTTGACAATTACCTGGGCGTGGTCGCGCTGGTCCGCGTCTTTGACGGCGAGCTGAAAAAGGGTGACCGGATCCGCGTGATGTCCACCCAGCGGGAGTTCCAGGTGGATGAGCTGGGCTTCTTCACCCCCAAACGGGTGCTGCGGGACAAGCTGGCTACCGGCCAAGTCGGTTTCGTCGTGGCCGGCATCAAGGACATCGACGGCGCGCCGGTAGGGGATACCCTTACCCTGGCGCAGCGGCCCGCGAGCGAGCCGGTACCGGGGTTCAAAAAGGTGCAGCCGCGGGTGTTCGCCGGTGTCTTCCCGACCAGCTCGGACGACTTCGAAAACTTCCGCACCGCGCTCGAGAAGCTGCGGCTCAACGATGCCTCGCTCCACTTCGAACCGGAAACCTCCCAGGCCTTGGGCTTTGGGTTCCGTTGCGGTTTCCTCGGCATGCTCCACATGGAGATCATCCAGGAACGGTTGGAGCGGGAGTACAACCTGGACCTGATCACCACCGCGCCCACCGTGGTGCACGAGGTGGAGACCACCGACGGGGAGACGCTCTACATCCACAACCCCTCGGAGCTGCCAGCGCCGAACAAGATCGAGGAGATCCGTGAGCCCATCATCGAGGCCAGCATCCTGGTGCCCGAAGAGCACGTGGGCAATGTGATCAAGCTCTGCGTGGAGAAGCGTGGGGTGCAGAAGGAAATGCAGTACGTGGGCAACCAGATCTCCCTGGTATACGAGATGCCCATGGCGGAGGTGGTGCTGGATTTCTTCGACCGGCTCAAGTCTGTCTCCCGCGGCTTTGCTTCATTCGACTACGAGTTCAAGCGCTTCCAGGCCGCCAACCTGGTCAAGGTCGACGTGATGATCAACGGGGACAAGGTCGATGCGCTCGCGGTTATCGTGCACCGGGAACACGCCCAGAGCCGGGGCCGGGAGCTCACCGAGAAGCTGAAGGAGATCATCCCGCGGCAGATGTTCGAGGTGGCGATCCAGGCAGCGATCGGGAACCACATCATCGCCCGCAGCACCGTAAAGGCCCTGCGCAAGAACGTCACCGCCAAGTGCTACGGGGGCGACATCAGCCGCAAGCGCAAGCTGCTGGAGAAGCAGAAGGCGGGCAAGAAGCGGATGAAGCAGGTGGGCAAGGTTGAGATCCCGCAGGAGGCCTTTCTCGCCGTCCTGCAGGTGGACAACAAAAAATCATAGGACGACAAGGCCGTGCATCTCGATTTCGAACTCCTGCTGGTCCTGCTCACCCTGTTCACGGGCGTGATCTGGGCCTGGGACCGCTTCTACCGGCGCAAGCGAGTGCCCGAGGACCAGCGGCACGAGCCGCCACCCTGGTACATCGACTTCCCCAAGTCGTTGTTTCCGGTGATCCTGGCCGTGCTCTTGATCCGCGGCTTTGTCGCCGAGCCGTTCCGGATTCCGTCCGGGTCCATGGTGCCGACCCTGCTGACCGGTGACTTCATCCTGGTCAACAAGTCGTCCTACGGTCTGCGGTGGCCGGTGCTCGGCACCCGGATTATCGGCAACGGGGCGCCGGAGCGCGGCGAAGTGGCGGTTTTCAAATACCCCGTAGATCCCTCGCAGGACTACATCAAGCGGGTGGTTGGGCTGCCCGGCGATACCATCGAGTACCGGAACAAGACCCTTTACGTGAACGGAGAGGCCGTGGCGCAAGAGGAGATCGGTCAGTATGACGGTCTGCATGCGGACAGCCTGGCCACGCTGCACCGGGAAACCCTGGATGCGGGCGACTACAAAGTGCTGGTGCACGAGCGGTCGCCATCCGGTGAATTGGATGCGGTGGAGGTGCCCGAAGGGATGTACTTCACCATCGGTGATAACCGCGACCGCAGTGCCGATAGCCGCATGTGGGGCTTCGTGCCGGACGAGTACCTGGTGGGCCGGGCATTCCTTATCTGGATGAGCTGGGACGTGCATAATAACCGGGTGGATTGGGGGCGGATCGGGGAAGGCATCCAGTGACCCCGCAGGACGGCAGACACAGCACAGGGGAGCAGCGCATGGATAGCAGGATGAGTATGCATCGTCAGCGGGGTATCGGTTTCTTCGGGATCATCGCCCTGATCGCGATCGTGGGCTTTATCGGGCTGCTGGCGGTCCGGATGGTGCCGGTCTACATGGAGGCCAACACCGTACGCAGTATCATGCAGAGCATGCAGGATGATACGGACTTGCGCGGTGCGTCTTCCCGCGACATCCGCCAGCGCCTGAACCGCCAGTTCCAGGTCAACAATGTCAGTGGCCCCGACCTGGATGAGGACCTTGAGTTCGAGTCCGTCTCGGGGGGCACCTCGGTGGTATTGAGTTACGAGGTGCGTTTCCCGGTGGTGGCCAATCTGGATGGCATCGCGTCCTTCGAAGCCTCAGCCGTGGTGCCGCGCGACTGATGTCGTCCCCGAAAGAGGCCCTGCAAACGCAACTGGGGTACCGGTTCAGTAACCCCGATCTGCTGGACGAGGCGCTGACCCACCGGAGCGTCAGCGGGCCGGATAACGAGCGGCTCGAGTTCCTGGGTGACGGTATCCTCAATTTCGTTATCGCCGATGAGCTCTTCCACCGGCGCCCCGATGCCACGGAGGGGGTGCTGAGCCGCTTACGGGCAACCCTTGTCAACGGCCGTACGCTCGCCGAATTGGGTCGTCAGCTGGATCTCGGACCGTCGCTTCGGCTGGGCGGTGGCGAGATGAAAAGCGGCGGCCAGCGGCGCAATTCCATCCTGGCCGATGCCGTGGAGGCGCTTTTCGGCGCTGTCTACCTGGACGGTGGTTTCCAGGCCAGTCGCCAGGCGATTCTCAGCCTCTACGCGGAGCGGCTGAACACGCTGCCCACGGAGAGAGAACTCAAGGATCCGAAGACCCGCCTGCAGGAGCACCTGCAGGCGGTGCGCAGGCCATTGCCCCGGTATGAGGTGCTGGATGTCACCGGCAAGTCCCACGATCAGCTCTTCCGGGTGGCGTGCACGCTCCAGGATGATCAGGTGAGTGCCGAGGGTGAGGCAGGTAGTCGACGCAAGGCGGAGCAACAGGCCGCGCAGGTGATGCTGCGCCGGCTGGAGGGTAAAGATGAGCAATGACACCATGCGTCCGGAGCAGGGTCCGGCGATGACCGAGGGTGGTCTGCCGATGATCCGTTGCGGGCACGTGGCCCTGGTGGGGCGGCCAAACGTGGGTAAGTCCACGCTGCTCAACCAGTTGTTGGGTGAGAAGATCAGTATTGTCACCCGCAAGCCGCAAACCACCCGGCAGCGCATCCTCGGCGTACGCCACCTGGATGGCGCCCAGATCATCTACGTGGACACGCCGGGGCTCCATCAACGCCGGGACAAGGCGCTGAACCGTTACCTCAACCGCACCGCGGCCAGCGCCCTGTCCGACGTGGACCTGGTCGTTTTCCTGGTGGATCGGTTGCATTTCAAGCCGGAGGACGAGGCGGTGCTGGAGCGGCTGAAGCGCGTGAAAGTACCGGTCATACTGGCGATCAACAAGGTGGACCGGCTCAAGGACAAGGCGCAGCTGTTGCCGCACATGGAGTGGCTCACCCAACAGCACGATTTTGTCGAGGTGATCCCGCTGTCCGCGCTGAAGGGCGAGAACCTGGCCCCGTTGGACGAGGCGATCCTGCGCCAGCTCCCGGAGTCACCGCCGCTGTTCCCCGAGGATTACGTCACCGACCGCAGCCCCCGGTTCCGCATCGCCGAACTGATCCGGGAACAGCTGATGCGCCACCTGGGCGAGGAACTGCCCTACGCCACTGCGGTGGAGGTGGAAGCGCTGGACCAGGAAGAGGGATTGACGCGGATCAGCGGTCTGATCTGGGTGGAGCGCCCGGGGCAAAAGGCCATCGTGATCGGCGACGGGGGGCAGCGGCTCAAGGTGATCGGCTCCCGTGCCCGTAAAGAGATTGAGCGTTTTCTGGGCACCCGGGTCTACCTCAAGCTCTGGGTCAAGGTCCGCGAGGGGTGGTCCGACGACGAGCGGGCCCTGCAGAGCCTGGGCTACGAGGGCGACTGACCCTATGTCCGGCAGCCGGGTTCAGCTGCAGCCGGCCTGGGTGTTGCACCGCCGCCCCTGGAGCGAAAACAGCCTGATCGTCGAGCTCTTCAGCCAGGATTACGGCCGTATCGGCGTGATGGCGCGGGGTGGCCGGAGCGGCAAGCGCTGGCGCGGTCTGCTTGAGCCCTTCACCCCGTTGCTGGCCAGCTGGCAGGGCCGGGGTGAGCTTCGGACCCTCTCCGGGGCGGAGCCCGGGGCCGGGCGGCCCCTGCTTACCGGTGCGGCGTTGGCCAGCGGCTTCTATCTCAACGAACTGCTCATGCGCCTGCTACGTCGGGACGACCCCCATCCTGAACTCTATCCGGTATATGGCGAGGCGCTGTCCGGCCTCCCGGATGAGGCAGTGCTGCGCCGGTTCGAGTGCGCGCTGCTGGGTGCGCTCGGTTACGGACTGATGCTCGATGAGGATCTTGAAGGCGGCCCTGTGCAAGCCGGGGGGGTCTATCGGTATCATCTGGAGCATGGCCCGGAACGCCTGGTCGATTCCGAAGTGCACAATGACGGCGACGGGTTGCGGATCCGGGGCGAGACGCTACTGGCCCTGGCCGGCCGGATGCCATTGGCCGGGGAGACGGTGCTCCGGGAAGCGCGACGCCTGATGCGCGCCGCGCTGGCCCTGTACCTGGGCGAGCGCCCCCTGCAGAGCCGAGTGCTGTACCGCCAGTTGGCCGGCAAACCGCGGCGCGCCGCTCCCGGCCCGACCACCGATCACTGAACCAGGAGGACGCCTGTGCCCGAACATGACCCCATGGACCGTACCCTGCTGCTGGGGGTCAACATCGACCACGTGGCCACACTGCGCCAGGCGCGCGGGACAGCCTATCCGGACCCGGTGCAGGCGGCGTTTGTGGCGGAGCAGGCGGGTGCCGACCTGATCACCGTGCACCTGCGCGAGGACCGCCGCCACATCCAGGACCGGGACGTGGAACTGCTGTCACAGACCATCCAGACGCGGATGAACCTGGAGATGGCGGTCACCGAGGAGATGCTGGGGATTGCCACCCGGCTGAGGCCTTCGGACTGTTGCCTGGTGCCTGAGCGTCGCGAGGAACTCACTACCGAGGGTGGGCTCGATGTGCTGGCCCAGCCGGAACGCATTGCCGAGGCCTGTGCCCGACTTGGCGAGGCGGGCACCCGGGTCTCGCTGTTCATTGACCCGGAGCCGGCCCAGGTGGAGGCCGCCGCGCGGGTCGGCGCGCCGGTGGTGGAGCTGCATACCGGTGCCTGGGCCGAGGCCGCTAACCCGCGCGATGCGCAGCTGGAGTTGGAGCGGTTGCGGTCTGCGGTGGCGCATGGCCTGCAATGCGGCCTTCAGGTCAACGGCGGGCACGGACTTCACTTTCACAACGTCCAGCCGGTGGCCGCCATCACCGGCATCAAGGAACTGAATATCGGGCACGCCATTATCGCCCGCGCGGTCTTCTCCGGGCTGGGCGGTGCGGTGGCCGAGATGAAACGGCTGATGCAGGAGGCGCGGCAGACATGATCATTGGGGTGGGCACGGACCTGGTGGAGATCGGACGCATGGAGCGCATGCTGGCTCGTCACGGTGAGCGCGCCCTGGATCGACTGTTGCACCCCTCCGAGCGGCAGGAGTGCCCCCAGGCACCGGACCGGGCGGCGCGCTTTCTGGCGCGGCGTTTCGCGGCCAAGGAGGCCGCTGCCAAGGCGCTGGGCACGGGCATTGCCGGCGGAATCCGTTTCACCGACCTGCAAGTTGACCACGACGACAAGGGCCGGCCCCTGTTGCAGTTGCATGGCGAGGCTCGTAACCGCGCCCGGCAACTGGGCGTCTCCGCGTACCATCTCAGTATCAGTGATGAGCAAACCCATGCCCTGGCTTTCGTGGTGCTGACCGCCAGCGACCCGGACAGCCACTGAACCGGGGCCCTCACTATGGATGCCTGCATGCAATACCCCACCGTAGAGGCCTTTGTCGGGAACACCCCGCTGGTTCGGCTGCAACGCATGGTGCCGCCGGAACGCAATAATATCGTGCTGGGCAAACTGGAAGGGAATAACCCCGCCGGCTCCGTGAAGGACCGGCCTGCCGTGAACATGATCCGGCGGGCCGAGGAGCGGGGCCAGATCAAGCCCGGCGATACCCTGATCGAGCCCACCAGTGGCAATACCGGGATCGCCCTGGCCATGGCGGCGGCCATCAAGGGCTACCGCATGGTGCTGATCATGCCGGAGAACATGAGCACTGAACGGCGCGCTTCCATGGCGGCCTATGGCGCAGAGCTGGTCCTGGTGAGCCAGGACGAAGGCATGGAGGGGGCCCGCGACCTGGCCTCGAGGATGGCTGCCGAGGGCAAGGGGACGGTGCTCGATCAGTTTGCCAACCCGGATAACTGGGCGGCCCACTACGAGGGCACCGGCCCGGAGATCTGGCGGGATACCCGGGGCCAGATCACGCACTTTGTCAGCTCCATGGGTACCACCGGGACCATCATGGGGTGCTCCCGCTTTTTCAAGGAGCAGTCGGAGGCGGTGCAGATCGTCGGTGTGCAGCCGGAGGACGGCTCCAGCATTCCCGGTATCCGGCGCTGGCCGGAGGCGTACTTGCCGAAGATCTACGAACCGCCCCGGGTGGACCGCATCATCGATGTGAGCAGCGACGATGCCATCGCCACCACGAGACGGCTGGCCGAGGAGGAGGGAATCATGGCTGGCATGTCTGCCGGAGGGGCCCTGCACGCGGCATTGCGTCTGGAGCAGGAGGTGGAGAATGCCACCATCGTGGTCATCATCTGCGACCGCGGCGACCGCTACCTGTCCACCGGCCTCTTTCAGGGCTGATCATGAACGTACTGGTATTCGATATCGAGACGGTGCCGGACGTGACCGCCGGCCGGCGCCTGCTGGGCCTGGATGCGGACCTGCCTGACCACGAGGTGGCCGAGGCCATGTTCGCGTTGCGCCGGCAGAGCGCGGGCACCGACTTTCAACGCTTGCACCTCCACCGCATCGTGGCCATCTCGGTGGTGGCCGTTCTCGACCGGCACGGCTTTCGGGTCTGGTCCCTGGGCGATCCCGACGACGGCGAGGCGGAGCTTATCCGCCGTTTCTTCGAGGGCATCGAGCGGTACTCGCCGCTGCTGGTCTCCTGGAACGGGGGCGGGTTCGACCTGCCGGTGCTGCACTACCGCGCCCTGTTGCACGGCATTACCGCCCGTCGCTACTGGGACAACGGCCAGGAGGATCGCGAGTTCAGGTACAACAACTACCTCAACCGCTTCCACGAGCGCCACACTGACCTGATGGACGTGCTTGCGGGCCACCAGGCGCGGGCCAATGCCCCCCTGGACGAGATCGCCACGCTGCTGGGCTACCCCGGAAAGATGGGCATGAGCGGCGGCAAGGTCTGGGAGGCCGTTCAGGCCGGGGAGGTCGGTGCGGTGCGCGACTACTGCGAGACGGACGTGTTGAACACTTACCTGGTCTGGCTGCGCTATCAGCTCATGCGCGGCCAACTGAGCCCCGAGGGGCTGGCGAACGAGGAGCAACGGGTGAAGGATACGCTGCGAGAGGACGGCCGGCCGCACCTGGAGGCCTTCCTGGCGGCCTGGGAGGCGACTGATGGGGCGTAGACGCCGGCGTATCCCCCGTGAGCCCTTTGAGGTCGAGATCACCGGCTTTTCCCACGAAGGGCGCGGCATCAGCCATTACGACAACCGGACGCTGTTCGTTCACGGCGCGCTTCCCGGGGAGCGGGTGCGCGTGGAATACACCAAGCGCCGACGCAGCGTGGCCGAGGCACGGGTGCTGGAGGTATTGGAGCCGGCCGAGGAGCGCATCGAGCCGGCCTGTGCATTCTTTGGCCTCTGCGGGGGGTGCAGCCTGCAGCACCTGAGTCCCGAGCGCCAGGTGGAATTGAAACAGTCGGTTTTGCTGGAGCAGTTCCAGCACATGGGCGGTGTGCAGCCGGAACAGGTCCTACCGCCGCTGACCGACAGTCCCTGGGGCTACCGGCGCAAGGCGCGCCTGGCGGTCAAACACGTGCCGCGGAAAGGGGGCGTGCTGGTGGGGTTCCGGGAGAAGCACAGCCCCTTCGTGGCCAATATGGACCGCTGCCCGGTACTCGACCCCCGGGTCGGCGAGCGGTTGACCGAATTGGGCCGGCTGGTGGAAGGGCTATCCATCCCCGACCAGGTACCGCAGATTGAAGTGGCGCTGGGCGACCAGGCGGGTGCGCTGGTCTTCCGCAATCTCTCACCCTTCAGCGGGGAGGATCTGCAGGCGTTGGCGGCCTTCGCGGAGGACAGTGGGCTCGCGGTCTACCAGCAGCCGGGCAACGAGGACACCATCACACTCGTCCAGGACCCGGTGGGCCAGCCGTTGGAGTACGCATTGCCCGCCCACCAGGTGCGCCTGGGGTTCCGGCCCAGCGATTTCACCCAGATCAACGCCGGGATCAACCTCGCCATGGTGGACCAGGCGCTGGAACTGCTGGACGTCCAACCCGAAGACCGCGTGCTGGATCTGTTTTGCGGTCTGGGCAACTTCACGCTGCCGCTGGCGCGTCGGGCCGGTGAGGTGGTGGGCGTGGAGGGGGCGGAGCCGCTGGTGGCCCGCGGCCGGGAGAACGCCGCGTACAATGGCCTGGACAACGTCGAGTTCTACGGTGCGGACCTGACTCTGGATGCCTCGGAGCAGCCCTGGGCCGGACGGGGGTTCGACCGGGTACTGCTGGACCCGCCGCGCTCGGGGGCCTTCGAGGTGCTGGGGCTGGTGGCAGCGATGCGTCCAAAACGCATTGTTTACGTCTCCTGCGGGCCGGCTACCCTGGCCCGTGATGCCGGCGAACTGGTCAACCGTTACGGCTACCGGCTCACCGCCGCTGGCGTGATGGACATGTTCCCCCACACCGCTCACGTGGAAAGTATGGCGGTGTTCGAACGGGAAGGGGAGGACGCCTGATGAGTCACCGGGTGGAAGTGTTGGACAGCGCCGTCGTCTACGACGGCTTCTTTCGGATGGTTCGCTACCGACTGCGCCACGGGCTGTTCGAAGGGGGGCTCGGCGAGCCGCTCACCCGGGAGTTGTTCGAGCGCGGCCATTCGGTGGGGGTGTTGCCCTACGACGCGGATCGCGACGAGGTGCTGCTCACCGAGCAGTTCCGGGTCGGTGCCCTGGAGCATCCGCGGGGCGCCTGGCTGATGGAGATCATCGCCGGCATGGTGGAACCGGGGGAAATGCCGGTGGACGTCGCCCGGCGTGAGGCGGTGGAAGAGGCCGACTGCCGACTGGATGAGGTCGTACCCATATGCGAATACCTGGTCAGCCCCGGGGGAACGTCGGAGTCCGTTGCCCTGTACTGCGCCAGGATGGACAGCGAGGGGTTGGACGGCGGCATTCACGGCCATGATCACGAGGGTGAGGACATCAAGGTCCATGTGGTGCCCTTCGAAGAGGCCATGGACATGGTGGAAACGGGCGTCATCCATGCGGCCATGCCGATCATCGCGTTGCAGTGGTTGGCGCTAAACCGGGAACGGATCCGGGAGCGCTGGCAGGACAACGACTGAACGGCTCGCGGCCGCTACGGTCATCAGGGTGCCGGGTCCACGCGCAGCCAGATGCGCAACTCCTGGGCCTCCGCCGGGCGCGTTCGGAAGATGCGGCCAGGCTCACGCACCTCCGGCCCCGGGTCCCGGTCAGCGCTGGTCTCACCGAGCAGTATCCACTCCCCCACGGTGCCGGTGAGCTGGCCGCTCCACTCGCGGGAGAGCAGCCGCTCCTCATCGGATGGGTCCAGACGCTGGCTAAGGGCCGACAACTCCACCGTGACCCGGTCCTCCCCATGGAGCAGGGGGCGGGCCAGCAGGGTCTGTTCCACGTTCAGGTAGTAGGTCCGGTCCTCCAGCAGCACGGCGTGTGGGCTCAAGTAGATGCGCCGGTCCTCCCGGGGCAGCGCCTGGTGCAGACGCAACATGACCTCGCTGCCGTCCCGGGCCAGGACCCGTTGCTCGCGGCTGGTCCGCCCCGTGGCCAGCCGGCGCACGGTGGTACCGTCGCGCACCGTCTCCCGAGGCGGTCCTTCCTCGAAACGCAATGTCAGGGTGACCGACCTTGCGGGTTGGTCCAGCTCGTGCAGCAGCTGTTCCAGCTGATCCAGTTCCGCGCCCGGACCGCGCAGCAGGAGCTGGAAGTGACGGCCGCTGACCCGGGTCTCATCCAGGTGGGGTTCCAGCAGCGGGATCAGCGCCTCCGCCTGCTGGTGCTGGAGTTGGATGACCCGGGTCTCCGTCTCCATTGCGACGGCACCCGCCAGGGGGAGTGCCAGAAGCAGCAGGGCCAGTACGAAGAGACGGCCCCGCCACCGCAGTGGTTTCATGGTGCGATTACCCTTAGCTCCGGCGAATCCACCGAGTGATTCCAGAGCGTATCGAATTTACGGCGCCATTCCCGGCAGGCCCCGGCGGCGTCACTATGCCAACCCCCGCGGTAGCCCTCCCGATGGCGCCGCCACATTACCGCGCGCCCGTCGACCATCAACCAGAGGGTCTCCGGCAGCTCGGCGTCCGGCGCCAGCTGGCGGATCTGCATCCGGCTCGGCACCTTCCGCGCCAGCGTCAGCAGGCGATGGTCGCAGCGGACCAGGGGGTTCGCCTGTTCCACGAGGACACGGATCCGTGCCTTGGGGCTGCTCACCGCCAGCTTACGCAGGGCGTCCGCAAGGCCTTGGTCATTGAATACCGCCGGGTCCAGGTCTGCCGAGATGATGTCCACCTCATGCTGGGCCTGCCGGACCAGCTCCACCGCCACCTCGGCGTGTTCGCTGGCGGTGGTCACCGGGTTCCAGCCCGGCTGCGGTTCGTCCATGTCCATGCTCATATCCTGTCTGACCTGCGCGATGCTCGGGGGTTCAGACCCGGCGGGCCTGCTCGGCCGCATTACCAATATAGCCTGCCGGGGTCATCTGCAGCAGCTCGGTGCGGGCGGCCTCCGGGATGTCCAGCTTGCCAATGAACTCTTGCAGCGCCGGCCCGGTGATGGCGCGGCCGCGGGTGAAGGCTTTGAGCTGTTCGTAGGGTTGCTCCAGGCCGTGCCGGCGCATGACCGTCTGCACCGCCTCGGCCAGCACCTCCCAGGCGGCGTCCAGGTCCTCGGCGAGGCGCTGGGGGTTGGCCTCCAGCTTGCTCAGCCCCTTGCGCAGGCTTTGCAGCGCAATGACCGTGTGGCCGATACCGGTGCCCAAGGTGCGCAGGACCGTGGAGTCGGTCAGGTCCCGCTGCCAGCGGGATACGGGGAGCTTGCGCGCCAGGTGCTCCAGCACGGCGTTGGCAACCCCCAGGTTGCCCTCGGCATTCTCGAAATCGATCGGGTTGACCTTGTGCGGCATGGTGGAGGAGCCCACTTCGCCCTCCACCAGGCGCTGCTTGAAGTAGCCGAGGGAGATGTAGCCCCAGACATCGCGGCTGAAGTCGATGAGCACCGTGTTCACCCGGGCCAGGGCGTCGAAGGCCTCGGCGATGTAGTCGTGCGGCTCGATCTGGGTGGTGTAGGGGTTCCACTCCAGGCCAAGGCCCTCCACGTAGCGCTGGGACAGGCCGGGCCAGTCGAGCTGTGGATAGGCGGAGAGGTGGGCGTTGAAGTTGCCGACCGCGCCGTTGATCTTGCCCAGCACGCTGACTTCGGCCAGCTGTTCGCGCTGGCGACGCAGCCGGTGCACCACGTTGGCGATCTCTTTGCCCAGGGTGGTTGGCGATGCCGTCTGACCGTGGGTGCGGGAGAGCATCGGCTGCTCGGCGTGTTCGTGCGCCAGGGCGCGCAGCTGTGCGATAACCTCGTCGAGCAGCGGCAGCAGCACCTGGTCGCGGCCCGTTTTCAGCATCAGCGCGTAGGCCAGGTTGTTGATGTCCTCAGAGGTGCAGGCAAAGTGCACGAACTCGCGGATTGCAGCCAGTTCCGGCTGTTCAGCCAGCCGCTCCTTGATGTAATACTCGACGGCCTTGACGTCGTGGTTGGTGGTGGCCTCGTAACGCTTGACCCGTTCGCCGTCCTCCACGTCGAAGGTGTCGATCAGCTCCTGCAGGAAGGTGCGCGCCTGCGGGGAGAGCGCCGGCACCTCGGGAATGTCCGGATGGGCGGCCAGGGCCTCCAGCCAGCGCACTTCCACGATGACCCGGTGGCGGATCAGCCCGAATTCGCTGAAGATCGGCTGCAGATCGCTCGTTTTGTTGCCGTAGCGTCCGTCAACGGGGGAAATGGCGGTCAGGCGGGTCAGCTCCATGGTGGCCTCTTCTGTCTCGATTGGTCTGCTGTTCAGGAGTAGGGGGATCAAGCCGCCAATTGTACTGCGCCCAGTGCACAACTGCATCCGGGCCCTGAATCCGCGGGCAAGGCCCGCCAACAGGGTGGCGTACAGGCCTACACTGGTAGGCAGTCAATCCAGGCGGCCGGCCCGGTGCCGGCCCCGACCTGTCAGCGGGAGGTTGCACAGATGAGCAAGCAGGGTTTCCGCATCGAGAAGGACAGCATGGGCGAGTTGCATGTGCCGGAGTCAGCACTCTGGGGCGCACAGACCCAGCGTGCGGTGGAGAACTTCCCGGTCAGTGGGCTGTGTATGCCCCGGAGCTTCATCCGCGCCTTGGGCCTGATCAAGGGTGCCGCGGCCCGCGCCAACTGCGAGCTTGGCCTGTTGGCCCCGGACATTGCCGAGGCCATTGCCGAGGCCGCACGCGAGGTGGAGCAGGGCGATCACGACGGGCAGTTTCCGGTGGATGTCTTCCAGACCGGCTCCGGCACCAGCAGTAACATGAACGCCAACGAGGTGATTGCCCGGCTCGCCAGCGAGCGCCTGGGGCAGCCGGTGCATCCGAACGATCACGTCAACATGGGCCAGAGCAGCAACGACGTGATCCCCACCGCCATCCACGTCAGCGCCTGCCTGGCACTGCACGAGCAGTTATTGCCCGCGCTGGTGCACCTGGAGAAGGTGACCCGCGACAAGGCCGATAGCCTGCAGGCGCAGGTCAAGACTGGCCGCACCCACCTGATGGATGCCATGCCGGTGAGCTTTGCCCAGGAGTTGGGGGGCTGGGCGACGCAGGTGGGGCAGGGGGCTGAGCGCGTCCGGAGCAGTCTGCCGCGGCTCGAGGCGCTGGCCCAGGGTGGGACCGCCGTGGGCACCGGCATCAACGCCGAACCGGGGTTTGGCGCCCGGGTTGCCGCGCTGATCGGCGAGCGAACCGGGGTGCCCTTTACCGCCTGCTCCGATCGCTTCGAGGCCCTGTCCAGTCAGGACGCCGCGGTGGAGATGCATGGCCAGCTGCGCACCCTGGCCGTGAGCCTGATGAAGGTCGCCAACGACCTGCGCTGGATGAACAGCGGCCCACTGGCCGGCCTGGGTGAGATCGCACTGCCGGCGTTGCAGCCGGGCAGTTCCATCATGCCGGGCAAGGTGAATCCAGTGGTCCCGGAGTCGGTGGCCATGGTCTGTGCCCAGGTGATGGGTAATGACACCACGCTCACGGTGGCCGGGCAGTCGGGCACCTTCCAGCTCAACGTCATGTTGCCGGTGGTGGGGTACAACCTGCTGCAAAGTATCGGGCTGCTGGCCAATGCCAGCCGACTTCTGGGCGACAAGGCGATTGCCGGCTTCACCGTCAACGAGGCGCGTATCGCCGAGGCGTTGGACCGCAACCCCATCCTGGTCACCGCCCTGAATGCCGTGATCGGCTACGAAAAGGGCGCGGAGATCGCCAAGACGGCTTACCGGGAGGGGCGTTCCATCCTGGAGGTGGCGCGAGAGCACACCGACCTCTCGGAGGCGGACCTGCAGCGGCTGCTGGACCCGGCCGCGTTGACGCGGGGCGGCATCCAGAAATAGCCGCCCGTGGCCCGGTGGGGCACCGGATCAGCCGGCTTGCCGATCGTAGCGGGCGAACAGTTGGCCCGCACGGCCATCCCCCTCCGGGTCGAAGTAAAGATGCGCCAGGTCAAAATCGGCCGGTGGGTCCAGTAACGGCCCTTCGGTAATGGTGGCGTAGTCCGCGCCCCCGGTGATGCGTAACCGGTGGGTCAGAAAGAGCGTGTCCAGCACGCCGGCGCGCAGCAGTTCGTGCATGACCCAGGGACCGGTCACCGAGTAGGCGCGGCGGTAGCCCTGCTCGGCCAGCCGCTGCATCATCAATCGGGCGTCCACCCGGGGCCCGGGGCCGCAGTCGAGCAACCGGCCGCCCTGCCGTTCAAGGCGGGCCCGGCCCTCGGCCGGTGCACTGCTCACTGTCGCGACCCAGACCCGCCGGCCCTGTTCCAGGAGCAGTGCCGGCAGCTGGAAGTCCAGGCTGGCGCTCATCACTACCACGTCGGGTTGCGGCGCTTGGCCCTGCTGATCCCGCCATTTCACCAGGTCCGTGAAATCATGCCCCAGGGGCAGGATATCCTGCGCGCGACCGGCTTTAAGGTCGCGAAAATAGCGCCCGCTGCTGATCAGGATGTCAGCCCGCGCGGCGAGCTCCTGGAAAAGGCGCCAGTCCCGGGGGTTGGCAATGGTCCCGGGCACTGCCTGGGCGGGCAGGCCGTCACCGAGGGCAATGCGTCCGTCCATGCTGGTGACGAAGTTGCCGTAGACAAACAGCCCTTCGCCGACGGGCAGCGGCAGGTCCCGGTAAAGGTGGGTCAGTTGGACCGGTTCCGGATGGGTGGGGGGGTATAAGGGAATCAGCCTGTCCGTCATCAATCTGCAGAAGCTCCGTGCGCTGTCTGGGTTGGGGGCCTGATAGCCGACCGAAAACCAGAGTATACTGTTCCACGCTTCGGCTGGAGATGGATGATGATAGACGTACTCCTCGTGGACGATCACCGCCTGGTGCGCACCGGCGTGCGGCGCATCCTGGAGGCGGTGCCCGATATCGAGGTGGTTGGCGAAGCCGGTAGCGGCGAGGACGCCCTGGAGTTGACCCGCTCCTTCCGTCCCGACGTGGTGCTGATGGATCTGAATATGCCCGGTATGGGCGGGCTCGAGTCCACGCGCAGGATGCTCGCCTGCGTGCCTGACGTGAAGGTGGTTGTGCTCACCATGCATGAGTCGGGGCCCTTCCCGACTCGGGTGCTGAAGGTCGGAGCGCGTGGCTTTCTGAACAAGGACTGCTCGGAACAGGAGATCCTTGACGCTATCCGGACTGTAGCCGCCGGCCGGCCCTACGTCTGCGGGGCCGCCGCCCACGCCCTGGCGCTCAACGGCACCGGGAGCAATGATCTATTCACCCATCTCACGAAACGCGAGTTCCAGGTCCTGTTGATGATCGCCCAGGGCAGCACCTCCCGCGAGATCGCGGAGAGCCTGTGCGTTTCGGGCAAGACCGTGAGTACCTTTCGGCACCGGCTTTACGAGAAGCTGGGCGCCAATAGTGACGTGGAACTTGCACATCTGGCCATAAGAAACGGAATTGTGGAAGGATTTTGAGCTGCACCCAGCCCTTTGACCCCGACTGCCGGCGCTGCCCGCGCCTGGCCGGCTTCCTCGACGAGGTGGCTGAGTCTAACCCCGACTACCACGCCCGGCCGGTGCCTTCTTTCGGCGATCCGGACGGCCGGCTGCTGGTCGTCGGCCTGGCGCCGGGTATGCATGGCGCCAATGCCAGCGGTCGGCCCTTCACCGGTGACCATGCGGGTATCCTGCTTTACCAGACGTTATACAACACGGGATTTGCCAATCAGCCCCGGGGCGAGCACCCGGACGACGGACTGGCGCTTATCGGCTGCCGGATCACCAACGCGGTACGCTGCCTGCCACCCGCGAACAAACCGACTCGCCAGGAGGTGCGTAACTGCCTGCCCTACCTGCGCCATGAGCTGGAGTCCGTGGGGGAGGGGGGCGTGGTGTTGGCGCTGGGCCGGGTCGCCCACGAGGCCGTGCTGCTGGCGCTGGGAGAGAAACTGGCGGCCTGGCCCTTCGGCCATGGCGCCGAGCACGCCCTGCCCGGCGGGCTGAAGCTGCTCGACAGTTACCATTGCAGCCGGTACAACACCCAGACGCGGCGCCTGACCCCGGAGATGTTTTCGGCGGTGTTTCAGCGCGCCCGCAGTCTGATCGCGGACCATGACTGACACCACCGCGCCCTTCGACCCCAAGGCCTTTGTCCGCAACCTGACCCAGCGGCCGGGCGTCTACCGCATGGTGAGCGGGTCGGGTGAGGTGCTGTACGTCGGCAAGGCGCGCAACCTGAAAAAACGGGTCTCCAGCTACTTCAACCGTTCTCAGAAGTCGGCGCGCATCGAGCTCATGCTCACCCAGGTGGAGGATGTCCAGATCACCGTCACGCACACCGAGGCGGAGGCGCTGATCCTGGAGAACAACCTGATCAAGGAGCTGCGGCCGCGCTACAACGTGCTGCTGCGGGACGATAAATCCTACCCCTGGATCTATCTCTCCTCCCACCAGGAATTCCCGCGGCTCAGTTTCCACCGGGGTGCGCGCAAGGGGCCGGGGCGCTGGTTCGGGCCCTTCCCCAGCGGTGGCGCCGTGCGCGAGACCCTGAATACCCTGCAGAAGGTCTTTTTGATCCGCCAGTGCCGCGACACCTTTTTCGCCAACCGCTCCCGGCCCTGCTTGCAGTACCAGATCAAGCGCTGCACCGCGCCCTGTGTCGGTTACATCAGTCGCGAGGACTACGAAGAGGATGTCCGCCACGCGGTGCTCTTCCTGGAGGGCAAGTCCAGCCAGGTGGTGGAGGAATTGGGCGAACGCATGGAGGCGGCCTCCGAGCGCCTGGCGTTCGAGGAGGCCGCGCACTACCGCGATCGGATTCAGGCCCTGCAGGTAGTGCAGGAGCGCCAGTACATCATCGGCGAGAAGGGGGACCTGGACGTGGTCGCCTGTGTCTCTGACGGCGTGACCGCCTGTGTCACGGTCTTTTTCTTCCGGCAGGGCCGGAACCTGGGCAACAAGGTGTTCTTCCCGAAAATCCCCGAGGGCTCGGACGAGACGGAGGTGGTGGCCGCCTTCCTTGCACGCTATTACATCGGCCGTAAATCCCCGCCGGAACTGGTGCTCAGCCACCCGATTCAGGAGCGGGCGCTGCTGGCCGAGGCGTTGTCGCGGGAGTCCGGCCACAAGGTCCGGGTCACTCACTCGGTACGCAAGGAGCGCCGCCGGTGGCTCGATATGGCGCTAACCAATGCCCGCCATGCGCTCTCCGCGCGCGCTTCCAGTCAGGCCATGGCGCTGCACCGGCTGGAGGCGCTGCAGGATGAGCTGGCGCTGCCGGCCCTGCCGGAGCGCATCGAGTGCTTCGATATCAGCCATACCCGGGGCGAGGCCACGGTGGCCTCCTGCGTGGTTTTCAACCAGGAGGGACCGCTGAAGTCCGACTATCGCCGCTTCAATATTCGTGGTATCACCCCGGGAGATGACTATGCGGCCATGCGGCAGGCGCTGAGCCGTCGGTACCAACGCCTGAAAAAGGGTGAGGGCATACTCCCCGATATCCTGCTGATCGATGGCGGGAAGGGACAGGTGGCCCAGGCCGAGGCGGTGCTGGAAGAATTGCAGGTGGACGATGTTTACCTGCTGGGCATCGCCAAGGGGCCGGAACGACGGCCCGGCGAGGAGACCCTGATACTATCGGATGAAGCTGGGCGGAGCGTGACCCTGGGCCCGGACTCGCCGGCACTGCAACTGCTGCAGCAGGTGCGGGACGAAGCACACCGTTTCGCCATAGCGGGCCATCGCAACCAGCGGGGCAAGGCGCGCAGTCGGTCGGCGCTGGAGGATATCCCCGGGTTGGGGCCGAAACGGCGGCAGGCCCTGTTGCGGCATTTCGGCGGCGTGAAGGCGATCGCCCGCGCAGGTGTCGAGGACCTGGCCCGGACACCCGGGATCAGTCGGGCATTGGCCGAGAAGGTTTACGATCATTATCACGGAGAGTCTGGATAAAACCATGCAGTTGAATTGGCCCAACGCGCTCACCCTGTTCCGCATCGCGCTGATCCCGGTGCTGGGGCTCTGCTTTCTGCTTCCCGCGCCCTGGCTGAATGTGCTTGCGGTGGTGGTGTTCAGTGCAGCGGCCATCACCGATTGGCTCGACGGTTACCTGGCGCGGCGGCTCGGGCAGACCTCCGCCTTCGGCGCCTTCCTGGACCCGGTGGCGGACAAGTTGATGGTGGCGGTGGCGTTGGTAGCCCTGGTGGCGGTTAACCCGGGGCCCTGGCTGGCTGTGCCGGCCAGCATCATTATCGGCCGTGAGATCGCCGTTTCGGCCCTCCGGGAGTGGATGGCTAACCTGGGTGCGCAGGCGAGCGTGGCCGTGAGCATGGCCGGGAAGGTAAAAACCACGGCGCAGATGGCCGCTATCATCATGTTGTTGTACGGGCAGTCCCTGGGGCCGATCCCGCTGTTCGATATCGGGGTTGTGCTACTTTACGTGGCGGCGGCCCTGACGGTATACTCCATGGCGCTGTATTTGAGGGCCGCCTGGGAGCAATTGGCGTAAGCCGGCAGAAGCCGCAGCCAGCCCTGGCAAAGCCGAAACGGCCCACAACAAGGGTTGACACGGTTTCTTAAGGCTGTACAATACGCACCCACAACGCAGCGGGAATAGCTCAGTTGGTAGAGCACAACCTTGCCAAGGTTGGGGTCGCGAGTTCGAGTCTCGTTTCCCGCTCCAAGCATCAGGAAGCCCCGGCCAGACCGGGGCTTCTCTCGTTATGGCCCCCGGAAACCCGCTTCACCGCAGCGGGGTGGGGCCAGGCGGCCCCGCCCGGCGGGGCTCGCAATTTGGCCCCCGGGCTGATATTATTTGCTCCGCAAAGGCTAGGTGGCAGAGTGGTGATGCAGCGGCCTGCAAAGCCGTGTACCTCGGTTCGATTCCGGGCCTAGCCTCCATCTTCTCCTACTCGACTCTCCGGCCCCGGGGCCCTCCCCAAAGGGCTGCGCCCGCCCGGATGGCGGAATTGGTAGACGCAGGGGACTTAAAATCCCCCGGCTTTTAGCCGTGCCGGTTCAAGTCCGGCTCCGGGCACCATCCCCCGATCGCTTAGGCCCTGATTGTCCCATGCGATTAAGCCCCGCTTTCCTCTCCCTGTTCATGCTTCTCCTGCTGGTTGGCTGTGCCGGGGGGCGCGTGGGTGCGTTTGAGGCCCAGACCAACGCCTGGCTCGGGCAACCAGTAAACGACCTGGTGGAGGCCCTGGGCGAGCCGACGGGCCGAACCGAGCTGACTGAGGGTGAGACAGTCTGGCGCTGGTCGGGGACCGTACCGAGCCGTCGGGCGATCTTCGATGACACCAGCTACAGTTGCCAACTGCATGTCCATGTGGTGGATGGCCTGGTGCAACGTATACGTTACGTGGCGGTGGGTGATCGCATCCTGGAGGGTCCCGAGGCGAACTGCCGACAGGTCTTCAGCGGCCTGCTCTGAATCGGCCGCTATAATCAGGCGCATCGGGGTGGCGGGCTTCAGGCTGGTCCCGGTGACGCCAGGGCTGCAGGGGTAAGCACGTGCTGGAACTGGCAACGGTTGCCTTCGCGACCTTCTTCATCACCATCGGACCGGTGGATGTGGCATTCGTCTACGCCGCGCTGACCGCCCACCTGGGCATGAGCCAGCGGCGGCGCATGGCCATCCGGGGTACCCTGCTGGCCACGTGCATGCTGCTGCCCATCCTGTTCTTTGGTGAAGCGACTCTGAGTTGGTTGGGTATCAGCTTCCCCGCGCTGCAGACCGCGGGGGGTATCCTGCTCCTGTTGATCGCCATCGACATGGTCTTCGCCCGCATGTCGGGTGGGGTCTCGGCCACTGAGGAGGAGACCCGCGAGGCCATGAGCCGGCAGGATATCTCGGTTTTTCCCCTGGCCACCCCCTTGATTGCCGGGCCCGGGGCCATGGGGGCCGCCGTACTGATGATGGGGCGGGCGGGGGATGACTGGGCCGCGCAAGGGGTAGTGCTGGCGGCCCTGCTCACGGTATTGGCGCTGATGCTGGCCTGCCTGCTTATTGCAGTGCAGATTCAGCGTTTCCTGGGGACCACGGGGGCCCACGTGCTGACCCGTGTCTTCGGTGTGCTCCTATGCGCGCTGGCCATCCAGTTTATCTTCGACGGGCTGGCGGACAGCGGTTTGCTTAATTGAGCGGCCGGCGTTCGCCCCGCGTGGCTCTCAACAGCAGGCGGTCCATCCAGCGGGTGGATAGCACGCGCCGCAAGACCCCAAACAGCCAGGTCGGCAGCGTCACGTAGTACCGGGGCCGGGGGTGGGGGCCTCCAGGGCGTGGATCAGTTTGCGGACGACCGCGTCGGCCTCCAGGGTAAACGGCGTGCCAGCGCCCTGACCGGCCAGCCGGGCCTCCACCGCGCGGTACGTCTCGGCATGGGCGCTTCGCTCCAGGTTGATATGGCGTCGAAACGCCGCGTGCGCATTCTCCCGGAAGCGGCTCGTGATCGGCCCGGGCTCGATCAGGCTGATGTGAATCCCGGTGCCGGTCAGCTCCTGGCGCAGGGTATCCGTTAACCCCTCCAACGCGAACTTGGAACAGACGTAAGCGCCGCGGTAGGGCAGCGCGGCAAACCCCAGCACGGAGCTGTTCTGCACGATACGCCCGTGGCCCTGCGCCCGCATCACCGGGATGACGCGCCGGGTCAGCTCATGGGTGCCGAGCAGATTGGTTTCCAACTGAGCCCGCAAGACCGCGCGAGTCAGGTCCTCGACGGCGCCGGGTTGGCCATAGGCACCATTGTTGAACAGCGCGTCCAGACCACCGCCGGTACGGGCGAGAACCCACGCCAGCGCACCCTCGATGCTGGCGTCATCATCCAGGTCGAGTGTTACCGCCTCGAACCCTTGTTCGCGGAGGCGCGCCACGTCCGTTGCCTGGCGGGCGGTCGCGAACACCCGCCACCCCCGCGCACGCAGGGTGGTGGTGGCCGCCAAGCCGATGCCGCTGGAGCAGCCGGTGATCAGGATGCTGCGTGGCGCTGGCGCAAGGTCTTGGGTCATCTCACAGCACCCCCATGCGCAGCACCGCCGCCATGAGCATCAGGGTGCCGGTGGTGGCGATGATCAACCCGCCGGTGCCCTGGACCAGCGCGCGGACGGTGTGGGCGTGACGGGCAAGCAGGTCGCCCCAGCGGCTGCGGGTCACGGACGCAACGGTGGCCCCGCGCAGCCACTGACTGCCCGTTGCAAAGAAGCTCAGGGTGAGCGCGGTGCCCAACGCCATGGCCAGAGTAGCGGCGATACCGACGGGGAACAACCCGACCGCGAGGGTGAAAAGCAGTAGGCCCAGGGCACCGGAGCAGGGCCGTACGCCCACGGCGACCACCATGGCCAGCAGACCGCGTCCGGCGGTCGGCGGCTTATCACCGTGGCAGCAGGGTGAGCGCACACCGCCGATAATGGCGCGTGCCAGCAGTGTCAGGCCGAGCAAGGCGAGCAGGCCGTACGCTATGGCCTCAATGGCCGCAGCCTGATCCAGCAGGCGTGTCACGGTGCTCCCCAGCACCCAAAGGATCAGCGTCACGGTCACGATGGCTGAGAGGGCCTGGAGCAGGGCGATGCCGGAACTGGCGAGCAACGCCGAAGGCCACCGGCCCGGGTTCGCCAGGTACCAGGCACTGATCACCACCTTGCCGTGGCCGGGCCCGGCCGCGTGAAACAGGCCGTATAGAAACCCGATGAGGATGATGATGGGGGCCGCCGCCCCGGACTGGGAGGCTGCCTGTAACTGCCCCCGGAGGCTGTGGTTCATCTCGGACTGGGTGCGCGCCAGCCACCCGATCAGGTCCGTGACCAGCCAGCCCGTATGGGCCCGGGCAGGCGCCGGCGATTCCGCTCCGGCCAGGCCGGCGCGGCCAGCGGTGGCCGCGGCCGGATCGCGTTCGGTGGCCCGCAGGTTTGCGCAAAGGTCCTCCGCCCTCTCGGCACTCCCTCCGGGCAGGTTGGTAGCCAACACCCGGCAGGCGTTCTGTCCGGCGATGTTCCGGACATCCTGCTCGGTGAAGGGGTCCGGGCGCTGACGCAGGACCGCCGTGAGGACATCCAGATTGCTGACCTCGATCAGAGGGGTGACCGACCCGTCGTAGTCCGACCCCAGGGCCACGTGGCGGCTCGGGTCGGAAAGGCCGGCGTCCCGCCCCAGCTGCATGATGTGCGCCATGGTGTCGGCAATGCGCCAGACACTGGGGCCGATGGCTTGGGGCCAGTAGCCCACCCCGACGACCCCATCGTTGGCCAGAACGACGCGGATATCGTCGTCACTGAGGTTGCGGTCGGGGCGGCAGGGTGGTTCGCAGTTGGCGCGCACCCCGGTGTGGGAGATCACGAAAGGCTGATCCAGCAAATCCCCGGCATCGCTCAGCCCGTCGCTCGAGATGTGCGCAAGATCGACGGTGATCCCGAGCGATTCGGCCTTTGCCAGTGCAATACGGCCGTGCTCGGTCAAACCGTAGCGTGCGTAGCCCTCATTGGAGCCGGACAGGGCGTTGTCAAAGCGGTGGGTGGGGGCAAACATGCGCACCCCCGCGTCGAACAGCGCCTGGATCTCCTCCTCGACATCGGCGCGGCTGCTGCCGGTGCCGCCTATCCAGTGTCCCCCCTCAATGCCGAGAAACCCGCCGATCACGTCCTTGCCCGCCTCGCGGTCGGCGACCAGCGCCTCCAGGTCTGCAAAGTCCAGGATCAGACGGAGTTCGGTGCCCTCACCCTCGCCGGCCCGGGCACGGGCCACGGCGTCGTGATAGCGGTCGATCTGGTAGTAGGCGCGCTCCCGGAGGCTGAACATGGGCCGCCCTTGCAGAAAGGAGAGCAGGGTGTTGGTGTCGGGGCTGCGAGCGCTCAGGGAGTCGCTCCAGGGCATTCGCAGGGGGCTCTTGGTCACGATGGTAAAGCCCTGCAGGGCGACATTGCCTTCGCGCAGACGGGGTACGTCCGCGTGCCCGAACATGGAGCGCTCCAGCAGATCGCGTTCCCACTTGAGGGTGTCGGCATGCAGGTCAACGATGAACATGGACTGGTGCAGATGCCGGTCCGCTGCCGTGGGCTCGGGGGCATCCGGGTCGGTGCCGTACGGGTTCATCATTCGGTCGTACTGCCCGGCCAGGTAATAGAGGCCTGCCGCATAATGGTTGTAGGCGTAGTACCCGCCAAACAGCAGGACGGCGATGATCAGGAACAGCGTGATGCGTTCGCGCACAGCGACCTCGACGATCAAGAATGGAGTACGGTGCCACCGGCGAGCCGTATAGGCCGCAGCCAGCCTGCTGCAGGTCCTTAGTCTGCATCGGCCAACCGCCTCGCTGCCACCCCGGCCGCCGGATTCGACGGTCCCCGGGGCTCCCCGTTTCGGTTATGCTGACGGCGATGAGCACGCGCGAGGACAAGGGCGAGCGGCCGGTGCCTGCGGGCCTGATCACCCAGGCGCCGTCCGAACAGGGACGGATGTGGGCGCTCAGAGTCCTCTGGCGCTTCCTGGCGAGGCATCGGGTGCGGTTCTGGCTGGCCGTGATGGCTTTACTGGTGGCGGCCGGCAGCGTACTGGCGCTCGGTCAGACGCTGCGCCTGGTGGTGGATCGCGGCTTTCTCGATGATGACCCGGCGCAGCTCAACCTGCTGTTGCTGGTGACCATGGGGGTCATTCTGCTGCTCGCCGTGGCATCCGCGCTGCGGTTCTACCTGGTTTCCTGGATCGGCGAACGGGTGGCGGCGGACCTGCGCCAGGCGGTGTTCGACCACGTCACCCGTCAGCCCCCCTCGTTTTTCGAACTCAACGGGGTTGGCGAGATCCAGTCGCGGTTGACCACCGACACCAGCGTTTTACAGACCATACTGGGCGCCTCCTTTTCGATTGCCGTGCGCAATGGGTTGCTGCTGATCGGTGCCCTGGTGTTGCTGTTTATCACCAGCCCTCGGCTGACCGGCCTGGTGCTGGCTACCCTGCCACTGGTGCTTGGGCCGGTGGTTTTCTTCGGCCGGCGGGTGCGACGGCTCTCCCGCGCCAGCCAGGATCGCGTAGCCGACGTGGGCAGTTTTGCGGGCGAGACGCTGCACGGGATACGCACCGTCCAGGCTTTTTGCCACGAGGCGGTGGACCGGCAGCGGTTCCGCCGGCATGTAGATCACGCCTTTGACACGGCGGTGCTGCGGGTGCGGCAACGGGCCTGGTTGGTCGGGATGGCGCTGATACTGGCTTTCAGCGCCGTGGGGCTGATCCTCTGGCAGGGTGGGCACGATGTGCTGGCCGGGCGGATGACTGCCGGAGAGTTGGCCGCGTTCGTCTTTTACGCCGTGCTCGCCGCCGGCGCGACCGGTGCGGTATCCGAAGTTTCCGGGGAGCTGTTCCGCGCCGCTGGTGCCACCGAGCGCCTCACGGAACTGCTCAACAGCCGCCCTCAGATCCGGGCGCCGGCGCGGGCGCAGAAGCTGCCGCGCCCCGTCCGCGGGGCAATCCGGCTTGAAGAGGTAGGCTTCGCCTATCCGGGGCGCCCCGAACGCCCGGTGCTCTCAGGGGTTGATCTGCACATCGAACCCGGCGAGCGCGTTGCACTGGTCGGCCCCTCGGGCGCGGGGAAAAGCACGCTGTTCGCGCTACTCCTGCGCTTCTATGATCCGGACCGGGGTCGGGTGTGTCTGGATGATATCGACCTCCGCGAGTTGGACCCGGCGGATGTGCGCAGCGCCATCGGGCTGGTAGCCCAGGAGACCACGCTGTTCACCGGTACCGCCTGGGAGAACATCCGTTACGGGCGGGAGGACGCGGACGATGAGGCGATCGTGAAGGCGGCGGAGGCCGCGCACTGCATGTCCTTTCTATCCGCCTTGCCCCAAGGGCTGGAGACGCCCCTGGGGCCCGGCGGCGTCCAGCTCTCGGGGGGGCAGCGCCAGCGTATCGCGATTGCCCGAGCGATTCTGCGGGACCCGGCACTGCTGCTTCTGGACGAGGCAACAAGCAACCTGGATGCGGAGAGCGAGTCGCGAATCCAAGTGGCACTGGAGCAATTGATGCGCGACCGGACCAGTCTGGTCATCGCTCACCGGCTGGCCACGGTGACTGCAGCCGACCGCATCCTGGTGATGCAGGATGGGCGGCTTCAGGCCCAGGGCACCCACACGGAGCTGCTACGGAGCAGCCCACTCTATGCCCACCTGGCGGCGTTGCAGTTTCCGGACAGTCGGGGTTGAGTCGCGCTACCAGGCCAGCCACTTGCGGCACTCACGCAGGGCATCGTTGTACAGCGTATCCGGGTCGCAGTGGGCCACGTCCCACTCCCGTGCCAGGCCGTCACTGGTGACATGCACCGTGCTTCGGCGTGGCCGCTCGGGGCGTCCGTGCAGTGCCGGGAACGCGAACGAGGGACGCTGGTAGAGCCGTCCCTCCACCACGTAGATCGGCAGTTCC
The DNA here is from genome assembly GCF_003664325.1 of Alkalispirillum mobile. NCBI lineage: Bacteria > Pseudomonadati > Pseudomonadota > Gammaproteobacteria > Chromatiales > Ectothiorhodospiraceae > Alkalispirillum > Alkalispirillum mobile. Next base: position 224,557 of record NZ_RCDA01000001.1, read on the forward strand.
TGCTGGTCCCGCACCAGGCAGAGGCGGGCACCCTGGCGCGTGCGCTCGGCGCGCACCGGGTGGCCCTCTTCGGCCAGCGCTGCCTGCACCGCCTTGAGTGCCGGCATGACCATCTCGTCCATGCACTGCTCCAGCTCGGCCTCGGCCTCATCCAGTACCTCGGTGGCGCGCGCCCGGTCCTTGAAGCGTTCCCGCCTGATCAGCCAGTGGCGAACCGGCCGGGGCCAGAGTTGGAGCCAGCGCCCCGGTGCACGCAGCCCCGGGCCTTCCCCCACCGGGCGTTCCCGCTGGCGCCTCTCGCGCAGGTAGCGGGCCAGCCAGTCCAGCCTTGGTTCGGGCATCCGGCTGATCTGCTGTTCCTGGGCCGCGTCGACGCGCAGTGCGGTCCACAGCCCCCATGCTATCAACAGCAGGACGATGGAGAGGGGGAGGGCGGCAGTCAGGGTGGCGGTCTGCAGGGCCTGGAGACCGCCGGCGAGGAGGAGCACCGCGGCGGCCGCCCCCGTCAGCACGCTCCAGAAGAGCTTCTGCAATAGCGGGGGATTCGGGTTGCCTCCAGAGGAGAGGATGTTCATGACCAGCGCCCCCGAGTCCGCGGAGGTGACGAAGTAGCCGACGATCACGGCGGTGGCCAACGGGATCGTGATAGCGGCCACCGGCATGGACTCCAGCATGGCGAACAGCGCCCGGGAGTTGTCCGCCTGGACGATCGCCCCCAGCTGCCCCGCCTGCATCTCCAGTTGCAGGGCGGAGATGCCGAAAATGCTCATCCAGAGAAAGGTGAACCCGGTGGGTACCAGCAGGGTCCCGAGGATGAACTCGCCGACGGTGCGGCCACGGGAGACCCGGGCGATGAACATGCCGACGAAGGGGCACCACGAGATCCACCAGGCCCAGTAGAACAGCGTCCAGCCCGCCTGCCAGTCCTGCCCGCGAAAGACATCGGTGCGCAGGGTCAGCTCGATCAGTCCCTGGACGTAGCTGCCCACGGTCTGGAGCAGCCCGTACAGGACCATCACCGTCGGACCGAAGGCGAAGACGAACAGCATCAGCAGGGTGCCGAGGAAGAGGTTGGCCCGGGAGAGGAGGCGGATGCCATTGTTCAGGCCGCTGAGCACCGAGATCGTGGCAATCCCCATGATCACCGCGATCAGGATGACCTGATTGCGGGTCGAGATGGCCAGCAGGTCTACCTGGGCCAGCCCGGCGTTCACCTGCATGACGCCCAGCCCCAGCGAGGTGGCCACCCCGAGGACTGTCCCGATCACCGCAAGGCTGTCCATGACATCCCCGGCAGCGCCGTTGATGCGTTCGCCGATCAGCGGGTAGAGCGCGGAGCGCAGGGACAGGGGCAGGTCGTGACGGTAGGAGAAAAACGCCAGGGCCAGCGCGACCACGATGTACACGGCCCAGGGATGCAGCCCCCAATGATAGAAGGTGAGCCGCATTGACTCATTGGCTGCCGCCGGCGTGCCGCCTTCACCGTGCGGCGGCTCCAGGTAGTGCAGCAGCGGCTCGGCCACCCCGTAGAACAACAGCCCGATGCCCATGCCGGCCGAAAACAGCATGGCAAACCAAGAGAGATAGGTGTACTCAGGCTGTGAATCCTGGGGACCGAGCCGAAGGCGCCGGAAGCGCGGGTGCAGCAATACCGCCAGTACGAAGACCAGGAGTGCCGCGACGGCGATGGTATAGACCCAACCGAACTGGTGGATCAGCACCCGATTCAGTTGCTCCATCGCCCGCCCAACGGGCTCGGTCCACACGGCACCGCTGATGACCAGCGCCAGCACGATGCCCGCAGAGGGGAGAAAGACCCGCGGATTCATGGCGCCCCCGGCGCGCGATCAGATGACCTTACTGTAGCGGGTGTCGCCCTTGTCGGCATGCAGATAGGCATCGAAGGCCATGGCCACGTGGCGCAGTAGCAGACGCCCACGGGGCTCAACCTGCAGGGTATTGCCCTCGATGCGAACCAGGCCATCGGCCTGCATGCCTTGCAGGCGTTCCAGGGCATCCCGGAAATAGTTATGGAAGACGATGTCGTAGCGCTGTTCCACCTCGCGGAAGTCCACCCGGGAGTGGCACATGATCTCGGTGATCACGTCCCGACGCAGCTGGTCGTCGGTGGTGAGCTCAACACCGCGGAACACCGGCAGCCGCCCGGCATCCAGTCGCTCGTAGTAGGCATCGATATCGCGCAGGTTCTGGCTGTAGGTCTCGCCCACCTTGCCGATGGAGGTGACGCCGAGACCCACCAGATCGCACTCCGCGCGGGTGGAGTACCCCTGGAAGTTTCGGTGCAGCGTGCCGGCGCGCTGGGCGCGGGCCAGTTCGTCGTCCGGCAGGGCAAAATGATCCATGCCGATGTAAACATACCCGGCCTCGGTGAGCCGGTTGATGGTCTGCTCCAGGATGGCGAGCTTTTCGTCCGGTCCCGGCAGGTCGCCGTCGCGGATCTGCCGTTGCACCTTGAACAGGTGGGGCAGGTGGGCGTAGTTGTAAATGGCGATGCGCTCGGGCCGCAGTTCCAGCGTCCGGTCCAGGGTCCGGGCGTAGGTCTCCACCGTCTGCAGGGGCAGCCCGTAAATCAGGTCCATGTTAGTGGAACGGAAACCGCAACTGCGGGCCTTCTTGATGACGCGGGCCGTGGTTTCGTAGGGCTGGATGCGGTTGACGGCCTTCTGCACATCCGGGTCAAAGTCCTGGACGCCGACACTGATGCGGTTAAACCCGAGTTCAGCCAGCAGCTCAATGGTGGTGTCGCGGACCGCACGCGGATCGATCTCTATCGAGAACTCGCGCTCCGGGCCCTTCTCCAGGGAGAAGTGGCGGGAGAGCATTTCCATGACCCGGACCAGGTCTTCGTCATTCAGGTAGGTCGGCGTGCCGCCGCCGAAGTGCAGCTGCTCCACCCGGCGGTCGCTGTCAAACAGCTGGCCCTGCAACGCCACCTCTTTTTCGAGGTAGTCCAGGTACTTGCCTGCGCGGGCGTAGTTTCCGGTGATGATCTTGTTGCAGGCGCAGTAGAAGCAGACCGTGTCACAGAAGGGGACGTGGACGTAGAGCGACAGCGGCCGCGGGATCGGGTCCTCGTTGCTTCGTGCGGCAACTTCGGCGTAGGCCTGGTCGTCAAACCCCTCGTGGAACTGCGGTGCCGTGGGGTACGAGGTGTACCGGGGGCCGCTGACGTTGTATTTGGCCAGCATGGCCGGGTCAAATTGCAGTGTTTGGTCCATGACGAATCGCACAATGCCGGGAGTTGGTGTCACAGCGCGGAGCGCTGTAGCTATAAGCGTTCAAAATAAGGGACCCGTTACCGTTACGTCTTGATTCAGGTCATGAGAGTTTCTGAAAAAACAAAAAGGCAGGTATGCGTTGCCGGCATACCTGCCTTCGATCAATTCCGCCCGGGCTCCCGCCCGGTGGATGGAATCGGTCAGTCGTTGTAGCGGCGGAAGATCAGGGTGGAATTGGTACCACCGAAACCGAAGCTGTTGGACATGACCGTGTTCAGGGTGACCCCATCACGAGCCTCGGTGACGATAGGCACGTCCTTGGCCTCCGGGTCGATGTTCTCGATGTTGATCGAGGGGGAGATGAAGCCTTCCTTGAGCATCAGCAACGAGTAGATGGCCTCCTGTACACCGGCCGCCCCCAGAGAGTGTCCGGTGAGCGACTTGGTGGCACTGACCGGCGGGATGTCCTCGCCGAAGACCTCGCGCATGGCCTTCAGCTCCGCGAGGTCGCCCACCGGCGTGCTAGTGCCGTGGGCATTGACGTAGTCGATCGGGCTGTCGACGGTCTCCAGCGCCTGGCGCATGCAGCGCGCGGCACCTTCGCCGGAGGGGGCCACCATGTCGTACCCGTCGGAGGTGGCGCCGTAACCCACCAGTTCGCCGTAGATCTTGGCGCCGCGGGCCAGGGCGTGATCCAGCGCCTCGATCACGAGCATGCCGCCACCACCGGCAATGACGAAGCCATCCCGGTCCGCATCGTAGGTGCGGGACGCCTTCTCGGGGGTGTCGTTGTACTTGGTGGACAGGGCGCCCATGCCGTCGAACAGCATGCTCAGGGACCAGTGCTCCTCCTCGCCACCGCCGGCGAAAATCATGTCCTGCTTGCCGAGCTGAATCTGCTCCATGGCGGAGCCGATGCAGTGAGCGCTGGTGGCGCAGGCGGAGGTGATGGAGTAGTTGAGGCCCTTGATCTTGAAAGGGGTCGCCAGACAGGCGGATACGGTGCTGCCCATGGTGCGGGTGACACCGTAGGGCCCGATCTTGCGCACACCCCGGTTCTTGAGGGTCTCGGCGGCCTGCACCACGTTGGCGGTGGAGGCGCCGCCGGAGCCGGCGATCAAACCAACCCGGGGGCTGGAGACCGCCTCAGCGCTCAGGCCGGCGTCCTGCATGGCCTGTTCCATGGCGATGTAGGAGAAGGCCGCGGCATCGCCCATGAATCGGAGCGATTTGCGCGGTATATGATCGGACAGATCGATATCCACGGACCCGGCCACCAGGCTGCGTAGACCGACCTCCTCGTATTCCGGCTTGAATTTGATGCCCGAACTGCCGTTACGCAAGGCCTCAGTCACCGAGCTCTGGTCGGTGCCGATGCAGGAGACAATGCCCATTCCAGTGACGACTACTCGACGCACGGTAGACTCCTCGAAACTGAATCAGTGGTTATTGAAACTTACAACCCGTAGCAGGTTAACCCCGGCCTTTGCTGAGGTCGCCCGGATCCTGAAACAGCCCCACCTTCAGGTCCTTGGCCGTGTAGATCTGCTCACCATCCACGGACACCCAACCATCGGCAATCCCCATGACCAGGCGACGGTTAATGACGCGCTTGAAAGCGATCTCGTAGGTGACCTTTTCGTGCTCCGGGAGAATCTGGCCGGAGAACTTCACCTCCCCGCAGCCGAGGGCGCGCCCCTTCCCTGTGCCGCCGATCCAGCCCAGGTAGAAGCCCACGAGTTGCCAAAGGGCGTCCAGCCCCAGACACCCGGGCATGACCGGATCCCCCGGGAAATGGCAGCGGAAGAACCAGAGATCCGGATCGAGATCGAGCTCCGCGCTGATCTGGCCCTTGTCATAGGCCCCGCCCTGATCACTAATGTGCGTGATGCGGTGGAACATCAGCATGTTCGGCGCGGGCAGTTGCGGGTTGCCCGGGCCAAACAGTCGTCCGTGCCCGCTGAGCAGCAACTCGTCGTAATTATAGCTTTCTTGCCTTGTCATTCTCCCTACCTGTGGTCATGTGGCGGCTCGGTGCATATCCTACGCCATCGGGCAAAAAGGCCATACTACACGTACAAAAAAGCCGTGTCCCCCTCCACGGGGAACACGGCATGGGCTGGTCGCCAGGAAGCGCTGGTTCAGCGGCGCTCCTGGATCATGCCGGCCAGTTCATCGCGCAGCTCCGGGTCGGTGTCCAGAGCGGTGGCAATCTCGGAGTACTCCGGGACGCTCAGGCCGTGGTTTTCGATGGCGTCCACCATCTCGTCGTTGGCCTCCTGCTGCAGGTTCCGCGCCTCGTCCGGATCCTCAGTACCCTCCAGCCGCTGAGTGTAGTCCTCTTGGATCTCGGTGATATCGATGTAGGCGTCAGCGAACTGCTCCAGGCTGTCGTCGTCAAAGTCGTGCTCGGGAGCACCAGCACCCATGGCCGGGTCCTGCTGCATGCCCGGGTCCTGTTGTTGCTCCTGACCCATCTGGTCCTGCTGCTGGTCCATGCCCTCCTGTTGCTGCTGCTCCATGCCGCCTTGCTGCTGCTCCATGCCGCCCTGCTGCTGTTCGTCCATGCCGCCGGGCTGCTGCTGTTGCTGCTGCTCCATTTCCTGCTGCTGGTCCATCCCCTGCGGATCATCCTGCATGCCGGTCTGGCCGACGGCCATGCCGGAGGCGAGGAGCAGGGAGGAGAAGACGGTCAGGGTCGGGGCAATCTTGCGAAGCTTCATTGAGGCCTCCTGTATAAGTCTGGCTCGAATAGCGTTCCGGCCTAAGTCTTGCAAGCACCCTGCCAAGTGGCGACTTGATTCGGGGGGCGTGCATAAGTGACTGACCGGAAAGTGCAAAAAAGCAGGCCCGATGGGTTGCGGGCGGGCAGCTGTTCGGGAACCGAAGTGGCAAATCGTGTGTCGTACTGGCACATGTGTCATAAGGGACAAGGTTTATGCCGCTGAAACGATTGCTTTCCCGGGTCTACAGCCTGCGCCTGGCACTCATCTTCCAGGTGCTGGTGCCTCTAGCGCTCCTTACGGCGGCAGCAACCTGGATCGGGGTGAAGGCGCTGGAGTCCAGCCTGGAGGAGCGCCTGGAGGAGGACGTGCAATTGATCGCCCGGGCGATCCGGCTGCCCGTCAGCCACAGCCTGGAGGAGGGCGAGGACGAGGCGGTTCGCCAGGCGCTTGAGTCGGTGTTCACCATCGGGCGGGTCTACGGTGCGTACGTCTATGACCGGGATGGTCAGCAGGTGGCGGCGGTGGGCGCCGTGAAACCGTCGCTGGCGGAGCGGGAGCGGCTGCAGGGACTGGCCGAAGAGGGCCGGGACACCGGTGAGTACGAGCTGATCAAGGGGCAGCAGGTCTACTCCTACTTTGTCCCGCTGCTGGATACCGGGGGGCGGATCAGCGGCCTGTTACAGGTCACCCGCCGGGAGAGCGATTTTGCCGATTACGTGGGCGAGATTCAGCGACAGGTGGTGCTGGGAGCGCTACTGACCACGCTCATTGTCAGCGGATTGGTATTGGTGGGCCACCGGGCGGCGATCGGGAGGCATGTATCGCGCTTGGCGGAGAGCATGAGCCAGGTCGGGCGCGGCGACCGCCAGCACCGCGCCCGTGAGGACGGCCCCCGCGAGCTGAGGCAGTTGTCCTGGACTTTCAACGAGATGCTGGACAGTGTGCAGACGGCGGAACAGGAGCTGCTGGAACGCACGAATCGCGAGCAGGCCCTGGAGCGCGAGTTGGAGCACTCGAAACGGCTCGCCGCCCTCGGCCGGCTGTCTGCCGGCGTTGCGCACGAACTGGGCACGCCGCTGAGCGTCATTGACGGTCAGAGTCAACGCGGGCTGCGCGACCCGGACCTTTCGCCCCGGGCGGTGAAGGCTTTCCGTCGTATCCGGTGCGAAGTGGACCGGATGAGCCAGATCGTCAAGCAGTTGCTCGACTTCGGTCGGCCCTCCAACGGCGAGCGGCGCCCCCTGCTACTGCGTGATCTGGTGCTTCGGGTTGTGCATGCGCAGCAGGAGGCGCCAGCGGCCCGCGATGTTCATTTCGAGGTCGCGGGATCCGGAGACCCTCATGTGAAGGTGTTTGGTCACCCGATCCGCCTGGAACAGGCCTTGGGTAACCTGCTGCAGAACGCCGTGCATGCCGTCCGCTCCGGCCACGTTCGGATCAGTTGGATAGAGACCGGGGAGAGTGTCGCGCTCCGGGTGGAGGATGACGGCCCCGGTGTGGACCCGGAGGCCCGCGCCCGGCTGTTCGAACCGTTTTACACCACCAAGCCGGTGGGCGAGGGCACCGGCCTGGGGCTGGCGGTGGTGCACGGCATTGCCCAGGAACACGGCGGTGAGGTGCGGGTGGAGGAGAGCGCAGAGCTCGGTGGCGCCTGCTTCGTCTTGCAGGTGCCGCTCGCAAATCCGGATAACACCAAGGAGTAAGCCGATGAGCGCTTCATCGATTGCATCCCAGCGTATTCTCCTCGTTGAGGACGACGAGGGCTTGAGGGAGCTGCTGGCCGAGGAGTTCGAGGACAGCGAAGCCCAGGTCAAGGCCGTGGCGGATGCCGAACAGGCTGCACCGCTATTGGTGGAATGGGAGCCGGACCTGGTGGTCAGCGATCTGCGCCTGCCCGGCGCTGACGGCATGGAGCTGCTGGCAGAAGCGCGCGGCCTCCATGCCCCGCCGGCCTTCTTGATCATCACGGCCTTCGGCAGCATTGATCAGGCCGTGGATGCCCTGAAGGCGGGCGCCGACGAGTTCCTCACCAAGCCCCTGGACCTGGAGCACTTGATGCTCTGTGTCCACCGCCTGCTGGAGACGCGCCGCCTGCGGGGCGAGGTGCAGCGGTTCCGGCGCCTGATGGACGAGCCGGAGTTCCACGGCATGGTCGGCAATAGTCGCGCCATGCGGATTCTCTGCGACCATATCAAGCGCCTGGCCCGGGGCACGGGTCCGGTGCTGATCTTGGGGGAAAGCGGGTCGGGCAAGGAGCTGGTGGCCCGCGCCATCCACCAGGAGAGTGAGCGCTCCGGGGAGCCCTTCCAGGCGGTCAACTGTGCCGGCATCCCCTCTGAGCTGTTGGAGAGCGAGTTCTTCGGGCATGAAGCGGGGGCCTTTACGGGCGCGCAGCGGGCCCACAAGGGGCTGTTCCGCCAGGCGGACGGCGGCACGCTGTTCCTCGACGAGATCGGGGAGATGCCACTGGCCCTTCAGGCCAAACTGTTGCGGGTGCTTCAGGACGGGGTGATCCGCCCGGTGGGCGGGCAGAAGGATTACGCGGTGGACGTGCGCGTGGTCTGTGCCACCCACCGGGATATCGAGGAACGCGTGGCCGAGGGCAGCTTCCGCGAGGACCTGTTCTACCGCCTGGAGACGTTCACGCTCAACGTGCCGCCGTTGCGTGAGCGTGACGGGGACGTGGAACTCCTGGCCATGCGGTTCCTGAACCGCTTTGCCGCCCGTCTGGACCGGAAGATAAAGGGATTCAGCACCGCCGCCATGAAGGCGCTGGTGAACTACGACTACCCCGGCAATATCCGTGAGCTAGAGAACGCCATCGAGCGGGCGACCACGTTCTGCGAGGGTAATGAAATCCAGGTCGAAGATCTGCCTGCCCGCATGCGGGCGAGCGGCGGCGCGGGGCGGGGCACGGCTGCCGGGGGTCTCCCCAGTGCCGGGGGCGACCAGGTGCTGCAGCAGCTGGTCGCCGGCAGCCCGGTCCTTCCCACGATGCAAGAGCTGGAGCGCCGGTACATCGACTTCGTGCTGGAGCAGGTGGATGGCAATAAGCGCCGCGCAGCGGCCATTCTGGATATCGGCAGACGCACCCTCTACCGCCGTCTGGAAACGGAGGATTAAGCCGTTTGCAGCCGCCCCCGCCCGGTGTATGCTCAGGCCATCGGCGCATGGCACATACGGGTGGGTGACTCTAGATGGCAGGATGGCGGCTTAAGGGACTGATGCGGGCCATGTTGCTCTCGGCCCTGGTGGTAAGCGTTAACGGAGCGGTGGTTGCCGCCCCGGATGACAAAAAAACGGAAAGGGAGCTTTTCAAGGCGAGTTGGGAACGGCTCGCCGCCAATCGCCCGGTGGACATGGGCCAGATCAGCGACCAGCTGGCTGATTATCCGCTTCTGCCTTACCTTCACTACCGTGACCTCCGTAACCGTCTGAGCGATGCCAGTGCCAGCGAGGTGCAAGGCTTTCTCGATGCGCACGACCTGCCGGTAAACCGGTTCCTCCGCAATGCCTGGCTGCGGCAGAAGGCGGCGGAGCGGGACTGGAAAGGCTTCATCGCGGCCTACGAACCGGAGCAGACCAACACTACGTTGGAATGCCATTACCTGGAGGCGCAGGCGCAGACCGCCGGGCTGGACACGCACTGGGTGCGGGATGCCCGGGCGCTCTGGACCGTGGGGCACTCCCAGCCGGATGCCTGCGACCCGGTGTTCGACCGGTTGTACGAACGTGGCATCCTGCGCGGCGACGACGCCTGGGCGCGCATCGAGAAGGCGATGGATAACGACCAGGTGGGGCTGGCCGGGTTTGTAGCGCGCCGACTACTCAGCGACGAGGAGCGGGCGCTTTTCCGGTCCTGGGAGCGGCTGCACTCTGACCCAACACGGCTGCTGGATGGGACCGGCGTGGATCTTTCCCATCCCCGGGGTGGCGATATTCTGGCCGCCGGCCTGCGGCGGCTGGGGGTGCGCGACCCGGATAAAGCCTGGCAGGCGCTTGATCGCCATGCGCGCGCCGGGCACCTGAAAGCGGAGCAGGTGCACGACCTGCGCCGACATGTGGCCCTCCGGGCGGCCTACAGTCACCGGGATACGGCCTGGGGCTACCTTGAGCAGCTGGAGCGCCCCGCGGTCAATAAAGAGGTGCGGTTGTGGCGTGCCCGCGTGGCGCTGGGTCGCCAGGATTGGCAGGGGCTGGAGGGCGCTATCGCCGACCTGCCCGCGGAGCTGCGGGAGCAGGACAAGTGGCGCTACTGGGCTGCGCGCGCCGATTTGGCGCAGGGTCAGCTACACGGAGCCAACGAGGCCTTCTCACGGTTGGCGGACACCCGCAGCTATTACGGCTTTCTGGCCGCCGACCACGCGCTGGACGGCTATGCCATGCCCGCCGACGCGCGTCAGCCGGCCAGCAGCGAGCGGGAACGAGAGGCGCTCGCGGCCAGGACCGGGGTCGCCCGTGCGCACGAGTTCTTCCGGCTGGGCATGTGGCCCGAGGCGCGCCGGGAGTGGCAGGCACAGCTCTCGGGGGCCACGGCCGAGGAGCGCGAGGCGGCGGCAGAGCTGGCGCATGACTGGGGCTGGCATGACCGGGCCATCTTCACGGCGCACCATGCGGGGTTGCACCACGACGTGGCCCTGCGTTTCCCGACGCCGTTCCGGGACCAGGTCGAGCACCACGCCCGCCAGGCCGGCCTGGACCCGGCGTTTGTTTTCGCCATCATCCGCAAGGAAAGCGCCTTCATGACCGATGCCCGCTCCCACGCCGGTGCCCTGGGCCTGATGCAGGTGATGCCGGGCACGGGTCGGGAGGTGGCCCGTCGCCAAGGCCGCCCGCTCGGCTCGACCTACAGCCTGCTCGACCCGGATACCAGTTTGCGCATCGGAACGGCCTACCTGGCCGAGATGATGGACCGCTACGAGGGCAACGCCGTGCTCGCCGCCGCGGCCTACAATGCAGGCCCACGCCACGTGGACCGCTGGCTGGAGGCCTCCGGGGATGCCCCCGCCGACGTCTGGGTAGAGCGGATCACCTTCCGCGAGACCCGCGGCTACGTAAAGGATGTGCTTGCCTGGACCAGTATCTTCTCCTGGCAGCTTGGGCGGGAGCCCGTGCGGGTGGCCACCCAGATGCGCGGCGGTACCCACTTCGCCAGCCTTGATCGCTGACGGCGTGCGCCCTTGGGCGCACGGGTTTCTCCGGCGGCTATCGGCCTTCGTGAGTGAAGACCGGCAGTTGCAGGTGCCAGCGGATAGCGGCCAGCCGAAGGATCAACGCCGCGAACAATCCACCCCAGATCGCCACGGCGGTGGGTGCCGGGCTCAACCAGGCCCCGACGTATACCGCGGCGCCAAAGAGTGCGGCGGTGGCGTAGATCTCCTTCTGCAGCACCAGCGGAATCTCCCCGCAGAGCAGGTCGCGGATCATGCCCCCGAAACAGCCCGTCATGACCCCGGTGACCAGCGCAATCACCGGCGAAAACCCCAGGCTGAGCGCCTTGTCCGCGCCGATTACTGTGAATGTGGCCAGGCCCAACGCGTCCGCGCGCACCAGTAAGCCGTGTGGGATGCGGTCCAGCCGGGCCAGTACCACGGTCACCAGTGCCGCGGTGCTGGCCACGATGATATAGACCGGATCCACCACCCAGAACACCGGGGTGGCGCCCAGGGTGGCATCGCGCAGGGTACCTCCGCCCACCGCCGTCACCAGGCCCAGCACAATCACGCCAAAGAGGTCGAGGTTTTTGCGGCCGGCAGCCAGCGCGCCCGAAATAGCGAATACGGCGGTACCGAACAGGTCCAGCCAATAGATGTAAGGGACGTCCATCAGAGCGGGTCACATTGAAAGTGTGCGGATTGCGAGATCAGTCCTGACCGCGGCCCAGTGCCTGGAACAGACGCTCAGCGTCCAGGCGTATGCCCTCTGCATCCAGTCCCACCTCGGTGAGCAGTTCGTCCGGGCTGCCATGGTCGACGAACCGGTCGGGGAGGCCGAGGTGCCGAATCGGTACCTGGAGACCGGCTTCCGCGAGGTATTCCGCCACGCCTGAACCGGCGCCGCCGGCCACAGCGTTCTCCTCGACTGTGATCAGCAGGTCGTGCTCCGCGGCTAGCGAACGGATCAACGCCTGGTCGAGCGGGCGCACGAAACGCATGTCGGCAACGGTGCAGTCCAGGTACTGGGCGGCGTCCAGCGCCGGGGTAACCATGCTGCCAAAGGCCAGCAACGCGATGCGGTGCCCCTTGCGCCGGATTTCCCCCTTGCCGATGGGTAACGGCTCGAGATCCTGCTCGGGCAGCGGCGTGCCGGGACCGCTACCGCGCGGGTAGCGCACGGCGAACGGCCCCTCATGATGGTGGCCCGTGCTGAGCAGGCGCCAGCACTCCGCCTCGTCGGACGGCGCCGCGATGGTCATGTTGGGGATGCAGCGCAAGTAAGAAAGGTCGAAGCTGCCGTGGTGGGTGGGGCCGTCGGCACCCACCAGCCCCGCACGGTCGATAGCGAATAGCACCGGCAGGTTCTGTATGGCCACGTCGTGGACCAGTTGGTCGTAACCCCGCTGCAGGAAGGTGGAGTAGATGGCCAGCACCGGTTTCACCGACTCGCACGCGAGACCGGCCGCCAGGGTCACGGCGTGTTGCTCGGCGATCCCCACGTCGTGGTAACGCTCCGGGAACCGCTTGGCGTACTCCACCATGCCGGATCCCTCGCGCATTGCCGGCGTGATGGCAACCAGACGGGGGTCCTGCTCCGCCATGGCACAGAGCCATTTCCCAAAGAGCTTGTTGTACGGTATTGATCCACCGGAGGATTTAGTGAGCCCCTGCCCGGGGTCGAACTGACCGACACCGTGGTAAGCGATGGGGTCCTGTTCCGCCGGACGATAGCCTTTCCCCTTGCAGGTGACCACGTGCAGCAGCCGCGGCCCGGGTTGGTGGAGCAGGTTGCCAAGCACCTCCACCAGCGAGTCCACGTTGTGGCCATCGACGGGTCCGAAGTACTGAAAGCCCAACTCTTCGAACAGGGTGCCCGGCACGACCATACCCTTGAGGTGCTCCTCCGTGCGCCGGGCCAACTCATGCACCGGGCCGGGGAGGTGGCGCAGCACCTCTTTGCTGCCGGATCGCAGTTGATTGTACCACCGGCCGGAGAGGATCTTGGTCAGGTGGTGGGAGAGGGCGCCCACGTTCTCCGAGATGGACATCTCGTTGTCGTTGAGTACCACCAGCAGGTCGGCACCGGCGTCACCGGCGTGGTTCAGCGCTTCGAAGGCCTCACCCGCAGTCATGCCGCCATCACCGATGATGGCAACCGCTTTGCGCTTCTCACCGGCCTGCCGGGCAGCCAGGGCCATCCCCAGTGCGGCGCTGATGGAGGTGCTGGAGTGGCCGACGCCGAAGGTGTCGTAAGGGCTTTCGGCCCGCTTCGGGAAGCCGGACAGGCCGCCGTACTTGCGGATGGTTCCCAGGCGGTCACGCCGTCCGGTCAGGATCTTGTGCGGGTAGCACTGGTGGCCCACATCCCAGACCAGCCGGTCCTCCGGGGTGTTGTAGACGTAGTGCAGGGCAACGGTGAGTTCCACGGCGCCCAGGCCCGCCGCCAGGTGGCCGCCGCTGCGGGCCACGCTATGCAGGAGGTAATGGCGCAACTCCTTGGCCAACGCCGGTAGACGGCGCGCGGGTAGGGCGCGCAGGGCCTCCGGGTCGGGTACCTGGGCCAGCAGCGGATAGTCGTCGATGGAAACGCTCATTTTTCGTTTTTTCCCGGGTGTAATCGGGCGAATAACTGGTGAATCCGCTGGCTGGCGTCCGGATCCTCCTCGGACACCACCCGGCCGCGCACCGAGATGCCGGCGCTGTGCACGCTCTCCGGGTCACCGGAAACCAGCGGGTGCCAGTCCGCGAGTCCTCGGCCCTCCGCCAGACGACGGTAGGCGCAGCTCTTCGGTAGCCAGGTCCAGCTTCGTGCACCCTCGGCGGTGAGCTGGGTGCAGTCCGGCACGAATCGCCGCCGTTCCCGGTAACGGGTGCAGCGGCAGCTATGGGTGTCGAGGAGCTTGCAGGCCACTGGCGTGGCGATGACCTCGCCGGTGTCCTCATCCTCAAAGCTATGGAGACAGCAGCGCCCACAGCCGTCGCACAGCGCTTCCCACTGAGCCTGCGTCATCTCTTCCAGGGAGTGGGTCTCCCAGAACGGGCGTGCGGATTCAGTCATAGCAGGCCATCATACAAAGGCGGGCCCCCTTCAGGCCAGCGCGGCGACGGTCGAAGGCCTTCCCTCCACCTCACGGGGCGTGAACATGAGCGTCGGGAATCTGAGGATTACCTACGAAGTGGATGCGAGCGATGTGATCGTTCGGGTGTCTGAACAATGGGATCGGTTTGCCCTGGACAATGCCGCGCCGGATGTCACCGCCGAGGCTGTCCTGAAACGTTCCATTTGGGACTTCGTTTGCGACGAATCCACCCGCCACCTCTATGCACATTTCATGGCACGGGCCCGGCAGGGAGACCTGGTTCAAGTGCCCTTCCGATGCGATGGTCCTTCGCTCCGGCGCTTCCTGAATATGTCTCTCAAGGGCCTGGACGGCGGTGGGGTAGAATTCAGGACAGAATTGATTCGCACAGAGCCCCGGCCCGAACAGCCATTACTGAAGCGAATAACCAGCCACGACGACCGGCTGATTCGCATGTGCAGTTGGTGCAAGCGGATAATGTGTGATGAGGCGTGGGTGCCAGTGGAGCAGGCCGTGGTTCGACTCCACCTTTATGATCAAGAAAAACTGCCCGCCATCACCCATGGTATGTGTGACGACTGCTACAAACGGCTGAGCTGGTGAATGATTTGAGGCGGGCTTCGGGCTAGGGACCAGGGAAACGGTAACGGATACCCAAGCCGACGAAGTTGGAGCCGCCCCGCACGCCCGAGTGCAGCCCGAAGACCCCGGAACGGTGATGAACCCGCAGAAACCCGCGCCAGTGTTGCGCCCCGGGGGCCGCGACTTCCACCTCCGCCATCAGATAGGTGAGCAGGCGCGTGGAATCACGGTCTTCCCTGGAGGCGCGGGGCTCGAGCGGCGGGCGCTCGGTGGCATAGGAGAGCCCGTGGCCGCCGGCGATACGCGTGTCCACCCACCGGTCCCAGGGAAAGCGCTGCCAGCGTGCAAGCCACAGGGCGTTGAACTCGTAGTGGCTCTGTTCGCCCCAATGGCGCACCAACTGGCCCTCCACCTCCCAGGCGAATCCGAGCCAGTCTCCCAGAGGGTGGCCGTAGGTCACTGCGGCAAGATGGGCATCAGTGGTCAGTTCGGGCGGGGGCTCGCTGATGATGTCGACCAACCGTTCGGGGGAGTAACGGGCAACGTAGGCACTGACTTGCGGTGCCTCCGCCAGGGCTGTGGACGGGCTCAGGCACGCGGCCAGGACCAATATGGCCAGCCGGCGCGCCATTGGGGGGCAAGGGCGTTGCACGCTGTGTGAGTCCGCTGCAGTACGTTTCCCGTAATATAGAAGACGGGCCGCGGCGCTAGGTCTGCCATAGCCCGATCTGTATAATTGCGCGCCCAGCCTAACCACGCAGTCACTCTGATCGCATGAGCACTCAGGACATCCAGCGCCGCCGCACCTTCGCTATCATCTCGCACCCGGATGCGGGTAAGACCACGCTGACCGAAAAGCTCCTGCTCTTCGGGCGTGCCATTCAGCTCGCCGGGACGGTGAAGGGCCGCAAGGCGGATCGCCATGCCACTTCCGATTGGCTGGAACTGGAGAAACAGCGCGGCATCTCCGTGACCTCCTCGGTCATGCAGTTTCCCCACAAGGACGCCATCGTCAATCTGCTGGACACCCCGGGGCACGCCGACTTTTCCGAGGACACCTACCGCACGCTGACCGCTGTCGACTCTGCGCTGATGGTGATCGACGCGGCCAAGGGCGTCGAGGAGCGCACCATCAAGTTGATGGAGGTCTGCCGGCTGCGCGACACCCCCATCATGACCTTCGTCAACAAGCTGGACCGTGAAGGGCGCGACCCCATGGAACTGCTGGACGAGGTGGAAGAGGTGCTGAAGATCCGCTGCGCGCCGGTGACCTGGCCGCTGGGCATGGGCAAGCAGTTCCGCGGGGTCTACCACCTGCGCAACCAGCGGGTCCACCTTTACAGCGCCACCCACGGCGGGCGTATCCAGGAAGGGGAGGTCATCGACGGGCTGGACAACCCCCGGCTGGACGAGCTGTTTGGGCAGGAGGCGGAACAGTTCCGCGATGAGCTGGAGCTGATCCGGGAGGCGGGCCACGACTTTGATGAAGAGGCTTTCCTGCGTGGAGAGTTGACTCCGGTCTATTTCGGTTCGGCCATCAACAATTTCGGGGTGCAGGAACTGCTGGACGACTTCGTCGAGCATGCGCCGGCGCCGCAGGCGCGCCGGGCGGAGGAGCGCGAGGTAGCGCCCACCGAGGACAAGCTCTCCGGCTTCGTGTTCAAGATCCAGGCGAACATGGACCCGCAACACCATGATCGGGTTGCCTTTATGCGGATCTGCTCCGGTGGCTACCGGCCGGGGATGAAGCTGCGCCATGTCCGCACGGGCAAGGACGTGAAGATCTCCAACGCCATCACCTTCATGGCTTCGGACCGTGAGCAGGCGGAAGAGGCCTGGGCGGGGGACATCATCGGCTTGCACAACCACGGGACCATCCAGATCGGTGATACCTTCACCGAGGGCGAGTCGTTGAAGTTCACGGGGGTGCCGAACTTCGCCCCGGAGCTGTTCCGCCGGGTGGTGCTTGCGGACCCGCTGCGGGCCAAGGCCCTCACCAAGGGACTGGAACAGCTCTGCGAGGAGGGCGCGTCACAGCTTTTCAAGCCGATGCTCGGCAACGACCTGATTGTGGGCGCCGTCGGTGTCCTGCAGTTCGATGTGGTGGCCTATAGGCTGAAGACCGAGTACAAGGTGGAGTGCCGTTTCGAGCCGGTGAACGTCAGCACGGCCCGCTGGGTGACCTGCGATGACGAGAAAAAGCTGGCCCAGTTCAAGGACCGCAACGAGTCCAACCTGGCCGTCGATGGCGCGGGGAGCTTGACCTACCTGGCACCCACCCGCGTTAACCTGCAGTTGGCCGAGGAACGCTGGCCGGAGGTGACCTTCAGTGCGACGCGGGAGCACTGAAGGTACGACCCCGCCCCTAGGACCCGATCAGTCGCTCGAAGATACGGAACCCGGCCAGGTAGGTACCCACCGCCGAACCCAGCGATGCGAACAGGAAGACCAGCAGGGTGCGTGAGACCCGGTTGGTCCACCAGCCCTGCCAGCGGCCGACCGCCTGGCGCAGGCTGCGGAAGTCCCCCACGCGAGGGCGCCGCATGGCCATCTCGATGGCGGCGGCCACGAAACCGGCGCCCACGGTGGGGTTCAGGGAGGTCAGCGGCGCGGCGAAGAAGGCCCCCAGCACGGTCACCGGATGGCCGCCCGCAATGGCCGCACCCACCGCCGATAGCCCGCCGTTGATCAGCACCCAGTCCATCACCAGGCGCATGCCCAACTCCGGGCTGCGCGAGAAGCCGATGGCGAACCCGGAGAGGACCAGCAATACCACCAGCCAGGCAATCCGCTTGGGCCAGGGGCTGGGTGGAGGCATCTGGGACAGATCGGCCTGTTCCGAGGCCGGGTCCGCCGTGGGGTGTTCCAGGGCGTCGGCCAGCCCTTTAAGGTGCCCGGCACCGATCACCACCAGCACATTGTGGTGCGCCTTGTCCGCGGTCTCCTGGAGCAGCCGACACGCCATGTAGCGATCCCGCTCGGCGATCAGCGGCTGGTAGAGTCGGGTCGAGCTCTGGGCAAACTCGGCGAAGGTGGACTCCAGGATATCCCCCTGTTTCAGGCGTTCGATATCCTCTTCCGTGACCTTCTCCCGCGAGAACAGCCCCGCGAACAGGCCGGAGATCAGGGTAAAGCGCTGCCACCAGGGGATATTGCGGTAAAGCCGCTTCATGGTCACGCCGATGTCCCGGTCGACCAGCATCAACGGGGCGCCAGCGGCCTTCGCCTCGGCTGCAGCGGTTTTCATCTCGGCCCCCGGCTCAATGCCGAACTGCTCCGCCAGGCGCTGCTGATAAGCGCCGAGGGCCAGGCTGGCCGCCACCATCCCGCCGCGCCCGTCGCGCAGTACCTTGAACAGGTCCATCTGCTCGAGTGCCTGAGGATTGGTCAGACTGAGGTAGCGGCTGTCGCACAGCTCCACGGCGACGGCATCGAACTCGCCGCTGCGGATCAGGGCCTTGACTTCCTCGGCACTGGCACGGGAGACGTGGGCGGTGCCGAGCAGAGTGAATGTGGTCCCACCGACGGTAACGGTGCGTCTGGGGCCTTGTGTGCTCATCAATGCTCCGGATTTAGGCGCGGAGGCGGGATTATCCCCCATGTGGCAGGTCAACCCAAGTCCTCCGGCCCGCCATGGGTTAAGATGGAGGTATGACGCTGATCAACCCGGCATCCCGGCGGCCCCGGAGGTAGGCGGATGTTCCGTCTGGACAGATTCTGGCGCGGTAGCCGCCCCGGAGAGCCTCTCAACACCCTGCACTGGCACGAGGCCATGGCCCAGTGCTGGCCATTGCCGGGTCTTAGCGCCGACGAGCGCCCGGCGCTGGAGGCGCTTGCCCGCCAGTTCCTTGCATCCCGGCAATGGGAAGGCGTGGGTGGGCTGGAGCCGGACGAAGCCCTGCGCCTGGCCGTAGCAGCACAGGCCTGCCTCCCGGTGCTCGGCCTGGGACTGGACTGGTACGACGACTGGGTGACGGTGCTCCTTTACCCCTCGGGGTTTGTGGCCCGGCACGTCTGGGAGGACGAGTTCGGGGTGGTCCACGAGGAGGAGGGCCCGTTGGTCGGTGAGGCCTGGGAACGCGGCCCGCTGGTGCTTTCGGCCGAGGATGTGCAAACCCCCGAGCCGGGGTTCAGCGTGGTCATTCACGAGTGTGCGCACAAGCTCGATATGCGTAACGGTGATGCCAACGGCCAGCCACCCCTGCACGCGGACATGGATGCAGGGGCATGGGCCGAAGCCTTCAGCGAGGCCTGGGGCCGGTTCACCGAGGGGGTAGAGGCGCAGGCCGATTGGTTGCCCTTCGACGCGTACGCCGCGGAAAACCCCGGTGAATTCTTCGCGGTGGCCAGTGAGGCCTTCTTTACCGACCCGGCGCCGTTGAACGAGACCTTTCCCGCCGTGTATGCGCAGATGCGCGAGTTCTACCGGCAGGACCCGTTAGCCCGACTCCGACGGGCGGGTTTGTTGCCCTGAAAGGCAAAGGGCCCGGCGGGGCTTGCCCCCGCCGGGCCCTTTGGGCCGCTAACAGGTAGCTTCAAGCCGTGGGACGGCCGATGCCTTTGCTCTCCATCGCGCGACCAATCTCATCCAGGCTGGTCGGATCATCAATGGTGGAGGGCACTGCCACCTCGTCCTCCTTGGCCAGTTGCCGGATGGTCTTGCGGAGGATCTTCCCGGAGCGGGTCTTGGGTAGCTTCTGCACCACGGCCACCTGCTTCAGGCAGGCAATGGCGCCAATCTCGTTGCGGATAAGCTGGACCAGGTCCTTCTCCAGGGTTTCCTCGTCCACCTCGACGCCGTCCTTGAGCACCACAAAGCCCACCGGAAGTTCGCCCTTCATTTCGTCGTGGATGCCCACAACGGCACACTCGGCGATGGCGGAGTGGCTGCCGATCACCTCTTCCATCTCGCCGGTGGACAGGCGGTGGCCGGCCACGTTGATGACGTCGTCCACCCGGCCCATGATGAAGACGTAGCCCTCGTCATCGATATAGCCGCCGTCCGAGGTGTCGTAATAACCCGGGAACCGCTCCAGGTAGGAGCGCCGGAACCGCTCGTCGTCGCCCCATAGGGTGGGCAGGCAGCCGGGAGGCAGGGGCAGTTTGACGACCAGATTGCCCTGTTCGCCGGCGGGCAACGGCTTGCCGCTGTCGTCCAGCACCATCACGTTGTAGCCCGGGGTGGGCACGGAGGCCGAGCCGGATTTGACCGGCTTTTGTTCGATGCCGGTTGGATTGGCCACGATGGGCCAGCCGGTTTCGGTCTGCCACCAGTGGTCGATCACCGGTACGTCCAGGATCTGGGTGAGCCACTCGTAAGTGGGCGGGTCCAGGCGCTCACCGGCCACGAACAGCTTCTCCAGGCAGCTGATGTCGTAGTTGGCCATCAGCTTGGCCTCCGGGTCCTCCTTCTTTACCGCGCGGAAGGCGGTGGGGGCCGTGAAGAAGGTTTTCACCTTGTATTCGGAAATGACCCGCCAGAATGCCCCCGCATCCGGAGTCCGGACCGGTTTGCCCTCGTAGACGATGGTGGTGCAACCGCGAATCAGCGGTGCATACACAATGTAGGAGTGGCCGACTACCCAGCCCACGTCCGAAGCCGTCCAGAAGACCTCCCCGGGATGGAGGTCGTAAACCGCACCCATGCTGAAGTTCAGTGCGGCGGCGTAGCCACCGGTGTCGCGAATGACGCCCTTGGGCTTGCCGGTGGTGCCGGACGTGTACAGCACATAGAGCGGGTCGGTGGCATCCACCGGGACAGGCTCCGCCGGACTCACCTGCGCACACAGTGCGTCCCAGTCGTGGTCGCGGCCCGGCTTCAGTTCCGCCTGCTCCTGCTCGCGCTGCACGACCAGCACCTTCTCCGGGGGGTGGGCAGAGCGCTTAAGCGCCTCGTCCACCAGCGGCATGTAGGGGATGACGCGGGTGAATTCGACGCCGCAGCTGGCGGTGATGATGGCCTTGGGCTTGGCATCGTCGATGCGGATGGCCAACTCATTGGGGGAGAACCCACCGAAGACGACGGAGTGAACCGCACCCAGCCGGGCACAGGCCAGCATCGCCTCCAGCGCCTGCGGCACCATGGGCATGTAGATGACCACGCGGTCGCCCTTTTCCACGCCCAGTTCCCGCAGGGCGCCGGCGGCCTTCGCCACCCGGTCACGCAGTTCGTTGTACGTGAACTGCTGCTTGGTCTCGGTCACCGGGGAATCGTAAATGACGGCGGTCTGGTCACCGCGACCATTTTCGCAGTGGTAGTCGAGGGCGAGGTGAGTGATGTTGAGCTTGCCGCCCTTGAACCAGCGGTAAAAGCCCTTCTCGTCCTGGCTGAGAATCTCTTGCGGCGGCTCGAACCAGTCGAGCTTCTCCGCCTCGCGCCGCCAGAAGGTTTCTGGCGCTTCTATGGATTCACGATGGATATCGCGGTAGCCCATGGTGCTCCTCCCGAGTCTTATAGTCGGTTTTAACGTCCCGTTAGTTACGGAGTCCGGACGGCATCTGTTATTGATTCCGCTTGCCTGCCCGATACTCCGGCTAGCTTAACCACAGCCTTGGTGGCTGGCAAAGTGTTTTCGAAAAACAGACACTTATGCGTAAGCCGCCGTCAATAATGCGAAGGCTTAATGGATATCGGCTGTTAATAACGCCGCACAATGAATGGCGTCCAACCTGCCCCTCAGTTCTGTGCACCCTGCAAGTTTAGGCGATCCGCCTCGCGAGGCGAGAGCGGAGTAAGGGCAACCCTTAGGGTCGACCGGACCAACCTGCTATGATGTTGCCCTGTTCAAAATCACACCGGTCGCGGAGGAGCGCAGTTTTTGGACAAAACAACGCTTTTAGGGTTGGTGGCCGGGATTGCCATCATCTTCTCGGCCATCGCTATGGGCTCTGCGCCCGGCGAATTCCTTTATGCGCCGGCACTGCTGATTGTCTTCGGTGGCACCTTGGCCTCGACGATGATCAAGTTCCCCTTCAATCACGTGATGAACTCCTTCCGCGTGGCTGGGCGGGCGTTCACCCGCTCAGAGGAAGACCCCAAGACACTCATCCTGCAGGTGAAGGACCTGGCCAAGACGGCAAGGATGAAGGGACTGCTCGCATTGGAGGACGCAGACGTCGGGAACCCCTTCTTCAGAAAGGGGCTGCAACTGTGCGCCGACGGGGTGGACCCCGAACTGATGCACAAGGTGCTCAAGGAAGACCTGGAACTGTCGGTGGAGCGGCACGAGGTCGGCCAGCGGATATTCCGGGCCATCGGTGAGTCAGCCCCGGCGTTCGGGATGATCGGCACCCTCGTGGGCCTGGTGCAGATGCTCGCCCATCTGGATGACCCGGCAGCCATCGGCCCAGGCATGGCAACCGCGCTGCTCACGACGCTTTACGGCGCCATGTTCGCCCAGCTTGTGGCGCTGCCCATAGCGGACAAGCTGGAACTGCGGGCGCAGAACGAACGGGCGAACAAGATGCTGATCCTGGAAGGCATCAACTGCATCCGCCAGGGGTTCAATGCGCGGATGATCGAGGATCTCCTCAGCGCCTACCTGCCGACCAAGGCCCGTGGCGAGCTGGCCGAGATGGAAGAGGCCCGCGCCAGCGAGCAGCAGAGCCAGGAAAGCGCCTGAACCCATGGCTGCGAAGAAACGCTGCCCGCCGCCCTGGATCACCACCTTCGCCGATCTGATGGCCCTGTTGGTGGTGTTCTTCGTCATGCTCTTCGCCTTTTCCTCGCTGGATGCCGAGAAGTACCGGCTTGCTGCCGAGTCCATCCGGGCGGCGTTCGGGCCCCAGCTCACCGAGGGCGAACGCAGCCCGAGCCCCAGTCCCATCGATTTCGACGGGGGCTCGCCGGTGGACCCGAGCGTGCTTGAAGACATGATGGATGCGATTCCGGACCCCATGGACCAGATCACCCAGGACCTGCAGGAGCAGTTGGAGCAGGAGCTCGGCGAGGGATTGCTGGAGGTGGAGCGGCAGGATGAGAGCGTGCTGATCCGCTTTCCGGAAAAGGCGGCCTTTCCCTCCGGTAGTGCCGATGTGAACGAGTCTTTTCTGCCTATCTTGGACACTGTGGCGGGCGTTCTTGCGGGGCAGGGCGGTACGATCCGGGTTTCGGGGCACACCGATGACGTACCGATCGACACGGAAAGATTCCGTTCCAACTGGGAGCTCTCAACGGCCCGTGCCACCGAGGTTGTGCACCTGTTGATGGATGCCGCACCCATCAACTCGGAACGGTTCATCGCCCAGGGGCACGCCGACACGCGGCCGCTGGTGCCAAATACCACCGGCGACAACCGGGCCCGTAACCGGCGGGTCGATGTGTTCATTACCGGGCTGGAGGAGTTCGTGCGCGCCCCGGATGAGCCGGTGCCCGCACCGGAGGCGCTGGATGCCCCGGAGCCACCGCTACAGGTCAACTGACCGGACGCGGGGGCCTGTCGGCGGCCACCCTGGACCACGGGTGATCGTTGTCAGGCCGCCTCTGGACGCGCCGGCACTTCCGCTATGACGCTATCAAGCAGCGTGAGTTGTGCCGACGGGTCGGCCGCCCGCATCAGTGGCCTGATATGTTCGGGGCAGACCAGCCAACTCCGCTGTAGATACCACTTGATGTGCTTGCGGGCGATACGCGTGCCCATCCAATCCCCGTAGAACTGGTGAATCGCCTGCAAGTGGCTGCGCAATGTCTGTTCCCGCGTGGCCAGTACCGGAGGTGCGGCATGCTGGCCGGTCTCGAGGTACTGGTGAATGGCGTTGAACAGCCAGGGTTGCCCTTGGGCCCCCCGGCCGACCATGATCGCGTCCGCTCCCGTTTCACGCAGCACTGTCGCGGCCCCCTGCGGGGTCTCGATATCCCCATTGGCGACCACCGGGATGTCCACCGCGCGGCAAACGGCCTCGATGGTCCGGAATTCGGCTTCGCCACGGTAGGCCTGGTCACGCGTCCTGCCATGCACCGCAAGGGCTGCGATCCCGGCGTCCTCGGCCATGCGGGCAATGGTAAGCGCGTTCCGGCGGGTCGCGGTAGGACCCGTCCTGCACTTCAAGGTGACCGGGACCTCCACCGCGGCCACGACAGTCTCCAGGATCTCCCGCACCAGGGCTTCATCCGCCATCAGTGCCGAGCCGGCCATCCGGTTACAGACCTTCTTTGCCGGACACCCCATGTTGATATCAATGATCTGAGCGCCGCGGCTGACGTTATAGCGTGCGGCCTCGGCCAGCGCGGTGGGGTCCGCCCCGGCGATCTGTACCACGCGGGGGCTCTCGTCGCTGTCCAGTGTGCTGCGCCACTGGCTCTTGCGGGTGTTCCTGAGGGTGGGGTCCGACGCCACCATCTCCGAAGCAGCGAGCGCCGCCCCCCAGCGCCTGCAGAGCCGACGGAACGGCAGGTCAGTGATTCCGGCCATGGGGGCAAGCAGCACCCGGCCATTGAGTTTCCACGGGCCGATTTTCATGTTCAACTTGGTCAGGGATTTTGATCGCGAGGATACCGCGGGGCCGGTGACTGCACCAGTCCGGCGGTAAGTTACCGCGCCGGCTGGGGAAAGCCGGATAATCCACAGAACCTGTGGATAACTGTGTGGACAACAGGGGGAAACGCCGCTGTAACCGGCATTGCTATGCGCTCTCTGCGGTTCTGTTTACTCAGCAACCAATTACTAAAACGCAATTAAAAACAAACATATAGGCGATTTTTCGAAGGGGTTTGTAAAGATACGGCAAGAAATGTCTGACCCTTGGAGAGTGACTGCCGGCTTGTGCATAAGCCCTCGTTGTCAACCCCCTCATGCCCTTGACTTTGAACCAAGGAGACGCTCATGCGCTCAGCTTTCCTGGACCGGAACTCGCTGGACAAAAGCGACCTGGACCTGACCGCGCTGGATAGTGCCTTGCCGGGCCTGCGTCACTACGAACGCACGTCTGCCGACGAGGTGGGCGACCGCGTCGCCGACCTGAATGCGGTGGTCGTCAACAAGGTAGTCCTCGACGAAAAGGCATTGGCGGCCGCCCCCGACCTGCGGTTGATCCTGGTTGCTGCCACGGGCACCAACAACATCGATCTGCAGGCGGCGCGGGCCCGAGGCATCACCGTCTGTAATTGTCGCGGGTATGGCACCGATGCGGTTGCACAGCATGCGATAGGCTTGATGCTGGCCCTGAGCACCCGGCTGGTGGATTACCATAACGCGGTGCAGGCGGGCGACTGGGGCCGCAGCGACCAGTTCTGCCTGTTGGACTACCCGATATCGGAGCTGTCCGGGCGCACACTGGGCCTGGTCGGTTACGGTGAACTGGGCCGGCGGGTCGCTGATCTGGCCCGTGCCTTTGGCATGACGGTCAAGGTGGCCGCCCGGCCCGGAACGGCAACACCGTCGCCCGACCGGATTCCGCTAACGGATCTGCTCCCCGAGGTGGACGTTCTGTCGTTGCATTGTCCGCTGACGGAAGCCACGCGGGACCTTATCGGCACCGAGGAACTCCGGCAGATGCCGAGCCACTCGCTACTGATCAATTGTGCGCGGGGTGGCATAGTCAACGAGCCGGCCCTCGCTGACGCGCTCCGCAGCGGGCAGATCGGCGGCGCGGGCGTGGACGTGCTCAGCGAGGAACCCCCGGTTCACGGCAACCCCCTGCTGGCACGGGATATCCCGAACCTGATCGTCACGCCCCATTCGGCCTGGGGGAGTCGCGAAGCCCGCCAACGGATCGTAGCCCAACTGGCGGAGGCGGCGACGGCTTACCTGGACGGCCACCCGGTCCGGGTTGTCGGGGTCGACTGACCGGCCCGCCCCTCGGCCAACAATTCACTGCAGAGCAGGAGACAGCCCGATGACACAAGATCTCAGTCTGGTCACCGGTGGGGGTAGCGGCCTTGGACGGGCGCTGGCGCTGGAGCTGGCTGCCTGTGGCCATCGGGTGATCATCACGGGGCGGCGGAGTACCCCGCTGGAGGAGGTCGCCCAGGAGGCAGAGCCGGGGGCGATCCTCCCTGTGGTGGCGGATATCAGCGATGCCGAGGGGCGTCAGCGGCTGGTCGCGGTGGTGTCCGCACAGGGTGGCCAGCTTCGCCACCTTGTTCACAACGCCGGGGTTATTGAGCCGATCCGGCCCCTGGCGGAGGTCACCCCGGACGATTGGCAGCACAATCAGGCCATCAACGTGGCGGGCCCGCTGTTTCTCACCCAGGCGCTACTGCCTGCGCTGCAGAACGGCGGCCGGGTGCTGCACATATCCTCGGGGGCAGCGCACAGCCCCATTCCCGGGTGGGGTGCCTATTGCGCCGCGAAGGCCGCGCTGCACATGCTCTACCAATGCCTGGATGAGGAACTGCGGGATCGTGGCGTGCGGGTGGGCAGTCTGCGCCCGGGCGTGGTGGATACACCCATGCAGGCCCGTATCCGCGAGAGTTCCCGGCAGGATTTCCCGCTGGTGGAACGTTTCCGCGCCATGCACCGGGACGGCGCGTTGAGGCCGGCGGTAGAGGTGGCACGCTTCGCCCGCTGGGTGCTCCAGGACACGGACGATGACCGCTACGCGGCCACCGAATGGAACATCTCCGATGAAGCGCATACCGAGGCGTGGAAGACCGCGCAGCAGCGTTAAGCGCATGGTGCGACTGCAGGGTCCGTTCCGCGCTGCCGGGGGATTGATGCTCGCCGCGGCCGTGGTGGTGGGTTGTGCCGAGCAGGGCCAGGACGCCGAACGCTGGTACACCGACGAGCAAGTCGTCCGGGGTGAGGCGCTCTTTCAGCAGTACTGCGCCCAGTGCCACGGGGTTGGGGGCGAGGGCGCTGAAGACTGGCGCCAGCGGGACGCCCAGGGCCGCACCGGTCCACCACCATTGAACGGCACCGGGCATGCGTGGCACCACGCCCGCGCGGAATTGCGCCACTTCATCCTCTACGGACTGGGGCCGGGGATGCCGCCCTGGCGGGCCGTGCTCGATGAGGAGGAGGCGGATGCCATTATCGCTTACTTTCAGGACTGGTGGCCGGAGGACATTTACCAGGCCTGGCTCGCGTATGATGCTCGCTTCCGGGAACGCGGCGTGAACCTGGGTGACGAACCCATCCAAGATGCGCATGGGACGCTACCGGAACCTGGTTCATCGGCTGCGGATGACGAACACGGACACGGGGACGATTGATGGACAGACTGCTGGCCATGGAGGCCTTTGTGGCCGTGGTGGAGGCAGGCAGCTTCGTGGCGGCGAGCGAGCGCCTGGGGCGGGCAACCAGCACCACCTCCCGCCAGATCTCGGAGTTGGAGGCGCACCTGCAGGCGCGCTTGTTCCAGCGCACTACGCGGCGACTGACCCTGACCGAGCCGGGTCAGATCTTCTACCGGCACAGCAAGGATTTGCTGGGCCGCCTGGAGGAGGCCGAAGCGGAGGTGAGTGCGGAGGGCGGAGAGCCTGGCGGCCAGTTACGGGTCTCCGCCCCGGCCTCGTTCGGCACCCTCTACCTGGCGGAGCTGATTTCCCCGTTCCATGGCCGCTACCCGCGGGTGGCGCTCGCCCTGTCATTGGATGACCGCCAGGTGGATTTGATGGGCGAGGGCCATGACCTGGCTATCCGTATCAGTCGTTCCTTGCCGGAGCACCTGGTAGCACGCAAGCTGGCCCCGGTCAGCATCGTGACCTGTGCCGCACCAGCGTACCTGGAGCGGGCGGGGGCCCCGCGAAGTCCGGAGGAGCTCAGCGAGCACAGCTGCCTGCTGTACACCCAGGCAGACCCCTACCGGACCTGGACCTATCACCGGGACGGCGAGAGCATCCCGGTGCGCGTGGACGGCTATTTGACGGCCAACAACGGCGATGTACTGAGATCGGCAGCCCTGGCCGGCGACGGCATTGCGCAGCTACCGGCCTTCCTCGTCCGGGACGACCTCCGCGCCGGTCGACTCACGCCGCTTCTGGAGGATTACCACCTGCCGCCTCTGGGCGTTTACGCCGTGTATCCGTCAAAGCGCTACCTGCCCGCCAAGGTGCGGGTGTTCGTCGACTTCCTGGCTGAGGCCTGGTCCGGCACCCCGGTGTGGGAGAACTGGAGGTCGGGCGCGACCTAAATGAATTTCGATGCAATCAGTAACCGGAGCGACCCGCATGTGGGACGAACGCTACGACAATCAGGCGTATTTTTACGGTACTGAACCCAATGACTTTCTGGCCGCTCAGGCCTGGCGGATCCCGGCAGGGGGCCGGGTGCTCTGCCTGGCCGAGGGGGAGGGGCGTAATGCCGTCTGGCTCGCCGGTCAGGGGTTCCGGGTGACCGCGGTGGACGCCTCAGAGGTTGGCCTGGGCAAGGGGCGGCGCCTTGCGGAGATGCGGGGTGTGGAGGTCGAATGGGTCCTGGCGGACCTGGCTGAGTACCGGATCGACCCTCAGACCTGGGACGGCGTCGTCGGCATCTTTGCCCACCTGCCGCCTGCCTTGCGGGCGCGGGCGCATGCCGCTGCCGCCGCCGGATTGCGGCCCGGCGGTGTGGTGATCATTGAGGCCTACACGCCAAAGCAGCTTGGTTACGGTACGGGGGGGCCGCCGGATAAGGCCATGATGATGGATCTGGCCACCCTGCGGGATGAGTTCTCCGGCCTGACCCCGGAGGTGGCCCGGGAGTGCGAGCGGGAGGTGCTGGAAGGGGTCGGGCACACCGGACTGGCCCACGTGGTGCAGTGGGTCGCCCGGCGCTAACCCGCATGCGGCCGCTCAGCCCTGGCCCTCCGTGCCGGCAGCCTCTTGGTCGTACTCATCGATCTCGCCCACCGGGTACTCCCAGCCACCGCCCAGGGCCTTGAAGAGCGTGGCGGTGGCGTTCAACTGGTCACGCACCGCCTCGGCCAGGGCCAGTTCCGCATTCAGCAGCGTGCGCTGGGCATCCAGTACCTCGATGAAGCCGATGAAGCCCTCCTGATACCGCAGTTCCGCCAGGTGGAGGGTGCGTTCCACCGCCTCCACCTGCTCGCGGATGGCCTGGGCCCGCTGACCGCTGGTGCGGTAGAGGCTGAGGGCGTCGCGGACTTCGTTGAAGGCGGTGGTCACCGTGGCCAGGTAGCGGGTGCGCGACTGCTCCGCCAGGGCCTCCGCAGTCTCCACGCCCGCGCGCCCGCGGCCGAAGTCGAGCAGCGGGCCGGCGACCGAGGCACCGATGCCCCAGGTCTCGGCGGCCCCGGTGAACAGATCACTGGTATCGGTGGCGGTGGTGCCGAGTAGCGCAGTCAGATTCAGTCGCGGCAGGCGGTCTGCCTGGGCGACCCCGATCGCGGCATTGGCGGCCATCAGTTCCGCCTCGGCCGCCCGCACGTCCGGCCGCCGCTCCAGCAGTTCCGAGGGTAGCAGCGAGGGCACGTCCTCCGGCAGCTGGATGGCCTTGAGTGGTGTGTATTCACCCAGGTCCATGTCATCTATGGCCATCAATTCTGAGGGGCTCATGCCCACCAACACGCCTAGCACCCCCTCCAGGGTATTCACCTGTTCCTGGCGCATGGGGATCTCCGCCCGGGTGGTCTGGAGTTCCGCCTCGGCCTGGCGCAGGGTCAGCTCGTCGGTCTCGCCGGCCTCGTACCGGGTGCGCTCCAGCTCTAAGGTCTCCTGCCGGGAGGCCAGGGTGTTCTCCGTGATGGCCAACTGTTGCTGCGCTGCCCGCAGGTCGAAGTAGGTGGTGACCACGTCGGCAATGATGTTCAACCGGACGGCGTCCTGACTGAAGATGTTCTCCAGCAGGAAGGCCTCGGCGGCCTCACGCTCCCGCGCCAGGCGGCCGAACAGATCAAGCTCGTACCCCAACAGTCCACTGACCGAGAACAGGTTGTCGGTCCGGCTCTGCGATTCAACACCGGGAAACTCCGGTTGCATGGTGGCGGGGCTGCGCTCCCGCGCCGCCTCGGCCTGCAGGTCCACCGTGGGCAATTGCTCCGCGCGGGCCAGGCCCAGACGGGCGCGGGCTTCTTCGAGTCGGGCCGCTTGCAGGCGGATATCCAGGTTATCCGCCACCGCCCGCTCCACCAGCTGGTTCAGCGTGGGGTCGTCGAACTGCTCCCACCAGTTGATCCAGGCCTCCCGTTCCTCATCGGCCAACAGGCTGCTCTCCGGCCACGCCTGCGGCAGGTCCATCTCCGGGGCCTGGTAGTCGGGTCCCACGGCGCAGCCGGCCAGTACCAGTGCAGTGGCTACAGTGGTTATCGCCTTACGCATGGTCCCCGGCCTCCTTGTCGTCGGATTGCGCCGCTTTTTCCTGCGCACGCCGGTCCCGGCGCTCGGTGCGCCAGGTGGCCACGTCATCGAGCATCTTGTAAAAGAGCGGCACGAAGAGCAGGGCGAGCGTGCTCGCTGCGAGCATGCCGCCCACCACGACAGTGCCGATCTCCTGCCGGCTGGCCGCCCCGGCCCCGGTAGCGAACACAAGCGGCAGGGTGCCGATGATAAAGGTCAGCGCGGTCATCATGATGGCGCGGAAGCGCTGCCGGGCCGCCTCCATGGCGGCTTGGGTAGAGGTCATGCCACTGGCCCGGTTCTGCGCCGCGAACTCCACGATCAGGATGGCATTCTTGGCTGCGAGCCCGATCAGCACCAGCAGACCGACCTGGAAGTAGATGTCGTTGGGGAATCCGCGCAGCAGGGCGAATGCGGCAGCCCCCAGCACCCCGAAGGGCACCGCGCTGGCCACGGCCAGCGGCAACGTCCAGCGCTCATACTGCGCAGCCAGAATCAGGAACACCATCAGCAGCCCCATGGCGAAGGCGGTACCACCGGCGCCGGCTGCCACCTCCAGCTGGTAGGCCTCGCCGATCCAGCCGAGCAGTGTGTCTGCCTGCTCCTCCTCCTGAATCTCCGCCACCACGGCTTCCAGTGCTGCCTTGGCCTCGCCGGTGGTGTAGCCGGGCGCGGGATCGGCCAGCAGACGGGCCGCCGGGTAGATATTGAAGCGGTTGATGATGTCCGCCCCGGATTCGCGCTGCAGGGTGACCAGGGAACTGACTGGCAGCAACTCCCCGCCTTCCGAACGCACAAAGACGTGCCGCAGGTCTTCCGGGTGGGTACGGAAATCGTCCTCGGACTGGAGGTTGACCTGCCAAAGCCGCCCGGCCAGCGTGAAGTCATTCACGTAGAGTGAGCCGAAGGTGGCCTGCATGGTGTTGAACACCTCGTCCACGCGAACGCCCGCTGCCTTGGCCTTCTCGCGGTCCACCTCCGCGCGGTAGCGGGGGATGCCGGTATCGAGGGTGGTCTGCGCATCCACCAACTCCGGGCGTTCGTTGGCCCGCTCAACCACCTTATTGGCGAGGGCCTCCAACTCGGCCGGGCTCATGTCCTCGCGCGTCTGCAGGAAGCCCTCGACGCCGCCGGTCAGCGAGAGCCCCTGGATGGGGGGCGGGACGAACGAGAAGACGTTGGCCTCCTGCAACCCGAAGCCCATGCCCGAAATCTGCTCGCTCATGGCGCCGGCATGCTGCGCTGGCGCCGGGCGTTCCGCCCAGTCGGTGAAGTTTACGAAACCCACGGCTGCGTTGGTCCGCAACGACCCCGCGATGATGTCGAAGCCGGCGAAGGCCGTAAACTCCTGTATCTCGTCCAGTTGCTGGAGCTGGGCTGCAAGGGTATCCCGGACCTCCTCGGTACGCCCCAGCGCCGAGGTCGGCGGGAGCTGCGCCACGACCAGTGCAAAGCCCTGGTCCTCCTGCGGGACCAGACCGTCGGGCATCCGATCCAGCAGGAACACGGCGCCGCCCACAGCGACGGCGAAGAGGGATACGCCGACCGTGCGGTTTCGGACCAGGAACCCCACCGCACCGACGAAGGCGCGGGTGACATAGTCAAAGCCGCGGTTGAAGATGCGGAAGGGCAGCCACGGCTCTTTGGGCTGCTTGTCGAGAAGCAGGGCGCACATGGCCGGCGTGAGGGTGAGTGCCACCACACCGGAAACGACCACCGAGAAGGCGATGGTGACCGCAAACTGGCGATACAACTCGCCACTCAGTCCCCCAAGGAAGGTAACCGGGGCAAACACCGCGACCAGCACCAGCGTCGATGCCACCACCGCGCCCGCCACCTGCTGCATGGTTTCGATAGAGGCCTGCTTGGCCTTCAAGCCCTTCTCGTGCATCAGCCGCTCGACGTTCTCCATCACGATGATGGCGTTGTCCACGACGATGCCGATGGCCAGCACCAGCCCGAATAGCGTCAGGAGGTTGACCGAGAACCCCATCGCCTGCATGCCGGCGAAGGTCCCGATCAGGGAGACCGGGATGGCCGCGACGGGGATCAGGGTTGCCCTCAGGTGCTGCAGGAAAACGAAGGTGACCAACACCACCAGCCCGACGGCGATAAAGAGCGTGGTGTAGACCTCCTGGATGGACACCTCGACGAACTCGGTGGTGTCGTAGGGGATGGTGTACTCGATGCCCTCCGGGAAGCGCTCCGACGTGTCGGCCAGCGCCGCGCGCACCTGTTCGGCGGTTTCCAGGGCGTTGGCACCCGGTGCCTGATAGACCCCGATGGGTACGGTGGGCTCGCCGTTGTAGGTGGCGGAGAAGGCGTAGTTCTGGGCACCCAGTTCCGCCCGCGCCACGTCCCCGAGGCGCAGGGTTGCGCCCGACTCGTCGGAGCGCAAGATGATGTCCTCGAACTCCTCAATGGTCTCCAGCTGCCCGCGGGTAGTCACGGCCAGGGTGAAGGCCTGGCCATCGGGCGCCGGCTCGGCCCCCATCTGGCCGGCCGCAAACTGGGCATTCTGCTCGCGGATCGCCGCAGCCACGTCGGCCGGGGTCATGTCGTACTGTGCCAGGGCGTCCGGCCGCAGCCAGATACGCATGGAGTAGTCCTGCTGGCCGAATAGGGACGCCTCGCCAACTCCGGGAAGGCGTTCCAGCTCGTCGATGATGTTCAGCAGGGCATAGTTACTGAGCTCTAGCGTGTCGTGGCTACCGTCTGGCGAGTTGAGCGTGCTCACCAGCAAGATGTTGGTGGACCGGGCCTCGACCCGGACGCCCTGGTCACGGACCGCCTGGGGCAGGCGGGGCAGGGCGGCTTGCACTCGGTTATTGACGTTGATCTCCGCCTGGTCTGGATCGGTCCCCATCTCAAAGGAGACAGAGATCTGCAGAGTGCCAGCGTCAGTGCTGGTGGACTCCATGTAGATCATGTCGTCCACGCCATTGATTTCCTGTTCCAGCGGTGCCGCTACCGCCTCGGCAAGCACATCCGAACTGGCCCCCGGGTAGGAGGCCTGAACCACGATCTCCGGCGGCACCACGTCCGGGTATTGTTCAACGGGCAGCGCGCGCAGAGCGGCCAGCCCGGCGAACACGATGATGATCGAGATAACCGAGGAGAAAATCGGCCGGTCGATGAAGAACCGCAACATGGGGGTTACTCCTCGTCCGCCTGGTCTTCGGCGACGTCGACGGGCATCCCGTCCTGCAAGGCGACATGGCCGTTCACCACTAATCGCTCGCCGACCTCCAGTCCGGACAGGATGATCTGACGCCCATCGACCACCGGGCCGAGTTCCACCGGTCTTACCTGAGCCTTGTCCTCTTCATCAACCACAAAGACCTGCGGCCCCTCCGGGCCCTCGCTGACCACGGTCTCATCCACCACCACGGCATCCTCATACTGCTCCAGGATGAGTTTCACGCGGAGAAACTGGCCGGGGACGATGCGGTGCTCTTTATTGGGAAACACGGCCCGGGCGGTCACCGACCCGGTGCGCGGATCGATGGTGCTGTCGGTGAAATCCACGGTGCCTGATTCCGGATAAGTGCTGCCGTCGGGCATGCGCAACTCTGCTTCGTACTCATGCTCATCACCGGCGGCCAGGCGCGCTTCGCGGGCCGCGCGCTGGACTGCCGCGTCATCTTCGGGCAACGCGAACCGCACATGGATGGGATCGTGCTCAGTGATGCTGGTAAGCAGGGTGCCCCGTTCGATCAGACTCCCTTCCGGCAGCACCTCCAGTCCCGTTGCGCCGGCCAGTGGGGCTTCCACCTCGGTGTAGCGCAGGTTCCGCTCGGCATCGCGGACCGCGGCCTGGGCCATCGCCAGCTGCGCCTCGGCGAGTTCAAATTCCGACAGCGCGCGGTCACGCTCCCGCTGACTCACCGCGTCCTGTTCATACAAGGAGGAGATTCGCTGCCATTCCCGGTTCGCCTGGTTATACGCCGCCTGGGCATTGGCCTGTTCCGCCTCTGCCTGGCGAAGTGCGATTTCGTAGGGCTCCTCGTCGATGCGGAAGAGGGCGTTGCCCTTATCGACCACCTGACCCTCAACATAGAGCCGCTCCTCGAGAATCCCGTCCACACGGGCGCGCACCTCGACCTCCCGCGACCCCCTTGCACGGCCGGCGTAGACGCCTTCCACGTCGACGGTGTCGGTCTCCACCGGGGCAACCGTAACCGGCGGTGGGGGCATATCATCCGGCTGCTGGCTGTAGGCCGGGACCACCCAGAAGGCCAGCCCGATGAAAAGTGGTGCGAGGGCGCGTTGGATCTTCCGGGGAACAGAGGGTGTGACGGAGGACATGCGCTGGGGTCTCCAGATGGGGTTGGCTCGGTGATTGTTGCCAGCAAAAGACGCCGGGTTGGCGCCGACTCACATACATACAGGAACGTATGTATACTACACAGCCAACCTACACAGTCAATAATTGAACTTTTCCTAGATCGATGCGCAAGACCAAGGCAGAAGCGGAAAGGACCCGCCATCAACTTTTGGATGCCGCGGAGGCTGTATTCCTTGATCGTGGGGTGGCCAATACCAGCCTCGCGGCGATCGCGGAGGCAGCCGGGATGACGCGGGGGGCCATCTATTGGCACTTTCGTGACAAGACCGATCTGTACAACCAGATGGTCCGGCGGGTGAAGCTTCCCTTGGAAGCGATGCGTGCGGCCTATGACGGGGAACTGGACGGGGATCCTGTGGCCGTGCTGGAAGAGCTGTGCCTGGCGGCGATCCGCCATCTGCTCAATGACGACCACGCCCGGAGGGTGTACACGATCGTCTTGCACCGGCGAGAACGGCGACCGGGTGAACCGAGGGAGCCCGCCGAGCAGCAGAATCGAGAAGAAGCAGAAGCCGTTTTTCTGAGCTGCTTTCAATCTGCCGAACAGCAGGGCCGCTTGCAGCCGGGTTTAACGCCGGAGCGAGCCCTGGATGCCCTGATCGCGTTCATGACCGGGCTTTTGTATCTCTGGCTGCAGGACCCGGACCGTCTGGACATGCAGCGCGAGGCAGAGTGTCTCGTTCGTGTTTGTCTGCGAGGGCTGGTGAAACCGAGCACTGGCAACGAGTAGGCGCGGCGGTTGCGGAATCTGTGGTGATGAACGGGGGAGCACATGCACCTGTATGTGTTCCTGCGGCCATCAGTCCACATAGTCTGTATTTAACATAATATACATTATGCGCAGTCTATGGCGATGGGCCTGAGGCCCCTGGACCCGACCCGGCGCTGAAGCCGGCACCCGGCGAGCGGCCCCAGGCGGCTTCAAGGAACCAGCACCGCCGCGCCCTGCAGCCGGCCTTGACGAAGGTCATCCAACGCCTGGTTGGCCTCCCGTAACGGGTATTCAACGGTTTCGGTGCGCACGGGTACCGCCGGCGCCAGCCGCATGAAGGCCTCGCCGTCGGCACGGGTCAGGTTGGCGACGGAACAGACACTGCGCTCACCCCAGAGCCAGGCATAGGGAAACGTGGGGATATCGGACATGTGAATCCCGCCGCAGACGACCCGGCCGCCCTTGCGGACGGCTCTGAGTGCCTGAGGGACCAACGCCCCGACAGGCGCAAAGATGATGGCAGCATCCAGGGGCTCCGGTGGCAGCGTGTCGGAGGGGCCGGACCAGTGAGCGCCCAGTGAGCGGGCGAAAGCCTGAGCGGTCTCATCACCGGGACGGGTGAAGGCGTACAACCTCCGCCCCTCGTGCCGGGCCACCTGGGCGACTATGTGGGCAGCAGCCCCAAAGCCATAGATGCCCAGTCGCTGCGCATGGGGGCCAGCCATGTGCAGGGAGCGGTGGCCGATCAGTCCGGCACAGAGCAACGGCGCGGCGGCCGCATCGCCGTAAGATTCAGGGATGGGAAAACAGAACCTTTCATCGGCGAGCGCATACTCGGCGTAGCCCCCCTGCAACTGGTAGCCGGTGAAGCGGGCCTGATCACACAGGTTTTCCTGGCCAGCCCGACAATAGTGACACGACCCGCAGGTATAGCCGAGCCAGGGCACGCCCACCCGGTCACCGGCGTGGTAACGATCGCAGCCACTGCCGACTGCATCCACCACCCCGACGATTTCATGGCCGGGCACGATCGGCAGTTGCGGGTCCGGCAGGTCGCCGTCGACGACGTGGAGATCGGTCCGGCACACGGCGCAGGCGCGTACCCGGAGACGGACCTGGCCAGGACCCGGTTCGGGCACCGGCCAGTACCGGGCCACCAGGGGCTCTCCCGTTTCCTCCAGTGCCATCACGAGCATCTCTTTGCGCCCTTTTACTGCCATGAGTGCTCCCCTGAGGTCGCTATATCGATGGGTCCCTTTGATTATGGTCAGACGGGCCTCATCCCGGCTACCCTGTGACAATGAATCACTCCGGGTTAGCCCGGCGCGCAGGATGTGGTCGGAGGGCTTTATGTGGTGGCAGGCGGAGTTTCCACAGGACGAGGACATTGCATACCTTAATCATGCCGGGGTCAGTCCTTGGCCGGCGTGCAGCAGGGAGGCCGTTACGCGGTTCGCCGAGGAGAATGTCAGCCGTGGTGCCACCGATTACCCCCGGTGGTTGGAGGCGGAGCAGCGGCTCAAGGCCCGCCTGGCAGAGCTGATCAATGCGCCCTCCCCTGATTCTATCGCCCTGGTGAAGAACACCTCCGAGGGCCTGTCCGTCGTGGCCTGGGGATTGGACTGGCAGCCCGGCGATGAGGTGGTCATTAACGGGCACGAGTTTCCTTCCAACCGGATTGTCTGGGAGTCGTTGGAACGTCTGGGGGTCCGCGTGCGGGATGTCTCCTGGTCGGTCGGGGACCCGGACCCGGAGTCGCGCCTGATTGAGGCCATGGGCGAGAACACGCGCCTGCTGGCGGTGAGTACCGTCCAGTACGGCACCGGTGAGCGGATGGATGTGGCGCGGCTGATTCAGGCTTGCCGTGCGCGCGGCGTCTTCTGTTGCGTTGATGGCATTCAGAGCCTGGGCGCCCTGCCCTTCGATGTGGCCGAGTTGCAACCGGACTTCCTGGTCGCGGACGGCCACAAGTGGCTACTGGGGCCAGAGGGGCTCGGCTTCCTCTACGTTCGCCGCGAATTGATCGATACCATGCGGCTATACCAGTTCGGTTGGCACATGGTGGAGCACGCCGGGGACTACGACCGGAAGGATTGGGCAGCAGCGAGCACCGCTCGGAGGTTCGAGTGTGGCAGCCCGAATATGCTGGGGGTGCAGGCCCTGTCCGCGAGTGTTGGGCTGCTGCTTGAGGTGGGCCTGGAGACGGTGGCAGAGAATGTTCTGGACAACAGCCGCCACCTGATGGACTGGGTGGGCGGTCAACCGGCGTTGGAACTGATCACCCCGGCCGCGCCGGACCGGCACGCGGGGATCGTCACCTTTCGGGCACCCGGTGCAGACCCTCGCGCCTTGTGGAAGGCGTTGTTGGCCGAGGGCGTTGTGGCTGCAAGCCGGTGTGGCGGGGTGCGGTTCTCACCGCATTTCTATACGGACCCGATCCGGCTGGAGTATGCCTGCAAACAGGTGCTGGCCGCCCTGCCCCACTGCCGGGCGTAACGCCCGGGGAGCCCGGTGCCGGCCGCAGGGCGGGCCGGCTTTACATGGTTTTACATGGTGTGGGTTGGGCGCTCGGACTCCAGGGAGCCGGCCAGGTGTTCCTCGATCTTGCGTCGGGCCGCGCCGTTGTCCTTGTCCGAGAACTGCACGCCGACCCCGGCCGTGCGGTTCCCCTGCGCCCCCTTCGGCGTGATCCAGGCGATGCGGCCCACCACCGGGATCTTCTCGGACTCTTCCATGAGCGACAGCAGCATGAAGACCTCGTCACCCAATTGGTAGCTTTTGCTATTGGGCACGAACAGTCCGCCGTTCTTTAAAAACGGCATGTAAGCAGCGTAAAGCGCGGATTTGTCCTTGATGGACAAGGAGAGGATGCCGTGCCGGCCCCGGGACCTGCGTGTGGTTTCAGCCATGTATTGCGCCCTCCTGATGGCAATTCAGTTTCACATGGCGCCAGAACGAATAACAACCGGGCAGCGCGCCGGGTTTCCCTGCCAGGCTCATTGTGACTCGACGCAGCGTATGAGCAGGGCCTCGATGACCATCTGCGGATTCAATGGGTGCTCCTGGCGGCCCTGGGCCACCTGGACTTCATCCAGGTAGGTCAGTACCCCGGTCCGGCTCCAACCGCTCGCCAGTGGCCCAATGGTCTGCGCGACCTCTGCCCGGGTCGCCCGGGGCCCGGCAGCCTGCAGCCGCGCCAACTCAGACAGCAGCGTGGCCAGCAGGTCGAGAAACACCGGTACTCCGGCGTCTACCCAGTCCTTTGCGACCCCCACCGGATCCTTGCGGGCAGCGCGCAGTGCGGCCAGGTCTTCGGCCAGCGCCTCCAGCCGCCCGACCAGCCCGGCACGATCCCAAGCCAGCGCCCGGAACGGGGCACCACCGGTCAGGGCCAAAGCCTTTGGAGAAATCCGCTCGCCCTGCCCTTCGAACCAGGAGCGCGCCACGTCCGCGGGCGGTATCGGTACTTCCAGCCTGCGGCAGCGACTGCGGATCGTGGCCGACAGCCGGGCGGGCCGCGAACTGACGAGTAGCAGCAGGGCGCCCTCGGGCGGCTCCTCCAGGGTCTTGAGGAGGCTGTTGGCGGCACTGACGTTCATGGCATCCGCCGGGTCGATCAACGCGATTCGCCAGCTGCCGAATCGGCTACTCAGGTTCAGTGCCTGACTGATACCACGGACCGCATCAACCGTGATTACGGTCCGTTGATCCTCGGGCGCCAAGTGCGTGAAGTCAGGGTGCAAACCCTGGCCCAGCGCGCGACAGGGCTCGCAATGCCCGCAAGGTGTGCCATTGGTACCCGGCGCCCCGCACATCAGGGCTTGCACCAGGTGGCCGGCCAGCAGCGATTTCCCGGTCCCAGCCGGCCCGGCCAGCAGCAGGGCATGGGGCAGGCGCCCGGTCCGGGCCTGGTCAACGAGGTCATCCAGCTTTGGTTGCAGCCACTCAGGTACCGCACCCTGCGGCGGGCGCCAGGCTGGATGCTCTGCCGTCCCCTGTTCCTTTTTGCGCGCCATCAGGATGCCCCCTCGTCGGGCAACCACGGGGTGATGGCGTGTGAAAGGGTGGCCTCCAGGGCCTCCAGGACGGACTCCAGGGGCTGCCCCGCATCCACCCGGCGGATGCGTTCCGGGTGCTGCGCCGCCAGCGTGGCGTAGCCCTGGTGAACACGGTCGAAAAAGCCTTGGCGCTCCTGCTCAAAGCGGTCCGGCGCCTCACCACGGCCCGCGGCCCTCGCCAGTCCGGTCGCCACGGGGACATCCAGCCACAGGGTCAGATCGGGTCGCAGATCACCCTGAGTCCATTGCTCCAATGTTTCGATTCGCGCCGCGCCCAACTGCCGGCCCCAGCCCTGATAGGCATAACTGGCGTCAGTGAATCGGTCGCAGACCACCCAACGACCTCGGTCCAGTGCCGGGCGGATGACCCGGGCCAGGTGCTCAGCCCTGGCCGCGAACATCAGCAGCGCCTCCGTGGCCGGTGCCATGGGCTCGTCCGATTGGCCAAGAAGCAGTGCACGAATCTGCTCCCCAAGCGCGGTTCCGCCGGGCTCGCGCGTCATCAACGGATCAACGCCGCGACGGCGCAGGGTATCCCGTACGCATTCAAGCGCGGTGCTTTTCCCGGCGCCCTCCAGGCCCTCCAATGTGATCAGTCGCCCCCGGCTCACTCCTCCTCCCCCAGAATGTAACGACGCACGGCGCGGTTATGTTCGGCAAGCGTCCGCGAGAACTGGTGGCTGCCGTCACCGCGGGAGACAAAATAGAGGTAATCATGGTCCGCCGGGTTGACTGCCGCACGGATTGAAGCGGTCCCGGGCATGGCAATCGGGGTCGGCGTCAGGCCGTGCCGGGTATAGGTGTTGTAGGGCGTGTCACGCCGCAGATCCGCGGTGCGGATGCGGCCATCGTATGCGTCCCCCATACCGTAGATCACGGTGGGATCGGTCTGGAGGCGCATGCCCTTCTCCAGGCGTCGGGTGAATACCCCGGCAACCTTGGCGCGCTCATCGTCCCGACCGGTCTCCCGCTCGATAATGGAGGCCAGTATCAGCGCCTCGTAAGGGTCGGACAGCGGAAGGTTATCGGCCCGGTTGGCCCACTCCTGCTCAAGGCGCTGTTCCATGCGCCCCATTGCGCGGGACAGCAGATCGCGGTCCGATGTACCTCGGGGGAAGGTATAGGTACTGGGGTAGAACCAGCCTTCCGGGTGCCGTTCCGGTGCGCCCAGTTCTGCCATGACCTGCTCATCGCTGAGGTCTGTCAGGGTCTGCTCAAGTACCGGGTGGGCGGCGATGACCTGGCGAATCTGCTGGAAGGTCAGCCCCTCCACCAGAGTAATGCGGTGCTGGATAACCTCTCCGCGAGTAAAGCGGTCCAGGGCATCGAGTACGGTCATCTCCGGCTCAAGGGCATATTCACCGGCACGCACCCGGCCGTCCGCACCCGTGAACCGGGCGTAGACCCGTAGTGCAAATTCATCGTCAAACGCGGAGTGGCGCTCCAGCAGGCTGACAACTTGGCGGAAGGAGGCCCCGGAGGGAATCTCGATAGTTGTCCCGGGCTCTTCCACCAGACCGGGAGCATTCAACCGCTCCCATGCCTGCCATGCCGCCCCGGCCGCTGCCAGCGCAGCCAGCATGGTGACCGATAACGCCAGGATTGTCAGACGCTTCCAGCTCATTTTTCACCCTGCGCGGGACCTGGGACGACGCCTTGGCGCCGGAGCGCCGACTGCAGGCGCCGGGTAACCGGCCCTGGTGCTGTCCACGTCGTGCGATCGGATAACGCCCGTACCGGCCAGATCCCTGCCAGGCTGTTGCTCATGAAGACCTCGTCCACCGTGCGTAGTACGGGGAGGCTCAGCGCACGCACCTCGGCCGGCACACCCAATTTATCTGCCAACTGCATGATATTACGCCGCATTACACCGGCGACGCCACACCGGTCCAGAGGCGGGGTAATCAGCCGTCCATGGACGACGGCAAACAGGTTGCTGGATACGCCTTCCACCGGACCGCCCGAGGGGTCTCGGACCAGGCCCTCGGCCCACTGCGGGTCGTCCCACTCCGCGCGGGCAAGTACCTGCTCAAGACGGTTCAAGTGCTTGAGCCCGGCCAGTTGCGGCTGCTCCGCTAGCCGTGTCTGGCAGAGGAACAGCGCAACGCCCTCCTCCCAACGGCTTGCAGGCCATTGCGGCCAGGCCGACAAGGCCAATATACGCGTGGGGGTGGTGTTGCCGGGAGGAGCGTAACCGCGGCCGCCGGTGCCCCGGGTGTAAGTGAGCTTCAAGACACCACTGCTGCCGTCTAGTTCTTGGCACAGGCGTGTGCTCTCTTCCCATAGCAGGCCGGTGTCGGGGGGAGGCAAGCGCAACCGCCGACAACCTTCCAGCAGGCGCTCGATATGCCAGTCCCAGAGTTGTGGCCGGCCGCCCACCACGGCGATGGTTTCGAAAAGCCCATCACCGTAGGCCAGGCCGCGGTCACCGCAACTGATCCTGTCGGCCGGCTTACCGTTGATCCAGGTGGCGATCATTTCGCGCCGGCCCGGGTATTCGTCGGGTCATACCCGCCGGAAGACCAGGCTGCCGTTGGTGCCCCCGAAGCCGAAGGAGTTCGAGAGCACGACGTCCATATCCATTGCCCGCGCCTCGTTGGGCACAAAGTCGAGCTGGCAGTCCGGATCGGGCTCATCGTAGTTGATGGTGGGCGGTGCGACTCGGTCACGTATTGCCAGCAGCGAGAACACGGCCTCGGCGCCGCCGGCAGCTCCCAGTAAGTGCCCGGTCATCGACTTGGTGGAACTCATGGCGAGTTTGTCGGCGTGCGCACCAAAGGCTTTTTGGACGGCCTCCACCTCAATCCGGTCTCCGGCGGGCGTGGAGGTGCCGTGGGCGTTGATGTAGTCCACCTGGTCGGGGTCGATTCGGGCGTCCTGCAGCGCGTGCGCCATGCACCGGCGCGCCCCGTCGCCCCCCTCGGCCGGCAGGGTGATGTGGTAGGCGTCACCGCTCATACCGAACCCGGCCAGTTCACCGTAGATGGTCGCTCCACGACGCTTCGCGGATTCCATCTCTTCCAGCATGACAATGC
Source organism: Alkalispirillum mobile (assembly GCF_003664325.1). NCBI lineage: Bacteria > Pseudomonadati > Pseudomonadota > Gammaproteobacteria > Chromatiales > Ectothiorhodospiraceae > Alkalispirillum > Alkalispirillum mobile. The sequence goes on from NZ_RCDA01000001.1 coordinate 266,707, forward strand.
CGGCACCTTCACCGAGCACAAACCCGTCGCGCCCCTTCTCAAAAGGGCGACTGGCCTGACTCGGGTCATCATTGCGGCTGGAGAGCGCGCGCGCTGCCGCAAAGCCTGCCAGGCCCAGCGGCGAGATGGGCATCTCCGAGCCTCCGGCCAGCATCGCGTCCACATCCCCGTAGGCGATGGCCCGCGCGGCCTGGCCGATATTGTGCGTACCCGCGGCACAGGCCGTTACGGTGGCCAGGTTCGGCCCCTGCAGCCCGTAGCGGATGGATAGGTGGCCCGAGGCCATATTGATGATGCTACTGGGCACGAAGAACGGCGAGATCCTTCGCGGGCCACTCTTGCTGAGCACCGCCATGTTGGCCTCGATGCCGCTGATGCCCCCGATGCCGGAACCGATGGAGACGCCGATCCGTGCCGCGTTCGCTTCGGTGACCTCGAGCCCTGCATCCTCCATGGCCTGGACCCCGGCCGCGATAGCGTAATGGATGAACGGATCCATTTTCCGGGCTTCCTTCGGCGTCAGATATTGACTGACGTCGAAATCCTGAAGCATGGCGGCGAATTGAACCGAGAATTCACTGGCATCGAAGCGGTCAATGCTTCGGGCCGCCGGCTTTCCGGCAATGATATTCTGCCAGGCCTGCTCCGCGGTATTGCCCTGCGGGCAGACCAGGCCCAACCCGGTAACTACTACGCGACGTTTGGACACAGTTGCACCCCTCAAGCCAATCAGCCGTTCCCAATGCACGGGGCCAGGGGGACGCCAGAAAAAATCAGGGCCGGCGCATGGCCGGCCCTGAGGCGCCGATTACGACTGAAGCCAGCCTGGGTTCGAGTCAGGAACCCAGGTGCTTGTTGATGTAATCAATTGCCTGCTGAACGGTGGTGATCTTCTCGGCTTCTTCATCCGGAATCTCACACTCGAACTCTTCTTCGAGGGCCATCACCAGCTCAACAGTGTCCAGCGAGTCAGCGCCAAGATCGTCAACAAAGGAGGCCTCACCGCTCACCTCTTCCTCTTTGACCCCAAGCTGCTCGACGACGATTTTCTTAACGCGTTCTTCGATGCTGCTCATTTTGATGCGTCCTCCGAAAGGGTTTCCTGGCGCAGTCGCTAGGCTGCGGGCCGGTATTGTATGTGAACTCCACCAGCGGTGCCACCAGCCGCGACCACGCGCACGCTAACACAAACTAGAGTGAATCGTTAGCCCATGTACATGCCACCATTGACATGCAAAGTGCTACCGGTGATATAACCGGCCGCCGGTGAGGCCAGATAGCCCACGGTGGCGGCAATGTCCTCGGGCTGCCCCAGGCGCTCCAGGGCGATCTGGCCGACGAGGGCCTCACGCTGCGCCTCGGGCATGTCCCGGGTCATGTCGGTTTCGATGAAGCCGGGTGCCACGGTGTTGACCGTGATCCCACGACTGCCCAGTTCACGGGCCAGGGAGCGCGTCAGCCCCTCCAGGCCCGCCTTGGCGGCACAGTAGTTGGCCTGGCCGGCGTTACCCGCCGAGGCGACCACTGAGCCGATGTTGATAATCCGCCCCTTGCGGGCCTTCATCATCCCGCGCATGCAGGCCTTCACCATCCGGAAAGCGGAGCTGAGGTTGGTGTCCAGAATGCTACCCCAGTCCTCCTCTTTCATGCGCATCATGAGGTTGTCCCGGGTGATGCCGGCGTTGTTGACCAGCACCGTCGGCGCGCCGAAATCAGCGGCGACGGCCTTGACCAGCTCGTTGACCTGGTCCGGATCGGTGACATCCAGCACCCGGCCCCCGCCCTGGATGCCCTGTTCTTCCAGGGTGTCGCTGATCGCCTGCGCGCCCTTTTCGGACGTCGCGGTACCGATAACGGTAGCGCCCATGGCGCCCAGTTGCAGCGCGATGGCCCGGCCGATCCCTCGGCTCGCGCCAGTGACCAGGGCGACTTCGCCTTGCAGCGCCTGATTACTGAACATGTCTGAAGTGCTCCTTGTTGTTTATTGATTTTCCGCGGCTTTTTGCAGGCTCTTGGTGTCCGCAAGGGCGACGATGGGCAGTCGGCGCTGAATGCGCCGGTTGAGGCCGGCCAACACCTTGCCGGGGCCGCACTCAACCATCTGCTCAACGCCTCGGTCCACCATGGATTGTATGGTCTCTACCCAGCGTATCGGGCTGTAAAGTTGGGCGACGAGCCTTTGCCGGATCTGTTCGGGGTCATCGGTGCTTTGTACGTCAACGTTGTGCAGCACAGGGATCGCCGGAGCATCGAGCGTAATGTCCTTTAGCACGTCGGCCAGGCGTTCGGCCGCCGGTGCCATCAGCGCGCAGTGGGACGGGACACTGACCGGCAAGGGCATTACTTTTTTCGCACCGGCCGCTTTGCACGCTTCCATGGCCCTGTCGACGGCGGCACGGGCGCCGGCGATCACCACCTGGCCGGGGGCATTGAAGTTGACCGCGGCCACCACGTCACCCTCGCTGGCGCTCTCGCAGGCATCCACCACCGCTTGATCGTCCAGGCCGAGGACGGCCGCCATGGCACCCTCCCCTGCCGGTACCGCCTCTTGCATGAAACGGCCCCGCTGCGCTACCAGTTTGACGGCATCGGCGAATCCCATCGCACCGGCGCAGACCAGGGCCGTGTATTCGCCCAGGCTGTGCCCGGCCATGATCGCCGGCCGTGCGCCCCCCGCCTCATTCCAGGCGCGCCACGTCGCCACGCCAGCGGCGAGCATGGCCGGTTGGGTGTGGTCAGTTTGGTTCAAGGTCTCTTCGGGGCCATCACAGACAAGGCCCCAGAGGTCGGTGCCTAGGGCGTCACCGGCCTCTTTGAAGGTTTCCTCGATGATCGGGGTGTGGGCGGCCAGGTCGTCCATCATGCCGACGGACTGGGACCCCTGCCCCGGGAAGATAAACGCCAGGTTGGCCTTGTTATTGCTCATAAGTCGCTTTCGTTCTGAAGATTTACTTGGCGTCCAGCATCGGCAGAGGGCGCATCCCCTGCCGTGCCGCGATCAGTAACGAATCAGGGCGGAGCCCCAGGTAAAACCGCCACCGAAGGCTTCCAGGAGCAGCAGTTCGCCCGGTTTAATCCGACCGTCCCGGATGGCGGTATCCAGCGCCATGGGGATGGAGGCCGCCGAGGTGTTGCCCTGCTTGTCGACCGTGACAACCACGCGCTCCATGGGCATTTCCAACTTGCGCGCAGTGGCCTGGATGATCCGGATGTTGGCCTGGTGCGGAACCAGCCAGTCAATATCGCTTTTTTTCAACCCATTAGCGGCGAGGCTCTCATCGACGATGCGACTGAGGGTGCGGACGGCGACCTTGAATACCTCGTTCCCCTGCATGGTGATGTAGGGGCCCACCTGCTCCCGCTTCTCGTAACCCTGCCCTGGTCCCCAGGGCACGCCCAACAAGTCAGAATACTGTCCGTCCGAGTGCAGGTGCGCCGAGAGGATGCCGGGCTCGTCGCTCGCTTCCAGTACAGTGGCACCCGCGCCGTCCCCGAACAGAACGCATGTTGAGCGGTCTGTCCAGTCAAGGATGCGGGTCATGGTCTCCGCGCCGATAACGAGCGCCCGCTTTACGCTACCGGTGCGGAAAAATTGGTTCGCTACCCCGAGACCATAGACGAAGCCGGAGCAGGCCGCAGAGAGGTCGAACGCCAGCGAGCCGTGCCGCATGCCCAGGCGTTGCTGCAGCAGGCAGGCCGTGCTTGGGAACACCCGGTCGGGCGTACAGGTACCGACGATGATCAGGTCGATGCTGCTGGCAGGCACCCCGGCGGCTTCCAATGCGCGCAACGCGGCCTGTTCGGCCAGATCTCCGCAGGTCTGGTCGGGGGCCACGCGCCGGCGCTCAGCGATACCCGTGCGTTCGCGGATCCACGCATCCGAGGTGTCGATGATCCGCTCGAGATCGTGATTGGTAATCACTTCGTCCGGCATATAGCTGCCGGTACCGATGATGCGCGCGTAGCTCACTGGGTCTCCTTCGCGGCCAACAGGCTCTCGAGGCGCTGATCAATCATGCTGGGCACGCCCTTGCGTACCTCAAGCACTGCCGTTTCGATGGCACGACCGAACGCGAAGGCATCGGCACCACCGTGGCTTTTCAGCACAATACCACGCAATCCGAGCAAACTGGCGCCGTTGTACTGGCGCGGATCAATACGGCGGCGCAATGACCTGAGCACTGGTAAGGCCACCAGCCCGGCCAGGCGGGTGAACCAGTTGCGCTGGAACTCGGCGCGCATGTAATGCGAGATCAGCCCGGCGACGCCCTCGCTGCTCTTCAAGGCCACGTTACCCACGAAGCCATCGCAGACCACGACGTCTGCCATGCCCTTGAAAACCCCATCTCCTTCCACGTAACCCACGTAGTTGAGTGGCGAGTCGGTGAGCATCTGGCAAGCGCGCTTCACCTGGTCATTGCCCTTGATCTCTTCCTCGCCGACGTTGAGCAGGCCGACGCGGGGATGGCTGACGCCATCAATGGCCTCGGCACAGACCGAACCCATGACAGCGAATTGGAAGAGATGCTCGGCGGTACAGTCCACGTTGGCGCCCAGGTCGAGCATGTGGACGTACCCACCCAGTGTGGGGATGGTGCTCATGATAGCCGGGCGGTCGATCCCCGGGAGGGTCTTTAGCACGTAGCGGGCCGTGGCCATAAGTGCACCGGTATTGCCGGCACTGATGCTCGCGTCCGCCTCCCCCTCTTTGACCAGCTGGATGCTGCTCCGCATCGAGGAGTCCTTTTTGGTGCGTAACGCGTGCGACGGCGCCTCATCCATGCCCACAACCTGAGTGGCGGGATGGACCCGGAGCCGCTCCTGCTGCTGGGCACCGTGACGGGCAAGCGCCTCCCGCAGAGGCTCTTCCTGGCCGACCAGAATCAGCCTGAGGTCCGGGTTGCGCTTGAGTGCGCCTAGCGCGGCGGGCACAACCACGTCGGGGCCATGATCGCCACCCATCGCATCCAGGCTGATGGTTACCGTCTCTGTCATTGGGCTGTCGTGTGCACCAAAAAGAAACCGCCCGCCGTGCCGGGGCGGCACGGCGGGCGGGTTTCCCCTGTCGAGGTGATCAGTCCTCGCGACCCTGCATGACCTTGCGACCGCGGTAGTAGCCGTCCGCGCTCACGTGGTGGCGACGGTGGGTCTCACCGGTCTGCTGCTCGACCGACAGGGTCGGGCCAGACAGGCTGTCGTGGGAGCGACGCATGCCGCGCTTGGAGGGGGTCTTCCGGTTCTGCTGAACTGCCATGGTGCAGTCTCCTTAAAAGCAAGTGGGTCTGGGTTCGGAACCTGCTCGCTGCTGACACCTCAGGATTTCTTCAGGCGTTCAAGAACAGCAAACGGGTTCTGGTTGTCCTGTGTTGTCTCCAACAACGGTTCTGCCGGGTGGCCCGGGGGCGTGCATTCGCCGTCCGCGTGCCGCGCGATGACCGGCATGGCCAGCAGCAGCTCATCCTCAACCACCGAGGCGAGCATCAATTTGCCGGTTTCCATGACCAAAGGGTCAAACTCCACCGGCAGCGCTTCTGCCTCTTTCTCGCTGGCCACCAAGGCAAGCTCAACATCCGCCTCCAGACGCTGTTCGTAATGCTGGAGGCAGCGCTGGCAGAGCAGTGTGACATGGCCTTGCACCGAGCCCGACAGTCGCTTTCGGCCTTGGTCATCACGCCAGGCGCGAAGCGCAATCGAGACGGTGCTGCCCGCATCCTCGGTCATCGAGGCCTTGCTCAGGCGCGCAAGCAACGCCCTGGGCAGGCGACCTTCCAGTGGCGTGCCAGCCTCGGTGAACATATCGTGCACCAGGTGCTCGGGCAATCGGCTGTTGGACATAAGCCCGCAATCATAATTGGGGCCCCCGGTGGTGTCAAAGCGCTTGCCAGCCAGAGGCACTCTGCCTAGCCTTTGCGCCTTCACCCGTTCTGCTACCCCGATACGCAGGAGATGCCCCGTGGCCGCATTGCCCCCCCTAATCCTCGCTTCCCGCTCCCCCTACCGGCAGCAGCTGCTCCGGCAGGTCGGACTCCCCCACCAGGCGGTTCCCGCTGATGTTGATGAGCGCCGGCACCCTGATGAGGCACCTCATGATTACGTGATCCGGCTGGCCAAGGCCAAGGCGGAACGCGTGGCGGCGGACCACCCGGACGCGTTGGTGATTGGCTCCGACCAGGCGGCCGTACTCGGGGACAGGGTGCTGGGCAAGCCGGGCACCGAGGCCGTCGCGCAGGAGCAGCTGGCGGCCGCGTCGGGGCGCTGTGTCACATTCCTCACCGGCTTGGCCGTGGTGCACGGGGCCACAGACCGGCGTGAGGCGGATGTCGTCCCCTATCGCGTTCACTTCCGCAACCTGGACGAGGAGACGATCCGTCGCTACGTGGCCCGGGAAAAGCCGTTGGACTGCGCGGGAAGCTTCAAGTCCGAAGGGCTGGGGATCGTCCTCTTCCAGCGGATGGAGGGTGGCGATCCCAATGCCCTGATCGGCCTGCCGCTGATCCGCCTGTTCGATTTCCTGCTGTCTTTTGGCTATCCGCTGGTCAGCGACCCGGGCAGCGCTTAGCGCAGCTCCCGGTCGCCCCCCAGCACCTCCGCCATGGCCTGGCCTATACGTGTCCCCAGTCGATCGGCCAGCGCCCGGAGAAGGTCCGGCTGGCGCGTGTAATCCCGCACGTCGTCCACGCCGACCACCTCGCGGGCTACATAGGCGACGTCCCCGAACCCGTCTGCCAGGCCGAGCTCAACACTGCGTTCGCCGCTCCAGATCAGGCCGCTGAAGAGCTCTTCCTCCTCGACCAAGCGGTCGCCCCGTCCCGAGCGCACCGCCTCGATGAACTGCTGGTGCACCTCTTCGAGCATCTCGTCCAGGTGGGCGATGTGAGTCTCATCCTCGGGCGAAAATGGGTCGAGGAAGGCCTTGTTATCACCGGCGGCGTAAACTCGCCGCTCAATGCCCAATTTATCGATGGCCTCGGTAAAGCCAAACCCGCCGGCGATGACGCCGATGGAACCCACCTGGCTGGAGGGGTTCACGAAGATCTCATCGGCCGCCGCCGCGATGTAATAAGCGCCAGAGGCACCCAGGTCATCGATGACCGCGTAGACCGGGGTGTCCGGGTGTTTCTCCCGCAGGCGTTCGATCTCGACAAAGATCCGGTTGGCCTGGACCGGGCTGCCCCCGGGGCTATTGATGTAGAGCACGACCCCTTGGGCGCCGGGGGCTTCGAAGGCGGCGCGCAGGCCCTCGCTGACCGTGTCCGCACTGGCCCGGTCGTTGGCACTGATCATTCCGGTTACGTCCACCCGTGCCAGGTGATCGCTTACCGGCCGGTCCCGGGAGAAGTCAAAGCCGCCCGTGGAGATGCCCAGCAGGGCGACGAGGTAGAGCAGGAATGCCAGCTTGAAGAAGATCCCCCAGCGGCGGGTGCGACGTCGCTCCTTGATACCCTCCAGCGCGATCTCCCGCAGCGCATCCCGTTCCCAGCGGTCATGTTCGCTCATTTTCCAGTATTACCCCTTGCGCTTTATTAACTTGGGCTGGTCCGCCAGTTGTTCCAGCACCGCCTGCAAATCGGGCGGCAGCGGTGAATCCATCGTCAACGGTTGACCTGACCAGGGCAGCGTCAGTTCCAGGCGGCTGGCATGGAGGAAAAGCCGCTTCAGCCCGTGGCGCTTCAGGTCGCGATTGATCGCCCGGTCGCCATACCGGTCATCACCGGCAACCGGCAGGCCCAGATGCGCCGCATGCACGCGAATCTGGTGGGTGCGCCCGGTGGCGATATCCGCCTCAGCCAGCGTGAGCCCAGCGGGGCGTTCGACCGCCCGGAAGACCGTTCTTGCCGCCTTGCCCACGCTGGACACGTGCACCCCGCCTGCCGGGCCGCTCCGCCGCTCCAGCGGCACCTCGACGGGCACGGGGCCCCGGCCCAGCGCGCCACTGAGCAGGGCGAGATAGCGTTTGCGCACGTCGCCCTCCCGCAGTTGCTGGTGGAGATCACGGAGCGCGCTGCGGCGTTTGGCCAGCATTAAGCAGCCGCTGGTGGCCCGGTCGAGCCGGTGGACAAGCTCAAGGAACTGCGCGTCCGGGCGGGCCTGGCGCAATGCCTCTATCAGCCCCCAGGGCAAGCCGCTGCCCCCGTGAACCGCCAGTCCCGACGGCTTGTCAACGACCAGTAAGCGCTCGTCCTCGTAGAGGATGCGCTGCCCGAGCTCGCGCTGGACCGCCTCCGGTGGCTGGCTGTCCCGCGCCGCGCGGGTCTGAACCGGTGGGATCCGCACGGTCTCGCCCTCATTGAGCTTCCGCGGGGGCTTGACGCGCCGGCCATCCACCCGCACCTGTCCGCTGCGCAACAGGCGATAGACCAGCGAGCGGGGCACGCCCTTCAGCTGCCGCATGAGGAAGTTGTCCACCCGCTGGCCGGCCTGCTCTGGGCCGATACGGACCTGCTTTACACCGCTCATCGTTCCTCGGGACCTTCAGACATGGCCCGGCATGATACCAGAGCGGGCCGCGCCGGTTTGCCGCTAATTGGGGACACTGTTATAGTGCCGAGACGCTGTGTTGGGCCCCTGTCGGCCCTGGCTATGCCATCGCAGCGCCTAGAGATTCCTGCTTCTCCTGCCCGTGACATAAGAGGCGGGGGAACGGACGAATGAGAACAGCGGCGGCCGAACACTGCCGCACTGTTCAGCCAAGCCAAATGACACTACCCCGCATCGCTACCCGAATGAACGCGACGAACCTGCTGGTGACGCACTACCTGGCACTGATCCTGGCCCCCATGGCCCAGGCCTGCCATCCGGTACGTACCCCGGTATATACCGAGCTGCGCCCGTCCCGGTTCGAGCGCGAGCGGCCCTTTGTGGCACTGCGGGGATGCCGGAGACATCAAACCTATGAAAAGAATGCTGATCAACGCAACTCAGCCGGAAGAGTTGCGCGTTGCCCTGGTAGATGGGCAACAGCTCTACGACCTAGATATCGAAACCCCCTCCCGGGAACAGAAAAAGGCCAACATCTACAAGGGCACGATCACCCGCGTAGAACCTAGCCTGGAGGCGGCGTTCGTCCAGTACGGGGCGGAGCGCCACGGGTTCCTGCCCTTCAAGGAGATCGCCCCGGGGTATTACCGGGAGGGCGTTCAGGCCAACGGCGGCCGCCCCAGCATCCGTGACGCGGTGCGCGAGGGGCAGGAGGTCGTCGTTCAGGTCGATAAAGAAGAGCGCGGTAACAAGGGCGCGGCGCTGACCACTTACATCAGCCTCGCCGGCCGTTACCTGGTGCTCATGCCCAATAACCCCCGCGCCGGGGGTGTATCCCGCCGCATCGAAGGTTCTGACCGCGCGGAGATCCGCGAAGCCTTGCGCCAGCTCGAGGTGCCCGAGGGCATGGGGCTGATCGTGCGCACCGCCGGCGTGGGCCGCTCGGTCGAGGAGCTCCAGTGGGATCTGGACTACCTGATCAAGCTGTGGGATGCCATTCAGAAGGCCGCCGGGAGCCACCCCGCCCCGTTCCTGATCTACCAGGAAAGCGATGTCATCATCCGCGCCCTGCGCGACTACCTGCGCTCCGACATCGGGGAGATTCTCATTGATGATCCCCAGGTCTTTGAAAAGGCTGTTGAGTTCATTGAGCAGGTGATGCCGTATAACCGGCAGAAGCTGAAATACTACGACGACCGGGTGCCCCTGTTCACCCGCTACCAGATCGAGAGCCAGATCGAGTCGGCGTTCCAACGCGACGTGCGGCTGCCCTCCGGTGGCGCCATCGTCATTGATCATACCGAGGCGCTGATCTCGATCGATATCAACTCGGCGCGGGCCACGAAGGGCTCGGACATCGAGGAGACCGCCCTCAACACCAACCTCGAGGCGGCTGACGAGATCGCCCGGCAACTCCGGCTGCGCGACCTCGGCGGCCTGATCGTCATCGACTTCATCGACATGGGCCCCAACCGCAACCAGCGCGAGGTGGAAAACCGCCTGCGCGACGCGGTGAAAGCGGATCGCGCCCGGGTGCAGATCGGGCGTATCTCCCGGTTCGGTCTGCTCGAGATGTCGCGGCAGCGGTTGCGCTCCTCTCTGGGGGAGTCCCACCAGGAGGTCTGCTCCCGCTGTGGTGGCCAGGGCACGGTCCGCAGCGTGGAATCGCTGGCGCTGTCCATTCTCCGCATCATCGAGGAAGAGGCGATGAAGGAGAAGACGGGTATTGTGACGGCCCAGCTACCCGTGGACGTGGCCACCTTCCTGCTCAACGAGAAGCGGGCGTCCATCGCGGAGATCGAGGAGCGCCACAAGGTGGACGTGGTGCTGATCCCCAACCGCACCATGGAAACCCCGCACTACGACGTGCAGCGGGTGCGGACGGATGACGACGCGGCGGAGGATCCGAGTTACCGGCTGGCGAAGGAAGAGCACCCCGAGCCCTCCCCGACCTGGATGCAGCGCGAGAGCGCGCCGCGTAGCGAGCAGCCGGCAGTGCAGCGGGTGCAACCCCCTGCGGCGCCGCCCCCCGCTGCGGCAGAGCCCCCGGCTAAAACACCATCGGCGGAGACGCCACAGCCTCAGCCCCAGGCCCCGAGTGCCCCCGCTGCCGGCGGTGCGGAGGCCAACTCTGGTTTGACCGGCTTGTTCCAGAAACTGCGCGGGTTCTTTGGCCGCGAGGCGGATAACGACAGCGCCGAGCAGGCCGCCGGTACCGCAAAGCCGACGCAGGATGGGTCGGGCAAAAAGCAGGGCGAGCAGGCACCCCGGGGCCGGGGTGGTCGCAATGGCGCAAAGGGCCGCCAGAACGGCGAAGCCACGGGCCAGGACAAGTCCGCCGAGCAGAAGAAACAAGGCGATGGCGGCAAGCCCGGTGGTGACAGCCAGGAGGCCCAGGAGGCCGGTGAGACCGCGGCCCGCAGCGGGCGGTCCCGCCGGGGCCGCCGGGGTGGCCGCCGGCGCCGCCGCAGCGGTGGGAGCGGCCAGGACGAGTCCGCCGAGGGTCAGGCGTCTCAGCAGCAATCGGCGCCAGAGGCGGCCAAGAATACTCCGGCAAAAGACAGCGCGGCCCAGCACTCCAAGGGCCCCGAGAGCAGAGGAAAGGCCGCTTCCGATGAGCCGGCCCAAGCTGCGACCGATCAGAAGCAGCAGGCCGAAGGCGATGACAAGCGGCAACAGGCCCCTGCCCTGCCCACGGTCCGCGAGGAGGACATCCAGGGGAGTGCGACACCCCAGCTGAAGGACTGGCCGCCGCAGACAAAGAACGCGCCGGACAAGGTCAAGGCCCAGGCCGCTGCGCAAGGTGAAAAGCCGAGTGCGCCCGAGAGTGAGGTGGCCTCCAGTTCCCAGGCAGAGCCGGCAAGCGAAACGCCGGCATCGGCAACCGATGGCCAGCAGCAGACTGCCGAAGCCAAGCCAGCGCAGAAGCGTCGCAAGTCCGCCGGTAGTAAGCCCTCTGGAGCACCGCCGGTCGTGCCGCAGGACATCGGCCCGAACGAGCCCCCGGTCCGTGCCGGTCGGCCGCGGGTGAAACCGACCGAGAGCGAACCTGCTGCTGCGGTGCCCGATGACCAGCAGCCGGCCGCCAGTGCCGCCACCGCAACGCCGGAGCAGCCGCAGGCCGAACAGGCCGTCGCTCCGCAGCCGTCTTCTGCAGAAACCTCATCCGGGCACGCCGAGGTGCCTGCAGCGCAGCAGCCGTCGAATGCTGATGCTGAGCCGGTCGAACCGGCCCTGAGCGAAAAGCCCAGTGATGAGCCCAAGCCAGAGACGGCGGTCCAGCGGAAAGAGCCCGAGCCCACAGAGGGTCAGGCGACCGCCTGGATTGAGCATGAGCCGGAAAGCAGTCGTGAGGCCATCGCGCCCGCCGACGACGGGAACGACAACCAGGGTAGGTCCGGTTCTGCGGCGTCGGAGCCCGCCCAGGCGCCTCAGAGTAAGGACCCTGCGGGTGATAGTGACTCCGCCGCCAAGGGAGGTGGATCGGCGGTGTCGGATGCCCCCGAGCCAGCGTCCACTGAGGAGCCCCAGGAACGGTCTGAAGACAAGAACCAGCCCGGGAAGTCGGATAAACGGGCGGAGGCAACGGAAACCTCCAGGGGTGATACCCCGGAGGACGGACGCTGAGGCGTTTACTAAAGGCGGCGCCGCGCTCCTGAGGAGCGCGGCGCCAGGGCCCGCGGATTGATCTAGGCGCTGCCCTCCTCCATCAGGCCTTTGTGTCAGCGGCCTCGCACGCGGAAAGGGCCTCCAGCAGTCCCTCCGAGGCGTCCTCTACCAGGTTGAGCACGTGCTCGAAGCCCTGCCCCCCGCCGAAGTACGGGTCGGGGACTTCCCGCTCTGGGTGGTTGCGCGCGTAATCCAGGAACATCTTGATCCGCGAGCGGTGCACCTTGGGGCATTCCCGCATGAGGTCCGCGTAGTTGGCGTGGTCCATCGCCAGGATGAAGTCGAAGATCTCGAAGTCCTCAATGCTCACCTGTCGGGCCCGCAGATCCGTAATATCGACCCCTCGCCGTTTGGCGGCATCCACTGCTCGGGGATCCGGTGACTTCCCGGTGTGGTAGTCGTGTGTGCCAGCGGAGTCCAGATAGATAGAGGCATCCAGCCCCTGCTTCCGGATCAGGTTCCGGAACACCCCCTCAGCGGTGGGGGAACGGCAGATATTGCCCATGCAAACGAACAGGACGCGGTGTTTTACGCCGTTACTCATCAGGTTATTTCCCTTACTTCAAGTGTGTGTTGATGCTGCCGCTTGAGTACCGTTTTCGCGGTGCCCGGCTATGCTCACAGAGTGTATCTCACAGAGGAACCACAGTATGACAACGGCACTGGAAACACTGCGCTCCTGGGTGGGCCGCGATGTGCTTTACCAGGGGCGGAGGCTGCGTGTGGTCGAGTTGCTTGAGGATATACCGGACGCCAGACTGGTTCTGGAGGAGTGCGAGTGGATAGGTCGCCAGGTACAAGCGGACCAATTCGGGGAGGCTCACCGGCGTGCGCCTCGCATCTGGACGCTACCGGTGCACGACCGCGATGGGGTCTCCCCCAACCCGCTGCTGGATGAGATCGTCTTGGCGTAACGGCCGTACCTTACCCGTCGGTTAACCAGTTCGCCGCCGGGGCCTCATTCCCGCAGTTTGGCCTCCACTCGGACAATGTCCTCCGGCGTGTCCACGCCGGGTCCGGGGAGTTGCTTGGCCAGCCCTACATGGATTCGCACGCCGTGCCAGAGGGCTCGGAGTTGCTCCAGCGCCTCCAACTCCTCTGGCGGGGCGGGCTCCAAGTCTGGATAGCGCCGGAGGAAGCCCGCCCGGTAGGCGTACAGGCCCAGGTGACGCAGCCACTGGGCCGGCTCATGTACCTGCTCCGGTGACTCCGCAAACCGATCACGATCCCACGGGATCGTCGCCCGGCTGAAGTAGAGCGCATAGCCCTGCCGGTCCCGCACTACTTTAACCGTATGAGGGCTGCGGACCTCGTCGCTACCGTGGCACACCGTGGCCAGGGTGGCGATCCCCGCCTCGGGATGCGCCGCCAGGTCCAGTGCCACCTGTCGGATCAGTGGGCTGGGCATCAACGGCTCATCGCCCTGCAGGTTGACCACGATCTCCTCATCCGCCAGGCGCAGTGTCTGCACTGCCTCCGACAGCCGATCGGTCCCGGTACGGTGGTCGTGACGGGTCATGATGACCTTTTGGCCGTCCTGCTCGCAGGCGTGCGCAATCTCCCGGTTGTCGGTAGCCACATAGATGGCACTTGCCCCGCTCTCCTCCGCCCGCCGGCAGACGTGGTGGATCATCGGGCGCCCCTGGAGACTGGCCAGGGGCTTGCCAGGGAACCGGCTGGATGCGTAACGCGCAGGAATGATTACGGTGAAGGGGGCGTTGTTCATCGGGACCTCCGGGTTATCGGCTCTGGCAGCGGTTGAGTCGCGCCAGACAGGCGTCCAACTGGCTGGCCGTCTGCGCGTCCGGGCGGGCCTCTACGGGGAGATACCAGCTGTTTTCCCCCGCGAACCCGGCGCATTTGACAGCATCTTTTTCAGTCATCACCACGGGCCATTGTCCGGCAAACGCCAGGTCATCGGGGCGGTAGGCGTGGTGATCCGGAAAGCTGTGCCGGATCACCCGGTAGCCCATCGCCTCCAGGGTGGCAAAAAAGCGTTCCGGGTGCCCTATTCCGGCAACCGCATTCACCGTTTCCCCGGGCGCTGGCCGTGGGGCGCCCACTGCCTGAGCGGCGACCGGGCGCATCGCGCCCGGCACCAGGTCAAACCAGTAGGGCGTCAACTCCGGCGCGTACCCATTGCTGAGGACCAGGTCGACGGTGGCCAGCCGGCCGGGCGCCTCACGGAGGGGACCGGCGGGTAGACAAAGGCCATTACCCAATTTCCGGGCCCCGTCGCAGATGACCAGTTCCACCGCCCTTGGCAAGCGGTAGTGTTGTAGGCCGTCATCACTCACGATCACATCGCAGCCGGCCGCCACCACACGCCGTGCGGCCGCCACCCGATCCGGCCCCACGGCTACCGGACAACCGGTTTGCCGGGCCAGCAGCAGGGGTTCGTCACCGACCAGTGCGGGGTCGCTGTCCGGATGGACAGTCTGCGGCCAGGATGTCGCCCGCCCGCCGTAGCCGCGGCTAACGATGCCTGGTTGCCAGCCGCTCGCCTGCAGTCGCCGGACCACCCAGGCCACCATCGGGGTCTTACCAGTGCCGCCGACGAAGATATTGCCCACCACGACCACCGGCACGCGCACATCGCCCCGGCGGAGCCAGCCGGAGTGATAGGCATGCCGGCGAAGCCGCGCGATTAGCCCATAGAGCGCCCCCAGCGGCCACAATACCCGGGCCTGCCAACCGGGCGGGTGACGCAACCAGAACTCGGGTAGCCCGCCCATCAGTAGATCCGTGGACCGGGCGCTTCCGTTGGGGGCCACACGCTAATCACCCTCCCGCATGGTCCCGATGGAAACCCGCTCGATCCCCATCTGGCCGGCCACATCGAGTGCTGTGACGACGGCCTGGTGCGGCGCGTTCGCATCGGCGCGGATCACGAGCGGCCGGTCGCCTTCAGCAATGGCCTCCTCCAGCGCCCGGCGCAGCGTGCCGGCCTGGCGGTTGACCAGGGTACGGCCGTCCACGGCGTACTCGCCATCGGCGTTGACCACCAGGTCCAGGACCTCGGGCTGCTGCTCCGCTGCCTCCGGCGAGGCCTGTGGCAATGTGATCTCGAGACTGCTCTCGCGCATGAAGGTGGTGGTCACCATGAAGAAAATCAGCAAAAGGAAGACCACATCGATCAGTGGCGTGAGATTGATCTCCGGGTCCTCGTTCCGACGGTTGCGCAGGCGCACGTCAACGGCCCTCCCGGCCGTTCTCGGTGGCCGCGTCGCCGACCAGATCATTGGTACGCTGCCCTTGCAGCACCTCGACCAGCTTCAACGCCTCCTGCTCGATCTCGATGACCAGTTCGTCCACTCGACCCCGGAAGTAGCGATAGGCCATCAGCGTGGGAATGGCCACGGAAAGGCCGGCTGCGGTGGTGATCAGGGCCTCGGAGATGCCCCCGGCCATGGCCGGGGTATCACCCAGCCCCTGCAGGCTGATCACGGTGAACACCTTGATCATGCCGATCACGGTGCCAAGCAGCCCCAGTAACGGGGTAATCGCGGCGATGGTGCCCAGGGTGTTCAGAAAGCGTTCGAGCCGGTGGGCTTCGTGCCGCCCGACATCCTCGATGGCCTCGGCCATCACCTCCCGGCTGTGGGCGGCGTTGGCAAGCCCCGCCCCCAGCACACGCCCAAGGGGGGAGTGCTGCCGCAGCTCCCGCAGGCCGTTGTCATCCATCCGGCCGGCCTTGACCCGACGCCAGGTCTCCGGCAGCAGCCCCGGGGGCACCACCCGCGTCTTCCGCAGTGCGATCGCACGCTCGACGATGATGGCCAGCGCCAAGATGGAGCAGAAAACGATCGGAATCATGAGCAGGCCGCCGGCCTGTAGGTGTTCCAGCACGGTGGACAATCTCCTTGTTCCCTGTAGGGGTGGACCCGGCATCACTGCCCAGGGTGGCATGGTCGGGATGATAATGGATTTACCGGGTGACGTGCAGGCACGTCTGACTGGCGGCTGGTGGCCCAGGGCCGGTGATAATGGCGGCCCTCTCCGGCTATAAAGCAGGTCAGCGCCAATCCCTTGCGGCCTGCTGCGCTGAGCGTAAGGGCACCGGCAACGCCAGGGTGGTGGTGGTGCCGGGCGGCCTCGCGGACATGATTGAGCCGGGCCTGCTCACGGGTGACGGGATAGACCACCGTCAAAGGCGGCGGTGCAGCACCGTCGCCATCGGCCGCGGAGAAATACCCTTCCGGCGCCACGATGGCGGCCCATGGCGCGCCGGCCTGCTCTCCGGCCGGCTCCTCCCGGGCGGTGAGCAGCGCGCGCCGGTCCCCGAGGGTGATCTGCAGATCACAGCCCTGCCCTGCCGGGGCCAGCACCACGCCGGGCATGTCTGGCACGGGGGTGTCACACGTGGTGATGGTTTCGGCCCCGGGGAAGTGCTGCTGCAAGGTGGACAGCCCGCCGGTCCAGGCACCGCCCTCCCCGCCCGGGACCAGGTATCGGGGTGAAAGCCCCTGGGTCTCCAACCAGGGGATCAGGGTACGCTCCGCCACAACTGTCCGCGGCCCCAGGCGCGCCCCCGTGCCGTAGACCAGCGCCTGATCACCGACGGTGACCACACTCACCAGCCCCTGTCCGGCATCCAGAATGGTGACTTGAGGGTCGTCCACCACTTGGGGCGTCACCGGCGTGGCGAGGACCGGCAAGGCCAGCAGCGGCACGCCGAGCCAGCGCCCCGGCCAACCCCGGGGCAGCAATAGTAACGCCGCCCCGAGGCCGGCCACCCACAGCCCAGTCGCAGCTATTGCCGACGCGCCCAACTGGCCGTGGTCTGCCATCCAGACCAGCACGCCCATCAATCCATCCAGCACCCCGTGGCTCCAGCTAAGCAGTAACCCGGCCAGCCAGGGTGCCGGCCAAAGCAGCGGCAGGCTGAGCAGCAACGGGGGGACCACCAGCATGGCGACCACGGGGATCGCCAGCATGTTCGCCGGCGCGGAGACCAGGGGCAGTTCCCCGAACCAGACGCCGATCACGGGCAGGATGGCCAGACTGATCAGGGCGTGCATGCGCAGCGCGCCCAGCCAGCCTGCCGTGCGCCCCCGCTGGGCGACGAGAACGAGAATGATCGCCACAGCCCCGAAAGAGAGCCAGAACCCGGGGCCCAGCGGCGCCAGCGGGTCCAGCGCCAGCACCGCAGCCAGTGCGATCAGCAGTGCATGCCAGGACCCCGGCCGGCGCCTGAGCCAGAGCGCACCCAAGCCTACGCACAACATGATCAGTGCGCGCCGCGTGGGCAGCGTGAAGCCCGCCAGAGCGGCGTAGCTGGTTGCCAGCAGCGATGCCACCACCGCACCGGCCAGTCGCGCCGGAATCCGGGCAGTGAGCCCAGGCACAGCGCACCAGGCCAGGCCGCCCAGCAGGAAGCCGAACCCGGCCACCAGCCCGATATGCAGGCCGGAGATGGCCAGCAGGTGGCCGGTCCCGGTGGCACTGACTACCTCCCACTGTCGGGTGGTCATGTCCGAGCGGTCGGCGACCGCCAGGGCGGGAAGCAACGCCGCCGTTTCATCCCCGGGCAGCTGGGCACGGACGCGCTCTGCGACTTGCTCCCGCCAGGCGTGCAACCCCTGCCCCGACTGCAACCGCGCCGGGGGCGGCGCGTCCCGCACGTACCCCGTGGCGTCCAGCCGCTGCTGGTGGAGCCAACGCTCGAAATCAAAGCCTCCGGGGTTGAGGGTGCCACCGGGTGGCCGCAGTCGGACGGTCAACTGCCAACGCTCCCCTGCCCCGGGCGGCTTGGCGAGGCCGTAACCACTTAGACGGATACGTCGGGGGAGCGGCCCCTCCAGCGGCTGGCCGGAGAGGTCCTCGGCCGTGTCGGGCGCCAGGAGGAAGCGCGTCCGGTGGCCGTGGTGCTCCGGCAGTCCCACCACCCTGCCGGTGATCACCAGGTCCTCCCCGTCCAGGGCGACAGGGAGGCGATGGTCCAGGCCGATCTGGGCGTGCAAACCCGCCCAGCACACGCCGAGGGCGATACCGCCCAGCAGCCGGGCCACGGGGTTGGCCAACAGTAACAGGCCCGAACCCAGTGCGATCCCGATCCACCAGGGCCAGTCGGGCAGACTGCTGGCGTGTTGCCATCCGATAATGCCGAGCGCAAAGCCCGGCAAGCCGGCATGCATGGCTGATCCTCCCTGATCAGTGCCGGAGATGAAAAACAGGGCCAGACTACGTAAGATCTGGGCGCCTGTCACCGGACAGGTTCGAACTGCTCCAAAGACTCCATTCGGTGGAAACGTGCTATGCCCCGGCGCCTATTGAAACGTTGGCTACCCGACAAGCGGGTGCTGCAGGAGAATCGCTGGCTGCGGGTCTTCGGGCGCCTGCTGGAGGACCCGTTTCTGCTGCACCTGAACCGGCGCTCGATCTCCGGCGGCCTGGGGGTGGGGGTGTTCGTCGCCTTCATGCCCATCCCGATGCAGATGATTCTGGCGGGGGGCATTGCGATCGTGACCCGCGTGAACATCCTGATCGCGGTGGCCACCGTCTGGATCAGCAACCCGGTGACCATGCCGCCGATGCTCTACTTCTGCTACCGGGTCGGGGCCGCGATCCTCGGCAGCCGCGAGGAGCGCGCGCCGTTCGAACTCCGGCTGGAGTGGTTCTGGGCGAATATGGCCACCGTCTGGCAGCCGCTGCTGCTGGGCAGTGTCCTGGTCGGTGCCATCGCCGGGCTGGCCAGTTATGGGCTAGTCCACCTGCTCTGGCGGGTATACGTCTACCGGCACCTGCGCGACCGCCGGATCCGACGGGAGCGGGCGTTGCAAGTGGGCAAACCGTCGGGAAAGGGATCGGCGGCTGGCAGGCGCCGGCCCTGACCCCCCCCAGCACTGCCAGTGCCCCCAAGCCACCGCGGCGCGCTACCGCTCGTCCACAAACCGGCCGTCGACCAGCTCGAGGGTTCGGTCCATGCGGCGGGCGAGCGCCGCATCATGGGTCACCATCACCAGGCTGGTGCCCTGTTCCTCGTTCAACTCGCTTAACAGCTCAAAGATCCGCTCCGCGGTATAGCTGTCCAGATTCCCCGTGGGTTCATCCGCCAGGATGCAGCGCGGTCGCGTGACCAGCGCGCGGGCGATGGCCACCCGCTGACGCTCGCCGCCAGAGAGCTCACCGGGCTTGTGCCGGACGCGGTCGGCGAGCCCCACCCTTTCCAGGATGCCGGCGGCCTGTTCCCGCGCCTCGGCGGGCTTCAGGCCACCGATCAGCCCAGGCATGGCCACGTTCTCCAGTGCAGTGAACTCCGGTAACAGGTGGTGGAACTGGTAGACGAAACCGAGATTACGGTTGCGCAACTGGCCCCGTTTGCGCTCGGACAGGCCAGCCAGGGCCTGCCCGGCGAGCCAGACCTGGCCTTCGGTGGGCTTGTCCAGCCCCCCCAGCAGGTGCAACAGGGTGCTTTTCCCGGAGCCGGACCGGCCAACGATGGCCAGCTGTTCGCTCGGATAGACCGCCAGGTCGATGCCACGAAGCACATGGACATCCAGCGGCCCTTCCTGGAAGCGCATGTGCAGCCCCTCGCAGGCCAGGACCTGCTCGCGGGTGTCGGTGCTTTCGTGCTGTGCCGCGGTGACGTCACCGTTACTCATAGCGCAGTGCCTCCGCCGGTGCCGTACGCGCCCCCCGCCAGGCGGGATAGAGCGTTGCGAGGAAGGACAGGAAGAATGCCAGTCCGGTAATCCGCCCCACATCGCCCCAGTCCAGATCGGAGGGCAGGTCACTGATGTAGTAGACATCCGCGGGCAGGAACTCCACCTGCAGGGCCTGCTCGATCGCCGGCACGATGTTCTCCACGTTCAGGGCAAGTGCGACGCCGCCCGCGACCCCCAGCGCGGTGCCGATCACCCCGATAATCGTGCCCTGGATGATGAATACGCCCATCACGCTCCCGGGGCTGAGCCCCAGGGTGCGGAGGATGGCGATGTCCGCCTGCTTGTCGCGCACCACCATGACCAGCGTGGAGACGATATTGAATGCGGCCACCGCCACGATCAGCGTCAGGATGACGAACATCACCGTCTTCTCGGTCTGCACCGCGCGGAAGAAGTTTTCGTGGTGCCGGGTCCAGTCGCGCACGCTATAGACGCCAGGGAGTACGTCCGCCACCTCGTTGGCCAGTCGCGGGGCGGCCAACAGCTCGTCGAACTTCAGGCGGATACCGCTGGCACCCTCCCCGGCCCGGAACAGCCGTGCGGCGTCCTCCATGTGTACCAGGGCGATGCCCTTGTCGTACTGGTACATGCCGACCTCGAACAGCCCGACCACGGTGAAACGCCGCATGCGCGGCGTAATGCCCGCCACCGAGACCCGCGCCTCCGGTGCCACGATGGTCACCCGGTCGCCCTTGCGCACGCCCAGCGAGCGGGCCAGCTCCGACCCCAGGACAATGCCGAACTCACCGGGCGCCAGGTCGCCCAGGCTGCCGTCGATCAACTGATTGGCGACCTCAGAGACCTCCCCCTCGAGCTCGGGGTCCACCCCCTGCACCAACAGCCCGCTGACCTCGCCGCCGCGGGTGATCATGGCCTCGCCCTCCACAAATGGGGCGGCACCGAGCACGCGGGGGTGGGTCAGGGCCGCATCGCGCACCGACTGCCAGTCTTCCATGGGTTCACCCCATGAGGAGATAGTGGCGTGGGAGATCATACCCAGGATGCGCTCCCGCAGTTCCCGCTCGAAACCGTTCATGACCGACAGCACCACGATCAGCGCGGTGACGCCGAGCATGATGCCGATCATCGAACTCAGGGAGATGAAGGAGATGAAGTGGTTGCGGCGGCGGGCGCCGGTGTAGCGCAACCCGATCCAGCACTCCAGTGGTTTGAACATCAAGGCAGTCTCTTTGGCGTTCTCAGGGGCAGTGGACGGGCAGCGTGCGGGTCAGCTCGATACCCTCCGGGGTCGGCGTGCCCTGCAGGGCGTATGCGGCCATCCCGTCGGCCCGGGCTGCACGGAGGGCGCGACCGTAAGCCGGGTCAATCCGGTCGGCGGGCCGCACCTCGCGGGCATCAGTGCGCTGAACGCAGAATACCAGCGCCGTGCGTCGGCCCTCACGCGCCTCTGCGGCCAGCACCTCAAGGTGCCGGGTGCCGCGGGCGCTGACGGCGTCGGGAAACAGGGCAACACCGCCCTCCACGGCGGCGGTTACATTCTTGACCTCCACAAGGCAGTCCGGTTCACCATCCACGTGATCCATTAGCAGCAGGTCGGCCCGCATGGGCCGCTCCTGGACGCGCACCTCACGGCGCACCCGGCGGTACCCGGACAGTTCCGGCAGGCGCTGCGCCAGTACGGCCTCCTCCACCAGCGCGTTGGCGCGCCCGGTGTGCACGCCAACCACCACGCCGGGCGAAACCTCCACCAACTCCCAGGTGTGGGCGTATTTCCGCCGCGGATTGTTCGACCGGGACACCCAGACGCGGGCCCCGGGCTCGCAACAGCCCATCATGGACCCGGTGTTCGGGCAATGGGCCGTGATGCTCTCGCCATTGTCCAGGGTGATATCCGCGAGGAAACGCTTATACCGGCGATGGAGGGTGCCTGCCTGCAGTAACTCGTCAAACTTCATGATTTCTGTATTGTCCGGTGGGCTGTTGTGGTGCCGCGCTGGAGTGTACCCGTTTTACCGGGGGGTACGGGATGATATATTCGCCGAAACCTGTCAGGAAGGACCCTACCAGAATGAATCGCATTATCGGTGTTCTGGCCCTCAGCGGGCTGCTGATCATCCCCTCGGCGGGCTTCGCCGGCGAGCATGAGCGCGAGTTGACCTCCGGCACCATCCTGCTCATTGAAGCACTGGAGCAGGACCGAGAGTTCGAGGCGCAGCGTCCGAGCCGGGGGATGACGCGCGGCCAGGTGGAACAGCGCTTCGGGGAGCCCGAGAGCCGCCACGACCCGGTGGGGGATCCGCCCATCACCCGATGGGAGTACGAGGACTTTGTCGTCTACTTTGAGCACGACCACGTGATCCGCGCCGTGACGCGGCGCTGACCGCTACTGACCTGTCAGGACCTCCGTGATTCGACCGCTATCACCCTGGGCCCAGCGCCCCCGCCTGCCTGCAGAATGGGAGCGCCAGGCGGCCGTGCAGTTGACCTGGCCCCACGACACCGAAGGGCTTTGGGGAGACCACTTCCCCGCCGTGGAGGGGTGTTTCGTTGCCATGGCAACCGCTATCGCGGCCAACCAGCCCCTGCTGGTGGTCTGCCACGACGAAGCACTGCGCGACCGCGTGGACCGGCTGCTGGAGCGCGCCGGGGTGGCGGCGGACGTGCGCACCCTGGCGGTCGCCCCCTCCAACGATATCTGGGCCCGCGACCACGGGCCGATCACTATCCTGCAGGGCGACGGGCGGCCCCTGATTCAGGACTTTGCCTTCAACGGGTGGGGACAGCGTTTCCGCGCCGACCGGGACGATGTCATCACCCAGCATCTGGTCCAGCAGGGCTTGTTTGGCGATACCGCTTTCCGACGGGTGGAATGGGTGCTGGAGGGCGGCAGTATCGACACCGATGGCGCCGGCACCATTCTCACCACCGAGCGCTGCCTGCTCAACGACAATCGTAATCCCGGTGCGACCCGGGAACAGGTGGAGCAGCAGCTCTGCGCCCGGCTTGGCGCATCCCGCGTTTTCTGGCTGCGGCATGGCGCCCTGACCGGTGACGACACCGATAGCCACGTGGACATGCTGGCGCGGTTCACCGATCCGGAGACCATCACCTATACCGCCTGCCCCGATCCGGACGACGAAGACTACGCGGAACTGCAGGCCATGGAGCAGGAGCTCCGCCAGTTCCGGACCCTGCGCGGCACGCCCTACCGCCTGGTCCCGCTGCCCTGGCCCGGGATCAAGCGGGATGAAGAGGGGCAGCGGATGCCGGCCAGTTACGCCAATTTCCTGGTGATCAACGGCGCCGTCCTGGTCCCCCAGTATCAGGACCCTGCCGACGAGCAGGCCCTGGCGGTGCTCGGCGCCCTCTTCCCCGACCGGGAGATCATCGGCATCCCGGCCCTTCCCCTGATCCACCAGCACGGCAGTGTCCATTGCGCCACCATGCAACTGCCTGCCGGCGTACAATTGTCTGCGGACAACTGAACGCCCACCGCCCGGCCGGCTTTCCGGGCCCGGTGCGCTTACCCTGAGGAGATGACATGGATCCCCTGCGTGTGGCCCTGGTGCAGCACCGTTGTGGCCCTGACCCGGACGCAAACCTGACGCGGAGCCTGGCCGATATCGCCCATGCAGCTGAGCAGGGCGCCCAGCTGGTCTTGTTGCAGGAGCTCCACCGCGGGCGCTACTTCTGCCAGCAGGAGGACACCGCCCGCTTTGATGAAGCCGAGCCGGTACCGGGGCCGACCACCGAGTTGCTGGCTGCGGCTGCGCAGCGCCACGGTATCGTGATCGTCGGTTCGGTCTTCGAGCGGCGGGCGCCTGGGCTCTACCACAACACGGCAGTGGTTCTGGATAGCGACAGGGGCCTGGTCGGGGTCTACCGCAAGATGCACATCCCCGATGATCCGGGATACTACGAGAAGTTCTACTTCACGCCCGGTGACCTGGGTTTTGAGCCGGTGGATACCAGTGTCGGCCGCCTGGGGGTGCTGGTCTGCTGGGATCAGTGGTTCCCGGAGGCAGCGCGCCTGATGGCCCTGGCCGGTGCCGAGCTACTGCTCTACCCTACCGCGATAGGCTTCGAGCCGGATGATGACCCGGCGGAGCAGGCGCGCCAGCACCAGGCCTGGATGCTCGCGCAGCGCGGACACGCGGTGTGCAACGGCTTACCGGTGCTGGCCTGTAACCGGACCGGGTTTGAGCCCGATCCGGCGGCTGCGGGCCGGGGCATCCGGTTTTGGGGCAGCAGTTTCGTCTGCGGGCCTCAAGGCGAATTGCTGGGCCAGGCGCCCCGCGATGAAGAGGCGGTCCTGGTGGTCGATGTGGATTCCGCCCGAACCGAGGCCGTTCGCCGGATCTGGCCCTTCCTGCGTGACCGGCGCATCGATGCTTACGGCGAACTCACAAGAAGATTCAGGGACTAAGCAAATGATCTTGATCCTCTCTCCAGATGTTGACGCAAAGAGCACTGAATACCAGGAAATGCTCGACCACTTGGGCCAACTGCCCGGGGTCACGGCGCGGGTCCACCAGGTTCACGGGCGGGAGCAGACCCTGACCGAGGTCTACCTTATCGGCAACACCGCAGCACTGGACGAGGGGGACATGGCCGCACTGCCCTGCGTTGAGCGGGTGGTGCGCGTCTCCTCTGACTACCGCATTCTGGGTCGCCACAAAGACGACCGCAGAGCGGCGCACTTCACCTACAACGGCGTGGACTTCTCGCAGGACAGCCTGCACGTCTTCGCGGGGCTGTGCGCGGTGGATACGCCGGAGCACGTGGACATGGCCATGAAGGCGGTCGCGGACGCCGGGCTGACCTGTACCCGCATGGGCGCCTACAAGCCGCGCACCAACCCCTACGCCTTCCAGGGGCACGGCAAGGATTGCCTGCCTTGGGTGTTCGAATCGGCCGGCCACCATGGCATCAAGGTGGTCGCCATGGAGGTAACCCACGACCAGCACGTCGATGAGATCCACGAGGCGCTGGAGGCCGCCGGCCACCCCACCGGGGTGATGCTCCAGATCGGGACTCGGAACACGCAGAACTTCGAGTTGCTCAAGCACGTGGGCCGGCAGAAGGACTACCCGGTGTTGCTCAAGCGCGGGTTCGGGATCACGTTGGAGGAATCCCTCAACGCCGCCGAGTACCTGGCCAGCGAGGGGAACAGCCGGGTCATTTTCTGTCTGCGCGGCATGAAGACCCACTTGGGGGATCCGCACCGTAACTTTGTGGACTTTGCCCACGTGCCCGTGGTGAAGCGGCTGACCCGAATGCCGGTGTGCATCGATCCGTCCCACTCCGTGGGCTCCCGCGCGGGGTCGCCGGACGGGATCATGGACATGATGCACACCACGGCCCAGGGCGTGATCGCCGGCGCCAACATGATCCTGCTCGACATCCACCCCGCTCCCAACAAGGCTTTGGTCGACGGGCCCCAGGCCCTCCGGCTGGAGGAACTGCCCTGGTTCCTTGAAGACGTACGACTCGCCCGCGAGACCTATGAGCGGCGCCGTGACCTGGCCCGTGCCTTCCACGCGGAGCACAACAGCAAGCGGTAAACGGCGCAACGCCTGGACCCCCGGCCCGGTATACAGCCGCCGGCCGGGGGGCGTTCGCCTGTGTCATTCCACGGGCATTCCGGTTAAAATGCGCATCGCACTGAACCCGGCGCCGCCCTGAGCAATGATTGGGCGCGACCGGGGCGACTTGTCCGGCAACGCAGAGAGAGGCTGAATGGCAAAGGAAGATTCCATCAAGATGAATGGCACGGTCATTGAGACCCTGCCAAATACCATGTTTCGCGTGGAGCTGGAAAACGGCCACGTGGTCACGGCTCACATCTCCGGCAAGATGCGCAAGCACTACATCCGCATCCTGACCGGCGACAAGGTCACCGTGGAGCTGACGCCCTACGATCTGAGCAAGGGCCGCATCACCTACCGCGCCCGTTAAGGCCGGCTACGCGCACGGCCCGCGAGCGGTAAAACGGGCAGGCGCCTTTCTCAGGCGCCCGCCGCGTCAGCCTCCCTGACGTTGATCTTCAGCTCGCCATCCTCGACGCTGACCTCTACCTCGCCACCGTCGGCCAGTTCGCCAAAGAGCAACTTTTCGGCCAGCGGCTTCTTCACGTGCTGCTGAATAATGCGCGCCATCGGGCGGGCACCCATGCTCGGGTCGTAGCCCTTCTCGCCCAGCCACCGCCGCGCAGCCCCGTTCACCATCAGGGTCACCCGCTTTTCGGCCAGCTGCACCGAGAGTTCGCGGACGAACTTGTCCACCACCCGCTGCACGTTCTCCTCGTCCAACGGGTTGAACTGCACCACCGCATCCAGGCGGTTGCGGAACTCCGGCGTGAACTGGCGTTTGATCGCCTCCATGCCGTCGGTGCTGTGATCCTGCGGCATGAAGCCAATGGAGCGCCGGCTCATCATCTCAGCACCGGCGTTGGTGGTCATGATCAGGATGATGTTGCGGAAGTCCGCCTCACGCCCGTTGTTGTCGGTGAGCGTGCCATGGTCCATCACCTGCAGCAGCAGGTTGAAGACATCCGGGTGCGCTTTCTCGAGCTCATCGAGCAGCACCACCGAGTGCGGGTGCTTGATCACCTCCTCGGTGAGCAGTCCCCCCTGGTCGTAGCCGACGTAGCCCGGAGGCGCGCCGATGAGCCGCGAGACCGTGTGCCGCTCCATGTACTCGGACATGTCGAAGCGAATAAGCTTGACGCCCAACAGCTCGGCCAGGCGGCGCGATACCTCCGTCTTGCCCACGCCGGTGGGGCCGGAGAAAAGAAAGCAGCCCACGGGCTTCTCCGGCTGCCCCAGGCCCGCCCGGGACAGCTTGATGGTGGAGGCCAGCGTATCGATGGCCTCGTCCTGCCCGAAGATCAGCCCTTTCAGATCGCCCTCCAGGTTCTCCAGCACCTGCATGTCGGTGGAGGAGACCCGCTTGGAGGGGATGCGGGCGATCTTGGCGACGATGCTTTCAATATCCTGCACGCCGACCGTCTTGCGCCGACGGGACTTCGGCCGCAGCCGCAGCCGCGCGCCCGCCTCGTCGATCACGTCGATGGCCTTGTCCGGTAGCCGCCGGTCGTTGATGTAGCGGGCCGACAACTCCGCGGCCGCATTGAGCGCCGGTTCGGTGAAACGTACGCCGTGGTGGGCCTCGAAGCGGCTCTTCAGCCCCTTGAGGATCTGCACCGTTTCGTTGACGCTGGGCTCGCCCACGTCGATCTTCTGGAACCGGCGCGCCAGCGCCCGGTCCTTCTCGAAAATGCCGCGGTACTCCTGGTAGGTGGTGGAGCCGATGCATTTCAGCTCGCCACTGGCCAGCATGGGCTTGATCAGGTTGGAGGCGTCCATCACCCCGCCCGAGGCCGAACCGGCACCGATAATGGTGTGGATCTCGTCGATGAAGAGCACCGAGTTCCGATCCTTGCGAAGCTGCTGCAGCAAGGCCTTGAGCCGCTTCTCGAAGTCACCGCGGTACTTGGTGCCCGCCACCAGTGCGCCCAGGTCCAGGGCATAGATGGTGGCATCGGCCAGTACCTCGGGGACTTCGCCGTCCTCGATCAGCTTGGCCAGACCCTCGGCAATCGCCGTCTTGCCGACCCCGGCCTCGCCCACGTACAGCGGGTTGTTCTTGCGCCGGCGGCACAGCACCTGGATGGTGCGCTCCACCTCGTGGGCGCGGCCGATCAGCGGGTCGATCTGGCGCTTGCGCGCCTTGGCGTTGAGGTTGGTCGCGTACTGGTCCAGCGGGGAACTACCCTGCTGCGGCTCGCCGTCTTCCTCGACGCTCGGAGCGCTGCTCGGATCCTCGGCCTCCTCGCTCTCAGGGGAGACGTTGGAGGTCCCGTGGGACAGGTAGTTGACCACGTCCAGGCGGGAGACGTTTTGCCGGTGCAGGAAATAGACCGCCTGGGACTCCTGCTCGCTGAAAATGGCCACCAGCACGTTAGCCCCGGTCACCTCGCGCTTGCCGGAGGACTGCACGTGGAGAATCGCTCGCTGCAGCACCCGCTGGAAGCCGAGCGTCGGCTGTGTCTCGCGGGTGTCGTTGGCGGGCAGCAACGGCGTGGTCTCGGCCAGGAACCCCTCCAAGTCGCGCCGCAGCTTCTCCAGCTTGACGCCGCACCCTTTGAGTACGGCTACCGCGGCGGGGTTGTCGGTGAGGGCCAGCAGCAGGTGCTCCACGGTGAGAAACTCGTGGCGTTTCTCCCTGGCATCCTTGAATGCCATGTTCAGCGTGAACTCCAGCTCTTTACTCAGCATGCCCTGGTCCTCAATGGTCTGACGCCCCGGTTACGTCTGATGAATCAGACCGGGAGGGAGCGGGCCGGGTTCCCCGGCTGGGCTACTCCCTTTCGCTCTATAGTAGCGTAACTGGGTCCTCCTGGCGGCGGATTCAAGGCCGACCCAGCGCTCAAGCCTCCTTCAGCGTACACATCAGCGGGTGTTCGTGCTGGCGGGACCAGTCATTCACCTGATTGACTTTAGTCTCCGCCACGTCGCGGCTGAAGACGCCGCAGACACCCTCGCCCCGGGTGTGGACGTGCAGCATCACCTGGGTGGCGCGGGCGCGATCCATGTAGAAAAAGCGCTCCAGAACCTCAACGACGAAGTCCATCGGGGTGTAATCGTCGTTCAGTATGATGACCTTGTAGAGCGGCGGCTTCTTGACCTCCGGGGGCGCCTCTTGCACCTGGGGGCCCTGCTCCTGCCAGTCTCCTGCCTTGTCACTCATGGTCGCTCTGCGCCCTGCTTGATTCAGGTGGGTTTCTTGCCCCTATTTTAGGCCGAAGCGCTCCTCCGGCCAATGGCGCATGGCGGGCCGTGGTCAATTGGCCACGGGGGAGCGACTGATTGACAACCTGTGTGGCCAATACGACCATTGGCATCGTCAATAGTTTGATACTGTGCAGATGGACGGATCGTGGCTGGCGGCGGAAGACTTTACTACAAACACAACCGGCTCAAGCAGTTACGGGCCTTTTGTCATGCGGCACAGGAGGGCAGCATTTCGCGCGCGGCCCAGCGCCTGGAGCTGAGCCAGCCTTCCGTGTCACTGCAGATCCAGGCCCTGGAGCGGGAGCTGGGGATCACACTGTTCGAGCGCCGCGGGCCTCGCATCCGCCTGACCCCGGACGGTGAAACCCTCTACGAATTGGCCCAGCCCCTGGTTGAAGGGGTGGACGGCCTGCCCGAGCGCTTCGCGGCCCGCCATGAGCGGCTGCAGACCGGCCGGTTGGACATTGCCGCAGGGGAATCCACCACCCTGTACATCCTCCCCGATCTGCTCAAGCAGTTCATGGCCCGGTATCCGGGGGTGCACGTCAAACTGCACAACCTGATCGGACGGGACATGATCGCTGCCCTGCAGCACGATGAGGTGGACCTGGCGGTGGGCTCCACGCTCGACCTGCCCGAGGACCTGAGCTACCGCGCCATATACACCTACGACCTCCGGCTGATCCTGCCGCTGGGGCATCCGCTGGCCGAGAAGCCGGCGCTGACGCTTGAGGATCTGGCCTCGGGCGAGCTGATCCTCCCGCCCCGCCACCTCACCACCTGGCGGTTGGTGAACCTGGTCTTCCAGCAGAACAACATCCCCTACGAGGTGCGCCTGGAGGTGGGCGGCTGGGAGATCATCAAGCGCTACGTGGAGCTGGGTTTCGGGATCGGTATTGCCAGCAGCATCTGCCTCAGCGGCGAGGAAAAGCTGCATGTCCGCCCCCTGCCGGACTGCTTCCCGCAGCGGACCTACGGGGTGATGCTCCGTCGCGGACGCTATCTCTCCCCGCAGGCCAAGCGCTTTCTGGAGGTCATGGCGCCCGATATCTTCTCGGGGGAGGCCGATCTTGACGGCCAGCGGCGGCAACACGGTGCCAGCGAGTCGGTGTTTGTCCCCCGGGCCAACGCTGATCCGCAGGACTGAGGGGCTGAGCATGGTCTGGAAACCCCATGTCACCGTGGCGGCCGTGGTCGAGGACCGGGGCCGCTTCCTGATGGTAGAAGAGCGCCCGGACGGTGATGCCCTGGTCTACAACCAGCCCGCCGGGCACCTGGATCCCAACGAAAGCCTGCTGCACGCCGTGGTGCGGGAGACGCGCGAGGAGACGGGCTGGGGGTTTGAGCCCGAGGCCGTCGTGGGCGTCTACCTATGGCAGCCCCGGGCGGAGGACGCCGAGCGCAGCTTCCTCCGGGTCGCCTTCTCGGGGCGGCTGACCGACCACGACCCCGACCAGCCCCTAGACGAGGAGATCGTCCGCGCGGCCTGGCACACCCCGGAGACCCTGAACCGTGCCGGTGGCCAACTGCGTAGCCCCCTGGTGATGCAGTGCATCTGGGACTACCAGGCCGACCGCCGCTACCCGCTGGAGTTGCTCAGCCACCTGCTGCCCCCGGGGTGCCCGTGATAAACTTTCCCTTTTTAGGGGGTTACGGGTGATTGATGGCCGCAGTTGAAAAGGTACTGGTGGGGCTATCCGGTGGCGTTGACTCGGCGGTGGCGGCGCTGCGCCTGCTCGAGGCGGGCTACGCCGTCGAGGGTCTGTTCATGAAGAACTGGGAGGACGACGACACCCTCACCTACTGCGCAGCCGAGGAGGACCTGGCCGATGCCCAGGCGGTGGCCGAGCACCTGGGCATCCCGTTGCACCGGGCAAACTTCGCGGCCAGTTACCGGGAGCAGGTCTTCGAGGTCTGCCTGCGGGAGTACCGGGCGGGCCGGACCCCGAACCCCGATATTCTCTGCAACCAGCGCATCAAATTCCGGGCCTTTCTTGAACACGCCCTGGCGCTGGGGGCGGACAAAGTGGCTACCGGCCACTACGCCGGTGTTGGTGAACGCGATGGCCGGTACACGCTGCTCCGCGGGCTGGATAGCAACAAGGACCAGAGCTACTTCCTCTACACTCTGGGGCAGGCGCAGCTCCGATACAGCCTTTTCCCCTTGAGCGAACTGCCCAAGCCCGAGGTCCGCAAGTTGGCCGAGGCTGCGGGCCTGCCCAACTTCGATCGCAAGGACAGCACCGGCATCTGTTTTATCGGCGAGCGCGATTTCCGGGCCTTTCTCAGCCGCTACATCCAGCGGGAACCCGGGCCGATGAAAACGCCCGAGGGCGAGGTGGTGGGAGAGCACCAGGGGCTTGCCTTTTACACCCTGGGCCAGCGCCGCGGGCTGGGGCTTGGCGGGTTCCGCCACCATGGCGAGGGGGCCTGGTACGTCGCCGACAAGGACATGGCGGGCAACGCCCTTATCGTCGTCCAGGGCCATGACCATCCGCGGCTGCAGTCCACCGGGCTGACCGCGGATGAGCTGACCTGGGTCGCCGGGGAACGCCCTGCCCTGCCCCTGAGGTGCACCGTCAAGACGCGCTACCGTCAGACCGATCAGCCCTGTACCCTTGCGACTGGACCCACTGCCAGCAGCGTCACCGTCATCTTCGATGCCCCGCAAAGGGCGGTGACCCCCGGTCAGTCCGTGGTCTTCTATGACGGCCGCGAGTGCCTGGGCGGCGGCATCATCCAGACACGTACCCCCGTGGAATAAAGGACAAGCACCACCGATGCAGGATCGATTCGAGGCACAGGCACTCGCCCTGGCGGCCGCCATGCAGGCCCTGGGGCTGGTGCGGGAGCTGGCAACCCACGGCCGCCTTGACGAGGAGCAGGCCGCCCCATTGATGGGCAGCCTCACTCAGGCCTATAACGGCGACCTGGCTGGACTTTACGGTGGGGTGGCCCCGCTGGCGCCGGGGCTGAGGCGCCTGATCACCCAGCTCACGAACCCGGAAAACATGGAGTCCACCCGATACCTGGCGGGCGTCATGCACCTGGAGAAAAAACTCTCCAAGAACAAGGCGATGCTGGGCGCACTGGGTGAGGGGCTGGACGCCGCCCGCCGGCAGGCCGATTACTTCCACCCCCTGCACGAGAATGTCCTGCGGAACCTTGGGGCGCTGTATGGCGATACCATCAGCCAGCTCGGCCCGCGCATCATGGTCCGCGGCGACCCGGGCCACCTGCAGGACGAGCGCATTGCGGCCAGCATCCGTGCCATGTTGCTGGCCGCAATCCGTGCTGCCAGCCTCTGGCGCGAGAACGGCGGGGGCAAGCTGTCACTCATCCTGCGGCGCCAGCGCGTCACCCAGGCGGCCCAGGCCCTGCTGGACCGGGTCAACTGAACCGGCAGCGCGCCAAATCGAACAAGCTGAATAACAAAAACCCCCGGGATCGGCCGATCCCGGGGGTTTTTGTTTACCCGCAACCTGGTAACCAGGCCCGGGTAATGCCGGTGGACGGCCCGCGGAGGACCGCCCATGCTCCGGCAGCGACCGATCAGGCCGCGGAGAGCTTCTCCGCCGCCTTGCGGGCCGCCTCACGGTACTCTTCGATCCGATCGAAGTTCATGTACCGGTAGATCTCACCAGCCATGGTGTTCAGCTCACCGGCATACTCCAGGTACTCGTCCGGAGTCGGCAGGTTGCCCTTGATGGCCACCACCGCGGCCAGCTCCGCAGACGCCAGGAACACGTCGGCACCGTCACCCAGACGGTTGGGGAAGTTCCGGGTGGAGGTGGACACCACGGTGCTGTTGGGCGCCACACGGGCCTGGTTGCCCATGCAGAGCGAGCAACCTGGCATCTCGGTGCGGGCACCGGCCTTGCCGTAGATGCTGTAGTAGCCCTCTTCGGTGAGCTGCGCCTGGTCCATCCGGGTGGGCGGCGACAGCCACAGGCGGGTCGGCAGGTTGCCCTGGAACTTCTCCAGCAGCTTGCCGGCGGCCCGGAAGTGGCCAATGTTGGTCATGCAGGAGCCGATGAACACCTCGTCGATGTCCCGGCCGGCCACGTCGGAGAGCAGGCGCGCGTCGTCGGGGTCATTGGGAGCGCAGAGGATGGGCTCCTTGATCTGATCCAGATCGATCTCGATGACGTGGGCGTACTCCGCGTCCTTGTCGGCGCGCATCAGGCTCGGGTTCTCCAGCCAGTCCTCCATGGCGCGGGCCCGGCGCTCGAGGGTCCGCTCGTCGCCGTAACCGTTCTCGATCATCCAGCGCAGCATGGTGATGTTGGAGCGCAGGTACTCCGCCACCGAGTCCTCGGACAGGGTGATGGTGCAGCCGGCGGCGGAACGCTCGGCGGAGGCGTCGGAGAGCTCGAAGGCCTGCTCCACGGTCAGGTCTTCCAGACCCTCGATCTCCAGGATGCGGCCGGAGAAGCAGTTCTTCTTGCCCTTCTTCTCCACGGTGAGCAGCCCGTCCTGAATGGCTTGGTACGGAATGGCGTGTACCAGATCACGCAGAGTGACGCCCGGCTGCCGGGTGCCCTTGAAGCGCACCAGCACCGACTCGGGCATGTCCAGCGGCATGACGCCGGTGGCGGCGGCGAAGGCCACCAGGCCGGAGCCCGCCGGGAAGGAGATACCCATGGGGAAGCGGGTGTGGCTGTCGCCGCCGGTACCCACGGTGTCGGGCAGCAGCATGCGGTTCAGCCAGGAGTGGATGATGCCGTCACCCGGACGCAGGGAGACGCCGCCGCGGGTCATGATGAAGTCCGGCAGGGTGTGGTGGGTGTTCACGTCCACCGGCTTCGGGTAGGCGGCGGTGTGGCAGAAGGACTGCATCACCAGGTCGGCCTGGAAGCCCAGGCAGGCCAGGTCCTTCAGCTCGTCCCGGGTCATCGGGCCGGTGGTGTCCTGGGAGCCCACGGTGGTCATCTTGGGCTCGCAGTAGGTGCCGGGGCGCACGCCCTCGACACCGCAGGCCTTGCCCACCATCTTCTGGGCCAGGCTGAAGCCCTTGCCGGAGTCGGTCGGGGCCTGCGGACGGCGGAAGACGTCGGAGGCCTCGAGGCCCAGGCTCTCGCGGGCCTTGTCGGTGAGGCCGCGGCCGACGATCAGCGGGATACGGCCACCGGCACGCACCTCGTCGAGCAGCACCGGGGAGCGCAGCTCGAAGGTGCTCAGCACCTCGTCGGTGCCGTGCTTGCAGACCTTGCCCTCGTAGGGGTAGATGTCGATGACATCGCCGGTCTCGAACTTCTCTACGTCCATCTCGATAGGCAGCGCACCGGAGTCTTCCATGGTGTTGAAGAAGATGGGCGCGATCTTGCCGCCGATGCAGACGCCGCCGGCGCGCTTGTTCGGGACGTAGGGGATGTCGTCGCCGATGTACCAGAGCACGGAGTTGGTGGCGGACTTGCGGGAGGAGCCGGTACCCACCACGTCGCCGACCAGGGCGACCGGGTGACCCTTCTCCTTCAGCTCGTTGATCTGCTCCTCGGCGTTGGTGACGCCCTCGCGGGGCATCTTGTACATGGCCTTGGCGTGCAGGGGGATGTCCGGGCGGCTCCATGCGTCGGGGGCCGGGGACAGATCATCGGTGTTGGTCTCGCCGGGCACCTTGTAGACGGTGACGGTCATCTTCTCGGGCACGTCCGGCTTGGCCAGGAACCACTCGGCGTCGGCCCAGCTCTGTACCACGGCCTTGGCGTGCTCGTTACCCGCCTTGGCCTTCTCTTCCACGTCGTGGAAGGCGTCGAACATCAGCAGGGTGTGCTTCAGCTTCTCAGCCGCCACCGGGGCCAGCTCGGCGTCGTCCAGCAGGTCCACCAGGGTGGCGATGTTATAGCCGCCCTGCATGGTGCCCAGCAGCTCCACCGCGTGCTTGCGGTCGATCAGCGGGCATTCGGTCTCGCCCTTCGCCACGTCGGACAGGAACGCGGCCTTCACGTAGGCGGCCTCGTCCACGCCCGGGGGCACACGGTAGGTAATGAGATCAAGTAGGGTCTGCTCCTCGCCGGCCGGCGGGTTTTTCAGCAGCTCGACCAGTTGGGCGGTCATCTCCGCATCCAGGGGCTTGGGCGGCACGCCCTCGGCGGCACGCTCCTCTACATGCTTACGGTAGGCTTCAAGCACTTGTGTTCACCCTCGCTGTTGATGTTCCGACAGGTCGCCGGGCGACGACCCCTACGGGAACTTGTCGGGTTGTTTCATCTTTTTAAGGCGGCGCTATTCTATGGGAAGGGATAAGAAAAGTTAAGCGCGTTGCGCGATCCGAAACTTTCAATCCCATTAGATTGACTGAAAAAACAGGGCACTCATGCCATACTGATCAAGTCAGATATAACCATCCCAACACAAAGGAAGGGAGGTACGATGAGCGACTCATTCAATGCCCGCGGCACATTGAAAGCTGGTGGTAAAACTTACGAGATCTACCACTTCGATGGTCTGAGGGAGCGCTACGACATAGATCGCCTCCCTTACTCGCTGAAGGTTCTGATGGAGAACCTGCTGCGCAAGGAAGATGGCGTCAATGTCACCCGCGAACATATCGAGGCGCTGGCCAACTGGGACCCGAAAAGCAAGCCGAAGGATCAGATCGGCTTCACCCCGGCCCGGGTCGTCCTGCAGGACTTCACCGGCGTGCCGGCAGTGGTGGACCTGGCAGCCATGCGCGATGCCATGAAGTCCATGGGGCATGACCCCAACCTCATCAATCCGCTTTCCCCGGTCGACCTGGTCATCGACCACTCGGTCATGGTCGATCACTTCGGCAGTTCGGATGCACTCAAGCTCAACACCGAGATCGAGTTTGAGCGTAACGGGGAGCGCTACGAGTTCCTGCGCTGGGGGCAGAAGGCCTTCTCCAACTTCCGCGTGGTGCCGCCGGGCACCGGTATCGTGCACCAGGTCAACCTGGAGTACCTGGGCCAGGTGGTATTCACCCGAGAGGAGGACGACGGGGTCCTGCGCGCCTACCCCGACACGCTGGTGGGCACCGACTCCCACACCACCATGATCAACGGCCTGGGTGTGCTGGGCTGGGGTGTCGGTGGTATCGAGGCCGAGGCCGCTATGCTTGGCCAGCCCATCTCCATGCTGATCCCCGAGGTGGTGGGCGTGCGCCTGAACGGCAAGCTGGCCGAGGGGGCAACCGCTACTGACCTCGTGCTCACCGTCACGGAGATGCTGCGCAAACACGGGGTCGTGGGCAAGTTCGTCGAGTTCTTTGGCGACGGTCTGGATCACCTGCCCCTGGCCGACCGGGCCACCATCGGCAACATGGCGCCGGAGTACGGGGCCACCTGCGGCATCTTCCCGATCGATCGCGAGACCCTGAATTACCTGGAGCTCTCCGGCCGGGATGCCGAACAGATCGAACTGGTAGAGGCTTACGCCAAGCGCGTCGGGCTCTGGCGCGAGACCGGAGCGCGGGAGGCGGAGTACTCCGCGGTACTGGAGCTCGATCTGGGGTCTGTCGTACCCAGCCTGGCCGGTCCGAAGCGCCCGCAAGACCGAGTCGCACTGGATAACGCCAAACCCGCTTTCTTGGCGACTCTGGATGAGTACCTCCAGCAGCATCACTCTTCCCCGGCGGATAATGATGAGGAACGCTTCGAGGGTGAAGGCGGCCACGCCGCACCGGGTGTAGACGATGCCCATGAGAAAGGCGCCGTCGAATATGAGATGAACGGCGAAAAGCACATGCTCAAACATGGGGCCGTGGTCATCGCCGCCATCACCTCCTGCACTAACACCTCCAACCCAGCGGTGCTGCTGGCGGCTGGCTTGGTGGCAAAAAAGGCGGCGGAGAAAGGCCTGAAGCCCAAACCCTGGGTCAAGACCAGCCTGGCACCGGGGTCCCAGGTGGTGCCCGCCTATCTGGAGCGAGCCGGTCTGCTGAAGCCGCTGGAGTCACTCGGCTTCCACGTGGTCGGCTTTGGTTGCACCACCTGCATCGGTAACGCCGGCCCCCTGCCCGAGCCGATTCAGAACGCGGTTCGTGAAGGCGACCTTTGCGTCTCCTCGGTGCTTTCCGGCAACCGGAACTTCGAGGGTCGTATCCACGGTGACGTGCGGACCAACTACCTGGCCTCGCCGCCCCTGGTGGTCGCCTATGCGCTCGCCGGCAGCATGGCGAAGGACCTCTACAAGGAACCGCTGGGCGAAGACCAAGATGGCAATCCGGTCTACCTGAAGGATATCTGGCCAACCCAAAATGAGGTTGCGGAACTCGCCCAGCAGCACATCACCTCCGAGATGTACCGCGAGAAGTATGCGGACGTCTTCCAGGGCGACGAGACCTGGCAGGCGATCAAGGTCAGCGGTGGCGAGATCTACGACTGGGGTCCGTCCACCTACGTCAAGAACCCGCCCTACTTTGAGGGCATGGGGGCCGATGCACCGGGCGCGCCGGAGATCCAGGGGGCCCGTTGCCTGGTCTACGTGGGTGACTCCATCACCACCGACCACATCAGCCCTGCCGGTGCCATCCATCCGGAAAGTCCGGCCGGCCATTACCTGCGTGAGCAAGGTGTGGAGCCCAAGGACTTCAACTCCTACGGCTCGCGCCGGGGTAACCACGAGATCATGATGCGCGGCACCTTTGCCAACGTGCGGCTGCGCAACAAGATGGCCCCCGGCACCGAGGGCGGTTGGACCACCTTTGTGCCCGGTGGTGAGCAGATGTTCATTTACGACGCTGCGATGAAGTACAAGGAGGAAGGCACCCCGCTGGTGGTTCTGGCCGGCAAGGAATACGGCACCGGCTCCTCTCGCGACTGGGCGGCCAAAGGGACAAACCTGCTGGGTATCCGGGCGGTTATCGCCGAAAGCTTCGAGCGTATCCACCGTTCCAACCTGGTGGGCTTCGGGGTCCTGCCGCTGCAGTTCAAGGAGGGCGACAGTGCGGAGGCGCTTGGCCTGACCGGTCAGGAGGCGTTCACTGTGAGTTCCCTGGACGGCGACCCGGAAACGGTCGAGGTCAAGGCCGAGGGGCCAAACGGCACCACCACCTTCGAGGCGCTGGTCCGCATCGATACGCCGAAGGAGTGGGAGTACTTCCGCAACGGTGGCATCCTGCACTACGTGTTGCGGCAGTTGGCCGACAAGGCGGCCTGAGAGGCGTTACCGCGGTGGGTGGCCTCCTGGGCCCGCCGCTTTGCTGAGACCGGGGCCCGCACTGGGCCCCGTTTTTTTTCGCGGCTAAACCTGTCGCGACCCCTGCCGATACAGCGGGTATGAAGACGCTACCGCTGTTTAACCGGTCGCAATCGCGCCTGCGCGTGCTGCTGGGCTTGGTTCTGCTCCTCGCTGCCGTCGCCCAGGCCGGCGCCGGCTATGTGGCGACACCCCACCAATCCCGCTGGAGCGCTGTCTCCGCGGCCCACGGTTGCCACCTGGCCCACGAGATCCCCCGCTTTGCCACCGTCCTGGTCAGCCAGGTCGCCGATGAGCGATTGGTGTTCAGCCTCTACCTGCACCGCCCGCTGACCGAGTCGCGGCGGGGTGAACTGCGGGTAGAACACCCGCACTGGAAGGAGGGTGACGATGAGCACCTGTCCGATGTGGTGCTGGAGTCCGGGCGCAGGGCCATCAGCCTCGGTCATTACGATACCCAGCACCTGCTGACCCGGCTGGAGCAAGGGCGGCAACCGACGTTGGAGTTGGTGGGCTGGTACGCCGCGGAGCCGGTAAACGTAGCGATCTCCCCGGTGGCATTTCGCGCCGCCTACCGCGATTTCCTGGCCTGCAAGGAACACCGTGCCGCCAACGGCAGCACGCCGACCGGCGAGGCGGGCGCCGCCGCGGGGCATGAAGAAGCCGGCGCGCTGCCCGCCTGGCTGCAACAGGGCCAGGAGACTGCCAGCCTGGATACGCCGGACGAGGACGGCGTGCCGTTGCCGGAGGCACCGCAAAGCACCGTCTATTTCGCCTTTGATGACGACGGCCTGACCCGAACAGCCAAGGACCGGCTGGCCGCCTTTGCCCGGCAAGCGGACGACCCCCACCTACAGGTGATCGTGTCCACCGGGCATACAGACAGTACCGGGGACGCTGAATATAATGAGCGGTTGGGCACCCGCCGTGCCGAGGCCGTAAAAGCCGAATTGCAGCGACTTGGCGTGAGCGAAGACCGCGTCCAGGTCCGGAGCGAGGGCCAACGGGCCCCGTTGATGGACGAGGATGACGTTTACGGTGAGGCGGCGAACCGGCGGGTGGAGGTTCACACCGAGTACTAAGGCCGGACCAGCCACCACCAGGGGGCCTTGATGGCACGCGTTCACATTGACCTGCCCGCACATCTGCCATTCAGCACGGAACTGGCCGTGCGGATCACCGATATCAACTACGGCGGCCACCTGGGCAACGACAGCCTGGTCTCGTTGTTACACGAGGCCCGGGCCCGCATGTTGCGCCACCACGGCTTCAGCGAGATGGAACTCGGCGGTGCCGGCATTATTATTGCCGATGCCGCTATCAGCTACCGCGCTGAGGCCTTTTTCGCAGACCGCCTGCGCGTGGAGATCGGCGGACAGGACTTCTCCCGGGTGGGGGGCGACCTGGTGTACCGGGTCAGTAACGTGGAGGATGGCCGCGAAGTGGCGCGCGCCAAGACCGGGATTGTCTTCTTCGACTACGGCCGGCGGAAGGTGCGCGCCGCCCCGCCCGAGTTCCGACAGTTGTTTGAGCCCTGAACCGGCCTGCGCTATTGGGGCTTGCGCTCCGCGGACTTCGCCGCCTGCCAACCCGCTTCGAGCCGGTCCAGGCCCAGGCTGGACAGGTCATCGTGTTCGGCGCCCAGGGCCTCCTCCAAGTGGCGGAAACGGCCTTCGAACTTGTCCCCGGCCTTCTGTACCGCGGTCTCCGGGTCCACGCCCAGGTGGCGCGCCAGGTTCACCACCGCGAACATCAGGTCGCCCAGTTCATCTTCCAGCCGTGCCGGCTCGGCCGCCTCAACCATTTCGCCCGCGAGTTCCTCCACCTCCTCGCGCACCTTTTCCAGCGGCCCCGCCGGGTCGTCCCAATCGAACCCCACCCGGGCGGCGCGGGACTGTAGCTTGCGCGCCCGGACCAGGCCGGGCAGACCGGAGGTGATGCCATCAAGCACGCTCTCATGCTCGGCCTCCCCCTTTGCCGCCCGCTCCTCCGCCTTGATGGCCTCCCAGGAGCGGCGCACCGACTCGGCGTCGTCGGCATCCCCCTCACCGAACACGTGGGGATGGCGCCGGATCAGTTTGTCACTGATGCTCCGTGCCACGTCATCGAAGGTGAAGAAGCCCTCCTCCTCGGCCATCCGTGCATGGAAGACCACCTGCAGCAGCAGGTCACCCAACTCATCCTGGAGGTCCGCCATGTCGCCGCGTCGGATCGCCTCGGCGACCTCGTACGCCTCTTCCAGCGTGTAGGGGGCGATGGTTGCGAACGTCTGCGCCAGGTCCCAGGGGCAGCCCCCATCCGGGTCGCGTAAGGCCGCCATGATACCCAGCAATCGATGCACCTGTTCCACTGTTCAATTCCTCTGCCTGTCGTTGCGACTGAGTGGGGTGGCCGGCCGGTGCGGCCCGAGCCGTTTCCGTAGTGCAGCATTGACACCCGGCAGCGGTCCGCCTAGCTTCCCTGTTAACTGATAAGTAAAAACTGAGTCACGTGTCAGGCTGCCGCCAGGAGGAAACACCATGAATCAGCGAGAAGGCCCTGTCACGGCCAGAGGGCAAAAGACCCGTCAGGCCCTGCTGGATGCCGCCTGCGAGGAGTTCGGCTCCAAGGGATTCTACAACGCATCCATCAGCAGCATCACCCGCCGCGCCGGTGTGGCCCAGGGCACGTTCTACCTCTACTACCGCTCGAAAGAAGAGATCCTTCGTGCCCTGGTGGATCACATGAACCGCAGCATGCGGCGGGCCCAGAGTGAGGCGGTGCAGAACGCCAACCACCGGGTGGATGCGGAGGTGGCCGGGCTGAGGCACTTTATGCGTTTCGCCCTGGAGCACCGCTCGTTGTACCGGGTGGTCATGGAGTCCCAGTTTGTCGATCCGGAGATCCACCGCTCTTACTACCAGACACTGGCGGACCGCTATGCCGAACACCTGTCCAAGGCCCAGCAGCGCGGCGAGATTCGGGCCGGCGACCCGTGTGCCCAGGCCTGGGCATTGATAGGTGTGGCGTATTTCATGGGCATGCGCTTCCCGGTCTGGGAAGAGCGGGAACCGCCGGAGGACTTCATGGCCACGATGGAGGACTTCATCGCCACCGCCCTGTCGCCAGCGCCCCGGCCCGATGCGGGTGAAAGGACCACGAAAGGCGATCGCCAAATGCGAGGCAGCCATTAACCATCGGGGCTCTCCGATGCCTCAAGCCAAGGCTGGTAGAGCGCGCGGAGCAGCGGGCCCGGATCGGGTGCACGCGTATCGCCCGCCGCAGCGGCTTTCTCCAGTGCCTGCGCCGAGAGCCGAGCATGCACCAGCCCGAGGTTATGCCGGGCGCGATAATGCTTCGGGTCCGCCACAAGCGCCTGCTCGTAGGCCATGCGCGCTGCCTCCCAGTCGCCCCGATGCACCCGGTGGTTGCCCAGGCGGTACCAGAATGGTGCCTCATCCGCCGCGTCGGGCACTGCACCTGAATGGCCGGATGGCGCGGTTACGCGGTCCGTTGGCGTGGTCATTGCGCAGCCACTGAGGGCAACCGCAACGCCCAACGCACAGAGGACGCTGCGCAATCCACGCCAATGCTTTATCATCCCTTGTCCCCGCATTCCGTTTTACACCCCGAGTGGATAATCATGTCCGATTCGAGCAGCCAGCAGCCAAGACGCCGCAGCGTAGCGGTTCCGGTGGGTCCCGTCACCGTCGGTGGTGATCATCCCATCGTGGTCCAATCCATGACCAACACCGACACGGCCGACGAGATCCGCACCGTGGTGCAGGTCGCGGAGTTGGCCCGGGCGGGCTCGGAAATCGTGCGCCTGACGGTGAACAACGATGAGGCCGCCGCGGCGGTGCCGCGCATACGCGAGCGGCTGGACGCCATGGGGCTCGACGTGCCGCTGGTCGGCGACTTTCACTTTAACGGCCACAAGCTGTTGGCGAAACACCCGGCGTGTGCCGAGGCGCTGGCGAAGTACCGCATCAACCCGGGGAACGTGGGCAAGGGCAAGCGCCGCGACCCGCAGTTTGCGGAGATGATCGAGTTCGCCTGCCGCTACGACAAGCCGGTCCGGATCGGGGTCAACTGGGGCAGCCTCGACCAGGACCTGCTGGCCAGCATGATGGACGAGAACGCTGCCCTGCCCGAACCGCGTAGCCCGGAGCAGGTGATGAAGCAGGTGGTCATCGAATCCGCCCTGCAGAGTGCCGAGAAGGCCGAGAGCCTGGGTCTGCCGCGAGCGCGCATTGTGCTCTCCTGCAAGATGAGCGGCGTGCAGGACCTGATTGAGGTCTATCGCGACCTGGCCCGCCGTTGCGACTACGCCCTGCACCTCGGACTGACCGAGGCGGGCATGGGGTCGAAGGGCATCGTCGCGTCCACCGCGGCACTGGCCGTACTGCTGCAGGAGGGGATCGGCGATACCATCCGCATCTCGCTGACGCCGGAGCCCGGCCAGTCCCGCACCGACGAGGTGGTCGTGGCGCAGCAAATCCTGCAGACCATGGGCCTGCGGGCCTTCACGCCCATGGTCACAGCCTGCCCGGGCTGCGGGCGCACCACCAGCAGCTACTTCCAGGAGTTGGCACGGGATATCCAGGCCCACGTGCGCGAGCGCATGCCAGAGTGGCGGCAGCAATACCCGGGCGTGGAGAATCTCTCCCTGGCCGTGATGGGCTGCGTGGTCAATGGCCCCGGCGAGAGCCGGAACGCCGACATTGGCATCAGCCTGCCCGGTACCGGCGAGAAGCCGGTTGCACCGGTCTACGTGGACGGAGAGAAGACCGTTACCCTCAAGGGCGACCACATCGCCGAGGAATTCCAGGCGATTGTCGAGGACTACATCGCTCGCCGCTTCGGCCAGGATCAAGCCGAAAGCGGTTAAGACGGGGCGCGGCCGCACCGCGACACCGGCGTGGTACCCGATAAAAAACGCCCGGCCTCCACGAAGGAAGGCCGGGCGTTTTGCCGAACAGCCCCGGCGTCATACCCGCGCCGGGCCATCCGGGCCGATCAGTAGCTGAAGAAGCGGGTATCGCCCTCCATGAACTCACCCACATCATCCGGGTCGGCGACACCGACACCGTCGATCAGGTCGTCTTCGGTGAAGTCGGTGTTGGGCAGGAAGATCGCACAGACGTCCACCTGGGCGCCGGCCTCCATCAGGCCCTGCATGATCTGCTGGGCATTGGCGTCAGGCCCGGTCAGGGTCGGGCCGTCGAAGGCGTTGGTGCCCATGACACCCCCATCGCAGCACAGCAGGATCCGGACCTCGGAGCCCCTCTCCACCAGCTGGCGGGTCAGGATCATGGCCATCGCCTGGGCCTGGGGGCGATCGGAGGTAACCGTTACCAGCACGCGGTCCGCTTTCTCCTCGTCACCGTGGGAGGCGGCAGGCAGGGTCAGCGGCGCCAGGACCAGGGCGAAGGTCATAGCGATCAGCAGGCGTTTGATGTTGCGCATTGCACTCACTCCTCTGGAGTCACAAGGAAAGAAACTTTTGCAGCTCGGCCAACATATCACGGTGATCGAATAAAACAGAACCCCCCGATGCCGCCGGCCCGGTCAGGTACCGTTGCGGAGGGCGCTCAGCACGTCCTCGAGAAGCTTCGGCCCCTTGTAGATGAACCCGGAATAGACCTGCAGCAGATCCGCGCCCGCCTCCATGCGGTCCCGTGCATCCGCGCCGTTCATGATCCCGCCGATGCCAATCAGCGGCACCCGCCCCCCCAACCGCGCGGAGAGGTCCTCCAGCACAGCCTGGGCCCGGTCCCGCAGGGGTTCGCCGGACAAGCCACCGGTCTCCGCTGCCAGCGGGTGGCTCCCCACACCGTCGCGAGAGAGCGTGGTATTGGTGGCCGCCACCCCGTCGATGCCGTGCGCCAGGACCTGTTCGCAGAACCAGGCCCGTTGCGTCTCGTCCATGTCGGGGGCGATCTTGACCACCAACGGCACATAGCGGCGGTACTCCCCCGCCAAAACATCCCTTAGGTGCACCAGTCGGCCCAGCAGGGTCTCTAACAGTTCTCCCCCCTGCAGCTCACGCAAACCCGGCGTGTTGGGCGAGGAGACATTGACGGTGACATAGTCAGCGTAAGGATAGACCTTTTGCAGGCACTCGAGGTAATCGTCGGCGGCCCGCTCGGTAGGGGTGTCCTTGTTCTTCCCGATATTCACCCCTAGCACCCCTTGGTAACGCGTGGTGCGCAGGCGTTGAACCATGGCGTCCACGCCCTGGTTGTTGAAACCCATCCGGTTGATGATGGCCCGGTGCTCGGGCAGGCGGAACAACCTGGGCTCCGGGTTGCCCGGTTGCGGGCGTGGTGTGACGGTGCCCACCTCAATGAACCCGAAACCCACCCGCCCGAGTGCCTCCAGGTATTCGGCATTCTTGTCCAGGCCGGCGGCCAGCCCGACGGGGTTCGGGAAGGTCAGTCCCATCACCCGGCGCGGGTTGTCCGGCAGGTGGTGCCCGCGCAGCAAGCGGCCCAGCCCGGCACGGTCCACCCGGTTCATCCACGCGAGCGCGAACTCGTGGCTGCGCTCCGCATCCATGCGCATCAACAGCGGTCGTAACAGTGAATACAAGGTCTCAACCCCCGATCTGCCTTTGAGTCGGCCCCGCAGGCCGGCTTGCAGGAAAAGGTGAATTGTAACGCGCAGCGCCCGGTGCGTGTGCTCGCGGCGTTTTCGGTTTCTCGACCCGGTACCCGCCCTGCTTT
Organism: Alkalispirillum mobile; assembly: GCF_003664325.1. Classification (NCBI taxonomy): domain Bacteria; kingdom Pseudomonadati; phylum Pseudomonadota; class Gammaproteobacteria; order Chromatiales; family Ectothiorhodospiraceae; genus Alkalispirillum; species Alkalispirillum mobile. Next base: position 311,143 of record NZ_RCDA01000001.1, read on the forward strand.
ACACTCCAGAGCTTGTGCAATGGAACAGGCCGGACGAGGGAGTCGCATGCGTCGAGTCGTTTTCAACCAGAAGGGCGGGGTCGGCAAATCCACCATTACCTGCAACCTGGCGGCCATCGCTGCCGCGCGCGGGTTGTCCACCCTGGTAGTGGACCTGGACCCGCAGGGCAATACCAGCCAGTACCTGCTGGGAGAGGACACCGAAGCCATGGAGGACACCCTGGCCGGGTTTTTCGACCAGATGTTGAGCTTTCGCCTGTATCCTCGCGACAGTTCAGAGTTTATTCATCAGACGCCCCACGAGAACCTCGCGGTCATGCCAGCCCACAGGGAGCTGACCGAATTGATGGGCAAGCTGGAGAGCCGATACAAGATCTACAAGCTGCGTGAGGCCCTCGCCGCTCTGGGCGAGCAGTACGACAGCATCTGGATCGATACGCCTCCGGCCCTCAACTTCTTTACCCGCTCCGCCCTGATAGCCGCCGACCGCTGCCTCATCCCGTTCGATTGCGACGATTTCTCCCGTCGGGCGCTCTACGAGTTGCTGTTTAACGTCCGCGAGATCCAGGAGGATCACAACGCCGATCTCGCTGTCGAAGGGATTATCGTCAACCAGTTCCAGGCCCGGGCCAGCTTACCCCGGCAGGTGGTGGACGAACTGGTCGCCGAGGACTTGCCGGTCCTGGATGCCTACCTGTCCTCCTCGGTGAAGGTGCGCGAATCGCACCAACAGGCCCGGCCGCTGCTGCACCTCGCCCCGAAGCACAAGCTGACCGCGGAATTCGAGGCGCTGTACGACCTGCTACACCCGACTGACTGAACAGCCGAATCGCACTGGAGAGCCCCCCGATGCTGAAACGCCTGGCCCCGCTGAGTGCCCTGACCCTGCTGCTAGCCGCCCCGGCCTATGCGCAGGCCAGCGATGATGAGTTTCAGCAGTGTATTGCCACGCTCGGCGATCAGGCCCGGGAGGCGGGCCTGTCCGAGAGCGCAATCGAGAAAGCACTATCGGATGTGACCCGGCTGGAGCGGGTCATCAGCAGTGACCGGAGCCAGCCCGAGTTCGTCCAGACCTTCTGGCAGTACCTGGATCAGCGGGTCACGGATCGACGGGTGGAACGGGGCCGGGAGTTGCTGGAGGAGCACGAAGACCTGCTTTGGCGCATCCACGCCGACTACGGCGTGCGCCCGCAATACCTGGTCGCCCTCTGGGGCATGGAGACCAACTTCGGCGGCTACTTTGGTGACGTACCGGTCATCGACGCCCTGGCCACTCTGGCCTGCGACACGCGGCGCAGCGATTTCTTCCGCACCCAGGTGGTGGAGGCCGTCCGCATCCTGGACGAGGGGCACATGGACCGTGAGGGCATGGTGGGCTCCTGGGCCGGTGCCATGGGCCACACGCAGTTCATGCCCTCCACCTTCACGGCCTACGCGGTGGACTACGATGGCAGCGGGCGGATCGACCTCTGGAACAGCCTGCCGGACGCCTTTGCCTCCTCCGCCAACTACCTGCAGTCGCTCGGCTGGGTGGACGGTCAGCGCTGGGGGCGCGAGGTCATTCTGCCCGAGGGCTTCGACTACGCCCTGGCCGCCCCGGACGAGCGGCGGGCCGTCAGTGAGTGGCGGGCGCTCGGGGTCCTCCAGACCGATGGCCAACGGGTGCCTTACAGCGGGGTCGAGGCGGAACTGATGCTGCCTTCCGGCTACCAGGGCCCGGCGTTCCTGGTCTACGAGAACTTCCGCAAGATCATGCGCTGGAACGCCTCAACATCCTACGCACTGGCGGTCGGTGTCCTGGCTGACCGGATCGCCGGCGCGGGTGATCTCGCCGCCCTCCCGGCGGAGCCCCCGGAGGCTATGCGGATCGATGACGTTAAAGCGCTGCAGGAAGCGCTTAACGCCCTCGGTTACGACGCCGGACCGGTGGACGGCCAGCCCGGCCCCCAGACCCGGCAGGCCATCCGTGGCTTCCAGCAGGATACCGGCCTGCCGGCGGACGGCCACCCGTCACCCCGCGTGCTGGAGGCGGTGCGGGCCCGTGGCGACGGCTGATGCGCTAGTCGTCGATCCGACTGAGCACCGGCTCCCACTCGATGGTGCCGTCGGCGTCCACCTCGAAGGCGAAGATGGCGGCGCCGCGGACATGACCATCCTCGAAGACCGCGTAGACCCAGTGGTCGTTGAGCACCGCCATTTCCTCGGCCACGAAATAATGGGTGCCGCCCAGCACGCCTTCCTCCGGCACTAGCTCCGGGCGCGCTTTCAGGTCTTCGATCAGGGCGGTCTCCGGGTCATCCAGCCCCGCCTGCTCCAACTGCCGCAGACCGAACGTGCTCAAGCCCAGCCCGACCGGACGCGCCGGAGTCTCCGGCGTATCGGGCCTCGCCTCCAGCTCTGCCTGCAGGCTTGCCAGTTCCTCCTCGGCCGCTTCCCGCTCGCCGACCTGCTGGAAAAGCAGGATGACCAGCCAGGCCACCAGCACGATCAGCATCAGCGCCACCAGGCGCCACATCAGCCGGTCGCGGATATCGCGGTTGTCCTTACGCATCGGGTCCCTTCCTTCCATCCTCAGTGTTCATCCGCGCGGAGCATCTCGCGCAGTGGGGCCTCATCCAGAAGCCGCTCCAGCATCCGTGTGACCACCTCGTTGATCATCTGTTCGTTCTCGGTCTCGCCCGGCGAGTGCACCATCCGGCGCTCCGAGCGGGCACGCGCCACACCGGTGTAGCTCCGGCCGTCCTGCTCTGCGCGGGCAGACATGCGGCCCTCGAGGTGGATCCCGCGGGTGACGACGCCGGGGCTGCGCTCATAGTAAAGGTCTTCCAGTTCCACCCGCAGGCGACGGTCGGCAGCGGCATCTGCATCGACCACCTCAAAACCCCGGCGGACCAGGGCGCGCTCCACCCCGCGCCGGATCCCCAGCGCAGGATCCTCGTAGGGCTCAATCCGCGCGGAGCCGCCACGGTCACCGTCGCGGAACCCGATGACGTGTTCCTCGCGCGCATCGGTCACGGCGAGCGCCACGGTAATCCCCTGCCCTTCCTCGCTTTGTGCGACATCAGGGCGCGGGTCGAGGCGCACGGTCTGTGAGGCGGGTGCGCAGGCGGCGAGCACCAAGGCCGCCATCATCAGTAAAACCAGGTTTCGGACAGGCATGGCTGCTGCTCCTGGGTAGCATCCGGGATGAAGATCAACTCTGTTGCCGGATTATACGCATTGGCGTGGTGCTCTACCTCCACCCGGCCCCGTTAACCGAGGTCGGGTACCGGATTCTCGTCAGCGCCACCCGGGCCGTTGGTCCGGTCCCCGGCCGCCTCCGAGTCAAAGGGAAGGAGCAAGGGCACCGGCACCCCCAGCAGCAGGGCGATGGCCCGCACCAGCTCCGCCTCGTCCACGGTGACCCGCCCGGCGTGGATGGCAGCCTGGGCCAGGCCCTCGAGTAACGTCTGTTTCATCTCACCGCGCAGGCCGTCCAACTGCCGTAGCGCTTCGTCCATACCGGACACCCAGTCTTCCGGCGCTTCCCACTCGGGCGGCGCCGGTATGAGCATCCTGGTCATTGCAGCCTGGTAGGCAGCCCGCGCGCCCTCGGGGTTGCCGGGATGGCCGGCCCAGGTGAACCCGGCGAACAGACGGCCCGTTGCCGACATGACCTGGTGCAGCGCCAGGCGGCCGGCACGGTGCTCACGGGGGCGCACCGCACGTTGTACCTGAACCCGCGCCATGCGCCCCAGGGCGTATTCGTGAAAGGCCACCCGACCATCGGCCCCGATCACCCGCGACAGGGCCAGCAACCAGCGCTGCAGGAAGGTCTCCGGCTGGTGGTTGAGTGCTGGTAACGCCAACTCCAGTAACGGTAGCCGGTGGCCGGGTGACCAGGGCGCCGCGTCTCGCTCGGCCTGGATCGTTTGCAGCGCGTTCAAGACCTCGTCGCCAAGCGTCTCGCCGACCAGGGCCTGCTGCTTCTGACGGACCTCTGCCTGGTCACTCAGTAACAGGGCCAGGGCCAGCGCGGGCGCACGCTGCGGGTCCTGGGCCGCGGAACGGGCATGGGCCGGGAGGCTTTCCAGCAGCGCCCGGGCCTGTGCCAGGCGGCGCTCTTCCAACTCGCCGCTGGCTGCCAGGGCGCCCCACAGCGCGACGCCGGGGAGCCCCGCGTCCGCGGCCAGCGGCAACGCGTTGAAGGGTGAGCCGGGGGTTCGCTCCGTTTCACGGCGCTGCGACTGCTGCCGGCGCTCCGCCTCCCGGCGTGCCACCCGGCGGCGCTCCAGTTGCCTGCGGATCGACTCCAGGCTGGCGCGGGACCAGCGTGGGTCCAGCGCCCGCAGCCGCTCTTCCACCGGCGGGTGGGTCGCCAACCAGTGCAGCCACGGGCCGCCGAAACCCAGCCCGTGGGCGAACAGCATGTGGCTGACCTCCTGGCGCCGGCCGGCAACCAGGGCAGAGCCCAGTTCCCGGCCAACAGCGATCTTGCTCAACGCCCCGGCGAGGCCCTCCGGTTGCCGGGTATACTGGACCGCCGAGGCATCGGCAAGCCGCTCGCGCTGTCGGCAGATGGCCGCCTTGATCAGCGCACCGAAGAAGGCGCCGAGCTGGCCGAACAGGAACACGAAGGCCCCGAGCAGGAAGGAGACTGCGGCGCCGTCTGCCGGATTGCCCTCGCCCGCTGGCGCCGGATTGCGCCGGGATGGCGCCGCCCAGACACTCCGTCTCATCAGGACCCGGCCGAGCACAGCAAAGGCCTCCAGGCCGTGGAGCACGCCGAGCAAGTGCATGTTCAGCCGCGTGTCACCATTGAAGATGTGGCTGAACTCATGGGCGACCACTGCCTGTAATTCGTCGCGATCGAGCTTTTCCAGTGCTCCCCGGGTGACCGCCACCACCGCGTCCTCCGGGCCGAAACCGGCTGCGAAGGCATTGATCCCGGGTTCCCGATCCATCACGTAAACGCCAGGCACGGGCAACCCGGAGGCCAGCGCCATCTCCTCGACCACATTGCGGAGCAGCCGCTCCTGGGCGTCCTCGGTGGCAGGTGGCACCGGCCGGGCATCCAGCTCGCGGGCCACCACGGCACCGCCCCGCCGCAGTTTCAGGGTCATGGCGAGGCTGAAAAAGCCGATGGTACCCAGCAGAATCGCACTGGCCCAGCCAATCGTGCCGCCCGCCAGCGACCAGACCTGGGACAGGCGCTCCACCATGGGGCGGTCACCGGCCCAGAGCGTCGTCCACGCGCCGCCATGGAACCCCCACAGCAGCAACAGGTTGACAATGGATACGATCGCCAGCACCGCCAGCAGGAAAAGCACCAGCAGCCAGCGCGTGCTGCGCCGCGCTGCCTCCTGCCGCCGGAAAAAATCGGATGCCATGGGACCCTACCCCGCCTTACCGCCCCCACCCCTTCCGGCCTGTGGATTATCAGGCCGGAAGGGGTGGATCAGAAGGAGACCTGGGGGACTTCACGCTTGGTGGGGTCTTCGATCTCCAGCAACGCTGCAGGCAGGAAGTTGAAGGTCCCGGCTATGACGCTGTTGGGGAACACCTCACGCGCCGTGTTGTAGTTCATCACCGCATCGTTGTATGCCTGACGGGCGAACGCGACGCGATTTTCCGTGGAGGTCAACTCCTCGGAGAGTTGCATCATGTTCTGGTTGGCCTTGAGGTCGGGGTAATTCTCCACCACCGCGAACAGGCGGCCCAGTGCACCACTGAGCCCCGACTCCGCGCTTGAGAGCTGCTGCATGCGGCCCGGGTCGGTCGGGTCCGATGCGGCGTTTCGGAGGCCTTGCTCCGCCTGGTTCCTGGCCTGGACCACGGCTTCCAGTGTTTCCCGCTCATGGCTCATGTAGGCCCGGGCGGTCTCCACCAGGTTGGGGATCAGGTCGTGGCGGCGTGTGAGTTGCACATCGATCTGGGCAAAGGCGTTCTTGAACCGGTTGCGCAGCTTGACCAGCCGGTTGTAGATGACCACCCCGCCGATGACGACCAGCGCGAGAAAAACCAGCAGTAGAATGAGGGTGACTTCCATGCACTATCTCCTTGTCGGCTCCAGGCTCTTGAGGGAGGCCTGAAACTCCATTGTAGCGTCATAACCCTTGGCAATCGCCTCCTGCCCGCGGTCAAACTCGAGCAGGCCCAGATGGGCCAGGCGCGGCGTGATGATGACATCCGGCGGATCACCGGCCATACGGCTGCGGGTGATTCGGTCCTGCATGACGTTGATTGCCGAGGCGGCCACATCCAGTATACCCGGCCGGTCCGGGTCCGCCTCCGCACCCCCACGCTTTGCAGTGGTTGCCACCGGCAACCACTGCTTGATCAGTGACGCGGTCCGCTCCTTGACCCCGTCCGGCAGGTATGTGATCCACCCGGACGGACCGCGCTGGCGGGGGGTTTTCGGGTGATCATGCGGTTGTCGCGCGTGGCGCCCCAGAAGATCGCCATTCAGATTGACGGCAATGATCCGCTCGGCCCCCAAGGCGCGGCAAACGGATACCGGTACCGGATTGACCAGGCCCCCATCCGCCAGCCAGCGACCCCCCATCAGCACGGGCGAAAAAAGCCCCGGCACCGCGGAGGACGCGCGCAGCGCATCGGCTATCGGCCCCTCCTGCAACCAGACTTCGGTGCCATTTTCCACTTCGGTCGCAACGGCGGCGAAGGGGATGGCCAGGTTTTCAATAGTGGCATCGTCCAAGTGGCGAGCGTAGAGGTTACGCAGCTTCTGGCCGTCCACCAGGCCGCTGCCCACGGTGATATCCGCCAGCCCCATGATCTCGCGCCGGCCCAGTTGCTGCACCCAATCATGAAAGCCGTCGATCCGCCCGGCAGCGTAGTAAGCGCCGACGATGGCGCCGATGGAGGTGCCGGCCACCACATCGGGCTCGATACCCAGCTCACGCAGGGCCTTGATGACCCCGATATGGGCCCAGCCCCGGGCCGCCCCACTGCCCAGCGCCAGGCCGATCTTCATGCTACGGCGTTGTGCGCCGGCCATGGCTGCTTAACCACACTTCGACTCGCCGCAGTTCAGGCAGGTCAGGCAACCGTCCATCTGCACCATGGCCTTGGTGTTGCACTTGATGCAGAGTTCGGAGTTCTCCGGAAACCCGCCGCGCTCACCGTCACCGTCATTGGCCGGCGCGCCACCGCCCTCAACTTCGGCCCGCTTCTGCTCGATAAAACGCTTCTGGTGCTCGTCCAGTTCGTCCGCCTCAAGCATGCCGATGGCCTTCAGGTGGGTCTCGATGACATCGCCGATCTCGGCCACCAGCGAGGGCATGAACCGGCCGCCCCGCTTGAAGTAGCCGCCCCGCGGGTCGAACACCGAGCGCAACTCCTCGGCCAGGAACGTGCAGTCGCCACCCTTGCGGAACACCGCGGAGATGATACGCGTCAGGGCCACAATCCACTGGAAGTGGTCCATGTTCTTCGAGTTGATGAAGATCTCGAAGGGGCGGCGCACCTCGTGCTCGGTGCCCGGGTTCAGTACGACGTCGTTGATGGTGACGTACAGGGCGTGCTCGGAGAGCGGGGTCTTGATTTTGTACGTCTGCCCCTCCAGCGCCTCGGGGCGCTGGATACGTTCGTGCATGTGTTCGATGTCGATCTCGTTACGGGCCTCGGTCGGTCGTTCATCCTCCGGCTTGACCACGCCGTAATCGACGATCTTCGCTTCAATCTTTTTGGCCATGGGTCTCTCCCGCCCCGGCGGGGCAATGGTTACTTGTCCGTCGGGGTTGTTCAGAACTTGCCGTAGTAGCCTTCTTTCAGCGCGTCGTAGAGGTTGGCGGCGGTGTGCACTTCGCCGTCGTACTCCACTTCCTCGTCACCGCGCAGTTCCACCTCGCTACCGTCTTCCAGCTTGAACTTGTAGAACGTGTTGGTCAGGTCCTTCTCGGTGACCAGCACTCCCTGGAACGCCTCCGGATTGAAGCGGAAGGTGGTGCAGCCCTTCAGCCCCTGCTCGTAGGCGTAGCGGTAGATGTCCTTGAAATCCTCGTAAGGATAGTCCGTGGGCACGTTGGCGGTCTTCGAGATGGAGGAGTCCACCCACTTCTGCGCCGCGGCCTGGATGTCCACGTGCTGCTTCGGCGTGACCGAGTCGGCGGTGATGAAGTACTCCGGCAGATTACGGGTTTCCGGGTCGGTGGAGGGCACCGCGTCCGGGTCCACGAAGTGCCGGTAAGCCAGCAGCTCGAAGGAGAAGACGTCCACCTTCTCTTTCGACTTGCGCCCCTCGCGGATCACGTTGCGGAAGTAATGGTGCGCGAAGCTGGGCTCGATGCCGTTGCTGGCGTTGTTGGCCAGGGACAGCGAGATGGTGCCGGTGGGGGCAATGGAGGTGTGGTGTGAGAACCGCGCGCCCTTCTCCGCGATCTGCTCGACCAGCTCGCCGTCCACCTCGGCGACCTTCTGCATGTAGTGGCTGTACTTGGCCAGCAGCACCCGGCCCTGCACCTCGTCGCCCACCTTGTAGCCGTCCACAGCCATCTCCGGGCGCTTCGCCAGCATGGCCTGGTCCACGATGAAGGTCTCGTCCATGATCGGCGCCGGGCCCTTCTCTTCGGCCAGTTCGACGCCGGTGCGCCAGCCGGCCAGGGCCATCTCCCGGGAAACCTTCTCGGTGAAGGCCAGGGAGTCCTCGTCACCGTACTTCATGCGCAGCATGGTGAGGGTGGAGCCGAGGCCCAGGAAGCCCATGCCGTGCCGGCGCTTGCGCTCGATCTCGCGGCGCTGCTCGTCCAGCGGCAGGCCGTTGATCTCCACGACGTTGTCGAGCATCCGGGTAAACACTGAGACCACCTCGGCGTACTCCTGCCAGTCGAAGCGCGCTTTTTCGGTGAAGGGGTCGCGCACGAACTTGGTCAGGTTGACCGAACCCAGCAGGCAGGCGCCGTAGGGGGGCAACGGCTGCTCGCCGCAGGGGTTGGTGGCCCGGATGTCTTCGCAGAACCAGTTGTTGTTCATCTCGTTGACCCGGTCGATCAGGATGAACCCGGGCTCCGCGAAGTCGTAGGTGGAGGTCATGATCATGTCCCACAACCGCCGCGCCCTGACAGTGCGGTAGATGCGGCAGGCCACCAGGCCCTTCTCGTCGTTGATGTAGGGCTCGGTGGTGGGCCATTCCCGCCAGATGACCTGCTCGCTGTCCTTCAGGTCGATGTTGTCGGTCTCGGCCTCACGTTCGGTGAGCGGGAAGGCCAGCGGCCAGTTGGCGTCTTCCTCAACCGCCTGCATGAACTCCTCGGTGATCAGCAGGCTGAGATTGAACTGGCGCAGGCGCCCGTCCTCGCGCTTGGCGCGGATGAAGTCGAGCACGTCCGGGTGGCCCACGTCGAAGGTGGCCATCTGCGCGCCCCGGCGGCCACCGGCGGAGGAGACGGTGAAGCACATCCGGTCATAGATATCCATGAAGGACAGCGACCCGGAGGTGTAGGCCCCTGCCCCGGAGACGTAGGCCCCGCGCGGGCGCAGGGTGGAGAACTCGTAGCCGATCCCGCAGCCGGCCTTCAGGGTCAGGCCCGCCTCGTGCACCTTTTGCAGGATGTCGTCCATCGAGTCCTGGACAGTGCCGGAGACCGTGCAGTTGATGGTGGAGGTGGCGGGCTTGTGCTCCCAGGCGCCGGCATTGGAGGTGATCCGGCCGGCCGGAATGGCGCCCCGGCGCAGCGCCCAGAGGAAGCGCTCGTACCAGTGCTCGCGCAGTTTCTTGGTTTTTTCCACCTCGGCCAGGGCGCGGGCGACCCGCTGCCAGGTGTGGTCGACACTCTCGTCGATCACCTGACCGTCCTTGGACTTCAGGCGGTATTTCTTGTCCCAGATGTCCTCGGACGCACTCTGTAGCGGAATGTCGGCCGTGGCATTCGGCAAGGCGCGCACCTTGGCTGCTGTGGTCATGGACCGCGTCCTCCTATAGAAGTCTAATCTGCAACGCCGTCAACGGCTTGTGGCACTTGTCCACAACATCTCCACCGCGTATCCACCAGGGACACCAGATGTTGTGCTTAATGGGGGCCATCCTAGCCCAGTGGTTGTGGTCTGGCAAGATCTGGGCGCCGCCTCCCTCATGTGCCTCGCGCAAACCAATACCCCCACATGTTGTGGCGGCCTCGCCTGCCCGCTGGCAAGCCCCGCTTCCTCCGGTATCATGCCGGACTTGATTCAGGCTGGTGCAAAACGGAACCACTCACATGACGGATATCCCGAAACAGATTGCCGGGGAGCTCGGCGTCCAACCCCGCCAGGTACAGGCCAGTGTCGAACTGCTGGACGGCGGGGCCACGGTCCCCTTCATCGCCCGCTACCGCAAGGAGGCCACCGGCGGGCTGGACGATGCCCAGCTGCGCCGCGTGGAGGAGCGCCTAACCTACCTGCGCGAATTGGAGGACCGGCGTGACACCGTTCTCAAGACCATCCGCGACCAGGGCAAACTGACGCCCCAACTGGAAGCGGACATCCGCGCCGCCGACAGCAAGACGCGGCTGGAGGACCTCTACCGTCCCTACCAGCCGAAGCGGCGCACCAAGGCGCAGATCGCCCGGGAGTTGGGCCTGGAGCCGCTGGCCGACACGCTCCTCGACGACCCCACCCAGGCCCCGGAGCGCGTGGCGGCGGACTACCTGGTTCCGGCGGACGACGAAGGCAAGGGCGGTGTCTCTGACGCCCAGGCTGCCCTGGATGGTGCACGCCAGATTCTCATGGAGCGTTTTGCCGAGGATGCCGAGCTGGTCGGCAAGCTGCGCGAGTGGGCCTGGGAGAACGCCCGGTTGCGCAGCCGCGTTGCGGAGGGCAAAGAGAAGAGCGGTGCCAAGTTCCGGGACTACTTTGAGCACGAGGAGCCGCTGGCCCGCATCCCCTCGCACCGTGCCCTGGCCCTGTTCCGCGGCCAGAGCGAGGACGTGCTGCAACTGACCCTGGTCTGGGAGCAGGAGGATGGCGAGAGCCCGACCGCCGAGGGCACCATCGCCCGCCGCTTCGGCATTCGCCACGACGGGCGGGCGGCCGACGACTGGCTGGCCCGCACCGTACGCATGACCTGGCGGGTCAAGCTGTCACTGCAACTGGAACTGGCCCTGAAACGCCGGCTACGCGAGGCCGCCGAGGAGGAGGCCATCCGCGTCTTCGGCCGCAACCTCAACGACCTGCTGCTGGCCGCACCCGCCGGCGCCGTCACCACTATGGGGCTGGACCCGGGCATCCGCACCGGGGTGAAGGTGGCCGTGGTGGACGGCACCGGCAAGGTGCTGGATACGGCCACCGTCCACCCCTTTGCCCCGCGCAACGACCGCAACGGGGCCTTGGCGACTCTGGCGCGGCTGGCCAAGGCCCACGGCGTTCGCCTGGTGGCCATCGGCAACGGCACGCACTCACGGGAGACCGATCAGCTCGTCGCCGAGCTGATGCAGGCCATGCCGGATCTGAACCTCACCCGCGTGACCGTCTCCGAAGCGGGGGCCTCGGTCTACTCCGCCTCGGAATACGCCTCCCGCGAGATGCCGGATATGGACGTGGCCCTGCGCGGCGCCGTCTCCATCGCCCGGCGGTTGCAGGATCCGCTGGCCGAACTGGTCAAGATCGAGCCCAAGGCCATCGGCGTGGGCCAGTACCAGCATGACGTCAGCCAGGTGAAGCTGGCCCGCACGCTGGACAACGTGGTGGAGGACTGCGTCAACGCCGTCGGCGTGGATGTGAACACCGCCTCTGCTCCGCTGCTGGCCCGGGTGGCCGGCCTGACCCCGGCCCTGGCGGAAAACGTCGTCCGCCACCGTGATGAGCACGGCCCCTTCCCCGACCGCAAGACGCTGCTGAAGGTACAGCGGCTCGGCCCCAAGGCCTACGAGCAGTGCGCCGGGTTCCTGCGCATCCGGGATGGCAGCAACCCGCTGGATGCCAGCGCCGTGCACCCCGAGGCCTACCCGGTGGTGGAGCGCATCATCAGCGACAGCAACAAATCCATCGACCAGTTGATCGGCGACAGCCAGTTCCTGCGGCGGCTCGACCCGGCTCGCTACACCGATGAGCAGTTCGGCGAGCCGACGGTGCGCGACATCCTCTCGGAATTGGACAAGCCTGGCCGCGACCCCCGCCCGGAATTCCGCACCGCCCGCTTTCGCGAGGGGGTGAACACCCTGCAGGACCTGACCCCGGGTATGGTGCTGGAGGGTACCGTTACCAACGTCACCAACTTCGGCGCCTTCATCGACATCGGCGTACACCAGGACGGCCTGGTACACATCTCGGCGCTGGCCGAGCGTTTCGTGCGCGACCCCCACGAGGTGGTGAAGGCAGGCGAGATCGTCAAGGTCAAAGTCATGGAGGTGGACCTGGAGCGCAAACGCATCGGTCTGTCCATGCGCCTGGACGATGAGCCGGGCGAGGCGCGTCCCCGGGGCCGGCAGCGGGGCCGGCAGCGGGGCCGGCAGCGCGACGACAATGCCGGCGCCCGCGGCAAGGCCCGCAAGGGTGCGCGCGGCGGGCAGAAGCCACGCAAGGAGGACAAACCCATGGGTGCCATGGCCGAGGCACTGGCGGCCCTGAAAAAGGGGCAATGAGCACCGACGGGCTACCCATCGAGCGCCTGCGGCCAGACTTTGAGCGGGCCCTGACCAACGGCCACGTGGTGGTTACCGCCGCCACGGGCTCCGGTAAGTCCACGCGACTGCCGGTCTGGTCGCGGGCCCGGGGGCGGGTTCTGGTCATTGAGCCCAGGCGGCTGGCGGCGACCAGCCTGGCCCGGTTCGTCGCTCAGGGCCTAGGCAGTACGGTGGGCGACGGGGTAGGTTACGCCGTCCGCCTGGACGCCCGCCACGGACCCGACACCGAGGTGGTCTTCGTCACTCCCGGCATCGCCCTGCGCTGGTACGGGGAAGACCGGTTGCGCCGTTTCAGTACCGTGGTGCTGGATGAGTTCCACGAGCGACGCTGGGACACGGACCTCTTGCTTGCACTGCTGCAGGCCGGACGCGGCCATCACCTGGTCGTCACCTCGGCCACCATCGCCGGGGAGCAACTGGCCCAGCACCTGGGCGCACACCACCTTCGCTCGGACGGGCGCAGTTACCCGGTGGACATCGCCCACCGCGCCGATGAGCCCCGGCGGATGCCGGAATCGCGCGACATCGCGCGCCGGGTTGCCGAGGCAGTCCGTGATGCACTGGGCAATGGTGACGGCGGGGATGTGCTGGTCTTCCTGCCCGGCAAGGGCGAGATCCAGGCCTGTTACCAGGCGCTTAAGGGGGCACCCGCCACGGTGGTCCGGCTGCACGCCAGTGCGCCGGCCGCCGACCAGGCCGATGCCCTGGCGCCACGCGACCCGGCACGCCCGCCGCGGGTCATCCTTTCCACCAACGTGGCGGAAACCTCGCTCACCGTCCCCGGCGTCACCACCGTAATCGACAGCGGCCTGGAGCGGCGCACCCACCGCCGCAACGGGCGGACGGTGCTTAGCCTGCACGCCATCTCCCGGGCCAGCGCTGATCAACGCGCCGGCCGCGCCGGCCGTGTGCAGCCCGGCCGCTGCCTGCGACTCTGGGGCCGACAGGCCCCGCTTGCCGAGCTGACGCCGCCGGAGATACACCGAGAGGACCTGAGCGAACTGGTACTGGCCGCTGCCTGCGCGGGCCGGCGGGCCGATAACCTGCCCTTCCCCGAGGCGCTCCCTGAGCCCGCCCTGGTGCAGGCCACTGCGCGGCTCACCCGCCTTGGGGCCCTGGACGCGGAAGGCCGGGTCACCGAGCGCGGCCGGCGCCTCTTCCATCTACCGGTGGACACCGAACTGGCGCACCTGGCCGTGGCCATGCCCGACCGCGAAAGTGCCGGCTTCATGGCCGATCTGGCCGCCGCCCTGAGCACCGGTCGCCGTTGGGTGCACGCGCCCGCCGATCCGGCGGAAGAGGAAATGCTGTCGCGCACCCTGCCCCGGCGCTGCGATGCAACGCTGCTGGTTGCAGCCCTGCGTACCGCCGACCTGCCCGGCGTGCGGGTGGACCGGGCCAGCCGCAAGGAGGCCCGTAAGCTGGCCGCACAACTGCGGGAGCTGATGGGCCTTGCGAGGCTACCCGACACCCTCGGGGAAGACCTGGAGCCGGCCTTTGCCGCCGCCGTGGCGGCGCTCCCCCACCGCACCTACATCCGGCGGGAGAAGCGCCGCCAGGCCATGGGCAACGGCGGCGACGAGATCCTCGTCAGCGAGCAGTCACGGCTGGATGCGGAGGCCGAGGCGGCACTCTGCCTGGATGAGCACAGTGTCCCGGGCAAGGGCACGCGCCAAACGGTCACCCTGGGCACCTGCCTGGCCCCGGTGCCGCTGCAGGGCCTGCTGGACGCGGGATTGGGCGAACCGATGCTGGAGGCCCCCACCCTGGAAGAGGGCCGGCTGCTGGCCCGCCGCACCTGGCGATACGCCGGGCGGATCATCCACAGCGAGGCGGTGGTGCCGGAGGGCGCCCCCGCCCGCGAGGCCATGGCCCGACTCATCCTGGATAACCGCCTGCTGAAGCCCGCCGGAGCCCGCCTGCAGGAGGACCTGGCCGCCTGGGCCCTGTACGTCGCCCTGGGCCATGGCGAGGGGGAGACCCCCGAGGCTCGCCCCTGGCTGGAGGCCCGTCTGGAGGCGTTAGGTGTGGCGTCACAGGACGACCTGGCGCTGATCGAGCCGGAGGACCTGGCGTTCGAAGGCGTGCCGGAATGGGAGCGGGCGCGTTTCGATGAGCATTTCCCGCGGCAGATCCAATTGCCCGACCTGCTGCTCCGGGTGCACTACCACGTGCGCCGCAAGACAGTGACCATCGAGAAAGTCAGCGGCAGCCGCAAAAAGGACCCTCAGCGTTGGGAGCTGCCCGCCTGGCCTGGCTGGCGGGTGAAGTACCAGCGGGCCAGCCGGGTGGTGGAGGTGCGCTGAGCGCCCGGGGGCATGACGTTGCCGGGCAGGCATCCAGGCTGCCGGTCAGCCGTAAAGCTGGGACAGCCCCTCTGCCACGGATGCCATCTCCCGGCGCAATGTGCTGGGCCGGAGCACCTCCACCTTGTCACCGAACCCCAGTAACCACCAGCGCAGTTGGTGAGTGTTCTCCACCTCCGCCCGGACCCGCAACCACCCGGAATTACCGGGTTCGTACTCCAGGCGCTGATCCGTGGCCAGCGGCGTTTCCTGCAGGTGGTAACCCGCCTCCGGCGCAAAACGCGCCTCCAGTTCAACCGGTTCGGCTGTCGGCTGGTAATCGAAGCCCCCTTTCTGGACCCAATCATCCAGAGAGAACCCGGCGGGGACGCGCGCCTGCTCGTCCAGCAGATTGGCGCATTTGAATCGATGCAGGGCCAACGGCACCACATCCTCGTAATCCCATAACGACGAGACCAGGTACGCGACCGCGTCACGAAATGCCAGACCAAGCGGGTGCACACGGTAGACCCGCTCTTCCCCGTGTCGGGGCTGGTAGGCCACTTCCAGGCAACGCCCCTCCAGCAGGCCCTCGTAGAGCACTTCCACCACGTCCTGCGCCACCTCCGGCGGCTGTAACGGCTGGTATCGCGGCAGACGCCGGATCCGGTCCCGCCAGTGGGCCAACTTGCTTCCCGACTTTTCCAGGGCTGCCTGCGCCTGGTCAAAATGGGGCGCCAGCCGTGTTATCACCCCTCGGGGCAGCATCTCTTTGAGGTGCTCGTCCACCAGGCAAAAAGTGAGGGCTGTCGCCGGGTCCATGTGGGGCAGTTGAATGGCCGCCCCATCCCTTTTCCATGACCAGCCGTGAGGCAATTCCCGGTCATCACAGACCAGCGGGAAAACCGTTGACAGCCGTTGCAGATCGCGCTGCACGGTCCGGTGTGTGACCCCGTAGCCCAACTCCGCCAACTGGCGCCGGATCTCCGTACTGGAGATCCGGCGAGGCTCCCTGGGAATCAGACTCAGGGTCTGGAGGTGGCGAATACTTGTGTCCGACATCCAGCTCCTCCGCAAAAACCACAACAGGCGCTCTGGTCTTCAGGTTAGACCACGCAAAAGGTAAAACCTCACGCTGCGCCATGCCTTTCGCATAATGTGCCACACAGCAATAAAAACGCATATATGCGACAGTTTGTGTCGGCGCGGGCTGACCTTCGGTCCCTCCCCATTCCTTGCACGGTAAATAGCGTCACAGCGGTCTCTACTAAGGTATAGTCATGGAGACGTGCATTAACTCACTTTCTGCCGCTACGGCCTCCCCTAACCCGCGCCGCCTAGGAGACTGCCCCCTATGGAAGCCGGGCCGACAAACGGCTTTGCAGCCCTGCTGGGGTGGAGCATGAGTGCCATCGAGCCGATCAAAAAGTGCGACCATTGCCATCCCGCGCTTCGGGGCGACGGTGCCGTCGGCGGGTGCTATCAAATCGGTTACCTTCAGGCATCAGTGACCAATGGGACAGACAGGAAGTGGGTGTGAGCGAGCGTGATGGGACCGGCATGACATCAGAACAACGACTGGAAACATTGTCACAGCAGCTGGACGAGGCGGTGGCAGCCCTGGCGGACTCCCCGGAGGCGACCAAGGCCGCGCACCTGCCCCAGGTGGTCGACATTTGCCGAAGGATGATGCTCCATTTGGGCGGTTGTGCGGCCATCGAGGCCCGCAGCGCGCCACTGGAGATGGCCGGGGTATTCCAGGGCTCAGATTGGGCCACGCCGGAAATCCTGTTGCCCACTCTTTCGACCTATGCGCTGGGCAGCGCCGATGCGACCACGGTGGTTATAGAAGCACTGAGCGAGTTGCGGATGGCTGCCGTTGCCGTTGGTGCCTATGTGCATCCCACTCTTTCCGCCGAACAGGCGCACCACTTTCTGACCCAGGTGCTAGCCCTGAACCTGAACTACCTGTTCACGGCCCCGAGTGAAAGCGAGCGGGTGAACCAAGGGCGGCTAGCAGAAATCCCGCGTGCGTTGCTGGCCCACCTGGCAGACCGTATCGGCTACGAGCATGTCATTGACCAGCTCATCGATGAGATCTGGCGGATATTACAACAGCGCCCAATACAGACAGCGGCCGTCAAGCGCATGGTCACTCAGATCGCGGTCTGTCGCGCCAACCCCGAGATTGACCTGGGAGTGGCGGGTCAAGGCACGGAGCGACTGGTCAGCAGCCTCTACGGGCCAACCCAGGGCTGTCGCGAGGACCCGGGGCTGGAGGTGTACCGGCAGCGTCTTCTGAGCATGGATGGCAGCACCCTCCAATCCGAGGCCATTGGCTTTGCACGGGCCATGCACGACACCGGGCTGGTTTCGCCCTACCACACCGTACTGATGCGCCATCTGCTCGCCCAGGGTGACCACCTGGTGGCCGAGGCCCTGGGGCTCTCCTCGACCGGCCGGGACTGCATGCTCTGCTACTCCGACCTGGTCCGGCACCTGATCGATGAGGCCGTGCATGCAGAAACCGCACAGGCGGTCTATGGCTTGGCGCTGATGCTGGAACGGGGCATCCTCTACCAACCACCAGTAGCGCCGGCGCTATGGCGGCAACTGGCGCTGCGGCTCTCCCCCTGGTCGGAGGAACGGCTCCGCTTGGCCACCGGGGACGCAGTGGCGCCATCCGCCCGGCTATTGGAAGGCGTGCTGTGCCTGCTCGGGCAGCCGTTGGGCGTGGGTCAGGGCAACAACCCGACTTGTCAGTCGGCCCGGGCATTGTCCATGTGGGCTTACAACGACCCGGACTACCTGCTGCAGATGGTGGCCTGGGCGGCGCGTGACGACGAGATCATCATGCACTTCGAGGGGCAACCGATCTCCTCGCGCGAAAGCGTCGCCGGGCTGGCCGGGGAACTGCCCATGGATCTGGACCCGGTCTCGCTACTGGTAGTGCCCCACCTGGACCGCATTTACGCGGAGATGGGCCGCCGCTGCGCCAGTCGAGAGGGTGATCCCCACCGCTGGGTCAACCCGGAGTTCCACGGTTGGTGGGCGGGCCGCGGCTTCCGCATAAACGTGGACGTGGCTTCTGGCCATATCGTGGAACTGGAGGACTTTCTGCGCCACTTTTATGCGGCCTATCACCCCTACTACAACGGCAATCAGCCCATTATCCATCCGCAACCGGCCGGCATCGCGGTAACCGACAGCGCCGCGCGATTCATTGGCTGGCATGCCATCACCATTCTCAGGGTGGCGCTGGACCCATTCAACGTAATGCGCGTGTACTTCTACAACCCCAACAATGACAGCGGGCAGGATTGGGGTGACGGCGTGGCCGTCAGCACCTCCGGCAATGGCGAGTTCTACGGCGAGGCCTCCCTGCCCTTCGCCCAGTTTGCGTCGCGGCTTTATATCTTCCATTACGACCCGCTGGAGCGGGGGGAGTTGGCCCGAATCACGCAGGAGGAGCTGGACGAGGTCACCGGCTACCTGCTGCGCAGTTGGGGGGCCGACCGCCTGCAGGGCGGTGGCCTGCAGGCAAACCCGGCGTAGCAGTCCTCCAGCGGGTACCCCACCCCGCCATCCGTAAGCATCCTGCTTAAGCGGCTATGGGTCGTGGCGCGGCGTGCTGGCCGGCCGTTGCAAGTCGTGCTAAACCTGCCAGCATGAAGTGAAACCCTTGAGCGGAGCTGCTGATGAGCGACAAAAATGAATACGTCGAGAAGATGAAAGCCCGGCTTGATGAGTGGAACGCCGACATCAGTAAATTGCAGGCCAAGGCGCGACAGGCCGAGGCGGACGCGAAGATCCGGTACGAAGAGCAATTGCGGGAGCTGCGGAAGCAGCGCGATCACGCGGAGGAGAAGCTCAAGGAGGTCCAGGCCTCCAGTGAGGAGGCCTGGCGGGAGATGCGCGCCGGAATGGAGAAAGCCTGGGATGACGTTTCAGAGGCATTCCGAAACGCGATGAACCGCTTCCGGTAACGCCCTACTGCCGCTGGCCCATCACTGAAGATGGGCCAGCGCCGCATACCGCGTGAGAGTGGCGCTCGTCGGTACCGGCCCCACTTTCAGGCGCCTATCAGGATGATTTGGCGGTGCCCTGCGCGTCCATTGCCCCGACAGCAGCCGGGCCGAACAACTCGCGCATACCGCCCACCGAACTCATCAGTGCGGTGCCTTCCATCGGGACGAACACCCGGTCACCCTGCTTGGCCATATCCGGCAACATCTCGATGTAGCGCTGGGCAATCAGGTACTCGATGGCCTTCTGCGGGGCGGCCTTGTCGGCAATGGCCTCCATAACGTTCTGGATCGCCTGCGCCTCGCCCTGTGCGGTGAGAATAGCCGCCTGCTTTTCCCCCTCGGCGTTGGCGATAGCAGCGTCCCGCTCACCCTGCGCGTTGAGGATGGCGGACTCCTTGTCGCCCTCGGCCTTGAGGATCTCCGCCTGCTTGTATCCCTCGGCCTCACGGACGGTGGCGCGGCGGTTGCGCTCGGCGACCATCTGCTGGTTCATGGCCTGGCGGATGTCATTGGGCATGTCAATGTCCCGGATCTCGACCCGGTTCACCTTCAGCCCCCACTTGTTGCCGGCCTCGTCCATGGTGACCTGCAGCCGGTCATTGATCTCCTGGCGGGACTCGAAGATCTTGTCCAACTCCATGGTGCCGATCTCGGAGCGCAGCGAGGTCTGCGCCAGAGTCTGGATTGCGAGCACCAGGTTCTCGGTGCCGTACACGGCCGCCTGCGGGTCCACGATCTGGTAGTAGAGTACCCCGTCGATCTGTACACCCACATTGTCCTGGGTGATCGCCGCCTGCGAGGGAAAGTCGAGCACAATCTCGCGCATGTCGATTCGCCGCTCAGTGGTCACGATGGGCTGACCGTTCTGGTAACGCAGGATCGTGATCGCCCGCGGCTGGTCAATGAACGGGATGATGAGGTTCAGCCCCGGCGT
This sequence comes from Alkalispirillum mobile, assembly GCF_003664325.1. Taxonomy (NCBI): domain Bacteria; kingdom Pseudomonadati; phylum Pseudomonadota; class Gammaproteobacteria; order Chromatiales; family Ectothiorhodospiraceae; genus Alkalispirillum; species Alkalispirillum mobile. Next base: position 330,986 of record NZ_RCDA01000001.1, read on the forward strand.
GAGCATTCGGTGGTACTTGCCCAACCGCTCGATGACCATGCTCCGCCGCTGCGGCACCAAAACAATGCCCAGCTTGAGAAAGATCCCGACGAGCGCCACTACGATGGCGACGATAACAATGCCAGCGATGTCTTCCATGGAATGCTCCCTTCTGCGTGTCTATGTTGAAAGTGGTCCGATCAGGCCTCGGGATCCGTGCGGCGCACTACCGCCCGGATACCCTGAAACTCGATCACTTCTACCGTGTCCCCTTCAGACACCTCCGTTCCCTGGGTCTCTATTGGGAAAAAGTCGCCCAGCAGCCGCACGCCCAGTTGCCCATTGTGCTCAATTACTTGGTGAGCCTTACCAGTGATGCGATCGTCCGCGGGGGCATTCCGCTCCGACCGCCCTGTCCAGGCGCGGCCGAGCCAAAGGAACAACCCCGCCGCCACCCCCATGCCGATTGATACCCCGGCGAGCTGGCCGACAAAACCAAGGCCTAGCAGCGTGGCCACAAAGGCGCCAACCGCACCCCCGGCGAGAATCGGCAAAATACCGCCCCCGGCCGACAGCGCCCCACCGAACAACAGCAGATCGCCGGCCAGTATTAATAGGGCCAGTGCAACCCAGACCTGCCATGCGGCCACCTCTGACAGAAACTCCATGTCCATCCTCCTTCCAAAAGTTCAGTGCCGCCAACCCCGCGCCTGCTCATTGGCGAGTCCTTAATGATACGGTGATTTGCGCCGCTCTAGCAGGCCGGGGGTCGAGTCAGAGGACGCCGCCAGACGGCTGGTCGGTGTTCGAGCCTGTTAACAGAGAGGCTGGATTGGGGGGAGGCTCGGTGACGTAAGCGTTTGGAGGGGATAGGCAAGCAACCTGCCCTGGTGTCGCGAAGGGCCTTGCAGGCCCCCCCAAAAACAAAGGGGTTAGGCCAAATGACCTAACCCCTTGTTTGTATGGCGCGCCCGGGAAGATTCGAACTCCCAACCTCCTGATCCGTAGTCAGGTGCTCTATCCAGTTGAGCTACGGGCGCTGAAAGAGCGCGTATTTTGCCTACCGCTAAAGGCCTTGTCAATGCCTGGCGGAGAGAGAGGGATTCGAACCCTCGATGGGCGTTTAAGCCCATACTCCCTTAGCAGGGGAGCGCCTTCAGCCACTCGGCCATCTCTCCGGAACTCGTGCTGGGCGACTTAACCTAGCCGCCGCAACGGGTGCATACTCTACGTGAAAGAGTGGGTAACGTAAAGGGCAAACGCCGGATTATTCAGAACCGCCTTTGCCCTCCTGCCCTTCCTCTTTCTCGTGCCGAATACGGTCGTAAATCTCTTCACGATGCACCGACACATCACGCGGCGCATTCACGCCAATACGCACCTGGTTGCCCTTGACACCGAGCACGGTGACGCTGACGTCGTCGCCAATCATCAGCGTCTCACCAACGCGCCGAGTGAGAATCAACATGTGCTTACCCTCGCAGCAATCTCTGCCCGTTCATGGGCAATTCGGGTGTGGGGCGGCACAGCAACCCGCCCCTTCCCTTTTGTAGTCTAGTTTCCCGGGGGCCATTTGCCCGCGGAGTTCACCAATGTGCTCACACTTGTGAGTGCTATATGCCCAGAAAGTTCAGGCCTTCTCGTCCTCGGCTTCCACCGGGGCGTTCTCGTCATCCAGGCCGAACGCGGTGTGGAGCGTACGCACACCAAGCTCAAGGTATTTTTCATCCACCACCGTGGAGATCTTGATCTCGGAGGTGGAGATCATCTGGATGTTGATCCCCTCGGCAGACAACGCCTTGAACATGGTGCTTGCCACACCAGCGTGAGAGCGCATCCCCACGCCCACCAGCGACAGCTTGACGATCTTCGGGTCGCCGTAGATCTCGCGGGCGCCGAGCTTTTCCTTGTTCCCCTCCAGGATCCCCAGCGCCTTCTCGTAATCGCGCTTGTGTACGGTGAAGGTGAAGTCCGTGGCGCCGGAGGTGCTGACGTTCTGGATAATCATGTCCACCTCGATCCCCGCCTCGGAGATCGGGCCCAGGATGCTGGCGGCAATGCCGGGGACGTCCGGCGCTCCAAGCACGGTCAGCTTGGCTTCGTCACGGTTAAAGGCAATGCCGGAGATCAGCGGTTCTTCCATCGGATTTTCCTCGTAGGTGATCAGCGTGCCAGGGCCTTCCTTGAAACTGGAAAGCACGCGCAGCGGCACCTTGTATTTACCCGCAAACTCGACTGAACGGATTTGCAAGACCTTCGAGCCCAGGCTGGCCAGTTCCAGCATCTCCTCGACGGTGATGCGTTCCAGCCGGCGCGCCTTCGGCACGACCCGCGGGTCGGTCGTGTAAACGCCGTCCACGTCAGTGTAGATCTGACATTCATCGGCCTTCAGCGCGGCGGCAATGGCAACAGCCGTGGTGTCTGAACCACCGCGCCCCAAGGTAGTGATCGCGCCGGACTCGTCGACGCCCTGGAAGCCGGCTACCACGACGACCCGTCCGAGTTGCAGATCCTCATTAATCTGCTTCGCGTCGATGTCGAGGATTCGGGCGCGGCTGTGGGCGCTGTCGGTCAGGATGCGTACCTGCGGCCCGGTGTAGCAGCGCGCCGGGGCGCCCAGTTGCTCCAACGCCATGGTCAGCAGCGCGATGGTCACCTGCTCGCCGGTGGAGACCAGCACATCCACCTCGCGGGCCGGCGGGTTCGGCGCGAGTTCTTCGGCCAACGCCAGTAGTCGGTTCGTCTCGCCGCTCATGGCGGAGACCACGACCACCACGTCGTCCCCTTTATCCCGCGACGCCTTGACCTTGCGGGCTACGTTCTTGATGCGTTCGGTGGTCCCTACGGAGGTCCCACCGTATTTTTGTACGATCAGTGCCATATTCTCGGTTTTCGCAAAAGGGTAATTAAACTACAAAACTACCTGGTTTGAAAACCTGACCACAACCGTCAATCGAGGCCAAGCTCCTTGCGGACCAGGGGCTCAACGTTGCTAAGTGCTTGTTCCAAGTGCTCCGGCTGCTCACCGCCCGCCTGCGCGAAATCGGGGCGCCCGCCACCTTTACCGCCAACCTGCTCCGCCACCTGGCGCACCAGGTCACCGGCCTTGATACGGTTCGTGCAGTCCTTGCTTACGCCAGCGACCAGCCGCACCTTGTCACCGGCTACCGCGCCCAGCACGATCACCGCACTCCCCAGCTTATTGCGCAGCTGGTCCACGGTGTCACGCAGCGCCTTGTTGTCTGCGTCCACGCGGGCGGCCACCACTTTGATCCCGTCCACGTCTACCGCCTGCCCGGCGAGGTCGCTACCGGCCTGGCTTGCCAGCTTCTGCTTGAGCCTCTCGAGTTCCTTCTCCTGGCTCTTGAGCCGGTCCACAAGCTGGGCGACACGGACTTCGGCATTTTCCGGGCTGGACTTCACGGCATCGGCAATATGCTGAAGGCGTTGCTCCTGCTTCTGGACCGCCATCACGGCGCGATCGCCGGTGATGGCCTCGACCCGCCGCACCCCGCCTGCTACGCCGGTCTCACTGGTTATCTTGCAGAAGCCGATATCGCCGGTACGGCCCACATGCGTTCCGCCACAAAGCTCGACGGAGAAGTCACCGAAGCTGAGCACACGGACTTCGTCGCCGTATTTCTCTCCGAACAGCGCCATAGCGCCGGACTCGATGGCCTCATCGTAGGCCATGTGCGCTATATCGGCCTTACGGTTGGCACGGACCTCGTCGTTGATGATGCGCTCAATATCCTCCAGCTGCTCCTGGGAGGGCGCCTCGTAATGCGAGAAGTCGAACCGCAGCCGGTCGGGTGCAACCAGGGAGCCCTTCTGTTGCACGTGGGTGCCGAGCACCCGGCGCAGCGCTGCGTGCAGCAAGTGGGTGGCCGAGTGGTTGAGTGCGGTGGACCAACGGGTCTCCGCGTCCACCCGGGCCTGCAGCGTTTCACCGACACGGATTTGGCCGTCCTTTAATACACCCAGGTGGCCATGCCCCTCCCCCTGCTTCAAAGTATCGCGCACCTCGAAGCCGTTGCCGTCGGCCGTGATCAGGACGCCTTGATCGCCCACCTGACCACCCGATTCCGCATAAAACGGGGTCTGGTCCAGAATGACCATGCCTTCGTCGCCCGCCACCAGTGTCTGCACGCTCCGGCCATCCTTGAACAAGGCCAGCACTTTCCCGTGGCCCTCTAAATGATCGTAGCCTATAAAGTGCGACTTACCTTCAAACGCTTCCCCTTCGCCCTGCTGCGCCTTGAACTGGCTGTGGGCGCGTGCGCGCTCCCTTTGTGCCGCCATGCAGGCCTCAAAGCCCGCCATATCCAGGGTGAGATCCCGCTCGCGGGCGATATCGGCGGTGAGGTCCACCGGGAAGCCGTAGGTATCGGACAGCTTGAACACCGTTTCCCCTGGAATCTCTTTCCCTTTCAGCTGTTTGAGGTCCTCCTCGAGCAGCTTAAGGCCCTGTTCCAGGGTCTCGCGGAAGCGCTGCTCCTCCTGAAGCAGCAACCGCTCCACCAGCGCCTGGCGCTCGGGCAGTTCCGGGAAAGCCTCGCCCATCTCGTTGGCCAAGGGTTGCACCAACCGGTGGAAGAACGGCTCTTCGATGCCCAGCTTGTAGCCGTGACGGACGGCCCGACGAATGATCCGCCGGAGCACGTAGCCCCGTCCGTCGTTGGCGGGCACAACGCCATCAGTGATCAGGAAGGCGCAGGCGCGGATGTGATCGGCGATCACCTTGAGGGAGGCATGGTCCCGCGACTCCGGCATACCGGCCAACTCGGCGGCCGCGTCTATCAGGCGCTGGAAGAGGTCGATCTGAAAGTTCGAGTGCACCCCCTGCACCACCGCTGCGAGGCGCTCCAGCCCCATACCGGTGTCTACACAGGGCATGGGTAGCGGCGCGAAATTGCCATCGGCATCCCGGTCGTACTGCATGAAGACCAGGTTCCAGATCTCCACGTAGCGGTCCCCGTCCTCGTCCGGACTGCCGGGTGGGCCGCCCGGGACCTCGGGGCCGTGATCGTAGAAGATCTCGGAGCACGGGCCACAGGGGCCGGTGTCCCCCATGGACCAGAAGTTGTCGGCGGCACCAATCCGGCCGAAACGCTCCGGGTCCACACCGATCTCGTTCAGCCAGATGTCCGCCGCCTCGTCGTCTTCCTCGTACACGGTCACCCACAGCTTTTCGGGCGGCAGACCGATGGTCTTGGTGAGGAATTCCCAAGCGTATTCAATGGCTTCGCGCTTAAAGTAATCGCCGAAGCTGAAGTTGCCCAGCATCTCGAAAAAGGTATGGTGCCGGGCGGTGTAACCGACGTTGTCGAGGTCGTTATGCTTACCCCCGGCGCGGACACAACGCTGGCTGCTACAAGCCCGCGTGTAGCCGCGCTGCTCCTTACCCAGGAAAAGCTCTTTAAAGGGCACCATGCCGGCGTTGGTGAACAGCAGCGTCGGATCATTGCCGGGCACCAGGGGGCTACTGGGCACAACGGTGTGCCCCCTTTGCTCGAAGAAATCCAGGAAGGCTTTGCGGATGTCTGCGCTGCTCTGCATGTACTTGCCGTTATCCGTTGGGCCGGCCCGGGGCCGGTGGTTACCTAATCGGGCTGCTGAGCCGTCGACATCGCCTGTCGGATATGTCCGGCCGCGAACCCCCTCCGTTCCAGGTAGCGCTGCTGACGGGCGCGTTCCTTCATGTCTTCCGGTGGCACGCTGAACCTGCGGGCCCAGGCCCGGTACGCCTGCTCGCCCCAATCAATGGTGCGTTCCGCATCCGCGAGCGCCGGCCCGGCGAGTTCATCCGCCACACCCCGCTCGCGCAGCTCTGCGCGGATACGAACCGGGCCAAAACCCTGCTCCACCCGGTGGCGCACCCAGCTTTCGGCGTACCGGGCATCGCTTTGCAGGCCCTCGCGGGCCAACTCAGCGATGACCGCATCCGCCAAGGCCTCTGCGGCGCCCCTCTGCGTCAGTTTAAAACGTAGCTCCCGCGCCGCATGCTCCCGCCGCGCGAGCAGGCGAATCGCCTGGTCCCGGACGTCTGCCTCCGTCTCCACGGCCGAGCTCAGGCCTCCTGACCGCTATCGGCCCCCGCGCTCTCGGTCTGCTGAGCACGGCCGGGCAGTAGCTTGTCGCGAATTTTCTTTTCCAACTCCGCCGACAGCTCCGGGTGCTCCTTCAGGTAGTTGCGGACGTTGTCCTTGCCCTGGCCGATACGGTCGCCGTTGTAGCTGTACCAGGCCCCGGCCTTCTCGATCAGGCCTTCCTTGACGCCCAGGTCGATCAGCTCACCCTCGCGGGAGATGCCTTGGCCATAGAGGATCTCGAACTCCGCCTGCTTGAAGGGCGGGGCCATCTTGTTCTTGACCACCTTGACGCGGGTCTCGTTACCGAGCACCTCGTCCCCCTTCTTGATCGCGCCCAGGCGGCGGATGTCCATGCGCACGGAGCTGTAGAACTTGAGCGCGTTGCCACCGGTGGTGGTCTCGGGGCTGCCGAACATCACGCCGATCTTCATGCGGATCTGGTTGATGAAGATGACCAGCGTGTTGGAGCGCTTGATGTTCGCGGTGAGTTTCCGCAGGGCCTGCGACATCAGTCGGGCCTGCAGCCCCACATGGGAGTCGCCCATTTCGCCTTCGATCTCCGCCTTGGGTGTCAGCGCGGCGACGGAGTCCACCACCACCACGTCCACCGCCCCGGAGCGGACCAGCATATCGGCGATTTCCAGCGCCTGCTCACCGGTGTCCGGCTGGGAGACCAACAGGTCGTCCAGGTTGACCCCCAACTTCTCCGCGTAATCGGGGTCCAACGCGTGCTCGGCGTCCACGAAGGCCGCGGTGCCGCCCGCCTTCTGCGCCTCGGCGATGGCATGCAACGTCAGAGTGGTCTTGCCGGATGACTCCGGGCCGTAGATCTCCACCACGCGTCCTTTCGGGAGACCGCCCACGCCAAGCGCGATGTCCAGCTGCAGCGAGCCGGTGGAGATGGCCTCCACGTCGCCCCGCACGGCGCGCGCATCGCCCATGCGCATTACCGCGCCCTTGCCGAACTGCCGCTCAATCTGGCCCAGGGCTGCACCCAGTGCCTTCTTGCGATTTTCGTCCATGTACCGACCTCGTGAACCGGTTCACAAAACAGGTGCCCGCCGCAACCAGCGCCGGACGTAAAGGCCGATCATTATTCCATATATGGCACCGGGTCCGCACCCTTGCCCTCGGGAAATCCCACCCGCGGGGCGGTGCTATGGGCCCTCATCCAGGCGCTCGAGCAGCCCCTCCAGGGCCACGGCAACCGCTTGCCGACGGACCGCTTCGCGGTCCCCCTTGAAGTGCCAGCGTTGTGCTTCAATGCGCCCGCCGGGCAGCCCCCAGGCCAACCAGACCAGCCCCACCGGTTTTTCCGCGGTGCCGCCGTCCGGGCCAGCGACGCCACTGACGGCCAAGGAGCACTCGGCCCCGGAGCGCTGCTGCGCGCCGGCGGCCAGCGCCTCGACCACTTCCGCGCTCACCGCGCCATGGTCGGCCAGCAGCACCTCCGGCACCGCCAGCTCTGATGCCTTCGCCGCGTTGGAATAGACCACCCAGCCCCGTTCAAACCACCGAGAGCTTCCCTGCAAATCCGTAATCACCTTCGCAATCCAACCGCCGGTGCAGGATTCAGCCGTCGCCAGGCGGCAGCCCGCGGCCAGCAAGCGCTCGCCCAGGCACTTTGCCCGTTCCGCCAGCGCCGCGTCATCGTTTAGCATGAACGCCCTCCCGAGTCCCCAGAAACGAATGGAGCGGATCACCCGACATGGCCCAGTCCAGCCCCCAGGAAAAACGGCACACCCCGATGATGCGTCAGTTCCTCCGCATCAAGGCCGAGTACCCGGACATCCTGCTCTTTTACCGGATGGGCGACTTCTACGAGCTATTCTACGAGGATGCCCAGCGGGCCGCGCAATTGCTGGACATCACCCTGACCACCCGGGGAGAGTCCGGCGGCGCGCCGATACCCATGGCCGGGGTGCCGGTACACGCCGTCGAGGGCTACCTGGCGCGCCTGGTGCGCCGCGGCGAGTCGGTGGCGATCTGCGAACAGATCGGCGACCCCAACACCAGTAAAGGCCCGGTGGAGCGCCAGGTGGTGCGCATCGTCACCCCGGGCACCCTCACCGACGAGGCGCTGCTGGACGAACGGCAGAGCAACATCCTGGCTGCGGTGACCCGGCTGGAGGGGCGCTGGGGCCTGGCCAGCCTGGAGCTTTCCAGCGGCCGGTTCAGCGTCACCGAACCGGCGGATGAACAGGGACTTACCGCTGACCTGGAACGGCTGCACCCGGCGGAACTGCTCCTGGATGAGAGCCTGGAACCGCCGGCTGGGATTGTCGGGCGGGCCGGCCTGGCCCGCCGTCCGCCCTGGCACTTCGACCCGGAGACCGCAGAGGGCCTGCTCACCGACCAGTTCGGGACGCGCGACCTCACCGGGTTCGGCTGCCAGGAGCATCCGGCGGGCATCGCTGCAGCCGGGGCCCTGCTGCAATACGTACAGGAAACCCAGCGCTCTGCCCTCCCCCATATCCGTGGGTTGCAGGTGGAGCATGGCGATCAGGCCATTGTCATTGACGCGGCCAGCCGCAGAAACCTGGAACTGGAGCGCAACCTCGGGGGCGGTACCGAGCACACCCTCGCCTGGGTACTGGACAGCACGGTCAGCGCGATGGGCAGTCGCCTGCTACGGCGCTGGCTCAATCGCCCGCTGCGCGACCGGGCTACCCTCTCCGGCCGCCACCAAGCCGTTGCGGCACTACTCGACGATCGGCTTGTGGATGAAGTCCGGGCCCCGCTGAAAGGGATTGCCGACATGGAACGCATCCTCGCCCGGGTTGCCCTGGGCAGTGCCCGGCCGCGGGACCTGACCGGTCTGCGGGAATCGCTGGGCCGCCTACCTGCCATCCAGGGCGTGCTCGCCCCGGCATCTGCACCCCGGCTGCAGGCGCTGGCCGGACAGATCGGCGAGCACCCGCAGACGCTCACCTTGTTGCGCCGTGCGGTGGTGGAGCAGCCGCCGGTGGTGATCCGTGACGGCGGGGTGATCGCCGATGGCTACGACGAGGCCCTCGACGAGCTCAGAGGGCTTTCAGAAAACGCCGATAACTACCTGGTGGATCTCGAAGTCCGAGAGCGGGAACGGACAGGCATCAGCACTCTGAAGGTGGGCTACAACCGGGTCCACGGCTACTACATCGAGGTTACCCGGGCCCAGGCCGAACTGGTGCCCGACGAGTACATCCGGCGGCAGACCCTGAAGAGCGTCGAGCGCTATATCCTCCCGGAACTCAAGGCCTTTGAGGACAAGGTGCTGTCTGCCCGCGAGAAGGCACTGGCCCGGGAAAAGGCCCTTTATGAGGCACTGCTGCAGCAGCTGGCCGAGGACCTGGCCCCGCTGCAGGACACCGCAAGCGCGCTGGCGGAACTGGATACCCTCGCGGCCTTCGCCGAGCGCGCCCGCACCCTCGATTACTGTCAGCCGGAGCTGCAGACCGGGCCGGGCCTGCGAATCGAGGCCGGTCGCCACCCGGTGGTGGAACACAGCCTGGACGGGCCCTTTGTGCCCAACGACCTGGCGCTGGATGAGCGCCGCCGCATGCTGATCATCACCGGCCCGAACATGGGCGGCAAATCCACCTACATGCGCCAGGTCGCGTTGATTACCCTGATGGCGCATATCGGCAGCTTCGTGCCCGCCCGCCAGGCGCGGCTCGGGCCAGTAGACCGCATCTTCACCCGGATCGGCGCCTCCGACGACCTGGCCGGCGGCCGCTCCACCTTCATGGTGGAGATGACCGAGACCGCGAACATCCTGCATAACGCCACCGGACAAAGCCTGGTCCTGATGGACGAAATCGGCCGGGGCACCAGCACCTTTGACGGCCTGGCCCTCGCCTGGGCGGCCGCCGAGCGCCTGGCCCGGGAGCAGCGGGCCTACACCCTGTTCGCCACCCACTACTTTGAGATGACCGCCCTGCCGGGGCAGTGCTCCACCGCTTGCAACGTACACCTGGACGCGGTGGAGCATGGCGAACGCATTGTCTTTCTGCACGCCGTGAAGGACGGCCCTGCCAGTCAGAGCTACGGCTTACAGGTGGCCGCGCTCGCCGGTGTACCGGAGCCTGTCCTGGAGGCCGCACGGGAAAAGCTGCGCGCCCTGGAAGAGGAGAGCTCCCGCCAACGGGAAGAGCCGGATCAGCTGTCGCTGTTCGACGAGCCAGCCGGCAATAGCACCCCGACGCCGGAGCCGGAGCCGCCTTCGCCCAGCCCTGTCGAGACCGCGCTGGCCGAGCTGGACCCCGACGGCATGACCCCACGGGAGGCCCTGGAATCGCTCTATCAGATGAAACAAATATTGACCGACGACCAGGTCAAAACCGCACAGGGCGGTGCAGTATCGACCGGGAATCGCTAGAATAGCCCGCGACCCGGCGAGCGGGCACGCTTTGCCACTCAACCAGACACCCAGCATGGCGGGCGGCACCGCCCCGACATGCAGCCCATTTTTGCTACAGGGGAGCGACGCAATGACCTACGTCGTCACGGAAAATTGCATCAAGTGCAAGTACACGGATTGCGTGGAAGTCTGCCCGGTGGACTGCTTCCACGAGGGGCCGAATTTCCTGGTCATCGACCCCGACGAATGCATCGACTGCACGCTCTGCGAGCCGGAATGCCCGGCCGAGGCCATCTACTCGGAGGATGACCTGCCTGCCGGCCAGGAGGAGTTCCTCGCCCTCAACGCGGAGCTGTCGCAGGAATGGCCGGTGATCACCGAGAAGAAGGAGCCACCGGAAGATGCGGACGACTGGGATGGCAAGCCGAACAAGCTGGACCAGCTCGAACGCTAAGCCGTCTCATTAGCAGCCAACCGAGCAACAACAGGGGGGCACCGGGTTAACCCGATGCCCCCCGCTTTTATTCGCCGGACCGGTCGGTCGTCGTCACCGGCCGCCGCTTACTGCCCGTTATCTGCCGCCTCCAGCACCCGCAGCAGGTCCTCCGGTGAAGCATAGCCCTGTTGCATCACGCCCTCAGTACTGATCATGGTGGGCGTCCCCCGCACCCGCAGTTCACGGGCCAGCGCAAGGTGGTCCTCGATCGGGTTATCACAGGCAGTGGCACCGTTCAGATCCTCGCCAGCCTTGGCCTTATCCAGCGCGGCATGGCGGTCATCCGCACACCAGACATTCACCGACTGCTCATAACTGCTGCTCCCCTCCCCGGCCCGGGGCATGAAGATATAGCGGATCTCGATCCCCTTGGCCGCATAGTCCTCAATCTCCTGGTGCATACGCTGGCAGTAGGGGCATTCAATATCCGTGAACACGTTCACGACGTAGCGGGTCTCACCCTCCGCGGGGTAGATGAGCAGGCTGTCCTCACCCAGCTCCGCGATGCGATCCGCGCGCTGCTGGCCCCGACGCTGCTCCGTGAGCGACTGCCGGGTGCTCATGTCCACCAGTTCGCCCTGAAACAGGTAGCGCCCATCACCGGTCATGTAGACCACGTCCCCGGAGACGATTACCTCGTACAACCCGTCAATCGGCGTCTCATTGACCTCATCGGCACTCAGGTCCGGGCTCAGACCCTTCAGAGCCTCATCGACGCGCTCCTTCACGCTGTCGGCCAACACCTGGGCAGGCAGCAGTGCGAACAGCGCCGTGACAATGGGCGCCAGGCATACGGGTAGGGTTCTTCTCATCGTTATACAGCTCCTTTGGTTGATGGATGCCCTATTGGATGGGCAAACGGGCATCGGGTTCCCGAGGTGGCCCCGGATTCTGTTTAGCCACGAGGATGGTGCTGCGCATGCATCTGCTGCAGGCGCTGGCGCGCCACGTGGGTGTAGATCTGGGTGGTGGACAGGTCACCATGGCCGAGCAACAACTGCACCACGCGCAGATCCGCACCGTGGTTCAACAGATGGGTAGCGAACGCATGGCGCAGGGTGTGGGGCGAAATCGACCGGGTGATCCCGACCGCCTGTGCGTGCTTTTTGATCCGGTACCAGAAGGCCTGGCGGGTCAGCCCTTCGCCCCGGCTGGTCACGAATACGGCGTCACATACGCGTCGGCCCAGCAGGGCCGGACGGCCCTCACGCAGCCATGCCTGCAGCCAGGCCAGTGCCTCCTCTCCGAGCGGCACCAGGCGCTCCCGGCCACCTTTGCCCAGCACCCGGACCAGTCCCTGCTGGAGTGAGACCTCGGATAAGCTCAGGCCGACGAGTTCCGACACCCGCAGCCCCGTCGCGTAAAGCACCTCCAGCATGCAGCGATCCCGCTGGCCGAGGGCGGTATCCGGGTCGGGGGCAGCCAGCAAGCGGCTGACCTCGGCCTCGGAGAGCGATCCCGGCAGCGGGCGCCCCAGGCGTGGGCTCTCCACGTCCCGGGTCGGATCCTCCGCCAGACGCCCCTCCCTGACCTGGTACCGGTAGAACCGGCGGAGGCTCGTTAACAGACGGGCCACGCTCCGTGGCTTGGCCCCCCGCCCGACGCGTTGGCCGACAAAGGCCAGCACCTGGTCGCGCCGGGCGTCCATGAGTTCCTCCCCGTCGGCGACCAGCCAGCGCTGAAAGCCCAGCAGGTCGCTGCGGTACGCCGACAGGGTGCGTTCCCCCAGGCCCTGCTCCATCCACAGGGCATCGAGAAAGTCATCGAGGGCCGCAGGTGCTACGGGCTCAGCGCGCTTCGTCGCTACCACCACCCTGCTCATCCTTCACATCAAAAGCAGACGCCATATGTCTGAACGCATTCATCATTTCCAACGGCACGGGGAAGATGATGGTGGAGTTCTGCTCACCGGCGATGTTGCTCAAGGTCTGCAGGTAGCGCAGTTGCAGGGCCTGCGGATTCCGCGACAGGATGCCAGCCGCCTCGGTGAGCTTCTCGGAGGCCTGGCGCTCACCCTCGGCATGGATGATCTTGGCGCGGCGGCTACGCTCAGCCTCCGCCTGCTGCGCGATGGCGCGGATCATGCTCTCGTCGATGTCCACATGCTTGATCTCCACGTTGGACACCTTGATACCCCAAGCATCGGTCTGTGAGTCGAGAATGCTCTGGATATCCTCGTTGAGCCGGTCCCGCTGGGCCAGCATCTCATCCAGCTCGTGCTGGCCGAGTACCGAGCGCAGCGTGGTCTGCGACAGCTGGCTGGTGGCGGCGAAGTAGTCTTCCACGTTAATGACGGCCCGTTCAGGGTCCACCACGCGGAAGTAGATGACGGCGTTGACGCTCACCGACACGTTGTCCTTCGAGATGACGTCCTGGCTGGGCACGTCCATGGTGACTGTGCGCAAGTCCACGCGCACCATCTGTTGGATCACGGGGATCACCAGGATCAGGCCGGGCCCTTTCACCTTGTAGAAGCGACCAAGCTGGAAGATGACGCCCCGCTCGTACTCGCGGAGAATCCGGATCGCCGACGCGATAATGGCGACGACCAGAGCAAGAACGACAATCAGTGTTGTCTCCATGAGGCACTCCTTCAGTATGCCCGATTGGCTGAACAGGTCCGTACAGCACTCAGCCTAAAGAATAGACCCGTCGCCAACCTGCCATCCAGTGCCGCGGAACACAAGCGGATGACCGAGCGACCCGGCACGGTAGAATGGCGCCATGACTGACCACATCGTTACTGACACGGCCAGCAGCCCGCGCTGGCTCCTGCAGTGCCGCCACGGGTTCGGCAGTGACCTGGCCGCTGAACTGGCGGACTGGAGTGCTGGCACCGGCGTTGCCGGGTGGTCGCGGGTGGACAATGCGCAGGGTCGGGTAGATTTTCACAGCGCCGACGGTGAATGCCTCCCCCTGCCGCCCGCCTTCACCTTTGCGCGCCAGGCGTGGCCGGTGAGCGCCGCATGTACCGACCTGCCGGAGCGCGACCGGGTCGGTGCCTTGCTCGATGCGCTGCACGATTACCTGCCCTTGCACCTCTCCGCAGTCTGGATGGAGCATCCGGATACCAACGAAGGCAAGGCGCTGGGCCGGTTCTGCCGCAAGTTCCGGCCCCACCTGGAACGGGGCCTGCGCGCCCGGGGCGTGCGCCTGGACGTGCCCAGGGCGGCCCGGCTGATGCTGTGGTTCAGCGACTCCAGCCAGGTCGTCGCCGGGCTGCTACCAGCCGGGCACGGCCGACCGTGGCCCATGGGCATCCCGCGTTTGCGTCTGCCCCGCAGCGCCCCGAGCCGCTCCGCGCTCAAGCTGGAGGAGGCCCTTCTGACCTTGATGGCACCGGGTGAGCGCGACCAGTGGCTGCGCCCCGGCATGAGCGCCGTAGACCTGGGTGCCGCCCCAGGGGGCTGGACCTGGGTGCTACGGCAGGCCGGCCTGCACGTGCACGCCGTGGACAACGGCCCACTGGCGGAAAGCCTGGCTGCCGACCGGGCGGTACGTCACCACCGGCAGGACGGGTTTCGCTTCCGCCCGCCGCAGCCGGTGGACTGGTTGGTTTGCGATATGGTGGAAAAACCGCACCGGGTCGCCCGCCTGATGAGCGAATGGCTCGAGGACGGGATCTGCCGGCGTGCCCTGTTCAACCTGAAGCTGCCCATGAAACAGCGCTGGCAGTGCGTTGCTGAGTGCCGCGACCTGATGGAGGCCGGCCCGACGCCCCTGGCCTGGCGGGCTGCCCAGCTCTACCACGACCGGGAAGAGATCACGGTCCTGGCCTGCCCTGGCTGACCGCCAGGCAGGCAGTTAGACGGCGGCTTTCAGGCGCGTTATCATCAAGTGAACGTACATTCCCATGCGCGGCGCCCGCCGCCTTTATTAAAGTGAAATATCATGGACCTGCAGGAACTGCTTGAGACTTTCGAGCTCGTGGACCAATGGGACGAGCGTTACCGGATCCTGATCGATCTGGGGCGCAGCCTGCCGGAGTTCCCAGCCGAGGCCCGGACGGAGGACAACCGGGTGGAAGGCTGCACCAGCAACGTCTGGCTGATTCACGAAACCACCGACGATGAGCCGCCACGGCACATTTTCCGAGCCGACAGCGACGCCTTCATCGTCAAGGGGCTTATTGCCATCGTGTTGATGGCCTACTCGGGGCGCACGCAGGAGGAGATCAGTTCCACGAATATCCGGGATATCTTCTCCCAGCTCGGTCTGGAGCAGAACCTCAGCCCCAATCGGCGGGACGGCTTTTATGCCATGGTCGGGCGCATCCACGAGTTGTCCGGCGCCCAGACCCAGACCGCCTGACCCCACTTCATTCAATATCCACGCAATACGGTCAATGAAAACGGGAAAAGAAGACCGCCTCACCCTGTCCGATCTCAAGCGGCTCTCGCTGGACGAACTCAAGGCCCTCGCCAAGAAAGTGGACGCGGAGCTTGAGGCCCGGGCCTTTGCCGATAGCATGGAGGCCCAGGTGCGGCTCTTCATGCGCAGGCGCGACGGCTAGGCACACCACCTTGGGTCCGGCATCCCGGTGCAGGCCACACCCCATGCGAAGCGCAGTCGGATTCATCCTTTTCGTGCTGACGACCAGCCTGCTGCTGACGGGGTGTGAGGTGACGGGCGCCACTGCCCAGGAGGGCCAGGCCTTGGGGGGCGCCGAGGTGCGCGATGGCTACATCCGCACCGCCGATGGCGAGCACCTGCGGCTGCTCCGGCACGGGCCCGAGCAGACCGCAAAGGCGGTGGTACTTGCGCTGCACGGGCTGAACGACCGGGCCGAAGCCTTTGACAGCCTCGGGGCCACCCTGGCGGAAGAGGGTATCGCCCTCTACAGCTTCGATCAGCGGAGTTTCGGGGCCAGTCCGCGCCAGGGCCGCTGGCCCGGCGAGGACGCGCTGATCCAGGACGCCGTCGCAATACTGGAGGCACTGCGCCAGCGCTACCCCGGCCGCACCGTGCACCTGGCGGGTGAGAGCATGGGGGGCGCAGTGGCTATCCGGACGGCCGTGGAAGCACCAGAGGCCGCGGATTCCCTCATCCTGCTGGCCCCCGCGACCTGGGGGCGAGCCACACAGCCGTGGTACCAACGGCTGGCCCTCTGGGTAGGGGTACGTGTCATGCCGGGCCGGACTTTCACCGGCGAATCCCTCGGTGTGCGCCCCACCGACAATGACAAAGAGCTCCGGGTGCTGGGCCGGGACCCCCTGTTCATCAAGGAAACCCGCGTGGACACCCTCTACGGGCTGACCAACCTGATGGATCACGCCCTTGAGGAGGCCGCCCTGCTCGAGACGCCGACCCTTTTGCTGTACGGCGCCAACGACGAGATCATCCCGCCCCGGGCCATTTGCGCCCTGGTGCAACGGCTGCCCCCGCCGTTGGACTGGCACCTCGCTTGGTATCCTGACGGATGGCACATGCTGACCCGGGACCTGAACGGCAGTGTGGTCCGCCATGACATTGCGGCCTGGGCTGATTCACCGTCACCTCCCCTCCCCTCCGGACACCTGTACTCGGCCGACGACGCCGAATCCCTCGTCTGCGACCGCTAACTGTGCGGCGATTTGCCGCGGCTCAAGTTTGTCGGGTGCGACAACTTGACGCGCATATTCCGTTTTTGTTATATTCAAAAACGCTATCAGGTTATAAGAAAAACTAATATCTGAGCGAACCACTGAAGATTCCAGTACAGGCGCGTCGGGGCTTTCATGAGACACAAAATGTTTGCCGGGGTTGTTGCGCTAACAGCCGCCGCCCCCATGGTTACAAACGCATCCGCAGACATTGATATCTACGGTGCGGCGCACTTGTCGCTTGATCACCTCGACAACCGCAGCAACGGCAGCAACGGCAGCAGCCAGTTTCTCGCCACCAACCAATCCCGCCTGGGTCTGCGCGGTGGTCACGCCCTCTCCGATACCGCCCGAGTCATCTTCCAGTACGAAACCGAGGTCAATGTCACCGAGGGCGGTGACGCGCTGTTCGCGCGCAGTCGGACCAGCTATCTGGGCCTGACTGGCCCCCACGGGACTTTGCGCGCCGGCCACCTGGATGACCCGCTCAAGGCACTCACCGACCGCACCCAGCTGTTCACCGCCCGTCTGGGTGACCCCGGCAATCTCATCGCAGGCGCGGGCGTTACCTGGGAAGACGGTTTCGGTGCCGCCAATGCCCCCGTCCACCTCCGTCGGCACAGTAACGCGCTGGACTACACGACGCCGGAATGGAACGGACTCAGCGCCACCGTGATGGGGACGCCGGAACAAGGGGCCTCCCGTGATCAGACCGGCGCCTGGATGATTCGCTGGCAACAGCAGGCCTTTCAGTTGGCCGCCGGCTGCGTGCACGGGCGGGAAGGCAATTTCGCGGACGGGTCCCGCAGCCAGACAACCCGACAAGTGCTGGCCCAGTACCAACAGGGCGATCTCAACCTGGTCGGCATTTTCCAGGATCACCGCCGGCTGTCCGGACGTACTGACCGCGATGCCCGGGCCGGCTTGGTGGGCCTCGGCTACCAGGTCCTGCCTGTATTGGAACTGATGGGCCAGGTCGCACACCTCGACGATGACCGGGGCAGCGACTACGACTCCACCCTGTATAGCGTGGGTGTAGAGCACGCCATGAACCCTCGGGCCCGCGTTTACATCAATTACGCGCGGGTCAGCAACGGTGATCTGGCCGGCCGCAGCGTCGCTGGCCAGGCTCACGGCCCACCTCCCGGGCCCGGAAGCAGTCGCGCTGCCATGCTGGACGTGGCCGAGGGCGACAACCAGTGGGGCATTTCCACCGGTTTGGTCTATATATTTTAGCAATTCCGCATATGGAGGTCCGGCAGTTAAGGAGGGCTGTCCGGCAATCCTTTAAGGACAATCCAAAGACAGAGTCAGAAAGCGCCCCCAGGGCGTGGAGGAGACAATGAGCCACCGTAATATCAAAACGGACCGTGCCATCCGTAAAGCGCTGGACGAAGCCGGCATGAGCCGCCGCGATTTCCTGCGCTACTCCGGTGTGGGCGCCATTGGCGCCAGCGCCGTGATGGGCACCGGCGCCATGCTGCACACCGGCGAGGTGCAGGCCGTCGACACCAGCGCCCGCATCGTTATCGTCGGTTCCGGTGCCGCTGGTATTTCCTGTGCCAACCGCCTCAGCCGTCAGCTGCGCGGGGCCGATATCACTGTTATCGACCGTCGGGAGGAGCACTATTATCAGCCTGGCCTGACGCTGGTCGCCACCGGGGTCTGGGAGCGGGACAGAGTCGTCGACCGAAACGCCAACTTCCTCCCCTCGGGGGTGAACTGGATCCAGGCGATGGTCGAGGACTACGACCCGGACAACAACCGGGTGATCACCGACGAGGGCGAGTCCGTTGAGTACGACTACCTGCTGGTGACCACCGGTCTTCAGGTCAACTACGACGCCTACGAGGGGTACTCCCCCGACATGATCGGCAGCAACGGTATTGGCTGCGTGTATGACAACGCGGACCATGCGGCGCGCACCTGGGGGATGATCGACGAGTTTACCCGCACGGGCGGCAAGGGCCTGTTCATTCGCCCGCCCGGGGCAATCAAGTGCGCCGGTGCCCCGCTGAAGGTCACCATGCTCACCGAAGACCGTCTGAGCCGGCGCGGGACCCGCGACGACGCCCAATTGGAGTATTACGCACCCGGGCGCGGCCTCTTCTCTCAGCCGGACATCGACGAGTTCCTGAAGGACCACTTCCCGGAGCGGGGCATTAACCTCAACTGGGATACCACGGTCAAGGGCGTGGACGCCTCCGCCAAGCAGGTGGTCTTCGACACCCCGGACGGAGAGCACACCGAGGACTATGACTTCCTCCACCTGGTGCCCCCGATGAGCGCGCCTGATTCCCTGCGCCAGAGCCCGCTGGCCGCCGACGAGGACAGCGACTTTGCCGGCTGGCTGGAGGTAGATCGTCACACCATGCAGCATCAGCGCTACGAGAATGTGTTCGGTGCCGGTGACTGCGTGGGCACCCCGATCGCCAAGACGGCGGCCAGCGTGAAGGCCCAGGTGCCAGTGGCGGTCAACAATCTGCTGTCCCACATTCAGGGTCAGGAGATGACCGAGTCCTACGACGGGTACACCTCCTGCCCGCTGATCACGGGTATCGGCAAGGCGATCCTGGTGGAGTTCGACTACGACCTCGACATGGTGCCGTCCTTCCCCTTCATCAGCCCCTACGACGAGCACTGGGTGCCGTGGGTGATGAAGGACCGCCTGCTCCATGGCGCTTACAACGCGATGATGCGTGGGCGCGTCTAACAGCGGTCGGATAACGGACAAATCATTAGGAGGAATTGACTCATGGCATTCTCATTGATGGGCATCATCTCGGTCGTTCTGGAGGTATTCCGGGGCGCCATCCCTCTGCTGCTGGTCATCGCGGCGATTGATCTGGTCCTTTTGGGCCTGTTCTTTGCTAAAAAGGGCGGCCGTACGGTCCGCCTTGGCCTGCCGGTCAAGGCATCGATCGGTGTGGGCGTGGTCGTGGCGGTCCTCGCCTTCATCAGCCTGCCGTCGCTCACAAACTCCAGCTTCGCCATGCTGAGTGGCGCACTGGACTACCTGTCGCTGATTGGGTCCAGCATCGGTTTCGGTGTGCTGTTCGGGCTGCTGGTCCTGCCGCCGCTGCTGTTGTTCCTGGGGCTGAAGGAAGCAAACGCCAGCACCGCGGGCGCTGCCGCTGCCGTCGGCCAGACCTGAGCGCGCACCGGCAACGTGCAGCAATCTTCTGCCCCGGGGTGCTCACGCATCCCGGGGCGTTCTTCTGCTCCCTTCCCCGTTTTCTCTTGTACTTGGCCCTCCGACAGGCGATCATCGCCCCCACTGTCGTTTCCTGCCCGGACACCCGATGCTGTTTGATACTGCACCCGCCAACCAGGGCGAACACCGCTGTACGCTTGTAGCGAGTGACGGTACCCGCCTTGCTTACCAGATTCGGCCGACGAGCGGGCGCAGGTATGGTGTGCTGGTGGCGCTTCACGGGCTCGCCAGCAACATGAGTCGCTGGGCGGAGTTCACCAGCCAGACCCGACTCAGCCGGCATTGGGAGATTATCCGCCCCGATCTCCGGGGTCACGGGCACTCCATGGACTGGCGCCCGGCCAGCCTCGGGCGCTGGGCGGACGATCTGCTCGCACTCCTGGATACGGAAGGCCATCAGCGGGCCGTACTGGTGGGGCACTGCCTGGGGGCGGCGGTAGCCGCGGAATTCGCCCGCCGATACCCGGACCGTGTGGAAGCGCTGATCCTGGTGGAGCCGCTGCTCCCCGAGGCCCTCCCTGCCCGTTTGCAACGCTATTACCGGTGGAGCCACCTGCTCCGGCCGTTGCTGGCAGCGACCCATGCAGCCTACGCCATGGGCCTGCACCGCCGGACGTACGCCACCGTTGACCTGCAGGAGTTGGACCGGGCGGCCCGTGAGCAAATGGCGCAGGACGGCGCTGAAATCATCCAGAAGACGCACGGCAAACCCACCAACGACCTGCGACGCATGCCGTGGGCGGTTTACGTGGAGTCGTTACTGGCGACGGTGGCCCTATCCGGCGCGGCGCTGCGGGACATCCAGGCGCCCACCCTGGCCCTGCTCTCCAGTGGCTCGGAACTGGCAGACTGGACGGTTACCCGTCGTTACCTGCAGGCGATGCCCGATTGCGAGGTGCGGGTGCTGGATGCCCACCACTGGCTCCCCACGGAGCGCCCGGACGACCTGCGCATCCAGATCGAGGCCTTCTGCCACCAACTGGAGCGTTCGGCGGGTCGTGACGAGTCCGAAGGGCCCGCCCAACACGCTTAAGCACGCATCAACAGCCAGCTTCCACACTCCCGTAAAGGTCGTGCTCATCGGCCTCCTCGATCTGCACGGTGACGAGCTCGCCCGGCTTTCGGCCTGCAGCACCACGGAGTTGAATGACGCCGTCCACCTCCGGCGCCTCGAGGGCAGACCGGCCCACGGCGGCATCCCCCTCCACCGCGTCCAGAAGCACCGTGCAGGTCGTGCCGACGCGGCGCGCCAAGCGGCGGGCGCTGATTTCTGACTGCAATGCCATCAGGCGCGCCTGCCGCTCTTCGGCGATGCTCACCGGCACCGGGTCACCCAGCGAATTGGCGGGAGCGCCCTCCACCGGTGAGTAGGTGAAGCAGCCCACCCGGTCCAGCTCCGCTGCCTCCAGGAAGTCGAGCAACTGCTGAAAGTCGTCCTCAGTCTCGCCGGGAAACCCGACGATGAAGGTGGAGCGCAGCGTCAAATCCGGGCACGCCGCCCGCCACCGCTGGATACGCCCGAGCACTGCCTCACCCCCGGCCGGGCGTTTCATCGCCTTCAGGATCCGGGGGCTGGCGTGCTGCAGTGGCATGTCCAGGTAAGGCGTAATCTTCCCATCCGCCATGAGCGGGATGAGTTCATCCACGTGCGGGTAGGGGTAGACGTAGTGCAGGCGCACCCAGGCACCCAGCTCGGACAGGGCCTCAGCCAGTTCGGTCATGCGGGTGCGGCGGGTCTGTCCGCGCCACGTTGCCTCCGCGTAGCGGGTGTCCACGCCGTAAGCGGAGGTGTCCTGGGAGATCACCAACAGCTCCCGCACCCCGTCGTTAACCAGCCGCTCGGCTTCGGCCAGCACCTGGTCCACCGGCCGGCTGGCCAGCTTGCCCCGGAGCTGCGGGATGATGCAGAAGGTACAGCTGTGGTTGCACCCCTCGGAGATTTTCAAATAGGCGTAGTGCCGGGGCGTGAGCTTGATCCCGCTGGCGGGCAGCAAACCGGTGAAGGCATCCCGGGCCGGTGGCGGACACTGGGCGTGGACCGCCGACATCACCGCCTCGTAGTCCTGCGGGCCGGTAATGGCCAGCACGTCCGGATGCGCCTCGCGGATCAGGTCACCCTTCCGGCCCAGGCAACCGGTGACCACCACCTTGCCATTCTCATCCAGTGCCTCACCGATGGCCTCAAGGGATTCCTCCTGCGCCGCTTCGATAAAGGCACAGGTGTTGACCACCACCACGTCGGCCTCTTGATAACCGCCGACGATCTCATACCCCTCCACCCGGAGCTGGGTAAGGATACGCTCGGAGTCGACCAGCGCCTTGGGGCAGCCCAGGCTGACAAAGCCGACGCGGGGGGCAACGTTGGAAACAACTGCGGACATGGTGGTGTGACCTGAATGGGGATTGACGGGCGGGCGCCCAGAACGGTGTTACCGGGAAGGAGATGGTAATCGGTCCGTGGGGAAGCCGCAAACCGGAATATAGGGCTGCCCGCCAGGCGTGGGCGGGCAGCACGCGCGAGGATCAGAAGCGGTAGCCGATGCCCAGGTGGAAGGCCTGCGCCTGCGGATCAACCTCGATATCTTCTTGATTCGTGTAGCTCAGGTCCTCGGAGCTGTAGATGGTCTGGGTGTACTCCAGCCGGAAAAAGACGTTGTCCTCGGTGGCAAACTCCACCCCCGCACCGAAACGGAAACCATCAAGGTCCTCGTCATCGGTGGATCCGGCAAAGTCCACTTCAATATTCGTGCGCTGCCAGCCCGCCAGCCCGTAGAGCAGCACGTTCTCGCTCACCACGCGCCCCAGCCGCGCATCGATGCCGTAGCTCTCATCGACGTCCAGGTCGTCGTCGTCGAAGCTGCCATCTGCATTATTGACCATGTAGTTGGCCTGAAAACCGAAGTACCAGCCGTCGTTGACGGTCCCGGTGCCCAGGATCAGGCCGCTGCTGACGCCGCTGGCGGACAGACCATCGAGATCGACGCCGCCGTCCTGCTCCAGCTGGTTGTCATAACTGGCCCAGCCAATCTGGCCCCCCAGGTAGACGCCATGGAACGTGTTGTTCGCCATTGCCACGGACGGGCCGGCCAGCAGGGCGGCAGCTGCGGTGGCAGCGCACAGTCCATTCCTCAGATTCACTTGCTTCATCAGTCACTCCTTGTCAGCTATCGTCTGGCACACTGTCCGGGGCCGGCGGCGCCTGGCCCTGGCGGCGCATAGCAGTGTCGCACGTAAACCACGCGCCTGAAACGCTTGGGCCGTGGACAATACTATAGCCCCGGATAATACAGCCGTTCCCTCTGGTTGCCCATATGTCGCAAAGAAACCACAAACGGGTACTCATCGTCGGCCAGGGCCTTGCCGGCAGCCTGCTTGCCCTCCGGCTGCTGGCCCTGGGCCTCCGACCGGTCGTGGTTGAGGATGACCGCGCGGGGGCGGCCAGCCGTACCGCTGCCGGTATCACCAGCCCGGTCACCGGGCCGCGCCTGGCCCGTATCCCCCTGGCGGACCGAATCCTGCCGGAAAACGCCCGTCTGATCCGCGAGCTGGAGGCGCAACTGGCACGGCGGATCTTTCACCCCCTGCCCATCGCCCGGCTCTTCAATAGCGCGAAAGAGCGGGCGCGCTGGGCGGAGCGTCGCGAGCGGCCGGGGTTCAGCGCCCTGCTCGGCCCTGCCTTCAATGCCGGCGAGGTGCCTGGCGTGTACGGCGACCCGCTCGGTGGGTTTCAACTGCAGCAGGGGGGCTGGTGGGACCTGCCGGGGTTGCTGGACGCAACCCGCGACCGGCTTGAGGCCGAGGGGCTGCTGCACCGGACCACCGTGGCTCACGCGGACTTTCAGCCCCGCGGCAACAGGGCCCGGTGGTCGGGGGCTGACTGGGATGCCGTGGTGTTCTGCGAGGGGCACCGGGCGCTCGAGAACCGCTGGTTTGCCGACCTGCCCTTCCGCTACGCCCGTGGCGAGGTGCTCACCCTGCGCTCGGCCCGCCCCCTGCCGCAGACGATCATTGCCGGTGGCAAGGGCGTGCTGCCCCTGGACAGTCATACGCTCCGGGTGGGCGCCACCTTCCACCGCGCCGACCGCGACACGGCCCTTCGGGCCGGTGACGACGGCACATTGCTGGCGGCGGCCGCAGAGCATCTGGGCCATGACGAATTCGAGGTGTTGGACCGCCGTGTGGGCGTGCGTTGCGGCTCCCGGCACAATGTCCCGTTCTTGGGTTGCCACCCCCGGGAAACCGCGCTTTATATCTTCAATGGCCTGGGCTCCAAGGGCACACTGCAAGCGCCCTGGTACGCCGACCAGCTTGCCCGCCACCTGGCGGCGGACACACCCCTGCCGCCAGAGGCGGCCCCGCCGTTAGCGGAGCGCCGGCCAACGCCGATTACCAGGGCACATCCCGACCATCCCAGGCGATGAACCGACCGGAGTCCTCCGGCGCCAGGTCATCGATGATCGCCAATAGCTGCCGAACGGTCCGCTCCACCGGGAACAGTTTGTCCTCTGGCACCCGCGCCTGGAACGGCTCCGACAGGCCGGTGTCGGTGGTGCCGGGGTGCAACGCCACGGCGGTCACCCGGGGCGCACGCCGGCGCCACTCGATGGCGAGCGTGCGCAGGTACTGGTTCAAGGCCGCCTTGCTGGCCCGGTAGGCGTACCAGCCGCCCAGCCGGTTATCACCGATGCTGCCCACGCGGGCGGAGACGCAGGCGAATACCGCCGGCTCGTCATGGCAGAGCAACCGATCGAAAGCGCGGGCTACCAGGAGCGGCCCATGGGCGTTGACCGCGAACACCGCTTGCAGGGCCTCCAGGCTCACGTCTTTAAGGTGCTTTTCAGGCCAGACCCCCGCCTCGCGCTGATGGAGCATGCCACTGGCGTTCACCACCCGGTGCAACCGGTCCGTCTGCTCCGCCACCGCACCAGCCGCCTGCTCAATAGTTGCAGGCTCGGTGACATCCAGGCGGTGGAGGAACAGGCGGCCCGGGTGCGCCTGCTGGAGTGCCTGCAGGGCCTCCGCGGCCTGCGGCGCCCGGCAGGTTGCATGCAGTTGCGCCACCTCGGCCCGCTCCAGCAGCGCCCGGACAAAACCCAGCCCGATCCCGCGACTGGCGCCCTGGACCAGGACCCGCTGCCCATTCGTCCGCGTGTTCACGATTGTCCCGCACCCTCAGACGCCGGATCGGGCAGGTAAAGAAATTGCGCCCGGTAATGGCGCAACTCGGCCACGGACTCCCGGATATCGTCCATCGCCTGGTGGGTGGCCTGCTTGCTGAACCCGTGCAGCACCTCCGGGTGCCAGCGATTCGCCAGCAGCTTCAGGGTGCTGACGTCCAGGTTCCGGTAGTGGAAAAACGCCTCCAGGCGGGGCATGTAGCGGTAGAGAAACCGACGGTCTTGGCAGATGCTGTTACCGCACATCGGCGACGCCCGGTCCGGGACCCACTGGCGCAGAAAGGCGAGGGTCTCCTCCTCCGCGTCGGCCTCCGCCAGGCCGCTGTTTCGGACGCGCTCGATAAGGCCCGACTCGCCGTGGGTCCGGGTGTTCCACTCATCCATCCCGGCCAATGTCTCTTCGGATTGGTGAATGGCCAGCACCGGCCCTTCCGCTAATGTATTCAGTTCGTTATCCGTCACCAGCGTGGCGATCTCGATGATCCGGTCCCCGTCGGGGTCCAGTCCGGTCATCTCCAGGTCCAGCCAGATGAGGTTCTGCTCAGAAAAACCCATGTTTACTCCCCTGCTTGTTCCGGCTGCCAGTGTAACGAATCCAGGGCCATGCGCGCGCCTGCAGCGCGCCCGGCACCGTGGCACAATCCGACAACACCGGAGAGCAGCCTAAGCGGAATCACACCATGACGGAGGCGAGACAGCAGTGAGCGAGGGGGCACCGAGGACGGGCCGGGTGGTCAGCCACCACGGCAGAGAAAGCCTGGTCGAGGACGGCGGCGGGCGGCTCTACCGCTGCCTGTGCCTGCGGCGCGTGGGCCGCCCGCTCTGCGGGGACCGGGTGGACTGGCACCCGGAGTCGGACGAGACCGGCGTCATCGATCGCATTCACCCCCGGCACGGCGTGATCGCGCGAACGGCCTATAACGGCCGGGTGCAGGCTATCGCCGCTAACGTGGACCGCATGGTGGTGGTCTCGGCCCTGGAGCCCGCACCGGACCCGGACCTGATCAATCGCTACCTGGTGCTCGCGCATTACCTGGGCATCGAACCCCTACTCTGGCTGAACAAGACGGACCTGGCACCGGCGCGCGCCGAGGAATGGCTCAGCACCCTGTTCGACGGGCATCGACGGCGTGGGGTCACCGTGCTGGCCGGCAGTCCGTACCAGGGCGACGGCATGCCCGCGCTCCGGGCGCGGCTGCAGTCCGGTACCAGCGTGCTGGTGGGGCTGTCCGGGGTGGGCAAATCGTCACTGATCAAGGCCCTGCTCCCCGATCGCGAACTGCGCATCGGTGAGCTTTCCGCCCATAGCGGCCTGGGGCGCCACACCACCACCGAGACCACCCTGTATCACCTGCCGGAGGGGGGCGATCTGATCGACTCGCCCGGCATACGGGCGCTGCGCCTGGGCAACATCCCGCGCGCTGCGCTGCAACCTGCCTTCCCGGAGATCGACGAAGCGGCCGACAGCTGTCGCTTCCACAACTGCCAACACCGCAAGGAGCCCGGGTGTGCCGTGCGCGCGGCCGTTGAGGAGGGGGCGATCGCGCCCGACCGGCTGGCCACCCTGCACCAACTGCTGGCGGAATCCCCGGGTTGAGGCCGGTGCTTACAGGTCTTCCGGCGCGACGGCCTCGGGCTGGCGCAAAGCCTGGTCGGCCTCCCGGGTGAGCAGGATGATGCTGATCCGGCGATTGATCGCGTCCAGTGGGTCATCCTCGTCGAACGGCTGCGTTTCCGCCAGCCCCACCACCTGGGACACGCGGTAGGGCTGGATTCCATCCGCGGTAAGCGCCCGGCGCGCCGCGTTGGCCCGGTCCGAGGAAAGCTCCCAGTTGCTGTAGTCGCGTCGCCCGATAAAGGGCCGGGCGTCGGTATGGCCGGAGATCCGCAACGCGTTTGGGACCTCTTCGAGCACCTCGGTGAGGCCGCTGATGATCTCCCGCGCGTAACTGCGCAATTCGGCGCTGCCAAGGTCGAACATCGGCCGGTTTTCCGCATCCACCAGCTGGATCCGCAGGCCATCCGGGGTCATGTCCATGATGATCTGGTCCCGGTACTCGGCCAACGCCTCCTGCTCGGCCACCTTGTCCTCCAGTTGCTGGAGCAGGTCACGCATCTCCCCTTCGCTGATCCAGGCCCCGTCCTGCCGGGCCTGATCCATGGGGGTAGGGCTTTCCCCGAGGTCCAAAGGCGTGGGTGAGCCGCCCTCCAGGTCGATCATGGAGGGCGCCGATTCCGCCCCCTCGTCGTCAACCAACGTGGGGTTGCGGAAGTAGTCCGCCACTGCAGCCCGCTGGGGGTCGTCCATAGCGGTAACGATCCACAACACCAGGAACATGGCAAACATCGCCGTCATGAAGTCGGCGAAGGCCACCTTCCACGAGCCCCCATGGTGGCCGCCGACCACCTTCTTGACCCGCTTGACGACGATCGGCCGGGTCCGGTTGTCCTCAAAGCCCGCCATCGGCCTAGGTGCTCTCCCCCTTCACGTGGTTCTCGAGCTCCTCGAAGCTGGGCCGCTCCGCCTCGTACATCGCCTTGCGCCCGAACTCCACTGCCACCACCGGCTTGTAACCGTTGAGGATGGCCATGATGGTCACCTTGATGACCTCAAGGTACTTGGCCTTCTCCCGGGCACGGTGTTCCATGGCCACGCCCAGGGGCCCAACGATGGAATAGCCGGCCAGGATACCGATGAAGGTACCGATCAGCGCCGCCGCCACCAGGGAGCCGATCTGCTGCACCGGCCCGTCGATCTCGCCCATGGCAATGACGATGCCGAGCAGCGCAGCGATGATACCGAACCCCGGCAGGGCGTCCGCCACGCGGTTCACCGCGTGCGCCGGCAGCTCCGCCTCCTCGTGGTGCGTCTCCAACTCCACATCCATCAGGTTTTCCAGCTCGAAGGGGTTCATGTTGCCCCCCACCATCAGGCGCAGGTAGTCACACAGGAAGTGCAGCGCGTCAGGATCCTTCAGCACGGAGGGGTATCTCTGGAAAAGCTCGCTCTCGTGGGGTGCGTCCACGTCCTGCTCGATGGAGAGCAGGCCGTCCCGCTGGGTCTTCTGGAACACCTCGTAGAGCAGGGCCAGCAGGTCCATGTAGTGCTGCTTTCGGTACGGCGGCCCACCCATGATCTTCGGCACGCTGCTCACAACGTGCTTAATCACCTTCATCGGGTTGGCGATGAGGAAGGCCCCACCCGCCGCCCCGAAGATAATCAGCACTTCAAAGGGTTGCCAGAGTACCGCCAGATTGCCCCCGTGGGCGGTATAACCGACCATGACGGAGACGAGAACGATGATGATGCCGAGAATTAGCTTCATGGGTTCGGGGCCGTCCCGTCCGTTTACCTGATTCTGCCGCGCATGTGTGGCGCGCCAGTATATACTAGCGGCCAATCCGCCCCAATTATTAGGGATAATGACGGGAGCGCCGCCGAATGAGCATGACCACACCGAACCGACTGCTGGACTGGGTGGAGCGCCTCGACGGCGAGGTCCTGCCCCGCCACCCTGCCCTGGCCCCGGACTTCGGTGCCACCAGCGCCCAGCTCACCTGGCAGTTGCAACAGGACCCGGCAGCGGTACTGGGCCTGCTACGGCGGGCGAGCAGCGTGCGCCACCGGCACCTGGATTCCCGCCTTGAGGGTACGGAGGAGGCGCTGATCATGCTGGGCCGAAACGGCATTGAGGCCAGCTGGTCCGAATTGCCCCGGGGGGACGAACTGCTCTCCGGCCCCGCGCTGGAGCGTTACTTCCGCTGCCACGCCAGGGCCGTGCACGCCGCCCGTCAGGCCCAGGAATGGGTGCGGCAGCGCCACGACCTGCGCCCCAGTGAAGTGGCGGACGCGACCCTGCTGAGGCATGTCGGGGAGTTGATGTTGCGTGCGCACGCGCCCCAGACCATGGCGGAGGTGGATGCCCTCGCCGCCGATCCACGGCTGGATGCCGAGGCGGAGACTGCAGTGCTCGGTTTCACCCTGCAGGACCTGGCGGTCAGCCTGGGCAACCGGTGGCGACTGCCCCATCTGGCGCTGGAGGATCTCAGCGGCGTGCGCCCGTTATCGCAACGCACTCAGGCGCTTTCCCTCGCGCTGCGCCTGGCGCGAGTGGCAGAAACCGAACTGGCCTCGGCGCAGCTGCCGGCCATGTTCGACGCCCTGGATGCTTACCTGGGTGGCGAACCCGGGCACGCCCGCGCCACGACCCTGGAGACCGCGCGCACCATTCACGCACAGACGCCGGACCCGGTGGGCTGGAGCCCGACCCTGGGGCTGGATGACCGCCCTACTGCACCACCGGGTACCCCCGGGTTTTGCCTGGCACCCCGCCCGGATATCCGCGCGCGGGTGGAGGACGAACTCCGAAACAGCGAATTTGACCGGGCCCGGCTGGAGCTGCTCACCCGTCACCGACTGGATAACCGCGAAGCCGTGATGATCAGTCTCATCCTTACGGGACTGCACGACGGCTTGGGGTTGAACCGCACACTCTTTCTCCGCCCCTCCCGGACGGGCGGCGAGTTGCAGCTCTATCTGCAGCGAGGGGCGCTCGGCGACCCCCGACTCCATGAATTGACCGTGTCGACGGCGGCCTCGCCGCTGCTCCGGGAGATCACCGCAAACCCGCCCGCCTATCGCATCTGCCAGGCGGAACGGGCGGAGGATCGCCTACCGGGGGCGCTGCAGACCTTCAATGGGGGCCAGCCCTGCCTGTTGGCTGCCATCCCGGTCCATGGGCGCCTCGCCGGCGTGATATACGCGGACCGACACTTTCCCGATTGCCGGCTGACCGCGGCGGTCGCCCGGGAATTCCGCCGGATCTGTGAGTTGGGCTCCCAGCGCCTGCAGGCGCTCGCCGAAGAGAAGCACCACCTCAGTTGACACGACCGCGCCCGCGCGGCCATGCGCATCCAGTTGGCGAGGCGGTGGCTTCAGCCCGGAGGCCACTTGAGCTTGCGCCCGCCCACCACGTGCAAGTGCAGATGGAACACCTCCTGACCCGCATCCGCATTGCAATTCATCACCGTGCGGTACCCCTTCTCCGCCACGCCCTCCTGCCGGGCCACGTGCGCGGCCGCCCGGTAGAGCTGGCCAATGAGGGCTTCGTCCTCGATCTGGATATCGTTGACCGTGGCGATATGCTTTTTCGGTATTACCAGCACGTGCAGCGGCGCCTGCGGATTGATATCCCGGAAGGCCAGGACGTCGTCGGTTTCATGGACCACATCCGGTTTCAGCTCGCCCGATACCATGCGGCAGAAAAGGCAGTCGCTCATATTCAGCTCCTGAATCCAGGTCGTTCGGCGCGCCGGGTTCGTCGGGCTCAATCGTAATCCCGACGGCCGGCGAAGGCGTGGGACAGCGTGCCGCTGTCCACGTACTCCAGTTCACCACCCATAGGCACACCATGGGCAATGCGGGTGGTGCGTACGCCGTGCTCGTGCGCCAGTTCCGCGATGTAGTGGGAGGTGGCCTCACCCTCGACAGTGGGGCTGGTGGCGAGGATCACCTCCTGGACCTCGCCCCCGGCCAGCCGCTCCTCAAGAAGGTCCAGCCCCAGCGCCTCGGGGCCGACGCCATCCAGCGGAGAAAGACGCCCCATCAGCACAAAATAAAGCCCGCGGTAGCCGGTAGCCTGCTCCAATGCAAAGACATCCGCCGGGCCCTCCACAATGCAGAGCAACCCGCGATCACGTTTGTCGCTGCTGCAAAGGCCGCAAACCGGCTCCTCGGTGAGGACGCGGCATTGCCGGCACTGCCCCACCTGGTCCACCGCGTCACGGATGGCACCGGCCAAGCGGCGCCCCCCGTCCCTTTCCCGCTGCAACAGGTGGAAGGCCATGCGCTGTGCCGAGCGCGGCCCCACGCCGGGTAGGCAGCGCAGGCTCTCGATGAGCTGGTCGATCAGCGGCGAGTAGCGCATCGCCTCAGAAAGGCATCTTGAAACCCGGGGGCAGGCCCATGCCCTCGCTCAGCCCGGACATGCGCGACTGGCTCTCCTGCTGCAGCTTGTGCACGGCATCGTTGAAGGCCGCGGCAACCAGGTCCTCGACCATCTCGCGGTCGTCTTCGAAGAGACTGGGGTCGATGTTGACCCGACGGGCCTCATGCTTGCCGTTGATGGTCACGGAGACCATGCCGCCACCGGACTCGCCGGTGACTTCCATCTTGGCGATCTCTTCCTGGGCCTTTTGAAGCTCCTGCTGGAGCTTCTGGGCCTGCTTCATCATGTTACCGATTCCGCCCCTCATCACTTGATCCTCATATCGGGGGTTGCAGTTGAATCTGACTCAGGCCCCGTCGTGGGGCCTGATAGTGTCCGGCAGTAGTTCCGCGCCGAAGCGCTGGCGCAGCCCGGCGACGTTCGGGTCCTGTTCCAGCGATGCCTGCGCGGCACGCAGCCGCTCTGCCCGCTCCCGGCGAGCCACCGCTGCCGGCGTCTCACGCTGTGGCGCGCCCTGGCGGATGTCCAGGCGGACCGCCCGCCCCAGGGCTTCGCCAAGCACGGCGCTGAACTCGGACTCCAGACCCGGAGTACGCAGCATCTCGTGCTGTTCGTCCAGCCGAAGGATAACACGGCCCTCCTCCTCGCCGACCCACTCGCAGTGGGCCGCAAACTGGCGGAGAGCGCCTTCCAAGGGCAGCGCGCGCGCCGTCCAGGGCCAGTTATCGGCGGTGATCTCCAGTGGCTGGCCCGGCGCTGACGTGACCGGCGCGACCGTCGTGCCGTCCTCCCCTTCGGCATCGTCCGGCCGTGCAGGTTCCGCGGCCAAGGGCGCATCGGCCTGCGGCGACGCAAGCGGCTCTCCCCAGGGTGGGGGCTCGTCATCGGTTGGTGGCGGGCCCTCCGCCCAGGGCGGCGGCTCCGGGGCGTCCGGCTCCGGCGCCACCCCTTCCGGGGCCGGCTGGGCATCAGCGGGCCCCGCCTTGGGGGGTTTGGTAGCCGACGGGGCTGGCCCGGTGGCCGGCCCTTGCGCGCTGCCGGTGGCCTCCGGCGCAATCTGGCCGCGTGCCGCGCGCATCAACGCCTCGCGCCGGCTGTCCAGGGGCGAGGCGGGCTGGTCGGGAGCGTCGGCCCCGCTTGCCGTTGCCCCGCCGACTTCCGGCTTCTCCGGCCGTGCCGGTTGCGTTGCCGGGGCAGCCGCCTCGCCCGCCGCCGCTTTCGGAGCCGTGCCGGGTTCGGCCGCGGCGCCCGGCTCGGCTTCGACAACCACCCCCACCGGCTGGAATGCCAGCATGCGGAGCAAAACCATCTCGAAGCCGGTCCGCGCTTCCGGTGCCAGGGGCAGGTCACGCCGGCCGTTAAGCGCCAGTTGGTAGTAGAGCTGCACATCCTCTGCAGGCAGGCGGGCTGCCAATGCCTTCAGCCGCTCCGCGTCCGGCTGGTCCTCGGGTACCGCGCCGGGCACCACCTGGCAGAGGGCCACCTGGTGCAGGCAGTGGAGCATCTCGTCGAGGGCATCACCGAAGTCCGGTGCCCGCTCACTCATCCGGGCGGTCACCTGGAGCAGGGCCTGACCGTCGCTGTCGGCCAGTGCTTCCAGCGCCTCCAGCACGAACCCCCGGTCGATGGTGCCGAGCATGGCGCACACCTCACCTTCGCGCACGCAGCCCGCGCCAAAGGCAATGGCCTGGTCCAGCAGTGACAGGGCGTCGCGCATGCTGCCCTGCGCGGCCTGACCGAGCCGGGCCAGGGCGGCAGGCTCCGCTTCCAGCTGCTCCTGGTCGACGACCGTGCGCAGGTACTCCGCGATCAGGCTGCCGGGCAGGTTCTTCAGATTGAACTGCAGGCAGCGTGACAGGATGGTGACCGGCAGCTTCTGAGGGTCAGTGGTGGCCAACAGGAACTTTACGTGCGGCGGCGGCTCTTCCAGGGTCTTCAGCAGCGCATTGAAGCTGTGCCCGGAGAGCATGTGCACTTCGTCGATCAGATAGATCTTGTAGCGGCCACGGGTGGGCGCGTACTGCACGTTGTCCAGCAGCTCGCGGGTATCTTCCACTTTGGTCCGCGATGCCGCATCCACCTCGATCAGGTCGACGAAACGGCCGGCGTCCAGCTCGAGGCAGGCATCACACTTACCGCAGGGCTCCGCCGCGACGCCCTGCTCGCAGTTCAGGCACTTGGCCAGGATCCGGGCCACCGTGGTCTTGCCCACCCCGCGGGTACCCGTGAACAGGTAGGCGTGGTGCAGGCGCTGCTGCTCCAGGGCGTTGATCAGGGCGCGCAGCACGTGCTCCTGACCGGCCATCTCGGCAAAGGTGCGCGGTCGCCACTTACGGGCGAGTACCTGGTAAGCCATGGTTTCCTGCTGTCTGCGAAGCGAGGCTACAAAGTGTACGGGCGGCGGCGATACAGTGCCACTGATAGGGCAGTGAGCCGACGTGGGGGAGGATAGATGGAGGCGGCGGATACCAGCCACACCCCGGCGCCCGAGTCCACCGCTGCCGCTGCTCCCTTCCGGGCCTGACGGAATTCACGGTTTATCGTCGCGAGGGGACCGGCACCACCGCCATAGTAGCGGTCCGGTTGGTGCGGACCCTGCCTTGGGCAGGCAGGTCGAAGACGTTAACATGACAGCCCCGCCAGGCCAAGGGCCGGGCCAGCCGACCGACGATGGGACCGCAACCGCCATGCGTAAAAATCCGCTAACCTACCTGCTGATCGGCATCGTTCGCTTCTACCAGTACGTCATCTCCCCGATGATCGGTCCGCGTTGCCGCTATTGGCCCACCTGTTCGGCGTATGCGGTGGAGGCCCTGCAATTGCATGGCCCGTTTCGCGGCGGGTGGCTGGCCCTGCGGCGGTTTCTGCGGTGCCACCCCTGGGGCGGGCACGGCGTCGACCCGGTACCCGGTAGCGAGGGCCGCACCACCGGGCCGTGTCGTTGCGCCCCGCCCGAAGACCGGAAGCCCGGGCATCACCGGGATGCCTGATACCCCGAATGCCCGTGAAATCAGCCCCTGGCGCCACCCTGGCGCAAATGGGCGCGGAAGATATAGCGGCGCACCGCGTTCTGCACCCGACTGTCGTGCGCGTCCAGGTTCAGCACCAGGCGGTGGCGACGGCGCTGACCGGGGGCCAGGTTGACCCGCAGCGGCAACGGGACCTCGTCGGGCAGCAACAATTCCAGTTCGGGCACGTTCACCGGCCGCCCCCGGCGCGGTAACACCCCCTCCGGCAGCGCGATACCGCTGGCGGAGATATCCAGCACCGGGGTACAGCCCGGCTGCCCCGCCCTGCCCCGGAGGCAGACCTCGTCACCCTGGGGCTGAATACGCAACGCCCGCGGTTTCCGGCGTTCATCGCGGATCTCGGGCGGCCCCACTTCCAGGTGCATCGGTTCGTGGCCACCGCCACGAATCCGCACTGGAAAGTGATAACTGAAGGCGGCGTGGCGCCCGATGATTTCCAGGCTGTCCTCGGCAAAATAGGACCAGAATGCCGAGGCATCTCCCTGCGGCATTAACCGACAAAGAAGATCGGAATTCTCGGCACGCTCCGCCGGTGCCTGCCAGAGGGCGCTCAGAAAGGCGCGCTCCTCCGCAGTGAGCTGGCTATTTGGTCTGACCACAATGGGCCCCTCAGGTATGGCTAATACCCTGATTTTAGTCTGCAACCAGCCGGTCTGCCGCCCATGACCGCGGCCTGGTGCACAGCCGGGGCCCCGGGAATTGCAGACCGGGGCCGCAAAAAGCATAATGCGCGCGACATTAAACCGTCACCCGACGCTAGACCAATCAAAATCAAGAGAGGTCACCCGTGAGCCAGCAACACCTCGATACCGTGTTCCAGGAGTGGCAGGACAACGAAGCCCGTGCCGAGGAAATGATCCCCCTGCTCGGCACCCTCTACCGCAAGTACAACATCGTCACCTCGTTGTACGGCCGGTCTCTGATTAACCAGTCCGTGATACGCATTCTGAAGGATCACCGCTTCGTCAAGAAAATCGAGGGCACCGAGCTGTCCGTCTGCGACACGCTGCCCGTCGTGCGCACAATGGTCGCGCTGAACCTGGCGCCGGCGCACGTGGACGTGGGTAAGCTGGCCGTGGCCTTCAAGAACTCGGGCGAGGACGACGTGGAGGCCTTCCTGCGCCGCGAGCTGGCCGACATCGTCGACGGCCACGATCCGGAGGGCAACACCGGCGAGCCCAAGGACGTGGTGCTCTACGGCTTCGGCCGCATCGGTCGGCTGCTGGCCCGCATCCTGGTGGAAAAGGCCGGCGGTGGCAGCCTGCTGCGCCTGCGCGCGGTGGTGGTCCGCGGCAAGGGTGGCGACCTGGAAAAGCGTGCCAGCCTGCTCCGCCGCGACTCCGTGCACGGCCCGTTCGGGGGCTCCATCACCGTGGACGAGGCCAACAACACGCTGGTCATTAACGGCAACCGGGTGCGCTTCATCTACGCCGACGACCCGTCGGAGATCGACTACACCACCTACGGCATCGACAACGCCATCGTGGTGGACAACACCGGTAAGTGGCGGGACCGGGACGGCCTCTCTCAGCACCTGGCGTGCAACGGCGTCTCCAAGGTGCTGCTGACGGCCCCGGGCAAGGGCGATATCAAGAACATCGTCTTCGGCATCAACCACAAGGACATCGGCGACGAAGACCGGATCGTCTCCGCCGCCTCCTGCACCACCAACGCCATCGTGCCCGCCCTGAAGGCGCTGAACGACCAGTACGGCGTCGAGCACGGCCACGTGGAGACGGTGCATGCCTACACCAACGACCAGAACCTGATCGACAACTACCACAAAGGTGATCGCCGGGGCCGCAGTGCCGCGCTGAACATGGTCCTCACCGAGACCGGCGCCGCCAAGGCGGTGGCCAAGGCCGTACCGGAGCTGGCCGGCAAGCTCACCGGTAACGCCATCCGGGTGCCCATCCCGAACGTCTCCATGGCCATCCTGAACCTGCGCCTGCTGGAGGACGTCTCCGCCGATGGGCTCAACGACTACCTGCGGGTCATGTCGCTGAACTCTTACATGCAGAAGCAGCTGGACTACGTGGACTCCTCCGAGGTGGCCTCCTCGGACTTTGTCGGCAACCGCCACGCGGGCATCGTGGACGCCAAGGCCACTCTGGCCAGCGGCAAGAATGCCGTGCTCTACGTCTGGTACGACAACGAGTTCGGCTACAGCTGCCAGGTGGTGCGTATCCTGCAGCACATGTCCAACGTGCACTTCCTGAAGTTCCCCCGGGAGACCCAGCCCGAGGCGGAGAAGGCCGTCTCCTGAGGCGGGCTGGCAGGGTGTCCCGTCGTCCACGGCTGACGGAACAGGTCCACGCCCGGTTGGCCGCACACCTGCGTGGCGGCGACCGGGCGGTGGACGCCACCGCCGGCAACGGGCACGACACCCTGTTCCTGGCGCGGCAGGTGGGCGGCCAGGGCCAGGTCTGGGCCTTCGATGTGCAGTCGCAGGCCCTCATGGCAACGCGGAAGCGCCTGCAGCAGGCCGGGCTGGCGGACCGGGTTAATCTGGTACACGCCGGCCATCAGGCCTTGTCCCGCCACCTCCCCGCAACGACCCTGGGGCAGGTGAAGGCGGTGGTTTTCAACCTGGGCTACCTGCCCGGGGGTGACCACGCCCTTATCACCCGTCCGGAGACCACGTTAGCCGCCCTGAATTCGGCCTGGGAAGCGTTGGCCCCGGCCGGGGTCATCAGTCTGATGATCTACCGTGGTCACCCCGGCGGCGCGGCGGAGTTCGATGCCGTCGCCGACTGGTGCCGAAGCCGGGGCATTGAACCCGAGGCGCCGGATGGCCCGGCCCGGTCACCGAAAGCGCCGATCTGGTGGCTGCTGACACGGTGTGGCACCCGCGACGTTCAGCCTGACGCCGGGGGTGCTCCCGCGGCTTCTTCTGCCGGCTGATCCACGGCACCCGCGCGCAGTAGCAGGAACGGCAGGTCCACCCGCTCCAGGAGCCGGGTAATCATGCCTCGCTCTTCCTCGCTGCCGTCCTGGGTGCGACTGATCAGCAACGCACCGATCTGCTCCTGCAATAGGGCCTTGAGCAGGCCGTTCTCGTCCGGCGGGTACACCACCCGCAGCCGGGCCGAGACACCTCGCGTCTCCAGCCAGTCGGTAATCTCCGCCAACCGCTGATCCTTGAGCTCACCCGTCTCCGGGGGCAAGACGAGCAACGTGTATTCGCGTCCGTCCCCACCGACCCGCAGGGCAGCGTCCAGGGCCTGTTCGGCGTGCTCATCGGCCCGCACCACTATTCCGGTGACGGCGCGTTCGGGCCAGGTCCCCAGCAACAGCGAGCAGGGCGCCAGGTGAATCAACTGCCGCGCGTTGGAGCCCAGCGAGCGGGCCCGGCCACTGGCCCAGCCGGTGCGCCCAAGCACCAGCAGGTCGCTGTCCCGTGCTTCGGACAGGGCGGCCGCCACCACCCGATCACGCAACACCTGTAACGCGACCTCCCGGCGTTCGTGGGCCAGCGCCCGGCGGATTGCCGCTCGCACTAGCTGCGCCCGGTCCTGCAGGCGCGCCTCCAGGGTATCACTGGCCAGGGGCCGCGCCACGCCGGTGTACGCACCCACCTCGCGCGTGAACGGCAGCCCGGCGCTACGCAGCAGGTCGCGATCTTCCACATACAGACCCCGCAGTTCCACGTCGCCGTCCCGCAGCAGGGTCAATGCAGCACGCAGTGCCTCGGTGCTGGCCAGCGAGGCGTCGAGCATAATCAGCGCGCGCCGGAAAAGCCTGGCGCGGGGGGGTGCCTCAGGCCGCCGCCGTTCAGTCATCGCGGCCCCCGCCGTTGCCGTTACCCTCCCGGTGCTTCGCCGACCCGCTGTCGCCTTCGTTACCGTTGTCCTTGCCGCTGTGACGCTGTACCGACTCGGCAAAAGCGGCCAGCCGGTCGGCCACAAGGCGGTTCAGGCTGCCTTCCGGGTAAACGCCGTCCTCATCCGGTGCACCCACCGACATGCCCGTGATCAGCTCCAGCGCCTCGTCCACGTGGCGGATGGGGTAGACGTGGAAACGGCCGGCCGCAACGGCCTCGCGCACCGGCCGGTGCAGCATGAGGTGCGGCACATTGGTGGCCGGCAGTAACACCCCCTGTCCCTCCACCCCGCCGCGGGCCTCGCAGACCTCGAAAAAG
This sequence comes from Alkalispirillum mobile, assembly GCF_003664325.1. Lineage (NCBI taxonomy): Bacteria > Pseudomonadati > Pseudomonadota > Gammaproteobacteria > Chromatiales > Ectothiorhodospiraceae > Alkalispirillum > Alkalispirillum mobile. The sequence continues at coordinate 368,986 of NZ_RCDA01000001.1, forward strand.
CCCTCAATCTTTTCATTGACGCCCCCCACAGCCTGCACCTCGCCATGCTGGTTGACGGAACCGGTGACAGCCAGCGACTGCTGGAGCGGGACCCCGGCGATAGCGGAGACGAGGGCGCACAACTCGGCCACGGAGGCGCTGTCCCCCTCCACACCGCCGTAGGACTGTTCGAAGGCCAGGCTGGCCGACAGGGACAATACGCCCTCCCGGGCGTAGCGGGTCGCCAGGTAGCGGGAGAGGATCATGACCCCCTTGGAGTGAATATTGCCGCCGAGCTTCGCCTCGCGTTCAATATCCAGCACCTGACCGCGACCGGCACGGGCGGTGGCGGTGATTCGGGTCGGCCGCCCGAAGGCCTGGTCGCCCAGGTGCAACACCGACAAGCCGTTGACCTGGGCCACCGCCTCGCCCGTGGTGTCGATCATCACCGTGCCACGCTCGATGAACTCCAGCGTGCGCTCACGGATGCGGCCACCCCGGTAACGCTGCTGCCCGATGGTTCGCTCCACGTGCGCGGCCTCGATCTGCGCGGCCTCGTCACGCCCGGCCCAGTAATCGGCCTCCATCAGCAGGTCACGCAGCATGCGCGCCTGCGCGGTCAGCTTCTCCTGGTCATCGGCCAGGCGCCCGGCCTGTTCGATGATCCGCCCGACCGCCGGCGCTGTGAGCGGACGCAAGGCGTCGCGCCGGGCCATGGTGGCCAGCATGCGGGCGTAGGCACGCTGGCTCTCGTCGGTCCTGGGCACCTCGTCCTCGAAGTCGGCCTGCACCTTGAACAGGTCGAGGAAATCGGGGTCGTAGGCGGCCAGCAGGTAGTAGAGGAAACGGTCCCCCACCAGCGCCACCTTCACGTCCAGCGGAATGGGCTCCGGCTCCAGGCTGACCGTGCTGGCCAGCCCATACAGGCGCTCCAGTGACTGGATGCGTACGGTGTGAGCACTGAGCGCCCGCTTCAGGCTCTCCCAGGCCATGGGTTGCTGCAGCACCCGCAGGGCATCCAGCACCAGGTAGCCGCCGTTGGCCCGGTGCAGGGCACCGGCGCGGATCAGGGTGAAATCGGTCATCAACGCGCCCTGGTGGACGTAGTGTTCGATACGCCCGACCAGGTGCTGATGCAGGGGCAGGTCCTCGTAGACCACCGGCGCCCCCTGCTGCTCGGCGTTATCCACGATCAGATTGAGCTGGTAGCGTTCCATCACCGCCTCCATGGCGGAATGGCGCCCATGCTTGTCCCCCTGCAGGGCCTCCACGTGCTCTATGACGTCCTTGCGCACGGCGTCCAGGTGGGCCACCACCGGTTCGAGGTGGCTGTACGCATCCTTGAGGTTGCCGATCGGCGCGCCCGCCGCCACCAGCACCATCTCCTCGTTCAGCTGGCGGACCTGTTCACGCAGTTCCCGCTGGATTTGCGGCAGTTGCTGGATGGAGTACTGCAGCTTTTCCTGCAGTTGCTCCACCCGCTTCTCGATGGCGTTGCGCTCCTCCTCGGGCAGTTTCTGAAACTCCTCCGCGCTCAGTACCTCGCCGTCCTTCTTGGGCGCGAAGGTAAAGCCGGATGGCGTCGTGAGCAGCGCAATGCCCCCCTCTTCGGCCTCCCGCTGGATCTGCTCGATGGCCTCGCGATGGCGACGGTTGGCTGCCTGCTGCAGCTCCTGGAGCCGGGACTGGTACTCGTCGCTCTCGAAGGTAGCCGGGATGGAACTGCGCAGCTCCTCCGTCAGCTCCTCCAGGTCGCGCTTCAACCGGCGCCCCACCCCGGTGGGCAGGGCCAGCGCGCGGGGCTGGTCCGGGGCGTCGAAATTATAGAGATAGGCCCAGTCCCGGGGCTGCTCCCGCGCCAGGGCCTTGTGGGCCAGGAATTGCTGTACCCACTCGCGCTTGCCCACGCCGGCCGGTCCCAGCACGAAGAGGTTGAATCCGTCGTTGCGCATTCCGGTGGCGAAATCCAACGCCTCCAGGGCGCGCTGCTGGCCACAGGGCAGCTCCAACGGCTCCAACTCCTCGGTGGTCCGGAAACCCAGCGCTTCCGGGTCGCAGTAGCGGTAAAGCTGCCCGGCGCTCAGGGGCTGAATCGATGTCATGCCTGCTCCTTGTTCCCGTTCTGCAGTGCCTGGTTCCCCGCCCGTTGCGGTATTGGCGGGGCACGGCCAATCCGGCTCAATCCGCGCGCTCCTGGCGCTGCGCCGGGGCTTCACCCTCCGCCTCTGCGGTCACCGTAGCATCAGCCTGGTTGCCGGCCTCCAGTCGATGGATGGCCGCCTGCCCCCTGCGCGCCAACTGATCCATGCGATCAATCTGCTCATCCAGCCGGGGCAGGGCCTCCTGCCGGTAGCGGGAGAGCGCATCAATCGCCCCCAGCACCTCGCCGAAGGCGGACTCCAGCTGCTCCATGTCCAGGGTGGCGGACGCCGCGCGGCCCTGGATCTCCGCGCCCTGCTGGCGCAACGCCCGCGCCGTGCCGGAGATCATCTCGGAAGTGGTCCGGTTGAGTGCCTCCACGCGGTCCAGCACCAGGCGCTGATTGGCCAGTCCGAGGGCGACGGTCACTGCCACATTGAGCGCGGACGCCGTGACGTTTATCGCCCGGTCCACCCCCCGGATCAGCTCCCGGTTGTTCCGGATGACCACCTCCAGCGCCAGGACACCCTGCTGACTGACCGCCAGTTGTTGTTGCAAGTCCACGATGCGCTGGCGTAGCGGGAAGAGTAGCTCTTCCTCGATGAAGCGCCGACGGGGCGCTTCCGCCGAGAGGCTCCCGACCTCCCCCTGCAAGCGCTCGTCGATGAGTTTGCCCAACTCGACCTGACGGGCGAGTTGGGTGAGGATCTCGCGCAGTTGCTCCTGGTCATCGGCCAGCGTGATATTGTCCCGGCGCAGCATGGCCGCCCCGGCCTCCAGGTTGCTGATGATCGCATCCAGCGCCTGCTGGGCGGTTTCGAACTTACGGAAGTAGCGCTGCAAGCGGGTCCCCACGCCGGGGAGACGGCCGAGGAAGCGGTCGACCAGGCCGGGGCTCAGGTCCTTCCCGCGGGGGTCCAGGCCGGCCATCTGCTCCCGTAGATCCAGCAGCGAACGGGCCACCGGACCGCCCTCCTCGCCCTGGTGGGCCAGCTTGCGGATAGGTTCCTGCAGCATTTCGCTGCGGCGAGCGGCCTGGCGCTGGACCTCGATGCCCATGTTGTCAACGGCGGCGCGCTGGCGTTGTGCGCCCGGGCCCGCGGCGGTCTCGTCCGGTGTTGCCGCAAGCACGTCCTCAACAAAACGATCCGCCATGCGGATCAGTTCCGGGTCGGCTCCGGACGCCTGCTCCGTCTGCCGGTCCACCTCCCGCTCTATCTCATCCACCGGAGGTAGCGACAGGCTGAAGTCCTGTGTCTGGTCTTCGTCGGAGGCGTTGGCCATGGCATGCTCCACTGCGTTGGCGGATGGTTCAGGGGCGTTCTTCGTATTGTGACGCGCGAGCGGCAAACCGATGCAACTCCTTGAGTGCTTCCTCGGCGGCCTGGGCCCGTCGGCTTGGCCCGGTGTCGATGCGCGATACCGAAACGGCGGCATCATCCAGCGCGGTCAGCGCCGCCTCGTTGGCCGCCACGGCCTCGCGCACCTGGCGTTCGGCATCCTCTGCCAGGGCGAGTCGGCGTTCCAGCGCCCGCCGCTCTCCGGCATCCAGACTCGTCTCGGCGAGGCGTCGGCGCACAAAGTTGGTATCAATGGGCGCCGCCCCCGCCACCAGTGAAACGGCCCGCTCCAGGCGTTCAATGGCGGAGCCGGTCACCTCCCGGACCAGCCCGAGCGCCCGCCGGAAGGCCATCTCCTCGGCGTCAAACCGCCCGTGCAGTACCGATATGACGTGGGTATAGCGGGAGTAAAGACGGTCCGCCTGCACGGCCAGATCCCGACGCCCCTGCTCCTGCAGCGCGCGTTTGATCCGGCACAGCGCCCGGACGGTGTCATCGGCACCGGCTGGGGGGTGGTCCGGGTCCAGCACGCGCAAGCGCGCCTCTCGGGCCCGGCGCTCTGCCTCGGCCCGCGCCTGCTCCTGCCCGGCCTGTCGGTCGACCGCCGCCCGCCGGGCCACCCACGCGGCCTGCCAACGGCGCCAGCGACGCTCCACGAACAAACCCGCCGGGATGGCTACCAGACCGGTCAACCAGCCGGCAAGGCTGGGCCCAAAGCCGCCCCACAGCGAGGTCAGCCAGAGCAGAAAGGCGAGAAAAGGGATAGCCAGCCAGTAGCGCAGGAAGAGCTGCCAGCGTCGGGGCGATGCCGTGGGCAAGGCAATATGCGGGTTGATCAACCCGGCGATGAACCACGGCAGGCAGGAGAGCCAAAGGCCGTAGGCAAAACCCTGAAGAAACCCGAGCATCCCGCAGTACGTCCCTGAATGAACCGTATGGCCCTACTTTGGCACGGATCAGGGTACGGGGGACACCGATGGATGGGGAAACCAAGGCGGGAAACGCAATCGGGCCCGCAACGGGCCCGACCACGGTACTGCTTCCCCGGTCCGGCAGGGCCTAAGGCGGCCCCGCCGGGTCGGGCGCCCCGGATTACGCCTCCAGGTCGTAACGGTCCGCGTTCATCATCTTCGTCCAGGCGGCAACGAAGTCCTTGACGAACTTCTCCTTGTTGTCGTCCTGGGCGTAGAGTTCCGCGTAGGAGCGCAGGATCGAGTTGGAACCGAAGACCAGGTCCACCCGGGTGGCGGTCCACTTCTTCTCGTCGGACTTGCGATCGCGGATCTCGTACAGGTTGTCGGCAACCGGTACCCAACGATAGTTCATGTCCGTCAGGTTCACGAAGAAGTCGTTGGTCAACTGCCCTTCGCGATCCGTGAACACGCCGTGCTTGGTCCCGCCATGGTTGGTACCCAGCACCCGCATGCCGCCGACCAGCACGGTCATCTCCGGGGCCGTCAGGCCCATGAGCTGGGTACGGTCCAGCATCAGCTCCTCGGGGGCAACCGCGTAGTCCTTCTTCACCCAGTTGCGGTAGCCATCGGAGAGCGGCTCCAGGTACTGGAAGGAGTCCTCGTCGGTCATCTCCTGGCTGGCATCGCCACGGCCCGGTGCGAACGGTACGGTGACATCGACGCCGGCAGCCTTGGCGGCCTTCTCGACCCCGACGTTACCGGCCAGCACGATGGTGTCCGCGATGCTGGCACCGGTTTCCTTCGCGATACCCTCCAGCACGCCCAGGACCTTGTTCAGACGCTCGGGCTCGTTACCCTCCCAGTCCTTCTGGGGCGCCAGGCGGATACGGGCCCCGTTGGCGCCGCCACGGTAGTCGGACTGGCGGAAGGTGCGGGCGCTGTCCCAGGCAGTGGCAACCATCTCGCTGATGGACAGGCCGCTGTCGGCGATCTTCGCCTTGACCGCGTCCACATCGTAGTCGGACTTGCCGGCCGGAACCGGGTCCTGCCAGATCAGATCTTCCTGCGGGGCTTCCGGACCGATGTAACGGGTCTTGGGGCCCAGGTCGCGGTGGATCAGCTTGAACCAGGCGCGAGCGAAGACCTCGTTGAAGTACTCCGGGTCATTGTAGAAGCGCTCGGAGATCTTGCGATACTCCGGATCCATCTTCATCGCCATGTCGGCGTCCGTCATGATCGGGTTCAGACGGATGGAGGGATCCTCGACATCAACGGGCTTGTCCTCTTCCTTGATGTCCTTCGGCTCCCACTGCCAGGCCCCGGCCGGGCTCTTGACCAGTTCCCACTCGTAGTTGAGCAGCAGGTGGAAGTAGCCGTTGTCCCACTGGGTCGGATGGGTGGTCCAGGCACCCTCGATGCCGCTGGTAACGGTGTCGCGACCCACGCCGCGGGTCACCTTGTTGTTCCAGCCCAGACCCTGTTCCTCTACGTCGGCCGCCTCCGGATCCGGGCCGAGATTGGCCGCGTCGCCGTTGCCGTGGCACTTGCCGACGGTGTGACCGCCAGCGGTCAGAGCGACGGTCTCTTCGTCATTCATGGCCATGCGCTCGAAGGTGACGCGCACGTCCTGGGCCGTTTTCAGCGGGTCGGGGTTGCCGTCCACACCCTCGGGGTTGACGTAGATCAGCCCCATCATCACCGCCGCGAGGGGGTTCTCCAGGGACTCGCGGTCTTTGCCGTAGCGGCTGTTCTCGTTTTCGGTGGGCGCCAGCCACTCCTTCTCGGAGCCCCAGTAGGTGTCCTTCTCCGGGTGCCAGATATCCTCGCGGCCGAAGGAGAAGCCGAAGGTCTTGAAGCCCATGGATTCATAGGCCACGTTACCGGCCAGGATGATCAGGTCCGCCCAGCTCAGCTTGTTGCCGTACTTCTTCTTGATCGGCCACAGCAGGCGGCGCGCCTTGTCCAGGTTGGCGTTGTCCGGCCAGCTGTTGATGGGGGCAAAGCGCTGGTTACCGGTACCGCCGCCACCGCGGCCGTCGGCCACGCGGTAGGAACCGGCCGCGTGCCAGGTCATGCGGATCATCAGACCGCCGTAATGGCCCCAGTCGGCCGGCCACCACTCCTGGCTGTTAGTCATCAGCTCGGTGACGTCCTTCTTGACCGCGTCGAAGTCCAGCTTCTTGACCTCCTCGCGGTAGTCGAAGTCCTCACCCATCGGATCGGTCTTGCGATCGTGCTGGTGCAGGATGTCCAGATTCAAGGCGTTCGGCCAAAAATCCATGTTGCTTTCGCCAGCCTTGGTCAAGGCACCGTGCATCACCGGGCACTTGCCGCTGCTCTGTTGCTCTGCCATTTCACCCTCCAGTCCTAGGGTATGTTGTGGTTCCAGAATGGAATCAAGACGGGCTTCCTGCCGGCGTCTCCGGCCCAACCGTCTGTGATGACCTTACATCAACCCCCGCCTAGTAGTTAAAGATATTTTTTCTCTCGAACCAATAGTCCACGTATATTTATTTTCTGATTTTGATTGATGCGGACAATCAGATTCTCTCGTAGTCGCCCTCCTTGACTCAACCACCGCGATGCTTGGTCCGGTAGAGCTGAAATCGGCGCGGGTCTCCTCCCAACCCGGTCCCTGCAGCCCCTTACCCGCCGCCCTGCAGCCAGAGCAGAAACGCTAACGGCAACAACAAGCACATGACAATGCGGCCCACCACGGGCCAGCCATGCAGCCGGCGCTCGACGATCACGATCTGCCGCAATGCGCGAACCCGTTGCAGACCGCCCGGCGGCAAAAGGCGGGCCAATGTACGGCCGGGCTCACCCGCCCGAGGCGTCCGACTTGGGAGTCGAGCCAAGAGGCCGAGCAGCAAAACCCCCACCGCCAGCGGCCAGAGCCCCTCCAGGAGCGCACCGGCAGACAGGGCATACCGCCCCGGCTCCGCCGCCCCCGCATGCCACCAGGGCAGCACCAGCGCCAGCACGACCAGGGCCAGGTAAGGCGGGAAAAGCCCGAGGCCGCCCTCGTGCGCAGTGTCGCCCCGCCCCGGGCCGGCTGCATGTAGTCGCCAGAGGAACCGCCACATCAGCATGGTGGTTGCGACACTGGTGACAGCCAGTGCCGGCACCACCCAAACCGAATAAACACTCGCCTCCACCGTTATCTCGAAGGCCGCCTTGACCAGCGCGCCGCCGGTGAGCGGCGCGGCGGCCAACGACAGTGCTGGCAGCCAGAGCACCCACCACCCCCGCCACCACCAGGCCCCACCCAACTGCGGCACCAACCCGGCACCCAGAAACAACGCCCCCTTGGACAGTCCATGGTTGACCACGAATAACAGCAACACCGGCCAGGCCGCCTCGGCGCTCACCTCGGGCGTGGCAACGAGCCCCAGCGCTGCGGTGGCCAACCCCATCTGGCTGACACTGGACCAGCCCAGCATGGCCTTGGGCGCGCCGCTTCTCAGGCCCATGACGACCCCGTAGATTGCCCCGGCGAAACCCAGCGCCAACAACGGCGCTGCCAGATCCGCGACCTGGGCGGTGCCCGGTTCCAGCAGCCGCCACGCCCCCAGCAGACCGGCCTTGATCATCACACCGCTGAGCACGGCACTGGCTGGCACGGGCGCCACGGGGTGTGCCCGGGGCAACCAGGCGTGCAGTCCGAGCACCCCTATTTTCACCCCGAACCCCAAGCCGAGCAGGAGCAACAACAGCGGTGGGGCGGTACCGGCCACGCTGGTGAAGGCGAGCGACCCGCCCGACCCGGGGAAGATGGCGGCCCAGGCCACTGCCGTCAGCAACGCCAGCTCTGCCCCCATCGCCATGGCCAGATACAGCCAGCCCGCCCTTAGCGCCTTCCGGCTGCGCTCATGCACCACCAGACCCCAGGCGGCAAAACTCATGATCGCCAGACCGGTGTAAAACGTCAGCAGGTCCTGTGCCAGGATCAACAGCAGATTCCCGCCCAGGGCTGCGAGCCACAGGACCGCGAAAGCGGCTCGGCGCGCCGGCACCGCATGGGTTCGAGCAGCGAACGCGCCGGCCAGCAGCCAAAGCAGGACCGCCGGCAACAGGAACCCGCGGGCGGTCGCATCCAAGCCGATGGACAACGCCGGCGAGAGGGCCTCTCCGCCGGGCAGGGCCATTCCCAAAGCGACCGCAGACAGGGCCAGCACAAGTGCCGGCAGTGCCGCCCAACGCCCTCCCGCCAAGGCCTGCCGCCCCTGCCCCGCCGGGCGGAGCAATACGGCCAAGATGCGGAAAAGATAGGCCGCGGTGAGCACTGTCCCGAGCAGGATGGCAACCACCCATAGCCAGGCCCCGTTCGTTAGCGCGCTCTGCAGCAGCCACCACTTGCCCACGAACCCACCGGTGGGCGGCAACCCCAGCAGGCTGGCACCGGCCAGGAGCAGCGCCAACCAGGGCAACACCACGCCCGCCCCCATACCGCCCAAGGCATCCAGGCGGTCATGCCCGCAGGCGCGGGCGATACACCCGGCCGCCAGGAACAGACTGGCCTTGGCCAGACCGTGGCTCAGGATGATTACCATCGCACCGCGCCAGGCCAGGTCGGCCGCCCCACCCCCGGCCAACGGCAGGACCAACAGGGCAAAGCCGAATTGTGAGACCGTGGAATAGGCGATCAGCATTTTCAGGCGGCGCTGCATCAGCGCCATGGTCCCGCCCCAGAGCATGGCGCCGACGGCCAAGAGGCCGAACAGACCGCCAGGCCATGTCCCCTGGAAGGCCGCAAAGGGGCCGAACCAAAGCATTGCCAGCAGGTACAGGGCGGCGGCCACCACCACACCGGAGAGTGCGGCGCTCACCACGCTCGGTGCCCGCCCGTGGGCCGACGGCAGCCAGAAGTGCAGAGGGAACACCGCGGCTTTGAGGAGCAGGCCGAGGCTGATCAGGGCGGCGGCCAGCGCCGATGGCAGATCCAGCACCAACGCCTCGGCAATCAGGCCGATGTCCAGAATCCCGTAGCGCCCGTAGAGCAGCGCCACGCCCAGCAGGTAGACCGTCGAGCCCAGCAGCGAGGCCAAGAGATAGCGCCACGCAGCCGGCAGTGCCCCCCCGCCCGCCATGGCAATCAGCGCCACGGCTGCGAGAGACAAGACCTCCAGGGCCACGTAAAGATTAAACAGGTCCACCGACAGGAAGAGCGCGTTGAGCGCGCCCCAGAGAAAAAGCCACAGCGGCCAGAAGAGCGGTGACTGCTCGGATTCCGCGGCGCGATGGGCGGCGCCGGCGGCACAAACCATCGCCGTGAGCAGCAGCAGGCTCGCGCTCACCCCATCGATCTGCCAGCCGACGCCCAGCGGCGCGGTCCAGCCCCCGAGGTCCAGCCGCCAGGCGCCCTGCTGCCAGACGGCATGGACAAGCGCCGCGCTCGCCGCCAGCACACCGGCCGCACAGAGCGCGGTGACGGTGACGGCACGCACCGGGTAGACGAAGGTGGCGATCGCTCCGATCAGGGGCAGGCACACCACCAAGACCATCAGCATATCCGGCTGACTCACCTGCCCTCCTTCCCGGGGCCCTCTTCCTCCCCCCGCCGTGGCAGCGACAGGCGTACCAGCAGCACCAAAGCCACCGCCGTCGCACTGACACTGACCACGATGCCGGTAAGCACGATGGCGTGGGGCACCGCATCCAGTGGGTCGGCCTCACGGGCGAGCGCCACCAACAGCAGGAATACCGCCGCCGAGAGCACGTTCAGCGAGAGAATCTTGCGCAGCAGGTGCCGGGCCACGAACAGCCCGTGCAAACCGATCACGAACAGCACACCGGCGAGCGCCAGGTAGATCATCGGCGCATCGACTCCCCGTTACAGGATGCAGGCGGCTGGCCGGCCAGGTAGAGCGCCACCAGCGACATGGCGATCGAAAGCCCAGCGGCCAGCTCAAGCAGCAGCACAATCGGCCCGGCCAGGTCGGTGGGGTAAGCAAAAAAGGGTTGCCCGAGTGCGATCACACCCAAAGCCACCGCGAGCATGGCAGCCAACCCCAGGGACAGGAGGATACGCCACGGACCATAGGCGCTGCCGGTCAGCCAGGGCTGTGCGCCGGCCAGGATCGTCAGGATGCCGCCCGCACCCATGACCGCACCGGCGGAAAAGGCGCCCCCCGGCGCATGACTGCCACGCCAGAGCAGATAAACGCTCACCAATGCGAACATGGGAAAGAGCACCCGCCCCAGGGCGGGCAGCACCGGGGAGGTCATGGCGGGAACGCCCGGGACGGGCATGCGGCCCAAGGACCAGATGGCAACGGTCGCCAGCAACAGCACGCCGATCTCGAGCAGCGTGTCGAACGCCCGGAAATTCAGCAGCACCGCCGTAACCGGGTTTTCCACCCCGGATTCTGCCAGGGATGCCTGCACCTCCTCCCCGAGACCGGGACTGGGCAACTGCCAGGCGGCGAGCGTCAGCAGGCCCAGCAGGGCCAGCCCCGCGGGAACCCAGAAGTAGAGATCACCGCGCTCCTGCCAGGGTGTGCCCGCCTCGTCGGTTACCGCCAGGCGCCCGAGTGCCGAGAGCAGCAGGGCCCCGGTCGCACCCGCACCAATCGCCGCCTCGGCCAGAGCGATATCCGGTGCCTCCAGGCGAACCCAGGCCAAGGCCATCAGCAGACCGAAGATGATGAAACTGATGACGGCGCGGAAGAGGCCCGGGGTGTGGGTGGCCTGCCAGGCCAGCCAGATCAGGGCTGCGGCCAGCAGGCCGTCAAACACCAGCACCAGCGCGCCCACTACACCCCCCAGGGCTTGATGCCCCGGGCCAGGGCCGTGCGCCCGATCAGGCTGGCGCCGGCGGCCGAGGCCACCAGCATCAGCAACCAGATCAGTAGCAGTTTCAGGGCGGTAATCAGGCTGCCCGAGTAAACCGCCAGCCCAAGACAAACCAGGCCCAAGGCGACATTATCGCTCTTGGCCAGGGCATGAAGCCGGGTATAGGCGTCCGGGAAACGCAGCAGCCCGAGCATGCCCAGGAAGAAAAACGGCATGCCCGCGATGACCAGCAGGGCACCGAGCCAATGGTTAAGACTCATCCTTGCTTACCCCCTTGGTCGTCATCAGAAGTGGGCGCTGCCAGTTCCGACCAGACGCGCCCCACGAAGGTCACCACCGCCAGGGCCGCCAGCAGCGCCAGAACCAGCGCCACATCGAGCAGCTCGCGCCTGTCCAGGATGAACGCCATCAGGAGCAGGATCGCCACGGCAGAGGTGGAGAACATCTCGGACGCCAGCATCCGGTCCACCGCCGATGGCCCGCGCAACACCCGCGCCAGTCCGACGACGATGTTCAACAGCAACAGCGCCGCCAGCACCCCAAACAGTTCAGTCATCGTCCTCCGCCTCCACCATTTGCAGCACGATCGCCTCGAGATGCGCCAACGCAGCCTGGGCTCGCTCCGGGTCACCGATGACATGTACCGTCATGACCGAGTCGGTAATCTGGATGCACAGCGTCCCCGGCATGAGGTTGATCAGGTTGGCAAAAAAGATCCGCGCGGACTGGGCGCGCAACGCCCAGGGGTGGTCCACCAAGGTGGTTGTGAGCAGGCGCCCGTGGCGCAGCACGCGCCGCCCCACATCCACGGCACCGCGCACCGACCAGACGACGAAGACCGAGCAGAAGCGAAGCAGCACCAACGGCTTGAGGCGCAACCGGCCCTTCGCGGGGAAGGGGTTCAGCAATGCAGCAGCGAGCACGGCCGGCACCCCCCACACCCATGAGGCAGCATCCCCACCGGTCAACACCCACCAGACCAAGGCGTAGCCAATCATGCGGGCGAACAGCCCCGGGCTGCAGAGTTGTTGGCGAATCGTTGCGATAATGCTGATGGTGTCTACCCTCTGACCTGAGCCATGCTCCCCCAATTAACGCAGGAGCCATACGATAGGCCGCACGGCGGGCCCGATTCCCAGAGGTAGAACAACGTGCCATAGTAAGAGCGTCTAGAACAGAATCGGACCCCTGCCCCGGTACCTGTTGCCCGGCACCCCCTTTGATCTCCGGGCCAGAGCAACCCCACCCTGCGTCCGAACCACCTCGGGAATATCCCGTCTCGCCTCTTGAACATTTTGAAGGCCCGAAGGCACCGCCCCCCGAACACCGCTGAGTGCTTGATCGGCGTTTGCTGTTCTTACTGCCGATCGCAATAGCCAGCCACCATGGCATCGAGGACCACCATTTGGCACCACTTGCTGAACCGGTTGGGGCCTCCCATAGTTACAAGCATGAGGGTTGATCCAGATTGACGCGCACCGGTGGCCGGGAGGTCTTCCATGACACTGCAGCATTTCAAGAGCGTGATTGTTCCCCTGGATGGGTCAGAGAATGCCCTGCGGGCCCTGGACTACGCTGCGGCCCTGGCCAAAGCGAACGGTATGGCGCTCCACCTGCTCCACGTAAGCCCACCCACCCCAACAGAGCTGATGAAGGCCATGGGGTATTCGCAGCGGCTCCGGCGTCTGGCCGATGCGTCGATGGGCGACTTCGTGGAATTACGTCAAGAGGCAGGCGAGCAAGTGCTCGCAGCAGCAAGAGAGCGGCTGCCTGCTGACATGGCACCGGTAGAGGCCATCCGCTCTGGCGACCCGGCGCACGCAATTCTCGAATACCTGGAAAGCCAGGACGATGCCGTGATTGTGATGGGGCGCCGTGGGCTCTCCCACTTCCGGGAGTTGCTGATGGGCAGTGTCAGTGAAAAGGTCCTGCACCTCGCCACCTGTCCGGTAACCATCCTGCGCTGAACCGGCCTGCGCGGCTTATTAAACGCCTGGCAATAGGCCTGCGCGTAGCCCCCGCCGTCCATCAGGCTGCGCGCGGTGGCCACGGTCAGAAGCGTCCCGCAGTCGCTCGTGATCAGGCCCGCCATGGCCCACCATTGCGGTTAGCGTGCCGGCGAAGGCGGACCGGAGATGGCGGCTGGGGGAGAGATCAAGCCGGTCGGTCCGGGCTGCATTGGTCAGCGGCCCCTGAGGTATAGCACGCGCGCGGCAAAAGCTATGAGCAGGATGATCCAGCCAATTGGATACGGGAGCACGCCCGCGAAATACGCGCTCACCGTTGCAAACAGCAGTGCCCCGAGAACAATCAGAGGGATATCCATAGGCTTATAGAGTTGCGATTCCGGCAGCGGTTCCGCGCGGGGTCCCCCGTGGATCTGCGCGCAGGCTGCAAGAAAAAAGCCGCCCCGGTTTCCCGTAGGCGGCTGTTTTTCTTTCGGTTTTATGGTGGGCGGTGCTGGGATTGAACCAGCGACCCCTGCCGTGTGAAGGCAGTGCTCTCCCGCTGAGCTAACCGCCCGAAAGCGTGCGCAAATGATAGGGAGGCGCCCTTCAGGTGTCAACCCCTGGGCCGCCTTCCAGTTCTCGCGCCAGGGCCTCGCCACAGCGGCGGCAGTGGTAGCGCATGCGCCCCTGACGGATCCGGTTGTGCCGGGTAGTGGTGATACGGTGGGTGCTGCACGCGCAGCGGTAGCGCCAGCGCCGCTGGGTGCCGGGAATACCGCTGACATCCAGCGAATGCGTCCGGGTGGCGGGCACGCCCAGTGCGGCCATGACCTGGCGCCAGCCGGCGCCATGCCCTCGATCGCGGTACACGGCCCAGGCGGCCAAATGGGCCACCTCATGCGCCACCGTCTCACGGGCCGCCTGCCAGCCATCCGCCCGGCGCAGCAAGGGCGCGTTCAGGCCAATCCGGTGTTCCCGAAGCCAGGCCCGGCCCAGTGCACTCCCGCGATGGTAAAGCCGGACCGCCGGAACGGCATCGCCTTCCAATGCCGGCCAGCGGCTACCCAGCACACGCCAGTCCTCGGCCGTCCAGACACGCAGCTGCTCAAGACACTCGGCATCACTGGCTGGCGGACAGCCATTGGTCGCGTGGCCGGGTTGCTGGCCACCCGCGTTCGGCGCCCTGTGCCGCCCGCAGCAGCTCACGGCGCCTCGCTCCAACGGTCCGTGACGGCCCCGCGCGCCGCCGACCCGACCACGCGGGCGTACTTGCCCAGGACGCCGCGGGTTTCCCGCGGTTGGCGTGGCTGCCAGTTGGCCCGGCGGTCGGCCAGCTCGGTTTCATCCACATCCAGCCGCAGCAGGTTGGCGTCCGCGTCCATGGTGATGGTATCGCCCTCCTCCACCAGCGCGATGGTCCCGCCTGCCGCTGCTTCGGGGGCCACATGGCCAACCACCAGCCCGCGTGTGCCGCCCGAAAACCGTCCGTCCGTGATCAACCCCACGCTCTCACCCAGCCCGGCCCCCATCAGGGCTGCGGTGGGTGAGAGCATTTCCCGCATTCCGGGACCACCCTTGGGCCCTTCATTCCGGATGACGACCACGTCACCGGCTTGGATGTGCCCGGCCAGGATAGCCTCCAGGCAGTCCTCCTCGGATTCGAAGACCCGGGCCGGCCCGACGATACGCCGCTGCTTCAGACCGGAGACCTTGGCCACCGCCCCCTCCTCCGCCAGGTTTCCGCGGAGGATCGCAAGATGCCCCACCGGATATAGCGGATCGTCCAGCGTGTGGATGATGGACTGATCGGCGGACGGACGCGCTGGCACGTCGGCCAGGGTTTCAGCCATCGTTCTGCCGGTGATGGTCAGGCAATCGCCGTGCAGCAGGCCGCCATCCAGCAGCAGTCGCAACACCTGGGGCGTACCGCCCACCTCGTGGAATTCGGTGGTCACATACTGCCCCGAAGGGCGCAGGTCACAGAGCACCGGCACCTTGTGCCGGATGCGTTCCACGTCGTCCAGGTCGAAGGGGACATCCGCCGCATCGGCGATGGCCAGCAGGTGCAGCACGGCGTTGGTAGAGCCCCCCACCGCCATCACCAGGGCAAAGGCGTTCTCGAAGGCCTCCCGGGTGAGGATGTCCCGGGGCTTGCGATCCGCCCGGACCGCCTCCATCAACACGCGGGCAGCGGCCGCGACGTCATCGCCCTTTTCGTCCGCCTCGGCGGCCAGCGTGGAGCTGGCGGGCAGGCTCATCCCCATGGCCTCGAAAGCGCTGGACATGGTATTGGCGGTGTACATGCCGCCACAGGAGCCGGCCCCCGGACAGGCGTTGCGCTCCACCCCCAGCAGATCCTCATCACTCATACGCCCGGCCGAGGCTTGCCCGACCGCCTCAAAGGCCGAGACGATATCCAGGCGCTCGCCCTTGTAGTAGCCGGGGCGAATGGTCCCGCCGTAGACGAACAATGCGGGGATGTTCATACGCGCGATGGCGATCATCGCGCCCGGCATGTTCTTGTCGCAGCCCCCGGTGGCCAGCACACCATCCAGGCTCTGGCCCTGGCAGACGGTCTCGATGGCGTCGGCGATCACTTCCCGTGACACCAGCGAATAGCGCATGCCCGGCGTACCCATGGCGATGCCGTCGGACACCGTAGGCACGCCGAACTCCGGCGCCATGGCCCCCGCCTCATGCAGCGCCTCCACGGCCCGCCGCGTCAACGCCGCGATGTGCATGTTGCAGGGGGTGATGGTGCTGTGGGCGTTGGCGACGCCGATGATGGGCTTTTCGAAGTCCTCATCGCGGAAGCCGGTAGCGCGGAGCATGGCCCGGTTGGGGGTGCGACGCAGGCCCGCGGTGACAACACGACTACGACGGTTATCGCTCATCAGATGCACTCCTGCCGAGTAGACCCTATGGATCGGGATAGGGCGGACCCCCGACCACACGCTTCGGCGGCCGGAGGTTCAAAGCTTAGCAGGAGGAACCGGCGCCCGGACAGGCACGACCGGCACGCCTCAGGTCTGGAAGGCGCGGACCGACTGGTCCAGGTGGCGGGCCCGCCGCTCGAGCTCCTCGCAGGCCTGGCTGGTGGCCTGGGCCCCGTCAGTGGCGTCGGCAGAGGCCTCCCGCACCGAGACCAAGCGCCGGTTGATCTCCTCGGCCGCCGCACTCTGCTGCTCAGAGGCGCTCGCGATCTGGTCATTCATATCGTTGATGCGTTGCACCGCATCGTCGATGTCGGAGAGCCGCTGACCGGCGGCGCGGGCCGCCTCGACCGCCTGCGCTGATGATTCATTGCCGGCGGTAACCACCTGGTAGACCCCGCCAGCCTCCTCCCGGAGCCGCCCGATCATGCCCGCGATCTCCTCGGTGGACTCGCGGGTACGCTGGGCCAGCAGCCGGACTTCGTCAGCCACCACGGAGAAGCCGCGTCCATGTTCACCGGCGCGGGCGGACTCGATAGCCGCGTTGAGCGCCAGAAGGTTGGTCTGCTCCGAGACATCGCGGATCACGTCCACCACGGTGCCGATCCGATCGCTCTCCTGGTTCAGACGCTCCACTACGCCCGCTGCCTGCTCCACGGCTTGCGCAAGCGTGGTGATTCGGTCCTGCGCGTCGCTCACCACACCGCGCCCCGCCTTCGTGGCCTGGCGGGCCTCGCTGGCGGATTCCGCCGCCGCGGCGGCATTCCGGGCGACCTCCTGGGTCGTGGCCGCCATCTGATTCATGGCACCGGCGATCTCGTCCGTGTCCTCCTGTTGCTGCCGCACCCGCTGCCCGGTGCCCTGCGCATCCGTACGGAGCTGCTCTACCGTGGCCATAACCGATTCTGCGGCGGTGCGGGCGCTCCTCACCCCGCCGTGCACCTTGTCCAGGAAGGTGTTCACACCCTGGGTGACCCGGCCGTGGGCCACCGGGTGGCGCCAGGTGAGGTCCACCTGCTCGCCCTCCACGGCAAGGCGCTCGCCCACTTCCCCAAGCTCTGCGGCCTGCTCGGCATCCCGGTGCAGGATGATGGCCATGTAAATAAGCAGCGAGGCCTGAAAGACGACATAACCGGCATGGAGGAACACCACCCCCCACCCGTGGTCGGCGTGCGAGAAGACATAGATCGGGAAGCCGCCGTGCTGCAGGACATGGCCGACCACATGGTGCAAAGCCGTCGCCACGGCCCCGGCCAGGATGACCAGCCAGTCCCGGTAATAAAGCAGCAGGGCCAGCAGCGCGAAGATGCCGAAGTGCATCTCGATCATGCCGTAAGCCAGGTGGATGGCGAGTGCCGAGTAGGCCATGAACGCAACGGCCACCATCACGCGGGTTACCCGCCTGCCCGGCAGGGCGAGGATCAAGCCACCGGACAGCAGCAGAATGGCAAGCCCGTAGCCTAGGGCCTGGCCCACCGACGTCCCCAACACCACCGCAATGCCCAAACAGTAAACCAGGTGAACCCCCAGCACGCCCGCCATGAGTCGATCGGCGTGCTGGTAATGCGCGATCAGGCCATTCTCATCGTGTTTCAATGCGTCCATCCGGGCCTCCGACGGCGTTGACGACACCTCTTTGCAGCTATCGGCAGAGGCCGCAAAGCCTTGAGCACCAGCGCCTCGCCATCACGCCGCCAGGTCACTCCCCGCGCGGTGTCCGTCCGGCGGCCAACAGCGTCTTGCGGCTCCAATCGGTGCGCTTGACGCGGTGGATGACCGCGGCACATTGCACCACGGGGCGGAGGTCACCGCCCAGGCGGCCCGCCATGATCAGCAGCCCCGCCAGTGCGACCAAGGCCACGCTAAGGGGTGAGAACAGCAGAAGCGGGGGGATCATCAGAGACCAGTAAAACAACAGCTTGCGACTCCCCCCGCGACTGAGCAGGAGCATCAATGCAATCAGAAAGCCGGAGAAGAGCAGCCCCGCACCCACCAGGGTCAGGCTGTCGGTCATGCGAAGACCGGAGAACACCAGTTCCCCGTGCCGGATCGCCATGTAGACCGACCAGGCAAACGCCGCCTGGGACAGTATGGAGAACAGCGGCATCAACCAGTCACGGAGCAATACCGCGATCGCCACCGCCGAGACCGCAAGCACGACCCCCGCCGCGGTCAGATTACCCAACGCCAGCACCCCGATAATCAAGCCCACGACAGCGGAATACCCCAGCAGACAGAGCAACATGGGGGCCAAGCCGCTGGCCAGCACCCGCCCCGTGTCCTTGTCGAGGGTGAGATCATTGTTCTGCGCTTCCATGAAATACTCCTGAAACCCGATGGTGTTGGTTATGTCCAGTCTATCCGAGACGCAGAGCCGTTGCGCAGCAACCCGCGATACCCCCGTCTTCGTGCCCGACCACCCCGGCCGGACTTCAAGTTTGAGATCGACAACAGCCCAGCGCTTTGCCGGCGTCGCCGGACAGGTTATGCTGCATCCAGACCGTAGCGCCGGGCAGCGGCGCTCAGGAATTTGACACATTTGATTCTGAAGTTGAAAGCAGGAGGAGACCCGATGGGTGTATTAGTTTTCTGGCTGGCGGGCATCTTTTTCACGATCGGCTTCGCGATCATGGGGGAAGGGGGCGATAACCCCAAGATGAAGCTCTTCGGCGGTGAGCGTTTCTTCATGTCGCTGTTCGCCTTCGTGATCTGGCCGCTGATGCTCGGGGTCCACGTGCGCGAGTTGCTCGAGAAGAAGGGCTGAACCCGCTCTCGGGCGCACTCGGTCCTCAACCGGTGCGCCCGCCCGCCACGAGCGGTTCGCCAATGATAAGCCCCCCTTATCCCCCGCTTTTACCCCATCAGAAAACACTCTGCTCCGCCCCCTACCCGTCTGCCATCCCATTGCCTTAGAATGCGCTTCGCAGTTCAGCGGAGGCGCCAAACAGGGCTCGGCCCGACCCGGCTACCCCCTCCCGGTAACCGCCTTTTTCTATTGGACCGGACGGTCCGGGCACCCACCCGGGCTTCCGGGACCTTTTGCTATACTCTGGACTTGTTGCGCTGCAACATCTCTCGGCGGACAGGTATTAAGACGTTTTGCGGGGTGCGGACATGAAGGACCACAACATGGACACCATGGGGCCCATGCGCGACACCCGGAGCGGTCGCGTAACCATCCCCTATCGCCTGCACGCCCGGGCCCGTTTTTGGGGAATGGTTCAGCGCACGTTCTGGCTAACGGCTCTGCTCGGCAGTCTCGCCGCCCTGATCTGGGCCGCCCGGCTGGAACTGAACAGCGAAACCACGGCCAGCACCCTGGGCCTGGCCGCCGTTATCGGGCTCGCCCTCTCCCTGTGGATGTTCGCCATGGCGGTGTTGCGACTGCCGCCGAGCGAGGGACGGATCACCCTGTCCGAGGACGACTGCCGCGGCATCACCTGGTGCCAGGACCGTCGGGGCGGCTGGACGATCAAGGCAGGGGGCGTCAGGTTGCGCGGCCTGGAGAACAACGACGCGTTTCGCACGGCCCGAGAGACCGCACACGCGCGCGCCGAGACGGTGCTGCAGCAGTTGCGTGGTGGTGACAGCGCGGACCAGCCAGCGGTGCACGGCCGCAAGGTCGCCTGACCCTTACACACCGCGGTCACCTCCCCAAAGCACAAAAAGGCCGGCGGGGTGCGCCATTCAGATCGCGCACCCCGCCGGCTTTTTTGATGGTCAGGACCCTGAAATTGTTAGGATCCCTGCCAGGTTTCTGACGCGCTCAGGTTTCGGACACGCTGATATTGGGGAAGGCGCTACCGGAGTGCTTCTGCTGCAGCGAGAGCTTGCCGGCCACCCGGCGCGCGATCTGCCGGTAGCTTTCCGCCACCTTCCCGTCCGGGTCAGACACCACGGAGGGGCGCCCTGAGTCTGCGTTTTCCCGAATGCTGATGTCCAGCGGCAGCGAGCCGAGCAGATCCACGCCGTACTGCTCCGCCATACTCTGACCACCGCCTTCCCCGAAGATATGCTCCGCGTGACCGCATTCGCTGCAGATGTGGATGGACATGTTCTCCACCACCCCAAGCACCGGCACATTGACCTTCTCGAACATCTTCAGGCCCTTGCGGGCGTCCAGCAGGGCGATGTCCTGCGGTGTGGTGATGATCACCGCACCGCTTACGGGCACCCGCTGCGCCAGCGTCAACTGCACATCCCCCGTCCCCGGGGGCATATCCACGATCAGGTAATCGAGTCCCTGCCAGTGGGTGTCGCGGATGAGTTGGTCCAGCGCCTGGGTAACCATCGGGCCACGCCAGACCATGGGAGTCTCCTCATCGATCAGGAAGCCGGAGGACATGGCCTGGATGCCGTAGTTGACCACCGGCTCCAGCTTCTTGCCGTCGCGGGATTCGGGCCGGGCCGAGACCCCCAGCATGCGTGGCTGGCTGGGGCCGTAGATGTCCGCATCCAGCATACCCACCTTGGCACCCTCGGCGGAGAGGGCCAGCGCCAGGTTGACCGCCGTGGTGGATTTGCCGACACCGCCCTTGCCGGAGGCCACGGCAATGATGTTCTTGACCTCGTCCAGCAGCTTCATCCCGGGCTGCACCGTATGCGGCTCGACTTTGCTGGTGACCGTGACGTCCGCTGTACCGATGCCTGGCACGGCCTCCGCGGCCTGCTTGAGTTGCCCCGCCAGCGCCTGGCGCACCGAGTCCGCCGGGTAGCCCAGCTGGACGTCAATCCGCACCCGATCACCCTCCACGGCGATCTCCTTGACGCATTCAGCGGCAACCAGATCCATTTCCAGATCCGGGGCGACCACCTC
The DNA here is from genome assembly GCF_003664325.1 of Alkalispirillum mobile. Lineage (NCBI taxonomy): Bacteria > Pseudomonadati > Pseudomonadota > Gammaproteobacteria > Chromatiales > Ectothiorhodospiraceae > Alkalispirillum > Alkalispirillum mobile. The sequence goes on from NZ_RCDA01000001.1 coordinate 389,851, forward strand.
CTGCAGCGCCGCTTCCACCTGCGCACGCAGATCACTCATCACTCAACCTCCAGGCGTTGTCCAGGGTGCCGGCCCTCTGGCCAGCTTCAGCCTGACCATGATAACGCAGCCATACACTCAGGAGGGATCGGGCTGTGCTGCAGCGCAACGTATGATGTTGCGGGAGTAATCCTCGAGCCGACGGACCCGGCAGTCGTCGGTGACGCGGATATTCGGGTCGCGACCCCGGTTCTCCAGCCTCAACCGCTCCCAGTACTCATCGAAGTAGCGGTTGAACATCTCACCCCCGAGTGTGCCCACGGCATAAAGGGCGTCTTCCGACTCGTCATGCTCCAACAGCACCGCGGCCAGGGGCTGGTCCGCCGGTCCGGACAGCACATTGGCACCGGCGCAGGGGTCGTAGACGCTGTGCTCAGCGCAACAGGCAATTACCCCGGCCCCCGTGCCCATGTCGGTGACCTCGGGTCGGTAACTGATATAACTCACGCTTGGGGTGGGGTGGGCCATGCGGTGCGCGCAAATTGCCGAATAGGCCACTAGCGTGCGGTCCGGCCCGACACCGCCCTGCCAGAGGTACGGCCGACCGTCCTTATCCAGGAGTTGTTGCGGTTGCATCGGCCGATCCAGCCGAAGCAGGAAACAGGGCGTCGCAATATAGGGGTAATGGAAGACGTAGTTGGCCTTGGACGCCAGGTCCGCGGCGTGGAGTGGAAAACCTTCCTCGTCCAGAAGACGGGCGCGGTCGTAGTGCCTCAGGGTGACCGGTCCGCTGACACCGGCGACACCGCCCGCAGCCATACAGCCGGCACCGAGGGCACAAGCCTGCATGAAGGTTCGTCTGCGCATCGTATACCCTCCCGGTCCAAACAGTGGCGACCGTGACAGTATAGGCAGCGCAGACGCGGCCGCTGGACCGGTCGGCCCCCTTTCTGGAGGCCGGCCCGCCCGCGCTTACCGCCCTTCCAGCGGCACCCCGTCCTGGTACCGGGAACTACCGTCCTGATACACCTCATTCTTCCAGACCGGCGCCCGTTGCTTCAGGGTGTCGATGGCAAACCGCGCCGCATCAAAGGCGTCGCCCCGATGGGCCGAGCGCACCACCACCAGCACGCTGTCCTCACCCACCTCCAGCTCGCCGATGCGGTGAATAATCCGGCAGGACTGGATCGGAAAACGGGAGAGCGCCTCCCGCTCTATCTCCGCCAGCACCCGCTCGGCCAACGGCTTGTAGACGGTGTAGCTGATCGCTTTGACGTCGCGCCCTTCGTGGTGATTGCGCACGGTCCCCGAAAAGACCACCAATGCGCCGCTCTCCGGGTTCGCGGTCTCCTCCAACAGGGCATCCAGCGCCAGGGGTTTATCGCTTATTCTTTCCATGCCGGCCTCGTTGAAAAAAGGTCTGACCTGTCATTATGGCATAGCCCTACCGAGGCTGGCGCCCGGGCCGGTCGCTCCGGTCACGGGTTGGGCCCGTCACCCTGCCCGGCCAGCAGTGCGCTGAACGCCTCCAGTGGCATCGGCTTGCCGAAATAATAGCCTTGGGCGTAATCACACTGCTGCTGCGCAAGGTACTGCCGCTGACTCTCCTGCTCCACCCCTTCCGCCACCACGTTCAGCCCCAACGAGTGCGCCATGCGGATAGTCGCCGTGACAATCGCGGCATCATCTTCATCGCGCGTCACCTGGCGCATGAAGGACTGATCCACCTTCAGGGTATCGATGGGGAAACGCTTCAGGTGGGCGAGGCTCGAGTACCCGGTACCAAAGTCATCCAGCGCCAGGCGCACGCCCATGGCCTTCAGCTCCCGCAGTATCTGCACGGCCACCTCCGGGTTGTGCGCCATGAGACTCTCGGTGAGTTCCAGCTCCAGCAAGCCGGGCAGGATCCCGTGCTCCTCCAGCATGCTGCGCACGTCCTCCACCAGTTCCTGGTGCAGAAACTGGCGTGCGGAGATGTTCACCGCGACCGGCACCACGGGTAGCCCCTGCTGCTGCCAGTGCGCCAACTGCCTGGCGACGGTCTGAAGCACCCACCGCCCCATCGGAATGATCAGGCCCACTTCCTCGGCCAGGGGGATGAAGTGCATGGGCGAGACCAGCCCCCGGGTGGGGTGCTCCCAGCGCAGCAGGGCCTCGGCACCGGTCAGGCGACCGGTATCCACGTCCACCTGGGGCTGCAGGAACAGACGCAGTTCCTCCCGCTCAAGCGCATGCTGCAGGTCGGACTCCAGCGTCAGCCGGTCCAGGTGCCGGGGTTCGGAGCGCTCCGAGTAACGCTTGATCATGCCGCCGCCGGCGCGCTTGGCCTCGTGCATGGCCAGACCGGCACGGCGGACCAGGTCCTCCGACACATCACCGTCGTCGGGAAACACCGAGTACCCGATGGACACGGAGAGAAAGACATCCTGGCCGGTCACGGAGAAGGAGGGCGTCAGCGCGTCCTGAAGCTCCGCGGTCAGAAGTTCCGCATCCCGCGTGTTTCGAAGCTCGGTGAGCACTACGTTGAATTCATCACCGCTCATCCGGGCCACGGTATCGAACCCGCGAAGGGCGCTGGTGAGCCGGTCCGCCACAGAGCGCAGCAACTGGTCACCGGCCGCGTGGCCCAGGCTTTCGTTGATAATCTGGAAGCGATCCACGTCCACGTTCAGCAGCGCCACGAAGCGCCCCGACCGGCGGGCATAGAGCAGCGCCTGGCGCAGGCGGTCCGCCAGCAGGTTGCGGTTGGGCAGCCCGGTCAGGGCATCGTAGTGCGTCCGTTGCTCCAGCTCGGCCTGGTACCGCTTCCGTTCCGTCACGTCATTGATGACACTGACCATGTAGTGAACCGAGCCGTCGTCCTCCAGCACGGGCGCAACGAACAGTTCGTTCCAGAACAGCGTGCCATCCTTGCGGTAATTGCGGATAACCGCGTGTGCTTCCCGCCGGGCGCGGAGCGCCTTGCGGATCTCCTCCAGCCCGGGCTGGTCCTTGTCATCCCGGACCAGGAAGCGCCCGTTCCGCCCGACCACCTCGTCCCTGCTGTAGCCCGTAATCCGTTCGAATGCGGGATTGACGTAAATGATCGGGTTATCCCGCAACCGCAGGTCCGAGATGAGAATGCCGTTGGCAGTGGACTCCAGCGCCCGCTCCCGCAGCCGGATGGCGGATTCGGCACGCTTGCTCTCGGTAATGTCCTCACGCACGGCGACAAAATGGCTAATGCGGCCGTCATTGCCCTTCAACGGGGAGATGATCTGGCGTTCCCAGATCAACTGCCCGTCTTTCCGCCGATTCTGCACCGTACCCTGCCACGTCCGGCCGGCCCGCAGGGTCGTCCACAGCTCCCGGAAGACCTCCTGTGGGGTGTGGCCAGAGCTCAGAACCCGGGGGTTTTGCCCGACCACCTCTTCGGGCGCGTAGCCGGTCAACCGCGTAAAGGACGGATTGACGTACTCGATGCGGGCGTCCGAGTCGGTGATCAGGATTGAGACCGGACTGTTCTCCGTGGCCTGCGCATGCTTGCGCAGTTCCGCCTTCATCCGCCGCTGACGCTCGCGCATGCGCAGGGCCCAGACACCGTGGGAAAGGTTCGCGGCCAGGTCCTCGAGCAGCCGGACCGAATCCTGGCAGAGTAAGCCGGCGTCCCGGGCGTGCAGGACCAACGTGCCGAATACGGCCCCGTCCCGACCCCGTCCTTCGCGCAGCGGCAAGGCCAGAATTGACTGGAACCCCCGACGGACGGCCTCCACCCGCCACGGTCGGGGCGACTGCCGGGCGGCCAGGTTGTGCAACACCGTCGGCTGGCCGCTGCGCAGCGTGGCGCCGGCAGGCCCGTGGCTACGGACACTGACGCCCCCACCCCGCATGAGCTGCTCAAGGTAGCCCTCGTCGTGTCCCGAGCTGGCGAGGCATTCCAACGGTCCGCCCCAATGCAACGGGCCAAGCACGCAGACCAGGTCGTAGCCGGCATCTTCCGCCAGCAGGCGGGTGGCCTCGCCCAGCAGTTCATGCTCGGCGCGAGCCCGGATGACGGCCTGGTTACTCCTGGCCAGCACCCGCAGCAAGGTGTTCTCCCGGAACAAGGCGGACGCCCGCGCTGCAGAGGCCGACGGGTTCGCACCGGTGACCGACGGGTCCCTTTCTTTATGAGTAATGCCTGGTCCTGAGGAATTGGGCATGTCCTCCCCCGGGTGCCCCCTTGATGTTTTCTAGTTTTCGGCCGGGAGTCTACCGTAATCATTCACCGGTCGTCCTGAGTCTAGGCAATTTCCCCAGGATTTGACTATGATTCAGCATCACCCGGTTTCCCGGCAGGCATTTCGCTCATCGATGCAAAGCTTTGAACACAAACTTCAGCAGTTTGACCCGGGCATCATCTGGCTGGACACCACCAACCAGGTCACGGCGATGAACGCGGTGGCCATCCGCATTCTGGGCGTAAGGCCCGGTGACGTGCTCGGACAGGAAGTCCTGCAACTCCATCCAGAGAAGAGCCGGGGCAAAATCGCCTGGCTGCTGGAGTCCACCCATGAGGCGGACGGCTGCCCGGTGAAATCGCCGCCCCCCATGACGATGATGATCAACATCCCCGACCGGGTGCTGCTGATTAAACTCTCCCGCATGTATGGGCAGGACGGCGGCCCCACGGGTGCCTGCCTGGTCTTCTACGACCTCACCGAGGTGACCTCGACCGAGGTCGTCGAGGAGACCGCCCCGGCCCGCCCCAGGCAGCTGCTGAAACTGCCCGTATACAAGAATCAGCGCGTCATGCTGCTCAACCTGAAAGAGGTCGTCCGGCTGCGCGCCGAAGGCCATTACACCGAGGTCTACAAAAACGGCGCCCCCTACCTCTGCAACCTGTCACTGGCGGACCTTGAAGGCCGACTGGACCCGGAGCGCTTCATGCGGGTCCACCGCTCCCACATGGTCAATCTCGACTTCGCCGCTGCGCTGGAACGGGACGGCGATCAATACCAGTTGGTGCTGCAGGACGACCACGAGACCCGGGTACCGGTCAGCCGCGGCAATGCCCCCCGGGTCCGCGCCCTTTTCGGGCTGGGCTGAATCCCCCCGGCGTCATTCCCGCAGCATATCCGCCGTTCAGGCGCCCATCCCGCCAGTGATGAAGTGGCACTTGCCCTCCCCGCCGCCCTGCCCTCTACTGAATCGCAAGTGAGGCGGTTTGCCGCACCGTCGGCCTGACCTCACCAGCCAGGAGGAGAGCAGCTCTGGTTTCCAGGCTGCACAAAACAACACCTGCAGAGGTGCCACAAATGATTCCGGGTAACTTCGAATATCACGCCGCCCGCGGCGTGGATGAGGCCTTGCAATTACTCGCCCGGTTCGGTGACGAGGGCAAGCTGCTGGCCGGCGGTCACAGCCTGCTGCCCATGATGAAACTGCGCTTTGCCGAACCGGCCCACCTGATCGACCTCAACCCGATAGAAGAGCTGCGCGGCGTACGCGAAGACGGCAACGATCTGCTCATCGGCACGATGACCACCGAGACCGCGCTGCAGCAATCGGACCTGGTCCAACGGCACTGTCCCGTGCTGCAGGAGGTGGTGGCGCTTATCGCCGACCCCCAGGTCCGCAACCGCGGGACCATCGGCGGGGACGCCCTGCACGGGGACCCCGGCAATGATCACCCGGCGGTACTGATGGCCCTGGACGCGCGTTTCGTGATCCGTGGGCCCAACGGCGAGCGCGAGTCCCCGGCCAACGGCTTCTACCTCGGCCCCTACCTGACCCAACTTGGTGACAACGAGCTGGCCACGGCCATCCGCATTCCCAAGTGCCCGCCCGGCCAGGGCTACGCCTACTGCAAGATGAAGCGCAAGACCGGTGACTACGCTACCGCGGCCGCCTGCGTCCTGCTGACCCTGGCGGACGGCAAAGTGCAGTCCGCGCGCATCACGCTCACCAACGTTGGCCCCACGGCACTGCGCGCCGAGGACGCGGAGGAGCTGCTCGTCGGCCAGGCGCTGGACGACGGCCTGATCGAGCAGGCGGCCCAGGCGGCCATGAGCGTTTGCGAGCCTGCCGAGGACTTGCGCGGCAGCCCTGATTACAAGACCCATATCGCCGGCGAGATGACCCGCCGGGCCATCCGCCTCGCGTTGCAGCGCGCCCGCGGCTAAAGGGAGTCTCCACCATGGCAAAACATGCGATCACCCTGCACATCAACGGGCAGGCCCACGACGTGGCTGTTGATTCCCGTGAGTTGCTGATCCACACCCTGCGGGAAAAGCTGCGCCTCACGGGGGCCCATATTGGCTGCGAGACCTCCCACTGCGGTGCCTGCACGGTCGACATCGACGGCGTCTCTGTGAAGTCCTGCACCATCCTCGCCGTGCAATGCGATGGCGCCGAGGTTCAGACGGTGGAGGGCCTGGCCACCCCCGAGGGCCTGCACGCGGTGCAGGAGGGATTCATGCAGGAGCACGGTCTGCAGTGCGGGTTCTGCACCCCCGGGATGCTGATGCGCGCCTACCGCTTTTTGCAGGAGAACCCGAACCCGACGGAGGAGGAGATCCGCTACGGCATGGCGGGCAATCTCTGCCGATGCACCGGCTACAACAACATCGTCAAGGCCGTTCAGTACGCAGCGCGCAAGCTGCAGGATCAGGCCAAGGGCGGCCAGCCGGCCTGAGATCGGCGGCGCATAACCAAAACAGAGCGGCAACGCCGCACCGAGGATCAGGAGCTGAGACATGGCAACCCCCGCAGAAGAGCTGGAACGCAGTGAAAAGCTGGGCGGCATCGGCTGCTCCCGGAAACGCAAGGAGGACCCGCGCTTCATCCAGGGCAAGGGCCACTACGTGGACGACATCCAGCTGCCCGGCATGCTGGTCGGCGACTTCGTCCGCAGCCCCCATGCCCACGCCCGCATCAAGGCGATCCACAAGGATAAGGCGCTGGCCCACCCCGGCGTGCACGCCGTGCTCACCGCCGAGGACCTGGCGCCGCTGAACCTGCACTGGATGCCCACCCTGGCCGGTGACAAGCAGATGGTGCTGGCCGACGGCAAGGTCTGCTTCCAGAACCAGGAAGTGGCCATGGTCATCGCCGATGACCGCTACATCGCCGCCGACGCCACTGAACTGGTGGAGGTGGAATACGAACCCCTGGAGGTGCTGGTCGACCCCCACCAGGCGATGGACGACGACGCCCCTGTTATCCGTGACGACCTGGAGGGCCAGACCGAGGGCTTCCACAGCAAGCGCGTACACCATAACCACATCTTTACCTGGGATGTGGGCGACAAGGACGCCACCGACAAGGTCTTTGATGAGGCCGAGGTCACTGTCACCGAGAAGATGCTCTACCAGCGGGTCCACCCTTGCCCGCTGGAGACCTGCGGCTGTGTCGCCGACTTTGACAAGGTGAAGGGCGAGCTCACCGTCCACATCACCTCCCAGGCCCCCCACGTGGTGCGGACGGTCTTCTCCCAGCTCTCCGGTATCGCCGAGAGCAAGGTGCATATCAACGCCCCGGACATCGGCGGCGGTTTCGGCAACAAGGTGGGAATCTACCCGGGCTACGTGGTGGCCACGGTGGCCTCCATCGTGCTCGGCCGCCCGGTCAAGTGGGTGGAGGACCGGATCGAGAACCTCTCCACCACCGCCTTTGCCCGCGACTACCACATGACCGGCGAGCTGGCCGCCACCAGCGATGGCAAGATCCTCGGCCTGCGCACCCACGTGCTGGCGGATCACGGCGCCTTCGACGCCTGTGCCGACCCGGCGAAATGGCCCGCCGGCTTCTTCAACATCTGCACCGGCAGCTACGACATCAAGACCGCCTACGCGCGGGTGGACGGTGTCTACACCAACAAGTGCCCTGGTGGCGTCGCCTACCGTTGCTCGTTCCGGGTCACCGAGGCGTGCTACCTGATCGAGCGGATGATCGACGTGCTGGCCCAGAAGCTGGGCATGGACAAGGCGGAGATCCGCTTCAAGAACTTCATCCGCCCCGAACAGTTCCCCTACCACTCCGCCCTGGGCTGGGAGTATGACAGCGGCGAGTACGCCCGCGCCCTCCAGAAGGTGCTGGACGCCTGCGATTACGAGGGCCTGCGGCGCGAGCAGAAGGAAAAACGGGAACGCGGGGAGATCATGGGCATCGGCCTGTGCACCTTCACCGAAATCGTTGGCGCCGGGCCCAGTCGCAAGTGCGACATTCTCGGCGTCGGCATGTTCGACAGCGCCGAGATCCGGGTCCACCCCACGGGCAGTGTCATCGCCCGCATGGGCACCAAGACCCAGGGCCAGGCCCACGAGACCACCTACGCCCAGATCATCGCCACCGAGCTCGGCCTGAACTCCGACGACATCCAGATCGAAGAGGGCAACACCGACACCGCGCCCTACGGGCTCGGCACCTACGGCTCCCGCAGCACGCCGGTGGGCGGTGCCGCCACTGCCCGCGCCGCCCGCAAGATCCGGGACAAGGCGCGCAAGATCGCCGCCCACCTGATGGAGGTGAGCGAGGAGGACCTGGACTGGACCGGCGAGGGCTTCCAGGTCAAGGGCGTGCCCGATCAGAGCACCAGCATGCAGCAGATCGCCTGGGCGGCCTACAACAACACTCCGGAGGGCATGGAGCCGGGCCTGGAGGCGGTGGAGTACTACGACCCGCCGAACATGACCTACCCCTTCGGCGCCTACCTGTGCGTGGTGGACATCGACCGCTACACCGGCGAGACCCGCGTGCGCCGCTTTTACGCGCTGGACGACTGCGGCACCCGCATCAACCCCATGGTCATCGAGGGGCAGGTCCACGGCGGGCTCACCGAGGCCTTTGCAGTGGCCATGGGCCAGGAGCTGCCCTACGACGGTGCCGGCAACATCCAGGGCGCCTCGCTGATGGACTACTTCCTGCCCACCATGGTGGAGAGCCCGCACTGGGAGACGGACCACACGGTCACGCCCTCGCCCCACCACCCCATCGGGGCCAAAGGGGTCGGCGAGTCCTCCCACGTGGGCGGCATCCCCTGCTTCTCCAACGCCATCAACGACGCCCTGGCGCAGTTTGGCACCACCCACGTGGACATGCCGCACAACGCCTACCGCGTCTGGCAGACCCTGCACGAACTGAAGCTCGACCGCCACCCCGAGGCGGACAAGGTGACGCCCTTCAAGCCCCGGCCCCGCAAAGAGAAGCCCAAGCCCGCCGCGGAGCGACCGGCGCCGGCCGCGGGCGAGAAGAAGGCGGCCGCCAAGGGCATGGAGGTCCGGCTGGAACGGGATTACGGTCTGGACGTGCCCGCCGATGCCGCCTGGACGCTCATGCAGGATATCCGCGAGGTAGCGGCCTGCATGCCGGGGGCCTCGATCGTGGAACAGACCGGCGAGACCACCTACGTCGGCGAGATGCGCCTCAAGGTGGGCCCGGTCAGCTCCGCCTTCAAGGGCGACATCGAAGTGCTCGGGTTGGATGCCGAACGCCAGGAGTTGCGCATGCGCGGCGAGGGGGGGGACACCAAGGGCAGCTCCAGCGCCAGCATGACCCTGCAGGCCCGCATCGTCGACGAGGGCGCCGAGCGCTGCCGCCTGGAGGGGGTCTGCACCATCGAGCTCAAGGGCAAGATGGCCAGCTTTGGCGGCCGGATGCTGGAGAACATCTCCGATCGCCTGCTCTCCCAGTTCGTCGCCAACTTCGAGAACCGGGTGGCGGCCCAGGGTGAGGGGGCCCAGGCGGAGGCCGCACGCCGCAAGCTGGAGGAAGGGCCGAAGGAGCTGAATGGCCTGGCTCTACTCTGGCAGATGATCAAGAGCTGGTTCGGGGGCCGGCGCTGATCATGATGAGTGCGGAGGCCTACCGCGAGGCCCTGGCCGGGGTGGGCTACGTCGCCGACCCCGGCCTCGCGGCCACGCTCAGCCTGGCCGATCGACTGGGCCGCCCCCTGCTCCTCGAGGGGGAGGCCGGGGTCGGTAAGACGGAAGTCGCCAAGGCCCTTTCCCTGGTCCACTGCTGCCGCCTGATCCGGCTGCAGTGCTACGAGGGGCTCGATGCCCAATCCGCCGTCTACGAGTGGGACTATCAGCGCCAGCTGCTGGCCATCCGGTTGCTGGAGGCGGAGGGCCGCGCCGGCGAGGACGCCGAGCAGGCCATCTTCTCCGAACGCTACCTGCTCCGTCGCCCTCTGCTGGAGGCCATCAGCCAACCGGAACCCCCGGTACTGCTGGTGGACGAGATCGACCGGGCCGACGAGGAGTTCGAGGCCTACCTGCTGGAGGTTCTGGCCGAGTTCCAGGTGACCGTCCCGGAACTGGGCACCCTGCAGGCCAGCAGCCGGCCACGGGTCATCCTGACCTCCAACGCGACACGGGAATTGTCGGACGCCCTCCGCCGGCGCTGCCTCTACCACTACCTGGATTTCCCCGGCCCGGCGCGGGAGATCGCGATCATCCGGGCCCGGCTGCCCGACCTGCCTGAGGCCCTGGCCCGCCAGGCGGTGGACTTCGTCCATCGGTTGCGGCGCGAGGGGTTGCGCAAGGTGCCCGGGGTGGCAGAAACGCTGGACTGGGCGGCGGCCCTCGCAGGCCTCGGCGTGGAGCGGCTGGACCAAGACCCCGAGGTGCTCCTGGAGACACTGGCCTGCCTGATCAAGACCCGCCAGGACCGGGACAGCCTCACCCGGGAACGGCTGGAGGCACTGGCCGCCGGAGGTGCGGGATGAGCCTGCCCGCGGCGGAACAGCTGCTGGCCTTCACCCGCGGCCTCCGCGCTCGCGGGTGGCCCGTCGGCCTGCGCGAGCAACAGGACATCCTCCAGGTTGCCGAAGAGGCCGGGCTGGAGGACCCCCGTCGATTGGCGGCTGCCCTGCGTCCGATCTGCTGCGGCACCCGGACCCAGTGGGAGCACTTCGACGACCTCTTCGAGCGCTGGTGGCGACCGCGGCGCGGCGTCCGCAGTCGCGCCACCGGGCCGGGCGGTGGCCTGCACCCCACCCCCGGACAGGCCGGCGATGAGGGTGAGCCCCAGCAACCCGACCGCGCCGGGGAGGGCAGCGCGGCGGATGCCGACCCCTTTGGCGCCCGCGCCGGTGCCAGTGCCCGGGAAAGCCTGGCACGGACGGACTTCCGCCACCTGCAGCATCCGGAGGAGTCCCGCGCGCTGGATGCCCTGATGGACCGGATGGCCCGTCGCTGGCAACGCCGCTTCCGCCGCCGCTGGCGCGCCATGAGCAAGGGCCGACGGCTCGCCCCGCGGGCCACACTTCGCCGCAGCCTCAGCCGCGGCGGCATCCCGATGGACCCGGTGTGGCTCCAGCCGAGACGGGTGCCGCCCCGGCTGATCCTGCTGGTGGATGCCAGCCGCTCCATGGAGCTCTACAGCTACCGCTTCCTGCGCTTTGCGGGTAGCGCCCTGTCGGTCTTCCCCCGCAGCGAGGCCTTCATTTTTCACACCCAGTTGGTCCGCATTACCGATGCGCTGACCGCCGAGAGCCCGGAGCGTCTGCGCGAGAAACTGGCCCTGCTCTCTACCGGTTGGTCCGGCGGGACCCGCATCGGCGCCTGCCTGACCGACTTCAACCGCCAGTATGGCGAGGCGGTGCGGCGCCGCAGTGTCGTGCTGCTGTTCAGCGACGGCCTGGATACCGGTGACCCGGAGGCACTCACGGACGCACTGGGCGAGCTGCGGGCCCGGGCCGGGCGTCTGGTCTGGCTGAACCCCCTGATGGGGCGTAGCGGCTACGCCCCCGATGCGCGGGGCATGCGCAGCGCCCTGCCCTATCTGGACCGGCTGGCACCGGCCCACACGCTGGACAGCCTGCTGGCCCTGGAACACGAATTGATTCGCCTCTAAGGCGTCGGAGCATCTCCCCATGGAACATGACAATGCCGTACTGGAAAAGCTGATGCAGTTAACCGGCACCGGCACCCCCTGCGCGCTGGTCACCGTGGTCCGCGCTGTCTCCCCCACCTCCGCCAAGCCCGGCGAGAAGGCAGTGGTGACCGCTGATGGCCGGATACACGGCTGGATCGGCGGCGGCTGCGCCCAGCCCGCGGTGCTGCGCACGGTGCGGGAAGCGGTGGAGGACGGCGTCTCGCGACTGATCCGGGTCACGCCGCGCAAGAACGCCGAGCCCGAAGTCGAGGGCATCACTGACTTCAACATGGCCTGCCACAGCGGCGGCACGCTCGATATCTTCGTCGATCCCATGCTGCCCAGCCCGGTGGTGAATGTTTACGGGGCATCGCCGGTTGCCCGCCACCTGGTGGCCCTGGCCGCCCGGATGGACTTCCGCGTGCAGGTGCTGGCACCGGACACCGAGGCCGGTGACTTCCCCGAGGCCGCGCGCCACCACGACGCCTTCAGCACCCCGGAGGACTGGCCGGCCCCGCGGTGGGCCGTGGTGGCCACCCAGGGGCGCGGTGACCGCCCCGCACTGGAGGCGGCCCTGGCCACCCAAGCCAATCCCGTGGCCTTCGTGGCCAGCGAGCGCAAGTGCGGGAAGCTCGCCGACGAATTACGCGGTCGTGGCCTGTGTGACGGCCACCTGTCGCGGATCCGCGCGCCGGCCGGTATCGAGATCAGCGCCCGAACCCCGGCAGAGATCGCCCTCTCGGTCACCGCGCAGCTGGTGCAGTGGCGGCGCAGCGCCGACGGGTCATCGGCACTTGCCCCGGCCACGCCGGCGCTGGATAACGCGGAGCGGCCGAAAGAACCTGAAACCCACAGTTGCTGCGGAGGTAACGCATGAGCGGAGGCATGGCAGCGGTTTTGCTGGCGGCCGGGGAGTCCCGACGCATGGGCGCCACCAATAAACTGGCCCTTGAGGTGGCAGGCGAGCCCCTGGTCTGCCGGACCGCCCGGGTGTTGCTCGAGGGCGGCGTGGACGACCTGCTGGTGGTGCTCGGGCACGAGGCCCAGGTCATCCTGCCCTTGCTGCACCACCTCCCGGTACGCACCACCATCAACCTGCGCTACACCGAGGGCCAGATGAGTTCGGTGCACTGTGGGCTGCAGGCGCTGGGGGGCCACCCCGAGGGCATCCTTATCGCCCTGGCCGACCAGCCCACGCTGCAGCCCCACGACGTGGCACGCCTGATCCGCTGCTACCGGGAGCGAGGCCACTACGGCATCGTCGTACCCACCCACCAGGGGCAACGGGGCAACCCCATCGCCCTCGATCCGCTGCAGCGGGACGAGATCCTCGGCAGTGGCAGCAACATCGGCTGCCGACGGCTGATCCAGCGCAATCCGGAGCGGGTGAAGGCGGTGGAGATGGCCAGCCCCAACTTCGTGATCGATATGGACACTCCGGAAGACCGGGCGCTGCTGCTGGAGGCCGCCTCATGAGCGAACGGGATGTACTCGACGTCCTGGTGGAATTGCGGGATCGGGGCGCACCCCACGCCCTGGCCACCGTGATCGAGGTCGAGGGCTCGGTATCGGCGCAGACTGGCTCAAAGGCGGTGTTCGACGGCGAGGGGCGGCTGCTGGCCGGCTGGGTCGGCGGCGGCTGCGCCGATGCCACCACCGCCCAGGCCGCCCGCCAGAGTCTGGAGACCGGCGAGGGGCAGGTCATCCTCGTTGACATGGACGATGAGATCCTGGGCACCGGGGTGCCCTGCGGCGGCCGGATGCGCCTCTGGGTGGAGCCGGCCCTGCCCCGACCGACCCTCTGGCTGCTGGGTGCCGGGCGGCTCAGCGAGACCCTGTGCCGAATTGCCACGGCCACCGGCTTCCAGGTGGTGGTCAATGACCCGCGGGCCACCCGGGAACGCTTCCCGGACGCGCGCACCATCCAGACCGATGACATGGACTACCGGGGCCTGCGCCTGCGCCCGGGCGACTTCGTCGTGGTAGCCACCCAGCACAAGGGCGATCACCACGCGATTGCCAGCGCCCTGGCCGGCGGTGCGGAGTACATCGCCTTGGTGGCGAGCCGCAAGCGCGCCGCGCTGGTGCTGGAGGGCCTGCGTGAGGACGGCCACGACGAGGCACGGCTGGCGGCCGTGGTGGCGCCGGCCGGCCTGGACCTGGGTGGACGTGAGCCGGAGGAGATCGCCCTGGCCATCCTGGCGGAGATCGTCACCTTGCGCCGCGGCGGCAGCGGACGCCGGCTGCGCGACGTCAAGCCCTTGCCGACGCCCGGCGCCCGGAACTGAAAAGAGGGTCACGCTCGTGGAGCAGATCTACCGGAACATCATCCTGGACCATTACCGTCACCCCCGCCACTTCGGCCGGGTCACGGGCTATCCGCTGCAGGGGCAAGCCCATAACCGGCTTTGCGGCGACGAGTTGCTCCTGGGTATCAGCATTGAAGATGGCCGCGTCGCGACGATGGGCTTTCACGGACGCGGTTGCGCGGTCTGTATGGCGGCCGCTTCGCTCGCATGCGACCACCTGCCCGGCACCCCCAGCGAAGGGCTCACGCAGTGGGTGCGCCAACTTGCGGCGGCGTTAGCCGCCGCCGACCAACCGTTGCCCTGGCCGCTCGACCCGCTGACGCCCCTTCGCGACTACCCGAGCCGGCACCGGTGCATACTGCTGGTGGCGGAGGCACTGGAGGACGCCCTCACGCACGGCCCCCTGCGGCAGGGCCAGGGGGCGGCACTGGAAGCCCCCTGATCAGCGGGGACAGCCCCGGGGGCTAGTCCCCAGGGTCCAGCGCCTTCATCACGTCGCCCAGGTCCTCCAGCCGGACGCGGAAGGCCTCTTCGAGGGTGGTTGCTCCATTTCGCGCCAGGTGGAGGGCGTGCCGGGTCAGGCTGCGCATACCGCCTTCCGAGGCCAGCTCCCGCAACTCTTCCGTGGTAACCCCCTGGGTGATGCGGGTCGCCATGGTGCGGTCCACCACCAGCAGTTCGTACGCCATGGCGCGGCCGTGAAAGCCGGTGTTATCACACCGGTCACACCCGGCCCCGGTCCAGAACAGCTCATCCTCTCCCACGCCCATCACTTCGCGGGTCATCGCATCCGGCGAATGCTCGACACAGCAGTGCGGGCAGATCACCCGCACTAGGCGTTGCGCCAGCACCCCCATCACCGTGGAACTGACCAGGTAGGGCTCCACCCCCATGTCCACCAGGCGCGTCACGGCACTGGGGGCGTCGTTGGTGTGCAGGGTGGAGAGCACCAGGTGGCCGGTCAGGGCGGCCTTGGTGGCGATCTCCGCCGTCTCCAGATCGCGGATCTCCCCCACCATGATCACGTCCGGATCGTGGCGCAGGATATTGCGCAGGGCGCGGGCAAAGGTGTAGCCGATACCGGCATTCACCTGGATCTGTTCCACCCCCTCCATGTCGTACTCCACCGGCTCTTCCACCGTCAGGATGTGCGGCTCCGCGCGCCGCACCTCCTGGAGCACGGAATACAGCGTGGTGGATTTGCCCGACCCGGTAGGACCGGTAACCAACAGCATGCCTTGCGGGCGCCGGATCATGGTGCGCAGGATGCGATCGTCCCGCTCCGAAAAGCCGATCTCATCCAGGCGCTTGAGCCCCTGCGCCTTGTTGAGGATACGAACGACGACGCTTTCGCCCGTATAGGTGGGCATGACCGAAATGCGGAGGTCCACCGGTTTACCGCCCACCCGCACCCGGGCGTGGCCATCCTGCGGCAGGCGCTTCTCGGCGATGTTCATCCGGCCGAGGATCTTGATGCGCGCCACCACGGCAGCGAGTTGCGCCTTGTCGATCAAGCGGACACGCTGGATGGCACCGTCGATGCGGAACATGACCGCCAGGTCATTCTCGCGGGGCATGAAGTGGATGTCGGACGCGGCCCGACTGATGGCCTGCAGGATGATGGTATTGACCAGGCGGACGACGGGCCGGCTGCTCGCCAGGCTTTCAATCTCCTGGTCCTGCCGCTTCTCCTGGTCCTCGTCGGTGGTGAGCATGGTATCCATGCTGTCGTTGCCACCGACGGCCAATGACTTGTAGGAGCGGTTGATGGCGCTGCTGATCTGGTGCGACGGGGAGAGGACCGGTTCCACGTTGAGCCCGGTGTGAAACCGCAGGGTGGAGACCAAATCTTCATCGGTGGGCCGGGCCGTGGCCACCAGCAACGTGGATCGGTGGCGCGACAACGGCAATACGTTCAGCCGAAGGCACATCTCGTACGGGATCAGGCCGGCCACCTCCGGCTTGGACACGAACCCGGCAAGGTCGACCCGGGGGATGCCCAACTGCTCGCAGAGCGCATCCTCCAGCTGTTCTTCGGTGATGATGCGGTGGGCCACCAACCAACGCCCTAACTGCTGGTGGCCCTTGCCCCGCTCATCGCACAGCGCCTGTTCCAGCGTCTCCGGGTCTATCAGGCCCCGCTCTATGAGGATCCCCCCGAGCCGGCGCACCTGGGTGCCCCGCGCCTTTACCAACGCCTGTTCCAGATCGTTCTCGTCAGCGACCTTCACTGCCACCCTCTGTATCATTGCCCCTGGTATCATTGCCAGTGTGATCCGACGGGGCATCATCCGCCTCAAGCGCGATCGACTCCGCCCGCTTCCTGGCCCGCCCCAGCAGGGCCGTCAGCAACTCCCCCTCCCGGGGGTAGACGGCCGTACCCACCCGGGCCCGGCTGGGTGCTCCGGCCTCTGCAGTGGCCGTCTGCGCCAGGCTTTCCTTGACCCGCCGGTGCATCCGGGCCGCTACCGCCGGGGCCTCGCCCCGCACCAGGTCCGGGATCAGCATGACGAACTCGCCGGAGCGTGTACAGGCCAGGGTCTGGGAGGGCCGTAGCAGCGCCTCGAGCCGTTTGATGATCAGGCTGTGGCGCGCCGCGACCGCAGCGGCCTCAACCCGGCTCACCGGCGCAGCGCCCTGTTCCACCTCAACCAGGATCAGGACCACGCTCAGGTCCTTCACGCTGGCGCGGGTCTGGGCCCGCTCGAAGTGCACGCCCAGCACTCGTTCATCGGGCAGACCGGCCACCGGTTCGGCCCCGGCCAGCTGGGTCAACCGGCCCTGCACCTGCTTCTGCTCGGTGACATCACGCACCGCCCCGCGGTAACCGGTCAGCGCGCCGCTGGCATTGAACAGCGGCATGCCACTCACCCGCCACCAGCGCAGTTCACCGTTGCGCAGTACCCGGTGCTCGATTTCGGAGAAGCCGCGCCCGCTCTTGAGCAGGGCATTAAACCAGTTCCACACCCGACTGCGCTCTTCGGGGGGCATCAGGTCGAAGGGGCTGAGGGTCTCAAGGATCACCGGCGGGACACCGGCGATCGCCTCGGCCTGGGAGGAAACCCACATGTAGCGCCCGTGATCATCCACCTCCCAGTAGAACTCCATCGGCAGACTGACCACGGGGCCGGTGGCGCGTTGCTCGCTCTCCACCAGCGCGCTCATCAAAGCCCGCTGCTCGGTGATGTCACGGGAAGTGCACTGGAGTGCGATCAGCCCGCCATCCCCGTCCAGGTAGCCGGTGGCACGACTCTCCAGCCAGGCGTAGCTGCCATCGCGCCGCCGGATCCGGTACTGCACGTCGCGCGCGCTCTCTCCTTTGTCCGCGAGCTTGCGGAACATGTCCCGCATCCGGTCCACGTCGCCGGGATGCACATAGTCGAACGGGCTGGCCCCCGTGAGTTGGTCGGGGGAGTGGCCGAGGACGTGCCGCACGGACTGGGAGACGTACATGAACTCCCCGTCCGGCGCGTGCAGTGTGACCAGGTCGCGGGTGCTCTCCGCCAGAAAGCGGAACTTCTCCTGGGCGCGCAACAGCGCCTGCTCCAGGTAGTAGCGCTCCGAGACGTCCAACACACAGCCCACCCATTCCACGCTGCCATCATCCAGCAGCAGGGGCCGGGCGGAGAGTTCCAGGTGAACGCGGGCGCGGTGGCCCGGCTTCACCACGTATTCGCACCGCCACGGGGTCAGGTGCTTGGCAGAATGGTACAGGCCGTCCTGCAGCCGCCTGCGGTCCGCCTCCGGGACAAAGCGAAACAGCTGGGACTCCGTCCAGGGCCCTTCGCCGTCACCCACCTGGTGGAGGCGGGCTAAATCGCCGCCGCGCGCCTGAAAGGTCAACCGCCCTTCCAGGTCCAGGCGGCAAAAGAGCACCTCCCCGGGCAGGCTGTCGGCAAGCCGATCGAACATGGACTGCTGCATGGACTGGAACAGGTCTGAACCCTTATCGGGGTTGCTCGTCATGGAGAATAAAATTTCCCGCGTTTGCAAAGGGCCATATCATCCAGAGTAGAACACCTCGGGGCAACTGTTGCGAAAACGAAGCACCCGGTCTGGCTGACTGGAACTGTAGACCCCGGGTTGCCCAATGTGTTTCCCGGTGGGTCGATCAGGGGGCTGGGCGCACGCGAACCCGATGCCCCTCGGACAGTTCCCGGTCCGGATGCACGATCACCTGCTCCCCCGGCTCCAGCCCCGAGCGCACCTCCACGACGCCACCGCCCCGCAGGCCCCGCTCCACGGCGCGCACTCGGGCGCGACCGGCGTCGACCACGAAGACCGCCCAGTCCTCACCATCACGGAACAGGGCACTGACAGGCACCCGGGTCACACCCTCCCGGCGGTCCAGCTCGAATTCGGCGTTTACCCGGTACCCATCACCGAGTGCGGCCCACTGCTCCGGCGCTGTCACGAAGTCGACAATGACCAGCACCCGCTGCTCTTCCACCCCCAAGGCGGAGAACTTGGTGAAACCGCGGGGCTCAACGCGGCGCACTACCCCCGCCAGCGCCGGCTCCCCGCCCCAACGCTGCAATGATACCGGCATGCCAGGCCGGATTCGCACGGCATCGGCGGACAGCACCTCCACTTCCACCTCCAGGGCGCGGGTGTCGGCTACTTCCAGAATAGGCTCGCCCGGCTGCACGACCCGGGCGCTCTCAAAGTGGCGGGCCAGGACCTCGCCGCTGACCGGCGCGGTGAGTTCGATGACATCCGGTGCCGCCGCGTCCCGCTCCCCGGCAAAGGCCAGGGCCAGGCGTGCGTCCTCCAGGTCGGCCCGGGCGGTATTGACCCGGTACCGGGCCGCGGCCACCGCGGCCGCGGTCTGCCGCGCCTGTGCCGCCGCACCGTCCACCTCGTGGGCCGATACCGCACCCCGCTCTCCCAGGCGCGACAGCCGCTGGTAGGTTTCATCGGCAAAATCGGCCGCCGCCCTGGCCGCCGTCAGCTCCTCGCGGGCCGTCTCCAGCGCGGACTCCGCACCCTCCACCCGGGCACGGGCCTGGCGTTCACTGCGCAGGTCCAGGGCCGGCGGGACCAACGGGTCCAGCCGGACCAGCACATCGTCCGGGGCCACCGGGTCACCGACCTCCGGCTCGACCCGCCGGGCGTGGGCGGTGACCGGCGCAGAGAGCACATAACGGTACATGACCCGTGTTTTGCCCTCCTCCTCCACCGTGAGCCGCACGGTGCCCTCGTCCACCTCGCTGGTGTCCACCCAGACGGGCTGGGGGCGAAACCCGAGGAAGAGCAGGACTACCGCTACCAGGAGCACACCGGACCAGGTGGCTATTCGCTTCCAATTCATGCCCTTACTCCCTGGTCTTCAGGACTTCCACCAGATCCAGACGGTCGAGGCGCCGGCGCACCACCCCGGCCGAGAGCAGCGCGGCGATCACCACCACCAGGGCGGCGAAGGCCATGCCGGCGGGCGTCAGGATAACCGGCACGCGGTAGAGGTCCGACTCCACGCCTCGTGCCACCCAGCCGTACAACAGCCAACCCAGCAGGAACCCCGGGCCCAGCCCGGCCAGGATCAGCACCGCCTGCTCCCCCAGCAGAATCCGGGCGACCTCCGCCCGGCTGAAGCCGAGCACTCGCAGGCTGGCCAGTTCCCGCGCCCGCTCCGCGAGGCTGATCCGGGCGCCATTGTAGATCACACCAAAGGCTATGCTGCCGGCCAGCAGGGTCGTGATGAAGGTGAACATCAGCACCGTCTCGGCCAGGTTCTCGTAAAAGCTGTCGATGGCCGCATCGCGCTCGCTGATGCCCGCCACCCGTGGCCGCTCGCGCAGGGCCGCCACCACGGCCTCCCGGTAGCCCGGCTCCAGTTGGAGGCGCGCTCCGGATATGGCGCGGCCCTCACCCAGAAGCCGGTTCACCGTCTCCAGCGGCAGATAGCTCGATACCCCCATGATCTCACGGATCAGGCCCCCGACCTCGATCTCCCGCGTCTCGCGATGCCCCTCCAGGAACCGGAGCTCCACGGTATCCCCGGGGCGGATACCCAACTCCTGGGCCAACCAGTCGGTGAGCAGCAGACCGTGCTCCGGCATCGGCTGCTCGCGCAGGTTCTCGTCCAGGAGACGGCGCAACTCGCCGCCGGGCACCTCGCCCTGCACCGCCAGACGCCAGCGCTGGTGCCCCGACCGCAACTCCACACTGGCACTGCGCCAGGGCTCCACGCGCACCACCCCGGGCAAGGCCTGCAGCTCGTGAACGGCCTTGTACGAGGTGGGTTCGGTGAAGGTCACGGTGATGTCGTCGCGCTCCACCAGTCCGAACTGCACCCCGGCCATGTGGTGAATGGCGGCGTCCTGAAAGCGCCCTACCATGAGGATGGCACAGGCAAAGGCCACCCCGGTGATCCCCAGCAGCGCGCGCACCGGCCGTCGTTCCAGGCTACGCAGGATCATTCGCACCGGCTGGCTGAACCAACGCTGCAGCCCCAGTCGCTCCACCACCGTGGCCCGGAAAACCGGCGGTGGCTCCGGCTGCATCGCCACCGCGGGCGGCAATCGCACCGCCCGGCGAACCGCCAACGCCACCGCCAGCAGGGCCGAGCCGACGGTGACCAGCGCCGCGATGGCAAAGGCCCTGGGGCCCAGGTGAAAGCTGAGGTAAGGGAACCGGAAGAACTCCGCATACAGGGCCGCCATGCCGCGCCCCAACCAGACCCCCACGCCAGTCCCCAGCACCAGCCCCAGGGCGACGATGAGCAACACCAGGCGCACGTAATGGCCGCCCACCTCCAGGTTGCTCCGCCCGAAGGCCTTGAGCACCCCGATCTGCCCCCGCTGCGTGTTGATCAGCCGGCCCACCACCACGTTGAGCAGGAAGGCCGCCACGCCGAGGAAGATGGCGGGAAACAGCGTCGCCAGGGTCTCCAGCCCCCCCAGCTCCTCCTCCAGGTAGCGGTTGGAGAGCTGATCACCCCGGCCGATGGCCCCCCTTCCGCCATAGCGATCGAGTATCGAATCAACCGCCTGGATCACATCCCCTTCACGCGCCTTGCGCTCCAGGCGCAGGCTCACATCGTTGAAAGCGCCCTCCATGTCGCGGGCGGCAGCCAACGCCTCGCGGTTCATCCAGAGCACGCCATAGCGCTCGTAGTCGGGCAGCATGGTGCCGGGCTGGATCTGGTAAATGTGCTCCGGGGAGAGGGCGACGCCGACGACCTCCAATGCCTGTCGGCGGCCATGGATCACCGCAACCAAACGATCCCCGGGGACCAGTCCATGCGCCTCGGCGAAGGCCTCGCTGACCACCACCTCCCGGTCCCGCCCGGCCTCCGGGAGCCGCCCCGTCCGGAGGAAGAGCCGGTTCAGCTCGCTGTTCCGACCGTCCGGGAGGGACTGCAGGCGCCCGGCCACCGGGTCCGGGAAATCCTGCAACTCCAGGTGCGCGGCGGCCACCACCCGGCTCTCCGCAAGCTGAACGCCGGGCAGGTCCTGCAACCGCGCCAGCACTGACTCCGGGGCACGCTCCAGGCTGGCAAAGACGTGGCCGAACCGGTAATCGCGGTAGAAGTCGTCCCGCGTCTGCTGCAGGGTATCGATAATGGCCAACGACATGATCAGCGTGGCCACACCGCCGGCTATCACCACCGCGATGGCCGCCGCCTGGCCCCGCATCTGCCAGAACTCCCGGAGCAACATGCGGTAGAGCGCAGGCAGGCGCATCAGTACGCCCCCGGATGGCCGAAGGCCGCCTCCAACCCGACGAAAATGCGGCGCTCGGTGTTGAAATCGTCGTCCCGGTCCCGGCGCAGTTGCGGCCGGACCTCCAGGCTGAGCCAGTCACGGTGAATCCGGGACCGCCAACGCACCTGCACGTAGTATTGGGTGAGCTGATTGTTGGGCTCACTCTCACCCCGTGTCCCCGCCTGCCAGACCAGCGAGCGGCGGGGACTGAGCGCCTGGATATAGGACAGGCGCTGGTCGTAGTAGAACTGCGATTCCCGGTCGAACCAGGTGGCACTACCCTCCAGCCGCATGGCGCTGTACTCGGTGACCGGGTGATCCAGGCGGATATCGGTGGTGGCCCCCGTGCCGCGGGCGTCGTACCAGAACAGCGACTGGCGCGGTCGGATCCTCCATTGGCCGGGCTGGAAATCGCGCCAGACCCGGCCGCGGGTGAGCAGATCCACGGGGCTGCCGGAGCGCAGCCGGGCATCCAGCGAGCTCTCCCAGTTCTCGCTGGGCCGGAGGAATTCCAGCCCCACGCTCTGGGTCCGATCATCGTCCAACTCCACCGGCGTGCCCCGCTCGGCGTCGATCTCGTCCTCGGGCTCCTCGCTGCTGAAGACCAGGCTGAGGCGGTCCTGAGCCCCGGGTAGCCGCAACCGCCCGGACACGCCGGCCTCGGTGCGGTCACTGCCGATGTCGCTGACCCGCTGTTGCACGCGCACACGGACCAGGGAACGGTAGTCCTCGTCCGGGTAGAGGGTGTCGTCGGTACCGAGCATGCGGTCCAGCTGCCGGGAAAGCAGGAAGACCCCCCGGGAGACCGTTGCCTGGCCACGGTCCATCCTTTCGATAAAGGGGCGGTCCTCCTCTTCCTCGGGCAGCCATTCGGTTTCGGGGTCATCCGGCACGTAGTCGCCCTCGCCCTGCGCGTCCCCATCGTCCCCCGCCACGACAACACCCAGGGGCATCGCCAGTAAGAGGGCGATCGCCCAGCGCCTGATCGCGGCCCGGTTCACCATGCCAGCGCCTCCGGTGGCGCCGGCTCATCGACTTGTTCCACCTCACGGATACGGCCGTCGGCGAAGTGCACGACCCGGTGCGCCATGCGGGCAATGTCGGCGTTGTGGGTGATCACGGCGGTGGTGGTGCCGAAGGAGCGATTGATGTCCAACAGCACGCGCAGCACGTTGATGCCGGTGCTGGAGTCCAGCGCCCCGGTGGGCTCATCACAGAGCAGGACCCGCGGGCGCTTGGCGATGGCCCGGGCAATGGCGACGCGCTGCTGCTCACCGCCGGACAGTTGGGCGGGGAAGTGATCCATCCGCTCGCCGAGCCCGACCCGCTCCAGGGCCTCCTCCGGCGAAATGGGATCGTGGGCGATCTCCGTGACAATGGCCACGTTCTCACGGGCGGTCAGGCTGGGGATGAGGTTATAGAACTGAAAGACAAACCCCACCACGTGGCGCCGGAAGCGGGTCAGGTCCGCCTCGCTGGCCCGCGCCAGGTCGAAGCCGGCGCAGTGGACCTCGCCGGCCGTGGGCCGGTCCAGCCCGCCGAGGATGTTCAGCAGCGTGGACTTGCCACTGCCCGAGGGCCCGAGCAGGACCACGAACTCCCCCTGCTCCAGTGTCAGGTCCACCCCGCGCAGGGCGTGCACCGACACATCGCCCATACGGTAAACGCGGGTCACCCCCCGGGCCTGGAACACCGGCTCTGCTGCCATCCACCCTCCTGTTCGGCCCCGTCAATCCGAGGCCTGTCATCCTGACTCAAGTATTGGCGGCATCCGCCCTTTCAGCGAGCCCGTACACGTGCAGCAGGAAAACATAGCGCTGGGCCACCTCGTGCAGGTACTCGAAGCGCCCGCCCGGGCCGCCGTGGCCGGCGCTCATGTTCGTGTCCAGCAGCAACAGCCGGTCGGCCGGCCAGACCTCGCGCAGCTTCGCCACCCACTTGGCCGGCTCCCAGTAGGTGACCCGCGGGTCGCTGACTCCGGCGGTCACCAGCAAATGGGGGTAGCGGCGCTCCGCCACGTTGTCGTAGGGCGACCAGCTGCGGATGCGGTGGTAGGCCGCCTCGTCCTCCACCGGGTTACCCCATTCCGGCCACTCCGGCGGAGTCAACGGCAGACTGGCGTCCAGCATGGTGTTGAGCACGTCGACGAAGGGCACGGCCGCCACCGCGGCGTGGAAAAGCTCCGGACGCTGGTTGAGCACGGCCCCGACCAGCAACCCGCCGGCACTGCCACCAAACAGGGCCAGCCGGCCGCTGCCGGTGTAGCCTTGCGCGATCAGGGCCTCGGCGCAGGCGATGGTGTCGCTGAAGGTGTTGGCCTTGTGCTCCCGCCGGCCCTCGCGGTACCAGCGGTGCCCCCGCTCCTTGCCGCCCCGTACGTGGGCGATGGCGAAGACAAAGCCGCGATCCAGGAGGGAGAGCCGGTGCGGGCTGAATCCGGCCTCGCTGGTGATGCCGTAGGCTCCGTAGGCGTAGAGCAGCAAGGGCGTCTGCGGGCCAGGGTCCAGGTCGGCGCGGTGGACCACGGAAATGGGCACGCGCTCGCCGTCCGGGGCTGTGGCGTGGGTGCGGGTGGCGGTATAGGCGGCCGGGTCGTGGCCGGTGGGGATCTGCTGGCGCTTGCGCAGCACCCGTGTCCCGTCGCGGAGGTCGTGGTCATGTACCTCCGCAGGCGTGGTCAGACTGCTCCAGACGGTGCGCAGTGTGTCGGTAGCGTACTCGTAGCCGGCGACCAGGCCCAGGTCGCAGGGCTCGTCACCAAAGTCGATCCGGCGGGTCTCGCCGCCCTCCCAAGCCCGGTAGCGGATCGCCGGCTGGGCGTCCTCCATTTCGGCCCAGACGAGCCAGTCCCGCAACACGTGCACATCCCGGAGCAATCGCCCGGGGTGGTGAGGGACCAGATCGGTCCACTGGCCGGTATCGCCGGGCGCCTCCAACGGGGCGGAGACGATGCGAAAATCCTCTGCCCGGTGGTTGGTCAGCAGGATCCAGCGCTCCCCGTGATCCACGGCGGCGTACTCCTGCTCCGGGGCCCGGGGGATCAGGCAACGCGGTGGCGTGTCCGGGGCATCGGCGGGGATCACCCACTGCTCGTTGCTGCCGTGGCCGTGGCAGTCGATGACCAGGAAGCGATCGCTCTGGGTCCGGCCGAGGCCCAGGAAATAACCGGGATCCGCTTCCTCGTAGAGCACCGGGCCGGGGTGCGCCCCGCCCGGGTCTTCGCCCAGCCTGTGACGGCGCACCCGCCGCGGGCGGTGTTCCTCGTCGCCCTCTATCCAGAGCAGGGTTCGGCTGTCGGCCGCCCACTCGAAATCGCCCCGCACCTCCTCGAGGCAGTCGGGCAACAATTCGCCGGTCTCGGTGTCGAGGAAGCGGATCTGCAGCTTCTCGGAGCCGGTCCGATCCTCGCTGAAGGCCAGGTAGCGATGGTCGGGGCTGTGCCCCCAGGCGGCCAGGTCGTAGTAATCGCAGTCGCGGGCTCGGGCATCGGCGTCCAGCAGCACCTGCTCACGCCGGTCGTCCTCGTCATCGCGCGGCCGCCGGCAGATGAGCGGGTGCTCACCGCCGGGACGGAACCGCCAGTAATAGGCCCACGGGCCGTCCGGCATGGGCACGCCACGGTCATCCTCGCACAGCCGGCCGCGCAGTTCCCCGACCAGCTTGTCGTGAAGCGGTTTTAGCGGGGTCAGCACCCGGTCCGTCTCGGCGTTCTCCGCCTCCAGCCAGGCCCGGATCTCCGGGTGCAGCCGGCCAGGGTCGGCCATGGCCTCACGCCAATCCGGGTCGCGCAGCCAGGCCCAGGGGTCCTCGCGCCGGTGGCCGTGCCGCTGGTCAACGACGGGGCTTTTATCCAGATTTTTTGTGTCGTTCATTCAATCGCCTACAAAAGATTATTCAGATTGTTTCAATATATTGGCCACGCGCTTGCGGTCAATCTTTCCAGCCCCGGTCAGCGGCATCGCATCGACAAACCGCCAATGGCGCGGCCGCTTATAACGGGCCAGGTGCTGTTCGGCGTGCTCGGTCAGCGCTCGGGCATCCACGCCCGGGTCGGTGCGCACCACCAGCGCCCCCGGCACCTGACCCCAGCGGGCATCGGCCACCCCGGCCACCGCCGCCGCCTTGACCCCCGGGTAATCAGTCAGCACCCGCTCCACCTCCTCCGGGGCGATGTTCTCTCCGCCGGACACAAAGACGTTGTCAGCCCGTCCCATCAGGGTGACCCGCCCCTGCGCATCGGCCCGCGCCAGATCACCGGTCCAGATCCAGCCGTCGGGCTTGAGTACGTTCGCCGTGCGGCCCGTGTCGTCCAGGTACCCGTCAAAGGCGTGGGGACTGCGCACTTCCAGCACGCCGGTATCGCCGGGCTTCACGGGCGCCCCGTCCTCCGGGTCGGTGATGCGGTAGTCGGTGTGGAACATGCTTTGACCGATGCTGTGGCGCTGGGCCCAGACGGTATCGGCATCCAGGCCGTCGGTGACCAGCATGAAGTTGGAGGGCCCGCCCTCCGTCAACCCGTAGGACTGCGCCACGGGAATGTCGCGCGCCACCCAGGGCCGCATGGTCGTCTCGCTGCAGGAGGCGCCAGCGGTGGTGATGCCCTCCAGCGTGCGCAGATCGGCAGCGGCAAAATCGGGATGAGCGCTCATCATCTGCAGCATCGCCTCTACCGCGCCGAAATGGCTGATACCCTGCTCGCTGATCAGCGCCAGCGCCCGGCCCGGGTCAAACTGCCGCAGGATCACGCTGTAACCGCCGGCATAGTACACCGGGGTGAGCGTGTTCCAGCCGCCCACGTGGAAGAACGGGAAGGTAACCAGTTCCCGTTGCGGCCCCAGCGCCCCACCGGATGTGGCCAGGATGTCGATCGCGTTCCAGGTCATTTGGCGGTGGCTGATCGGGCAGATCTTCGGCTTGCCCGTGGTCCCGCCGGTGTGGATGTAAAGGAAGGGGTCACGCATGGCCAGCGGGCGGTTGGCCGGCTTGGCGGGCGCGGCCAACGGGCCCCGCTGCCAGGCCCCACCCGCGTCGTCCAGCCGGAGCCGGTGCGCCACGCTGTCGGGGAGTGTCAGCGCCTCGGCCAGCTCATCCAGCGCCTCCTCTTGCAAGAAAGCGCGGGGCGCGATGCGCGCCAGCAGGTCTTCCAGCTCCGGCGCGGCCAGGCGAAAGCTGAGCGGCGCCAGGACCACGCCGGTCTTGCCACAGGCCAGGTACAGGTCCACCAGTTCCAGTCGGTTACGACAAAGCACGGCCACCCGCTCCCCCGGCTTCAGGCCCAGGGCCCCCATGAGCCATTGCCCGGTGCGGTCGGCTCGCTCATTCATTTCGGCATAGGTGAGCGGCGGCCCGGCATCCGGGTCACAGATGGCGGGCTTGTCCGGCGTAAGCGCGGCGCGCCGCCCGGCCCAGTCCCCCACCCAGTTCATGGGCAGTTGCTCGTAATCCTGTGACATGCGCTTGCGCCTCCCGAGGGGATGAACGTTTGACTGCAGTCTCACGGCAAAGGGCCCTGCCGGGCAAGCGGTTGGCCAGCAGGCCCGGGAAAGGCGATAATCCCGCCCCCAACCAACGGCAGCAAGAGGGTCCCATGAGCGACGCGGCACTGGAACTGGTGGATATCGGCGCCAATCTCAGCCACTCATCCTTTCGCAAGGACATGGACCAGGTGCTGGAGGAAGCCGCTGCGGTGGGCGTCAACCTGTTTATCGTCACCGGCGCTGACGCCAAGAGCGCGGTGGACGGCCTGGAACTGGCCCGCCGTCACCCGGAACGGATGAGGGCAACCGCCGGTTTTCACCCCCACCACGCTGGCGATTGGCACGGGGAGTCCGAGGCCCTGTTACGGGACCTGGCCGCTGATGACCTGGTGGTGGCCATCGGCGAGACGGGGCTGGACTTCTACCGGGATATCTCCCCGCGCTCGGTGCAGGAGAAGGTCTTCGAGCGCCACCTGGAACTGGCCTGTGAGCTGGGGCTGCCGGTGTTCCTCCACCAGCGGGAGGCCCATGAGCGCTTCCGGGACATGGTGCGGGCCTACCGGGACGACCTGGTAGACGCCATCGCCCACTGCTTCACCGGCGACCGGCGGATGCTTTACGACTACCTGGACATGGACCTGCACGTCGGGGTGACGGGCTGGGTGTGTGACGAGCGGCGGGGGCAGGCCCTGCAAGCGTGCGTCAAGGACATCCCCCTGGACCGGCTGATGATCGAGACCGACTGCCCCTACCTGATGCCTCGCAATATACGGCCGCGCCCGAAGACCCGGCGCAACGTGCCCGCCCACCTGCCCTACGTGCTGGACAAGGTAGCGGAACTGACCGGGCACAGCCGCGAGACCATCGCCGGGGCCACCACCGCCAACGCCCGGCGTTTCTTCCGGATCTGAGCCGACGTCAGGCCACAGCGCGGCCCTCGGGGACCAGGGCCAGCGCCTGCTCGATCACCTCGGGCCCGGCCCCGTCCTTGTGGGCCTGCTCGCTGATGTGGCGCCGCCAGCGCCGGCCACCCGGGCAGCCGTTGAACAGGCCGAGGATGTGCCGGGCGAGGTGCTGCAATCGCGCCCCCGCCGCCAGTTGCGCCTCCACGTAAGGCAGGAATGCCCGCACGGCTGCATGCCGGTCCGGCACCCCGGCGCCCGCCGCGCCGTACAGCGCCCGGTCCCAACCGGCCAGGGCCCACGGGTTGCCGTAGGCCTCCCGGCCGACCATTACCCCGTCCAGTCCCTCCTGCAGCGCGGTTTCGATCTCCTCCAGGGCGGTGATGCCGCCGTTGAGCACCACCTCCAACTGCGGGAAATCGCGCTTCAGGCGGTGGACGCGGGCGTAGTCCAGTGGCGGGATCTCGCGGTTCTCCTTCGGGCTCAAGCCCTTCAACCAGGCCTTGCGGGCATGCACATAAAAGGTTTGGCAGCCGGCCGCCGCGACCCGCTCGACAAAACCGGCGAGGAAATCATAGTTGTCCAGGTCGTCCACGCCGATCCGGTGTTTCACCGTCACCGGCAATCGACAGCTCTCCCGCATCGCCGCCACGCAGTCGGCAACCCGGTCCGGCTCGGCCATCAGGCAGGCGCCGAAGGCGCCGGCCTGCACCCGGTCGCTCGGGCAGCCGACATTTAGGTTCACTTCATCGTAACCCCAGGCCTCCGCCAGCCGGGCGCAATGGGCCAGGTGCTCCGGGTCCGCACCGCCGAACTGGACTGCCAGCGGGTGCTCTTCCGGGCTGTAGGCCAGAAAACGGGTCGGGTCGTTGTGCCAGACCGCCAGGGCCGGGACCATCTCCGTGAACAGCAGCGTGCGCGGGGCGAGCAGGCGCAGAAAATAGCGCGCATGACAATCGGTCCACTCCATCATGGGTGCGACCGACAGGGTTCGGTCCGGCACGAATGTCGCCTGTTCCGGATTATACAAAGCTGGGCCCTCCACGGCATTGTCCGGCGATATGATCTGCCGCTCCAGACTCATCAAGTTTCTGCGATGGGCAGATTACCTTTCAAGGGGCGGGCAGTTTACCACTACCCCCAGTCACGACACCGGTGCGGGATCCGATCCATCGGCCCGGGAGTGGATGGTGGCCAGGCGGTCGGCCAGAATCTCCAGCAACAGTGGGTGTTCGCCCACCAGCGGCGCCATAACGGTTCTAAGCGCGGGATGGCGGGCCTCCGCGTCAGCGCAGATCCGGGCAACGTCCCCGTCTGCGCCCGCGTGCCGGCCCGGTTGCAGGAACATCATGGCAATTACCACCCGCCCGCTGGTGAACGCCGGCCGCTCCAGCAGCGTGGCCAGAAGTGGCTCGTTGAAGGCGTAGGCCGTTCCCGGCCGGCGCTCCATCGAGGCAGGCACCACTCTGTCCACCCGCCCCTGCAGCATGATGCTGAGCTGCCCGGCCACATAGTCACGGACTTGGGCAACGGCTGGCACGGGGCTCCCATGGTCCACCAGAATGACGCGGGTACCGGCCCCATCCCGTACCGACTCGACGAAGTCCGCCAGGATCCGCGCGACGCGGGGGTCGTGCCCCCGCTCCAGATCCACCAACGGCGGTGCGACCCGTACATCCAGGTCGGGGAATTGTTGCGAGAGTTTCGTTACCCGTTCAGGCAGATAGTCGGTCAGTGCCCGGCTCGGACCAAAGAAGAGCGGGACAATGCGAAACCGCCGGATGCCGGCAGCCGCGCGCGCTTGCAGCGCCGGCTCCAGCGTCCGCGCGGGCACGCCGCCGAGCGCGGCGATCGGCGCCCTGTCCGAATGCAATAAAGAGACTGGCTGCACCGGCCGACCTACCCGGTTGCTCAGGCCCTCCGCCAGGCGGCGCAGGCTGATAGTGGACGCCGCGCGTAGCGAGCCATTGTCGACGAGCAGGACCTCCGTGGGCATGCGCCTCCCTTGCCGTTAGCATCCAATGACGGCTGTCACGAGGTCCTGGGGGACCGACGCAGCGCGGCACCGACCTCCGGACAGCACTATGGTGGTCTCACTACCCTGCGACACGCCAGACGTGCCCTTCGTTCAATAGCCGATCCACCGCCGCCAGTTGCACGGGGCTTCGCTCGGTGTCCGTCCCGCTCTGATCCTCGGGGTCGCAGTAGAGCACGCCAAGGGCAACCGGCAGGTCCGGTGGCTGCATGCTGGCCAGCAGGCCAGCCAGCGCGGCATTCCGCTCATCGTGGACCAGCAGCTCGGATTCCGGCACCCCGTTTTCGCCACCCACGTCCACCACGCGAAGGGCGCAGCTGGCTGGATCCAGCACCAATCCCCTGTCACCGTTTGCACCAAAACGCATGGGCTCGCCGTGTCGCAAACGGATGGTATTGTCTGCGGCGCGGCCCCGCTGGGTGATAGCCGCAAACGCCTGGTCGTTGTAGACGATGCAGTTCTGGTAGATCTCCACCAGTGAAGCACCGCGATGCTCGTGCGCACGCTCCAGCACCACTCCCAAGGCCTTCGGGTCCGTGTCCACCGCCCGAGCCACAAAGCGCGCACCCGCGCCCAAGGCGAACCGCGCCGGCATCACCGGCGTGTCCACAGCCCCCCGTGGGCTCGTGGGGGAACGGGTTCCGGGCTTCGATGTCGGCGACAGCTGCCCCTTGGTCAACCCGTAGATTTCGTTATTGAACAGCAGAATCTGCATGTCGAGGTTGCGTCGCAGGACATGCATGAGATGGTTGCCACCAATGCTGAGACCGTCGCCGTCGCCTGTGATCACCCAGACGTCCAACGCCGGGTTGCCGAGCTTCACCCCCGTTGCCACCGCGGGGGCACGGCCATGGATGGTGTGGAAACCGTAGGTTTCGAGGTAGTACGGAAGGCGCGAGGAACAACCGATACCGGAAACGAACACAAGGTTTTCCTGCGGCACACCCAGCCCCGCGAGGGTCTTCTGAATGCCCTTGAGAATCGCATAGTCACCGCAGCCCGGGCACCAGCGTATCTGTTGATCCGAGGCGAAATCCACGGGTTTGGGTGAAGCGGTCGCTGCAGTCATGATCAGGCTTCCAAAATCTCTTTGAATGCGTGTTCCAAATGGGCGATGCGGAACGGTTCCCCGGTCACCTGGCTGAGTCCCTCGGCGTGGACCCCGAAGCTGGCCCGGAGAACATTAACCAATTGGCCGTTATTGAGCTCCGGGACCAGCAGCCGGTCATAGCCCCGCAGCAAAGGCCCCAGGTTGCGCGGTAACGGGTTGAGGTATCTCAGGTGAATATGGGCCACCTCACGACCTTTCATGCGACTTCGCCGGACCGCCTGGTTAACCGCCCCGTAGGTCGACCCCCAGCTCACCACTGCCAAGTCCCCCGAAAGCCCGCCAACAGCCACGTCCTGTTCAGGTATGGCATCGGCCATGCCGCGGATCTTCTGGGCGCGCACGTCGGTCATGCGCTGGTGGTTGCCCGGCTCATAAGAGATATGGCCGCTATCGAAGTCTTTCTCCAGCCCACCAATGCGATGCTCCAAACCCGCCGTCCCGGGCTTCACCCAAGGGCGGGCGCCGGTGGCGGCCTCCCGCAAGAAGGGGTGAAACCCGTCCGGATCCGTATGGAAACGGACGGGGAAATCTTCCCAGTCCGAAAGCTCGGGGATCTGCCAGGGCTCCGCGGCATTAACCAGATAGCCGTCCGCCAGCAGCAGGACCGGCGTCATGTACCCCACGGCCAAACGGACGGCTTCAATTGCCATGCTAAAGCAGTCGGCCGCTGAAGCCGGTGCCAGGACGCAGAGGGGCGCGTCCCCGTTACGCCCGTAGAGAGCCTGGTAGAGATCCGCCTGCTCCGTTTTGGTCGGCAGCCCGGTGGAGGGGCCGCCGCGCTGGCAGTTCACGACGACAAGCGGTAGCTCGGCACTTACCGCAAGCCCCAATGCCTCGCCCTTCAGGGCCACGCCGGGACCGGAGCTGGCGGTCACGCCAAGGGAGCCACTGAAC
Organism: Alkalispirillum mobile; assembly: GCF_003664325.1. Classification (NCBI taxonomy): domain Bacteria; kingdom Pseudomonadati; phylum Pseudomonadota; class Gammaproteobacteria; order Chromatiales; family Ectothiorhodospiraceae; genus Alkalispirillum; species Alkalispirillum mobile. The sequence goes on from NZ_RCDA01000001.1 coordinate 422,102, forward strand.
GAGGCCCCGATCGCGGCACAGGCCGCGGCAATTTCGTCTTCAGCCTGCAATGTGGTCAAACCAGGCTCACGGAGCCCGGCCAACGTGTGCAACAGCCCGGAGGCCGGTGTGATGGGATAGGAGGCAAATACCATGGGCAGTTCTGCCTTGCCCGCCCCGGCAAGCAGCCCCCAGGTCAGGCCATCCGCGCCGGTCACCGTTCGATAGCGCCCGGGTGCCCGTTCGGCGGGGGGCACATGAGTACGTGGGAGGGCTGGACCCAACTCCGCTGTCTCGCCGTAGGCGTGGCCCGCTAACAGCGCCGCACGGTTCGCGGCAGCGAGATCTTCCCGGTGGGCGAATTTTCGAGCAATCCACTCCAGCGTCGCGCCCGGATCGCGGCCGTATAACCAGTACATCAGCCCAAGCGCCCAGAGGTTCTTGCAGCGCCGGGCATCACCATGCCCCAAGCCGAACTCCTTGACCGCCTCCACGGTGCGTTGGGCGATGTCCACGGCCACGACCTGATAGTTGTCCAGGCTTCCGTCATCCAAGGGGCTGACCTCGTAGCCGGCCTTGGCGAGATTGCGGTCCGTGAATGCACTGCTGTTGATAACCAGTGTCCCTGCCACCACGACGTCAGGCAAGTGAACACGCAAGGCAGCGGGGTTCATGGCCACGAGCACGTCCGGTGCATCACCCGGCGTGGCCACGGAACGCGCGCCGAACTGGATCTGGAATGACGATACGCCAAAGGTGGTCCCGGCCGGGGCACGGATCTCCGCAGGGAAGCTGGGAAGCGTAGCGAGATCATTGCCGGCAAGCGCGGTAGCGCGGGTGAACTGACTGCCCGTGAGCTGCATACCGTCGCCGGAATCACCCGCGAACCGCACGACCACGGCTTCGACTGCCTCACCCGCGGCAATGGCTTCGGTGCTGTACCCGACATCACTTAGCCCGGTCATCGCTCGGCTCTCCGGACTGGCGTCGTCCCGAGTTGTCCGAATCGTTGCAGACAACGCTGCGCAGTCTCCAGGTCCACGTCGTCGGATAATTCAATGGACGCGAACCCAGCGCGCCGTAACGCACTCAGCTGATCAACCCGCAGGTCACCGGTTGCCCGCACCGGGCCGACGTACCCCAACTGACGCAACCAGGGCAGCAGGCTGAATCCGCGGCCATCGGTGGCAACCGGAAAACGCACGGCTACCAGCGGCAGCTGGGGCAATAGATCCGCCAGCCCCTCGGGATCATCGTCACCCTCCAGTTCCAGGGCGAGTCGGGCACCTTTGGCCGGGCGGGGCCGCCCAGCGGCCTCCCAATCCTGCCGCGGGATCAGCCAGTTGCCCGCCGGCAGCGGGTTGGCGAGACCCTCCGCCGCGAGCCGCTGCCAGTTGTCAGCAGCCGTGCGACCCTCCTCAAGCAGCAGCATGAAGCACCTCCTTGAACGGCGCCAGGCCGACCCGGCGCACCGTATCGATGAAACGTTCCTCGCCTTCGCGGAGGGCCACGTAGCGCTCCATCAGGGACGCCACCACCGGGGCCACCTGGTCCTGGGCCACCGAAGGCCCCAGCACCTTACCGAGGCTGACCTCACCGGCAGAGGATCCGCCTACCTGGATCTGGTACCAGGGCTCACCCCGCTTCTCGACACCGAGAATGCCGATATGACCCACGTGGTGGTGGCCGCAAGCGTTCATGCAGCCCGAGATATTCAGCCGCACCTCACCCAGATCGTGCAGATAATCCAGGTCCTCTAACTGCTCCTGCACCGCCAACGCAACCGGAATCGACTCAGCGTTGGCCAGGTTGCAGTACTTCCAACCCGGACAGCAGATAGTGTCGGCCACCGTGCCCACCACCGGGTGAGCCAGGCCCAGTCGAGCCAGCGTCTGCCAGACGGCGTAAAGGCGGCTGGCCGGAATATCCGGCAGCACCAGATTCTGGTGGTGGGTACTGCGGATCTCGCCCTGGCCTGCATGATCTGCCAGTTCCGCGACCACATCCATCTCATCGCTGCTGATATCACCCGGTTGCCGGTCACCATGTTTCAGGCAAACAGTCACCGCACGCACGCCGGTTTGACGCTGGCGTTCCGTATTCCAGCGCAGCCAGTTGGCGAACGCCTCGTCCCCTTCCGCCGTTGCCTGCAGCTCTGCCTCGTCCGCTGCCGTGGTGGCCACCGCCGGGCGTCGGAAGTGCCGAGCCACCTCGGCATACCGTGACTCCGTGATCAGCAGGTGGTCGCGGGCCATGGTGGCGTACTCGGCCTCCACGAGTTCCCGGAAACGGGCCACCCCCAGCTGCCGCACCAGGATCTTGATGCGCGCCTTGTTCTTGTTGTCACGCCGGCCGAACCGGTTATAGATCCGCAGGATAGCCTCGAGGTAGGGCAGCACCTCCCGGCCCGGCAAGTCGTGGCGCAAGCGTTCGGCAATAACGGGGGTGCGTCCCAGGCCACCACCCACCCAGACCTCGAAACGGGCGTCGTGACCGCTGCCCTCCACCAGCCGCAAACCGATGTCATGCACCTGCACGGCGGCGCGGTCATACCGTGCCCCGCTGACGGCGATCTTGAATTTACGCGGCAGGTAAATGAATTCGGGGTGAAGCGTGCCCCACTGGCGAATCAGCTCGCACCAGGGCCTCGGATCATCCACTTCATCCGCCGCGATACCCGCCAACTGGTCACTGGTGACATTACGTATGCAGTTTCCGCTGGTCTGCATGGCGTGCATCTCCACCTCGGCCAGATCGGCGAGCACCTCCGGAACATCAGCCAGTTCCAGGTGGTGTAGCTGCATGTTCTGGCGGGTGGTGAAATGGCCAAGCCCCCGGTCGTAACGGCGGGCCACCTCCGACAAGGCTCTCAGCTGCGTAGATGACAGCGTGCCGTAAGGAATGGCGATCCGCAGCATGGGGCCCAACCGCTGGATATACAGCCCATTCATCAGCCGCAGCGGGCGGAAATCGTCTTCATTGAGCTGCCCTGCCAAGTGGCGGCGCGTCTGGTCGCGGAACTCCTCCACGCGCGCTCGCACCAGGGCATGATCGTGATCGCTGTACTGGTACATAACCTTCGAAACCTTTCGGTGCGGCGATTTGACGGGCGTCAGCTTAGTACCCAACTGCTTACTACTAGAAAGAATGATTAGGGAATTGCTTATTCCCTATATCTGTTATTCGATCCCTGATTAATTCTTTATGGGATTAAGCAAATTGATAAACATTCCTTTGGGGTCTTTACGAGCTTTGCTAGCTTGCCAGCCATAGCCGAGGGAGGCGCTTAGCCATGACCAATCAAGGCATCGACCACGACCGCTTGAACTCACTGACCGATGACGCCGTGCGCCTGCTCAGGGAGATCGAAGCCAGCCACGGGCCCGCGGCCCTGGCGGTGAGCTTCGGTGCCGAAGACATGGTGTTGCTGGACATGGTCTGTCGGCATGCGCCGGGTATCACGCCCTTCACCCTGGATACCGGCCGACTCAACCCCGAGACCCATGCCCTGCACCAGCAGGCAAGGCGTCAGTACGGCATCGCCATCGAGACCTGGTTCCCCCAGGCCGAGGCCGTACAGGATTGGGTGCACAGCCACGGCATCAACGGGTTCTACGACAGCCGTAGTGCCCGCAAGGCGTGCTGCCACATCCGCAAGGTGGAGCCCCTGGCGCGGGCCCTGGCCGGCCGCAAGGCATGGATCACCGGGCAACGGCGGGCCCAATCGGTAACCCGCCAGGCGCTTGCCCTGGAGGAGCACGACGACGCCCACGGGCTCACCAAGTTCAACCCGCTGGTTGAGTGGGGCGAGCAGGACGTCTGGGATTACATCCGTGCCCACCAGGTGCCCTACAACGCGCTCCATGACCAAGGTTATCCCAGCATCGGCTGCGCACCCTGCACCCGAGCCATCACCGTCGGTGAGGACCCGCGCGCTGGCCGGTGGTGGTGGGAGGACCCGGAACACCGCGAATGCGGGTTACACCGGGCACCGCACGCCGAATCCGTGCGGGCCGGCGGAGGAAAACGACCATGACCCGGGCAACCACCCAAGGCGAGGTCTATCTGGTTGGCGCAGGCCCCGGCGACCCGGAACTGCTCACCCTGAAGGCCGTGCGCCTGATGCAGCGGGCGGATGCGGTGCTGTATGACCGGCTGGTGGCACCGGAGATCCTTGAACTGATCCATTCCGGCGCCGAGCGCATTCCGGTCGGCAAGGCCGCAGGCCGGCACACCCTGCCCCAGGAGGCGATCAGCGCCCGTCTGGTGGAATTGGCCCGCGCCGGTTATCGGGTGTTGCGCCTTAAAGGGGGTGACCCCTTTATATTCGGCCGCGGCGGCGAAGAGGTGGCGGAACTGGCTGCCGCCGGCATCCCCTTTCAAGTGATACCGGGCATCACGGCGGCGCAGGGCTGCGCCGCCTACGCGGGCATTCCGCTGACCCACAGGGACCATGCCCACAGCTGCCGCCTGTTGACCGGCCACCCGGCCGACGATCAAACCGACACCGACTGGGCGGACCTGGCCCGTTCCGGGCAGACATTGGTCTTCTACATGGCCCTCGGGCGCTTGCCGGAGGTCTGCGCCAACCTGCGCCGCCACGGGCTGCCCAATCACCACCCCGCTGCGGTGGTGGAACAGGGCACCACCCGCAGCCAGCGCGTGCTGATCGGCAGCCTGGAGACCCTGCCCCGCCGGGTGGCTGCCGAGGGCATCAAGCCCCCGGCACTGCTGATCGTGGGGGACACGGTGCGCCTGCACACGCAACTGCACTGGTTCCAGTGTGCCACCCCCGGGCAGTCGGCCTTCAGCCCCCTCCCGGAAAGCCCTGATACGCCCCCCCAGCGGGCGCCCCTGAAACACGCCGGAGGTACCCTATGAGCCAAGCCGCCAGTGCTTTGGAACACAGCAGAGCGTCCGAGCCCCTGCCTGCCACCAGTCATCTGGACCGATTGGAGGCGGAGAGCATCCACATCATCCGCGAGGTGGCGGCGGAGTTCGAGAACCCGGTGATGCTCTACTCCATCGGCAAGGACTCGTCGGTGATGCTGCACCTGGCCCGCAAGGCCTTTCACCCAGGCAAGCCGCCCTTCCCTCTGCTGCACGTGGACACCACCTGGAAGTTCCGGGAGATGATCAGCTTCCGCGACCGCATGGCCGAGGAAGTGGGCATGGAACTGCGGGTGCACATCAACCCCGATGGCGTGGCACAGGGCATCGGGCCCTTCAGCCACGGCTCGTCGGTGCACACCGATGTCATGAAGACCCAGGCGCTCAAACAGGCGCTGGATGAGCACCGCTTCGACGCCGCGTTCGGGGGCGCCCGACGGGACGAAGAGGCCAGTCGCGCCAAAGAACGGGTCTACTCCTTCCGCGACCCGCACCATCGCTGGGATCCCAAAGGGCAACGCCCGGAGCTTTGGAACCTGTACAACGGCCGCATTCACAAGGGCGAGAGCATCCGGGTCTTTCCCCTGTCCAACTGGACGGAGCTGGATGTCTGGCTCTACATCCACCGCGAGAAAATCCCGGTGGTGCCCCTCTATTTCGCCGCCGAACGCCCAGTGGTGGAACGTGACGGCCTACTGATCATGGTGGACGACGATCGCATGCCACTGAAGCCGGGTGAGACCCCGCGCATGGAGCGCGTGCGCTTCCGGACGCTGGGCTGCTACCCGCTGACCGGTGCAATCCGCTCGAGCGCCACCACCGTGCCCGAGATCATCGCCGAGATGCTGGACTCGCGCAGCAGCGAGCGCCAGGGCCGTGCCATCGACCACGACCAGGCCGGCTCCATGGAGAAGAAAAAACGTGAAGGCTATTTCTGATCAGCCATCCACCAAGCGACGAGTGAGACCATGACCAGCCATACCGACCTGCACCTGCGCCTGGAGGCGCTGGAGGCCCGCGACCTGCTGCGCCTGCTCACCTGCGGCAGCGTGGACGACGGCAAGAGCACGCTGATCGGGCGCCTGCTGCACGATGCCGGGGCCATACCGGAGGACCAGCTGGCGGCGCTGAACCAGGCCAGTGCCCGCTACGGAACCACCGGCGACGCGCCGGATCTTGCCCTTCTGGTGGACGGCCTGGAGGCGGAGCGGGAACAGGGCATCACCATCGATGTGGCCTACCGCTACTTCGCCACCGAAAAGCGCAAGTTCATCATTGCCGACACCCCGGGCCATGAGCAGTACACCCGCAACATGGCCACCGGCGCCTCCACTGCCGACGTGGCCATTATCCTGGTGGATGCCAGCAAGGGGCTGTTGCCCCAGACCCGCCGGCATAGCGCCATCTGCGCCCTGCTGGGTATCCGTTCTGTGGTACTCGCCGTGAACAAGATGGATCGGGTGGACTGGGACGAAGCCACCTTCAGGGCGATCGAGAACGACTACCAGGTGCTGGCCGAACGCCTGGGCCTGGAGCGGGTGGACTGCATTCCGCTCTCTGCCCTGCAGGGGCGCAATGTGGTCCACTCGGCTGACGATGTGGCGCCCTGGCACGCGGGCCCCACCCTGTTGCAGTGGCTGGAGTCGGTGGCACCGGCAGTCGACCAGCGCCCACTCGAGGCGGTTCGACTACCTATACAGTACGTCAGCCGTCCGCACGCCGGTTTCCGCGGGTATGCCGGTACCCTGGCCACCGGTACCCTCTACCCCGGTCAGGCGGTGCGCGTCCTCCCCAGCGGTCAGCGAAGCCGCATCCACAGTTTGGCGGGATTCAGCTGCCCAGTATCGTCGGCGGCCCACGCCGGCCAGGCGGTTACTGTTACCCTGGCCGACGAGTTGGATGTCTCCCGCGGCGACTGGCTGGTGGATGCAGACACCCCCAGCCTGACCAACGCTCGCGCCCTGGCAGCGGAACTGATCTGGATGCATGAGCGCCCCCTGCGCCCCGGTCAGCAGTTCTGGCTCAAGCTGGCCACTTGCAGCGTGCCGGCCACGGTATCCCGCCTGACCCATTCCCTGGACATCCATCGGCTGGAGCGCGGCGAAGCCCCGGGGCAACTGGCATTAAACAGTATTGGGGGGGTGGAGATCACGTTGGGCGCCCCGCTACCCTGCGAACCCTATGCCGCCTGCGCTGACGCCGGCGCCTTTATCCTGGTCGACCGCAGCCATCACGGCACAGTCGCCGCGGGCATGATTGATCGTGTCCATGAAAGCACCGCTGCGGCCCCGGTTCCGGATGCCCGCGCCCGCGCCCGCCAGAAAGGCCAGCAAGCTCTGGCGGTCTGGGTCTACGGAGGTGCTGAAGCCACCCGCGGCGCCACGGTGCGCCGGCTCGAAGGGAATCTGTTCGCCCAAGGGCTGCACGTCTACCGACTGCCGGAGCCCTTGCCCGACGGCATTCATGACCCCGAAGCGGTCATTCCACTGCTGCTGGATGCGGGCCTGGTGGTGCTGGCCGGCGCTGATCATCCGCCTGCGGTTGGAGATGCGCAGACCTGGATCATCAGCCAATCGGCCGGTGACCCCGAGACCACGGCAGCCGAGATGACCGGGGCCGTCGTGGCCCGCCAGCCCGATCACCGCTGACCAGGTGGGGACAGGTCTAGCTCGCTGTCCGGGCACCGATTGCCCGCCGCGGTGCGCCTTCGTATGATAGCGGGCGTATTCTCGCGCCTCGGGGGGCGTTCGTGCTTTATCTGTACATGACCGATTGCTGCCACCTCTGCGAAGAGGCGGAGCGTCTGCTCGAAACCGTCGCCGCCTACCAGTCGATGGAGTGGCGGCCGCGCGACGTGGTCGAAGACCCGGAGTGGATGGCCACTTACGGTGGTCACATTCCAGTGCTGGCTGATGACGCCGGCCACCGCCTCGGCTGGCCGTTCGATGCCACCGACCTGTTGCAGTTCCTGGAAGCCGCCCGATGAGCGTGCTGGCGAGACTACTGGTCGCGGGCCTCATGCTGATGGCGGGGTCTGTGGCTGCGGCACCGAATCACGACGGCGAGATCTGGGTGAAAGTGGACCCGGACGCGGCGGAGCTCACGGTCTACCAGGGCCATGAGCCGGTGGAGGTCTTCCAGCAGATCTCGGTGGGTCGGGCAGGCACCGCCGCGCTCCGGCAGCGGGGCGACAACCGCACCCCGACGGGCGAATTCCGCATCAACCGGATCAACCAGAACAGTCCCTTCCACATCTTTCTGGGCCTCGATTACCCCACTCCGCGGCACGCCCGCAAGGCGCTGGAGGCCGGGGTGTTCGACGAGGCCGAATACCGCGCCTACCACGATCACCTCAGACGGCACCGCGCCCCGCCGCAGGAGACCCGACTGGGTGGCCATATCGGGATTCACGGTATCGGCGGAGGGGATCCGGACATTCACGATCGCTTCCACTGGACCCAGGGTTGCGTTGCGGTAACGAACGAAGAAATAGAGCGCCTGGCTGACTGGGTAAACATTGGCACTCGCGTTCTGATCCGCTAGGATTCGCATGTGAGCTGATGCAAATTTAATCGCCCAGCTAGGGTTTTACGTCCGTACAAGGAGACTCCCATGACCGTGAAGATCAAGAACGCACTGAAGTACTCTGCCATTGGTGCTTCCCTGGCCCTGCTCGCCGGTTGCGCCACCGTTGCCGAGGAAGATGTGCGCAGCATGGTGGACGAGGCCCGCGCCGAGGCCTCCGATGCCCGTGCCACCGCCGATGAGGCCCTGGCCACTGCGAACGAGGCCCGTGACATGGCCGCCCAGGCTCAGGCCGACGCTGACGCCGCGCTCGAGGCCTCTCAGCGCAACAGCGAAGAGATTGACCGCATGTTCCAGAAGTCCATGTACAAGTAATTCACGGCTTCTGAGCACCGTTCCGGAACCCCGCCTTGCGCGGGGTTCTTTGTTTCTGCGTGTCTAAAACGGCGGTTTGCCTCGCCCCCGCTACAGATCACCGCTCAGGTGGCCTGGCAACAGCACATCGGCATCCCTGGAAATCGGTACCGGCAACCCCGTCGGGCTCTCCACCAGGCGCCGTAACCGGTTGTAGTCGACCCGGTGGCGCCGATCACCCAGGGCCTCGGCAACCGCGTCCGCGGCCATGCCGAGCTGCTCGCTCATCGGGGTGTTTTCGCGCTCTTCTTCAAGCAGGGGGTATGCCTGCAGGTAAAGCGTGTCGTCCTTCCAGCCCGCCTTGAACGGTGCATTCACCAGCTTGACCGATGTCCCCACGGGCAGGCGCGGGAACAGGTCCTCGATATCCTCCGGGTACATGCGGATGCAACCCGCGGTTACGCGCATCCCGATCCCCCAGGGCCGGTTGGTCCCGTGAATCAGATAGCCGGGGATACCCAACCGCATCGCGTGGCGACCCAGCGGGTTATCAGGCCCGGGCGGCACCACCCGCGGCAACTCTGTGCCCTGCTGCCGGGAGAACTCGCGAATGGACTCCGGCGGATACCAGGCCGGGTCCTCGGCCTTGGCGGTGATCTCCGTCTCACCGACGGGGGTATCCCAGTCCATCCGACCGACACTCACCGGATAGGTCTCCACCCGCCGGGGCTCATCCCCTTCCTGTGGCGGGTAGTAGTACAGGCGCATCTCCGCCACGTTGACCACCACACCCTCGCGCGGTCCCGGGGGCAGGATGAACCGCGTGGGCACCACCACCTCGGTCCCCTCCCCCGGCACCCAGAGACTGATGTCAGGGTTGGCGAGGCGCATCTCCTCGAAACCCACCCCGTGGCGGCGGCCAATTTCCAAGACGGTGTCCTCCTGCTCGGCCCGCACCACCTGGACCCGGCCGATAATGTCGCCCTCCTCCGGCAGCAGGTAGTGGCCGACAGGCAGGTCATCGGCGGCGGCCGCAGCCGGGCCCGCCGAGAGGAACAGCGCGACAACCAGGGCCGCAATCGACGGGAACAACTTGGGCATGGCACACAGGGATCGTTGCATGGGGGTTCAGTCCAGGGCTTGGGCCGGGGGGCCCTCAGGCGTTTTCGGCGGTGGGTGACAGCACTTGGCAGAACTGCATCAGGATGCCGGCTGTTGCACCCCAGATAAAGTGTTCTCGCCAGGTCAGGGCATGATAGCGCAGGCGTCGGCCGTGGCGCTCGGTTTCATATTGCCGGTGGTTGGCCGGATCGGTCAGAAAGGCCAGCGGCACGGTGAACACCTCGGCCACTTCATCCGGGTCCGGGCGCCAGACTGCCGGCGGGTCGATACGCGCCACGATTGGGCGTACCCGGTACCCGGTGCCGGTATGGTAAGGCCCCAGCCGACCCAGCACAGTCACCCGTGACGGCTCCAGCCCTATCTCCTCCCAGGCTTCCCGCAGCGCCGCACGCTCAGAACTCTCGCCGGGCTCCTTGCGACCACCGGGGAAACTGACCTGGCCGGCGTGATCACGAAGGTGCTCACTGCGGCGCGTGAAAAGCACATCGTACCCCCTTTCACCCGGGATGAGGGGCAGAAGCACCGCGGCGGGCGTGCGCCTACCCTGCAGTTCCAGAAAGCCGGTCTCCGGCAGCTCCGCCCCCGACAGGCGGCGGCAGAGGCACTCTGCCAGATCGGTTTCCCGGTGGTGATTCATGACCCCACCCTCAAGAGGCGGACTCCAGGCCCACGTTGTTTTTCTCCAGCACCTTGTCTGCGCGGTAACTGGACCGCACCATCGGCCCTGCGACCACTTCAAGGAAGCCCATCTCCAGCCCCATCCGGCGGTACTCTGCAAACTCTGCCGGCGAGACATAACGCTCCACGGGCAGGTGGTTGCGCGTCGGCTGCAGGTATTGGCCGAAAGTGACGATATCCACTTGGGCGGCACGCAGATCCTGCAGTGTTTCACGGATCTCCGCATCGGTCTCACCCAGCCCAAGCATCAGGCTGGTCTTGGTCAGCATCTCGGGGCGCCGCGCCTTGGCCATGCGCAATACCTCAAGGGTCTGGTCGTAGCCCGCTCGCGGGTCCCGCACCGGGTGTGTGAGCCTGCGCACCGTCTCCACGTTCTGGGCGAACACCTCCGGCCCGGAGTCGACCACCGTGTGCACGTGCGCCTGAACGCCGTTGAAATCCGGGGTGAGTACCTCCACGGCCGTCTCCGGATTGACCTCACGGATCGCCTGCACACAGGCCGCGTAGTGCCCGGCCCCGGCATCCGCCAGGTCGTCGCGGTCCACCGAGGTGAGCACCACGTACTTGAGGCCCATCAAACGCACCGACTCGGCGGCGTGGGCCGGTTCTTCGTGGTCCAGCCGGCCCTTGGGGTTGCCGGTGTCCACCGCGCAGAAGCGGCAGGCCCGGGTACAGACCGAGCCCATCAGCATGATCGTGGCCGTGCCGGCGTTCCAGCATTCACCGATGTTCGGACAGTGGGACTCTTCGCAGACGGTACTCAGCCGGTGGGTACGCACGATGTCGCGCACCTCCTGATACCCCTCGCCGCTCGGGACCCGGGCCCGCAGCCAGGAGGGCTTGCGCCCGCGGGGCGCCTGCTGCGCACCGGGATTGTGCTTGACCCCGTCCTTGATGGCGCGCACACCGTCGCGCTCGAACTTCATGCCACTGGTGACCACCGGAATGCCTTTCAGCGTGGGCATTATTCCCCCTGCATGCTGAATGGGTTGCTGTCCATGCCGGACGATACCCTTATTGTACACTGACCCCACTTACTCGTATTGACTCGGTGCAGCATGATGCCTCACTTCCCGCCCTATCGCCGTTCCACCCCCCTATTGATCACCACAGGAGCTGTTCTGTTCCTGAGTGGTTGCGCCACCACGCAGGAGGGCCTGCCAGCGGCGGGAGACGAATCCGCCTGCCCGGCACCGGGCCAATGGGTTGAACGGGACGGCACCACGATGACCACCGCCGAAGTGGTCAAGCGCGCTGCCGACTACGACGTGATCCTGCTCGGCGAGGAACACGGCAACCAGGATCAGCACCGGTGGCAACTTCACACCCTGAGCGCGTTGCAGGGGCAGACAATCGTCCGGGCCGTGGGCCTGGAAATGCTCCCGCGGGACCGCCAGTCCAGCCTGGACCAATGGTTGGCCGGTGACCGGGACGAGGCGGCATTCCTGCGCGAGAGCGAGTGGTATGAACATTGGGGGCATCCGCCGGAGGGCTACCTGCCCCTGCTCCACCTGGCGAGGATGGAGCGGATCCCGCTCCGCGCCCTCAACCTGGACCGCGAAACCCATGGCCGCCTGGCCGGCACGGACTGGGACGACGATGCAAGCGCCCTGGAGGGCATCATCTCGCGCCCCGCCACCCCTCACCCTGATTATCGTGACCGCCTGATCGAGGCCCTGGAGCGCCACCCCCACGCTGAAGTGGCAGATCAGGAGCGGTTCGTTCGGGCGCAACTGGTCTGGGACCGCGCCATGGCCGAAGGCCTGCACGAAGCGCTGGACAAGCACGGTGGCCCGGTGGTCGGAATCATGGGACGTGGCCACGTGGAATACGGTCACGGCGTGCCGGAGCAGCTGGCGGACCTGGGGGTCGGGGACGTCCTGGTGCTGCTGCCCCATGCGACCGAGGAGGACTGCGAACCGCCGGACACCGCACTGGCCGACTTCACCTACAGCTACCAACCGGGAACCGGCAGCGCGGATGCCCCCCTGCGACTCGGGATCATGGTGGAGTCGGCAGAGACAGGGCTGGAGGTAACACAGGTCAGTGATGGATCGGCGGCCGATGATGCTGGCATTCGGGCGGGCGATATCCTGCTGGAGGCTGGCGGAGAGCCGGTGAACCAGCAGAGCGCATTGCTAATCATTCTCAACAACGCCCGAAAAGGATTCGCATTACCAATAAAAATTAGTCGCAACGGCGATAGAAAAGACCTATTGGTCCGTTTTGAAAATGGCCACTGAACTTCGGGCAGACAAGGCTGTCCTATCTCCATGACCCGGCAGGCGATTGCATAAAATCAATTCTTTGAATGCGAAAGCTTGCACCCGCCTGCCAGGTTATTTAAGCTTCAAAGCAGTCGATCAATGCAGCTATTGGTTGGCATTTCAAAAGCCAAATAATCAGTGGCAAAGGAGAAGCACCATGTCCCAAGACATCGATACCAAGCGCCGCAGCTTCCTGAAGACCACCGCCCTGGGCGTGGCCGCCGTGCCCTTCGCCGGTGCCATGCTGCAGAGCCAGGTCGCCCGCGCAGACATGCCCCGCCTGGAAGAGGACGACGATATCGCCCAGAGCCTGGACTACGTGCACGACGCCGCTGATGCGTCCGATCACGCTCAGTACCAAGACGGCTCCACCTGCGCCAACTGCAGCCTGTGGCAGGGCGGCGATGAGCAGTGGGGTGGCTGCGACATCATCCCGGGGCACAACGTGAACGCCGACGGCTGGTGCAACGCCTGGGTACCGGCCGGCTAAACACTGCGTCTTGACGCATGTTTACCGTAGCCCGCCACTCGGCGGGCTTTTTTATGGCCAACCGCCCAACGCAATCGCGGGTGCGACAATGTGCGCCTTGCAATGATTCTAAAGAAGGGATAGCTTGCGTAGTTGAAGCCGGCAGGCAGGAAGCCGTTCTGAGATATGCAGAAGAAACGCCTCCAGCCCGCTTGTTGCTTCCATCCGATATGGTTCAACAAGGGAGTACCCGAGAATGGCTGACCAAATCAATAAGGGCCGCCGCCGTTTCCTGAAGACCACCGCCCTGGGCGCCGCCGCCGTGCCGTTCACCGGGCTGATGCTGCAGCAGCAAGTGGCCCGTGCCGACCTGCCCCGGCTGAGCGAGGATGACGACATCGCGCGCAGCCTGGACTACAAGCACGACGCCACCCAGGTTGAGCACCGTCGTTACCAGGAGGGCCAGATCTGCGGTAACTGCGCCCTGTGGCGGGGTGGTGACGACGAATGGGGTGTTTGCCAGATCATTCCGGGCAAGCTGGTCGCCCGCGAGGGCTGGTGCAACGCCTGGGTGCAGGGCTGACCCTCACCCCGCGCTCACACCGCCTGGTAGTCAACCGCTGATGGTCCAAGGCCCGCCCCGGCGGGCCTTGTCATTTGCCCCTCCCGGCCGCTATCCGGTCAACCCCCTTCATCCCGTCGCCACCACCCTGTCACACCACTGCCATCCAAGCGCTACACCCTGTGCCTATCTAATTCAACAGACAGGCAGATCAGCATGGCGCGCAAATCCCCGCTGCAGCTCTACCAGATGGCCCTGGCCCTCCACCGCGACGGCTGGCCGGCCGAACAGATTGCCGACCACCTGGGACTGCACCCCGGTTCGGTTACGCTTTGGCTTGATTGGCCCCGAAGCACCTCCCGGGCTGCGCTGGCCGCGGATGTCCGGGCTAGCGCGCTGCGCCACTCCGACGACGCACCGTCCAGCGGAGCTGGCGCGCGCTACTAGTTCCCCTGACCCCTCACCCGTGCGAACATGGGCAGATCCAAAGCCACAACCCGACCGCCGCCGATGAACCAGCAGGCTTTGACGGCCATCCAACACGCACTAGGGGACGCCCGGCCGGAAACGGCACTGGCCGTGGGCGACGTTGCGCGGGAGGCCCTGGCGGGCAACACTCTGGGGGAATGCGTCAGCATTGCACCCGGGGAGGCATTGGCGGCCCTCAGCCAGCATGGCGTATTCGATGTCGCCGTGCTCTCCGGCGTCCTGGAAGGGCTCGGCCAGCGGGACGCCTCCGGACTGCTCGCACGTTTACGGGACCTGCACGCCCGCCGGATCATTCTGCTGGTGGACCACGGCCAGTGCGGCTGGACCAAGCTGGACATCACCGCCCTGGGCCTCACCCGCCTGCAGGACTGGGACAAAACGCACGCCCTTTACGGGTTCGATATCGACACTTACAAGACCACCCCGGACTGGCTCAACCCTGACTACTGGGCAAACCCTGAACTCTGGGACCGGCATCGCTGGTGATCCGGGGCAGCACCTGCTCCTGGAGCCAGTCATCGATGCGCGTGGCTGCCCGCTGCCAGCCATGGTCAAGCATCATGCCGTGCCCCATATCCGGCAGGATTTCCGCCTGGGTCCCGTATGCCTCCGCGGTCGCATGCACCATCCAGGGCGGGAACAGTGCATCCCGGGCCGCCCCCAGCACGAGCAGGGGCAGCTCCGGGTCACGCGGCCGGGGCGGAGTCGCCGGAACGCTCATATCCAGTAACGCGAGTTGCGACTCCTGCTGCAACCCCTGCGCGTAGTGCAGCAGCTGGCGGTCCTCCACCGGCCGCGAAAACAATACCCGCTGCGCCACACTCAAATTGACTTGTGTCGGGCCCAGCCCCTGCAGCATCCAGAGCTCCCAGAGCAGTGGCGGGTCGGCGCAGAGCATCTGCAGCGCCGATGCGGTCAGGCCCATCGGAGGCACCGAGGCCATCAGGACCACCCCGGCCGGCTCCATGTGCCGCAGACACCGTTGCACCACCAGGCCACCCATGGAGTGCCCTACCAGCACCGGCGGCCGCTCCAACTCGCTCGCCACCCGGAGCACATCCTCGACGTAATCCTCAATGCTGGCGCCGTGCAGGTGCTCCCGGTCTCCGCTCTTGCCGTGGCCCCGGACGCTGGGGGCACAAGCGCGCCAACCTCGCCGCGCGAACCAGGGCAGGAAATGGGCGTCCCAACACCAGGCGCCGGCGTAGGCCCCGTGAACGAACAGCAGCGGCGGCGTGGTGGACCGGCTGCCCCGACGGAGCACTTCCAGATCCACATCGTTGCCAGACCCCGGCCAGAGGCCGGTTGTCGGGGTGAAAATAGAGTACATAACACCTCGCATACAACGTTTGTACAGAGTCTAACAGCAACCGCCCGAAGCCGTGGCGCCCAAGCAAGACCGCCTGCGCTAGAGTGTTAGGATAATCCGCACATCGACGTTCACAGGGGCCCCCATGACCGACCAGAAACAGCGGAAGGCGGTAAAACTCAGTGATTACGAGCCGCCCGCCTTCGAGGTGGAGACGGTCGACCTGCATTTCCAGCTGACCGAGGACTGCGCGCGGGTGCGCACCCGGATGCACCTGCATCGGGCCGACGGGGTGGACCTGCATGAGCCACTGCACCTGCACGGCGAGGCGCTGGAACTTGAGGCGTTGTACCTGGACGGCCAACCTCTGGCCATGGACGACTTCCTGCTGACCCGTCAGGGGCTCAGCATCGAACGGGTGCCGGACCGCTTTGAACTGGAGGTACACACCCTCCTCCGCCCGCAGGACAACACCTCGCTCTCCGGGTTGTACCGCTCGGGCGGCAATTTCTGCACCCAATGCGAAGCCGAGGGCTTCCGGCGCATCACCTATTTCCCCGACCGCCCCGATGTGCTCAGCCGGTTCACCACCACTATTGAGGCCGATCGCCAGCGCTACCCGGTGCTACTCTCCAACGGCGATCTGGTGGATAGCGGGGATGCCGGCGAGGGTCGCCACTGGGTCAAGTGGGTCGACCCCTGGCCCAAGCCCAGCTACCTGTTTGCGCTGGTGGCCGGCGACCTGCACTGCCATCAGGATACCTACCGCACCCGCTCCGGCCGCGACGTGCAACTGGAGTTCTACGTGGAGCACGAGAACGCCAACCGCACTGGCCACGCCATGGAAAGCCTGAAGAAAGCCATGCGCTGGGACGAGGACACCTACGGCCTGGAGTACGACCTGGACACCTACATGGTTGTGGCCGTAGGCGACTTCAACATGGGTGCCATGGAGAACAAGGGGCTGAACATCTTCAACACTCAGTACGTGCTCGCGAGCCCCGAGACCGCCACCGACGCGGACTTCGAGGCGGTGGAGGCCGTCATCGGCCACGAGTACTTCCACAACTACACGGGCAACCGGGTCACCTGCCGCGACTGGTTCCAACTCAGCCTCAAAGAGGGGCTCACCGTGTTCCGCGAGCAACAGTTCAGCGAGGACATGGGATCGCCGGCGGTCCAGCGCATCCAGCAGGTCCGGCTGCTGCGCTCCGCCCAGTTCCCCGAGGACGCCAGCCCCATGGCGCACCCGGTGCGCCCCGAGTCCTACGTGGAGATTAACAACTTTTACACCGCCACGGTCTATATCAAGGGCGCGGAGGTGATCCGCATGTACCACACCCTGCTCGGGGACGCGGTGTTCCGGCAGGGCGTAAAGCGCTACCTGGAGCGGTTTGACGGTCAGGCGGTCACGATTGAGGACTTTCGCCAGACCCTGGCGGAGACCGGGGGTCGGGACCTCGGTCAATTCGGCCGCTGGTACAGTCAGACGGGCACCCCGCGGGTGCGCGTGCGCGACGAGTTCGACCCCGCAAGGGGCCGCTACACCCTGCACATCAGCCAGTCCTGCCCCCCCACGCCGGATCAGGCCGAGAAAAAGCCCTTCCACATCCCCGTGGCCGTGGGGCTGCTGGGTCGCGACGGGCAGGCGCTGTCGTTGCGCCTTTCCGGCGAGTCCGTGGCCGAAGGGACCACGCGGGTGCTGGAGTTGACCGGGTCGGAACAGCAGTTCACTTTCGAGGGCCTCGCCGAGCGCCCGGTACCGTCGCTGCTGCGCGGTTTCTCCGCACCGGTCATTCTCGAGTACGACTACGACGACGATGATCTGGCCTTCCTGCTGGCCCACGACAACGACCCCTTCGCCCGCTGGGAAGCGGGCCAGCAGCTGGCCTTGCGAGTGATTCTGCGCCGGGTCCAGGGGCAGGCATCACCCAACGACAGCAGACAGGTCATCCAGGCTTTTCAACAGGTGCTCGAGGCCCCCGACCTGGATCCGTCGCTGGCGGCCGAGGCCCTGGCGCTGCCGCAGGAGGCCTACCTGGCCCAGCACATGGACCCGGCCGACCCGGTGGCCATCCGGGCCGCCCGCGAAGCACTGCGCACGGAACTGGCGCAGGCCCTGGCCAGCCAATGGCGCGACACTTACCGGCGTTACCGGCCAGAAGGACCCTGGCGACTCGACGCCGATCACATCGCCGGCCGCCGGCTCGCCAATCTGGCGTTGGGTTACCTGGGGGCCACGGGGGCCGCAGAGGACAACGGCCTGGTACAACAGCAGTACCACCGGGCCGACAACATGACCGACAGCCTCGCCGCCCTGGCGCTGCTGGCCGATCGGGAAGACGAGGCCGCCGTGACCGCGCTGGATGACTTCTACCAGCGCTGGCGACAGACACCGCTGGTGCTGGACAAATGGTTCCGCGTTCAGGCCATGTCCCGTCACCCAAGGGTGGTCGAGCGTGTTCAGGCGCTGGTTCAGCACCCCGACTTTGACCTGCGCAACCCCAACCGCGTGCGCGCGGTCATTGGCGCCTTCGCGCAGGGCAACCCCGCGGCCTTCCACGACGACAGCGGGACCGGCTACCGACTGCTGGCCGCCCACGTCATACGGCTTGACGCCATCAACCCACAGGTCGCGGCCCGGATGGCGCTGCCACTCAGCAAGTGGCAGCGCTATGATGCGAGCAGGCAGAAGATGATGAAAAATGAACTGCAACGGATAGCTGACGCGCCTTCGCTGTCGAACGACGTGTACGAGGTGGTCTCCCGCAGCCTTGAGGCCACCGGCTGAACCCGACGCACCCGCAACCGTCGGCCCGGACCGGCGGCCCAGACAGGACTGACATTTATGAAATCGCAACTCATGCGTCCCACGCTGATTGTCGCCGGCCTGCTGCTGGCGCTGGTTCTGGTGGTCAGCGGCAACGACGGGCCCGGTCGTCCGGGGCCTGCCGTTGCCAACGCGGACCTGGCAGCGGACTCCGATCAACGGGAGACGGCCAGCGTTATCGCCGACCTGCTCACCCGTTATCACTACCGCGGGCAGGGGCTCGACTCCGCGCTCTCTGACCGGGTGTTCGACGCCTGGCTGGACCAGCTGGACCGTGAGCGCTTCTACCTGCTGCAGGAGGACATCGAGGAGTTCGAGGAGCACCGGGTCGAGCTGCACGAGCAGCTGCGCCACGGCGACCTCAGCGTCCCCTACGCGTTGTTTGAGCGCTACCGGGAGCGCGTGGCCGAGCGGACCGAGTACGCACTGGAGCTGCTCGAGGACGGCCTGGATTTTGATACCGACCTGCGCTTTGAACAGGATCGCAGCGAGGCCGACTGGGCCGAATCCCGCGAGGAGCTGGACCGGATCTGGCTCAAGCGGGTGACCCACGACGCCCTCACCCAGAAGCTGGCCGGGCGCGATCACGAGCAAGTGATCGAAACCCTCAGCCAGCGCTACGAGCGCATCCGCCGCACCACCGAGCAGGACACCAGCGAGGACGTGTTCCAGCGCTACATGGATGCCTGGGCCCACGCCTTCGACCCGCACAGCAGTTACCTCTCACCGCGGCGCTCGGAAGATTTCGACATCAACATGAGCCTCTCGCTCGAGGGCATCGGCGCGATGCTCCAGAGCGAGCACGACTTCGTCACCATCGTCGAGCTGGTCGCCGGCGGGCCGGCCTCCCAGAGCGACGAGCTCTCCCCGGGCGACCGCATCATCGGCGTAGCCGATGGCGAGGACGGTGAGATGGAGGACGTGGTCGGTTGGCGGCTTTCCGACGTGGTGGACCTGATCCGCGGCCCGCGGGGCTCCATCGTCCGCCTGCAGGTGCTGCCCGAGGCCGGCGCCAGCGACACCAGCCCCCGCGAGGTGGTGCTGGAGCGTAACGAGATCAAGCTGGAGGACCAGGCGGCCAGCAGCCAGGTGATCGAGGTGCCGGGCGACAACAGCGAGAAGGACCGGATCGGGATCATCACCATCCCCGCCTTCTACATGGACTTCGAGGCGGCCGAGGCCGGCGACCCGAATTACCGCAGCACCACCCGTGATGTCCGCCGCCTGATCGAGGAGCTGCAGGAGGACGGCATCGACGGCCTGGTGATCGACCTGCGCGGCAATTCCGGCGGCTCCCTGCGGGAGGCGGCCTCCCTCTCCGGGCTCTTCATGGGCGGCGGTCCCATCGTGCAGGTCCGCCGCAGCGGCGGTGACCTGGAGGTATTGCGGGGGGGTGACGAGGCCAACTCCGCACCGGTCTACGACGGCCCGCTGGGGGTCATGGTGGACGGTTTCAGCGCCTCCGCCTCCGAGATCCTGGCTGGCGCCATCCAGGATTACGGCCGGGGGGTGGTCATGGGCAAGGACACCTTCGGCAAGGGCACCGTCCAGACCATGATCAACCTGGACCGCTTCGGCCTGGGCAATGGCGAGGATGGCGCGGGGCGGCTCAAGCTGACCGTGGCGAAGTTCTACCGCGTCACCGGCGACTCCACCCAGAAAAAGGGGGTGCAGCCGGATATCGAACTGCCCTCCCCGGTTGATGCTTCCGAGTTCGGGGAACGGGGCATAGACAACGCCCTGCCCTGGAACAGCATTGAGGCGACGGATTACCGGGCCGACAGCAGTCTGGCGGAGCACATCCCCTCCCTGCGCAGCCGCTATGAACTGCGCAGCGAGGACGACCCGGGCTTCCAGGCACTGCTGCGCGAATACGACCACCTGCGCGAGCGCAGGAAGCAAACCGACGTCTCTCTGAACGAGCAGACCCGTCAGCAGGAGCGCGACGAGGTGGAGAAGGTCCGCCTGGAACTGCATAACGAGCGGCGGAAGGCCGCCGGCCTCGAGCCACTGGAGGCGGACGATGACATTGACGAGGACGAATTGCCCGACGTGCTGCTGGAGGCCGCGGCAGCGGTGATCGCCGATCTCAAACGCCTGCAGACCGCCTACACGGCACAACGCTGAACCCGCGGGGCCGGGCCGCCAGGCCCGGCCCCCAACCCCGCCTGATCAGAATAAAACCGAGGACAAGCCATGCCCGAGAGCGAGGCGCACTTTTACCACCAAGTGTTGCCGGGTGCCCAGGGCGGCCCCGGCATTGCCGTGGCCACCCTGGCTGCACCGCGTAAGCTGAACGCCCTGGATCTGGGGATGATCCAGGCCCTGACCCGGCAGCTGGCGGCCTGGGCCCACGACCCCGAGATCGCCTGTGTGGTGCTTGAGGGTGAAGGGGAACGGGCATTCTGCGCGGGCGGTGACGTCCGCGCCGTCGTCGAAGCCCTGCGCGGTAACCGCAGCACCGGGCTGGCCTTCGCCGAGCAGTATTTCAGCGCGGAGTACCGGCTGGATCACAGCCTGCATGTTTACCCCAAGCCGTTGCTGGTCCGGGGTCAGGGCGTGGTCATGGGCGGCGGCTTGGGACTGTTCCAAGGGGGTGACCTCCGGGTGCTTACCCCCACCTCCACCCTCGCCATGCCCGAGATCACCATCGGGCTGTTCCCGGATGTCGGGGCTTCCTGGTTTCTCCAGCGCACGCCCCCGGGCACCGGTGCCTATGCGGCCCTGACCGGCACCCGGTTGAACGCCAGCGATGCCCTGTTCATGGGCCTGGGAGACGTGGTCCTGCCCGAGGACCACCGGGAACAACTGATCCAGGCCCTGCAGCAGGTGGCCTGGACCGGGCGCGCCCAGGAGGACCTGGGCCGGATGCACAACGCCGTGCGCCCCCTGGCCCTGCCCCGCCCGGAGCTCTCGGACTCCCCCATGCAGGCCAGGGCCGAGCGGATCCGGCAGCTCATGGCCTGGCCCACTTTGGCGCAGCGGGTGGCGGCGGTGCGGGATTCCGCCCGCCACGACCCCTGGCTGGAGGAGAACGCGGAGCGGATGGCAAGCGGTGCGCCCTCCTCGCTGGCACTGCTCCACGAACAGTTTCGCCGCACCCGTCACCTGGCCCTGCGGGAATGCTTCCAGCTGGATCTGGTCCTGGCCATCCAGTGCTGCCGGCGTGATGACTTCGTTGAGGGCGTGCGGGCCCTGTTGCTGGACAAGGACCAGAACCCCGGCTGGCAGCCGCCGGCGCTCAGCGATATCACGCCAAGCTGGCTGGAAGACCACTTCGCCTCACCCTGGGCAGACCAGCCCAACCCCCTCCTCGATTTGTAAGCCCTGCCGGGCCACCGGGCGAAGCCGGCGGCCCGCTCACCTCCCTTCGCCTCTGCCCTGCCCCGCGACTTCTCGTGGTGCGCTGCGGCATCTTGCCTCAGTGCACACCTTGGAATTGGTCTGACCTATGGCAAAACTGATGATATAATCATGTTGCATTGCAAAAATAACTCCACCCGGACATTGCACAAGGCCGGCCTCAGAGCCGCAAAAGGCCGCAGCAGTCCGGGCCACAACAGCGGGAGGAGTCCACCAAGTAATCCGCTGAACTGTTACGGGCCACAAAACGGCCCCGGGAGTTGAAGAGATGTATACCGCGCTGATCTGCCCGTGCTACGCGGACGGTATAGAGCAGGAGGCCAAGCGCCACGGTGGTTTTGTTGCACGCGGCCTGATGGCCCACCACCCGGCACAACCGGATGCAACAAGCAATTGGGTATTCGCACTGCTTCCCGGAGAGCCGCCGGAAGCCGGAGAGGTGATCCCGCTGGCCGCTGACGACGTCATCCGTTCGCTGGAGGCCGAGCGCGAGCGCTACCAGGTCATGGCCCGACAGCACCCGGATACGCTCTGGCAGGAGGCCATCCGTGCCCTGGACGAGATGCTGGACCGTCTGTACCGCAACCAGACCCATACGCACCAGCCCCCCGTCGCGCAGACCGCGTGAGCCCGATCCGCCCCGCCCCCCTGATGCGGGGCGGTTCGCTCAACCGTCATAACCCAACTGCCCATTTCGGGCTTCGGTCTCCTCGCGCACCTCGGACGCCGGCCGGTTGGCGTCAACCCCCAGGTAGACATCCCGGTAAGAGACGTACATCAGGGCGGCCGCTGCTGGCAGCACGGCCACACCCGCCCAGCCCAGCGTCACCGCCACCAGTGCAATACCGATCAGAAGCGCCCCGCTGACCCCCATCATCGGCACCGGGTTCAGGCTGTAGCCCTGGGCACTGACAATGGCCGCCGGTTGCACGGGGGCGTTGTGCAGCACCAGCATGGGCAACAGGAACCATTGCCCCAGGGCCAGGAGCACCAGAAGCAGTACCCCACCGGTTAACCCCAACAGGCCACCAAAGACGTAGACCGGCCCCAGTAGCGCATGGCTGAGCGGCGGATCCGCCGGCGCACCGCTCTCCAGCTGCGGCGACCAGTAGCCGGCCTGGGTAACCAACTGCTCGAAACCGGCCACAACCGGTTGTAGCGCCAGGAGCGCCGTCCCGTGCAGAGCCGAGAGGACGGCGGCCAGGGCCAACGCCGCCAGGCAATCCCGGTTGCCGGGCAGCACCAACCCGGTACGCGCCGGCTTGCTGTAATCCGCCACCAGGGCGAGGCGCAGGAACAGGACCAGGCCCAGCGGGACCACCGCGAGGGTGCCCAGGGTGCGCAAAGGCGCCCATGCAACCTGCTGGCTGACCAGATGGAGCAGCACCACGGCCACCGTCCAGCCCGCCCACGCCAACGGCCGTCGCTGGATCAGCTCGGCCGCCTGGCCGATCCACTCCTGCCAGGCGGCCGGCTCGACTTTTCGGGGTCCCAGTGCACTCATGGTGCGCCATTCCGGCCCATCGCCGCCGCCTTGTCAAGCGCGCCCGCTTCACCGACAATAGGCGCCCCCGGAGGAGTGGCTGAGCGGTCGAAAGCGGCGGTCTTGAAAACCGTTGACCCGCAAGGGTCCGGGGGTTCGAATCCCTCCTCCTCCGCCAATCATTTCAACGCGTTGTCCCGAATACCTCAAGTCGCGCGTAACGGGAAAAGCGGGCATTCACCCAGAGTGAAAAGGCGATCACCAGCCCCCCGGCGGCCAGTCGCAACAAGTCGGCGTCCCGGTTCCAGACCAGCAGATTCACCAACAGCCCGGCCGGCACCAGGGCGTTGTTCATCACCGCCAGCGTTCCGGCATCCACCAGACACCCCCCACGGTTCCAGAGGTAGAGCCCGAGTCCGGAGGCGGCCACTCCCAGCCACAGCAGGACCAGCCACTGCGCAGCGGTCTCCGGCATCATGGTCCGGTCACCGAAAACCAGCCACGCTGGCAGGGTCACGGCCAGGGCGCCGATAAAGAACAGGAAGAAGTAGCGGTAAGCCGGCGTCTCCGTTGGATAACGCTGTAGCAGGTGCTTGAAACCCACCTGCCCGGCCGCGAACGCGCAGTTGGCCACCTGGAGCAGGAAGAAACCCAGCCAGTACCCCTCGCTCAGCCCCTCGTACCGGATGATACCCGCGCCCACCACCGCCAAGCCGGCCGCCACCAGGGCGACCGGTGCGAAACGCCGATGCAGCGCATCATCCAGCAGGGTGACGTACAGGGGCGTGGTGATCGTGAACAGCAGCACCTCGGGCACGGTCAGGTAGGCGAAGGAACGGTACAGGCAGAGGTAGGTCACGCCGAACTGCAACGCCCCCACCAGGAGCATGCCGGCAATCAGGCTCCGCCGCAGCCCGGCGAGACGGAGCAGAGGCAGGAACACCAACCCACCGAGCAGCACCCGGGTGAGCACGGCGAAATCGCTGTCGACCTGGCCGCTCAGGTACTCACCGATCAGGCTGAAGGAAAACGCCCACAGGGCGGTGACAAAAAGAAGATAACCCATACGATCGTCCGCGCCATTCAACGATGGAATGCCCCTCAGCCCGGGCTGGCGTACTCCCCCGCCAAGTGCGGTATGCTGGATTCAACGCGACAACTTTGCACTGTGCCGTAAAGGAGGCCCAGGCCATGCTGACCAAGGAACAATTGCTAGCCAGCCCGCCCGAAGACTACATGAACGAGGCGCAGCTGGCCTACTTCCGCAACCTGCTGGAGCAGGAGCGCCAGGAGATCCTCGAGGGTCTGGAGAGCACCACCAACCACCTGCGCAACGACAACACGCGGGAGTCCGACGAACACGACCGCGCCTCGCTGGAGGAGGAGTACCAGCTGGAGCTGCGCATTCGAGAGCGGGAGACCCGCCTGTTGCGCAAGATCGACGAGGCACTGCACCGCATTGATACCGGCGAGTACGGCTACTGCGAAGAGACCGGTGAACCCATCGGCATTCCGAGGCTGCTGGCCCGGCCCACCGCCACGCTGAGCATCGAGGCCAAGGAGCGGGCCGAAGTGGCGGAGCGGACCCGGCGCTCCTGAGGCGGATCACCGGCAGCGGCGGCGGGTGCTAGCGCCGGCGCAGGCCTCGCCAGAGCCGCTGCCCGCCCCGGCCCAACTGCCCTGCCACCTGGCGCCACCCCCCCATTGGCTGCCGCGCAAGCCGGACCCTGCGGGTCTGCTCCATGGCAGGCAGCAGGCCGGCCACCTCCGAGACCAGCCGTTCCAGGTTCCAGGGGGCATCGCCGCGCAGGCTGAGCGGTATCACCTGCCCCCGCTCCACCGCCAGGTCATCGGCAATGGCCCCGACCGCGGCATCAATGCGCCTGGCCTTCGGCCGCTCTTCCAGAGGGTCCAGATCATACGGCGGCTGCCACTCCCGTTTGGGGGATAACCGGTCCACGTGGCTGGCCACAACCCGAACAGGGGGGCGCCGACGCTCCGGGTGGGCCTCGAACCAGCCGCGGACCGCATCCAGCGCCGCCCGGTCCACGCCGCGGTCGGCCCGGTGCGCCGCGCACACCCAGAGCACCAGGTCGGCGCCGGCCGCCGCGTCGACCAGTGCCTCCTGTGCCCAGCCCGTCCCCAGGCCGGGGGTGTCCACCAGCAGCACCGGGGCAACGCCCTCGCGCTGCAGGCGATAGCCCGTCTGCCCGGCGGTGAGCGGCAGCGCGTCCGCGCCGGCGAGGGGCTCCCCCAGCAGGGCGTTTACCAGGCTGGATTTCCCGACCTGCGGCTGTCCGACCACCAGCACCCGGGGAACGCCCGGCAAAGGCCTGTCCGCATGGCCGTCGTCGCTCTCTTGCTCCGCAAGCCGGGCCAGGGCATCGGCATCCCTTTGCAGGCGCCCGGAGTAGAGCTCGATGGCGGCCCGCCCCACCTCCTCCACCCAGATCCGCCCCAACCGGCGCAGCAGGTAGGCGCGGGCACTGGAAGACAACTCCTGCATGAACAGCTCCCGCAGCTCCGCCGCCAGAGCGTGCAGTGGGTTGGCCAGACGGGCCAGCCGATAGGCACGCCAGGCCTGCCGCCCGTAGGCCAGTCCGGAGCTGACCACCGGCTTGTAGCCCCACAACCGCAGTACCCGACCGACGCGGATGCGATGCGAGAGTGGCACCTCCTCCAGCAACAGCTTACGCAGGCGGGCGCTGATCCGCTCACTGAGCAGGAGCGCCTCCGGCAGCGTGAACTCCCAGAGCGGGTCCTCTTGTGCGGGATGATAGTGGGCAGCCACCCGGCGCAGGGTCTCCTCTGCCACCTGCAGCAGGCGGTCGCGGTCGGTGATGCATGCGTCGGTGACATTCTCGCTCAGGCGCGCCACCCCCGTCCAAGCGGCCTGCTCCAGCGGTGCCCAGTCCGGCTCTGGCGGGCGGACCGGCTGCTCGGCCTGCTCACGCCACTCCGCCGTCACCCCCCGCCGCACCCACCATGCCGCCACCCAGACCAACCCGGTGGCACCCGCCGTCAGCCCCATCCAGAGTAACAGCCGGTCGTGCTGGTAGAGCCAGAGCAGGCCCAGCAAGAAGACGGCGATGAAGGGTGCTGCCAGCAACAGACCGGCCAGCACCAGCAACAGTGCCTGCGGGCGGGGCAACCCCGACTTCATTCGGCTGCGCCCCGGCTTTCGGCCCGCCGCCGGGCGAGGTCCAGCGCCTCCCGCAAGGCCTGCCGGTAGGCCGCTTCCACACCCTCCGTTGCATCACGGCCGTCGCGGGTCCGCGACAGATAGGTGCAGGCCGCGATACCCAGCGCGTAGGTGACCGCGAAGGTCGCGGCCGCTGCTGCTGCCGCTCCGGCGGTCTGGCCGTAACCGGGGATGAGCTTCCCCAATTGCCGCGCGCCATGGCTTAACCCCAGCCCGGCGAGCGTGCCCGAGCCCAGGGCGGCAGTGAACGCCCTCAGGCTGCCGGCGTCCCAGGGCACCCCGTAGATACGACCCAGGCTGTGCAACAACTTGCCCTGCATCGCAGGCACCGAGACCACGCCCAACACCGGCACCACATCGCTGGCCGCTGCCGCGCTGGCATAACCGAGGATGTGTGGGCGGGCACGCCGGGCCCGGGGGTCGTCCGCCGGGCGACGCAATGCCTGCAGGATGGCGGCCAGCCGCCCCGGGGCCTGCGCCTCCAGCGCATCGAGCAGGGCGGGCAGGCCGTAAAACACCGGCGTATAGTCCTCATCGGGCAGCGTCAGGTCCACCGGCACCACAACCACCGGGCCCTTGCCCGGCAGGGCGCGAAAGGCATCGGCCTGTTGCCGGCGGCAGCGGGCCAGGTCCTCCAGGCCGGGGGCGGCGTCCAGGGCCGGGTACGGCGGGTGATCACGGTCGTCCGGGTAGCCCTCGTGGAGGCAGGTCTGCACCAGCAGCACGGGCCAGTCGGGGTGACGGCGGCGGACCGCGCGCAGGGTTTCCAGGACCTCGTCCTGGTGCAGGTCCATGGCGCGGGCCACGGCCACGACCATGTGGGCGCGTTCGGTCAGTCGGGCCAGGTCGTCACCCGGACCGCCGCCTACCTCCCCCAACCCGCGGGTATCCAGAAAACGCAGCACCGGCGCCTCTGCCGGGTAGTCGTAGACCCGCGCGCTGCGGGTGCAGCTGCGAAACCCCTCGCCGATCGCCGCCGCACTGTCGCCGGTGATGGCGCCCACGATCGACGTCTTGCCGGACTGGACCTTGCCCAACAGCCAGAGCACCGGGGCCTGCTCCCGCGCCTGCCGCGCGATCTCCGCCTGATCCAAATCGGCACGCTCCGGTCTGATCACCGCGTCCATGAGCCGTTGCCAGCCGCGGGAGAGGCGCGATCCGTTCACTGCTTGTCCTGTCGTGGCGCCAGGGCGGCCACCTCGTCCTGGATCAGCCGCACCATGGCCTGCTCGTCGTCACCCGCCGACTGCAGGCGCTCGACACTGATAGGCTCCCCCACCACCAGTGTCACCCGGCCCGGCCGCGGAAACCGCCGGCCCTGGGGCATCAGCTCGCGGGTGCCTTCGAGCCAGACCGGGACTACCGGTACCGGCCAGGCCCGAAGCAACAAGCCCACACCGGGCTGAAAAGGCTGCAGGGTGCCGTCCGGCGATCGGGCACCTTCCGGAAACCACACCAGGCTGTCCTGTCGCTGGAGCGCGGCCGCCGCCAGGGCCAGACTGCGGCGCGGTGCGGTCGCCGGATCCACGGGCAGCACCCCGGCGGCGCGGCTGAACCAGCGGCTTACCGGCCCCTGGAACAGCAGCCCGGTCCAACCGGCCCAGCGCAGCCGCAGCATGAAGGGCAGGCCCATGCCACGGGACAGCACGATGGGGTCGAGGACGCTGAGGTGGCGCGGGGCAATCAGCACCGGCCCCTCGGTGGGAAAGCGACCACGCACCTCCACGCGCACCCACAACCGGGTGAAGAGCCGGGCGATCAACCAGAGCAGACGGGCCGACCCCTTACTGACCGCACTGCGCGGTTGCAACCACTGCTGCAGGTGCTCGGGCAGGTGCTCATCCGGACGCTTCAGCACGCCGACCAGATCGCTGGCGGAGGCGGTATCCTCCGCGCCCTCGCCCGCGGTGTCCCGCTGGCCGACCCCGGCCGCCTCGCGCAGCAAGTCACGGACGGTCTCGATGCGGCCGATGGCCTCGTCATCCAGTTCAATCCCGATCCGGTCCCTGAGGGTCAGGCTGAGGTTGACCCAGGCCAGGGAGTCCAGCCCGAGGTCCAGCGACAGGCTGGTATCCGGGGTCAGGCGGAAATCGGGATACTTCTTTACCAGGTACTCCCAGGTCGCCTCGGCGGACGGGTCGGTGAGCAGTTGCTGGTCCTCCGGCGCCATCGCCTCGCGGGCCATGGGCTCGGCCCGGGCGGCCGTCATCCCCCCCTGCTCGGCCAGTGCCTCGTAAAGGCCCTGCAGTTCATGCCGCCGCAACTTGCCCAGCCGGGTGCGCGGCAGCGGGTCCATGGAGACTTGCAACTTCCCGGGCCGATGGTGGCTGGGCAGCCCCCGGCCGGCGGACTGAACCGCACTGATCAGGTGCTCGCGCAGCGCCTCCCCTTCGTGGGCCCGCATCAATGACGGCTCCGGTACGGCCACCGCCACCAGGCGCCCGCCATACTCCAGCACGCCCACCTCGCGGACGCCTTCACCCTGCACCAGAGTCGCCTCTACCCGCTCCGGGTCGATGTTCTCGCCCCCGGGCAGCACGATCATCGCCGAGCGGCGACCGTGCAGGTAGAGGAACCCATCGTCGTCCAACTCGCCCAGGTCGCCGGTACGAAACCACCCGTCCTCCTCCAGCACCTCGCGACTCTTCTCGGGACGATTCCAATAGCCGTGAAAGACGTTATCCCCCTTTGCCAGTACCTCGCCCACCTCCCCCGGCGGATCGATGCGCAGGGAAACACCCGGCAGCGCTTTGCCGGCACTGGTTACCCGAAGCGCCTCCGCCGGGTTATAGGTGAGAATCGGCGCGGTCTCGCTAAGCCCGTAGCCGGTGGCCACCTCCCAGCCCAGGGCACGGAGCTTTTCGGCGAGCCCCGGATCGAGCGCGGCACCACCGGAGACCACCATCCGCAGGGAGGGCGCCAGGCGTTGGTGCAGGCTACGGAAGAGCTTGCGGCCCAGCCGCCAGCCCAGCTTCTGCCGGGCCCACATCGAGAGACGCAGCATGCCGTGGAACAGGCGCGCAGCCACCGCCCCGCGCCCCGCCACCCGGTCCTCCAGCGCCGCCCAGACGGCGTCGTAGAGGCGGGGGACGCCGAGCATGATAGTGGGGGCACACAGCTGCATGGCCCGCACGATCTGCGGGCCAACCAGCGAGAAGGGCAGGACGAGCGGCGCCCCCAACCGCAGCGGCACCAGGATACCGACCGTGAAGGGGTAGACGTGGTGGAACGGCAGGGGCACCAGCACCCGGTCCTCGCTACCAGCAACGTCCTGGCGCACCAGGGAGGCCACGTTGCTGGCCAGGTTATAGTGGGTCAGAGGCACGCCCTTGGGCGCCCCGGTGGTACCGGAGGTATAAAACATGGTGGCCAGGTCCTCCGGCTGGACGTCCGGGGCCAACGGTTCATCGCCCCAGAGCCTGTGCCAGCAGTCCTCCGCCTCCGCTGGCGCATCCATGCGGTAGATCGCCGGCGCCGGCTCCACCTCGGCACCTTTGACCCGCTCGACTAATGCCTCGGTGGTCAGCACCCAGCGCGGCTGGGCGTCGTGCAGGACGTAGTGGAACTCCTTGAGCGGCATCTGGGTGTCCAGCGGCACCAGCACTCCGCCCGCCTGCATCACCCCCAGCGCGGCGACCACCCAGTCGATGCTGTTATGGGCCACCAGGGCCACCCGGTCGCCCTTCCCCAGGCCCTGTTCGGTCAGGCCACTGGCGAAGCGGCCAGCGCGGGTCAGCAACTCGGAGCGGCCGCACTCCTCGACACCGTCGCGGGTGACGGCAACCGCAGCCACTCCGTCGGCGGCGTGCAAGGACAGCAGTTCAGGCACTGTGGATGCGCTCATCGGCACCTCCCCGGACGGGCAACAGGGGCCTGCTCAGCTACTCGTCGTCATCCTTCCAACCGAAGAACAGGGTCTTGATGGCATAGCCGAGCATGACCAGAAAGAGAATGACCAACGGCGCCAGGATAAAAATCACACCGTCGCCTAATACTTCAAATAGCGGCATGGGGCCTCCCAAATTTCGTCACTGGCGCCGATAATAACACCCGGGAGGAACAACATGCTGGTACTGCTCGAATACTTGATTATTACCTTCGTCGCGGTGTTCGTGATCGTCAACCCGCTGACGACGTCGTTCGTTTTCATGGCCTTGCTGCCCACCGCATCGGTCAAACGGCGCCGGGCTATTGCCCGACGGGCGACAATCATCGCCACAGCGCTGTTTTTCCTGTTCGCCACCCTGGGCGGGCTGATCTTCCAGATCTTCGGGATCACCCTGGCCGCCTTCCGCATCGCCGGCGGGCTGATCCTTTTCGGGGTGGCCATGGCGATGATCCGACAGACCCTGCCCAAGGAGGCGGAGGCGGCCGAGCAGGCACGCAGCGACGAGGGGCGGATCACCGATGACGTCTCGGTCATCCCGCTGGCCATCCCCTTCATCAGTGGGCCCGGCTCCATTGCAACGGTGATGATCCTGACCAGCGAAGCCCCTACGATCTACCACACCGCGTTGGTCTACCTGGCGGTGCTCACCTGCACCATCACCTGCTATTTCGCGATGATCTACTCGCGTTACATCGTGAAATTCCTCGGCGAGACGGGCAAGGAGATCCTCACCAAGATCTTCGGCCTGATCCTGGCGGTGCTCGCCATCCAGTTCGTGATCAATGGGGTGAGTGATGCGGTGACCGGCTACATGCTGGACTACAACCTGCTGGACGGCGCCGAGGTGCAGGACCCGCGAGCCATAGAGCGCTGGGACCTCCGGGATGAACTCCCACGTCCGGATGCGCCGGAGCCAGAGTGAACGCGCTCAGGCCGGCTGCAACAGAGCCTCGAACTGGCGGGTGCAGGCATCCCAGCCGAACCCCAGCGCCGCCTGGCGCACCGCCGACCGGTCGAGCCGCAAAGCACACAGCGCCGCCGAACGCAGGTCATGGTCCAGGACGCCGGTTAAGCCGGGCCTGACCACGTCCAGCGGGCCGGTGACCGGGAATGCGGCCACCGGCAAGCCGCTGGCCATTGCCTCAAGCATCACCAGGCCAAAAGTATCCGTCCGGCTGGGGAAGACAAAGACATCCCCTGACGCCAGGTAACGGGCCAATTCATCGCCCCGCCGGTACCCAACAAAAACCACATCGGGGAACTGCCGCACCAGCCCGGCCCTGGCTGGCCCGTCACCAATCACCAGCTTCGTCCCGGGCAGGTTGAGCCGCAGAAACGCCGGCAGATTCTTCTCCACCGACAACCGCCCCGCATACACCCAGACGGGACCGGGCAACCCGAGATCCATCCTCTGGTCCGGGTGGAAGCGTTCGGTATCTACCCCGCGGGACCAAAGCTGCAAGCGTCCAAAACCGCGCTCCGCCAGTGCGGAACAGACGCTAGGTGTCGGCACCAGGACGGCTTCGGCCGGGGCGTGAAAACGGCGCAACCAAGCGTAGCTGACCCCCTCTGGCACCGGCAGGCGCGCCCGGAGGTATTCCGGAAAACGGGTGTGATACGAGGTGGTAAAAGGCCGGTTGTGTGCCAGGCACCAACCCCGTCCCGCCTGCCCCATAGGCCCCTCGGTAGCGATATGAATGCAGTCGGGCCCAAACCCGTCCAACAGTTCATTAACCCGGGACCGGGGCCGCCAGGCAAGCCGGATCTCAGGGTAGCCGGGCAGCGGGATGGTGCGCATGCCCTCGTGATCGGGCGCGACCACCCTCACCTCATGCCCCTGGCGGCGGAGATGTTCCGCGGTATGCGTCAGCGTGGTGACCACGCCGTTGACCTGGGGCACCCAGGCGTCAGTGCAGATAGCAATTTTCATGGCGGCAAGGGTGCAAGCCCGTCATGACAGGACCGAGATCCGCCGGTGACAGCGGTATGACAGCGTCAAGCGCCGGCTCACAGGCACGAGGATTGTCATCGCGTTGCAACCCGACGGTAACCCGATCGGCGCATCGGCCCCCTACGCTCGCCGTCAAGCCCACGCACCGAGGACAGTCCATGCGCATCATTCGCCCCCTCGCACGGTTCGACCGAATGGAGGTCGCCGTTTGCCGCTTTTTTAACCAGCAGGCGCAGCGGCGCCCCGTACGCCATTCCTTTGCCCTGGTCAGCCGACTGGGTGACGGCCTATTCTGGTATGCGCTCATGGGGACGTTAATGCTGTTCGAAGGGCTGCAGGGCAGTGTTGTCGCCCTTCAGATGGGTACCACCGCGCTGGTCGGGGTGGTGGTTTACAAGGTACTGAAGGGGACGCTGGTCCGGGAACGCCCCTTCATTAGTCATGGTGGCATCCGATGCGCGGCCGCCCCGCTCGACCGCTACAGCTTTCCCTCCGGGCATACCTTGCAGGCAGTGTTATTCAGCACCGTGGCCATGGCCTGGTTCCCGGCACTGGCCGTGCCGCTCCTCGGGTTCGTGATGCTCGTCGCCCTGTCGCGGGTGGTGCTCGGCCTGCATTACCCCTCGGATGTACTGGTGGGCGCCCTCATCGGCTACGGACTGGCCCGACTGTCACTGTGGCTCTATCCGGCCACCCCCGCCATCCAGTTGCTGAATTAGAAAGCGGGCCACTGCCGCCGGGTCATTCAATGGCAGGACGGGCCGGTCGGTTCGCACCCTGCCGAGCGCATCCGTCGCCACCGCCACGATCGCGGGATCCTCGGGGTAGAGCGCACGTTCGCTGTACGCCGGGCGGTAGACCTCGATCTTAGGGAAACACTCGTGTCGGAAGCCCTCCACCAGAATCAGGTCAATGCTGTCCTGATCCAGACGTGCGAGTTCCTCCAGCAATACCGGGTCGGGCTGTTCGGCCGGCCGCTCCACCATCAGCGCGAACCGGCGCCCGGAGGTGAGCAGCACCTGCCCGGCGCCGGCCTCGCGCAAGCGGTGGCTGTCCTTGCCCGGCTTGTCCACGTCGAACCGGTGATGGGCATGCTTGACCAGGGCCACGCGGAGACCGGCGGCGCTCAGGTGGGCAATCACCCCCTCCAGCAATGTGGTCTTGCCCGACCCGCTCCAGCCGGCGAAGCCGACAACGGGCACCCGGGCCGAGGCCGGCAGCAGCGCCTGCCAGGGATGATCGGCGGGCAGTGTTTTGCTCATGGTTCCCTCAAAATGGCGGTGTCAACAGGGCCTGCCAGCGCGATGTAAGCGCGGGTGCCAGCCAGTCGCTGACATCGGGGGCCATGGGCAGCCCGTTCGTCAGCCAATGGGCCAGCCGCCCGACCAGCGCGTCCTCATCGCCGACGGGGTAGCGGAAGGCAGCCGGGTACTGCTCCGGATAACAGAGCGCGTCCGGCACCAGCGGACAGGCCCCCGCGCTCACCGCCTCCAGCATTGAGACCCCCTGGAATTCGTGCCGGGTGGTACTGACCACCACACCGGCCCGCGCCAGCAGCCGCCGGTATTCTGCCCGATCCACCCGCCCGTCCGCCACGATCCGCCCCGGCAGCGCCGCCCGCAGGGTGGCCAGCGCCCGGGGCACCGGCTCGGGGCGCGGCCCCAGCAGGGCCAGCCGGAAGTCCACGCCACGCCGGGCCAGTGCCAGCATTGCCCGGGTGAAAAGCTCCGGCTGTTTGTCGTACTCCCAGCGGTGGTTCCACAGGATCAGGCGCGGATCCCGCGCCTCCGGCGCCAGGGGTGGCACGGGCACAGGCAGGATTTCACAGGCATGGGACAGGCGCTCCGTCACGCCGGCGGGCACCGCATCGGGCATTTTGCGCAGTAGCGCCGCCACGCCCTGCAGGAAGCTGTCCCGGTTCCATGCGGAGTTGAACAACAACCGTTGGGCGGCCAGTGCGCCGTAAAGCTGCACCATCTGCGGTTCGACGCTGCGGACTTGGCGGGGACTGACCGGGTAGGCAAATTGGTTCTCGTGAAAATAGTACCAGGCCGGCACCTGCGCCAGCCGGGGGTGGAGGCCCCGCAGGGTGGCCAGGTCCACCATGGACGTGGCGAGTATCAGGTCCGGGGTGTGCTCGGGCAGAGCATCCAGCCAGGAAAGCGGATTCCCGCGGATTCGCCAGCTGAAGTGACGGCCGGGCAGTTCCCGCCGAGTCCATTTCAGGTCGGGTCGGCTCTCCACCACCCAGTCTGCCCAAGCGGCATGGCTGTCCGCCCGGTAGGCCGACAGCAACCACACGTTCGCGCCACCGCCTTCCCTCACGCGGGGATCGCCGCACTCACTGGCCGCTCACCACCGTTATGAACCCAGCGCTGTGCCAGGGCCCCGAACCGGCGCAGCAGCCGGGCAGCTGCGGGCGTGCCACGCACGGCGTGGAGCAGCTTCTCCGGGTCCTGTCCCTCCATCCGCAGCTGGGGGTCCAGGTGGCCGATATAGGCCCGCATCACGGCCGGGGAAAACTCCGGATGGAACTGCACTCCCCAGGCCCGTTGGCCCACGCGGAAGGCGTGGTGCGGCTCAAACGGGCTGCGGCTGAGTACGACAGCGCCTCGCGGTAGGTGGCGGACGAACTGCCTGTGCACCACTTGCGCGGGAAAAGCGGGCGGCAAGCGATTGAACAAACGATCGGCGGTGGCGGCCTCGGTGCGGTGCACCGTGGTGGTACCGATTTCCACGCCCTGGTCACGGTAATCCACCGCGCCGCCCAGAGCCTGGGCTAACAACTGGTGGCCGTAGCAGATGCCTAACACCGGCACCTCTCGTTCCACCAACTCCTGAAGCCAGGTCTCGGCAGCCGGCGTCCACGGCTCTCCTTCTGTCACCATCCCGTGAGAACCGGTAATGACCACCCCAGCCAAACACTCCGGGACAGGCAGCCGGCCGCGATCGCGCGGGTCCAGCACCTCAACCG
Organism: Alkalispirillum mobile; assembly: GCF_003664325.1. Taxonomy (NCBI): domain Bacteria; kingdom Pseudomonadati; phylum Pseudomonadota; class Gammaproteobacteria; order Chromatiales; family Ectothiorhodospiraceae; genus Alkalispirillum; species Alkalispirillum mobile. Next base: position 457,438 of record NZ_RCDA01000001.1, read on the forward strand.
GCAGGCTCACCGGTCCGAGACCGCGGCGTATCCAGTCCTCGAAATCACCCTGATCGGCCGCAAGCTTGGGGAAGGTGGAACCGGTCTTCAGGATGACGAGCGTTCGGGTGGGATCTTCTGCCATGGCTGTTCCGGATTGCCGACGGGTGTGTTCCTATTGAGCAACAATAGGATAACTGAAAACCGGATGTGGTGTGCAGCTTATGGCCAAGATCAAAATCGACTTACACGATTGCTTCAATGACGGCAGAAAAATCGACCGCGCGCTGAACGACGCGGTGGAACAGGCCTGCCGCAAGGGGGTGAAACAGGTAGAGATCATCCACGGCCGGGGCAGCGGGCAATTAAAAAAACGCGTGCTCAAGTTCCTGGAACAACCGGAAATCAAGGCCCGCTATCACCGGGTGGAGAAGGACACGAAAAACCCCGGGCGGTTATTCGTGCATTTCCGCCATTAACCGCCCGCCGCCCCGTTACTGGTCCTTACTCGGCTTGCCGCGCAGCTGCTTCAGGCGTCCACGTTGTTTCTTACTGTCCATGCGCCGTTTCCGGGCGCCCCGCGTGGGCCGGGTGGCACGGCGCTTTTTCACCGGGCGTGCCGCTTCCTGGATCAGCTCGCGCAGGCGTTCCAGGGCGTCCTGGCGGTTCTGCTCGAGGGTGCGGTGCTGCTGCGCCTTGATGATGACCACCCCGTCCTTGCTGATGCGCTGGTCGGAGAGGCTCAAAAGCCGTTCTTTGTAGAACGGCGGCAGTGTCGAGCGGTTGATATCGAACCGCAGGTGCACCGCTGTGGCGACCTTGTTCACGTTCTGGCCACCGGCGCCCTGGGCCCGGACCTGGCTCAACTGGATTTCCCAGTCGGCCAGCACGACGGCGTTGGAGATCTTCAGCATCCCGCTATCATCGGTCATCTGACCGCAGCACCACAAACCCGCTCCCGGCCAGCGGGTCCGGCCACGCCTCCTGCTACCTGGACCGGACCGTGCCCGCCTTGACTGGCCGGTCAATCCCGTCGTGCGGTAACGCACCAGGAGCTGGAGGGCATCACCACCCTGCCCTGCTCCAAGTAGGGGTGCAGTGCCTCCTTCAAGGCAGCTTCGATCTGCGTGCGTTTCTGCTCTGCCTCCTTCCCCGCCTCGCGAAAGACCTCGCCGGCCGGTCCGATGGCCAATTGGAAGTTGACGGCGTCCTCCAGCGAGTCGCCCACCGTGACCGGCCCGTCGATGCGATCGAACTGGATCTCCCGGAACCCGGCAATCTCCAGCTGTCGGCTGACCACGTCCGGGTTCGCCATGGAGAAGGGCCCGGGCCCGCACGTCCGGGCGTCCTCCCCCGGGGGGTGGCAGGAAGTCGAGGACCACCTCCTTGGCCATACCCAACCAGGGATTGTCTTTCGCCTCACGCCATACGATGAACATGAGCTCGCCACCCGGTCGCAGGGCGGTACGGACATTTCGCATGGCCGCAACGGGGTTTTCAAAGAACATCATCCCGAACCGGGAGAAGGCCATATGGAATGCGTTGTCGAAGGGGTAGCGCTCCACATCCCCGGCCACGAACTCCACGTTCTCCAGGTCCTGGTTCCGCGCCTCCTCGCGGGCGCGATCGAGAAACGCATCCACGCAGTCCACGCCCAGAACGTAGCCGGTCGGGCCGGTCTTGTGGGCCAGGGCGATGGCCGTATCCCCCCAGCCGCAGCCGACATCGACCACCCGTGTCCCGGGTTCCAACCGCAGCGCATCCAGCGGTACCCGGCTGTGATAACTCAGCCCGTCCATGAGGATATGGCGAAAGCGGTTAAACTTCGCTGCCAACGTGTCATTCCAGAATTCCACGTACTCGGTGGGGGCCGCAACCCCCTCGCTGATCTGACTCATGGCAGGTGCCCTCCCAATGATGGCGCACACAGGCGCGGGGCAGCGGCGACGGCCGTCGCCGCTGGGGGGCTGCGGCAATGCGCTTGCCACGATCACAGCGACACGGGAGCGGATCCGCGTGAGCGTCGGCACGCCTGCCGCGGCAGTTTCCCGCTCAAAGTATAGGTAGGGGGATTGGGTGAATCTGCGGTGGGGGCACTGCGGTTTTGGGTCAGATACCGCGTAAAAACCAACACGCGTGAGCCGGCATTGCGTTCAACGGTTGGCGGTCAGATACCGGTCCAGCTCGTTGGCGAAGGCCTGTCGGTCCCGCTGGCTCATGGCAGGTGCTCCGCCGGTATCCACACCGCTGGCACGGAGGGTATCCATGAAGTCCCGCATGTTGAGACGCGACTTGATATTGCTGGCGGTATAGCGCTCGCCGCGGGGGTTGAGGGCGTGCGACCCCTTCTCGATGACCTCCGCGGCCAGCGGGATGTCGCCGGTGATGACCAGGTCCTCCGGTTCGACGCAGCGGACGATTTCATTGTCGGCCACGTCGAAACCGGGGGCGACCTGCACCCGCCGGATGTACCGCGAAGGCGGTACCCGGACGGGTTGGTTGGCCACCAGGACCAGCGCCGTACGGGTGCGTTCCGCGGCCCGGAACAGGATCTCCTTGATGACGCCAGGACAGGCGTCGGCATCCACCCAGATGGTCATGGGCAGGCTCCCTTATGCTGCCCGGGGTCGGGCCCCGAAAACGCCCGCACGAGCGATGGTCCTCAGCCCTGACGGGCGCCCTGCCCCGGGCGACCGTTACGACGACGACCACCCTGCGGCGGCCGGTTGGCGGTATGTCCGCCGTTGGGGCGCCTGCCCCCGCCCTTGCGACCGGCCGGTTTCTTGAACAGGGGCTGAGGCCGCTCGCTCGGGTCCGGCTCGAACCCCGGGACGATGTGCTGGTCGATGGGGTTTTTGAGCAGCTTCTGGATGCCGTCCAGCAGCTTGTGCTCATCCACGCAGACCAGGGACACGGCCTCACCACCACGCCCCGCCCGCCCGGTGCGGCCGATACGGTGGACGTAGTCTTCCGGCACGTTCGGCAGCTCGAAGTTGACCACGTGCGGCAGTTGGTCGATATCCAGCCCGCGGGCGGCGATGTCCGTTGCCACCAGCACTCGGACCCGACCCTGCTTGAACTGGGACAAGGCCTTGGTACGGGCGTTCTGGCTCTTGTTGCCATGGATGGCCGCGGATGCCAGACCGTCCTGGTCGAGTTGCCGGGCCAGGCGGTCGGCACCATGCTTGGTGCGGGTAAAGACCAGCACCTGCTGCCAATCCCCGTCCTGGATCAGATTGCTCAGCAGCGCCCGTTTCTCGCCCCGGCTTACCGGGTGCACTCGTTGGCGGACGGTTTTGGCCGCCGTATTGCGGGCCGCCACTTCCACCTGGGTCGGGTTCTGCAGCATGCCCTGGGCCAGCTGCCGGATCTCCTTGGAGAACGTGGCCGAGAACATCAGCGTCTGGCGCTGCTTCGGCACCTCGGCGATAACCTTGCGGATATCCCGAATGAAGCCCATGTCCAGCATGCGGTCGGCTTCGTCCAGCACCAGCATCTCAACACCGGAGAGGTCGACGGTGCCCTGGCGCAGGTGGTCCAGGAGCCGGCCTGGCGTGGCCACCACGATGTCCACTCCACGGCGCAAGGTCTGGATCTGGGGGTTCATCCCCACCCCGCCAAAGATGACGGCGGTCTTGAGGGGCAGCTTGGACCCGTAAGTCCGAACGCTGTCGCGCACCTGGGCAGCCAGTTCGCGGGTCGGGGTCAGGATCAGTGCCCGCACGCGGCGGCGCCCCCCCTCACGTTGGCTCTGGGTCAGCCGTTCCAGCATGGGCAGGGTAAAACCGGCCGTCTTGCCGGTCCCTGTCTGCGCAGCTGCCATGACGTCATCACCCTGCAAAATGGCAGGAATGGCCTGGGCCTGAACCGGAGTGGGATCGCTGTAACCCTGTTCGGAAACAGCACGGAGCAGCACGGCCGAGAGACCGAGAGAATCAAAAGACATGTATAGGAATACTCCTGGGGTGCCTACCCGCACGGCCATCAGCCGCTGCAGCGGGGCCCGGTCCAGGCAGAATAAAGAGGTGAATTCGGGGGGCCCTGAAGGGGGGTACCGCGAAAGCGTGACGCCGACCGGTGCGCATCAACGGGACGGACTATACCAGCTATCGGGGATTTGCACATCTCTTGCCGGCAAACCGGTGGATCGTGGCACATCATGAAGGTGTCCCCCCTCTGGTTACCCGGACCCCTGCGCGCGCATAACTTGACTATTTACTGGGTCAACTAAACTGACCAACATGACTGATTCTGTGAATGAGTTCGTTCATCAGCACAGCGTCACCGAACTGCCGGCCTTTCCGGCCGTGGTGCTCTCGCTTCTGGAGGTGATGTCAGGGGGGGATGCCGGACCCCGGGACGTCGAGGCCATTATCAGGCGGGACAGTACATTGACGACGCGGCTGCTCGGGGCTGCCAATGCCGCTGCCTTGACGCGCGGGACGCCTGCCGGGAACCTGCGCGAGGCCATCTCGCGCCTGGGGTTAACCCGTGTCCACACGCTGGCGGTCACGGCTGCCGTGCGCGGTTACTTCCGCGCCCTGGACCAGGGCCAACCCACGTGGCAGACGAACCTCTGGAACCATGGCCTGCTCTGTGCAGTGCTGTCACGGGAACTGGCCCGTGTCCGCGGCGCCTGTCCTGAGGCTGCTTATCTGGCCGGTCTGCTGCACGACCTGGGCAAGCCGGTACTCGCCCTGGCCTATCCGGATGCCTACGACCGGCTTCTGCAAAAGGCGGAGTGCTCGGACGTCAGCCTGCACGGGTTGGAACACCGTCAGTGGGGCCTGGACCACAGCGGCGTGGGTGCGGAGCTGCTGGCCTACTGGGGCTTCCCGGCGCTGATCACCGATGCGGTGCGGTACCACCACCAGCCCGTAGCCGACCTGGCACACGCCCACCCACTGGTCCGATGCGTGGCCCTGGCCAACCTCCTCAGCCGCTATCCGGAAGTGGACGTAACCGGCCGCCAGGCCGCCGCCCGCCTGCTAGACCTCGGCCGCGCCGATGCACAGGCCTTGCTGGACGTGGCATACCGGGAACTGGCGGAAACCCGGGCCGCGTTCGGTGAAGATGCCGACGCCGACCCGGCTGAGGCCAACGAGCAGACCCTACGGGCGCTGGGAAAGCAGGCACGGACCGCGGCCCTGGCCGGGGGGCTGGGCGCGACCCTGGCCGAGGGTGAAACCATCGACAACATCATCATGTGTGTCGCCCTATTGTTCGGCGTTCGGCACCTGCTGGTGCTGCAGGTCGATGACGACCAAGAGCAACTGCGGGGCACGGCCACCCCCACCGCCCACCCCGGTATCGCCGACCTCAGTCTGCCACTGGATGCTGAAGCCAGCCCGATAGCGAGCTGTCTGTTGCACAACCGGATAGACACGCTGGAAGCCACCAGGCAAGGCGGCACCCTGCCGGTGGCCGACTGCCAGGTGCTGGACCGGCTGGATGGCGAGACCGCTCTGGCGTTGCCGCTCTTCAGTAGCGGAAGACCGGTGGGCTTGCTGGTCCTGGGCCTGCGCCGGGAGCAAACGGCGGCGCTGCAGCAGGAAACCGGGCTGCTCCGCGCCTTTGCCGACCAGGCCGGTGCCCTGCTGGCGCGCCAGCAGCAGGAGGCGCGCGCCCTGCGCGCCAGCCGCGAGTCCGCGCGCGCCGAACAGCAAGAGCGCCAATTACGTTTGGTCACTGAGGCCGCCAACCCGATCACCGTCATGCAGAACTACCTGGGGGTGCTGCAGCAGCAACTGGAGCAGGATCACCCCGGTCAGGGCGGGTTGTCCGCCCTCAGGGACGAAGTCGAGCGTATCAAGGAGCTGATATCAAGCCTGGAGGCAGAGTCCACGGGGGAAGCGCCATGCGACCGCGCATCGGGGCTCTGATGGATTCGCAAGCCGCACGCCTACAACAATGATAAAACGCCATGAAAGCCATACCGCCGACGCCCAACGAGGACGACCCCTTACAGCCACCGGCCTACGAGCGGAGCGAACGTATCCTGGCAGTAGACCGCCATCCGCGCCTGCTGGAAAGCCTGGACTTGCTCGCGAGCGCCCGGGGTATCCCGCTCGACACGGCCGAGACACCGGACGAGGCCCGGGCGCTGCTGGCGGATACCGACTACGGCCTGGCGCTGGTGGAGATGCAGGGCGGGGACGAGACCAGCCTGGGTTTGATGGAGTGGCTGCGCGAACATCACGGCGCCGTGGACGTCATCGCGCTCACCGCCGACCCCACCTGCAAGGCGCCGATAGAGGCGCTGCGTCGCGGCGCCAGTGAATTCATTCGCAAGCCCTATGCCCCGGAGGCCCTGCTCGCCACCCTGGAGAACACCCTGGAACGGCGGCGCCTGCATCGGCAGAACGAACAGATCCGTCACCGGCTGAAGCGCTCGGAACGGCTTTACCGCTTCATTGTTGAGAACTCCCCCGATTTTATCTACGTGCTCGATGCCCAGGGGCGCTTCACGTTCGCAAGCCGGAGCACCGAAAAGCTTCTGGGCATCGGGCCCGAGGCCCTAGTTGGCGAGCATTTCCAGAGGGTGGTGCTCGCCGAAGATCGCGAGGTGGCGGAATTCCGTTTCAACGAACGCCGCACTGGCCATCGCGCCACCCACAACCTGGAACTGCGCCTTTGCGCGCAGCCGGGCGGAGCCCGCAACCCGGTGCGCACCGTGGACCTCACGGCCATGGGCATCTACGCCGACACCGACAGCGACCAACCCGGTCAGTACCTGGGTACCTACGGGATCGCCCGCGACGTCACCGAACGCAAGCAGGCGGAGTCCATCGTCCACTATCAGGCCCACCACGACCTGCTTACCGGCCTGCCCAACCGCGCACTGCTGAAGGACCGTCTGGGCCAGGCCCTGGCGCAGGCGCGTCGCGACAACAGCGAGGTGGCGGTGCTGTTCCTGGACCTGGACCGCTTCAAGGTGGTCAACGACAGCCTCGGCCACTCGGTGGGCGATGAATTGCTGCAACGGGTTGCGCACCGGCTGCGCGGCTGCCTGCGCGAAGGTGACACCCTGGCGCGCCTGGGCGGCGACGAATTCACGCTGTTGCTGCCAGCCATTCCCGACCGGCGGGCCGCCGAGCGGGTGGCAGAGAAATGCATCGGCGCCCTGGAGGCCCCCTTCCTTGTCCACGACCACCGGCTATTTCTGGGTGTGAGCATCGGCATCGCGGTCTACCCGGAGCACGGCGAAACCCAGGAGGTGCTGATCAAGCACGCGGACGTGGCGATGTACCACGTCAAGGACGAGCACAAGGGCCATTACAGCTTCTTCGATGCGGCCATGAGCAACCGCATCGATCGCCACCTGAACATCGAGACCGGCCTGCGCCAGGCACTGGACAACCAGGAATTCCGGGTGGTGTATCAGCCCCAGGTGGACGTGGAGACCGGGGCGATCACCGCCATGGAGGCCCTGATCCGCTGGCAACACCCGGAGGCCGGCGAGATCAGCCCCGGCGAATTCATCCCGGTGGCCGAGCAGACGGGCCTGATCATCCCCATCGGGGACTGGCTGCTCCACACCGCCTGCGAAGAGATGCTGCGCTGGCCCGGCGCCGAGCACCTGCGTTTGGCGGTCAACCTGTCGCCGTTGCAACTCAACCAGCGTGATTTCGTGCAGCGAGTAGGCGAAATCTGCGGGAACACGGGGTTTCCGCTCTCGCGACTGGATCTCGAGATCACCGAAAACCTGCTGATGCGCGACGTGGATTCGGTAGTGGAGAAACTGCGCACCCTCAGCCGGCTGGGCGTCACCGTGGCCATCGACGATTTCGGCACCGGTTACTCATCGCTCAGTTACCTGCAGCGCCTGCCGATTCATACCCTCAAGATCGACCAGTCCTTTATTCAGGCCATCCGAGAGGGCCAGGACGAGGGCACATTGGTGGAAACCATCATCGCCATGGCCCAGGGGCTGGACCTGCGGGTGGTGGCGGAAGGGGTCGAAACCGAACGTCAGCTCAACTATTTGCGGCGCCTGAAATGCGGCTATATGCAGGGCTACTATTTCAGCCGTCCCATAAACGGCCGTGACGCCGTAAACCTCCTAGGCAGCTGGCCGCGGGAGCGCGAGGCAACGGGTTACTGACCGGCAGACACGCAGGGTCCCCGCGCGCCCGAACGACAGCCCGATGGAGGCCCGTTAAGCATTCTCTCCCCGCCCATCGACTGGATACGCCCCGCCCCGGGGAAACCGATCGCTGCTGCGGATCAACGCATTTGATGGCCGACAGCCAGGGACCGGGTAGCGGGTGCTTTATCAGCCCTGTGCCGGCGGGCTACCCTGCCCGTTATCGAGATCACAAAAACCAGCAGGGGGAGGCGCAGCCATGACGGACAGCAACCGCCATTTCAGCACCCGGGCCATCTGGGCCGGCGAACCGAAAGACCTGCACCGCAAGGATGTGGCCACACCGGTCCACCACAGTGTCACCTTCTCCTACGAGGATGTGGACGAGTGGTTCGACGTCGCCCTGGATCAACGGCCCGGCTACATCTACTCGCGCAACAAGAACCCGACCGTGCGTCCGCTGGAACTGACCATGCGCGCACTGGAGGGCGCGGGTGAGGCCGTCAGTTTCTCAACCGGCATGGCCGCCATCAGCAACACGCTCTTTACCCTCCTGGCCCCGGGCGACCGGGTGGTGGGTATCAAGGACACCTACGGCGGCACCAACAAGATCTTTACCGAGTTCCTGCCCCGGGCCGGGGTGGACGTGGCCCTGTGCGATACGCTGGATTTCGACGCAATCGAGGCCGAGATCCGCAAGGGCTGCAAGCTGCTCTACCTGGAGACCCCCACGAACCCCACCTTGAAGGTGGTGGACATCGCACGGTTGTCCCGGGTGGCCCACGAACACCACGCGCTGGTAGTAGTGGACAACACCTTTGCCACGCCGGTGAATCAGCGGCCGCTGGACCTGGGGGCTGACCTGGTCCTCTACAGCGCGACCAAGTACCTGAACGGCCACTCTGACGCCATGGGGGGCATCCTCTGTGGCCCGAAGGATATCGTCGACCGGGTCTTCCACTACCGGGAGATCAACGGCGCCACCCTCCACGCCAACAGCGCCTACATGATCCTGCGCGGGTTGAAGACCCTGGAATTGCGCATCCAGCGCCACAACGAGAACGCCCAGCGTGTGGCCGAATACCTGCATGAACACGACAAGGTGGAGGCCGTTTTCTACCCGGGGCTCCCGGACCACCACAACCACACCATCGCCAAGGCGCAGATGGACGGCTACGGCGGCATGCTCAGCTTCTCACTGAAAGGCGACTTCGAGCAGGTCAAGCGGCTGCTGCCGCGGATGCGTCTGGCCCACAAGGCCGCCAGCCTGGGCTCGGTCTCCACCCTCGTGGGCCCACCTCGGGTCACCAGCCACGTGGAACTGACTGCCGAGGAGCGCCGGGCGGCGGGCATCCCGGAGAGTCTGATCCGCTATTCGGCCGGCATCGAAAACGCAAAGGACCTGATCGCCGACCTGGAGCAGGCGCTGGCGGGCATCTGACCCCTGTTTGAAGGAGACCAGAGCGGAGGCTGGCACAACCGGCACTCGCCGGCCGTGCCAGCCCGCGCCGTCCCATCAGTCGCGCTGGTAGGTACCGACCAGCCGGTTCATCCCGATGATGTTCGGCTCCAGCCGCTCCAGCATCTGCCAGAGGCTCAGGCCGGAGGGCAACTGCTCATCGGTATCCAGGGCCAGCACCCAAAAATAGTAGCGGTGCACGCCGTGGCCGTCCGGCGGCATGGGGCCACCATAACCGACGTTGCCAAAATCGTTCTTGCCTGGCGTGTACGCCTGGGTGCCCTCCTCCAACTGGTTGACGTCTCCCGGGATGTTGTACAGCACCCAGTGCACGAAGCCGTAGGTGCCACCCGGGCTGACCAGCGGCGCATCCGGGTCGTGGCAGATCACCGCAAAGGCCTTGGTGCCCTCGGGCGCCTGGCTCCAATCCAGCGCCGGCGAGACGTCCTCGCCCTCACCGGTATAGCGGGCAGGAATCGCGCCGCCGTCGGTAAACGCAGTGGTGGTCAGGTTCAGATCGGATAGTGCAAAACCCATATCAGCCTCCTTCGGTTTCGTTATCGCATCGTGGCTATCCGCAACACCCGCCTAGCCTACCGCGACCCTTCGCCGCTTTGCATCCGCTTGGGCCCGTGATCCGGACACCGTATACTAGTAGACAAATTGTGGAATGCCGTGCGCATTCCCACTCGAAACGGGGGCACCGCCATGACCGAACGTTATCTCCTCCGGCTGTTCATCTCCGATCACACCGACCGGTCCCGGTGCGCCCTCGAAAACCTGGAGCAGATCTGCGCCGAGGAGCTCGGTGGCCGTTACGAACTCGAGATCGTGGATATCCTGCTCGACCCCCAGGCGGCAGCCCGCGAGCAGGTGTTCGCCACGCCCACGCTGATACGCGAGTTACCCCACCCGGTCAGGCGTATCGTCGGCGACCTGGCCGATCACGAGCAGGTCCTGGAGGACTTGGAGCTGCTGCCCATCCTCGCCAAAGGGCGGGACTGAGCCGCAATAGGCATCAGGTCCGGCGCGTATTTGCTACGCTTCGGAAAGCTTTTTGCGCACGATGTCCGAAATCCTGACACCCGCCATCAAGAAAACCATGCAAAACGTATCGCAAAAGAACAACACCCCGAGCCCCCACCGCCCGCACCCGGTGTGCAACCGCCGGCTGGCCGCCTTTCGGCATTCCGGAAATGGGGACGGCCCCGAGGAGGACCAGCTGTTCGAGATCATCGTTCGCCACTCCAGCGATGCCATCGTGGTGACCGATGACCAGGGCCTGGTCCGTTATGCGAACCCCGCGGCGGCAAAGCTCTTCGGGCGCCGCGTGGAAAAACTCCTGGGCCGCCCACTCGGGCTGCCCACCGGGGGCGAACGCAACGAAGTGGACATCATCCGCCCCGAAGGTGACCTGGTGGTGGCCGAGATGCTGACCTCCCGCATCCCGTGGGGCAAAAAGCAGGCACGCCTGGCCATGCTGAGGGACATCACCGAGTGGCGCGAGACCCTCTCCCGACTGGATCACCTGGCGCACTTCGACCCGCTGACGGAACTCCCCAACCGGTCCGAACTGCAGCGCCAGCTGCGCAAGGCGCTCTCCCGGGCAAGTCGGCGGAACGCGAAGGTAGCGGTGCTGTTCCTCGACCTGGACGGCTTCAAGGTCGTCAACGACACCCTGGGCCATACCACCGGTGACCTGTTGCTTCGCGAGGTGGCCGTCCGCCTGAATGCCTCGGTCCGGGCCGGGGACCTGCTGGCCCGTATCGGCGGGGATGAGTTCGTGCTGGTGCTGGAGAATATCACCTGCGCCGACGCCGCCGCCCATGTGGCGGAAAAGCTGATCAAGGCGCTGGAGGCGCCCTTCCAGCTCGACGACACAACCCTGCACCTGAGCGCCAGCGTCGGCATCGCCCTATGCCCCCAAGACGGTGTGCACGCCGGCCGCCTGGTTCAGACCGCGGACCACGCCATGTACCGGGCCAAGGCCGCAGGCCGGGGGACGTACGCCTTCAGCTGGGACCCCCACGACTGATTTTAAGCTTGCGCGTGGGGTTTTCCCGCCTAGAATGGCAGGCACGTGCGCTGTTGCTTCCCTCCCGGGGAGAAGCCGGAGGCCATAGATCGCCGTGCTGCCAAACTGGCTCTTTATTGTCCTGATCCCTGCCACGCTGATGGCAGCCGTTCTGGCCCTGATCCTGCAACTGCGACAACGGCACCGGTTAGCCGACGAGGTACAAAGCCGCACCCGGCAGCTTTACGACGAGCGCGAACTTTTCCGCACCCTCTCCCATAACACCGCCGCCGGTATCTTCATCGCCCGGCTGCACGAGCTGGTGGCCGTCAACCCGGCGCTCTGTGAGATCCTCGGGCGCAACGAGGATACCCTCATCGGCATGGACTGGCGGGCGCTGGTCCACCCGCAAGACCGAGCGACCGTGGAGGCCCGCGCGGCGGCTCGCCTGCGCGGGGACCGGGTGCCGGCGCGGTATGCCATCCGGATCATCCGCCAGGACGGCAGCCCCCGTTGGGTGGAATTGAGCGCGGGGCGGGTGCAGCACCATGGGCACCCGGCGATTATCGGCACCCTCTTCGATATCAACCGGCGCTACGAACTCGAGCAGGCACTCCGCCACAGCGAGGCGAAATACCGCCAGCTGGTGGAGAACGTCAACGACATCATCTACACCGTCTCACCCGAAGGCGTCCTCACCTACGTCTCGCCCAACTGGCCGGAACTCCTCGGGCACGAGGCGGAAACCGTCACCGGACGCAATATCGCCGAATTCGTCCACCCGGACGACCTGCCGGCCTGCATGGAATTCCTGGAACGCCTTTATCTCACGGGCAAGAAGCAGAGCGGGATTGAATACCGGGTCAAACACGCCAATGGGACGTGGCGCTGGCACACCTCCAACGCCTCCCCGCTGTATGGCGACAACGGCGGGGTGGAGGCCTACGTGGGCATTGCCCGCGATGTCACGGATCGCAAGTCCATGGAGGGCGAGCTGCTCTATCAATTGCGCTTCACCGAATTGGTCGCCGACCTGTCCACTCGCTTCGTGCGCAGCTACGCCGAGGATATTGACTCGGTGATCAACGACATGCTGGCCCGGGCCGGGCGGTTTTTCGGGGTGGACCGCACCTACTTCTACATGTTCTCGGATGATGGGACCACCCTGTGCAACACCCACGAATGGTGCGCCCCCGGGGTCGACTCGATGATTCAGAAGAGCCAGGCGGTGTCGCTCGACGGCTACCCCTGGTGGCGACAGCGCATGGAGGCCCTGCGCAATCGCCACGATGTGGTCTTCATCGAGGATGTGGACGCGCTACCGCCGGAAGCCGCCGCCGAGCAGGCCCTGTTACGTGACCAACGGGTGCGCACACTGTACTGCGTCCCGGTGGCCACCCCGGACCGGGTCATCGGCTTCCTCGGGTTTGACTCACTGGCGCCGCGGGACTGGCGCCGGGACCAGGGGGACCTGCTCGTGGTATTGGGCAACCTGCTCGCCGCAGCCCTGGCACGAAAGGCGTTGGAGGAGGAGTTGCGCGGCCTCTCCGTCACCGATCCGTTGACCGGGCTGTTCAACCGCCGCTTCCTGCGGGCAAGGCTCGTGGCGCTGATCGAGGAGTACGAGCGGACCGGTCGCAACTTCTGCCTGAGCCTGCTGGACCTGGACCACTTCAAGCAGTTGAACGACGAGCACGGCCATCTGGCCGGCGATCGCGCCCTTCAGGATTTTGCCGGCATCCTGCGGGAGAACCACCGGGTATTCGACATTGTGGCCCGGTATGGCGGCGAGGAGTTCGTGGTGGTGCTGGTGGAGACGGAGATGGAGCAGGCCCGGGCCATCACCAGCCGGGTGCTCGAGGCCACCCGCGAGTTCAGCTTCAGCCATGACGGTACCGTGATGCCACTGACGGCCAGCGCCGGCCTGGCGGACATCTCCGAGCTGCCGCAGGATCAACGCAACGTGGAGAACCTGCTGCAACTGGCCGACCGGCGTCTGTACCAGGCCAAGCAGAAGGGGCGAGACCGCCTGGTGGCCCACTGACCGGGCGCCGGGGCCACGCCAGCCTCACCCGGCGCGGCCTCAGGCCACCTCCTTCCAGGCCGCCTTGAGCCGCTTCTCCGAAACCTTCTCCTTCGCCCCCACGTCCTGCGCGAACAGCGACACCCGGTACTCCTCCAGCAGCCAGCGGAAGCGCTCCAGGGCGGGATCCGGCTTGCCCTGCGCCTCGCGACGCTCGCGGCGCTCCCGCCACTTCTCCCACCATGGCCGCACACTGCGCAAGGGCGTCCGGTCCTTACCCGGGTCCTGACGCAGTTTTTCAACCCGCCGCTCCAGGGCGCGCAGGTAGCGGGGCAACTCCGCCAGATACTCCGGTGGTGTCTCCCGCAGGAAACCGGGATATACCAGGCTGTCCAGGTGCTCCTGCAGGTCCTTCAGGCTGTCCATCAGGGCCAACGCGTTGAATTGCTTGAGCGCCTTGCGGACCGCCTGGTAGCGGCCCAGCACCTCGTCCAGCCCGTCCACCAGCCGCTGGGCGTTCTCCACCAGTTGCGGCCGGCCCCGCTCCAGGCGCTCCCGGAATGCCGCCTCGGTACGCGGCAGTGCTTCCCCGAGGAAGGTCCGGTCGATGGCTGCGTGAACCAGCTCCCGCTTGAGGTCCTCGTCCGACCCCAAGCCGCGGTAGGCGAGCCGCAGCCTGTCCAGGCCCGGCAGCCCGCGGCGCAGGTACCGCACCTGCTGCGGCAGCGCCAGCATGAACAGACGGCGGATACCGGCTCGGTTCTGCCGCTCGGCCTCGTCCGGGCTATCCGACAAGGTCAGCCGCACGCTGTCCTCCTGCTCGATCAGGGCAGGATAACCGCGAATGGTGAGGCCATTACGTTCAATCTCAACAGTTTCGGGCAGGTCGCCGAAATCCCACGTCTTTATGCCGTCTCTCGACCACGCCTCCGTGCCACCGCCTGTCTCGGCGAAGCGCTGACTGGCCTCGTCGCCCAGCCCCGCCTGCAGCCTGGCCAGGTCGGACCCGGTGCGCAGGGTCTTGCCTTGTTCGTCCAGCACCCGGTAGTGCATCCGCAGGTGCACCGGCAGTTCCACCGCGTCCAGCGCACCGGGCGGGATGTCCACACCGGTGATGCGCTTCAGGTGGCGGGCCACGGCATCCGTCAAGGAGCCCTCACCGTGGGGGATCGCCTCGAGCACGGCCCGGGCGTAGTCCGGTGCGGGCACGAAGTTACGCCGGACCGCCTTGGGCAGCGCACGGATCAGCGCCACCACCTTCTCCTGCAGCAGCCCCGGGACCAGCCACTCAAAGGGCTCCGGGCGCAGCTGATTGAGCGCTGCCACGGGCACCCGGGCCACCACGCCGTCCAGTTCGCTGCCCGGCTCCAGGTGGTACTCCAGCGGCAACTCCAACCCGCCGGGCAAGCGCAGCCGGTCGGGATAGGCCTCACCGGACACCACGTCGGCATCGTCGCGCATCAGCGCCTCGCGACTCATGTGCAGCCGTTTCGGGTCCTCCCGGGCGATCTTCTTGAGCCAGCGTTCAAAGGCGGCGCCGCTGTAGATCCCTTCCGGTATCCGCTGCTCGTAGAAGCGAAAGCGCGCCTCCTCGTCCACCAGCACATCGCGGCGGCGCGCCTTGGCCTCCAGCCGCTCGATCTCCTCGATCAACCGGCGGTTATGCGCCCAGAACGGGGCGCGGGTGCGGTACTCCCCCTGGACCAGTGCCTCCCGAATGAAGATCTCGCGTGCGGTCGGCGGATCGATGGGCCCGTAGTTCACCCGACGCTGGCTGGCCAGAACCAGACCGTAGAGGGTGACCTTCTCGAAGGCACCCACCTGGGCCGGTTTCTTCTCCCAGTGGGGCTCGGAGTAGCTGCGGCTGATCAGGTGGCTGCCGATACGCTCGATCCAGTCCGGCTTGACCTCGGCCACCGTCCGGGCAAACAGGCGGCTGGTCTCCACGAACTCGGCGGCCACGATCCATTTCGGGTTGCGCTTGAACTGCCCCGACCCGGGGAAGATCATCAGCTTCACGCCGCGGGGGCCCAGGTACTCTTTGTTCTCCTGGTGGTGGGCCACGTTGCTGATCAGCCCGGTGAGCAGCGCCTCGTGGATCGCCTGGTACTGTGCATCCAGGTGCTCGCGCAGCGGGGCATCGTCCAGTGCCTGGAGGGGCCGGGGTTTGTCCGCGCCCGGCTTGCCCCTGGCCCCCTCCAGCCCGGCCACCAGTTCGCGGATCTGGCGGTGAATATCCAGCCACTCCCGCATCCGGTGGGGGCTCAGGAAGTTCTCACGGCACCACTGGCGCAGTTGCCGGTTGCTGAGTTTTCGTTTTTGCCGGTGGTAGGCCTGCCAGAGCAGCAGGAAGGAGAGAAAGTCACTCTTCTCGTGCCGCCATTGGCCGTGGGCGCTGTCCGCCGCCTGCTGGGCGTCCAGCGGCCGGTCCCGGGGGTCCTGCACCGAGAGCGCAGCGGCAATGACCAGCACCTCGTCCAGCACCCCCTGGTCGCGCGCCGCCAGCAGCATGCGGCCCACCGGTGGGTCAAGCGGCAGGCGGGCCAGCTGGCGGCCCAGCGGGGTGAGCTCCCGCCCGCTGTCCACCGCACCCAACTCGTGCAGCAGCTTGAAGCCGTCGTTGACAAACTTGTGCTCGGGCGGTTCCACGAAGGGGAAGCGCTGGATGTCGCCGAGCCCCAGGGCCTTCATCTGCAAGATGACCGCGGCCAGGTTGGTGCGCAGGATCTCCGGGTCGGTGAATTCCGGCCGCCCCGCGAAATCCTCCTCACTGTACAAGCGGATGGCCACACCCGGCGCCTCCCGCCCGCAGCGGCCGGCCCGCTGATTGGCCGACGCCCGGCTGATGGGCTCCACCGGCAGGCGCGAGACTTTGGTCCGGTAGCTGTAGCGGTTGATCCGCGCGTAGCCGGAGTCCACCACGTAGCGTATCCCCGGTACGGTCACGGAGGTCTCCGCCACGTTGGTGGCCAGCACCACCCGGCGCCCGCCCCCCTTGGGGTTGAACACCCGCTGCTGCTCGGCGGCGGAGAGCCGGGCGTAGAGTGGCAGCACCTCGGTATGGGGCGGGTGTTTCTTGCGCAGCGCCTCGGTGCATTCCCGGATCTCCCGCTCGCCGGAGAGGAAGACCAGCACATCCCCCTGCCCCGGCTCCCGGGCCAGCTCCTGCACCGCATCCACCACCGCCCCGGGGAGGTCTTCGTCGCGCTCGTCCTCGTCGTCCACCATGGAGCGGTACCGGACCTCCACCGGATAGGTGCGGCCGCTGACCTCCACGATGGGGGCGTCGTCGAAGTGCTTCGAAAAGCGCTCGGGGTCGATGGTGGCTGAGGTGATGATCAGCTTCAGGTCGGGCCGCCGCGGCAGCAACCGCTTCAGGTAGCCCATGATGAAGTCGATGTTGAGGCTGCGCTCGTGGGCCTCGTCGATGATCAGGGTGTCGTAGGCATCCAGATGGCGGTCACCCTGGATCTCAGCCAACAGCATGCCGTCGGTGAGCAGCTTCAGGTGAGTACGTTCGCTTACCCGATCGGTGAAGCGCACCTTGTAGCCCACGGCGTCGCCCGGTTGCGTGCCCAACTCGTCGCTGATTCGCTGGGCCAGGGTGCGGGCGGCCAGGCGCCGCGGCTGGGTATGGCCGATCCAGCCGTGCACCCCACGCCCCAGCTCCACGCAGATCTTGGGGATCTGGGTGGACTTGCCGGAGCCGGTGGCCCCGCAGATCACCACCACCTGATTGTCGCGGATCACCTCGCGGAGGTCATCCAGGCGCTGGTTGACGGGCAGGTCGGGGTCGTAGGTGGGCGTGGGCAGGCTGACGGCGCGCGCCTCCGCCCGCTGGCAGGCCAGGGCGAGATCGCGCTCGAGCTTCTCCAGCCCTTTGTCGAAGGGCTTGCCGGCGTGGGCCCGGCGCTCCAGGCCGGCGAGGCGCTTGCGCAGCCCGGGCCGCTCCGGACCAAAGGCCTGGTCGATCCGGGGGCGCAGGGCTTTCAGGGGCTCGGGAATACTACGGGTCTGGCGTGCTCTGGCAGTCATGCGGCGCATTGTAAGGCACTACCCGCCACGGTAGGAGCCCGCCGGGGCGGACCCCGTCCGGGGCGGGCCACGGGCGACGTCACACCGCCTTGTACTTGCGCGGCTCCAGCTGCAACGGCTCTACCTTCCAGCCCGCCTCCCCGCATTCCAGGATCAGGCAGGAGGGGCCGGCCTTGGTGCGGATCCGCCCGGCCGCTCCCGGGTTCAACACCCAGGGCGTTTCCGCGTCGTCGATCACCAGTTCGTGGCTGTGGCCGTAGACGATGGCCTGCACATCGGGGTAGTCCCGCCGCAGGTTCCGGTGGCGCGCTTCTGGCCGGCCGGCGCGCTCCCCGTGCACAACAGCCAGCTGCCCGCCGGGCAGGTCCAGCACCACCTCCTCGGGCAAGGTGTCGAGCATGTGAACCTCGTGGGAGGGCCAGGTCTCCGGCACATCGCCGTTGCCCTTCACCGCCACCAGCTCCTCTTTCGGCTGCATGGCGAGGAGCACGGCAGCGCCACCGATATCCCCGGCGTGCACGGCCAGGTCACACTCGGCGATCTCGTCTCCGATACGGGGGTCGAGGAAGCCGTGGGTATCGGCCACGATGGCAACTCGCAGGGTGCGGGCCTGGTCCTCGGTCTTCGGGGCGTCCTGCCCTTGCGACTGCTCGGCCATGGGGTTATCCATCCATACTGGCGAGGGCTTCGTCCACCCGGGCGCGCAGGTCAGTGTAGCCGTGCACCACGGGGAACTGCGGGAATTCATCCACCACGTTCTGCGGCGCCCGGAACAGGATGCCCGCATGGGCCGCGCCCAGCATGGTGGTGTCGTTGTAGGAATCGCCTGCGGCCACCGTGTTGAAGTTGAGCGCACGGAAGGCCTCCACCGCCTTGCGCTTGTGGTCGCGCAGGCGCAGATGGTAGCTGCTGATACGGCCGTCCTGCTCCACGCCCAGCTTGTGGCAGAAGAGCGTCGGCCAGCCCAGCTGCCGCATCAGCGGCCGGGCGAACTCGTAGAAGGTGTCGGAGAGGATGACTACCTGGTACCGCTCGCGCAGCCCGTCCAGAAAGGCCCTGGCGCCCTCCAGAGGCTGCATGCGGTCGATCACCTGTTCGATGTCGGGCAGCCCGAGGTTGTGCTTTTCCAGCACCGCAAGGCGCATCTGCATGAGCTCATCGTAGTCCGGCACGTCGCGGGTGGTCGCGCGCAGTTCATCAATACCGGTGAGGTCGGCGAAATCGATCCAGATTTCGGGCACCAGCACCCCTTCAAGATCCAGGCAGACGATATTCAAGACGGCACCCTCTGTTGGTGTTGCAACGCGGAATCGCCACCCCTGCCGGCGGCGGGGCCCAACTTATTCATTTTGACGGACAGACGCAAGCTTCCCGGAATGGCGGCACTGCGCGCTGCAACGCACCATCCACACGCACGGGGCACGGGCAACGCGCATTGATGTCATTGGCCGTGACCTGGTTTAGACTGTGTCCGGATCGGGTTAACCCCGCGATTGCCACCGTGCGTTGAGCAGGCAACAGGGCTGCCGCGCCGGCAAGTGACGCAACAAGGAGGAAGGACGACGATGACAGACCGTTACCAGGCCCCGGCACCCGCCCGCCCGGCGGAGTCGGTGCTGGCCACCAACAAGGTCATTCGTAACACCTACATGCTGCTGTCCATGACGCTGCTGTTCAGCGCGGCCATGGCCGGCGTCTCCATGGTGCTGCAGGTCCCCCACCCCGGGCTGATCATCACCCTGGTGGGTTACTTCGGCCTGCTGTTCCTGGTGAGCTACCTGCGTAACAGCATCTGGGCGCTGCCCGCGGTGTTCGCGCTCACCGGGTTCATGGGCTTTACCCTGGGGCCGATCGTCAGCGCCTACCTGGCCTTGCCCAATGGCGGTCAGATCGTCATGCAGGCCTTTGGCGGCACGGCGGCCATCTTCCTGTCGCTGTCGGCCTACGCGCTCACCTCGCGCAAGGACTTCAGCTTCATGGGGGGCTTCCTGTTCGCCGGTATCATCGTGGCGTTCCTGGCGGGGCTGGCGGCCATCTTCTTCCAGATGCCCATGCTCTCGCTGGCGGTCAGCGTAATGTTCGTGCTCCTGATGTCCGGTCTGATCCTGTGGGAGACCAGCAACATCATTCACGGTGGCGAGACCAACTACATCATGGCCACCGTGACGCTGTTCGTGGCCATCTATAACCTGTTCATCAGCCTGCTGAACATCCTGGGCGTGATGAACAGCGACTAGAGTGACGCGAACCGGCCTGCCCGCCGCGGCCGGCCGGTAAAAGAAGGGCCCCGTCACCGTTGCCGGTGCGGGGCCTTTTTAATGACCGCGACTTAATGACCGCCACGGACGATCACCGCCACCGCTCAGGGCATGGACTCGGCCACGGATTCGATACTGCGAACCCAGGGCCCGGCTGCCCGGACCGCGTCGGGCAGGTCCTCAATCGCATCCCGGGCGGCATCCCGATCGGCATGGCTTCCCACCAGCACCAGGTACCAGTCATTACCCTGCCGCTGGGTTCGTACAAGGTGGCCCTGCTCGTCCAAGTCATGTTGCCGCATGTACTGCAGCACCGTGTCGGGACTGCCGGCGGCCAGCACCTGAATGGTGTAATGACCGTCCGGCTGCTCGCGCACCCACGTATGCGCCTCATCCAGCCACTGCTGGACAGGACTCTGCTCGGCCGCCTCCGCATCGACGGGCTCATCCGGTTCTAGCTCGGACACCTCCTCCTCGGGGGCGGGGTCCTCAGGCGCCGGCTCGGGTTCGGGCTCGGGCTCAGGCGCGGGCTCCACTTCCGGCTCGGGTGCCGGCTCGGCCTCCACGTCCGGTATCTGCTCAGGTGCCGGTTCCGGTTCCGGCGCCGGCTCCGCTTCCGCTTCGTCGGGCACCGGCACGTCCGGGGCTTCCTCGGAGGGCTCGTCGCGGGTCATACCCATGGGCAGATGGTCCGTGGACTCAGGCTCGTCGGCGTCAGGTTCCGCCTGCGTCAACGCCGGCAGTTCCAGCTGCAGTTCGTCGTCAACGATCTCGGCATCCTCGTCACCAGAGCCGGGGAACAGGTTGACCACCAACAGCCCACCCACAACCACGGCCACACCGCCGGCCAGTGCGTGCCGCGCCCGGCCTGCAGGCAGCAAACCCTTGAGGGCCTGCAGACCCGGTAAGCCGGGCAGGGCCAGGGAGAACCCCTTGCCCCCCCGCGCTGCCTTCTCCTGCAGCACATCGCGGGCCGCCAGGTTGATGAACCCGGGGCGACCACCCGAGCGTTCGTAAATCCGTTCCACGTCCTTGCGGGTCAGCAGGCTGCTCTCACCACCCGCCAGTTGCAACCGGTGCTGCAGGTAACGCTCTGTCTGGTCCAGGTCGAAGGGGTAGAGGGTGATGTTGTAGGTGCGGGAAGCGTCCAGCCGGGTACCCGCCAGGTAGCCCTCCTCGCTCCCTTCCACCCCGGGGTCCACGGCCGCCACCAGGCCGAACGCCTCCCGGGCCTCGGCCATTTCACGCCAGAAATCCAGCAACTGGCCGGAGGTGTCGTCCGCCAGGTCGTGGGCGTCGTCGATCAGCAGTACCGGCCGTTGCCCCCGGCGGTTCATCCCTTGGATGAGGTTGACCAGCTGGGTATGGCGGATGTGATCGCCGTAGTCGGTGCTGGGATCGAGCCGGCCCAGGTACTCCAGCCAGATGTCGCTGAAAAGCAGATCCGGGTCGGCAACGCAGGGCTCGAAGTCGAGCCCGGGCTGGGCCGAGTCCAGCAGTTTGCGCATGAAGGTGGTCTTGCCCAGGCCGGGCTCGCCGCGGATGAGGAGCATCCGCTCGCCGGTTTGCAGCAGGTTGAGGGCGACGTTCACCTGGGTGCGGTAGGCCGCATCCTCGAATATCGCTGGCCCGTGGGGACGGTCCCCGAAGGGTTGTTCCAAAAGGCCTAGCCGGTGGAGGCTGGCCGGAGGCAGGAAGGCCCTGAACTCTTGTTCGCTCATTCCCTGTGAAGCTCCGCACTGTCGCTGGCAGACACAATCTGCAGTCTAACAGAGCAACGCCAACCCGCCTGTCCACACTCCCGGTACAGATGAAAGAAAAGCCCGGCTGCCTGCCGGCAACCGGGCTTTTCAGTGTTGGCGTCCCCTAGGGGATTCGAACCCCTGTCGCCGCCGTGAAAGGGCGGTGTCCTAGGCCTCTAGACGAAGGGGACTAGCAACCTGCCTCTCGACAAGTGGGGCGCATTATCCAGATCCAGACCGGGGCTGTCAACAGTCCCGCCCTACCCTCCATGCCCTTAGAGACAACCGTATCCCTGTGCGACTCATTTCACCCTTTCCTGAGTCCATCACTATGCTTCTAGCCGCTCAGGCCTGTTATCATAAGCAGCCATTTTCGCAGTGATCACGGACCACCACTCCATGACGAGCATGACCCGCATCCGCGAGATCCCCTACAACTACACGTCCCACTCCGATCGCGAGATCGTGATCCGCTTTCTCGGCGAGGATGCCTGGGAGCGATTAAACCGCCTGCGTGGCGAGCGCCGCACCGGTATCAGCGCCCGGATGCTGTTCGAAGTGCTGGGGGATCTCTGGGTGGTGTGTCGCAACCCCTATCTGCAGGATGACCTGCTCAAGCACCGCAAGCGCTTGGACAACCTGGTCCACGCCATGCACCATCGGCTCGACCAGATCGTCCAGCGGGCCGAGGGCAACCAGGAGGCACTCAAACTGGCCGAAGAGGCGCGCGCCGCGGTCAAGCGCTTCGAGGACTGGTTCCCCACCATGCGCCAGCGCCGGGCCGACGCCCTGAAGCGCTTCCGCGGCCTCACACGGCGGGACAACATCTGCTTCGACGGCCTCTCCCGTGTATCCCACGTCACCGACGCCACCGACTGGCGCGTGGAACTGCCCTTCGTGGTCCTCTGCCCCGACACCGAAGAGGAAATGGCGCGGCTGGTGCAGGCCTGCTTCGACCTGGACCTCACCGTTATCCCGCGCGGCGGCGGCACCGGTTACACGGGCGGGGCCATCCCGCTGAGCGAGGACTCGGCGGTGATCAACACCGAGAAGCTGGAAGGCATCAGCGACGTCATTTGGCGTGAGCTGCCGGATCGCGACGGCGACAAGGTGCCCACCGTGCGCACCGAGGCGGGCGTGGTCACCCGCCGGGTGTCCGACCTGGCCGGCAAACACGGCCTGGTCTTCGCCGTGGACCCCACCTCCCAGGACGCCTCCACCATCGGCGGTAACATCGCGATGAACGCCGGCGGCAAGAAGGCCGTGCTCTGGGGCACCACCCTGGACAACCTCGTCTCCTGGCGCATGGTGACGCCGGATGCCACCTGGCTGGAGGTGGAGCGGCTGAACCACAACCTGGGCAAGATCCACGACCAGGAGACGGTGCGCTTCCGGATCACCCGCTACGCCGCCGACAACAAGACCCAGATCGGCGAGCCGGAGGTGCTGGAATTCCCCGGCAGCAAGTTCCGCCACGTGGGGCTGGGCAAGGACGTGACCGACAAGTTCCTCGGTGGCCTGCCTGGCGTGCAGAAGGAGGGCTGCGACGGCCTGATCACCTCCGGGGTGTTCGTGCTGCACCGCATGCCCGAGCACATCCGCACGGTCTGCCTGGAGTTCTACGGCAAGGACCTGCGCGAGGCCGTGCCGGCCATCGTGGAGATCAAGGACGACCTGGACGCGGATGACCAGGTGCTCCTCTCCGGCCTGGAACACCTGGACGAGCGCTACGTCCGGGCGGTCAAATACACCCCGAAGGGCACCCGCCGCGAGCGGCCCAAGATGGTATTGATCGGCGATATCGTCTCCGACGACGAGCAGGCCGTGGCCGATGCCGCCTCGCGCATGATCCGGATCGCCAATGCGCGCAATGCCGAAGGTTACGTGGCCATCAGCCCCGAGGCCCGGCGCACCTTCTGGGCGGACCGCTCGCGCACCGCCGCCATCGCCGCTCACACCAACGCCTTCAAGATCAACGAGGACGTGGTCATTCCGCTGGACAAGCTGGCGGAGTACAGCGAGGGCATCGAGCGGATCAACATCGTCCAGTCCATTCGCAACAAGCTGGCCATGACCGCCGCCACACTGGAGTACCTGGACGGCGACATGCCCGAGCGCAAGCGCCTGCCCGACTACGAGGAGAGCGCCGAAGGGGATTCCATGCTGGCGGGCAAGGTCAAGCTGGCCCGGGAGCACGTGCAGGCCGTGCATGACCGCTGGACCGGCATACTGGAGCACCTGGATGACCCGGTCAGCCAGCACATGGACCTGCTGGACGATGCGGCCCGGGCCGATGCCCGCGGCGATGAGCCGCTGGTCCAGCTGATACTGCGCCACAGCCTGCGCGTGTCCTGGCGCGCCGAGGTGGAGAAACCGGTAAAGGAGATCTTCCACGGCGCCAGCATGGAGCCGGTGGTGGAGCGCATCGACGCCATCCACGACCAGGTGCTCACCAGCCGGCTGTTCGTCGCGCTGCACATGCACGCCGGCGACGGCAACGTGCACACCAACATCCCGGTCAACTCCAACGACTACGAGATGATGAACGAGGCCGAGCGCATCGTGGACCAGGTGATGGATCTGGCCCGCAGCCTCGACGGGGTCATCTCCGGCGAGCACGGCATCGGCCTGACGAAGATGCAGTACCTGGACGAGGAGCAGATCGAGCGCTTCACCGAGTACAAGCAAAGGGTCGACCCGCGACAGCGCTTCAACCGCGGTAAGCTCATGAAGGGCACCAACCTGGAGCGGGCCTACACCCCATCCCTGCGCCTGGTCCAGCAGGAAGCGCTGATCATGGAGCAGAGCGAGCTGGGCGAGCTCAACGACGAGATCAAGGACTGCCTGCGCTGCGGCAAGTGCAAGCCCGTCTGCACCACCCACGTGCCGCGGGCCAACCTGCACTACTCGCCCCGCAACAAGATCCTGGCCACCGGCCTGGTGATCGAGGCCTTCCTGTACGAGGAGCAGACCCGGCGCGGCATTTCGCTGGAACACTTCGCCGAGGCGAACGACATCGCCGACCACTGCACCATCTGCCACCGGTGCGAGAAGCCCTGCCCGGTGAACATCGACTTCGGCGATGTGACCATCAAGATGCGCCACATCCTCAAGAAGCGGGGACAGCGCACCTTCAAGCCCACCAGCATGGCCTCCATGGCATTCCTCAACGCCAAGGACCCGCGCACCATCAACGCCATGCGCGAAGGCATGATCAAGTGGGGCTACGGCGCCCAGCGGATGGCCACCTCGGTGGCGCGCAAGCTGGGCGTGAGCGGAAGGAACAAAAACACGCCGAAGGACCGCCCGGCCAAGACCACCGGCAAGCAGGACATCCCGGCACAGGTGGTGCACTTCATGCGCAAGCCGATGCCGGATGTGCCCCGAAAGCCGGCCCGCGCCCTGCTCGGCGTGGAGGACAGCAAGTACGTGCCGATCATCCGCGACCCGCAAAAGGCGGACGAGAACTCCGATGCGGTGTTCTACTTCCCCGGTTGCGGCTCCGAACGGCTGTTCAGCCAGATCGGCCTGGCTACCCTGGCCATGCTCTACGACGCGGGCGCCCGCACGGTGCTGCCGCCCGGGTACCTCTGCTGTGGCTACCCGCAGACCGCAGGCGGCGACGTGGACAAGGGCAAGGCGATCACCACCGAGAACCGGGTGCTGTTCCACCGGGTAGCCAACACCCTGAACTACATGGATATCAAGACCGTGGTGGTCTCCTGCGGCACCTGCATGGATCAGCTGCTGAAATACGAGTTCGAGCAGATCTTCCCCGGTTGCCGCCTGTTGGACATCCACGAGTACCTGATGGAGAAGGACTACAAGCTGGAGGGCGTGGACGGGGTGCAGTACATGTACCACTCCCCCTGCCACGAGCCGATGAAGGCCTACGACAGCACCAAGGTGGCCAGCACCCTGATGGGCAAGGACGTCCCGCTGAACGACCGCTGCTGCGGCGAGGCCGGCACCTTCGCCATCGACCGGCCGGACATCGCCACCCAGGTCCGCTTCCGCAAGGAGGAGGAAATCGTCGGCGGCACCCGCGAGCTGACCGGCAGCGATGCCAAGCCGGAAAAGGACAAGGTCAAGATGCTGACCTCCTGCCCGGCCTGCCTGCAGGGGTTGTCCCGCTACCGCGACGACACCAACGTGGACGCGGACTACATCGTCATTGAGCTGGCCAAGCACCTGCTGGGCGAGGGCTGGCAGAAGGACTTCATCGACCGGGCGAACTCCGGCGGGGTCGAGAAGGTATTGCTGTAACGCCCTATGCGGGGGCGGCCTCTTCCGCCCCCGCCACCTCGGCCTGCAGGCGCGCCAGGCCCTGACGGTAGGCCAGCCAGGCAGAGACGCCTGCGAGGATATTACCCACCAGCACGCCCACGAACAGACCCATCATGCCGCCGAGTTGCGCCCCCAGCCAGAGTGCGGGCAGGTAACAGGCAAACAGGCGCAGGACCGCGATCACGAGTGCCCGCAACGGCATGCCGAGTGCGTTACACACCGAAACCATCAGCATGCAGGTCCCCAGCGCCGCATAGCTCCAGGGTGCCAGCCGCAGGTAATCCGTGAGCAGCCCCGCCACGTCGGCATCACGGCTGATCAGGCCCGGGAGGAAGAAGGAGAGCAGCAGCCAGAGCACGGCGATGCCTAGCTGCCATAGCAGGACAAACCGCACCGCGATACCGACCACGCGGCGGATGCTGTCCAGGTCGCCGGCGCCGCGGAACCGGCCCACCATGGGCGGCAGCGCCATGGTCAATGCCAGCACCGCGACAATGGAGAAGAACTCCAGCCGGGTGGCTATGGCCCACGCCCCCACCGCAGCGGAACCGAAACCGGCCACCAGCGCCGTGGCAGCCATGGCTGAGACCGGCGGCAGCAATTGGCTGACCGTCGCCGGCCCGGTAATGCCCCCCAGCTCCTTCGCCGCGCTCAGCGGATTCATCGCCCGCATCCGGAATCGCAGCCGGACCTTACGGTGCAGCGCCCAGTGCACGATCAGCAGCGATACCCCGAAGGCCACCACAGTCGCCCACGCTGCCCCCGGCAACCCCCAACCGAAGACAAAGATGAACAGCGGATCCAGGGCCACATTGATGAGGCTGCTCAGTACCATCAGCAGTCCGGGCAGACGTGTATCACCGTGGGCGCGACAGACGCTGTAGCCAAAATAAAGCTGTGCCCCCAGCCAGGTGGCCAGCAGCCACGGCCCCCAGTAGGCGTCGATCAGTGGCAGCAGCTCCGGATCCGCCCCCATCAGCAATACCAGCGGATGCCGGACCAGCCAGAGCAACACCGCCAGCAGCGCCATGATGCCGGCACCACCGAGGATCACCAGCCCGCCGAGCTGCCGGGCGCGCTCCTGGTGCGCCGCGCCCAGACTCCGGGATATCACCGCCGTGGTCGCGATCCCCAGCCCCACCTGCACCCCGATGATCACCTGGGCCACCGGCAGGGTGAAGCCCAGCGCTGCCAGCGGCTCCACGCCCAGGTAACTGATGAACACGCTGTCCACCAGCTGGTAGCTCATCAGCGCCAGCACGCCGAAGAGCATGGGCCAGGTCATCCGGAACAGCGTGCGGCCGAGGCCCACACGCAGCATTTCCTCGGTGGTCATATAGGGGTTCGGCCTTCTCGACAGGTCCGTTGGAGCCGGACAGTCTAACAGGCGCAGTATGCCGGGGTCGGCAAGGTGGCAGTCGCGCCGCCGAGGTGCGATGCTTGGAACATGGATACAGTCGATCGCGTGAGGCCCCGCATGCACAGCCCGACAGGCCGCTACCCGGCCGGCGCCGTTCTTTTGGTTCTCCTCTGCCTGCTGGTGACCACCACCTCCGCTCAGGCCAGGGATCTGCTAACCGACCGCGATGAACTGGTGGCGGTGGAACTGGCCACCGTGGGCATTGCCCAGCCCGGCGGCGTACCGGTGGTGCTATTGCGCGAACCCGACTCCGGCGACGTGGTCCCCATCTTTATCGGGCCCAACGAGGCCCGCGCCATCCTCCAGGCCCTGGGAGGCGAACGGCCGCCACGGCCCATGACCCACGATCTGCTGGGCCATATTACCTCCGCCCTGGGTGGCACCCTGGAGCGGGTCTACGTGGACGGCTTGCTGGCCGGCACCTACATGGGCGTGATGGAATTCTCGGTGACCGGCCAGGACGATCCGGTGCGCGTGGACGCCCGCCCCAGCGACGCGATCGCGCTGGCGGCCCGCACCGGGGCGTCGATACACGTGGCACCTGATGTCCTGCAGGCGGGCGAGGATCTGCAGTACGAGCCGCTGCACGATGACCAGGCGGTCGCCGCACTCGGTATCACGGTGGTAGAGGCCACCGACGAGCTGCGCGATGCGTTGGGGCTGCCTGACCAGCCCGGCGTGCTGGTCAGCGATGCCATTGGCGATGCCGCCGAGGCCGGAATCGGCGCCGGGGCCCTTATCCTTGAGGTTAACGGCGAGACGCTGGAACGGCCGATGGATTTCCTGAACCAGGTACGCGGGACCGCCCGCGGCGAGGAGGTGGAAGTGCTCTGGTGGCAGGAGGGTGAGGAGCAACGCGCCCGGCTGTCCACCGACATCCCCGACCGCCGGCACCGGGAGCGCGCTCCCGAGGGGATCACCCTCTAGGCCGCGAAGCGGGACTCACCGCTTGACCGGGCGCTTACCCAGCTTACGCTGCAGCGTGCGGCGGTGAATCCCCAGGGCGCGGGCCGCGGCCGAGATGTTGCCATCGTGCTCGGCAAGCACCCGTTGAATCTGCTCCCATTCCAGCCGCTTGAGCGACATGGGCTGGGTCGGCGGTTCGGCCACCGGCTCCTGCTCGTCGTGCTCGCCGCTGAAAGCGGCAACCACCGTGTTCACATCTACCGGCTTGGGCAGGTAATTGGCCGCCCCCAGCTTCACCGCCTCCACGGCGGTAGGAATGCTGGCATAGCCGGTCAGCACGATGATCCGGGTTTCAGGCACCGTTTCCAGCATCGGCTGGATCAGCTTGAGCCCGGAGTCATCCCCCAGTTTGAGATCCAGCACGATATGCTCGGGCTGGTGCGAGCGCGCCACCGCCAGCGCCCGCTCGGCATCGTGTGCCTTCTCCACCGAGTACCCGCGACGGGTCAGCCCCCGCCCCAGGACCGAGCAGAAGACCTCGTCATCGTCAACCAGCAGGACTCGCGTCCCGGTTTCTTGGTCGGTCACGTAGCTACCCCCTGCTTGTCTCTGGAAGGATCAACAGCACTTCCGGCATCGACATCCTCGTCACCCGCGCCATGACTGCATAATTTATCACCGACCCGCAGATCGTCCAGCGGCAGCCAGATACAGGAGACAACCCCCCCTTTCTGCGCCGGCATCAGTGTAACGCTGCCCCCGAAACGGCCCAGGGTGGCATTGGACAGCACCAGGCCAATCCCCATGCCATCAGGCTTGGTGGTGTGAATAACCCGTCCTGCACGCTCCATCGCCTCCGGGTCCAGCCCGCGGCCCTCGTCCACGATGGTCAGGGTCATCTCGCCGTTACGACAGGTCACGTCGATGTCCACCCGGTCCTTACCGTTCTCCACCGATGCATCCGCCGCGTTGTTGAGCAGGTTCACGATGGCGTGCATCAGGGTTTGTTCGGCGAACAGGCAGGGGTTTTCGAACGGCTCCTGGAAGCGCAGCCGGTGGCGCACCTCCGGACGCATGAGGCTCCAGGTGTTGACGATCCGGCCGATGAACTGGCGCAGCGTCGCCTGCCCACCGCTCTGGGCGCGCCCGTTACCAGCCGCCTCCATCAGCTCGGAGAGCGTCTGTTTACAGACCTGGATCTGCGAGTCGAGGATGTCCAGGTCCTCCTGCAACTCGTCGTCCTCCTGGCGGTTGTCCCGGAGTTCACCCACCACCATGGACATGGACGACAAAGGGGTGCCCAGTTGATGGGCCGCCCCGGCCGCCAGGGTTCCGATGGCGACAATCTGCTCATTGCGCAAGGTGTTCTCGCGCGCTTCGGCCAGTTTCATGTCCTGCCGGCGCAGCGTCGCGGCCATGAGGCTGACGAACACCGTGATCAGGATGACGCTGAGGATGAAATTGATCCAGGTTCCGAACAGGTGGAGGTTGATATCGCCGGCCATCACCTCCTGCGGATCATCCATGGGCAGGAACCAGACCAGCAGAAACCCGTACAAAATGACGCTGGCGATCCCCACCGACCAGGCGTAGGCGCTGGGCAAGGCCACGGCGGCCAATGCGATTGGTACCAGGTACAGGGAGACAAACGGGTTGGTGGGCCCGCCGGAGAGGAACAGCAAGGCCGTCAACACCAGCGAGTCGACCATCAAGTGGAGGAAGACCTCCAGGTGACTGGCCTCCTTGATCAGGTGGAGCCGCAGGAACACGCCCAGGTTGAAAAGCGCTAACAACCCCACGCAGGCCAGCATCGCGGTGACCGGAAGAGCCATGTCCATCAGGTAGTGGACACCCAGCACCGTGATACCCTGGCCCAGTACGGCGTAAAGCCGCAGCCACATGAGTATCCGTAGCACCTGTTGAGGCTTGAACCTGAGTGTGTCCTGCATCCGGGCAATCACGAGTCTGTTTACCTGCATACTAACGGGTTCATGAGCAGGACCGCCTGCCTCCGCGACAAAGCACCACAGGATGCCATAAATAACCTAGCGCTATCCTAATGAAAATGAGGAGCTGTGCTGGCGAACGAAGCTGAAGGACCTGCCCGGACGTGAGTGAGAACCTGGACAAGAGAAAGGCCCGCCAGTGGCTGAACCGGCGTGCGCAACCCGCGCGGCGCCTGCTGGCGCTGGCCTCGGGGGCCGGATTGGCGCAGGGTGTGCTCATCATACTGCAATCCGCCTTGATCGCCCACGTGGTCCATGCCGCGGTGATCGAGTCCACGCCCTTGCAGACCTTGTGGCCGGTGATCCTCGCCCTCCCACTGGTCTTCCTGGCACGGGCCGTCTGCACCTGGGGGCAGGAGGTGGCGGGCATGCAGGCGGCAACACGCATCAAGGACCGGTTGCGCGAAGAGCTCTACGCCCACCTACTGGCACTCGGCCCCATCGGCCTGGGCACGCGCCAGAGCGGCACCGTGTCCACCGCCATGCTGGAGCAGGTGGAGGCACTGGAGGGCTACTATGCCCGCTTCCATCCGCAGATGATTATCGCGCTCGGGGTGCCCCTGCTGATACTGGTCACCGTCTTTCCCATGGACTGGCTAGCCGCCCTGCTGCTGCTCTTTTCCGCGCCCCTGATCCCGCTGTTCATGGCGCTGGTGGGGTTTGGCGCGGAGCAGTTGCAGCAAAAGCAGTTGGTCGCCCTCGGGCGGCTGTCTGGCTGGATGCTCGACCGCATCACCGGCCTCACTACCCTCCGCCTGTTCGGTCATACCCGGCATGACCAGGACCGCCTGCGCGAGGCCTCTGACGATTTCCGAGCACGCACCATGAAGGTGCTCCGGGTGGGCTTCCTCTCCTCGGCGGTGCTGGAGTTCTTCGCCTCGGTGGCCATCGCCATGCTGGCCATCTACATCGGCCTGGGTCTGCTGGGCTATATCACCTACGGTCCCTCGGCGGAGCTCACCCTGTTCACCGGGCTGTTCATCCTGTTGCTGGCGCCCGAGTTCTTTCAGCCGCTGCGCACCCTGGCCACCCACTACCACGACCGCGCCGGTGCCATCGGCGCCGCCGGCGAGTTGATGGCACTGCTCGAAACGCCGCCGGTCCGCCCGGTAAACGGGAAGCAACGCCCGGTGATAGACGGCCCGCCCGCGCTGCAGCTGGAGAAGGTGACCGTCGAACTGCCCGGCGGCACCCGGCCCCTGCGGGAGCTGTCGCTCAGTGTCGCCCCTGGAGAGCGGGTGGTGATCGCAGGGCCCAGCGGCTGTGGCAAGTCCACGCTGATCCACCTGCTGCTCGGCCTAGTGGCCGGCGAGGGGCAGATCCATCTGAACGGTCACCCCCTGCGGGAACTGGACCCGGACTGGCTGCGGGAGCACGTGGCCTGGGTGGGGCAACGGGCCCAACTGTTCCACGGCACGCTGGCCGACAACATCGCCCTGGGGTACCCGGGTGCGCCCCGCGACCAGGTCGAGGCCGCTGCCCGCAGGGCCCGGGTCACCGCCTTCAGCGATCTGCTGCCGTCGGGGCTGGACACCCGGGTAGGGGAACGGGGCGAAGGGCTCTCCGGCGGCGAGGCCCAGCGGGTGGCCCTGGCTCGCGCCCTGTTGCGCAGCACCCCGCTGCTCCTGCTGGATGAACCCACCGCCCACCTGGACCCGGAGAACGAGCAGGCCCTGTTGGCCACCCTGGCCGAGGTCGCGCGCGGGCGCACCGTGATCATGACCACCCACCGGCCGGCCGGCATGGCCTGGGCCGACCGCGTGCTGGAGATGCACGACGGCCGACTGAGGGGGTGTCAGGCATGAACCACGAGGCCCCAAAGGCATTACAACGGCCGCTGACCCACTTCGCCCGGCTCTTTCTGCACCGCTGGCCGTGGATGCTGGCCGGCACCCTGCTCACCCTGGCCACCCTGCTGGCCAACATCGGGCTGCTGTCCCTCTCCGGCTGGTTCATCACCGCCACCGCACTGGCCGGGCTGGGGTTGATCGTCGGGCTGGACATCTACGTACCGGGCGGCGGCATCCGGTTTTTCGCCCTCGCCCGCACGCTCTCTCGGTACGGCGAGCGTCTGGTCACCCATGAGGCCACGTTCCGGTTGCTGGCCGATATCCGCTGCTGGCTCTTCCGGCGGCTGGCGCAACAGGACCCGCTGTCGCTCGGTCGGCTCCGCGGCGGCGATCTGCTCAACCGGCTGACCGCGGATATCGAGGCGCTGGACAACCTCTACATCCGGGTCATCGGCCCGACCATCGCGGCACTGCTTGCCGGACTGGTGGCCATGGCCCTGCTCGGCTGGGTGGACGGCCGCATGGCGCTGGTGGCCCTGGGGTTGCTGCTCGTCGGTGCCCTGCTGACCTGGGACGCAGCGCGACGGGGCCGGCGCAGCGGCCAGCGCATGAGCCACCTGCAGCCACGCTTCCGGGCCGTGATCATCGAGGGCGTGCGGGGCCTGGCCGAGTTGCGGGTCTACGGCGGCGGCGAGCGTCAGCGGCGCCTGATCGGCCAGCACGGCCGTGCCTGGTCCCAGTTGCAACGGCGCATGGCGCACCTGACCGGCGTGGGCAATGCGCTCAACGGGCTGGCTGGGCAACTGGCCCTGTTTGCCGCCCTGATCCTGGGCCTGTGGCTGCACCAGCAGCAGGCTATCACTGGGCCACAGTGGGTCCTGACCCTGTTTGCCCTGATGGGGTTGGCCGAGGCCCTGGCGCCCCTGCCCCTGGCCTTCCAGTTCCTGGGCCGGACCCGGTCGGCGGCCACCCGGTTGCTGGAACAGGCCGAACACCCGGTGCAGGTGCACAGCCCGCGGAGCCCGCAGGGCATGCCCGAGCGCTTTGACATCGAACTGCGCCGGGTCACCTACGGCTACCACGCCGGCCGGCCGGTGCTGAGCAACTACAGCCTGCATATCACGCAAGGCCGGCAGCTGGCTATCACCGGCCCCAGCGGGCTGGGCAAGACCACGCTGCTGAAACTGCTGGCCCGGCTCGATGACCCGTGGGCAGGCACGATCCGGGTCGACGGCGTTGACCTCCGCGAGCTTGCCCTCACCGACTGGCACCAACGCATCGGCATGCTGGAGCAACACGCGCCGGTGTTCAGCGACAGCGTGGCGGGAAACCTGCGCGTGGCCGCGCCCGACGCCGGCGAGGAGCGCCTGTGGGAGGCCTTGCGGATCGCCGGCCTGGATGAACGGGTGCGGGCCATGCCGGAAGGGCTGGCGACCTGGTTGGGGGAGGCCGGTGCCACCGTGTCCGGTGGCGAGGCCAGGCGCCTGGCGCTGGCCCGGGTGATCCTCCACGACCCGGACATCGTGCTGCTGGACGAACCCGCCGCCGGCCTTGACGGCGACAGTGCACGGGCCCTCGCGGCCCGCCTGCAGCACTGGCTACGGGGGCGGACCGCCATCATCGTCAGCCACGATCCGGACTGGCTGCCCCCCATGGACGCGGTGCTGGACTGGTCCCGGATCGATCACCGCTGACGGGGTGGATCCGCCTCAGGCCTCGCCGTCGCCCTGTGGCCTTTCAGCCACCGCCGGCAGCCACGCGGTCAGCGCATCGGC
Source organism: Alkalispirillum mobile (assembly GCF_003664325.1). Taxonomy (NCBI): domain Bacteria; kingdom Pseudomonadati; phylum Pseudomonadota; class Gammaproteobacteria; order Chromatiales; family Ectothiorhodospiraceae; genus Alkalispirillum; species Alkalispirillum mobile. The sequence goes on from NZ_RCDA01000001.1 coordinate 491,218, forward strand.
AGGCATCGGACGCCCATAGTAGAAGCCCTGCAACAGGTCGGCCCCCTCGGCGCGCACCAGGGCCACCTGGGCCTCCGTCTCGAGCCCCTCGGCGACCACCTCCAGGCCGAGCCCGTGGGCCATGCCGATGATCGACCGCAGCAGCTGAGCGCCCCGCTCACTGGCGCTGCCGTCCGCCACGAAGCTGCGATCGATCTTCAGCACCGAGAAAGGCAGCTGGCGAAGGTAGCTCAGGGCCGAGTAGCCGGTGCCGAAATCGTCCAGGGACAGCCCCACGCCCAGGTCTCGCAGGGCCCGCAGGCTCTCCATCACGCCTTTCTCACCGCTCAGGAATATCCGCTCGGTGATCTCCAGTTCGAGGCACCGCGGGGGCAAGCCGGTCCGTGCCAGCGTCCGCCTTACCGCACCTACGAAATCACTCTGCACCAGCTGGTTCGGGGCGACGTTGACCGCTATGCGCAGCCACTGACCAGTCTGCGCGTGCCACTGCACCCCCTGCTGGCAGGCCTTGCGCAGCACCCACTCGCCCATGGGAATGATCAGCCCCGTCTCCTCGGCCATGGGAATGAACTCACCGGGCGAGACCGGGCCGTGCTCCTCCAGCGTCCACCGCAGCAGCACCTCGACACCCACCGGTTTCAGCGTGGCGCCATCCACCAGCGGTTGATAGGCCAGGTGCAGGGTCTCCTGCTCCAGTGCCCGCCGCAGTCGGGACTCCAGCGCCAGCCAGCGGTGCGCCTTCTCGTTGACTTCCGGCTTGAAGAAATGGAAGCCGCCCCGCTCCACCTGCTTGGCCTGGGACAATGCCGCGTAGGCGTTACGCAGCAGCACGCTGCTATCCGTGCCGTCATCCGGGAACAGGGTCACGCCGATGCTCGCGTCCATGAACACCTCCTGGCCCTGCAGCCAGAGCGGGTCCTGCAGCGACCCCAGGAGTCGTTCCGCCACCTGCTCGGCCTGGCGCACCGAGCGCAGTTCCGGCAGGATCACCAGGAACTCGTCGCCCCCCGGCCGACAGAGGGTGTCCTGCGGCCCCAGCGCCGCCTTGAGACGGGCGGCCACCGCCCGGAGCAGCTCATCGCCGGGCTCATGGCCCAGGCTTTCGTTGACCTTTCGGAACTGGTCCAGGTCCAGCACCAGTACCGCCCCGGAGCCGCGCCCCCGCCGGTGCGCCAGCCGCCGGGCCGCATTGTCCAGGCGGTCCATTGCCAGCGCCCGGTTGGGCAGGCCGGTCACCGTGTCGTGGGTCGCGTGGTACTCCAGCCGGCGCTCCGCGTCCTTCCGCCCGGTTACGTCCTGCTTGATGGCGATGTAATGGCTGACCGTCCCGTCGTCATCCCGCAGCGGGAAGACGACGCCGGCCTCCCAGAAGAGCTCCCCGTTCTTGCGCCGGTTGTGGAACTCACCCCACCAGGGTTCACCCGCCTCCAGGGTGTCCCAGAGGTCCTCGTACCAGGATTGCGGCATCAACCCGGAGCGGATGATTTTCGGCGTGGCGCCCAACGCCTCGTCGGCGCTGTACCCCGTGGTCCGCTCAAAGGCGGGATTGACGTACTCGATCACTCCCCGCCGGTCGGTGATCATCACCGAGCTCGGCCCCTGCTCGACCACGGCGGAGAGCTTGCGCAAGGCCTCCCGCTCGGCCCGGCGGTGGGTCTCGTCCGCGAAGGTCACCACGTAAACCGGATGCCGATCACCCGCCTCCAGCTCCCGCCACTCGGCAATCGGCGCGCCAAAGACCTGCACGGGGAAGCGCTGGCCATCGCGTCGACAGAACCACTCGTCGTCCAATCGCAGGTGTTCGCCCCGCATGGCGGCATGGTAGATGGGGCACGCCGAAGCCGGCAGGTAATGGTCATCGCCGTGGGCATGAAACAGTTCATGCGCGCGCTGACCGACCAGCTCGCGGGCCGAATACCCGAGCATCTCCTCGGCGGAACTGTTGACGTGGGTGATCAGGCCATCGCCATCGAAGACGTACATGCCCTCGTTCATGGTGTCCGAGATCGCCCGGAGTTGGGCCCGCTCTTCCAGCCGCTCCCGCTGCAGGCCGAGGAAACGCAACCACAGCCCCCCGGCGCCACCCACCAGCAACAACGCAAAAACCGCCCCTACGTAAAAGTGCTGGTTGAGACTGCCGAGCGCGTTGACGGCGCGCAGACTGACCACGTAACCCAGGGGCTCCCCCCGGGCGTCCGTAAGCGGGACAAATGCCACGATGTGGCCCCCGCCGCCCGCCTCCACGGCAAAACCGAAGGGTTCACCTCGGGCCAGCTTCTCCTCCAACCCGGGCTGCTGCGCCACCTCGGCCTCCACCTCGGCGAAGGCCGTGCCATTAGCGGGATACCAGTGCTCCGGGTCGTGGGGATGGTCCAGCAGGAAATCCGGGGACAGCGGGCTGGTCTGGTAAGCGGCCAGCACCTCCTCCTGGACAACGGGAGTGACCGCATCCCGGCGGAGCAGGATACGAAAGCCGCTGGCGGGCATCAGCTCGTCGAGCCGGTGGTGGAGCGCGGCCATCGACATGCCCGTCTCCACTACACCCCGCACTTCGCCCTGGTGCACGATCGGGCTCAGGTAACGCAGGCCTTGGGTATAGCGGCCCGGCCCCGCCGCCTGCAACGGCCGCTGCTCCTCCAGCACCCGGGCAATGTCCACCCGCTCAGGCAGCAGCTCATCCCCGTGGGCCTCCGGGGCGTGCAGGCGGACCAGGCTGGTGCCGTCCGCCAGCACCACCTGCATCTGGTCCAGGCCGCGGGCCTGCAACTGGGTGAAGATCGGTTCCAGATCGGCCTGAATCCAGGCCCGCAGCGCCTGGCGGCCCTGCTCATCGGCAACATTCGCGGCCGCTACGGCCCCGGTAAAGTCAGGCTGCAGGACCACCCCCTCGTGCAGCAACTCGCTGGCCAGCGCGCTGCCCCCGGTTGCCGCGTCTACGGCGGTTTCCAGCGCAGCGACCTGCTCGCCGACCAGCAGGTCGCGACGGGTGTCCCAGTCGGCCCAGACGTACCACACTGCACTAGCCGCGATCAGCAGGATGGCCAGGACAGAGAGGTAAAAGGGCTGCCAGCCCAAGAGGGCTTTGGTCTTGCGCAGACTCCACATATCACGGTGAGCCGATCGGGGCTCGCGGCGTCCTCTCTTGAGCTTGAATAAATCCATAGTGGAGTGGCCGAGGGTACCACAGAACGCCCCTGCCTAATGGCGGGTTTTATTTTGTGGAAACCGATTCCATTTTCTTGCATCCCATCGACATGCGGGTTAAAACTAAGGCTCATGGTTGCGCGCCCACGGAGCGGGCGCGCTACACTTCAGTGTTCCGATGGGTGCTGCACCACCTGTCGCACGTCCCCTGGGGCCGTGCCCAGCAGCCCCGGTGAGTAACGCCCAATCTAGCGAGGAGACCCATGACTCAACGTATCGAAGTCGGCGGCCTGCAAGTCGCCCAAGAACTCTACGACCTGGTTGCCAAGGAGATCGCTCCGGCCACCGGCGTGGACGCGGATGGTTTCTGGACCCACCTGGGCGCCATCGTACGCGATCTGGGCCCCCGCAACCGTGAGCTGCTGCAAAAGCGGGACGAAATGCAGCAAGCCATCGACAAGTGGCACCTGGAGCGCAAGGGCCAGGCCCACGATGCGAACGCCTACAAGGCGTTCCTCGAGGAGATCGGCTACCTGCAGCCGGAGGGCGAGGACTTCCAGGCCACCACGGAAAACGTTGACCCGGAGATCGCCGAGATCGCCGGCCCCCAGCTGGTGGTGCCGATCAATAACGCCCGCTTTGCCCTGAACGCCGCCAACGCCCGCTGGGGCAGCCTGTACGACGCGCTGTACGGCTCCGACGTGCTGCCCGAGGACGGCGGGGCGGAGAAAGGCACCAGCTACAACCCGGTGCGCGGCAAGAAGGTCATGGAGTACGCCGGCCAGGTGCTGGACCAGGTAGCCCCGCTGGCCCAGGGCAAGCACGGCGATGTGGTCGCCTACAAATTGGCTGACGAGGCGGGCGTGAAGCGCCTGCAGGCCAAGCTCGCCGACGGCAGCGAAACCGGGCTGGCCGACCCCGAAGCCCTGGCCGGCTACAACGGTGCCGAGGACGATCCCACCGTCCTGCTGCTGCGTCACAATAACCTGCACGTGGAAATCCAGATCGACCGCGATCACCTGATCGGCAAAGACCACCCGGCCGGCGTCAAGGACGTGGTCATGGAGGCGGCGGTGACCGCCATCATGGACTGCGAGGACTCCGTGGCCGCGGTGGACGCCGAGGACAAGACCCAGGTCTACCGCAACTGGCTGGGGCTGATGAACGGCGACCTGGAGACCAGCCTGGAGAAGGGCGGCAAGACCATCCAGCGTAAGCTGAACGCCGACCGCGACTACATCGGCGCCGATGGCCGCGCCATCACCCTGCCCGGCCGCAGCATGATGCTGATCCGTAACGTCGGCCACCTGATGACCACGCCGGCCGTCCTGGACGCCGACGGCAACGAGATCCCCGAGGGCATCCTCGATGGAATGGTCACCGCCCTGGTCGCCCTGTACGACCTGAAGGGCCTGGGCAAGTACCGCAACTCCCGCACCGGCAGCATGTACATCGTGAAGCCGAAGATGCACGGCCCGGAAGAGGTGGCCTTTGCGGTGGAGCTGTTCGGTCGCATCGAGGATGCGCTGGGCATGGAGCGCAACACCCTCAAGATCGGCGTCATGGACGAGGAGCGGCGCACCACCGTCAACCTCAAGGCCTGCATCCGCGAGGCCAAAGAGCGCATCATCTTCATCAACACCGGCTTCCTGGATCGCACCGGCGACGAGATGCACACCTCCATGGAGGCCGGCCCGATGATCCGCAAGGCCGAGATGAAGGGCTCCCGCTGGCTGAACGCCTACGAGGACTGGAACGTGGATATCGGCCTGGAGTGCGGGCTGCGCGGCCGCGCCCAGATCGGCAAGGGCATGTGGACCATGCCGGACCTGATGAAGGGCATGATGGAGGCCAAGATCGGCCATCCGAAGGCCGGTGCCAACTGCGCCTGGGTGCCCTCGCCCACCGCGGCTGCGCTGCACGCCATCCACTACCACCAGGTCAACGTGGCCGAGGTGCAGGATCAGCTGGCCGGTCAGCGGCGCGCCGCCCTGGATGACCTGCTGACCATCCCGCTGGAGGCCAACCCCAGCTGGTCCGCCGAGGAGATCCAGCAGGAGCTGGACAACAACTGCCAGGGCATCCTCGGCTACGTGGTCCGCTGGGTCGACCAGGGCATCGGCTGCTCCAAGGTGCCGGACATCAACAACGTCGGCCTGATGGAGGACCGTGCCACCCTGCGGATCGCCAGCCAGCTGCTGGCCAACTGGCTGCACCACGGTATCTGCTCCGAGGAGCAGATCATGGAGACCATGAAGCGCATGGCCAAGGTGGTGGACGAACAGAACGCCGGTGACCCCAGCTACCGGCCCATGGCCGCCGACTACGACGGCAGCGTCGCCTTCCAGGCGGCCTGCGAGCTGGTGCTCAAGGGCAAGGAACAGCCCAGCGGCTACACCGAGCCGGTCCTGCACCGCCGCCGCCAGGAGGCCAAGGCCAAGTTCGGTGCCTGATTAACCGGCCCGAAACGGCCTACCCGGCCCTTCTGAAAAGCCCGGCTCCGGCCGGGCTTTTTTTGTTGTGCCGCGCCGCGAATTCCGGTGTGGCCCGGCCTAATCCAACGGCTCACACGGCCCGATAGCGGAGGGGTTGGCGCTGGGGTCGAGGAAAGGCCGCTGCAACAGGTACCCCCCATACTGGCGAACCTCAGCCCAGAGAAAATCACTCTTGGCACGCATCCCCTGGAAGCGGCTGGTGGCGGTGGGCGACGGATGGGCGTCCAGGCCCAGGTCCCGCGCCATGGTCACGGCGCGGCGCAGGTGCAGCGGGTCGCTGACGACCAGCACCCGCCCGATGGCCTCCGATTCCACAATCGCGGCCGCGCCCCGCAGGTTATTCAGGGTATCCGCCGAGGCCTGTTCGCAGAGGACATCCGTTGCCGGCACCCCGTGGTGGATGGCGTAGCGGGCACCGGCTACCGATTCGGCCAGCGGCTCGCCCGGCGCCTGTCCGCCGGTGAAGATGAGCAGTTCGACCCGCCCCGCTTCGTACAGGCTGACAGCGTGCCGGATGCGTTCGCGGAAAACCGGAGAAGGGCGCCCGTTCCAGGCCGCGGCCCCCAGAATGATCGCCGCATCGGCGGGGGCGTTGTCGTCGCGATGACCAAACCACCAGATATTGGCCGCCAGCATCGCCACCACCAATAACGGCAATAACACCAGCAGCAGGGCTGCTCGCAGCCCACGGGACACGCCGCGCACCGTCAAGCGATTCCCCCTTCGCCAAGGGCGATACCAGGCGCCTCGGCTTGTGGCCCGACTACTGCCGAAATGCCCATCGAAGCACGGCCTCCTGAATCTCCTGGCCCGGCCCCTGATGGGCACCGGGGTGATTGACCAGCACCACCGCCAGCAGCGGCTCGCCCCCCTCATCCGGACGAACATAGCCGGCGACCGCTGCCACGTCATTAAGCCTGCCGGTCTTGAGATGCATCCGCCCCCGCTCCGGCCCCTCGTCGAAGCGGCGCTGAAGCGTGCCGTCCAGCCCCGCAATGGCCAGCGACGAGACAAATTCCGGCATCCACGGATGCTCCCAGGCCAGCGCCAGCAGCTGGGCCACCTGGCGGGCGGTGATACGGGTGTTACGGGACAGGCCCGCGCCGTTATCCATCACCACACCGTCGGTATCCATACCGAGCTCCTGCAACACCTCCAGCACCGCCACGCGCCCCTTCTCGGAGGTGGCCGGTGCATCGAACCGCTCCGCCCCCAGGGTCAGCTTGAGGTGACGCGTCATTACATTATTGCTGTATTTGTTGACCAGGCGCAGTATCTGCCCCAAGGGCGGCGATTCGTGCACCACCAGCGGCGCCGCATCGTCCTCGGGCTGCTGGCCCAGGCGCCAGCCACCGTCAAAGTCACCGCCCCACTGCGACCACAACAACCCGAACAGCTGGTGCACATAGTCCTCGACGGGCAGCACCGTCCGCACCAAACGCCAGTCATCGCAACCGGACGGGTAACGCCCCTCCAACAGCACCCCGGGCAGACTCCCGCCAGGGTTCTCGAGCACGTGGAACGCCACACCGCGCTGGAAGCCGCCGCAGGCACCCGGCTGCAATGCGAGGCGATTGCTCAACGCCAGCCCGGGCAGAGGCGGATCCGCGGCCACCCGTGGGCTGCCCTCCCCGGTGGGCTGGATTTCAAAACTGACCGCGTTGAAGTTGACCAGCAAGGGATGGGGGGGTTGGTTGTAGGCGCGCCGCGGCCGGCCGTCAAAGGCGCCGGGATCCTCGGCCGGCAGGTCGAAATAGCGGGTATCCAGCACCAGGTCACCGGTGATCTGTGAAACGCCCTTGCGTCGCAAGGCACCGGTCAGCTTCCAGAACTCCTCCGTGACCAGGAAGGGGTCGCCACCACCGCGAATCAACAGGTCGCCTTCCAGTACGCCGTCGCGCACCGGGCCCAGGGCGTGGAGTTCCGTCCGCCACCGGTAGTCCGGGCCCAGCCCCTCCAGGGCGGCCAGGCTGGTGGCGAGCTTGAGCACAGAGGCGGGGTTGCGGGGGGTATCGGGCTGGTGCGCCAACAGGGGCTCAGAGTCACCCAGGCGCTGCACCCAGACACTAACGTGGTTCCGGTCCACCCCCAGCCCGTCGACCACGCGGGCCACCGGGCCAGGCAGAGAGTCCGCCGACGCGATGCCCGGCAACAGCAGCACGAGCACTGTGACCAGCCACAGCCTCACCGCCGGCACTCTTCCTCCCTTCTTGACCATCCGTTCCGCATCTCCGTCAACCGCTGGATCGATCGCCTGCCCCGCATTCTAGCCCGATTCCGGGTACAATCCGCAGCCCGGTTGCAAACAGTCTCCACCAGGGAAGCGCCCATGCTGGATCAGGATCAGGCCCGGGTAGTGGCCCACGAAGAGGGACCGGCGGCGGTACTGGCCGGCGCCGGCTCCGGCAAGACCCGCTGCACCACCGAGCGCGCGGCCCGCCGGCTCACCGAGAGCGGTGTCCCCGGCCACGCCATGGTCCTGCTCACCTTCACCAACAAGGCGGCCGCAGAGATGCGGGAGCGGCTCTCCGCCCGCCTGCCCGAGGGAGTGGACCTGCCCTGGATCGGAACGTTCCACAGCTTCGGCAGCCGACTGATCCGCGACCACGGCAAGCGCATCGGCGTGCCCGGCAACGCCACCCTCATGGACGCCGAGGACAGCCGCCGCATGCTGGACGCCCTGCTCGCCGGCCCGTTCCCCGACCGGGCCCGGCGACAGCGGGCCATGGACGCCCAGGATGCCATGGCCGCCGCCGGCCTGGATCCGACCGAGCCCGATCACCTCGAGGCCATGCGCGATGAGTTGGAGGCGCAAGGGTTCGGTCCCGGCGCCACCGCCCGGCTTGTCCAGCGCCTGCGCCGCTACGACAGCGAAAAGCGCCGGGCGGCGATCATGGATTTCTCCGACCTGATCCTGCTGCCCGCCCGGCTGCTGCGGCGTAACCCGGAGTTGCAGCGGCGACTGCGCGCCCGTTTGCAGGATGTCACCGTGGACGAGGCCCAGGATACCGATGGTGCCCAGTTCCGGCTGCTCCGGCTGCTGATCCCGGAAAACCGCAGCGTGATGCTGGTGGGCGACGACGATCAGGCGATCTACGAGTGGCGGCACGCCCGGCCGGCCAACCTGAGGGAGTTTATCGACGAACAGCGGGCCACGGTCTACCGGCTGGAGCGCAATTACCGCTCTACCCCGCCCATCGTGGACGGTGCCGTCAGCCTGGTCCGGCACAACCGCCAGCGGCTGGAGAAGAACCCCTGGGCGGTACGCCAACCGGAGCGGCCCGCCCCGATCACCCTGGTCCGTCATACCCAGGCGGAGGAGATGGCCGAGGCGGTGGTGACGGATATCCGCGACCGGCTGCGCGCCGGCCTCAGCGCCGAGGACGTGGCGGTGCTCTACCGCAAGAACCGGCTCGCCCGCCCATTGGAGGGTGCCCTGCTGCGCCACGGCATCCCTTACCGGGTGAAGGCCGGGATGGACCTGCTCGGCCACGCCGATGTGCGCATGATGCTGGCTGCCGGGCGGCTCGCCGCCAACCGCCGGGACGTGCGCGCCCTGTCCCGGCTCGCTGACCTCGTGCCGGGGCTGGGGGCGCGGGGGGTCAGCCGCCTGATCAACAGCGCCGACGACCCGTTGGCCGCCACCGACCAACTGCCGCCCCAGGCCGGCCAGGCGGTGGAGCGCCTGCGCCAGGCACTGGACAACCTGTTCCGCCTCGGGCCGCAGGCCCTCAGCCAGTGGTGTCTCCAGACCCCGCAGTTCGCGGAGTGGTTGAACAACCGCGCGCGGGCGGCCCTCAAGCGCGACGGCCTGCGGCCCGCCCCGGAGGCCATGGACAAGGCACTGAAGCCGGCGCGTGCCCGCCTGGGCGCCGTCCAGCGGGCGGTCAACCGCCGCTTGGCCGCGATGGATGGCGACCCACCCCCGGCACAGCGCTGGATGAGCGCCCTGGAGATTGCGGCCAGCGCCTCCGATGACAGCAATGCCGACCAGGCCTGCGTCACCCTCTGCTCGGTGCATGGCGCCAAGGGCCTGGAGTGGTCGGAGGTCCATATCTTCGGGTTCACGGAGGGGCTGATGCCGCTGGCCCGGGACGGACGGGTGGACAACCTGGAGGAGGAGCGGCGCCTGGCCTACGTGGCCATCACCCGGGGCCAGAACCGGGTCACCCTCCACCACGCAGACCGCATCGACCGGGGTGACGGTCAGGGAGTGAGCGCGGCGGAGCTCTCCCCCTTCCTGGTTGAACTGGAGACCGGACCGGCCCTGGCACACGTGGACAACCGGGCGGCCGTCCGCGCCGCCGCCCAGGTGCTGGACGGGGAAACCCCGGCGAGCCCGGAGGACTGGCTCGCCGCCATGCGCAAGCAGGTGGGTTGAGCGGACGCGGCGGTCAGTGGCCGCGGGCGCGGTCGCTCATCATGATGGCGAGCCAGCGGGTGCCGGGCTGCGCCTCCAGCGCCAGCTTGGCGATCATGGTCAGCGGGATGGAGAGTAACATGCCCACCGGGCCCAGTACCCACCCCCAGGCCATCAACGACACCAGTACCACGAGTGGCGACAGGCCCAGCGTGTGGCCCATGAAGCGGGGCTCCAGCACGCTGCCAATCACCACGTTGACCGCCACGTAAAGCGCCAGGGTCAGCAGCCCCTCCACCAGCCCGAGGCCGAGCAGCGCGATCATCACCGCCGGCACCGCCGCCACGATGGAGCCCACGGTGGGGATGAAGTTGAGCAAGCCGGCGAGGATGCCCCAGAGCACCGGAAAGTCCACGCCGATCACGGCCAGGCCTACCCCCACCAGCACACCGGTGGCCAGACTGGTCGCGCTCTTGATCAGGACGTAGCGGTAGACGGAGCGGAGAAATCGGCGGGCACGCACTCCGCCGCGGCGGCTCCTGGGAAAAGCGGCGCGCAGCTTGCCGGGCAGATAGGTCTCCTCCAGCAGCAGGAACATGAAGGCCAGCAGCACCAGGAAGGTGGTGGCGGTGAACTGCCCCAGGCCACCGGCTACCGCCCGGGCCAGGCCGGTCAGGTCCGCCAGTTCCGGCAGTGGCGGCTGTTCCGGCAACAGGTCTTCCGGCACCCCCAGCCCGACAACCCAGACCATCAGTTCGTCGAACATGCTGAGCAGGCGCACCTGGTAATGCGGTGCCTGCCGCGCCATGCTCTCCACCGCCCCCTGCAGCGCCAGGAACAGCAGGAAAAACCCCATGCCCACGGCGACGAACAGCGCCAGCACCGCCAACGGCCCCGGCACCCCACGGCGGCGCATCCAGCTCAACGGCGGCGCGCACACCACCGCCAGGAAGGCGGCCAGCAGCAACGGGGTAACCACCCCGGCAGCGGCCTTCAGGCCGGCCAGCAGCACTACCAGCGCAGCACCGCCCATCAGCCAGTGCCAGGTGGTCAGGGTGCTGTCCTGGAGGCGCGGCGCTGGCAGCGCTGGTCCTGGCGTGCCCTCGCTAGTCTCCCTCTCTGATTGCATCCAATTGCTCCAGTAGCTCCCGCTCGTCGGCCAGACGCGGCTCACTCAACAGCCAGACCCGGAAGCGGCTGCCTGCCCCCTCGCGGGAATCCACGGTGATCTGCCCGCCATAGCGGCGGATCAAACCGTAGCTGATCGACAGGCCCAGGCCGGTGCCCTCCCCCTCGTCGCGGGTACTGTAAAAGGGGTTAAAGATCTGATCCACCACTTCCTGAGGGATGCCGACCCCGTTGTCGGTCACGGTAATGACCACCCCGCGCTCATCCCAGTCGGCGGTCTCCACGGTGACCCGGCCGGTTTCATCGGCCACTGCGTGCAACGCGTTGAGCAGAAGGTTGACCAGCACCTGCTGCAACTCCCGCGGGCTGATGCGCACCGTCCGCCCGGCATCCAGGCGCGTTGTGACCTCGATCGCCCGGCGCCGGGACAGGTGGCCCACCAGGTCCACGGACTGCTGGGCCAGCGAATTGACGTCAGTATCGGACAGCGTCCCCACGTAATCGCCGGGGCGGGAGTACTGCAGCAGGTTGTCCACGATGTCCCTGATCCGGTAGACCTGCTCGATGATCAGCTCCACCTCGTGGCGCACCGGGGCGACGTCCTCGCCCAGCTCCTCGATCAGGACATCCATGTTGCCCAGAATGACCGCGGTGGGGTTATTGATCTCGTGGGCAACGCCGGCGGTCAACTCACCGAGCGCCGCCAGCTTTTCCGCCACCACCAGTTGCTGGCGGGTGCGGCGCAGCAGCCGGATGGTGCGCTCCAACTCCTCGTTACGGGCGGTCAGCTCGGCGGTGCGCTCCCGCACTTTTTCCTCCAGCCGGTCGGCGGCTTCCTGGATCTGGGCATTGCGCGCCTGCAGCAGGTCGAGCATGCCATCGAACTCCCGAGCCAACTCCCCCAGCTCGTCGCGGCTGTTGATCGGGCCCACCCGCTGCGCCTGCCCCGCACCAGTGGCCCGGACCACCCGCGCGATGCGCTCGATGGGACTAAACACCGACTGCGCGCCGCGGATGGCGATGGCCGTGCCGAACAGAATCAGCACCAGGAACAGCACCCCCAGCGCCTGCAGCCCGCGAGTGATCTCGGCCCGGAACGGGGCCTCCAGAAAACCGGCATAGAGCATCCCCACCCGCTCTCCGTGCACATCCACCACCGGCTGGTAGCTGGACATGTACCAGTCGTTCACCACGAACGCGCGGCCAATCCAGACATCGCCCTCGCGCAGCACACTGTCCCCCACTTCCCGGGAGATGCGCGTGCCCAGGGCGCGCTCCCCCGGGCCAAGAGGCACGTTGGTACTGATGCGCACATCATCCAGAAAGAGTGTCACCGTGCCCGGCCGGTTATCGGGCAGGCTGCCCTCCGGGTAGGCCACTTCCCGAATCGCGTCCACGAAGTCGAAGTTGCCGTTGAGCAGCAGGCCGGCGTCCAACAGCGCCAGCACCTCCCCATCCGGACCGCGCACCGGGTAGACCGCGCGCAGCATCATGGCCCGGGTTTCCAGCTCCCGGTCGGTGGGTTCGGCGCGGGCAGTCTCCAGGATGGGCAGGCGCATCTGCTCGGCGAGGTCCTCGGAGTGCGCGCGAAGCCGCTCCTCGCCGTAGATCTCAATCTCACTCCGCGGCTCGTCGCTCAGTGCCGCGCGGAGCAGTGGGTGGGCCGGAGATTCTTCGGGCGCCGGCAGGGTCTGGCGATAGAGGGCCTGGCCATCCGCCGCACGCAGGTTGAGGAAGGTTAATCCGTATTCCGACTGCCAGTCATGAACCGCATCCCCCAGCGCCTCCGTGTCCTCGGCTTCCAATGCCAGTCGAAAGCTGTGGGATTCGCCAAGCCGGGCAATGCGGTCCAGGTGGTCATCCGCCAGGCGCTGGAAGGCGTCGTTGGCCACGCTGAGATCGGTGCTGACCTTCATGGTCAGTTGGTCGTCGCTGATCTTGTGGACCCAGTACCCCACCAGGAAAAGGGTCGCGGGCATCAGCAACAACACCGGGAAGAGCACCAGCAAGAGGAGCTTGTGCCGGACCGAGAGGGCGGGCAATTGCCAACGCATGACGTTCGGCGCCCCGGTTACAGGCGGCCCTCCTCCTGCCAGCGGGCCAGCTTACGATCCAGCGTCTTGCGGGCCACGCCCAAGCGCCGGGCCGCCTCCGACTTATTGTTGTCGCAGGCATTGAGCACACGCAGGATATGGACCCGCTCCACCTCGTCCAGTGGCGTCCAGGCGTTACCGGGCGGGGCGTCCGGCACCGCCGGCCCGGTGTCGGCACTGTCCGGCACCGGGATGTTCGAACCGCTGATGCAATCCGCCGCCGGGCAGCCCAGCAACAGGGCCCGCTCGATCACGTTGCGCAGCTCGCGCACGTTGCCGGGCCAGGGGTAACGGTGCAACGCCGCCAGGTCCTCCCGGCCGAGGACGATGGGCGGCACGCCCAGCTCGGTGGCCAGGGTCTGGATGAGGTACTCGGCCAGGGGCTGGATATCCTCGCTGCGCTCGCGCAGCGGGGGCAGTTCGACGCTGACCACATCCAGGCGGTAATACAGGTCCTTGCGGAACCGCCCCTCGTTCACATCCTCTGCCAGCTCCCGGTTGCTGGCCGCCACCACTCGGACATCCACCGGTACCTCGCGGTCACTCCCCACCGGGCGCACCCGGTGGTCCTCCAGCACCCGGAGCAGTTTTGCCTGCATGGCCAGGGGCATCTCACTGATCTCGTCCAGAAAGAGCGTGCCGCCGCGGGCGTGGGAGAAAAGCCCCTCCCGCGCCTCCTGGGCCCCGGTGAAGGCCCCCTTGCCGTGCCCGAACAACTCGCTCTCGATCAGTTCCGGGGCGATGGCCCCGCAGTTGACCGGCACGAAGGGGCCCTCGCGACCGCTCCAGCGGTGCAGGGCCCGGGCCGCAAGCTCTTTACCGGTGCCCGACTCACCACGGATCAGCACGGTGCTGGGCGCAGCGGCCAGCCGCCGCAGCACCTGGCAGACGCGCTGCATCAGCTCGCTCTTGCCCACCAGCCCGGTGTCCGGGCGCACTGCCGCCAACTGACGGTGCAACAGGTAGTTCTCCCGCTGCATGCTCCGGCGCTCAAAACAGCGGTCGATGGCGGTGTAGAGCTGGTCCATGCGGAAGGGCTTGAGGATGAAATCACTCGCCCCCGCGCGCAGGGCGGCGATGGCCGTCTCCAGGTCCGCGTAGGCGGTGATGAAGATGACGTCGGTAGGGTCGCCCTGCGTCCGCACCGCCTCCACCCAGTCGACCCCGCTCACGCCGGGCAGCCGGATATCGGAGATGATGAGGTCATAGTGGCCCTCCGCCCGCGCCTGCTCCGCCTCTTTGACGTTGGCGGCGGCGCGCACGTTGCGGAAGTGCCGGGCCAAGGCACGCTCAAGGAAATTGCGGACCCCCGGCTCATCGTCGATGACCAGTACGGTCGCCGTGGGCGGTACCCGTCGCGGGCCGCTGGTACCAGGGCGCTCCTGGTAGTCCGCCACGCCGATATTCGAACCCTGCTCAGACATTCACCACCTTGCTGTTCAGCTCAAGCCAGAGCGATTGGTAGGCTCATTGTACCGCGACGGGGTCAGGTTTGTGCGCGCAACCGCTTACACCGTTAGACAACAGTGTTTGCAAGTTTTTATGCATTAATTTAATAATGACGCTGAGCGTTAGCAGGTGCCCACATGAAACTGAACCAGTTACGCTACATCGCCGAGGTGGCAAAACGCGGCCTGAACATCTCCGCGGCCGCCGACGCCATGTACACCTCTCAACCCGGCGTCAGCAAGCAGATCCGACTGCTGGAGGATGAGCTTGGGGTGCAGATTTTCGCCCGTAGCGGCAAGCATCTCACCCACATCACCCCGGCCGGGCGCGCCATCCTCGAGTCTGCGGAACGCATCCTGGGCGAGGTTCAGAACATCCGTTCCATCGCCGCTGATTTCGTGGACGAACAGCGCGGCAGTCTCAGTATAGCCACCACCCATACGCAAGCACGGCATGCGCTGCCGCGGGTAGTCGGCCAGTTCCGGGAGCGCTACCCCAACGTCAGCCTACACATCCATCAGGGCACGCCCATGCAGATCGCGGAGATGGCGGCCCGCGGCCAAGTGGATTTCGCCATCGCCACCGAGGCGCTGGAGTTGTTCGAAGACCTGGTGATGCTGCCCTGCTACCGCTGGAATCGCAGCGTCATTGTTCCCGAGGACCACCCACTCACCCAGGTCAAGCCGTTGACCCTGGAGGCCATCGCCGAGTGGCCCCTGGTCACGTACGTCTTCGGCTTTACCGGACGATCCAAGCTGGACGAGGCTTTCGACAACGAGGGGCTTGAGCCCAACGTGGTGTTCACGGCCACGGACTCCGAGGTCATCAAGACCTACGTAAGACTTGGCCTGGGCGTGGGGATTATTGCCAGCATGTCTTTCGAACCGGAGCGGGACGAGGGGTTGGTCGCCGTGAACGCCAGCCACCTGTTTCAGGACAGCATCACCAACATCGGGTTCCGGCGCGGGGCTTACCTGCGGGGGTACATGTACGAGTTCATGGAGTTGTTCGCCCCCCACCTGACCAGCGAGGTGGTGGAGCGGGCGATACAGACCCGCTCCGCTGAGGAACGGGAGGCCTTTCTCACCGAGTTGCAGCCGTTGATTCGGCAGGCGTAAGCCACCCCGGGCCACAAGCCGGAGCAGGCAACCGGCGTACCGGCGCCGCCCCGGATGGGCACCACCCCAGTCAGTGGCTGGCGGGCTTTTGCCGGCTGGCCGACCCACTGGCCGCCGACCCACTAGCCGAAGTAGACCTTCGGCTCGCAGTTTGTCGAGCGGCCTGGCCGGTGGGCTTGCTGCCACCCTTGGCCGCACTGCCGGATGCGGCCTCACTGCCACCTGCTGCGTCACCCTCCCCCTCGGAGTTGCCGCCACCGCGACGCCGAGTGCGGGTGGCGGTTGATTCCGCGACCTGCGACTTCTCGCCGATGGCCGCCGGCGCAACGCCTTGCTCTTCGGCAATCTCCTCTACCTGATGCATCAACGCCTGCTGGCTCTTCATCATGGTGTCGACCATGTTCCGCCAGACATCGAAGAACTGTTCCCGGGCCTCGTCGCCCTGCAAGGGCAGGTCCGAGCGGTTGAGATCGAGCCGTCGTGCCTGCTCGAACCAGCGCTCCCAGAGGGCCGAGCGCGCTTCCAGCCAGTTTTCCATCAGGTTGCAGCTGGTCTCGTTCATATCACTGAGCGGACGCGGCGCGTTTTCATCGCCCAACCCGGCGTGCCGGCAGAGCTTGATCCACTCCCCCTGCACCCGCAGCGCGTCCTGCACCAGCTTTTCCATGGAATCCAGGTTGTCCTGCCACGCCTTGTCCAGGTTGTCCGGGGTCTGTCCGGGCTGCACCCCCCACTGCTGCCCGAACTCCATCCATTGCTGCCAACTCCTGTGGGCCATCTCCATCAGGTCCGACACCATGTCCGTCGTCTCGCGCTTAGCCATGATTTCCTCCTGCTTACCCAGCGCAAACGTTAGCAAACCGGGGCATTCCGCCACCGCTGATGGGGGTCATACGCCCACGACGTCAACCAAAATGGAGATTTAATTGTATTTTGACTATCCTAAACAGTTAACGTGCGCTTTCCATCTGGGGCCAGTATAGAAACGGCCCACCCGGATAGCCAGTTCCTGAGTGGGCCGTTCGGTTATTAACTCAGACCGTTTTTACAGTCGATCAATACCACCCATATAGGGCCGCAACGCCTCCGGCACCGTAACGCGGCCATCGGCCTCCTGGTAGTTCTCCAGGATCGCCACCAGGCAGCGCCCCACGGCCAGCCCCGAACCATTCAGCGTGTGCAGCGGCTCGGGCTTGCCCGTCTCGGGGTTGCGCCAGCGAGCCTGCATGCGCCGGGCCTGGAAGTCCAGGAAGTTGCTGCAGGAGGATATCTCCCGGTAGGTCTCCTGCGCGGGCAACCAGACCTCGATGTCGTAGGTCTTGGCCGAGGAGAAGCCCAGATCGCCGGAACACAGGGTAACCACCCGATAGGGCAGGTCCAGTTTCTGCAGAATGGTCTCTGCGTGACCCGTCAGGGTTTCCAGCGCATCCCAGGAGGCCTCCGGTTCCACCAATTGGACCAATTCCACCTTTTCGAACTGGTGCTGGCGAATCATCCCCCGCGTATCCTTGCCATGACTGCCGGCTTCAGAGCGGAAACAGGGGGTATGACAGGCGAACTTCAGCGGCAATTGGTCCGCGTCAATGATTTCATCCCGGGCCATATTGGTGACCGGTACTTCGGCCGTGGGAATGAGATAATAGTCCTGCTCGGCGTCCAGGTGGAAAAGGTCCTCGGCGAATTTGGGCAATTGCCCGGTCCCGAAGAGGCTGTCCCGGTTCACCATGTAGGGGACGTAGATCTCCTGGTAGCCGTGCTCGGCGGTGTGGATATCGAGCATGAACTGGATCAGCGCCCGGTGCAGACGGGCCACCCTGCCCCGCATGACCACGAAGCGGGCACCGGTGAGCTTGGCTGCCGCCTCGAAGTCCAGCCCCCCGTCCAGGATCTCGCCTAGCTCCACGTGATCGCGGGGCCGGAAGGCCATCTCCCGCGGCGTCCCCCAGCGGCGCACCTCGATGTTTTCGCTGTCGTCGTCACCCTCGGGCACGTCGGGGTGCGGCAGGTTCGGCATGCCGGTGTGGATCTCGTGGAGTTCGTCCTGCACCGCCTGGAGTTCGCGCTTGGCCGCCTCCAGCTGCGCGCCCAGGTCGGCCACCTCGGCCTTCAACGGTTCTATGTCCTCGCCGCGGGCCTTGGCCTGGCCAATGGACTTGGAGCGGGTATTGCGCTCGTTCTGCAGCTCCTGGGTGCGCACCTGCAGCTCGCGCCGGCGCTCGTCCAGGTCGCGGTAGTGCGCCACATCCAACGTGTAGCCGCGCCGGGCCAGGGCCCCGGCCACCGCCTCGATATCCTGTCGCAGTTTGCGTGTATCCAGCATGCCTTTGCTTCTTGTATTGGGAAATGGAATAAGCCGGGCATTGTACCCGCTCGGGCGTCAGGGACGAAGGAACCGGCCGCAGCCCTGGTAGTGGCTATCGTCCACCCGTAGCTCCACGGTGGCGTTGAAACGCTCGCCGCTCATGCTGTCGCGACAGGTGGCGCGCTGGATGTGCAGCTCCACCCGGTGATCATCCGACTCCGCCCGGAACGCGGTGCCACCATCGGGACTGATAAAGGGACTGATCCGATCAAAGGCCAGTTCCCGCTCACCGTAATCGAGCGTGATCTCCAGGGCGGGCGTCTGGCTGTTGTTCACCTCGACCATCCACCCCGGCTCCTGGCCCACTGCCCAAAAGCCGGCACCCCGCAGCTCTGCCTCACGCCATGGCGGGAGCTGGTCAGTGGCCCGGCACTGCAACGCCTCCTCTCCGGCCAGCGTCAGCACGGCCTGGTCTATCCCCTTGGTGTGGAATTCGTCGCCGTGTCGGTTGGTGTAACGCGCACCGGACGCGGCCTCGTCTAGCGACAGCCCGAGTGTGCCCATCCCGAGGTGGACGATGACCGCGTCGGCCTCGAACTCCGCGTGCAAACGCACATCACCGCACTGGTACGCCTGGTCCTGGCCGGGCTCGGGCGCGGCTTCCCCGTCCGGTGAGTCTGAACGCTCCGAGGCGACCGTGCAGGCCGCGAGTACGAGTGGTGCAATTGCAGCAATAAGCGCTATGCGCAAGCGCGCAGGCATGGGCAACTCCTTGAGCTAATCCGGCCGATTCAGGCCAGCCTTTCGATCCATTTCATGCAGGCGTTCCAGGCGCTCGGCGATGCGACTCTCCAAACCGCGGTCCAGCGGCCGGTAGTAGCGGCGCACCCCCATCGCCTCGGGGAAGTAGGTCTCCCCCGCCGCGTAGCCACCGGGTTCATCGTGGGCATAGCGGTAGGCCCGGCCGTAGCCCAGTTCCTTCATGAGCTTGGTGGGCGCGTTGCGCAGATGGACCGGGATCTCCTGGCTGCCCTGCTCGCGGGCGTCCCGCATGGCGGCGTTGTAGGCCGCGTAGACGGCGTTACTCTTGGGCACGCTGGCCATGTAGACCACGGCCTGCCCCAGCGCCAGTTCGCCCTCGGGACTGCCCAGCCGCTCGTAGGCGGCCACCGCGTCCAGGGCAATCTGCAGGGCCCGGGGGTCGGCGTTACCGATGTCCTCCGAGGCCATGCGGATCACCCGGCGGCCGATGTAGAGCGGGTCGCAGCCGCCATCCACCATCCGGCAGAACCAGTACAGGGAAGCGTCCGGATCAGAGCCGCGCACCGACTTGTGCAGGGCCGATATCTGCTCGTAGAACGCATCACCACCCTTGTCGAAGCGCCGCGTCCCGCCAGCCACCGCCTCGCGGATGGCCGGCTCGTCCACGGTATCGGACTCCGCCAGGTCGGCGGCGATCTCGAGGGTCGTCAGGGCGCGGCGGGCATCGCCATCGGCGGCCCGCACCAGCAGGGCGAGCGCCGGGTCAGCCAGCCGGACCCGGCCACCGTAGCCGCGCTCAGGGTCGGCGACCGCCTGGCGCACTACGTCGGCGATGGCGGCCTCGTCCAGGGCACGGAGCACATAGACCCGGGCGCGGGAGAGCAGCGCATTGTTCAGTTCAAAGGAGGGGTTTTCGGTGGTGGCACCGATGAACACCACGGTGCCGTCCTCCACCCAGGGCAGGAAGGCATCCTGCTGCGCCTTGTTGAAGCGGTGCACCTCGTCGACGAAGAGGATCGTGCGCCCACCGGCGGCACGGATCTGGGTGGCCTCCTCCATCGCGGCGCGGATATCCTTTACCCCGGCCATGACCGCCGACAGGGTCAGAAAGCGGGCATCGGCGGCCGCCGCCACCAGCCGGGCCAGGGTGGTCTTGCCTGTGCCGGGCGGCCCCCAGAGGATCATGCTGTGGGGGCGACCGGCGCGGATGCTCTCGCGCAACGACCGACCCTCGCCGAGGATGTGGTCCTGGCCGATAAACTCCTGCAGCCGCCGCGGGCGCATGCGGTCAGCCAGAGGGCGCCCGGCCAGGTCCGCCACACCGCCCCCGGCGGCAGGCCCTGCCTCTGGTCGGTCGCCGGCCGGCCCGGGCTCCAGCCCCGGCAGCCCCTCCTGGTGGCTCAAAACGTTTGCCCTCCGCCGGTCTCGATCACGTCAGCGCCTTCCGGGGGCTGGAAGTCGAACAGCGCCGAATCGATGCTGGCATCCCGCTCCAGCTCCTCGAGCTTGAGCAGGGTGATCTGGCCCAGGCCGTCCTCCAGCTCCACCTCCACCGGCACCCCGTCGTCCAACCGCAACAGGACGTACTCGTAGTCCAGGCTGGCCTCACGTGGCTGCAAGGCCACCCGGCCCGGCTCCGGGAAGCTGAGTTCGAAGGCCGCCTCCAGCTCCTCCAGGGTGCCACCCAGTAGCACCGCCGGCCCACTACCCAGGCTGTCGGCCAGCGTCCGCACACTCACCTGCTCCAGGTCCTCGTCGTAGACCCAGAGCTTCTCGCCGTCGGAGACGATCTCCTGCGGCCACGGCTCGCCGTAGTTCCAGCGGAACCGGTCCGGGCGTTCGATCCAGAACTCGCCGCTGGACTCCTCCAGCACCTGGCCGGACTCATCGCGGGTCTGCTGGGTGAAGCGGCCCTGCAGGCTGGTCACATCGTCGTAGTAGCGCGCCAGGTCGGCACGGGTCTGCTCTTCGGCTAGCGCCGGCGGGGCACTCAGCCCCAGCAGCAGGAGCAACAGCAGCGGGAACAGCGGGGTGATGCGCATAGGCTCAATACTCCTCGACTCGCGCCCTGGCCGTCAGTCTTTGGGGGGCGGCGGGGCCAGTACCTCGCGGCTGCCATTGGGCTGCAGCGCGCTGACCACCCCCGCGGCCTCCATCTCTTCGACGATACGGGCGGCACGGTTGTATCCGATCTTCAGGCGCCGCTGCACCCCGGATATGGAGGCCCGGCGGGTCTCGGTGACCACCGCGACCGCCTGGTCGTACAGCGGATCCTGCTCGCCGTCGCCGCCGCCCTCGCCCGGAATGCCGGGAATGGGCGCGGTGTCGGTCGTATCCTGAAGGACCTCGTCCACGTAGTCGGGTTCCCCGGTCTGGCGGATAAAGTCCGCCACCCGGTGTACCTCCTGGTCGGAGACGAAGGCGCCGTGAACGCGGTTGGGCATGCCGGAACCGGGAGCGAGGTAAAGCATGTCGCCGTGCCCCAGCAGCGCTTCGGCGCCCTGCTGGTCGAGGATGGTGCGCGAGTCCACCCGCGAGGAAACCTGGAAGGCGATCCGCGTGGGGATGTTGGCCTTGATCAGGCCGGTGATCACGTCCACCGACGGGCGCTGGGTGGCCAGGATCAGGTGGATGCCCGCCGCCCGGGCCTTCTGCGCCAGCCGGGCGATCAACTCTTCGACCTTCTTGCCCACGATCATCATCATGTCGGCGAACTCGTCCACCACCACGACGATGAAGGGCAGCGGCTCCAGCTCCGGCGCCTCGGGCTCCACGTCGTAGCCCATCTGCTCGTCCGGCTTCCACAACGGGTCGCGCAGTGGCTCGCCCTGCTCCCGGGCCTGACGCACCTTCTTGTTGTACCCGGCCAGGTTCCGCACCCCCACCGAGGCCATCAGCTTGTAGCGGCGCTCCATCTCGGCCACGCACCAGCGCAGGGCGTTGGCCGCCTCCTTCATGTCGGTGACCACCGGCGAGAGCAGATGCGGGATGTCGTCGTAGACCGACAGTTCGAGCATCTTGGGGTCGATCATGATCAGGCGCACCTGCTCGGGGCCGTTGCGGTAGAGCAGGCTGAGAATCATGGAGTTGACCCCGACCGACTTGCCCGAGCCGGTGGTGCCTGCCACCAGCAGGTGGGGCATCTTGGCCAGGTCCGCCACCACCGGGTGGCCGCCGATATCCTGCCCCAGCGCCATGGTGAGCGGCGCCTGGGCCTTTTCGTACTCCGCAGAGCGGATGATCTCGGAAAAGGCGATGAGCTGCCGGTGCTCGTTGGGGATTTCCAGCCCCATCACCGACTTGCCCGGAATCACCTCGATAACCCGCACCGATATGACCGCCAGGGAGCGGGCCAGGTCACGCGACAGGTTGGTGATCTGGCTGGCCTTCACGCCCTTGGCCGGCTTGAGCTCGAAGCGGGTGATGACCGGCCCGGGCTGGACAGTGGTGACCTCCACCTCGATACCGAAATCCGCCAGCTTGGCTTCCACCAGCCGCGACATCTCCTCCAGTTCCTGCTCGGAGTAGCCCGGCTGATGCTCGGGTGGCGAGTCCAGCAGGCTTGCGGGCGGGTGCGCCCCGGGCGCCGGTTTGTCGTGGAAGAGCTCGATCTGCTGGCCCTTGGCCCCGCCGCGCGAGGTATCCGGCGCCGGTGCCTTGGGCTTGGGCATGCTGGGCAGGGCGGGTGTGATCTTGGGCGCCTTCCGGGCAACACTTTTCGGCTTCGATGGCGCCCGGACCTCCGGCTGCCGCGCCCGCGCCTCACGCGCTGCCCGCGCGCGCTCGGCCTGGCGCTCGCGGTACGCCGCCAGCCCCTCGCGCAGGCGCGCCAGCTGTTTACCACTCCACCCAGTCGCCCGGAACGCCAGCCTGCCGGTGCGGTCCATGAGCCCCAGCCACGACAGACCCGTGCACAAGGTAATGCCACCGAGGAACAGCGCCAGCGCGAACAGCGTTGCCCCCTCGAAATTCAACAACCCGCCGAGCCCGCTGCCGACCAGGTCGCCCAGCACCCCGCCGGCGGACAGGGGCACCGTTTCGGGTATCGTACTGAAGTGCAGCGCCGCCAACCCGGCACCGGACGCCAGGGTGACGACGAACCCCACACCCCGCACGGCGAGAATGCCACCATCCAGCTTCCCGCCGTCGCGCCGCCAACACCAGGCCAGCCACGCCGCGTAACCCATCATGAGTGGGAACAGGTACGCCAGGTAGCCAAACAGGTACAGGGTGAAATCGGCAAACCAGGCGCCCACCACGCCGCCCGCGTTGTGCACTTGTTCGGTATGGGCGCTGTAACTCCAGCCCGGATCCTGCGGATGGTAGGTGACCAACGCCAACAGCATGAACACGGCCACCGCAGCCAGCACCAGCAGGAGTGCCTCCCGCAGGCGACGGGTCACGTGGTGCCCCAAGGCGGAGGGCGCGGGCTTTTTGGTTTGCGATCGGGCCACGGTCATTCGGTCATCAGCTGCTGGGCCGGGCTTTCCGGCAGAAGGAGAAGTATCAATTCAGTCAGAAGGATACAGCGATTTCCTCAGGCTGTCACCCAAGAGTCCATGCGGGCACCCAGCCGGACACCCGCCCGGTGGTGGTGATATGATCGGTCATGAATCTGGCGCGACCCGGCAGAACCCATGCAACGGCTTTACTGGCTGGACGAACATAACCCGCGCAGTCCCTTCCCCGCCGCAGAGCAGGCCATGGACGAGCCCAACGGCCTGCTGGCGGTGGGCGGCGACCTGTCGCCCGTGCGCCTGGAACAGGCCTACCGCCAGGGGATATTCCCCTGGTACGGCCCCGGCCAGCCCATCCTCTGGTGGAGCCCGGACCCACGCTGCATGTTCCACCCCGGCTGGCTCCATGTGAGCCGCCGCCTGGCGCGCCGGCTCCGGAGCGACACCTTCACGGTCACACTGGACACCGACTTTCGCGGCGTCATATGCGGGTGCGCCGCCCCCCGCGCGGACCAGCCGGGCACCTGGATCGTGCCCGAAATGATGGCGGCCTACGAGGAATTATTCCATCTGGGCGTCGCCCACTCGGTGGAGTGCTGGGACGACCGGGGCGAACTGGTCGGTGGGTTATACGGCGTCGCCCTGCACGGGGCCTTCTTCGGCGAGAGCATGTTCAGCCACCGCACCGATGCCTCCAAGGCCTGCATGGCCTGGCTCAGTGCACAGCTCCACCGGTGGGGCTTCAGGTTGTTCGACTGCCAGGTGAGTTCGCCGCACCTGCAACGCATGGGCGCCGTGGACGTCAGCCGGTCACGCTTTTTGCGGGAGTTGGAAGCGGCCCTTGCAAGGCCACACCGGCGCGGCCCCTGGCAGTTTGACCCGGACCTGGACCCGGTGGCCGTGCATCGTCAGTTCCAGACCCGTGCCACCGCACCGGAGGTGCTCCATGGGGCGTAGCGACCTGCTCCGCCGACTGCCGGTGTACGCCACCGGCGACCACGCCTGCCCCTACCTGGATGGCGAGACCGCCTGCACCTGGTTCGTGGACCCGGAGGCCTCTCTCTCGCCCGGCCTTTACAGTAACCTGATACGCCAGGGCTACCGGCGCAGCGGCAGCTATATCTACCGGCCCGGCTGCGAGGACTGTCACGCCTGCCAGTCCCTGCGCATCCCGGTGGCGGCCTTCCGCCCCCGACGGCGCCACCGGCGCTGCCTCAAGGCCAATTCCGGTGCCCTGGTGCAACCGCTGCCGCCGGAGTACCGGGACGAGCACTACCGGTTGTACTGCGACTACCTGCAGGCCCGCCATCCGGGCAGCGAGATGGCCGATCCGTCGATCGGCGAGTACCTGGAGTTCCTGCGCGCCGATTGGTGCGAGACCCTCTTCTACGAGTTCCGCGACGAGCGCGACGAGCTGCTCGGCGTGGCGGTGACGGATCTGGTGGCCGACGGCCTGTCCGCCGTCTACACGTTCTTCCGCCCGGACCTGCCCCGGCGCAGCCTGGGCACACTCGGCATCCTCTGGCAGATCAACGAGGCCCAGCGCCTGGGGTTGAGTTACGTCTACCTGGGGTACTGGGTGGCCGGGTGCGAATCCATGCGCTACAAGTCGGACTTCCGGCCGCACGAGGTATACACCGGTGGCCGATGGGTCACCGTGGATTAACGGCCGGCATCCGGCGGGATCGAATAGGTTCCCACCGCGTGGGCCACCGGGTCCTCCCAGCCCTCGGAGTAAAGCGAAACCTCCCCCACCGCCAACGACCGGCCCACCTTGAGCAGGGTGCAACGGGCGATGATGTCCCGGTCCGCCGACGGCTTGCGCAGGAAGTTGATATTCAGATTGGTGGTCACCGCGAGCGGCACGATCCCGATGGCACCGAGCAGCGCCACGTAGAGCGCCACGTCGGCCACCGCCATCATCACCGGGCCGGATACGGTACCACCGGGGCGCAGCTCATCTTCGCCGATGGGGTGGCGCACGCTGGCGCTGCGGTGCCCCACCGCCTCCACCGTGCAGCGGGTCTGGGGGAACTCGGCGGCCAGAAACGCCGCGATCTCTGCCTTGCTGGTCAAAAAGGACCTCCGGGTCAGCCCTGCGGGATGTCCCCGGTAGTCTCCGGCGCCAGCCCCTTCTCGCGCAACCATTCAGGATTGAACAGGCGGGAGTAGTAGCGCGCGCCCCCGTCGCAGAGGATGGTGGCCACGGTATGGCCCGGCCCGAGTGCCTGCGCCAGGCGCACCGCCGCCCCCAGGTTGATCCCGCAGGAACTGCCCAGAAACAGACCCTCCTGGTGGAGGGCCTGGTAGACCTGCTGCACGGCCTCCGGGTCGGCGATGCTGTAGGCATCGTCGATGGGGGTCCCCTCCAGGTTGGCGGTGACCCGGGTACTGCCGATACCCTCGGTAATGGACCCGCTGCCCACCACCTCCGGGGTGCCTTTCTTCACGTACCGGTAGAGCGCACTGCCGTGGGGATCGGCCAGCACGCACCGCACCTGGGCCGACTGCTCCTTGAGGTAGCGGGCCACCCCGGCCAGGGTGCCACCGGTGCCGGTGGCCGCCACGAAACCGTCCAGCCGCCCCCCGGTCTGCGCCCAGATCTCCGGGCCGGTGGTCTCGTAATGCGCCTGGCGATTGGCGATGTTATCGAACTGGTTGGCCCAGATGGCGTTGTCCATCTCGTCCGCCATGCGCCCCGCCACCTTCTGGTAGTTGTTCGGGTCCTTGTAGGGGCGTGCCGGCACGGTATGCACCTCCGCGCCCAGCGTGCGCAGCAGGTCGATCTTCTCCCGGGTCTGGGTTTCGGGGATAACGATGACACAGCGATAGCCCCGCGCATTGCAGAGGTGCGCCAGGCCGATACCGGTGTTGCCCGCGGTGCCCTCCACCACCGTGCCGCCCGGGCGCAGCAGGCCCCGCCGTTCGGCATCAAGGATGATGTAGAGGGCCGCACGGTCCTTCACCGAGCCACCCGGGTTCATGAACTCGGCCTTGCCCAGAATCTCGCAGCCGGTCTGCTCGGAAAGCCGTTTGAGGCGGATCAGGGGGGTGTTACCCACTGCCCCGGCGAAACCGTCACATACATCCATCGGCGCGCCTCCCGCGATCACTGCTCGGTCGTGTCCCCAGTATGGCAATTCCTGCGCGCCATGGCCCCCAAGCTGTCCCTTTACCCCACGGCAGCCGGCATCCTCGGGTTCTTCTACTAAATTGAGGGGTTGTGGCCGGCCATGAGCGCGGGCCCGCATTGGCGAAGCGGAGAGAGCATTACCGATGACCCGACACATCTTTGTAATCGGTTTGGACGATTTCAATCTGGCCGAACTGCAGACCGTGCGCAACGCGGGCGACTACACCTTCCACGGCCTGGTGGACTACGACACCATGGTGTTGCCCAAGTCCTACCCCATGCCGGAGATCATGGCCGAGGCCCGCCGCACCCTCGCGGACGCCCCCGCGCTGGACGGCATCATCGGCCACTGGGACTTCCCCACCACTTCCATGCTGCCCATCCTGCGTCGGGAGCACGGCCTGCCCACCCCGAGCCTGGAGAGCGTGCTCTATTGCGAGAGCAAATACTGGAACCGGCTGGCCTGCGAGCAGGCCGTGCCCGAGTGCACGCCCGACTTCCAGGGTCTGGACCCGTTCAGCGACGATCCGCTGGCCGACCTGGACGTGGCCTACCCCTTCTGGCTCAAGCCCACGGTGGCCTTCTCCTCCTACTTGGGATTCCGAATAGAGAACGAACAACAGTACCTGGAGGCCATGGCCACCATCCGCGAGCACATCCACGTGTTCGCCGAACCGTTCGACTACATCGTGGAGCAGTGCGAGAACCGCGCCGCCCTGCCCGACCGCGGCAGTGGCGCCACCTGCATCGCCGAAGGGCTGATCAGCGGTCGGCTCTGCACCCTGGAAGGGTACGTGTATAACGGTGAGGTCGTGGTGTATGCGGTAGTGGACTCCCTGCGGGCGGCCAACAACGTGAGCTTTTTCAGCTACCAGTACCCCTCGCAACTGCCCGCAGGGGTGAGGAACCGAATGATCGGCCATGCCGAGAAGCTGCTCAACCACATCGGCCTGGACCACACCCCGTTCAACATGGAGTTCTTCTGGGACGAATCTGACGACAAGATCTGGCTGCTGGAGATCAACCCTCGCATCTCCAAATCCCACTGCCCCATCTTCCAGATCGCCACCGGGGCCTCCCATCACGAAGTGGCCATCGACATCGCGTTGGGCCGGCGTCCGGACTTCCCCCGGCCGGAGGGGCGGTTCCCCATGGCGGGCAAGTTCATGCCGCGGGTGTTCGGCGACACGGTGGTTACCCGAGTCCCGTCCGAGGAGGAGATCGACGCACTCAAGCGGGTTTATCCAGAACTCATCGTGCACCTGTCGGTGCAGGAAGGCATGCGCCTGTCAGAACTGCCCGCCCAGGACAGCTACAGTTTCGAGATTGGCGACATTTTTCTGGGGGCGGCCGAAGAGGCGGAGTTGCACCAGAAGTTCCGCGACGTCATGCAGGCGCTGGACTTCCAGTTCGCCGACGTGGTGCCCACCAACTACAGCTGAACGCGGCGGTGGCGGGCCGTGGCCAGGCGCAGGCGGTACTCGCCCTCCAGCAGGGAGAGGACGTGCATGGAATACCGCTGACCACCCTCCACGGCACACTCCCGCGCCGTGCCCTCCATGACAAAGCCCAGGCCCAGGTACAGGCGCAGGGCCCGCTTGTTGTGCTCGGCCACGTACAGCCACAGCCGGTGGAAGCCCAGCACCTCGAAGCAGTAGCGCATGATCAGGATGAGGGCGGCGCGACCACGCCCGCCCCCCTTGCGCGCCAGGGCGATCCGGCGCAGCAGCAGATTTCCGTCCGGGTCATCGGCATCTTGCAGAACCACGTAGCCCACCGGCTCCCCCGCCTCCTCGATCACCGCATGCACCCAACCCGCGCCGTCCATGCAGGCGCGGTGCCGGGCGGCGGTCCACTGCCCCACGTAACGAGCGTTGTCCGGGTCGCGCTCCACGGCGAGTACGAACGCGCAATCCTCCGGCTGGGTCGGTCGCAGGGCCAGGCGCCCGCGCCGCAACCGCGGCGGTGGCACGGATTCACCCCCGGGGGCCATATTGCGCGGCGGCTCATCTACACTCATCTGGCGAGCATAGCATCACGTTCACCCGGCCCCGCCGTCACAGAGGATCGGCCGTATGGTCAGACGCACTTCCTTCGTCGATATCGACCGGATCCGCGACCGCCTGGTCTCCCTAATCCGCATCCCCTCCATCACCGGCGAGGAGGATGCCGCCGTCGCGCAGATCGCCAACTGGCTGCAGCAGCAGGATGTGGAAATCGACTACTGGAACGACGGCATCGCCGCCCTGCAACGGGACCACCGCTACCCCGGACACGAGGTGGAGCGCGCTTGGGCCCCGGTGGTGGTGGGGGTGCTCCGGGGTGAACAGCCCGGCCCCTCGGTGCTGCTCACCGGTCACGTGGACGTGGTCCCCCCGGGGGATTACAGCCACTGGCAGGACGAGCCCTTCTCCGGCGTAACCCGCGGTGACCGCATCTACGGCTGCGGCGCCTCGGACATGAAGTCCGGCCTGATTGCGGCAATGGCCGCCTTCGAGGCCTTTGCGGAAAGCGGCCGCAACTTCCCCGGCCGCATCGTCTTCGCCGCCGTTCCCGCCGAAGAGGACAGCGGCCTGGGCACCCTCGCCGCTATCCGCGGCGGTTGGGACGCGGACGTGGCTATCATCCCCGAACCCACCGTCCAGGATGGCACCCCGGAACTGCTAATCGCCCATGCCGGCGCCATGTCGCTGCGCATCCAGGTGCCGGGCAAGTCCGCCCACGCCAGTAAGCGTCTGCAGGGTGAGAGCGCCCTGGACCACTTCATCACCCTCTACGAGGCCATGCGCGCCGACGAAAAGGCGGTCAACGAGGCCGAATCCCATCCACTGATGAGGGTCCACCCCCTGCCCTACGCCACCAACGTGGGCACCATCCGCGGGGGGCTCTGGTCCTCCAGCGTCATGGACTCCCTGGAGGCACAGGTGCGGGTGGGCGTGCCACTGGGCGAGACGATTGAACAGGCGGAGGCGCGTTTCCGGCGCGCCATCGACGAGGCCATCCGCGACGACCCCTGGCTGAGCCGTAACCCGCCGCGCATCAGTCGGCTGGCTTCCGGCTTCGGCTCCGCCGCCACGCCGGAGGATCACCCCCTGGTGCAGGCGCTGGCCGAGTCCGCCGAAGAGGAATACCGCCGGACCCCCGTCATCAGCGCGGCCCCCTACGGCTGCGACATGTCCGGCTGGGTGCGCCTGGCACGGGTGCCCACCGTGATCTACGGGCCGGGCGAGATCGACCTGGCCCACGCGCCCAATGAATCGGTCTCCCTGGAGACCACCTACAAGGTGGCCCGCACCCTGGTGCGCACCACCGAGCGCCTGCTCGAGTGTGACGTGGACAGCCTGCGTGCCATGCGCTCGCCAGCCGCCACGGACTGAATCGGGACCGGGAGAACGCCGATGCGCGTGATCGAATCGTTCGGCAATGATGTCGAGGTGCTCGAGAACGTCTGGATACCGATGTCCGACGGGGTGCGCCTGGCTGCGCGGGTGTGGCTGCCGCAGGGGGCGAGCGATCAACCGGTACCGGCCGTGCTGGAGTACATGCCCTACCGCAAGCGCGATTTCACCCGCTTGCGGGATGAACCCCTGCACCACTACTTCGCCGGGCACGGTTATGCCGCGATCCGCCTGGACGTGCGGGGTACCGGCGACTCCGAGGGCATACTGCGCGATGAGTACCTGGCCCAGGAGCAGGACGACGCCGAGGAGGCCATCGCCTGGATTGCCGAACAACCCTGGTGCAACGGCCGGGTGGGCATGATCGGCCTGTCCTGGGCCGGCTTTAACGCCCTGCAGGTGGCCGCCCGCCAGCCGCCCGCGCTGAAGGCCATCATCACCATGTGCTCCACCGATGACCGCTACGCGGACGACGCCCACTACAAGGGGGGCTGCCTGCTCAACGAAAACCTCAGCTGGGGGGCCGCCTTCTTCTCCCTGAACGCCTGTCCGCCGGACCCGGAGATCGTCGGCGAGGCCTGGCGGGCCCAATGGCTCGAGCGCCTGGAGAAGAACCGCCTGTTCCCCGCTTTGTGGATGCGCCACCCCCACCGGGACGACTACTGGCGCCACGGCTCGGTCTGCGAGGACTACAGCGCCATCCGCTGCGCGGTGTATGCCGTTGGCGGCTGGGCGGACGGCTACGTCAACGCCATCCCGCGCCTGATGGCCGGCCTTCAGGCGCCACGCAAGGCGCTGATCGGGCCCTGGCCCCACGCCTTCCCCCATGCCGCCGAGCCCGGGCCGCGGATCGGTTTCTTCCAGGAGGCGGTGCGCTGGTGGGATTACTGGCTGAAGGGCGAGGACAACGGGATCATGGACGAACCGCGAGTACGGGCCTGGATGGAGGAGTGGATCGCCCCCGCGCCGCGCCACGACGAACGCCCCGGCCGCTGGGTGGCGGAGAGCGAGTGGCCCTCGCCGCGCATTCGCCCCCGCACCTGGCACCTGAACGTACTCTCGCTGGGTGACCGGCCGGACCCGGAGGACCGCATGCGCCTGCGCTCACCGCAGACCACGGGCCTGCGGGCCGGCGATTTCTACGGCTTCGGTGCCGAGGGGGACGCCCCCATGGACCAACGCACCGACGACGGCAAGTCGCTGGTCTTCGACTCGGACCCCCTCGCCGAGCCGGTGGAGATCCTCGGCGCGCCGGTCGTCACGCTGGACTTGGCCTGCGACAAACCGGTGGGCTACGTCATCGTCCGGCTGAACGACGTAGCACCCGACGGGGCCTCCGGGCGGGTCACCTACGGGGTACTCAACCTGACCCACCGGGAGGGCCACGAAGACCCCGCCCCGCTCGTGCCGGGAGAGCGCTACCGGGTCTCGGTGCCGTTGAACGACATGGCCTACCGCTTCGCCCCCGGACACACCATTCGGCTGGCGGTATCGAGCGCTTACTGGCCGATTATCTGGCCGGCACCGGAGCGGGCGGAGATGACCCTTTACACCGGCATCAGCACGCTCGAGTTGCCCTTGCGGCCACCCCGGCCGGAGGATATACAGCTACCGGATTTCGCGCCGCCGGAGCGCTGTCCCATCCCGGAGCACACCATATTGAAAACCGCCGAACCCGAACGCAGCATCGCCGTGGACCTGACCAACGACGAGACCACCTACACCGCGTTCGGCGATGCCGGCGACGTGGGCGGGGCGGCGCTGGCCCGTATCGAGGACATCGACCTGACCCTCGGCTCCACCATGCGCCGGGTGTTCCGCATCCAGGAGCAGGACCCGCTGTCCGCGGAGGCCGTCATCGAACAGGAGACCTCCTTCCAGCGGGGGGATTGGTCGGTGCGCATCGACGCCCGGGTGCGGCTGAGCGCCGACGCGGAGCACTTTTTCATCCAGGCGATCCTCGATGCCTATGAGGGGGGTGCCCGGGTGGCCAGCCGCGAGTGGAACGAAGCCATCCCCCGGTTACTGCTCTAAGCCCCGCCCCGCGCCGCCGAGGGCCCGTTATCAGAGCCCGTAGCGCTGCCGGGCCGCGTTTAGCAGCAGGGCCAGGAGATCCGCGTAGTCATACCCGGCCCAGCCGGCCATGATGGCCATCTTGCCGTCAGCGCTCCAGGTGGGATTGAAGTTGGCATCCAGCAGTCGGGGTACGCCGTCTGCGCCGCAGCGGTAATCGAACCGGGCATAGTCACGGAACCCCAGCCGCTCAAACAGGAACACGCTGTGCTCCACCACGGCCGCCTGTACCTCCGGCGCCAACTCGGCAGGCTTGAAACGCAGTGCCTGCCAGTAGGCCGAGTCCGGATCCGCCTTGGAACCGTAGGAGAGTATCGGGGGCAGCTCCGGCGGCAGTGCGGAGTAATCGATTTCCAGCAGCGGCAGCACGGTGAAACCGGTGGCCGGATTGCCCACCAGGCCGAGGGTGTACTCCGGACCGGTGAGAAAGTCCTGGATGAGCGCCTGCGGCCGGTCCGGGTCCAGCGCCAGCTCCTCCAGGCAGGCCTGCGCCTGCCGGGCATCGGTCACCACCGAGTCCGGTGTCACCCCCACACTGCCGCAACCGGCATTGGGTTTAATAAGGGCGGGGTAGAGCTCCGGCAACGGCAGCGGATCCGCGCTCAGGTCCACAAAGGTCTCATTGGGGACCGGGATGCCGTGGTTGGCCGCCAGCAAACGCACAAGCGCCTTGTCACCGCAGATGCTCATGCACGCCGGGTTGGCCCCGGTGTAGGGGATATCGAAGAGCTCCAGCAACGCGGGGACATTCGACTCGTGGCGCAACTGATTGCGGTACCCGGTATCGCAGAAGTTCAGCACCAGGTCCGGCGGGTTGCTGCGCAACCGCTCGAACAGACGGTCATGGTCGTCCAGCACCTCCACCCGGTAGCCGCCCAGGGCCTCCAGGGCGATGCGGGCCTGCCGCACGGCCTCCACGTCGCCCTCGCCGAAGCGCCCGTCCACCCCGTACTCGTAGGGCAGGCGCGGATCGCCACTTAACAGGCAGAGATGAAGTGGGCGCATGCGTTCTCCTCGCTAGACGTGCTGGCCGGCCGCGTGCCCGGAAGCCCAGGCCCACTGAAAGTTGTGTCCACCCAGGTGGCCGGTGACATCCACCACCTCGCCGATAAAGTACAGCCCCGGGTAATCGCGACACGCCATCGTTTTGGAAGATAGCGCATCAGTGCCAACCCCGCCCAATGTGACCTCCGCCGTGCGGTAGCCCTCGGTACCGTCCGGCCAGACCGTCCAGGGCTGACAGGCCTGGCGAACGCGGTCCATATCTTCGCCGGTCAACTGCTCCAGGCGCTTGTCCGGCACCCAGAGCTCGCACCAGCGTTGCGCCACCCGGCGGGTCAGCTGCTCGCCCAGCAGGTTCTTCAGCCGCAGCCGGGGGCGTTCCCGGCGCATGCGCTCGATGTGCTCCACCAACGCCCGATCGGGGAACAGATCGATCTCCAGCGGTTCACCCGGCTGCCAGTAGGAGGAGGCCTGCAGGATGGCCGGTCCGCTCAGCCCGCGGTGCGTGAACAGGATGTTCTCGCGGAAGCTCGAACCCTGGGCATGGGTGACCGTGTCCAGCGACACGCCGGCCAGGTCCTTCAACTGGCGCAGCTTGCGGGCATCCAGGGTCACCGGCACCAGGGCAGCGCGTGTGGGTTCCACGGGCAGCCCCAGGGAGCGGGCCAGGTCGAAGCCGAAGCCCGTTGCCCCCATCTTGGGTATGGAATAGCCACCGGTAGCGACCACCAGGGACTTGCAGGCGACCGGGCCCTGGGGCGTTGTGAGCGTGTGCGGCGTCCCCACCCGCAGGTCGGTCACGGGTGTGTGGGTGCGGACCTCCACCCCCACCGCCCGGCACTCATCCAGCAGCAGGCGCACAATGTCCTTGGAGGAGCGGTCGCAGAAGAGCTGCCCGAGCTTTTTCTCGTGGTAGGGGATGCCGTGTTTCTCCACCAGCGCAATGAACTGCCAGGGCGTGTACCGGCTGAGGGCGGACTTGGGGAAGTGGGGATTCGCCGACAGGAAGTGCTCGGGGCCGGAGTGGATGTTGGTGAAATTGCACCGGCCGCCCCCGGACATGAGGATCTTCTTGCCCACCTTGTTGGCGTGGTCCAGCACCAGCACCCGCCGGCCCCGCCCACCGGCGGTGAGCGCGCACATCAGGCCAGCCGCGCCGGCACCGATGATGACCACGTCATACTGCTTGCGGGAGGATGGAGAAGCCATGCGCCGCTGGCCTCAAAGTTTGTCCGGGTCCGGGTGGGACCATCGGGGAATGGTCTCGACTCCCCTCGCCCGGACCTCCCCATCCTCCCAGAGCCGCCACTCCCCGGGCTGGTAATGGTCCCAGTGCTCGTCACTGGTCAGCGGCTCGGTGGCGATCACGCTCACCACGTCCCGGGGAGTGGTAACGGCCTGGAAATCCACGGTCACGTCCGCGTCCTTCAGGCGCGCCGGGCCGAAGGGCGCCCGCCGCGTGATGGCAACCATCTTTGTGCTGCAGAAGGTGAACACCCATCGGCCGTTGCTCAGCAGCAGGTTGAACACCCCCTCCCGGGCGTACTCGGCAGCCGCCTTCACCACAACCTGCAACAGGGTGTCGTCATCCACCCCCGGGCTGTACGCCGCGCGGATGCGGTTCAACAGGTCGCAGAAGATGTGCTCACTGTCAGTATCACCCACGGGCCGGTACACCCCCGGGCGGGCCTTGAAGCCGTGCAACTGGCCGTTGTGGGCGAAGCTCCAGTAACGGCCCCACAACTCGCGGATGAAGGGGTGGGTATTCTCCAGCCCCACCGCGCCCACGTTGGCCTGCCGGATATGGCAGACCGCCGCCCGGCTCTTGATCGGTTGGGTCTGGACCACCTCGGCAATGCGCGAGTCGGCGCTGGGGTCCGGATCGTGGAACACGCGCACCCCCCGGCCCTCATAAAAGGCCACGCCCCAACCGTCCTTGTGCGGACCGGCCGCACCGCCCCGCCGTGCCAGGCCGGTGAAGCTGAAACACAGGTCGGTAGGCGTGTTGGCACTCATGGCCAGAAGCTCGCACATACCCTCGGCAGACCTCGCATTACCCGGGGCCACCGGCCGAATGACAGCCCGGCGACGACAAGACTCGATTCGCAGGCCGACCACCGGCCCGCGCCCCATCCTAACGCATCGCCCCCTCATTCAGCGCCGGGAACAGGCTCTGGACTTCCCGCATGACATCCTCCGCGCCGCGTACATACATCAAGGCGTAGAAGACTGGCGTCCCGGCGTAATCCACCCGCCGGAGATCGGCTGCGGGCGACGCCTCAGCGACTGACAGCCCCATATCCGCAAGCTCCCGAAAGCTGTCCACCAGCACCTCCTGGCGCTCCTCATCGCTTTCCCCCCAGAAGATCACGGGCAACAGCACATGTCCGGACCTTGGCTGACCCGACAATTCAAGGCTCTGCGCGATAGCCCGCATGTCCTCGATGTCGTTGGGCACTCCGCCATCAGGCATGGACCAGGGCGCTGGCTCCGCTGCCGCACCCGCTGCCATACCCCTCAGCCAGTGCAGCGCCGCCTCGCCGCTGTCAGTCGGGTCATCACTTGCAGGGCTCTCGGCGAGGGGCGGGGCCTCCGGCTGATGCACCCGGCTCGGCGTGCGTCCGGACGGCCCGCCGCCCTCACCCGTCGGGCCGCGGCGGACATCGTAGTATTCGATGCTGATGTGATCGGGCGGATTGCGCATACTGGCGATGAAGGCCGCGTTGATCAGCGGCTCCAGCTGCTCCGGCGGCAGGGGCAACCCGCCGGGCGCCAGCGCCAGCGCAAACTCGATCAGTTCGCGGGCACCGTCCTGTCGCACCGCCCCCATCAATGCCCGGATTTCCTGCGGGTCCAGCGGCTCACCCGTGCGCTCGTCGTAGAACGCTACCCCTATATACTCCGGGGGAATCTGCATGTTGGCGGTGACGCCCGCGGCGAAAATGTCGGTGACCGTCTCGGCGTCAACCTGCCCCTGCTGTTGCAGAAGAATGCGCGCCGCATCGAAGGGCGACGGCTGCTGGCCAGCCAGGGCCGTCGGGCCCACTGCCAGGACGAGGGTGGCGGCCAGTAAGGCCGATCGCAGGTTGACTGTCATGGGTTTTCCTTTTTCTGCGCCAGCATTCACCGGCTTCCTTGGCGAATCGATACGCCGCGCAGAATACCCGCAGCCAGCATGGAAGAAAACGTCCGCACCCGCGACGGGCGTCGGTGTCACCCCTTCACGCAGATCAGCGGGGTCAGACGGGCCACCCGTCGCGCCAGGCCGGCCCGCTCGGCGACCTCCACCACCTGGTCCACGTCCTTGTAGGCACCCGGCGCCTCCTCCGCCACCCCGCGCGCGGAGGGGCTGCGGATAAGGATGCCCCGTTCCGCCAGGTCGTCCACCACCTGCCGGCCGTGCCAACGCTTCAGGGCAGCGTGGCGGGACATGGCCCGCCCGGCACCATGGCAGGCGGAATAGAACCCCTTGCCCCCGGTACCCATCCCCACCAGCACGTGGGAGCCAGTGCCCATGCTGCCCCCGATCAGCACCGGCTGACCCTCCCCGCGCAGGGCCTCGGGCAACTCCGAGTGGGCCGGGCCGAAGGCGCGGGTCGCGCCCTTGCGGTGGACGTAGAGCTGCCGTGGGCGGCCCCCCACGGTATGGGTCTCCACCTTGCAGGTGTTGTGGGAGACGTCGTAAAGCAGCGGGAGCCTGTGCTCCGGGAAGAAGCGGTCAAAGACCTCGCGGGCGAAGTGACCGAGGATTTCTCGATTGGCCAGCGCACAGTTGATTGCGGCGCGCATGGCCCCCAGGTAGCGCTGACCGATGGGTGAGTGGATCGGCGCGCAGGCCAACTCCCGTTCCGGCAACCGGATGCCGGCCTCCGCCGCTGCGGGCAGCATATCGCGCAGGAACTCCGTACCGATCTGGTGGCCGAGTCCGCGGGACCCGCAGTGAATGGTCACCAGCACCTCGCCCTCCACCAGACCGAAGGCGGCGGCCGTTTCCGCGTCGAATACCTTCTCGACGGCCTGGATCTCCAGGTAGTGATTACCGGACCCCAGAGTCCCCATCTCGCGGCGTTGACGCTTCTTGGCCTGCTCGGAGACGCAGTCCGGATCGGCGCCCGCCATCCGCCCCATCTCCTCGATGCGCTCCAGATCCTCCGGCTCGCCCCAGCCCTGCTCCACCGCCCAGGCGGCCCCGCCGACGAGCATCGCATCCATCTCCTGACGGTTCAGGCTGATGCCGCTGCGGCTACCGACTCCCGCCGGTATCTGCGCGGCCAGGGCATCCGCCAGCCGCTCCTGCACGGCGCGGATATCGGCCACGGTCAGGCCGGTGAGCAGGCTGCGCACGCCGCAGGAGACATCAAAACCCACGCCCCCGGCGGACACCACGCCCCCCTCGTCCGGGTCGAAGGCGGCCACCCCGCCAATGGGGAAACCATACCCCCAGTGGGCATCGGGCATGGCATAAGAGGCCTGGACGATGCCCGGCAGCCTGGCGACATTCGCCGTCTGCTCGGCGACCTTGTCGTCCATTGCCTCGATCAACGCCTCGTCGGCGAAGATAATGCCTGGCACCCGCATATCGCCGGTCGGGTCGATCTGCCAGGTCGTGTCGTCGATGCGCGTCAGCTTTGAAGTATCCACGGTGCCACCTCCCTACTGCCAGGGCACGGCCATCAGACATCTACCACACAGCCGGCAACCCAGCCGCCCCCGGCGACCCGCTCCACCCGCAGGGCGGTGTAAGTGGCGCCCTTCGGCTCGCAGGCCGGAGCGTGGCGGGTCCGGTCCACGGGCTCGCCCCAAAGGGTGGCCCGAAGCACCTCCCCCTCGATAACGACCCGGTACCGGGAGAAGAGCAGCCCACCCACCGCCATCTCGAAGATGACCTGGTTCAGCCACTCGACCAGCAACAGCTCCGGATCCGGCGCCTCACAAGAAACGGTAAGCCACTCCCGCCCCGCCACGCATGACTCGGTAACCACATGGGTGAGCGCGACCGCCGCCTGTTCGAAGGCATGCGCCAATGTCGGCCCCCACCCCACCACGCGCACATCGGCATCGTGCGGCTCCAATGTCCACCCGGTCGGCTGCATCCGGTTACCCGGCCCCATAACGGCGACGCACACGCTGCATCGGCTATCTACCAATCTAGCCGATGACCGGCTGCGATAAAGCCTGCCGGGCTGGCCTAGACTCCGCTGTATGAAACTCTTCACCCTGAACGCCAGCCGCGCCTTCGGTGAGCGGGTTGCCCAGCATCTGGAGTGCCGGCCTGCCGAACACGAGGAGCGTGAGTTCGAGGACGGCGAGCACAAGACGCGGCCGCTGGAGCCCGTTCGCGGCCAGGACGTCTACGTGCTGCAGAGCCTCCATGGCGGCACGGGACAGCCGGTGGACCAACGGCTCTGCCGGCTGCTGTTTCTGCTGGGTGCGGTGCGCGATGCGGGTGCAGCGCGGGTGACGGCGGTGGTGCCCTACCTGGCCTACGCCCGCAAGGACCGCCGCACCCAACCCCGCGATCCGGTGACCAGTCGCTATCTGGCGCAACTTCTCGAGGCCATGGGCATCGATGCGGTAATGAGCCTGGAGGTGCACAACCTGGCGGCCTTTCAGAACGCCTTCAGGTGCACAAGCCATGCTCTCAACACCCACCGGCTGTTCGCCGAGGCTGTCGTCGCCCGCGCGGGCGACGGCCCGGTCGT
The DNA here is from genome assembly GCF_003664325.1 of Alkalispirillum mobile. Lineage (NCBI taxonomy): Bacteria > Pseudomonadati > Pseudomonadota > Gammaproteobacteria > Chromatiales > Ectothiorhodospiraceae > Alkalispirillum > Alkalispirillum mobile. The sequence continues at coordinate 529,834 of NZ_RCDA01000001.1, forward strand.
CATCGTCTCGCCGGACCCGGGGGGCGTGAAGCGGGCGCAAGGGCTTCAGGAGATGGTCCAACGCCTATCCGGTCGTGAGGTGGGCCTGGGCTTCGTGGAGAAGCGGCGCAGCGGGGGCCTGGTCCGGGGCAACGCGCTGGTGGGGGATGTGGCCGGCGCCAGCGTCTGGATAGTCGATGATCTGATAAGCACCGGTGGTACCCTGCTGCGTGCCGTCGAGGCCTGCCAGCGCCAGGGGGCCCGCGCCATTCACGCCCTGGCCGCCCACGGTCTGTTCACCGGCGATCCCGCCCCTCTGCTCAGCAGCCCGGCGCTGAACCGCGTCTTTATCACCGACACGGTCCCGGCGGACCGCGTGCCCCCCGGCCCACTCCGGCAACGGGTGGAGGTGCTCAGCGCCGCGCCCCTTTTCGCCGAGGCCATCCGCAGGCTGCACACCAACGGCTCGCTCACGGACCTGCTTTACGGACCGGCGTAACGGTGGGGTCGACCAGTTGCAGGTAACGGCAGGCCAGGGCGTGCCAGCGCGCCCACTCACCCGGGCCGCGCTCATCCAGACGCGCCAGCACCAGGCGGGCGCGCAGACAGGCCCGATAGGCGCGGTAAAAGACCAGCAGACGCGGGTCGGGCTGGTCGTGCAACCCGCGTATGGCGCGCTGCAAGAGTTGTTCACCCACCCATGCCGCACCCTGCTGCTCGCACTCCAGGCCCAGGTAGACCAGTTCATCAAAGGGGTCGACCCGACGCAGGTCGGCATTGAACTCCAGGCAGTCAATCACCACCGGGCAGGACGCCAGGCAGACGTGCTCGGGGCGCAGATCACCGTGCCCCTCCACGATCCGGCCAGTTCTTGCCCGCTCGGCCAGCAGTGCCTGCCCATGAAGCAGCACACGGTCTACAAGGGCCAGGGCCCCGGCCCGCGGCGCTTGGGGCAGGGAGAACCGGGAGTCGCACAAAACCTCGCGGTTTATCGCCTGCTCCCGCCTGAATTGCCGGATGTAGCGTTCGGGGGAGATCGGATCCGGTGGTAAGCGCTGGTAGAAGCCGATCAGCCGGTCCGCCACCCGATCAATCGCCGCGGGGGTGGCAGCATCCTGCTCGAGACACCGGTCCAGCATCAGGTCTGCAGGCAGGCGCGCCATCACCACCAGCCAGTCCACGGCCTCACCCTTCCCCTGGAGAGTAAAGCCGCCGGCGGGTGTGCGGCACAGTGGGGCCACGCCGCGGTAGACATCGCCGGCCAACCGCCGGTTGAGCCGCACTTCCTCGCGGCAGAGCCACTCGCGGGCCAGCAACTGACGACCGTCGCGCAACGGGTCGGTCGCGGGCTTCTTCAGCTTGTAGACCCAGGGCCCGGCGAAGAACAACCACGCCATGTGCGTCTCGCGCACGTCCACCGACCCGGGCCGGTGCGGATAAGCCCTGCGACTCGAGAGGAACGCCACCCGCTCTTGCAGAAGAACCTCCCCGCGCCGCAACGGCGCTCCGGCGCGCATCGCTATCCAGCCGGCGGTTCAGCCCACGCCGCTTGCAGGTCAGCGATCACTCCATCATCACTGACCTGGGGGAACCGCCGGTACCAACTTCCCACCGCCCCGAAGGGCTCTGGGGTGGCCACGCAGACCACCTCGTCGGCCTCCTGCCTCAACCGCTCCACGGTGTCCGGAGGGGCTACCGGCACCGCCACTACCACCCGCGCCGAACCGGACTGGCGCACGGCACGAACCGCGGCGCACATGGTCGCACCGGTGGCCAACCCATCATCCACCAGCAGCACGCAACGCCCCTGCAATCGGGGCGGGGGGCGGTCAGCCCGGTAACAGCGTTCACGGCGGGCCAATTCCTCCGACTCTCGATCGGCAATTGCGGTGATGGTGGCACTGCTCAACCCCAGCATGCGCACCAACTCATCGTTCAGGACCCGGGCACCACCGCTCGCGATGGCCCCCACCGCCAGCTCCGGCTGCCCGGGTGCGCCCAGCTTGCGCACGATGAGCACATCCAGCGCAGCGCCGAGGCTGCGGGCCACCTCGGCCGCCACCGGCACCCCGCCGCGGGGCAGTCCGAGCACGATCATACCCTCCCGACCCCGATAAGCAGAAAGCCTGTGCGCCAGGGCGCGAGCCGCCTCCAGGCGATCCTGAAAAGGCAATGAAGTCATGGTCACCTCCCGGGCTGCGTATGGCTCGACCGACTGCCGGACTCCGGGCCAATCCAGTACAGGCGCCCATCCCGCCCGAGCCGGACCTCCGGGCTATCGTCGCCGCGCTCGCCGTTGAGTAAGGCCTGCAACCACTTGGTGTCTTCAGCGCGCGCCCGACGGAGTCGAAGCCGGACCCGCTCCAGGGGAGTCATCCAGAAAGCAGACATCCGCCCCGAGTTCAGGTCAAAGGTGCAGAAGTAGAGCAGGGCGAGATCGGGTCGGTACTGCTCATGGCCGCGGATACCCTCGTAATCATTAATGAGGTCACCACAGCCATAGAGCAATGCCGCCCCCCCGTACAGTTCGAAACCACGGGGGTGGTGGGACGAGTGGCCGTGTACGAGGTTGGCACCCGCCTCGATCAGACGCCGACCGAAGATCCGGTGTCGAGCGGGCACCCGGTAACCCCAGTTACTGCCCCAATGCACCGACACGACGACCAGGTCACCGGGGCGTTTTTCGCGGGCAATGCGTTCCGGCAAATCGACGGCCGCATCCGGAGGCGCCAGCCAGACCCCGGGGCGGTCCGCGTCCGCCGCCCATTCCAGCGGAACCCCGCTGTCCGCGAACGCGATACTCCAGATCAGAAGCCGCCCCCCTTCCGGAAGGGGCTTCACTACGGGCCTGCTGGCCGCCTCCCGGTTGGCGCCGGCACCTGCATAGGGGATTCCCAACCGCTTCAGGGTGGCGCAGCTCTCCTCCAGACCGGCAACGCCCCAGTCCATGATGTGATTGTTGGCCAGCGCACAGGCATTGATCCCGGCTGCCGTCAGGCAGACGGCATTATCTGGATGCATCCGGTAGTTGATCCCCTTGCCGGGCCAGGGCTCCGGATGGCGGGTAATACTGGTCTCGAGGTTGATGAGTCGCTGAGCAGGCTGGAACAACGCAAACTCATCCAGCGCCTCTCCCCAGATGTAATCGGGCGCTACCGGATACAGGATGGGCCCGTTGCGGGCCTCGGCCAGCGCCACGTAATCTCGTGCATCGCGGACCCAGGCCTCGTAGAGGTCGGGCGCACCGGGGTGAGGAAGCACCTGATCCACACCCCGCCCGGTCATCACATCGCCCATGAGGGCCAGCGTCAGAACCGACACGGTTGGCCACCCCGCCCGTTCCAGAGGCGCGCGCCGACGCCTTCCGGGGCGCGCTCCCGAGAAGCTTAGCGCAGTGGTGAACGGCTGCCTGCGGTCACGGGGGCCGCCGGGAATAGAGCATGGTCCGGTGGGGCGCGCCCGTCAGAGGTTGACCCCGGCGTCCTCGATCTCCGGTAGTGGCAGGTTCTCACCCCGGGCCGCTGCCCGTAGCCATTCGATCTCCCTGGCCCAGCCCTCGGGCCCGGCCGGGGTTTCGAGGAACATCGGCAAGTCGCGGGTGCGCGGGTCAGTGACCACCCGCCGGAAGGCATCGGGACCGATCTCGCCCCGGCCAATGAGGGCATGGCGGTCCTTACGGGATTCGTAGGGCACCTTGGAGTCGTTCAGGTGGAGCGCCACCAGCCGGTCCATGCCGAGCAGGCGGTCGAAGGCCTCCCAGGTGGCCTCCCAACCCTCTTCCGTGTGGATCGCGTACCCGGCCGCGAAGGCGTGCGCGGTATCCACGCAGACGCCGAGGCGCTCGGGCTGCTCCACGCGGTCGATGATCTCGCGCAACTCCTCAAAGCTGCGGCCCAGGGTGGTGCCCTGCCCCGCCACGTTCTCCAGCACCAGGCAGACATCGGTCTTGTCCGGGTGCGCCCGACAGATCTCGTTGAGCGCTTGGGCAATCTGGCTGATGCCGATCTCCACGCCCTTGCCGACATGCGCGCCCGGGTGGAAGTTGAGCAACTCCACACCCAGCTTGTGGCAGCGCAGCAACTCCTGCTCGAACCCGCCGTAGGACTTTGCAAACTTCTCCGGGTCCGTGGTGCCCAGGTTGAGCAGGTAGGAGGCGTGGCTCATCACCGAGCCGATGCCGCAGGCCTCCCGATGGGCGCGGAAGGCAGTGGCCTCGTCGTCACTGATGGGTTTGACCCGCCACTGGCGCTGGTTGCGGGTAAAGATCTGGATGCAATCGCAGCCGATCTCGCGGCCCCGCTCCGGGGCATTCTGCGGGCCACCGGCCGCCGATACGTGCGCACCTAATTGCATGGCTTCCTCTTGTCGGGTGGAAAGCCCTATAGTCTCTCCCAAAGTGGCCCTCGAGGCCCACCCCTGCATCCAGATGAAGGAGCTCCACACATGAGCAGCACAGCGATTCGGCAGGCCGTGGACCGGCTCTGGGACGAGAGCATCATCCAGGCGCTCAGCGACTTTATCCGCATCCCGGCCAAATCGCCCCACTTCGACGCGAACTGGGCGGAGAACGGCCACCTGGACGCCGCCATTGCGCTGGCGGAGGACTGGTGCCGCCACCACGCCCCGGCCGACGCCACGATTGAGGTCGTCCGCCTGCCCGGGCGCACCCCGCTGCTGCTGGTGGACATCCCCGGCGAGGCACCGGGCGGCGTGCTGCTCTACGGCCACCTGGACAAGCAGCCGGAGGTGAGCGGCTGGGACGCGGACAAGGGCCCCTGGCAGCCGGTGATCCAGGACGACAAGCTCTACGGCCGGGGCAGCGTGGACGACGGGTACGCCCTGTTCAGTTCGCTGGCCGCCGTGCTCGCTCTGCGCGAACAGGGGCTGCCCCACGCCCGCTGCACCCTGCTGATAGAGACCTGCGAGGAGAGCGGCAGCTACGACCTGCCCCACTACATCGAGGCGCTGGCCGAGCGCCTTGGCGAACCCGACCTGGTCATCTGCCTGGATTCGGGCTGCGGCAACTACGAACAGCTTTGGTGCACCACCTCGCTGCGCGGCGTGGCCGCCGGCACGCTGAGTGTGGATGTGCTGAGCGCCGGCGTGCACTCCGGCGATGCCGGGGGCGTCATACCGTCCAGCTTCCGCATTGCCCGCCAGTTGCTGGAGCGGCTGGAGGACTCGGCCACCGGTCAGGTTCTGCCGGACAGTTTCAACGCGGAGATCCCGGAGACCCGGCGGCAACAGGCCGCCCACGCTGCGGACGTGTTGGGTGACATCCTGTTCCAACGCTTCCCCCGCGTTTCCGGGCTACGCCCCGACGTGGACAGCAACGCCGAGCTGGTGCTGAACCGCACCTGGCGCCCGGCACTGGAAGTGGTGGGGGCCGGCGGGCTGCCGGCCCCGGCCGACGCCGGCAACGTCCTGCGGGCGGGCACGACGCTGAAGCTCTCGCTGCGTCTGCCGCCGACGGTGGACGCGACGGCCGCCACCGAGGCCCTAACCGCCCTGCTCACGGATGACGCCCCCAACGGGGCACGGGTGCATTTCGAGCCCGATCAGGCCTCGGACGGGTGGCATGCACCGGACTTCGCGCCCTGGCTGGAGCAGGCGCTGGATGAGGCCTCCCGCGAGCACTTCGGCAAGCCGGCAGTGCACATGGGCGAAGGCGGCGCCATCCCCTTCATGGACCTGCTGGCAGAGACCTTCCCCAAGGCCCAATTCGTGGTCACCGGTGCGCTGGGCCCCGGCGCCAACGCCCACGGCCCCAATGAGTTTCTGCACCTGCCGATGGCCCGCAAGGTCACCGCCTGCATGGCGGAGGTGCTGCGCGCCCACGCCGAGGCCTGAATGGGCTACCGGCGGCGCTGCTCCGATGCCTCCTTCTCCGGGTAGAAGTCCAGGTCCTCGAGCCGCCCCAGTGCGGCGGTGGCGATATTTGCCAGGTGCCCGACGACCCGCTTGTAGTGGCGGAACAGCAGGGAGTAGGCCATGGCCTCGTGGAACTCGATCTGCGCCTCATCGCGGAAGAGTTCCGCGATCAGCTCGTCGCAACGCACCCGAACCTCCCCCGCCTGCTCCAGTGCGGCTGCCGCCGCGCCCTCGTCGGACTTGGCGGTGGCGGTCCGCACGCTGGCGAACAGGCTGCGCATCTGTTCGGCCATCTGGTCCAGCGGCTGCTGATACTTGTCCACGTGGAAGCCCTGGGTGTATAGACAGCCGATCTCAAAGACGTTCTTGCAGTAATCGCCGATCCGCTCGGCGTCCTTGGCCACGCTCATCAGCGCGAGACAGACTGCCACGTCGTGGCCCGGGTTCACCGTCAGGTGGCGCATGATCTTGCGGCGGATGGAGCGTTCCAGCTCGTTGATGGCCTGGTCACGGTCATAGAGCGGCTTGCGCACATCCTTCGCCGGCACCTCGCTGTAGAGCACCTCGTTGGCCCGGGCGAACATCCAGGCGCCGTGCTCCAGCATCCGGGTCAGATCCTCGAAGGCGCGGTCCAGCGTGTTCTCGGCGGTCAGCGCACTGTAGAGCTGTCGAAACATGATTCAGAAACCTCTCGATCGGGCCACGCTTCAGCGCTGGCTCACAAGCAGTTCAGTGGCGCCAATACCCAGCAGGGGTATCACCAAGAATACGCCAAAGAGGAACAGGAAGGCGTAGCGGGGTTTGCGCCCTGCCAGGTCGCCGTACCACAGGGCCAGCTTCAGCGGGATCCGGCGCAACGGGTACCAGATCGCGGTCCCGGTCAGGTTGAAGATGACGTGGAAGAGCGCCACCGTCATGGCGGCGGCTATAGGGTTGGCGGTAGCCGCGAGCACGCTGGTCACCGTGGTCCCCAGGTTCGCCCCCATCATGAAGGGCAATACCCGACGGATGCGCACCACCCCGGCGCCGGCCAGCGGCACCATCAGGCTGCTGGTGATCGTGCTGGACTGCACCAGCACCGTGGAGACCACACCGACACCGTAGGCACGCGGGTCAGTGCGGAAGAAGTAGGTACGAAACAAACCATCCATGTGCCGCAGCAGGGCGCCGCGCAGGTTCTGCACCATGAAGATCAGGGCGATGAACATCAGCCCCAGGCCCATCGCCGCCACCAGCAGGCCTTCGCCGGTGGGCGTAGGCATCAGCCAGGCGCCCACGGCGTCCACCCCATTGACCACCGGGGCAGTGACCACCTTCACCGGGCTGTCCGGCCGGGCCACCTCCTCCAGTCCGATCAGGCTGCTGAGCCAACTGGCAGCCTGGGTGAACACCCCTCGCCCGGTCTCGTGGGCCAGGCCCGTGAGCCACTCCACCGGGAAGACGATCATCACCGTCAGGATGTTGAAAAAATCGTGCAACAGCGCGGCGGTGAACGAGCGGCGGAAGTTGCGGCGGATCCGGATATTGGCCAGGGCCACGATCACGCCGGTGACGGCGGTACCGATGTTCGCGCCCATGATGGCGAACACCCCGGTGCCCAGGCTCATCTCGCCGCTGGCCACCAGGGTGACAATAAGCGCCGAGGTAAAGGACGAACTTTGTACCACCATCGTCACCAGCACCCCGGCCAGTAACGCGATGAAGGGGTTCTCGCCGTAGGCGAAGGCCCGGACGAGGAAGTCGCTGTCGCCGCCGAAGGTGCCCAGGCCGGAGCCCAGGATGTTCAACGCGGCCAGGAAGAGATAGAGGCAGGCCCCGGCGTACAGCCCCCGCATCCAGGCCGGCACCTCACGGCGCTGTTCGCGGGAAAAGGCAGGATCAGCCGAGTAGGACGACGATGATGGCGACTCGTTCTTCAGCATAAGCAGGCAGTCAATCCATGCGCGTTTCAGATGACCGTTCGGTTACAGAACGGTTTCAAGCGCGCAAGGTAAACACCTTTTGTGACATTTTCATTACGGTGCTTGCAACAGGGCCTCGCGCAAGGCCTCGGCCTCAGGGGCGGCCTGCTCCAGGATCAGATCAATCTTGTGGAAATGCAGCAGGCGTACGTCACTGGTGTCGGGTTTCAGGTAGATATCCGGCTGACCGTAGCGCATCTGAGCGGCGATCAAGGACTGCTGCATGATCTCGAAAGTGCTGAACAACAGGTCGGTCAACCCGGCTTCATCCTGCTCGCCGCGCCGGCGGGCGCCCGATACGTCGACCGCCACCACCATGTCATAACGCCCGGTCAGCAGATCGAAGGGCAATGGATTGGAGGTGCCGCCATCGATCAATAGTTGCTCCCCCCGCCGGACCGGGGGAAACAGCCCCGGCACCGCCATGCTGGCCTTGATGGCCGGGAAAAGCTCACCCTCGTCGAGCACCACCATCTCGCCGGTCCAATAATCCGTGGCGACCACCTCCAACGGGATGGAAAGGTCATCGAAACGCCGCGCCTCCATCTTGCCGGCGAGAAACTCCAGGAAGCCGTCCGGGTCGATCAAGCCCCCATCACCGAAATCCAGCTTCAGCAGGTCGCGGAGCGTCAAATCCGACGAGGGGCGCATCAACTGCGACAGGGCATCCAGCTCCGACCCGGCGAAATCATCGAAAATATCGTAGATCTCATCAGCGCTGAGACCCGAAGCATAAAGCGCGCCTATCACCGCCCCGATACTGCTGCCGGCGAGGGCATCCGGCCGACGCCCTTGCTCGTCAAAAACGCGCAATATAGCGATGTGGGCGAGCCCGCCGGCGCCGCCGGACCCTAAGGCCACGCCCACGGATGAAGGCTCGTCACCGGGGGTAGACGTTCCGCTGGCGGGCGTCGGCAGGCTGAACAAAAGCAACAGGGGCAGCACCAATCCGCGAATCAACTTCATCGTTGGCAACCGTTTTCGGGGCCCAATCAGGGCGGCTTGTGGCGACCCAGGCCCCCCGGCACGGGGAACCGGGGGCTGCTAGGCTAGTGGCGTTACGGCGCCAACCAGGAGGGCATACTTACGTGGCATTCAAACGCTTATGGTCCCGGTTGCCGGTTTATGAGCGGCATAACCCGATCGCCTACCTGGCGCTCCGGCGGCACAGTCCCCTCGCTATTCTGGGCGCCGTACTTCTTGTACTGCCAATCATCTTCGTTCTGATCCTCTGGGCACTCTTGCCTTGGTTGCTGGCCCCCGCAAGCACGCCGCAGATGCCAGCAGTCTCCACATCGGATACGTCACCCCTTATCCGGCGGATAGAAGACCACTGGCAACAGGCTGCGCGGGGCAGTCACTTGCACGTGGACCTGACCACGCAGGAGTTGAATACCCTGCTGGCCCACGGCCTGGTCACGTCTGGTGCCGCGGATCGGGGGGTAGTGCTTCAACTGGCGACTAATCCCGATCAACTGAGGATATATGGTGTGCTGCCCACGAGCGAGGGCCAGACCACGCTGGCCAGGGGCACACGGGGCCGACCGGTCGGTCTTGATGTCCTGCTGCGTGGGCGCGTTGAGGGCTCGACCCTGGTTTTCCGGGTTGAGGATGTCAGCATGGGCCGGATCGGTGTCCCAACCTTCTTGGCGCTTGCCGCGCTGCACTCGAACCTGGGGTTACCCGGAATTGTCAGTATTAACGCAGGCAAGGGCGAGCTGAGGATGGACCCCCGCGCCCTGCTCCCCGACCGTCATGAGGTATCGGTCAGAGAGCTGTTCGTGCAGGAGTCGGGCATCCGTGTTCACCTCGGACCGGGGCGCTGAAGGGCGACAGTAGCCATTCACCGTTGCCAGAACACTGAGATGGCACCAAACCTGACCTATACTCTGAAGGCGGTCCCCGCAAACAGGAGGGTGATTGCCATGAAAGTGAACGAAGCCATGCATCGTGGCGTGGAGTGGTGTGCCCCGGACACCCCCATCATGGAGATCGCCCGGCTCTTCCGCGAAAAGGACATCGGCGCCATACCCATCGGTGAGAACGATCGCCTGGTCGGCATGCTGACCGATCGGGATATCGTCTGCCGGGGTCTGGCGGAAGGCCGGGACATGGCCTCCATGACCGCGGGCGATGTCATGACCCGCGACATCGTCTATTGCTGGGAGGACGACGACATCGAGGATGCCGTGCACCTGATGGAAGAGCGCCGGGTGCGCCGTGTCCCCGTCCTCAACAGTGACAAGCGCATGACGGGCATGCTGTCCATGGGTGACATCTCCCACGCTGCCAACCCGGAACTTTGCCGCGAGTTCCTGGGCGCGGTCGCCGCGCACCACTGACCCCCTTGGCGGGCGCGCACCCTACGCGCCCGCCACAACCGAACCCCTGATCGCCCCCGATTCAACTGCGGGATCGCGTATTCTGGTGTCACTAGCAGCCGACGGCCATTATCCCAGTGGACCGTCAGCTGAAACTCAAGGCCCTCGCCAAAGTGGCTGGCGAGAAGAGAGCAGCCATGGCACCAGCGTCAGCTTCTCCTCGCCGAGATCGAGCCGCCCATCAGAGTCTGCAGCACCTCGGGGTCAAAATAATAGGCCTTGTGGGTACGGCCGGTGGCCCGCTCGATCAGGGGCGCATCGAACCAGAGGCGGTGGCTGTTTCCCGGGTAATGCCGCGCATGGTCGGTGATCGCGTTGCACAACCAGTCGGTTGGACTGTAGAAGTCAAGCCAAGCATGGGGCGCATTCCGGAACAACCGCTCCCGCTCGCCGGCTAGCCACTGCGACCGACAAGAGAGAACCGCCTCCGGGGAGCCGAGGGTAATCAAATGGACCCGGTCGCGATCGGCGGGGTGTGGCCATCGGGCTAGCAGATCGATAGCAATGATCGAACCAAAGCTGTGAGCGACGACGAACACCTCGTCGTAGGACGAAGCCAAGACGTGGTCTATGGTCTCGGCCACCCGGCGGCGCACTCTGTCACGCAGCCCGGCCTGCATATCCCGCCGCCGATTCTCCAGGTATTCCTTCGAAAACATGGCCATCTGGGCCAATTCGTCCGCGCGGAATGCGGACAGCAGCAGCGTCAAGATGAAATAGGGCGCGCTGGTCTGAACCCACGCTGTGACATCCAATAACCAGTCGAACAGAGACCGCAGTGCCGGCAAAGAAGCGAGCAACATTTCTTGTTCCGGCGCAGCGCGCAGTGCCGCCACCACAATCACCGCGATAGACACGTACCAAAGCACGAGCAAGACACCGCCCGCCACAAGACCGATCGCAATCGCGCGGGAGAGGCGAAGCGCTTTAAGGTTGCCCCAGGAGAACAACCAGTAGGCTACCAACTCGAATCCACTGACAAACCGTCGCCAGGGGCTCATCTCGGCTGATGAAGGCACCATGTCCGCCCAGTAGGCTTCGAACAGGTCAAGCGTCCGCCCCGGTCGTTCGTCCCCACGCAAGGCACGCGGCCTAAGGCGCAACCCCGCCTCCCCAGCCGCCATTACGGGCTCTGCGGGGTACGTCGGTTGCGCAACCGTATTGGCCAAATTCTCCGCCAGCAGATCACGGCGCTCGAAGCGCTCAACCCGCTCGAGTCCTGGAATCAGCACGACGGCACGGCGTTCTGGATCCGACATCACCCTCCCCTCCCCTTGCACTTCGTGGATCGCTTACGATTGAACCGGCGGGGCGCGCGACCTATTCGCCTACCTCCCCGGCCGTCTGGGAGGCCTCGTGCGCGCTCTCCGGGGCGCGGAACAGGGCCCGCTGCGCCACGTAGAGCAGCAACAGGGTGGCGGCCAGCCAGGCCAGCACCCAGGGGCCGGGGTGTGCCCAGTAGGCACCGGCCACGGTCAGGTTGCTGAGCAGCATGGCGTTACCGAAGGCGATGCGGCCGGGGCGGTCACCGGCGTAGGCGGCCAACAGCATCAGAGCCAGCCACAGGCCCAGGAGGATATTGAGCGCGAGCCACCAACCCTGGTGGGACAGGGCCAGCAGGCCCAGGGTGGCTGGCCACTGCAGCAGGGCGAAGGCGTAAGGGTCGGCGAGTCGGCGTTCCAGGTGCGTGTTATCCATTGGGATCCCTAACTGCGTTGAAATATATGGACGTAAAAGGCATCGGTTTTCCGCGCCGATTCCCATTGGGCATCGGTCATGCCGCTCGCCTGCTTGAGGGTGGCACTGCGCCGGTAGCCGCCATCCGGTCGCTCATCGATGATCGCCTGGGCCAGGTCGCGATCCACCCCGTCCAACTGAGCTAGCCGACCGATGTTGCCCGCCCGGGCCTCGTTGTCGATGTAGAACCGGGTCTTGGGCCGGGCCCGGATGCTGTAGTCATCCAAAGTGTTTGCCTTGAAGCTGTTATCCACCTGATGCACCGCCACTGTACCGCCGGCCGTGCCATCGGGTTTCAGCTCCTCGGACCGGCAATCGAGCGTACCTGGGATACGCGATTCTGCCTGGATGATGTCGGCGATCACATCCGAGTCTGTGTCGCCCTCTTCGGTGCGATGGGCCTCGGCCTCCGCCGCCAGAGGGTGAGAGACACCGTAATTGGCGGTGACGATATAGTTGACCGCCCGGCCATCCTCCACGGCGTCCTTCACGGGATCCTCGAACCGGTGGAGCATGGATTCCGCGTCTCGGTTGTTAGCACCCTGGGTTAGCGGCGTCAGATTATTCCAAGTATCCCCCGGCCCCCCCAGATGTTCGTTCAGCAGATGGCCCCGAACGTAGTACGTACCCCCGCCGTCCATGCGGCGTCGCAACCGATTCCAAGTCGCATTCTCGGGCGCATTCCGCGGCGTGCTGCCTGGGGGATGATCACGGGTCAGTAGCTCCACCCGCACCGAGCTGCCGAAACCGGCACTGGTTCTGGGGCCGTAGATCGCCGGAGTGGACGGCAGATCGGTCACTGAGTCCCCGGTGGACTGCTCCAGCATTTCACGGGTCAGGGTCGAGAGGCGGTCCATTGCCTCCCCCAACTGTCGCTCCAGCGCCTTGCGCCTCTCCGAGTAGGTCTGCTCGTCGATGGTCGAGGCCTCCAGCTGCCCTTCCAACTCGCGCGACTCCTGGATACAGGCCTCTACTGTCTCCGCCGCGGCCAACGCCCGACGCCGGTCGTCGGCCGCGCTGTCTGGCAGCTTCAGATCAGCGATAAACGCGTGGTAGGGCGTTGGACGCGACTCAATGGTCAGCGCCTGGCGCTCCTTCTCAGCATCGACAGACAGGGTGTGCCGCTCCCCGCCCTCGGTCTCCAGCTCACGTTCGGTCTGCCACCAGTTGACCAGGGCGCGGGCCCCGCGCCTTACCGCCCGCCCCCCGCGTCGGGCCAGCTCGACGAAGCCCTCGCCCAGACGCAGGGCGCGCTCGATGAGCCAGTCCAGGGCGGCATCCACGCGCTCGCGGATCCCCTCCACCATCTCGCGGATACGGCTGCTGACATCGCCCAGACCCGCATAGTGGGCCAGGAATGCCAGCGCCGGCGGCACCGCCTGGCCCAGGGCGTCCTCGAGGAAGTCGGCGGCCTTGCCCAGTGCCCCGGAGGCGATCTCGGCCACCCCGGCCAGGAAGCGGTTGGCCACCTCGAAAAGCGCCCGAAGCTGGGCGGCCAACGCGGTGATCACCCGATAGATCTCCATCAGCAGGGCGATGACGTTGGAGACCCCGGAGGGCGCAAGCAGCGGTGTGAGCCGGATACTGGCCTGCTTGATGATGGTGACGCTCACCCAGTTGATGACACTGTCGAGCACCTGGCCGCCGAGATCGCTCAACCGCTCGCGCAGCGCCGTCCACAGCGCGCCCGGGCCCTCCTCCATCAGCGTGCGCAGGAACTGCCAGGCACCGGTGGCGTGCTCCAGCATGCGCCGCATGCGCAGCGCCACGCCGGAGCCCACCCGGCGGCCTATGCGGTCGAAGATCCGATCGGTGGTGATATCCAGGATCTGCAGCACCACGCCGAGGATCGAGCGCAGGGAGAAATCCTCCGGCGGTTCGATACCCCCCTTGCGCAAGGTGCCGAACAGCCAGCCGGCAATGCCCGCCTTGAGGTGACCGAAGATGTTGCTGAAGAACTGGGCGAAGCCGCGTCCGGCCGCCCGCACCAGGTTGAGCAGGAAGCCGATGGGATCCTGCAGGATATGCCCGATGGCCGCCGCGGCGTTGGCCAGGAGGCTGACCACCAGTTCCGGCGGCAAACCGATCAGCCGCAGCGCCGCCTTGAAGAAGGCCCAGGCCGCGGCGGCCAGGTCGCCATCCACGAACAGCTTGCGGAGTATCTCCAGGGCCTTGGCCTTGACCTTTTCCCACAGGTCCGGGAGGGCCAAAAGCTGACCGAAGACCGGGATGCGCGCCAGGATCTGGTTGACGACGAAGTCCTGTACCGGCTTGCGGATACACTCCGGGATCAGCCCCCATACCGACGACACCACGAGTTGGGGCAACTGGTACAGATCGGCCACTACTGAGAGTAGCCGGCGCACCACCCCGATCATCCGCTCGATGAAAGGCGTCAGCCGGTCGAAGGCACCGACCAGAACGTCGAACAACCCCTGCACCCCCCGCTTCGCCCAGCGGCTGAGCCCGGCGATGCCCCGCTCCAGCCAGCCCAGTGCCCGCGCCAACGGCCGGGTGATGTCCATTTGGCGCAGGCCGGCGAAGAAGGCCGCCACCTTGTCTCCCACCCCGCCGAGGGTTTTCACCATCCAGTCGCCGGATTCGACCAGAAAGCCCCGTACCCGCTCGAGCACCGATTCGACGGTGGGCAATGCGTCGGCGAGCGCCGCCCGGTTCTCGGCCACGCCGGCACCCGGCCCGCCCTCCTCGCCGGCCCCGGCCATCTGCTGCTCGGCCGTACCCAGGTCGTTGCTGAGCGCCTGCATGTCCTCGCCCAGGCGCTTGACGAAGGTCGGCGGCACCAGCTCCCGCAGCCACTCCACGCCCTGCTGTATGGGCTGCCAGAGCGGTCGGGTCCGTGCCTTGATCCAGTCCCAGGCCTCCCCGGCCTTGTCCTGCACCCAACCCACAAGGCCGCCCTGGTTATCCCCGCTGCTGTCGTTACTCGACCCGAAAAGCCTGCGCTTGACCCAATCCCAGGCCGCCCCCAGGGTGTCGCGAATGGGCCTCGTCCAGTTCCAGATCCGGCGGCCGAGCGCCTTGATGCCGTCCCAGAGGTCACCGGCCACCCCGGTGATGAAATCGAGGGCGGGGGCGCCAGTGCTCTCCCACAGATGAGCGAAGAAGTCCCCGATCGGACTGAGAAAGTCCGTAAGCCGGTCCCAGGCCGCCCCGGCGGCATCGGTCACCAGGGTGCGCAGCCGCCGGATGGCATCGAACAGCGGCCCGCAGTCCCCCGAGGCCAGCGCCTCCAGGATGCTGCCGGCCCGCTCGAGCATGCCGGAGAAGAGCTCGCTCAGGCGTTCCACAGACCCCTGGGGCGTGAGCCGGGTGACCGCATCCACCAGCCGGTCAAAAACGGCCGCCACCCGGTCCTTCAGCCACCCCACCGGCCCGTTGTCGATAATCTCCTGAAGCACGGGCGCCAGGTTGGGCGCGAGCTTCTCCACCACCGCCATGCCCTTCGAGGCGATAAAGTTGCCCGCCTTGTCGAAGATCTCGCCCACGGCCCCGGTGAGACGGTCATACGCCCCCTTGGCCATGTCGATCCCGGCCCCCACCAACCGGCTACCGACCCGACGCAGGCCACCAATAAGTGAGCGTCGCACCGGGGCCGCCTCCGCATCGGGGCGATCGGCACCGGCCTCGCGCTGTTGCACCACATGCGTCAGCTCGTGGGCGATCAGCCGCCGGCCGTCGCGACTGTCGGGGCGAAAGGCGCCGCGGTTGAAGGCGATGTGCTCGCCCAGGGTGAAGGCGTGGGCGTGGATGGTCTCGGAGAGGTGGGCAGCCTCGTCATCGGTATGGATGCGCACCGTGGAGAAGTCCTGCCCGAAGCGCGGCTCCATGAAGGCGCGCAGGTCCTCCGGGAGCGGGCGCCCTCCCCGGTGCAAACGCCCGATCCGCCGGGCCAGTGGCTCCGGCAGGGTGCCGGCTGCGCCGGGCTCTTCCGCCTCCTCCGGCAGCGGCACGGGCGCATCCGCCGGCGCGTCGCCAGGCGCCCAACCCTCTGTCGTGCTGGTCGTCGCGGGTGCGGTGGCGGCAGGCGGCGCGCGTTGGGCGGCCGCGCTCGCCGGGGTGCCGAAGGCCGGGGGGTCGTCCGTAAGCGGCCCCGGGGTGCGGGTTACCTGCTCGGCAGTGCGTTCGGCCTCCCGCTCCAGCGGGTCATCGCGGGCACCGAGCTTGAGCCGGGGCTGGGCCCCCGCCTGGCCGATCGCCGCGGCAACGGCCGCACGCTGGCTATGGGGCCTCGCCACCGGTTGCGGGCGCCGGGCCGGTGCCGTTTGCGCGCGCTGTTGCTGGGCGAAGGCCACCACGCCGGTGCCCTCAGAACGCCCTGAAATTCAGGAGATTATTGGCAACGGCGTGGGACTCGGCGGAATAACGGGCCTCGCTTTCCCGGTCCTCGGCCAGGTTCCCCTGGGCGATCAACTGGTTCGCGATGAACCATACCTCGCTAGAGTCGTGGCTACGGTCGCTGAACACATGGTTCCCCGTCGCCACCAGCTGGCCCCCGATAAAGCTGGACCCAACGGCAAAGGCGTTGTGCTGCACGTTCAGCAGCACGGGCCCGGCCACCTGCCCCTCCAGGATATTGCGCCTCACCAGCCCGGATTCCATCAGGCTCACCCAGCGCTCGATCACGTTGTTTTCGATGTACACCCCCCCACCGCCGGGACTGACCTCAATATCCTCGCCCTCCCGTCCGCGACGGGGGGCGTCCCCTCCCGCGTTCCCCGGTTGCCCGCGTATGCCGGGGATCGGCGCGGCACCCAGGAGCGGCCGCGTCGTTGCTCTTCGCTCCGGCGCGGGGTCCCGCTCATCCCTGTCCTCGCCGCCTACCACGACTGCAACCCGACCAAGCACCACGCGGTCCCCGTCGATGGACGTCCTCGCGATACCCTGCCGATCGGGATCGACGGGCTTGTCGATCATGGGGTTGTAATGCACCTCACCCTCGATCCAGTTGTGGCGGACGTGGCCGACATAGCTGACCTGCTCGAGTAGCAGTGCAAGCTTCCGGCCCCAAGGGAAGAATCGGCTGTCTTCCAGGCGTAATGCGGTCACCCCTTTGCGGGACGGCTGCGGACCCCGGATATGCACCATGGGCTCGTCTTCCTGCGCATGGGCGTCCTGAAAATGCACCCCGGTCACGCTGATATCCTCGCCGGTGAGCCGCAGCCCGGCGGATTCGTCGCCCTCGAAATAGATCCCCAGATCGGTGAGCTGGATCTCCGGTGCTTCCAATTGCCAGAGCGGGGCCCGAACGAGGATGCGGCAGGCCCGGTAGCCGGCACCCGAAATGCGGATATGACGACCGGCCTCCAGATCCAGCCCCGGCGGCAATTCGTGCTCCCCCGGCTTGAGGCAGAGCCATATACTCTCTGCTTCCTGATCGATCAACTCCTTCAGGGTCCGGGTCAGGTCGCCGGGCACCACTACGCGGGCACAGCCGCCACCGGCGCTACGCCCGCAGAGGGTATTGAGGGCGTCCTGCACCGTCTCCACCCCTTCCCGATCCAGGTCCGGACAGAGTTCGGTCTCGCGGCCCAGGGGGAGGTGATCGGCGGTCGTGTCGCACAGCAACCGGTTGAGCGGTTCCGCGGTGGTGGTCCGCCCTACGGGGATTCGCAGCCGCTCGCGCAGGCTGCGGCGGCCATCGCGGCACTCGGGCACGTCGTGCGGCAGCGCCGCGCTGTCCAGGTGACAGAGCAGGCCGTCGAGCATGTCCCGCACGCTCAGCCGGCCGTCGCCGTCGATATCGGGCCAGCGCTCGGCAAGGGCCTCGGCCAACAGCCGCTTGACCGTCACCTCCATGCCGCCCCTGCAGTCGGGCAACCGGTAGGCAATGTGCTCGGCGGCGATGTCGCAGAGTGCATCCAGCGCCTGCTGGACATTCTCGGCCCCTTGAAAGAGAGCGTTGCAGCGCTCGTTGAAGCCAACGTCGGCGGCCGCCAGGTCGGTGAGCGGCGGGAAGTTGAACCGGCGCCGTTCGGCGTCACTGTGGGGCACCAGCGCGCCGTCGCCATCCAGCTCGCCCAGCCGCAGGTAGCGGTGGCGCACCCCGCGGGGCGGTTCACCGACACTTTCATCACCGAGCACGTAGTCCCCGGGGCCCTGCACCGCCTCGCGCACGGCCGCTTGCCAGTAATCGCCGGGCAGAAAGGCGCGATCGGCAAAGGCCAGCCGCAGTTCCAGGCGCTCGCCGTTGACCTGCAGCACGCCGGCGTCGATATCCACCCAGCCGTGAGCGTCCGGGTCGAGTTCCGGGTCCAGTTCGGCGCCCCGGTCCACACCGGTGACCAGGATGGCCGCGTCCAGGTTGAGCTGTAGGAAGCCGTCCCACTGGCGCACAAAAGCCCGCGGCTCTCCCTCCGGGGGCCGCTCGAACGTGGTGCTCAGGCGGCCGCGCCGGGGACGGTAGCCCTCCGGGAGGTGTCGGCCCAGGGTCTGTTCGCTGGCGTCATCGTAGAACTCCCAGACCCAGTCGCCGCGGTCGAACCCCTCCGGGACGTTGTCCGCCTCATGGGCCTCGGCACCGTTGTCGCGGGACCACTTGAGCACCAGTTGGCGGTCGCCCGCCTCGTCCCGGAAGAGATCGTGCACCTCCACCCGGAACAGGTAGTTACCGATGCGCTCATCCAGATTCATCTCACTGGCGCAGGGGTCGCAGGGATCGTCACCAACAAAGATATGGCGCAGCCGCAGCGCCAGCGGGGCATCGCCCAGCGGCGGGTTGACCGCTGGATCCGTCGGGTCCACCCCGCGGGGGCACCACTTGACCTGCAGCACCGTCTCACCGCGGCTGCTGGTATCGGCGCCGTGCAGCGCCGGGTCCATCAGCGCGGGATCCTCCAGGGCGGTCACGCTGCGCTCCCAGACATCAGCGTAGAGCGTCAGGTCACGACCCTCGAAGGGCGGCGGATCGGGGTAACGGGGCTGTTCATCGGGCGCCATCGGCCCGTCACCGACCAGTCGGGCGGGGACGCCGCCCACGTAAAGCACCCCGGGGTGCAGGCGCACACCCGCGCCGTCCGAGAGCCGCAGGCCACCCTGGCGCGGTGCGCCGCTGGCAATGGCGTCCCACAGGGCGCCCACCAGCCGGCGCTGGCCGATCTCGTCGAGCGCGTTCCAGTCGGCGTCGGTGATCATGCGGCCCTGCTGCAGATAGACGCCGCTGTACTGGCCGTGGTCGCGGTGGGACGGTTGCGAGGTCTGCGTCTTCATAGTGGTCCCTTTCGTTTTTTGCTTTCCGTGGTGGGTTAAGCCCGGTAGGGCGGCGGACACTGCAACCGGGGGTCGGGGATCAGCACCGCCTCGATGCCCAACGGCAGGTAGTGGCTGAGCTTGTCCCGTACTGCCTGCCAGCGCAGTTGGTGGCGGGCGTCATGGTAGGCCCCCATCTCGCCGCCATCCTCGGCCCCCCGGGTGATGGCCTCGGGGCAATGCCAGTGCAACACCCCGGCACCGGGCTCGCCGAAGCGGTGGTCGAGGAAGACCGCCTGGCGGTGGGTGCTGTAGGCCAGGCGCAGTGCCGAAGGCTCGCCCTGGTACTGCCATTGCGCCTCGGGGACATGGGGCAGGCGGCTGTAGCGGATGCAGCCGGTGGCCGGCAGGTCTGCTCCGCCCGGCCGCCCGCGCGGGACCGGCACACTGATGCTGTCGCTCATCCACAGGCGTGTGGCCAGGAGCTGGTCGAGCACCGTGCAGTACTCCAGCTCTGCCGACGCCCCCGGGGCCGCCAGCCGGTTGAAGAGACACCCGCGCGCCACCACCGCCGGGCCCTCGTCGCCGACGGTCGCCACTTCCAGGTGACGCAGCGCGCAGCCTTGCAGCACCAGACGCCCCCGCTCGAGCGTCAACCGGTTGTCGAACCACAGATGCTCGAAGCGGAAGAGCACCCGCTCGCCGTCCAGTTGCGCGCCCAACTGCTCGCGGCCCACCAGCCTCAACGGTCGGGCGGTGCGGGCGCGCAGGTGCAGGCAGGTCCAGGTCTCGCCGCGCCAGTTGACCGGCCGGCGGTGGCACTCGATCTCCTCGTCCCGGTAATGGTCCCGGCTGCCCACCCGTTCCCATACCGTCTCCCAGTGCAGGCCCGGGGCATCCGGGTGGCACAGCCCCTCCGGCGGGGCCAGGTAGAGCAATGCCCGACGCGGGTGGTAGTGACCGCGCCGCTCGTCGGGGGTGCGCAGGTCGGGGGTGCGGCGGGAAACGTCCTGGTGGCTGCCGGGAAAACAGGGCACGCCGCCGGGGTTGGCCTGCACCCAGTGCTGCGGCTCGCCGGCGTAGTGGGTGCGACGGGCGGCCGGGTCACCGGGGCGGGTGCGCAGTGGCCGGGAGGCGTAGCGCAGATCCGGGGTGGCCGTGGGCAGGCCCGGATGGCGGGCGCGCAGCGCGGGCGAGGCCGCTCCGGGGATCGGTTCGGCCACGCCATAATGGGCCTCGGGCAGCAGCGGATCGCCGATGCGCGGGGTGCGTGCCACCCGCTGCCAGCCCTCCTGGACCTCGGTCTCCATGCGCCCCACCGCCTCGGCGATGGCCTCGGTGGCCGCCCGGGTGCCCTTGCGCTGGCGCCAGGCCACCGCGTGAGTGACCTCCTCGCGTTGCCCCTCGGTGTCCGGGGAGACCAGGTCCACATCCACCAAGCGGGCGAGATAGGGCAGCAGCCAGGGCTGACAGTTACGCTCCCGGCCCAGGGCATCGCGGCGCGGGTCGCGGTCAGGGAAGTTGTCGTAATAGCGCTGATCCAGGGTGTTACGCCAGCGGTCCAGGAAGCGGCCGTAGACCTGGAGCAAGGCCTCCAGGTCGCCCACCGCTCCCGGTTCGGTGCCCGCCTCCGGCGGATCGCCCTCCCCGGGCGGCGCGCCACGACTGGCCCCGCCGGGCCGGTCGCGCTCACGGTAGACGGCGGGCAGCAGTTGGTAGAGCTGTTCCGCGAGGCTGCTGCGGCTCATGGTCGGTAGGCCTCCGTCTCGATGCTGATGTCGGGCCGGCCGGGGGCCAGGTACAGGCACTGACGCGGCCCGGGTTGCAGCACGCGGACGACCCCGCCAGAGGTCCGCACCTCGCGCAGGACCGCCCTGCCGGTGTCGTGCGCGCCCGTCGGGCCTGCTTCGTTCGCCTCGTCCTCGTCAGGCAATGGGCCCCCAGCGCCCACGGACACCACCCGGACCTCGCAACTGGAGCTGGCCACCCCGCGCACCCCCTCCACCACCTGGAACACCTCGCCGCGGTAGAGCGGCTGCCCCAGACGCCGGTGCCGCAGTGAGAAGGCCTCCGCCAGGGCCGCGTGCACCGCGTCGACCACCGGCTCGGGGTCGAAGGCGTCGAGATCGATGCGCAGGGTGATATCGAGCCCGATCCGCACCGGCTCGTAGCCGGCCACCTGCAGATCGACGCCCGGCACCCCATGGGCGCGCAGGTGGCGGGTCAGCTGGTCACCCAGCGCGCTGGTCAGGCGGGCGCCCTCGGCGGGCACCACCACCACCTCCACGCTCTCGCGACGGCCGCGCCGGGTGGGTCGGGCGAAGGCATTGGCCTGCCAGATGCTGGCGTGGGCCCGGGCCAGACGGGCGAAGTCGCGCAGCGAGACGGCCCGGGACAAAGTCAGTACGGTGGCCGGGGCACTCTCGCGCAGGTCGGTCTCGGGCTCGCGGTCGGCGCCACCACCGGCCGGCAGCGGCTGGCGCACCGCGTCCACCCGCGGATGGGGCCGCTGGGGCTCGGTGAGCGACCCGGGCGGCAGGTTGCCCCGGGTACCCACACCCTGGCGGTAGTGGATACGCACGTTGTTGACCCCGGTCGGCAGCCGGCGCCCGTGCCGGCCGTCGCCGAAGCGCACCGACAGGGTGCCGTCCTCGGTCAGACGCACGGTATAGACGGCGTCCTCCTGCCCGGCGTCCCGGAGATTGGCGAGTTGCGTCCAGCGCCGACCGTCCACGGTGACCTCGACCGCCGCCCGCACCCCGCTCGCCTGCCCGGGGTCAGCAACGAAACTGACCTCCTGCACGGCCAGTTCGAAGCCCGCATGGCGCTCGGTGGCATCGCCGCTACCCAGGGCCTGCTCCGGCTTGCCGCTGCCATGGCCGGCCGCCACGGCATTGCCGTAGAGCACCAGGTTGTCGTAGCGGCTGTCGCCCGGCACCGATTCGGACAGGGTCAGTTGCAACGGGTCGCCGCCCGCCAGTTTCTCCACCCGGGCGGCGACCACCTCGCTGCCATTATCCAGCACCAGGCGGTGGCCCCGGGTCAGTCGCTCGGACAGCTGCCCGTCCGGGTCCGACAGCGCCACCGTCCGCCCGCTCAGGGGCGTGGGGTTGCGCCGGGCATCATGCAGCCGCAGGGTCTCGGTAAAGTGCACGTAAAGCTGCGAGGCGTCCCGATAGAAGGGCCCGCCCTCGCCGGTCCCTGAGGCATCTGCGTGGACCGGCCCACCGCCCCTGTCCTGCCAGGTACCGCCGTCGGCGTGGTGAGCGGTATGCTCGCCCGCCTGGTCCTGGGCCACCGCCGCCAGCCGGGACCACGCCACCGACCCGCCGCAGACCAGCACTGCGAAGTCACCGGGTGCGGCGTGTTTGCTGTGCTCACTGATCAGCGGGTCGGCAAGCCCGCCGGCCACCCGTTCGATCAGCGGATCCGGCACCCAGGGGCCGGGCGACTCGGGCGGGGCCAGCAGGTACTGGGGATTGGCGTCCAGCTCACCGCCCGCCAGGCTCAACGCGGTGTGTCCCTCCCAGGCCGGGGTGTCGCCGGCCTCCGGAGACACATCCACCGGCTGGTAGTGGGCACGCACTACCCTGAACGCCGCCAGGGCGCCATCCACGTCGGCCGGGCGGCGGGCAACCCACTGGTTCTGCAGGCGGCGCCAGTCCCCGGCAACGAACAGCACATAGAGGTTTCCTCCCGCATGGTCGCCACGACCGATGCGCCGTCGCCAGGGGGCGCCGGCGCGCCGGATCACCGGCACCTCCACCGGGCGGGACAGCCGGGCGCCCGCCAGATAGGTCGGGCCCAGAGGCGCCTTGAAGCTGACCAGCCGGGGCCGGACCCGGCTCACCCGCAGAAAGCGCGGCTTGTGTCCCGGGTTGGTCAGCACCAGGGTCTCGCCGGGCTTGAGGTCGCCGGTCTCGTCCGCGAGCCGCAGGCTATGCCCCAGCTCCGCCCCCTGGAGCACCGGCCCGGTGACCGCCAACCGTTCCTTGGGTAGCACATGAAGCCGCACATCGCCGATCCGCGACTTGGGCGAGAGCCGCGGGGTGATCCGGACCCGGGTGACCCCGCGCCCCTCGTCCAGCGCCACCGACTGGATCAGGTGGGCGTGGCTGCGGCCGCGCCGGGTGTCTTCCACCACCAGCGGGGTGCCCCGGGTGAGCTTGTCGTGCTCCCCGGATATTTCCAGGTACTGCCCCTGCAGCGACGCCGGGTTGCGGTCGTGGCCGGCCGGACGCAGGGTGTTCAACCGGGGGTCCAGCGCCAGATCCTCCAGCGTCTCGAAGACCACCGGCGCACCCTCCTCGGGGTTGTGCTTGACGGCAAAGCCGGCGGCCAGCGGCCCGGGCCTTTTCGCCAGCACCGCCAGCGTGGTCTGCGCTGACGCAGGCGGCCGCGGGTGGTAGTCGAGCATGGCCACCAGCCGGCGCAGGTTCTCCCACTCGGTGGCGGTACCCACCGTGGCCTCGTTGGCGTAGGCATCCAGATGCTCGCCCAACACATGGCTGGCGCGGGCAAAACCGCGCCCGATCTGCCACAGCAGGTCGTCCTGGTCGGCCTGGTAGCCGCGCTCCAGCCGCGCCTGCCAGGCGCGATCGGACTCTTCCGGGGGCACCTCCCCGGCCACCGCCGGCCAGCGCGGGAAACGCGCCTGCCAGTCAACACGCAGCGCCTCGAGAAAGGTGGCGGCGTTGCCATCCAGGTAGCGGAAACGGCTCAGGCCGGCACGGTTCCAGCGGGTCAGGTCATTGGCCATCTCAGCCCCTCCTCCCGCCATGCAACCGCAGGTAGAAGTACCCCCGCTCCGGGTGATCGGGCTCGTTATCGCAGACGGCCACCTCCAGTCCGCTGAGGGCAATCCGCCCGCGCCCGCTCATGTCCGGGAAGCGGGTACCGATGCGCTTGAAGCGGTTAAGGCAGAGGTTGTCCACGCCGTCCAGCGCCATCAGGTACTGGAACAGGTCACCGGCCCAGACATCCTCGCCGAAACGCAGCCGGCCCGGCTCGAAGAACGCCCCCGGGCCCCGCCCCAGGGCCTGCCCCACCGCCCGGCGAACCTCCGACTGGAAGTAGTGGGGAGAGACCTGGATGGAGAGGGAGAGCAACAACCCCACCTCCTCGGCGGGCACCAGGTGAACCTCCTGGCCGAGCATGCGGTAGTCATCCAGGTAGTGGCGCAGCAGACTGCGCACCGGCGGGCGGGTGTCGGGTTCGGGCAGATAGAGGTCGCGCTCGGCGTGGAACTGCGCGATCCGCGCCCAGAGTGCATCGTCGTAATCCGCCGGATCATCCAGGCCCACCCGGGTCCAGGGGATAATCGCCACCTGGATGAGCGACCAACTGCCGTTCCAGGCCTCGGCCGCCTGGGCGCGCTCCACCACCGGGTGCGCCTCGAGCCGGGTGACAAAGTCCCCGGTGGTGACGATGCGGTGCTGGCGGTGGATCTGGCGTGGGCCCTCCTGGCGATCGCGGTCCATGGCCTCCGGATGGTCCAGCCAGTACTGCTCCAGCCGTTCGATGGCCGCCTCCGGGCTCTCGTCGTCGGGGGCGCGGTCGAAGGGCGGCAGGCCCTGGCGCCGGCGCAGCCCCAGGGCGTCGTAGCCGATCATCAGCAGCAGCCGGCGCACCGATTCCGGCCGTCGCGCCGTCTCCAGGTAGGCCTCTCCGGCCACCCGGTCCAGGGTGTCGGAGAGCTGGTCGAGCACCGCGGCCAGTGCCTCCACCAGCACCACCTCCAGATCGGCCGGGGTCCAGCGCTTGCGCTCCGGGAAGCGCGCGGCCAGCTCCTCGAGCATGAACAGACGAAAGCCGTCGTAGTCGCGCAGGTCCCAGTCGAAGTCATCGCCCAGCGCCGGCAGCGGCGGCGGCAGCCGGGCGTGGCGCCGGCCACAGTCGTCGCAGCCGGCCTCGAAGTGCAGTTCAATCTCGGGGCTGTCGGCCATCAGGACTCTCCCACGGCAAACTGGTGGCGCTCACGGTGGCCGACCGCCGCCAGGGTGTAGACCACGGTGATCAGCAGTCGGGCGTCCTCACCGGTGACATGGACCTCGATGGATTTCGGGTCCACCTCGCCGGCCAGGGCATCGGCCAACGACGCGATCAGGCGGCGTCGGGTCAGCGCCCACAGGGGGGAGTCGTTGGGCTCGAACACCAGGGCCTTTACACCGGCACCGAATTCGGGCCGGAAGACCCGCTCCCCGGCCAGGGTGAAGAGCACCTGCTCGATCTGGCCGCGGATGTGCCCGGCGCGATCGGCCAGGCGCGGGCCATCGGCCCCGATGCGCAGCGGGAAGGCCAGGTAAGGCGGGTTACTGAGCCGTCGTTCCATGATCACCTCAACCGGTCAGCACTTTCATCGACAGGGTGCTCATCTCGCCCTGGGGCAACGGGGGCGAGGTGGGCCCGCCGGAGGGCGAGGAGGTGTGCACGTGGGTGGCGAACAGGCTGAGAAAGCTCTGCCCCTTGATCAGCGGCTCGCCGCCCGCCCCGCCGAGCATCACCTGATTGCCGTCGAGCACGATCTGGGCGCCCTTCACCGTGACGCCGCTGGGCGCCATCTCGATCTTGTTGCCATTGGCATCCTCCACCGTGGTGCCGGTGGCGGTGAGCACCAGGGTGTTGCCGTTGGCATCCTCCACCCGTAGCTGGTTGTTCTCGGCATCCAGTACCACGGTGGCGCCACCGGCGTCGGTGAGGCTCAGGCCACCCTCCGGGCCCATGTCCACATGGGCGCCACCGCCGTGCTCCAGGCGTACCTGCTCGGCGTCGTCCTGCTCCTCGAAGACCAGCCGGTGACCCTTGGGTGTGCGGAAGACCCGGGTGCTGGGTGCGGCATCGGACTCGCGCACCACCTCCTCCGGCACCTCGTCGGCGCTGCGCCAGAAGGTGCCGGTCCAGATGGGGTACTCGGTATCGCCGCCCTCGAACTCCACCCAGACCTGGGCGCCCACCTCGGGCACGGAGAAGAACCCCTGGCCCGACTTGCCACCGAAGGGCAGGCAGGGCAGCGCCCAGTGGCTGATGCGGTCGCCCCAGACCGACGGCACCTGTACCCGGACCCGCCCGCGCCGCTGACTGTCGGCGTTATCCACCACCACCCCGCGGTACTTGCCGTAGCGGCGCTCCTGGGCCTGTCGCACCAGTTGCTTGATGACATCTTCCACCGTCGTCCTCCTTCGCGTTGCCGCTTGCGCCGCCTGAACTGCTCAGAGCACCCCCGCCAGGCGCGGGGACACCGGGGCGGCGGTATCCACGTTGTCGCCGTAGGCGTTACGCAGCAGTTGAAAGCGCTGGTAGTAGCCGTCGGGGCTGAAGTGGTGGGCCACCCGGTCCACGTAGTAGAGCCCACTCAGTCGTTCGCCCAGCCCGTCTACCGGCACCGGTCGGCCCGGTCGCAGCACGTGGCCGTAGAGGCTGCCGTCCAGCTCGCCGTCGGCCTGCAACCGGTGCAGGTCGTATTCGTTGATGCGGGCCTGGGCTCGGGCCTCAAGCTGGTCGCCGGCATCACCACCCTCCCCGCTCAGGGTGTCCAGGTTGGGCTCCAGCCCGCTGCCCCGGCTGTCGGCCCGCTCCGGGCCCATCGGCGGCAGCGTGGAATAGACCTGCAGGGTGCGGGAGTCCTCACCCTCCCGCGCCGCCGGCACCTCCACCTCGAGCAGATCCGGCAGGTGGCCGTCGGCACTGACATTGAGCCGCAGGCAGTTGGTGGCCTGACCGGCATAGACCTGGATGGTCGCCTGGGCCCCGCCGCCGTCCAGCCGGTAGGGCCCGAAGTAGACCTGGTCCGGGTAAAAGATCAGCTCGTAGTTGTTCTCCTCGGCGCGCTTGCGCAGGAACTGGATGTCGGAGCTGTCCTGGGGCAACTCCACCAGACCGCGCTGGCCGTCCTTGCTGTCCGGGCTGAGGGCCAGGCCGTAGTGGCTGAGGATCTCCTCGATGATCACCCGGTCGCTGACCGGCGCCTCCTCCTCCCCCCAGGGCGTGCGCTGGTGGGTGCGGTCCAGACGCAGGGACTGGTCCTGGCACTCGACCACGATCTCCGCCTCACCGGCGCTCTCGGGAAAGTCGGCGTTGACCTCGCGGATGTAGCCCTTGAACAGGCGCTGCTCGTCGTCGCCGAAAACAATGGCCAGGGTGATCTCGGCCCAGGGCCGCAGCAGCGCCTCGTCCTGGACGCTCCAACTGCCATGCTCGTCGCGCACAGTGGCCAGGCGCAGGGTGGCGCTCCAGGCCTCCTCCCGGCTGGTGTCCACCTCCAGCTCGCGGAGGAAGGGGTAGTACTCCGGTACCTCCTGGTCATGGAGGTAGATCCGGCATTCGGCCGGTGCGCGCTGTTCACCGCTGAGCAGGTCGAGCCCCATGGCTATTCCCTCGCCCGGGGGATCAGCAGCGTCTCGCCGGCGTACTCATCAAGCAGGATGACGCCGGCGAAAAGCAGATCCGGGTTGGCATCGACAATCCGCCACCACAGGCGGCTGTCGCGGTAGTAATAGTGGGCCAGGGCATCGAGCCGCTCGCCTTTGGCGATGGTGTGCTCGATGACCCCGCTGGCCGGCCCAATGGTGCGCGGGCGGATGCCCGGGAACGCAGGCCCGCCCCCGGCCTCATCGCTGAAGCGACGGGCGGTGCGGGGTTTGTGGTAGCGGGACTGGCGCAACAGCATCAGCTCAACCCTCCGGGGAAATGACCGGGCGCGGTCGAACTGTGCAGCGCGGCGCTGGCGGCCTGGCGGATCTTCTCCTCCCGATAGAAGGGGTTGTTACCCTCGATGACCTGCAGGCTCAGGGTCACGGTCGCCCGATAGGGCACCAGACTGGGCAGGTGCGCGGTCTCCTGCACGTCGATCCCCTTGAGAAACACCGGCAGCACGTGGCTGCCCCAGAGGAACAACAGCACCGAGGCGCTCTCGTCGCGCTGAAAGGCGCGCTGCCCGCCCATGCCCAGGCTGGCCAGGGTCTGCATCCCGTCCGGCCCCTGGACCTTGGGCTCGACCATGGAGCGCAAGGTGTCCAGCTCCGGCTCCACCCCGGAGGCGCTGGCCACCGGGTCGCCCTGCCCCATGCGATCGGTGGCATCCAGCAGGATCTCCACGTCGAAGGCCTCCGGCTCCACGCTCACCCCCTGGGAGACCCGCGGGGTCTCGGCGGGTGACTGAAAGTCGTAGCCGCCGCGGGTGGCCGGGGTGTCCGCCAGGGTGATCTCCACGCTGCGGCTGCGCGAGAGGGTCTCCGGGTTGAACTCGAAGACCAGGGTCAGCGGGGAGGCGCTCTGCGCGTACTCCACCAGTGCGCCGCGTACATGCCGCCCCATGATCACTCCGCCCCCGGCAGCCGCGCCCGGATGGCGCGGGCGATGGACTCGGCGGCCTGCCGGTCGCTGGCCCCGGCGGGCAGCGCCACCGGACCGACCTGCAGCCGGGCCAGATCCGCCGGACCGGCCACCGGGGCGTCGGCCAATGCCCGGGCGAGCAGGCGGACGATGCGCGGGGCGCGTCCGGCATAGCCCTCGGGCAGTTGCAGGCGCAGGTGTTGGATATCAATCATGCAGCACCTCGTCGGGCAGGTGAGGAGCCAGATCGCCCAGCTCCCGGGGGGTTTGCTCCCGGCCGTCCTTGCCCAGCTCGCGCCAGACCGCCAGGGCCACCTCGGCCAGGCCGATGGCGCCACCGCGCCCGGCGGCCAGGTAGGCGGCGTGCAGCGCGGCGTTGCGGATACCGCCGCCGGTGAGATTGACCGAACGGGCCAGCCGCTCCAGGTCCAGGTCGGGGGCCCGCGGCGCACGGGGCGGCAGCAACCGGTCCCAGAGGGCGGCCCGCCCGGCCACCCCGGGCCGGGGAAAGGTCACCACCATCTGGAAGCGGCGGGCGAAGGCGCTGTCCATCTGCTTGCGCATATTGGTGGTGAGGATGCAGGGGCCGCGGTGGGCCTCGATGCGGGCCAGCAGGTGGCTGACCTCCATGTTGGCGTACCGGTCGCGCGCCTCCTTGACCTCGCCCCGCTTGGCGAACAGGGCATCCGCCTCGTCGAACTGCAGCACCATGGGTTGGCGGTGGGCGGCGTCGAACAGTTGGTTTAGGTTTTTCTCCGTCTCACCGATGTACTTGCTCACCAGCCGGCCCAGATCCACCCGGTAGAGCGGCCAGTCCAGGCTGTTGGCGATGACACTGGCGGCCAGGGTCTTGCCGGTCCCGGAAGGCCCGTTGAACAGTGCGATCGGCCCGCCCACCGACTGGCCGCCCCAGCGTTCCACCACGGTCTCCCGGTGCTGCAGCCACATCAGGAACTCGCGCAACTGCGCCCGGTGCGGCGCAGGCAGCACCAGGTCGTCCCAGCCGGCGGGATTGTCCACCGGCACTGCCCCGGGCGGTGCCGGCGGGGCCTGCCGGACCCCGCGCAAGCGCGCCCCGAGGCCAGGCTCCGGGGTAAGCGGCTCATAGGGATCGCCGTCCCGCGCGCGCAGCAGGCCGCCGCGGCGCAGCGAGGCACCGGCCTCCAGGGCCTGTTCCAGCAACCGGGCCTGGTGCGGGGCGAGCGCCAGTAGCTCCTGGACCAGGGCCCGCGAGGGATAGGGCTGCGCGCTGCCCGGCTGCAGGTTCTGGAACATCCAGCCCACCCGGGGTTCCATCTCGGGCCCCAGGACACAGGCCAGCAGGTCCCACTCGACGGGCTCAAGGTGCAGCCCCAGGGCCCGCTCCCAGGCGCCACCGGCGGCGCGCAGGCGCTCCACCTGGTGTTGCAGCTGTTGCAGCTCCTTCAGCGCCGGACGGTCCGGGTCCCGACCCTGCCGGCTTTGCGACAGGCAATAGCCCAGATACTGCAGCCGATCCCACTCCGGCTGAAGTTGCTCCGCGGTAGTCAGCGCCTCGTCGGCAGCCGCAGCGTTCATGCGCCCCCCTCGTAAAGCGTGATCAACAGCGGGTTGGACCGGCGCACCAGCGTATGGCCGTCACCGGCCCTCGAGTGGCTGCGCTCGGCGTAGAGCAGGAGCTGGCCCGGGCGGTCGTCGAAAGGCAGTGGCGCCGGGTGCAGGCTGGCATCCACCAGGCCCTCGGGGCTGATGGCCGCCTCCGTCAGGGTGACCGCGGTGCCCCCGGGGTGGGGCTGCCAGCCCTGCTCATCGTCCCAGAGCTCCCAGCGCAGGGTGACCTCGGTGCCGGGCTCCCCCACCACCCAGACCTGGGGGGTGAAGCCCGCCAGCTCATCGCCGCCCACGGCAAAGGCGAGCGACTGCACCAGCTCGCCCAGATGCACCAGACTGGCGGCCGGGGCCCAGTCCTCGCGACCGGTCTCGGGCCGCATGCGGGTGACGGCTGCACCGGAAGTGGTGGAAGCCGCACCGCCGGCCATGCCCCCCACACCCAGACCCAGGGTGCCGACCCGGGGCGCCTCCACATGAGGCTGGCGGGGGACCACCGGCGCCAGCGAGACCTCGAACAGCACCGAGGGCCGGTAGATGGTGTCGCCCTGGGTGGCCCAGAGCTGGTTGATCTGCTCCACGCCCAGGGTCTGGAAGACCACCTGCAGGTGGAAGGGCTCGCCGGCCGCCTCCAGTTGGAAGACCGGGGTCTCCTGGAAGACCCGCAGCACCTCCCCGATGATGCGCAGATCGTTCTCGCCGCTGCTCACCGCCTCCTCGGCCACGGCAAAGGGCGTGGCCAGGCAGTACATCCGCAGGTACTGGGTCTCACCCGGCAGGGTGTCACCCTCAAAGCCGGAGGGCTCGAAGCGGAAAAAGAAGAGGTTGAGGTTGTGCTCGCCGTCCTGTTCGGCCGTGGCCGCGTCCCCCGGGCTGCCGAGGAGCACATGGACCTTGGTATCCAACCCGTCGAACTCACCGCCCAGGTACTGCGCCAGCCCCTTGCAGACCTGTGCGACGGACGAGGCCACCAGGGCCATGGCTAAAACCTCCGCAGGTAGTTGCGGGAGAGCGCGGCACGGCCCGACTCCGACCGGCGCCCCCCTTCCCGGGCCGGTGCAGCGGCGTTGACCACCACGACGTCCACTTGCCCGATTCGGACCGAGGGACGGGCACCGGCTGCAGGTGCCGTCTCGGAGGCCGGCTCCGGTGCCGGGCCGGGCCGGGCGGCGCTGCCGTCTCCCGACGGGTCCCCGGCGGGTGTCGTCCGGGGCACCGCCGGGACCGGCTCGGGTTCCGCGTGCGGTGCAGACGGCGCTACATCCGAAATGGGTCCGTCCGGCGGGGGCACCCGCTGGCCGGCCGCCAGCGGGGGCGGGGCCGCCTCACCAGCCGGGGCCACTGCCGATTCGGCCTGGCCGGTCCCGGGCACCGGGTCGTCGGCACCACGCCGGGAGGCGGGATAGGTTTCAGAAGGGGTGGCGGCTCCCGGATTCCCTCTCGCTGACCGCTTGCTCACACTGGCGTTTGAGTCCGCTGTCTTCAGTCGTCTCGCGGTTGAAGGAGTTTCCCTTTCATTGCCGGTTTCCGTGACTTCAGCCTTCACGCTCAGTCTTTCCTTTTCCAAAGTCGTTGAAGCACTGTGTACGTCTACGGACCGTGCGTTGTCGTCAACCGTTGCAGACCGATCAACAGTCCCTCTTTCACCTGCGATCCCATCGCGGCCACGTCCGGCAGTCGCCGGTTTGTTCATCGACTCAGTCTTTCCATCTGCCGTAGTTCGACGTTCAACATACTGCTCTGCGGCGACGGGGGGCCCGGCATCTGCCCTGCGAGGGGCGCCGGGCAAAGGGAGGACGGCGTCACCGGCGGGCGTTCTCCCGGCCGGCTTACCGCGCTCCACCACCTGGGGAGGGGGGCCCTCCCCGGCCTTCTGAAACCGGTACACGGTGTTCGCGCCCTCGTCCTCCTCCTCCGGTGGCGGTGCCGGGCTCTCGTCCGGCTCCGCCTCTCCGGCGTGGCTGCGCCACACCGTGGCGCCCCCCGGACGGAGGGGCCGGCGCGCGTCTCTGAGGACATCGTGTAAAAAGCGCATTCGGCCTCCTTTCGACGGCCCTATTGCGTCATCCCCCTGGCACGGTCGATCAGCCTCAGGTAGGCCTCGCGCCGTTCCCGCGGGAGGTCCAGGATCTCCCGCTCACTCCAGTGATAATGCGTGGCCAGAATATGCACCTGCGCCAGCAGGCTGTCCGGAGTGCGCGCCAACAGGCTGTAGGGGTTGAGCACCACCCGATTCTCATGGTCGCAGTGCGGGCACCGGGCCTGTGCCTCACTGACCACCCCGGGGGAGACCTCATCCATGGCCTGGTCGACGGCCTCGTGCCCCGCCTCGCCGAGCGTGGCGACGTCGGCGCCGTCGGGTGCCAGCAGGCAGCGCTGCAGCAGGGCGTCCACATCGCCCGCACCGGCCAGCGCCTCCTGGTCACCGCCATCGGGCACTCGGAAGCGCCAGGTCTGCCCCTGCCAGTCCACGGCGACCTCCGGAAAGGTCGGCCCCGCCGGATCGGTCGGGAGGCGGACCAAATCCAACTGGAAGTCGAACGCCTCTCCGCAGCCGGCGCAGCGTGCCGACATCCAGGCGTGCCGCTCTCCGAAGTGCACCGCCAACGCCCTAATGAGGTACTGCCGGTCGGCCACACACAACCGACGCACCCTTTCGTAGCTCGCCGGCCCGCCAGCCAGCTCCGCCAGCGCGCTCGACAGCACTTCTGTGACCGCGGCGGGGGTGGTCATTGCGGTACGGGCTGCCTCCAGCAAGGCCATCTCCAGCGCCCCGTCCACCGGCTTGAAGCGAAAATCCCTCCGCCGCTCGCCGGCCACCACCAGCCCCCCCGGCAGCCGTTCCATAGCTCAAAGCCTCCACCCGTCAGCGGGTTGCGAAATCAGGTCTCCGCGGGTTCCGGTACCGAAGTGTCGCGCTGCCAGCCCTCGTGCTGCAGGGTGATGGTCTGGATGCCCACGGCATTCATGGTGCCGGCGTCCAGCTCCGGCAGGGCCTGGAACTCGGAGACCCAGGCCCGGAAGACCTTGTAAGAGAGGGCCACCTGACCCTGCAGGTTGAGCACGTTGATGACGATGTCCTTGCGGAAGTTACGCAACGACATGCCCCCGTCACCCTCGATGTTGTTGACCAGGTTCGCCCAGTTCTCGAACACCGGGTCGTGGGTCAGGCCCTGCTCCAGGGTCACCGCCTCGTAGCTGGTGCCGCCAGGTAGCTGTCGCTCGTGCGAAGGGTCGCCGGCCGTGCGCCACGCCACGGACTCGGTGGATTTCTTCAGCGCGCTCATCTTCTTGAGCCCGGCCACCGGCTGGCCATCAATGAGGATCTGGAACTTGAATGTGCGGTACGGATCGTGGCGGTGGGTGTTCACCGGGAAAAGCGGGGCTGCCATGAGTATGCTCCCTTACTGTTGGCCGACTTTCTGCTGAATGCGCACGATGACGAACTCCGCCGGTTTGAGCGGCGCAAAGCCCACCTCGACAATCACCTGGCCGCGGTCGATATCGCCCTGGCGCATGGTCTGCCCGAGGCCACAGCGCACAAAGTAGGCATCGCTGGCCTTCTCACCCTGGAAGGCGCCCGAGCGGTGGAGCCCGCCCAGAAAGGACTCGATGTTCGTGCGCAGCGCCGACCACAGGCGGTGATCGTTCGGCTCAAAGACCGCCCAATGGATGCCGTGGAAGATACTCTCCTCGATAAAGATGGCCGTTCGGCGTACCGGGATGTAGCGCCATTCCGGGTTGGCGCGGGTAGCACGGGTGCGCGAACCCCAGATCACCGAGCCGTAATTGGGCAGCTGGCGCAGGGCGTTCACCCCCAGCGGGTTGAGGTACTGCTGCTCGGCGTCCTCCACGGTGTAAAGCAGCTTGCTGATGCCCAGCAGGTTGGTCTCGACGCCAGCGGGCGCCTTCCAGACGCCGCGGCGGCCATCCGTCCGCGCCCATTGGCCCGCCACAAACCCGCCCGCTGGTGCCAGCACCAGCCGTTCCGCACCGGGATTGGTATCCGGGTTGTAATGGGGGTTACTGACCAGCGCCCAGGGATAATAGGTGGCCGCATAGGTCGACGTGGTCAGCCCCAGATCGGTCACATCCTTTTCTTTGTTTAATTCCTCTCCGGGGGGGAGATCGAATATGACCATGCGGTTTTTCATGGTCTCGCAGTGGCTGATGGCGCTTTCGATAATCCCCTGCCCGGAATCGCCCCAGGTCTGGTCGGGCAACAGAATGATATTGATATCGCGATATTTCAGCAGTTTTGAAAAGATACCGTTGTACTCGTCGGAGCCGCCGTGCGACCCGTCGTCGCCATCAGACATTTCCACGGTGACGCCATCCGTCCCGGCGCTGTTGATAACCGCCACCGCGTCAGCCATACCGCTCTCATCACTGACCCTTAACAGCTCGGACCCCTCTTTCAGCACCGTCTTGAGATAAGCGCTGTCTCCCTTCGCCAGAGAGACATCGGTGAAGGTCTCGTCTGCGACGAAGTCATCACCATCCCCACGCCCGATTTCCACCGTGAAACGGGGGTCACTGGTATCGGGCGGCGCCTCCTTGGCCGTGACGTGGAGCCGCAGCTGGTTTCCCCATGCGCCGGGATTGACGACCTGGAAACCAACCAGATCATTGCCAGAATCCTCAAGCGCCCCTTTGGCGGTCTTTTCCCCGCTGGCGGTGCGGATAACATAGGCCTTACCGCCCCCATTCTGGAAATAAGCGAATACCGACAGACCGAGGGTGTCGCCCTTCACGGACTGGGCACCGCTGACCGACTCCTCTACATCGCGGATACCGCCAAAGGTGTTCTCGTAATCTTCCCAACTGGTGATGAAGACCGGCTCATCCACTGGACCCCGGGTGGCGTAGCCGATGAAGGCGGCGGTGGATGTCCCTGCCGCATCAATAGGCCTGGAGCCGCTGGGAATTTCCTCGATATAGACCCCAGGGTGTAGATAGGAAGCCATATTACCTTCTCCTTTCGCCGTTTTACTGACGCCCGCCCGGCACTGCCCTCGGGCCCATGGGGTCTTTTTATTAATGCGATTTGTAGTTTCGAGTCTAGGACAATTACCGCCCCCGTCAACGGACACTATTTCATTGCATTTAAAAGGTTATGAGGGGTAATGGCACAAGCGACTTGACCCATTAATTTCCATGCCAATAGAATAATTATTAGGCGCAAGCATGCATTAATCTGCCTGCCATCCCTTGCTCATCCTGTGCCCCGTGCTCCCCTCGATTGGTCCCGCACCGGGAACCCCCTGCGCCAGTTCGTAGTGGCGCTGAATCTAGAGCTTGGCCGCTTGCACGTGCATCCAGTCGAAATTCCGGGCGCGGCCGAGGCTCACCCAGCCCTCCTCCTCCCAGAACTGCCACCACGCCTCATACTCCGGACGGGCCAGGCGGGCACGGTCACGGCCCCAGCGCAGCTTGTTCTGATCTGGATCCCAGTCAATGGCCACGCCCCAGGCGTGCGTGGACCAGCTACTGCCTCCGCGCTTGCGCCGGCAGTTGTAGCAGCCGCCATACCGGTTCAGGCGCAACTCTCGAAGCCGCTCCTCGCCATAGTGATCGTAAACCCGCTGCAGTACCCGGCGCAGGCTCTCCGCGACCCGCTCATGGCAACCGATGTGTTCAGTGGTCTGGCGCAGGTCCCAGGCCAGGGAGAGCGTCCATGGGCAGGGGACCTGCACCAGGCGCGCCTCGCAGGGGCTGCCGAAGGACTCCTCGAGCACTGACTCCCGAGGCCAGTCATTGGGATTGACATCCAGCACTGGCTGGTCGCGCCAGTCGGGCGGTGGTGCACCGGTCTCGAACAGCGTCGCTAGCGCGTCCGCGGCAAACTCCGTTTGCGGCCCCCAAAGCCCGTCCACGGGGCCGGCATCAATTTCCCGATCCAATGCCCCACGCTGGAGACAGGCCACAGCACGCCGGCGCGCGGACCAACGCTCGGTGCCATCGGGGAATTCGTCGCCGCGGGCCTCGATCATGCTGTCCACGGCCCCATTCGTCAGCGGCCCGCGCAAGCCGTCTATCTCGCCGCTGTACGCCTCTGCCTCGCGAAGAATCCGCTGCAAGCTTTTAACCGCCGTCTTGTTCACTGGCACTGCTCCCTTTTTCCGGCCCCCGCCAGCACACCGCACATGCCGACAGTTGCCGTTGCCCAGGCGTCGATCATCTCAGGATATACGGTGTACTGCCCATGAGCGAGGCGCAGCAGGCGCTGACCCGCACGGCCTGCTTCCTGCTGCTGCCCGGGCATCGGCAAGAGCGCTGTTCGTGCGGCATCCGGCATTCGCCTCCGCCTCCACATTGGGCGCGGGGCTTGAAGTGCTACAGTGGGCCTCCGGCGTTGCCCTATCGGCACCCGTCAATGATCCAACCTCGCTGTCCGTATTGAGGAGCGTCACATGAACCACGCGACAAAGGCTTACGCTGCAACCAGCCCGGATTCCGGCTTGGGCCCCTACGCGTTCGACCGGCGCGACCTGCGCGCGGACGATGTAGCCATCGAGATCGATTACTGCGGGGTGTGCCACACCGACATTCACTTCGTGGAGAATGACTGGGGCATGACCCAATACCCGGTAGTGCCCGGCCACGAGGTCATCGGCCGCGTCACCGCCGTGGGCCCTGACGTGAAGGGCTTTCAGGAGGGCGATACCGTGGGCGTCGGCTGCATGGTGGACAGCTGCCGCAGTTGTTCGGCCTGCGAGTCGGGGCTGGAGCAGTACTGCCTGGAGGGTATGACGCTGACGTACAACGGCCAGGACCGCCACGACGGCAGCATCACGTTCGGTGGGTACTCCACCCGCATCGTGGTCAGCGACCGGTTCGTGGTCAGGGTGCCGGATGCCCTGGACCCGGCCAAGGCCGCGCCGCTGCTCTGCGCCGGCATCACCACCTACTCCCCGCTACGCCATCACGGTGTCGGTCCCGGCCATAAGGTGGGCGTCATCGGTATGGGCGGTCTGGGCCACATGGGCGTAAAGTTCGCCAAGGCACTGGGCGCGGAAGTGACCATCTTCACCCGCTCCGAGGCCAAGGTCCGCGAGGCGCAGAAGCAGGGGGCCGATCATGTCATCGTCTCCACCGACGAGGCGCAGATGGAGGCCGCGGCAGACACCTTCGACTTCATGTTGGATACCGTCCCGGTGCAGCACGATCTCAACCCCTACCTGAACTGCCTCAAGTACGACGGCACGCACATCCTGGTCGGGTTGCTGGAGCCCATCGAACCGCCGCTTGACGCCGGTGGCCTAGTATTCAAGCGCCGTGTGCTGGCCGGGTCCCTCATCGGCGGCATGCCGGAAACCCAGGAGGTGCTGGACTTCTGCGCCGAGCACAACATCACGTGCGATGTGGAGATGCTGGATATCCGCAACGTCAACGAGGCTTACGAGCGGATGAAGAAAGGCGACGTGAAGTACCGGTTTGTCATCGACACGGCGACACTGCGCTGAGCGCCGCAACGCCAGTGGGTTGTCCGTTGACCGGACAACGGGTATCGCGCTTCGGCCCGTCCGGGCCGAAGCGCGGGTCTGCCGCCGCAACTAGCGCTTGGATACCCGCCAGCCCTGCTCGTCCTTGACGAACGTGACCTCCTCGGTAAAACCCTCCCCCTCGCGATGATAATCGACCAGCTCATCCAGGCGGGGGTTACCCACCGACCGCGCCCACTTCTCGCGGGATGCCTCCAGCAGGACCTGGAAATCATCGCGCCCGGCGAAATCCGCCAGCTTCGGCCGCGACTCGGCCACTGCGGTCATGACCGTTCGCCCCTGCAACTCGAAAGGCGATGACAACTCGTGCAGGCCGGTCAACGTGAACTCCACGAAACACAGGCCGACCCCCTCCCGATAATACGGCTCGCCGTCCGCGGTCAGATGGTATTCATCGCGATCACCGCTGTTGCGCACCTCGATCACGCCCAGGCCCTCCAGTGCATCTAACACCGGGCCCACCTCGTTGCTGCCCAGCCCGCTGGGCCGCTCTATGGGGAATTCGTTAAACCACTGCAGATAGACCTGGTCGAAGCATCCTCTCGGCTGCGCTTCATAATTGGCCTGCACGGCCTCCTCCAGGGCCTCTGCCTCCGGCACGTCATCGCCGCTACAACCCGACACCACCAACGTGGCCGCCACCACGGCAATTCCAACAACCGCGGGCGAGAAGGCCCGCGCGGAACGTGTTTCACTCATGAAGAAACCACCCCCGGCAAAACGCTGCTCTGGGCACACCGGCCGCCCGAAGTTCCCACGGCGGCTACCGGGTAAGAATAGCCACTCGCGCAGGCGCTTGCCCGCCAGAGCCACCAGCGAACATTGTCCCCGCGACGGCGCTGCGCAACCGGGTCGTCAATAAAGTGGAAGCCGGCGCCGGAATGGCACCAGAATGATCCGCAACAGGTTCCGTCATACCGCCGCGTTGCCCGGTTCCACCAGGCTGACAGCGTGCAAATTGGAAAGGGAGAGGCTTGATCGAAAACTTGCTACCGCCTGACCTGTCACCGCTGGTCGCGACAGGGTTGGTGATCGCCGCGGCCTTCACCTCCATGCTGACCGCCTCGCTGGGCGTGGGGGGCGGGGTGGTGCTGCTGGCCCTGCTGGCACTGACCGTGCCGGCATCGGCGATCATTCCCGTCCACGGCATGGTCCAGATGGGCTCCAACGTCAGCCGCACCCTGCTGATGTGGCGCCATATCGACCTGAGGGTGATCGGCTATTTCCTGCCGGGAGTCCTGCTCGGTGCCAGCCTGGCCAGTGTCGTGCTGGTCCAGTTACCGGTCACCGTGGTGCAATTGGCCATCGCGGGGTTCATCCTGCTGCTGGTCTGGGGGCCGGCCGTGCCCCGGCAGGCCCTGGGGCCAGTTGGCACCTTCCTCGCGGCTACGGGCACAACCTTTCTCAGCCTGTTTGTGGGGGCGACCGGCCCTCTGGTCGCGGCATTCATCAAACAGCAACAGGGGCACGACCGCTTCGCCACGGTCGCCACCTTCGCGGCGGCCATGTCCCTGCAGCACGCCCCCAAGGCGGTGGTCTACGGCTTCGCGGGGTTCGCCTTCAAGGAGTGGCTGGGCGTCATCCTGCTGATGATCGTGGCCGCAAGCGTGGGCACTTGGGTGGGCGTCAACCTGCTGAGCCGGCTCAGCGACCGACGCTTCACGCGGGTTTTCAACGTGCTGCTCACCCTGCTTGCCCTGAGGCTGATCTGGGAGGCTCTGTCGGGGTAGCGCAATCAGTCCTCCATCGCGCCCGCAAAGCATCGTTTGACCTCGTCCGCGATCACGCGCAGCCCCTCCGCCACCGACTCATCATCCTGAGAATAGGTCACCCGCAGGCATTCATGGCGGTGCGGCCAGTCCCCCGCATCCGGCAGGCCCGGGAAGAAGTAATGGCCCGAAACCACCAGCACCCCCCTCGCCTTCAACCGCTCGTAAAGCTCGTGGCTGGAAATGGGCAAGCCCGGGAACCAGAGCCACAGGAACATTGCGCCCTCCGGCTGATGCACATACCAGGGACAGGCGTCGTCAAAGGCGTCGTGCAGCACCGCCACCGCCTTGCGCATCTTGGCCTCGTACCAGGGCCGGACCTGGTCGCGGCTCAGCGACAGGATCTCCCCCGACCGCACCAGGTTCTCCGTAAGCTGCGGGCCGAAGCTGCCCGTTGCCAGGTTGAGGATGGCATTGGCGCCACTCAGGGCGCGGATGATCTGCGGCGCGGCTATGACGATGCCGGTTCGCGCGGCTGGCAGCCCCAGCTTCGACAGGCTGAGACAGAGAATCACCTGCTCGTCCCAGAAGGGCTGGGCCTCGGTGTAAATCAGTTCCGGAAAGGGGCTGCCGTACGCGCCGTCGACGATCAGCGGAATATCCCACGCCCTGGCCAGCGCATGCAGCCGGCCGATCTCCTCATCGGTCAGCACGTTCCCGGTGGGGTTCGTCGGGCGCGATACGCAAAGCGCGCCCACCTGCTCATCCAGCGCCAGCTCGTCGAAGTCCACCCGGTACTTGAACGTATGGTCGTCCAGATAGTCGATGCGCGGGCGCACGCTGCGGAAGGTGTCGGGACCCAAGCCCGCGTCGGCGTAGCCAAGGTACTCCGGCGCCATGGGCAGCAGGATCTGGTGTCGGCCGCCGCCCGGCATCTCGCCGGCGAAGAGATTGAACAGCATGAAGAATGCTGCCTGACTCCCGTTGGTCAGGGCGATGTTCTCCTCCGTCAGGCCCCAGCCATAGGTGCGGTTCAGCAGGTCCTTGAGCGCACGGATGAAACGCGCCTCGCCCTGGGGGGCGTCATAGACTCCGATAAGGCGGGCGACCGCATCCGGGTCCCGTGCCAGTTTCTGGAGCTCTTCGCTCAGCCGTTGCTGCACCGGCGGGAAGTGGCCCGGGTTACCACCGCCCATCATGATCACGGGCTGGTCCCCCGCCATGGCCTTTCCCAGGTCATCCATCAGGCTGTTGATACCCGCCTGCTGGGAGAATTTTTCGGCGAAAGCGGTCATTTTCAACGGTCCAGCCCTCCAGATCGGCCCGCCGCCACCACGGCAGCAACATCTACATGGCCGGAAGGGTGGAGCAGGTAGGACTCAAGCGCAAGCCACTGCCCGGGCCCTTGAACGCGCCGAAGCGGCAGGCTCACGCACAGCTCGAAGCCTATCTCCCGGAAACGGCGGCCAGGCGTCCTTATGGTTTCGAGATTCCGGTATATCAGGCAGTGCGGCTAAAACCGTTCCGCATCAGCAAGCGAAATCGTACGGGTGCAGCGGTGGCTCTGCCTTGTAGACCCAGACCGCCTCCCCCCGGTGCCATTTCCATGCCGCCAAAGCCGCCGCGCAAGCCGCGACGGAATGGTCACTCTGATCGGGCAATTCGCCCATGCCCCGCAGCCCCACCGTCTCCAGCCAATCCAGCACCGCTTGCCTGGCCCCCGCGTCTCTCTTGATCGCACGAACCGAGTCGACCGGAGCACCGCGAAGTACCAGGGCCGCCGTCGGATGCACCTCCACCAGATCGACGCCCGGTCGCTCCGTCTCGATGAGTCGGCTCACGGCGACACCTCGCAGTGTCAGGTAAACCATCCTGGGTGCAGAAGGGGCCATCACCGACCCCGGATGCAGTCCGCCCCTGAGCGCCTCGCGCAAGCTGACATCAGACGCGCGACTTCCGCCCGCCGACGAGTAAGAGAGCGGCGCGTCCAGCCCGACCACGGCCGAATCGGGCACCCACCTCAGAATTTCCGCGTCGTCTGCCCCGGCGACCAGCGCCTCCAATTCCAGGTACTCACCCTTCGAGCGGAAGACCGCCACAGAGGTACGCTGCGCACCTGCTGGGCCAGACAGGTCGATGCCTATGATTCGTCTCATGATCCGCTCGGTGTCAGAGCATTACCGTCAGTGGCGTGGACTGCGAACATCGCCCGAACGAGCCCATTTCCCAATGCATCCAGTGTAGCTGCCTCCAGAAGACAGCCAGCCCTTACAAGCCCGCGAGGGATGGCGTTCGAGAAGCGCCCACTGCGCAGCCGCCATGCGGCGCACCCGCGCTGACTGAGGCAGAGGATCACCTGCTCGTCCCAGAAGGGCTCCGCTTGGGTGTGGAGGGTATTTCCTTCGTCATCAAGACCCAATCCCCGGTGTGGGCACACTGGGGAAACGGTACGATCTGACGTCGGGCGATGGCCTGGTACCGGAGCCTCTCATAAAGGCGTCGCGCCCGGACATTCTCTTCGGCCACGATGAGGCTAACCACCCTGGCACCCGACGCCGAGGCGAGGTGCTCAGCCCAGCCCATGAGCTTCCGCCCTACCCCTTGGCCACGATAGGCCGGGTCCGTGGCTACGGCGTTTATGTACCAGGAACCGGGAACAAGCGCTTCCAGTTCAATGAGCGGCCGGACGACGACGGGGATCCCGTCTAACGGGCCGGCTTCATGGGGATCAGGCAGCCGGTAGCCGAGCAGCATTCCGGCGATGGCGCCGTCATATTCCGCAACATAGGCGTTGGTATAACTGAAGCCGCCCTCCGTTCCGGCCACCCTTCGGGCACCAAAAGCCAGGGCATCTTCTCCCGGCCCCGCCATGCGGCCCCAGAGATAGGCCGGCACGCCCTCACCTGCCATGTTCATCAGCCCGGCCAGCTTCGGTGCGTCTTCAACCTTGGCATTACGAACGCTCAGGCCCATAGGTTCCTCGACGAACACCGCCATGGCTATTATCCCCGAGATTAGCAACGCCCTCGTGAACCGCGAAGCCACCGGCAGGACTCCATCCGGAAGCCCTGCCGGTGGGTAGCCGTTTTGCCATCTCGGCAGCGCAGCTCAGCCGCGCCGCCCCAACCTCCGGACCTGCTCCATGCTGTCCCGCTCGGTGTTCGGGGCCACCTCCAGCAACTGCCCTGCCCAGCTCAATGCGGCATCCGGATCACCAGCCCCCTCGGCAGCGCGGGCGCCACCGAGTAACGTGTTGTAACGGCCCGGCCAGATGCTGTCCGACCGCTCAAAGGCGGCCAGGGCCTCGTCGGGCCGGTCCAATGCGAGCAGCACTTCGCCGAGTGCCTCGTAAGGCGGCAAAAGCGCGCCGGGCGTCACCGGGTGCTTCTCCACCGACGACTCCAGCTCGCCCGCCGAGCGCATCAACTCAACGGCACGCTCATCGTCACCCTCGGCATGTGCAATAAAACCCTCAAGGATGCGCCGGTCGACCTCGATATAGACCGGGAAACGCGGGTCAGGGCCCGATTCGGCCCCTTCGGCCAGACCGGCCAGGCGTTGCTCGGCCTCGTGGGCCGCTTCCAGGTCGCCGATATGGACCGCGCCCAGCCCGCGCGCGTACCAGCTCAGGCCCTCGGCCCAATGGAAGTTATCCCAGGCGATGTAGTCGGGCACGCGTGGCTGGATGTCGGCTGCGGCTTCCCAGTCGCGCTGCTCTACCGCCAGCCGCGCCGGAATCGCGGCCAGGTGGAATGCGCCGGGGAACGAGCCCTGGTGGCGGCTCACGTCCCAGGCAGCCTCACGGATCTCCTCAGCGGTGGCGTCCTCGCCACGTTGCAGGTAGCCGTAGACGAGGTAATCAACGGCGTGGATGTAGTGGAACGAGATCGCACCGTTCACATCGTGCTCACGCGCGACGTCGGCCGAACGTGCGTTCCAGTCGATGACCTGCGGCCAATCACCGAGGCGCACGTAGATGTGGGACGGCATGTGCAGGGCGTGCGGCACGTTAGGCGCGATCTTGCCGTAGGACTCCACCATCTCAAGCGCGTTTTCCGCGCGACCGTCGGCGTCCGTGGCGTGAATCGCGTAATGGATAGCGCCGGGGTGCGTGGACGCTTCCTCCCACACTCGCTTGAGGATCGATTCCGCCTCGTCATGCAGCGCGTGACGGTCCTCCGCCTGCGTGGCCTCGGTCAGCAGCGACAGGGCATAGAGCGCAGCGATGTCGTGATCGTCCGGATAGGCCTGGTAAGCCGTCGCCATGCCGTCGGTCCAGCCGGACAGGCGATCCCACAGCCGATCGGTATCCGGCTCAAAGAAGGCAGCGGTGGCCTCGATCAGCGCCTGTTCCCGCTCATCCTCGACCGCGTTGCGGGCCTGCTCGATGGCCTCGCGGGCGCGGGCTACTTCGGCATCGCTGGGCGTCGTGGCCCACAGCGGCTGGAACAGCGTGGTCGCTACGCCCCAGTGGGCCATTGCGCAATCGGGGTGGGCCTCGGTGATGGCGTCGAACTCGCCGCGGGCCTGCACGTACATCATGTGGTGCATCATTCCCAGGGCTCTATCGAACGCCTGCTGCGCTTCTTCCGCGCAATCCGCGTTAAACGCCACCGTGCCGATTCCCTGCTCATCATCGACCGGTGCACCGGTATGCGCTTGATCGTGCTCGGCTGCAGCCGCTGATGCGAGCATCGTGGCCAGCAGCATCAATGGGATTCTGGTCATGGCAAGCCTCCACACCTTATTGGTGTCCACATGGCGACAGGTGCCCACGTGATACCGACACCGAACCGCCCAGGACGGGGAGATCCCGGGACCGGGGTCTGGACTGACATGGCTGATTTCGAGTTTAGGCGGCGGGGCGGATGTCGGCTTTCAGAATCTTGCGGTCAAGCGGCGGATATTGCGGTTCGCTGCCAATCAGGCCCGGCTGTCAGTGCCCGGGAACCCGACGGGGCCGGCGGTGCTTCTGGTCCCGGTACGCGCTGGGCGTTTGCCCCACCGCCTGCCGGAAGTGGCGCGTCAGTTGCGAGACGGAATAGCCGGTGGCGCCGGCCACCGCTGTCACCGGCAAGGGGTTTCGCGCCAGCAGATCCCGCGCGCGCTGGATGCGCAACTGCGTCAGGTACCGATGAGGGGGTAACCCGTGGCTGCGGCGGAAGGCCCGTGCAAAGTGCCACGGCGACAGGCCGGTCAGCCCCGCCAGGTCCCCGAGCGTGATGCGCTGGTTCAGGTTCGCATGCATGTATTCGATGACCCGCGCAGATTGGTAGGGGGCCAGGCCTCCGCGGCATGCATCCACCTCGCGGACCTGTTCCGACAGGCGGACCAGACGCACGACCAGCGCCAATGCGATGCCTTCGACAAACAGGCGGGCAGCCGGGTCGCCGCGGCGCCCCAACTCCTGCCA
The DNA here is from genome assembly GCF_003664325.1 of Alkalispirillum mobile. Taxonomy (NCBI): domain Bacteria; kingdom Pseudomonadati; phylum Pseudomonadota; class Gammaproteobacteria; order Chromatiales; family Ectothiorhodospiraceae; genus Alkalispirillum; species Alkalispirillum mobile. The sequence continues at coordinate 574,513 of NZ_RCDA01000001.1, forward strand.
CAGAGCATTCAGGGCCTGGGTAATCAAGGGGTCCTGGTGCAGCATGGCGTGCAGCCGACCGAAGTCCAGCGGGTCGTCCGGGTCGCGTCCGAGCCATTCGCGGGCCAGATCGGCGGGGATGCCCAGAAACCGCATGCGCGCCGCGTCCTGCATCTGGCAGCGGCCCGGAACACCCGGCGGGATGACCACGAACGCCCCTGGCTCGGCGCGTCCGGAAAACGGCCCGGCACTGATGTCGCTGCGGTGCCGGAAGGGCCGCCCCACCGCCTGGCTCAGCATCAACTCCTGCATGGGGGGCGTGGCCAGCTCGCCGGGCGGATGGGCATTCTCAAGCATGCGCACGGGGAGATCCGCCCAGGCACGGGAAGCCTCCAGGGACGCCGCCTCACGTCCCCGGGCGAAGAAGTCGAGCATATTCTGAGACGACTGCGGCATGGCCAGCACCTCACACATCATGTATAGCCGCTTTCCAGGCCGCACACCATGCGACGGGACGGGGTGCGGCAACCCTCCTGGACCACCCGGGCTGCGCGCCTTGCGCTGCTACACTCGAGGCCATTATTCCCGGTTATCCGCGCCCGGACGGGAGGCCCATGCACATGCCGTTTATGTCGCGTTCTCCGTTACGCTTCCTGTTGTATCTGGCCGGGTTGCTGGTGGCAGTGCTGGTACTGGCGGGCGTCGCCCTGGCCCTGCTGTGGCCGGGGGAGCGACTGGGCGAGCAGATAGCCAGCGAGATGGAGACGCAGCTGGGGGTGCCGGTGAGCATCGAGGGCGATACCACGCTGCGGCTGTGGCCGGGGCCGGCGGTACACATGAGCGACGTCTTGCTCGGACCGGAACCTGACGCGGACCCGGTGGGGCATCTGGCAGCGGCGCGCCTGTCGGTGCGCTGGCTGCCGTTGCTACGTGGCCGTCTTGACCCGGGCACACTGCTGCTGGATACCCCGATGCTGAACCTGGAGCGGGATGCGGCCGGCGAACTGAACGTCGATTGGCGGCAGACCGACGACGCCGACGACCGCAGGCTGGCACTTGACCTGCGCATCCGTGGCGGCGAATTGCACTGGCATGACCAGGGCCAGGACCAGGCGGTGACGGTCCGTGGCCTCGAGGTGGATGCACCCTCAACGCAGTGGCACTCGGGGGCGGATGATGCGCATCCGCTGGCGCGCCTGAGCCTGACGGCCAGCGTATCGGCGGAGCGCGTAGAGATGGGCGTGCTGGAATTTGACGACGTGTCTTTCGGTGTGCGCGCGCGCGACGGCGTCATCCGCAGCGAGGACTGGGAGATGACCCTGTTCGACAGCCGTGGCACCGGCGAGGCCGAGGCGGATTTCACAGAGGCGCCGCCGCACTGGGTGCTGAATGTAGCGTTCGATGATCTGCACCTGGAGTCCTTCCCGGAGGCTTGGCTGCCACCCGGGGCCGCTTCCGGCACTGCGGATTTGACCGCGTCCTTGACCAGCCAGAGCCAAGAGGCGCAGGCGCTGCTGAGCCATCTGCGAGGCGAGGTGGTACTGAGCGGACACGATCTGCTTGTCCGCGGGGTGGACCTGGACGAGGAACTGAAGGCCTACGAACGGACCCAGCGCTTCAGTCTGGTGGATGCGGCGGCGGTGGTGCTGGTCGGTCCGGCGTGGCTGGCGGCCACCAAGGGCACCGACTTCGCGCGACTGGCGGGGGGTGCCAACGGCGAGACCGAGATCGTGCAGTTGCTCTCGGCCTGGGAGATCGAGAATGGCGTGGCGCACTCACGGGACGTGGCATTGGCCACCCCGCGCAATCGCCTGGCCGCGCAGGCCACACTGGAACTGCCCGAGCGCCGGATCCGCGAGGCCGAGGTGGCCGTGGTCGATGGTGACGGCTGTGCGCTGATACGCCAGGAAGTGCATGGCAGCTTCGATGAGCCGGAGATCGAGGAGCCGCACTTCCTGGAGGTGCTGCTGGGCGCCCCGCTGGACCTGCTGGAACGCGGTCTGGATGCCCTGTCCATAAGCCCGGAGGATTGCGAGGTCTTCTACGATGGCGACGTTGCCGCGCCATGAGCACCGCAAACGGAAGGAAACGCCGGTTGATCGGAAGATGTTTGAGCGGGTGTGCGGCGGCCGCACCCTTGCTCCCTGTTCACGGGCTCACCCAAAGTAATGGGCTCGACCACTCGTATGGGGGGATAGGGACCGCTTTGAGGTAGGCCACCACGGCGACCAGCGCTGCCAAAAAACCGATGCTTGCGGCAGCAACCGTTTTGGGCCTGGTAAGAAGTTTCATGAAAAGCCATCCATTTCGGTCACTTGGGCCTGCCGAATGGCAGACCGACGCCGTGGGATTCAGGATGTTGCGTGCATGCTGGAGACCACCAGATAAGGTTCAACGCAGCGTTCCGGGTAGCACGGCATGCGTACCCGCTGCGCCTCACGTCAAATTCTCCCCGTTAGCGTACCGAGTACGTCTGCCATAACCGCATTGATCGGGCCGCACCGGGTGGCGGCCCCCTCAAGCACGGGAGCCTCGGGCTGAACATGAGGCGCCGGGAGAAGTTCTGCGCGGCAGTGCTCCACGATCTCCCGAACCGACTCGGGCGTGCTCTCCAGGTGAAATTGCAAACCGACAACACGGTCACCGACTTGGAACGCCTGGTTTTCGCAGGCCGCGCTGCGGGCCAAGTGGACCGCACCGGCAGGCAGATCGAAGGCCTCACCGTGCCAGTGAAAGACCTCCAGCCCATCGGGAACGCTGAAATGGCCTTCATCCACTGACTGAATGGAGTGGACGGGGAACCAGCCAATCTCTTTATGCGGCATGGCGCGCACCCGCGCCCCGAGTGCGCTGGCGATCATCTGCGCACCCAGGCACACCCCCAGCACCGGCACCCCGTGCTCAATACACTGCCGGATGAACCGCTTCTCCGGCACCAGCCAGGGGTGCTGACCCTCATCGTTCACGCTCATGGGTCCGCCCATAATGATCAGCAGATCGATATCCTGGGGCGCGGGAAGCACGGCAGATTCGAAAAAACGCGTGGCGGTGATTTCATACCCCGCGGCCTGCAGCCACGGGCCGATGCTGCCCAGGCCCTCGAAGGGAACATGTTGCAGGTAATGGGCACGCACGGTGGTCTCCATCAATCAGGCAGGGGGATATGCTCCTTACGATCTCCGGGAGGAAGATCGAACAAGCCGGCGCCCCAGTTCTCGGCGCGCCACTGCCGCTTGGCCTCTTCAATGCGCTCTCTGGAGGAGGCGACGAAGTTCCACCAGATGTATCGGGGCCCGCCCAGCGTTGCCCCGCCGAGCATCATCAGCCGGGCACCGGCCTCCCCTGCTGCCACGGTGATCGCATCACCGGGCCGGAACACCATCATCTGCCCCGCCTCAAAGCACTGCCCGGCAATGGTCAAGGAGCCTGCAACCACATAGATACCCCGGTCCTCATGCTCATCCGGCAGTGGAAACCGAGCCCCCGGCTGCAATTGCACATCACCGTAGAAGGCCTCTGAATACAGCGTCGCGGGGGCACGTTCGCCGTAGGCGTTGCCGAGGAGCAACTGCACGTGCACCCCATCGCTCTCGATCACCGGCAACTCCGTGCGGTCGTGGTGCTCGAACAGCGGTATCGTCTCCTCATGATCATCGGGCAAGGCCACCCAGGTCTGAATACCGAAGAGGTCGCTTACGCCCTGTCGCGCTGCCGACGAGGTGCGTTCGGAGTGGGTGACACCGCGTCCAGCGACCATCCAGTTCAGCGCCCCCGGGTAGATGACCTGGTCCGTTCCCAGACTGTCGCGATGGTGCAGGTCGCCGCTGTAGAGATAGGTGACGGTGCCGAGGCCGATGTGGGGATGGGGCCGGACATCGATGCCCTGGCCGGTCAGAAACTCCGCAGGGCCCATCTGATCGAAGAAGATGAACGGGCCGACCATCTGTCGCTTCGGCGCCGGCAGTGCGCGGCGCACCTCAAAGCCGCCAAGATCCCGCGCCCGCGGGACGATCAAGGTTTCAATGGCGTCCACGCCGATCTCGTCCGGGCAACCGGGCGCCAGTGCTGGATTCCAACTCATACGTAACTCCTCCGGTGAACAGCGTGACTCCTCCGGGGAACGGCGTGACTCCTCCAGGGAACGGCGCGGCCGCAGCGGCCCGCTCCCACCGTCACTGCGAGGAGGCGCAGCCGACGTGGCAGTCCATGCCGGCGTGTGGATCGCCACGGGCCTCCGGCCCTCGCGACGACGGGGAAGGCACAACGACCTTCGCGACAACGGGAAGGCGCAACGGCCCTCCCCGGTCGGGGTGCCTGTCACCCGATGCACAGGTCGAGGCGTCCATCACCCGATGCACTAAGTCTAGCTGGCCCTGGCTGATGGACAGCCCTGCCAACCCCATGCGGGATACGCCAGAGAAACCCGCCCCAACCATGCGGTCACGGATCAGGGCGGGACAGCACTACGGCGACTTGTTGGCGATCAGCCGGCCGCGGCGAAAATCATCCAGTGCACGCTGGATCTCGTGCTGGTAATTCATGACAAACGGGCCGTAGCCGGCTACCGGCTCTTCGATCGGCTCACCGCTTAGCACCAGCAGCCGGGCGTGGTTATTCGCCGCCAGCACTACCCTGCCGCCGTCGCGTTCGAGAATCACCAGATCAGCGTCGCGGGCGATGGCGGCGTCATTCACCTGAACCGTGCCCTCCAGCACCACCACGGCGGCGGGCCAGCCCTCCGGCAGGGTCAAGGCCGTCTGGCCGTCACGGTCAAGCCGCACGTCCCATACCTGCATGGGCGTGTGGGTCCGGGCGGGGCCGGTATGCCCATCGAGCTCCCCGGCAATCACCCGCACCACGCCGGCATCGTTTGCCAGCGGCACATTGGGGATGTCGGCCGCTCGGATGGCCTGGTAGCCCGGCTCCGCATCCTTGTCGCGGGCCGGCAGGTTCACCCAGAGCTGCACCATCTGCAGGGGGCCGCCAGCACGGGTGAACGCCTCGGAGTGGAACTCCTCGTGAAGGATGCCGGCGCCGGCCGTCATCCACTGCACATCGCCCGGCCCGATGACGCCGCCCGCGCCGGTGGAATCGCGATGCGCCACCTCCCCCTGGTAGACAATGGTGACCGTCTCGAACCCCTTGTGCGGGTGCTCGCCCACGCCCCGGCGCTGCTCGGAGGGCTCGAAGGTCACCGGGCCGGCATAATCCAGGAGCAAAAAGGGGTCCAGCGCCCGGCCGTGGTTGTCGTAGGAGAACAGGGAACGCACGGGAAACCCATTCCCCACCCAGTGGGGGTGAGGCGCGGAGTGGACACTGTGAATGGCCTGCATGAGAACCTCCTGCGTGTAGGATCGAACATCGTGGCCGAAGGATAGATGCAGGACAATCACGCCAGTAGCCCTTAGAATTGCACCAGTGCGTTCACCAAAGGGAACGATGGCGTGGACTACGACCTCAATGATCTCTACTTCTTCGTCCAGGTGGTGGACCGAGGCGGCTTCGCCCCTGCCGGCCGCGCCCTGGGAATCCCCAAATCGCGTCTCAGCCGCCGCATTGCCCTGCTGGAAGAACGCCTCGGCATTCGCCTGATCCACCGGACAACCCGGCAGTTCACGGTTACCCCCATCGGCGAAACCTACTATCGGCACTGCAAGGCCATGCTGGTAGAGGCCGAGGCTGCCGAAGAGGCCGTGGAAACCACCCGCTCTGAGCCTCGCGGGACCGTGCGGATGAGTTGCCCCGTGGCCCTGCTGCAGTCGTACGTGGGTGACATGCTGGCCGACTTCATGGGGCAACATCCATTGGTCAACGTCATGCTGGACGCCACCAATCGCCGGGTGGACGTGGTTGGCGAAGGGATCGACGTGGCAATCCGGGTGCGCCCGCCGCCGCTGGAGGACAGCGACCTTGTGATGCGCGTGTTGGCGGACCGGGATCAGTGCCTTCTCGCGAGTCCGGGATTGGTGGAACAACGAGGTGGCGAGCCGTCAGAACCAGGGGATCTCGCAACCTGGCCCACGCTCGGGCTCGGGACCCCGCAGGAGGCGTTCGTCTGGCACCTTTTCGGCCCGGAAGACAAACCCGCCTCCGTGCCCCATGTGCCAAGACTGATTACCACCGACATGAGCGCGCTCAGGAAGGCGGCGGTCGCAGGCATCGGCGTGGTGCAGCTCCCCCGTATGATGGTCCGCCCGGAACTCGACGCAGGCCACCTTGTGCCGGTGTTGCCACAGTGGACACCGCGGCGAGAGATCGTGCATGTGGTGTTCCCGTCACGGCGGGGTCTGCTGCCCGCCGTCCGGGCATTGATCGATCATCTTGCCGACGCGTTCAACGCCCTGCAGGAGGATTGAGCCGGTCCAGCGTCTCCACCAACCGATGACAGATCTGGTCCAGGCGCTCACGGGCCCCTGAATCGGCCAGTTCGCCATCATCGGTGAATGCCTTTGCGGCCCCGGGTACCGCAAGCTGATCCGGCAGGACCGTTACGCCCAGGTTGGTCAACAACTGCCGGGCCAACGCCAGGCTACGCATGCCACCGAGCCCCCCAGGCGAGGCGGAGAGCACGCAGCCTACTCTGTTCCGGAACAGGGCCAGGCCGTCCTGGTCACCGTCCGGACGCGACAGCCAGTCCAGCGTGTTTTTCAGCAACGGGGTGATGAAGCCGTTGTATTCCGGCGAGACCACGATCAGCCCGGAGTGCTCCGCGAGCACGTCCTTGAGGTGTCTGGCAGGGGCCGGAATGCCCTGCTCGCGCTCCAGATCGCCGTCGTAGAGCGGTATCGGATAGTCGCGCAGGTCAATAAAGGTCGCCTGCCCGCCGGCCGCCTCGACACGCCCCGCAGCGAGCCGCGCAAGGCGCTTGTTGAAGGAGCCGGATCTCGCGCTACCGGCGAAGACCAGAATTCGATTGGGGAGTTGATCCATTTATCACCATTGGCTTCGAAGCGAGAAACAAGCGGCCACGCACGCCATCGCGCCCGTGGCCGCATCACCGGTTCAACCAGACGCCTTGGCAAAGTAGCTCGTCATCAGGTTCCGGTAGTTGGGAATGTGGTTGGAGAACAGCTGACCGAGGCCTTCAATGTCGTTGCGCCAATCGCGGTGGAGCTCACACGCCATCGCGAACCAGCTCATCAGTTGCACCCCCGCTTGCTGCATGCGATGCCATGCAGCCTCACGCGTGACCTCATTGAAGGTACCGGAGGCATCGGTGACCACGAACACATCATAACCCTCCTCCAAGGCACTGAGCGCCGGGAATGCAACGCAGACTTCCGTGACCACACCGGCGATGATGAGCTGCTTCTTGCCGGTTGCCTTGACAGCGTTCACGAAGTCTTCGTTGTCCCAGGCATTGATGTTGCCGGGCCGCGCGATATACGGCGCATTTGGGAAGGTCTCCTTGAGTTCCGGGACCAGCGGGCCATTGGGCCCGTCTTCGAAGCTCGTCGTCAGGATCGTCGGTAGGTTGAAGTAGTCCCCGCAGGCCGCAGTGGCGAGGACGTTGTTTTTGAACTCACCGGGTGAGAAGTCCTGCACCAGCGAGATCAGCCCCGACTGGTGGTCAACGAGCAGCAGGGCGGCGTCGTCGCGGTTTAAACGTCTGTACTGGAATGGGTCACTCATGGTGGTCTCCAATGCTGATGGTCTGGTGCCCGAATCGCGACCACCTGCCCGTCACGCCAAGGCGGCGCCTGTCTGGCCGGGCCAGTGATCCGACCGGTTGCGGTTTCGCCAAATCGAGTGCGGCATAGGCACTCTCAAGGCCAAGACGACTGCCATTCGCTCAGTCGCACGGAAAGCCTAGCCTTGCCGCGATACGTTGCGTAGATATGAAGGGGAGACACACTGTTCTGGTCTCGGAACGACGCCTATCTGCCGAGCGCCGCATGGCGGATAAGTGCTTAGATGATGTGTATAGGCGCTCACTCATGAAGCCATGGCGCATAGCTCAGTCCCACCAATACACCTTCGGGACTCATGAACCGTGCCACTGTTTGCCCCCACGGTTCAGTACGAGCTTCGTGGATGAACGCCTGCCCATTCTCTTTCATTTCTTCTACTGCCGCCTCCACAGCAGCGGCATCCGCCAGCTCGAACTCAATCGTGGCTGTGGGCTCAGGAACATTTTCAGGCCATTCATCCTGCCCAAAACAGGACTGGGCGGCCATTGAGAGGGGCCATACACCAAAATGGTTCGCTCCAGGAAATTTATCCATGAAACGATACTCGTCCATCGTCTCCAGCGGCAGACCCAGCGCATCCTGATAGAGGGCCGCACTTGCTGCTGGGTCTTTTGTTATTGAAGCAAAACCGGCGATACACTTGATTTCCATCTCATCCTCCATAACTCATAGCGCCTAACGCAAAGCTGAGGTAGAAGCCCGGCGACCGGTTTTGGTTACCGTCTTTGATCCCGGTAAGCGCGCCCTGCTTGAGCGCCCCGGCCACCTTGAACCCGGCTTCAAAAGGGGCGGCGCGCCACGAAGAACTCATAGCCGTAGAACTCTGAATAGCGGCGGTGCATCTCGGGCTCCTCGGCGAGTTGGTCCAAGATGGCCGAGGCTTCAACATCGTTGGCATACTTGTCGCGCAGTTCCGAAATACGAGCCTCCATGGGCGTGTAGAACTCGTCCCACCAGGCTTCATCAGGCAACGGGAAGTGCCCGATGAGTTCGAATACACAGTCTTTTATCGCTGTCACATCGTCGTCCAGCCACCCCATGGTTGGATAGTCCAGGTCGAAACTCGCTTTGACCACGGCAGGCGGGTTCTCCCTGCACCAGACCGCGTCGGTAAACGCAAGGTATCCGCCCGGGCGCAGTAAGCCGTAGCAGACGTTGAGGGCGTTCCGGAGGCCGATGCTGTAAAGCGCACCCTCCGACCAGATGAGATCGAAACTTCCAAGCGGTTGTGCTGGACGGGCCATATCTCCGACGACCGCGCTGACGCGCTGCGAAAGCCTGCGCTCCGCAATAGCCGCCTGAAGCCGTTCGATGCTCGGCGCGTGGCTATCGATTGCCAGAATGGACCCCGACGTCAGTTCGGCAAGCTGCAGCGTCTGTCCGCCGACACCGCAGCCCAAGTCGAGGATCCTGGGGCACTGCGGCAGGTCGTGGCAAAGGGCAAGCGCTCTGGCGGCGCTGGTTCGGTTGCCGGGGCCCTGACGGGGCAGGTCCAGATAAACCTCGAAGAAAATATCCCAAAAGCGAAGGCTGGGTTTGTTCATGGATGATCCAGTCTGTCATTACGTCGAATGCCCTGGACTTGCCGAGGGGCGGAATCCAAACCACTACAAACAAGAATTGCACTACGGTCTTTTGGGATACTCGCAGTAGGATCACGGCAACCCTGTGGCCCGACAGTGCATAACGCCGCCAGCACGCGCGGCTACGAAATGGAGGCGCAGCCGCAATGTAGTAGCCGTCGCTGTGACTGGCATGGTTATGTTTCATTTGAGCGCCAAACACACGCCTAGGATGCCCAATCCGACACTTATTACTGACAGCCATGTTGCAAGACGGACCACTACTTGAGGATGTCCAGTGCTTGCCCGAAACTTCCCCCAGAATCCATTCGCTTCTGAAACTTCAAGGTCATGATCCTGCTTGGTAGCAATTCCACCAAGCCGATTCCGGTACCAACCATTTACTACCATCGTACTATCGCTTTGACAGATACTCACTCGCGGAGTTTGGTTGTACTCCTTGATGAAATTTTCGTCTATTTCCAGAGCTTCGCAGTACACCACTTTGTTATTCGCCCTATTACGAATCTTGACGATTGAGCGTGGAGCGAACTTATGCTGGCTGAGCCATACCCAGCCTTCATTCATGTCTTCACGAGTGGCGGCTAGAACTTTGAACACTGCTTACCCTCTAGAAACATAACGTCAAAAGCAGGGGCGTGTTTACACGTCCCACTGCCTTTTTTTGTTAAAAATTCGTCTGACACGGTAGCGGATGGTTGTAAGATTAAACCAGAATTCCGCCCATTTTGTCTTGAGTGGCTTATTTAGTTCGCGATACTCGTGTCGTATTATCAGAAGAATGCCAAGATAAGGGTCTTCAATTGGTTCTTCTATAGGCTCGCATGCGGACTCGTTTACGCGCCTTAACGAAACGTACTCATTGCGTACCTTTTCAGGGCTTAGAAACCTCATTTTCTCCCAGCACTCCACAACTGGAGCGCTAAAGTAAGATAGGTTGTGTGTGACGTGATCAACAAGACGATTAAATCGTTCAGCGAACTCTTGATTATCAAGATTGAATACCGGAGATCTGTTTTCCATGGTCTCAACGAAAGAATCTACATGCTTTTCACGTTGGTGTTTGTGGTATTCATCACTTACCTTTCTTCGGTATTCCCGTTTCGCCTCTTCTGATTCAACGCCCTCTGGATAGTCAATATTAAATCCATACATCTGCTCCAGCCAATGAGAGCTCTCGTATTCATTGACTGCCTTTTCTAAAAACTTATCTTCCGACCTGTATGGCTCTTCTATCTTCTTTTTGTAGTTGTAAACTAGAAGGTCTGATGCATCATGGTAAACCTTATCGTAGACTCTGGCACGCTCAATTCTGCTTGCCTTTCGAGAACTATGGATTGTAAATAAAAGCCCACCAAGAGAAACCAAAAGGCTCCCCAGGGAAATGGAAATTGCTATCTCTGATTTATCCATAAAATCTCAACCACAAGAAATTTTTAACCGCCAGCCATCAGCCGCGCGAGGTACGAGCGTCGGCTGGATGGCCTTGTTGGGCTTGGCCGTCACTTAACCTTCCTCAGTCGCCGCATAATCTCGTCAAAGATCTCTTCTCGACGGGACGCCTTTTGCGCGTCAAGACAATGCTCGAAGAACGACTCTGCAAAGGTATCAATCAAACCTATGCCATCGGTCATATATTCGAAGGTCGTTAGTCCGATGTATTCATCGACCAGATCAGTCACTCTTTTAGGGAGGTATATAGCACTTCGATCCTTGAGTTCCACGATCTTGGGCCTTCTCTCCATCAGTCTGTCAATAATCTGTCTTAATGAACCATGGAGATTTTCATGTTGGCCGAAATACTGGGCAGCCTCATGAGGCCCAGCCAAGTGCCCAAAACTCCGATCATACTGTTCTCGCGCGAATTTTCTGTCTCGATAGTCCTCCTGCATTAGGACGGACAATTCTTCCGCAAGTTCGTGCGTCTTCTTGATTCGGACATCGTCGATCTTTGACTTCTTACCTACAAAATACCCGACAACAGCGGTAAGCAAACCGAACACACCCGTCACTATCTGCGGTAATGCTTTAGAAATTTCTTCGATCATAGAGTCAGCTTGCCTGCCCAACGCAGAGCGCAGCGGCGACCTTGACGTAGCGAAGCGGAGACAAGGGCGTTCGTGTGCCGCGTTTTGTTATGTTGCTTTCGCATGTTTAGCCTTAAGGTAATTAATGAAGGCTGCGCAGGATACTAGAAAATATTTTGCATCATTCGCGTCTATTGTAGAGCCTTCGAGTATCCTGTGGCGAATGCCGTCAGCATCACTGGTGTACCCATAAAGCGCAGAAAACCCTTGTTTCAATGCACCGTGGAGTTGGTTCTCCCTCTCAAGGACTTTTAAGGCATCCCCGAGAGTAGCCTTGCTGTTGCTTGTCAGTGTACAAGCCAAGCTTTCTACGGCAGAAATGGACTCTTTTATTGAGTTTCGAAAATCAGGATGATCACGGTTCGATAGGTGCATCAGAGCTTGCTTCAGATGGGTTTCGACGCCGTCAAAAGGTCCAGGTCCGAGAGCTTCTTCCAAGGATTCTCGTTCAACTTCCTCCGAAATGGGGGTCACGAGCCCATCAATCACCCTATAGCCAGAAAGCTCTGCTTCTAGAACGGAATTTATATCTCTGGAAAGCGCGGGACGACCATCGATAGATAAAACAAATTCAATAAAATCAAAAACCTCATGCCATATCCTGCTAAAAAAATGGCCCCTGATCTCATCCATTATTTGAAATTCGTACTCTGGAATAGAGTCAAGAGGCTTCTTGAAGTACCCAAACCACAGTTTTCGACTGAAGGTGTAAATTTCGGCGTTTCGAATGTGAGAGACAGGGTTCAGAAAGCCCCTTGATGACCAGATATGGATATCAAGAACGTTCCATAGGGAGTTCTGAAGTTCCTCGCTCATCCCTTCAGTTTGGATAACCGAATTAACCGGTGCCAATCCCATTCGCTGGCTGAATTTCAATTAAACCTCCCAAACATAACGCTTTGCTCACTGGTAAATTGCGAGCGCAGCGAGTAATTTATCCGCGTGCAGCAACTTGTTATACCTCTTCCCAAAGCGTGCCTCAGTATCTTTTAACTTCAACATTATCGTTTTCTATACGCACAGAAAACCTATGGCAATAACTAGGTTTAACTAATGACGACGAAAAAATTGCATAATCATTTACATCTTCAAACTCGTAGTAAAAGGTAACTGATCCTATTTTGTTTTGTTGGGCCATTTTTATAAGGCTGTTTTTCAGCTCAGATAACTCTTTTTTCTTATTTCTACTCTGATTGATGGCATCAAAGTAAAAAATAAAACATTTCTCTATTATTTTACCTTCCAGTTCTGATCCAATCTCATCCGTCATTGAATTAGGGATGACAAAGTTAAACATAGAGTTCTTGCTGGTTGCCTCTGTGACAACATTAAAAACGTTAAAGTAAATCAGGGTGTCACAATCTTCGTTTGATACTTTGTAGAGGGTGTCACTCAGACCTGTGTGAGAACCATTTGTAGGCCGGGTGTGGGGGTTTTCAGTGTACCCAACATATTCAACATTACTGCTTATTCCTAAGTTTATATTCGAACCATCAAGAAAGTCATGAATAGATGCAGTCGTAAGGTCACCTTTTGAGTCCGTTATAGTTATGTATTTATCAGTTAAATCAATCTTTGGGTTAGAAAACTTGTCTAGCCCTCTGTCGAAAAACTTGCAACAAATACTTTTTTTCTTTTCTTTCTTGCCTACTAAGATATGAATTTTTACTTTTTTGGTAAAGGGATTGAAAGAAGGCTTCTTTTTAGTATTAAATCTAACCTTTGTTCTAGAACAAATAAAATACACAAATCGCTTTTCCAAGCTTTTCTCTACAGCTTCCTTTACTCCTTTCAGATAATCGACAATCAGCTTTCGTGTATCGAAGTATTCTGCGACCTCATTAGGGTTGACCACCAAGTCATACCAGTATTTGTGAAACCTCTGGAGCTCTACTGTCCATTTTTTATCTGCTTCAGCATAGGCTTCGTTATCTGATATTGAAGAAAACATTCCTCTGTTCAAATTTTACTCCTATGAGGTATAACGTCTTGGCTTTGCGGCGTACCGGAGCGGGAGCGGAGGTGCGTCCGACAACAGCCATTTATTATACGGCACGTCGAGTATCCGGCTATCCGATGGCGTCCAGACGTGAACAGTGTCACCTCTGATAAAACTCCCCTCATCATTGGTCTGTCAATGGATGTGCGTTTGTTTGGCGCACGATAATAACATTGGTGCGCGCTCTTGTGATGGCAACACGAAGTAGACGCCGGCTACGTTCAAACGGGGGTTGTTCGCGACCGGGATCAAAGAACAAACCAGCGTATGCACCCTCCACTATCACAACGCCATCAAATTCCTTGCCTTTTGACTTGTGCATTGACATCAGCATGCAACCGCTAGGCTCTTGATCAGCAGCAATGAGCCTCTCATGCTCAAGAGTCCGAGACACCAGCTGTGTGGCGCCTTCGTAATTGCCTTTTGTGAGCCAAAGATCAGCTAGGCCCCCGCCAATCGTATCAGTCGCGCGAAAAAGGCGAACGAGACGCGACTGGCGGTACAACTCCTCAAGATGGGAAACTTTTTGGAGCAGTCCGCGGGCTGCCCGCCAGTCCGCAATGGGATCCCCTTTGAACTCCAGCCCTTGCTCTGCAGCAGCGAGCAGCTCTTTTCCAGCATTGTTACGAGGCGTGCTCCCTTCACGTACTTTCTCTGCCGCAGTCTTAAACTTGCGGACATTGGCTGTAGCTGCCTGCGACGGTGAGGTAGCGTTTTTGAGTTCATAGTAGTTGGCAATCGCTTCGAGAGTCATAGTAACCGGAAGCTCCGCACCACTATCCGACCATTCCATGATTGACGCAACGACTGCCCCGGCAGCGGCCGATAACTCTGCATCCCAGACAACACTGTGATCGATAGGGGGCAAATCTGTTCCGTTATACTGGTGGGGTTCGCTAAGTATTCCTGATATCTGCTCCACAAGTCGATTCGACCTTGCAAGGACGGCAACAGAAGGGCTCGCTATACCCTGCCTTCGTAACTTACTTAAGGTCCACAATACAGCAGCATGAACAGTGGACGAGAAAGCATTCGGCCAGCAGTGCACAAGCTTTACATCGTCAACGTCCGGCAGAGGATAAAGATTTCGTAGCACGGCATCAGCGTAGCGTAGAATGCCACCATGTGGACTCCGATGGTTATCTCGCCCCAGGTCGAAAGTTCGGGGGGCTACATCGTCCTGAAGAGATTCAATCCGGCGGGGATCGATGTCATCGCGGTAATCAAAAATCCGCTGGTCGCGATCAGCTAAACAAAAAACACATGCCACTGAAGCGAGCTCTTTAACAATACGCCATTGCTCATCATCCGTATCCTGGAATTCATCGACAATGATGGTTGGATAACAACTCCCCAGAAGGTCACGGAGTCTCGAAGACCGCTCAATTAGGTCAGCAACTCCACGCGCCAAAAGATCAAAGCAATAGCGCGCCTGATCTAGCGCGAGATGTTGCCGCTCTTCATCCCAATCACCTTCAAAACGCGCTTTTTCCAGCCTCTCTTGAGTTGGAAACAATATAGTAATTGGGCGTCCCGTTAGAAGTTTGCCATGGCTCTGCAGCAGCTCTAGGCAAAATGCATGATAAGTCTTAACCTCAATCGCGCGTCGTTCTTCTGCTGTCAGCAGCGCTTGGCACCCTTTGAGCACCTGACGAACTGCAGCACGGGAGAAACTTAAAAATAGAAGCTTCTGGCCCGGCTGTAAGTGTGGAAATAACGATTTTGCTTTTAAGAGGGCGATTGTCGTCTTACCAGCACCCGGACCACCTAATACCAGAATGTGGCCTTCGGCATCTAGTATGGCCTCGCGCTGCTCATCCAGTTCTATTGGCATGATCAAACTGCATTGACTTTGGGAACTTCGCTTTCACCGTCGCCGTTCTGAGGTGGAGTCGCGGCCGCATGACTCAGGAAAGCATGCACGGTGTCGAGAATTGTAACAATCGTCTCCGGCAGTTCGGCTTCGGTCAAACATTCAGCGATCAACAGCGCAGCATAAGGCTGGTTGTCGCCTTTTCGCACTTTTAGAACAGCTCTTGTATTTCTTTTGATATCCTCGTCACTCATGCCATCCTCGATCGTACCTTTATTCACCGGATAGTCATCACGATTCTTGGCCGACTCTAGGAACCTGCGTAATGTAGTCACCGGCATCTCACCAATCAGCACATCCTCTATACCCTTTTCCGGAGATTCCCACACTTGGTTAAAATCGGCGAGCCGTGCTGCTACCACTTCGTCGGGCTCGTGTTCCTGCTTGTCATAAAAAGCAAATGCCGGCTTTCCAAGTGTTTTGAAAAAAGGTCCGAATGGTGGCACCTCCCTGTCGCTACCGGCGTTGAAGATGCTCACGCCCGAAAGATCGATGTGTTCATACGCTTCTCCGCGGAAACGCTCAAGCAGTTCCGATGTTACCGGGAGCAGCGCGGCTTCGGTGGCGCCTTCAACGACGATAACGGCACGACTCAGAATTGCTTCGGCCATCTGGCGCCGCTCACGGCGAAATTTTTTAAGTTTTATATCGCCCAAAGTGACGTTCCGGCTTGAAAGTGCTCCCGCGTCGTCTCGATTGAGAGCGACTATCTGATCCGGCTCGAACTGCTCAATGATATAGGGTGAATGAGATGTAACTATCGCCTGCCCCATTTCCGATAGAACAAACCGCCCGACACGTCGTTGGGTATGTGGCGGCAGCGCAATCTCAGGCTCTTCCATCGCGAAGATCACTGATTGCTGCCCTTTTAAGTCGGCAATGAAGGTCAGAAGTGCAAATACAAGCATATTGACCGACCCAGTACCCAGTTTCTGGAAGGGAAGCGGGTGCGCCGCTGGCTGCGCTGCCAGAAACAGGCTGACAACATCCCTCAAATGATCTCTTGTCAGGTCGGAAGCAAAGAAAGCTGTCGCCTCGTCCCCGGCTGACAGGTTAACGAAACGCGCCAGGCGTTTGCGTATCTCTTCACGTATTTCTTTGAGCTGTTCGATTTCCCCGATTGCTGGATCAAGGCTTCGAAGCTCAGTTAGTGTCTTCTCCCACATCTCGGACATACCGTTGTCGCTAAGCCGCAGAACTGTATCTAGAAGGGAGCCACGCTGAAGGCTAAGTGCCCGCGACCCTGTCCTCAGGGTACGGAGAAAGATGAAGCCACATAGCCGCTTCTGGTCCCGACCGAATACTTTCCGACCACCACCGAGCTTTTGTTCAGATGGGTCTTCCTCGTCACTTTGTTCAACAGGATGATCGAAGAAAGTATTGCCTATAAAGTCGTCCTCATCTCGTTCATATCGACCTACAAAGACTATAGGCAATGCCCAGACTGTACCTTCCGCATCTGCCGCTTCCGGCCCCTCATCCATGTCGTCTACGAATTGCCCGCTCGGATCGTGCCAGCGCCTCAAATGACGATGAAACCGCCTTTCAGCTTCCTCGGAGAGGTCAGTCAGAAGAACTCGAATAACGATTTCTACTGGCTCATTCGTTTCGGACAAATAATGTCCGCTATGAAAATCATGCTCGTCGATCACCGGGCGTCGGAAAAGACGCTCGGGGCCAAGAGTTAAATCCAAGGATTCGCAGACAGTCGATTTACCAATGTTATTTCCCCCGACGAGCAAGGTGTGGCCTTGAAAGTCGACCTGACCGCTGCTGACACCCCGGAAATTGTTTATGTTCAATCGTCGAACCTGCATCGAATTATCTCCTTAAATAGCGCCGGGGTGACTCCGGCATACCACATCAAGCGATCGCAATTGTGCTCTGCGTGGAAATCGGGCATGAGTGAAGTGCCGTATAACGCCGCCATCACCGGTGGCAAATCCGCAGCGAAGCGGAGGGTTTGGCATCCGGTGCATGGCTTGGTTATGCAGCATTTAGCGGCTTGATCCGATCTACTTCCTCCTTGACCGACTGGGATGCCGTCCAAAGATCAACGGATCTCTGTGCATTCAGCCAGAACTCCGGAGAGTTACCAAACAAGCGAGCAAGTCGGAGCGCCATTTCAGGACTGACAGCACGGCGCTCGCGCAGCAACTCATTGACTGACTGGCGAGACACACCCAGAGACTCTGCCAACCCCGCAACGGTCAGGCCATAGTCCGGTAGGAAATCCTCTCTCAGCATTTCGCCAGGGTGAGTCGGCTTGCGCTGCATGCCTGATGTATTAGGTATAGCCATTGTTATCACCTCACTCAGTGGTAGTCACACACTTCGACCTCATACGCATCACCATCCTCAAATCGAAAGCAAATGCGCCACTGATCGTTTATTGAAATCGCGTGTTGTCCCTGCCTGTTTCCCGATAGCGCGTGAAGGCGATTACCGGGCGGCGCCTTCAAATCCTCCAACCGTTCAGCCAGGTTGACATATTCGAGCTTTCTGGCGGCTCGCGGCGTGACATCCGCAGGAAATTTCTTTGACTTACCTTTGGAGTAGAGCTCCTGAGTTCGTTTATCCGCGAAAGTTTTGATCATGAAGTATAGTGTAGCGCGTCACGTGACGCGTGTCCACTGGAGTTCGTCACTGCATAACGCTCAGCTGAGCGGCCGCGCGGTTAGCGCGGTCCCGCTCAAGCGCCGTGTTAAATGATTAATGCTCAATCAGATCTTCCCAGCAAACAATGGATACCGTACTAGGCAGGTCAGTTTCGGAAAGATATTCCTCATACAAATTTCGGCCTTTACTATTTCTCGGAAGGACGATCATTGCTATATCTTCTACGGAGAAGCTGAACGGCGAAGTGCTTCGCCACTCTCTTTCGCAATATATTGAGTCAAATTCATCTGACTCGAATGTCTTTATGAACGCCAAGAATTTCTCATAACTTTCCCGAACCTGGTCGTGCCCCCAATCAATTTCATCTAACTGGTTTGCAACGTCATCTATGTCCGCTTGATCGGACAAATCGTCTAAATGACTTTTTGCCCAAAATGGGTCTATGTCATCTAAAGCAGAATATCCTTCGTAAATAGCATTGGATAAATGCGAGTGCTCCAATGAATACATGACTGGGTTAAATCCAGCTTTAACTACAGCATCTCGGTGGAACCCAATCGCTATTCGTCCATATCGCGTCGAATGATAACTCAAATGTTGAATTGGTATGTCCGCTATGCAGCAAACGTTACTGGATTTTACAACCACGGGAACATTTACCTCGGTTATAAATTCCTTGATTTTTCGGTCATATTTTCGCTTTTTTGCGATTACAACTTTAAACAGTTCTTGATATGCGCCAACTCGTAATTCTTTAGTTGCAATAATACTTCTGAGCGCGTCAAATGCGCCTTCTTCTGGCTTTAACTCTTTTCCTTGCTTATTCCTCTGATCATCCCAAAGTGGGCCACCAGTAAAATGCCATAATATTTTCGATACTGTTCCAGGTGCTCTGCTCATTGCCAACTTCTTCATTTAACGCCCGGCTCACGCGCCGGTGTGGAGCCGCGAAGCGGCGGAAAATCGGTCGCCGTGCAGCCGTTTGTTAAATTTCTTTTCCACGCAGGATCTTCATGTATGATGTTTGTGAATTACGGTTTTCCCAAGTCGCCTTAATGTGCTTCACAAGGTTAGGAATATCGTCTTCTAATGTAGACTTCCATAAATTTGGGTTGTAGTCGTATACTCGAAGTAAATTATCAACATCGAATATTTGCCCTGTACCTTTTGCTCGTATAAGAGCAACTGGCTTGTCATGAGCCATTCTCACACCCAATTCGAATAAAACATTTGGGTTGTGATCCGACAAATCGGCTATAACGAGATCCGCATCTAGAAGGTCATTTACAATCGTCGAGTGAATTATATCGCTTCCATCTTTCCTAGCAGTTTCAACCTTAAAACCCGCCTCTACGCCTGCCGGAGTTATAAGATTTCTAAGAACCTCACGATAAAATCCATCCGGGTATTTTCCGGTCTTCTCACTAAATGGCATTGCAACAAATGCGACTGTCAGTTCTCCTACTGATTTTTGAGGAGAGCCAGTTACCACTAAGTGATCACGTTTCGCTGGATCGACTACCTCAATTTGTCTTTCACTGCTCTTAGAGAATTTATTTATGAATTCTAGGTTCGCTTGGTAAAGATTATAAAAGTCTTCGTGAAACTCTGGCTCTAAGCCAAATGTACCTTGAAGTGTATTTCCAAGGTACTTCATCTCCGGCAGATCTCCGCCGCTATAATATGAGTAAACCTTCTGGAAGAGATCTACTTTAAAAAACGCTTTCTCTAAAGCAAGGTGTTCTTCGGCAGGATTTGGAGCGAAGAGAAATTCATTTCCAAGATTCGTCAAACCAATTTCGGCAGATCTGCTGGTTCCTTCGGTCAGGCCATAGTCTCTAGAACTAGCAGATAAATAGTAGAATTTATTGGCCTTGGCTCCAACGCCAAGCACCTTTGCTAGTTCAGCTGGTGCCCACGGATTGCTTCCATTATATTCCTTCAAAGCTTGGGGGATCGCTAACGCGTCTTCCAAGGTATTAACTGGGATGGGTCTGGGCGCACTTCCTCTCGACTTTTTCTTTCCACCGCCGTTGGTAGTGGTGGCTGAGTCAGCATTTTTGTCTTCAGTTTCGTCCGTCAAGTTGACCTCCCAACTCTTTCTTGAAATTTAACGTTAAGCGTAACCGGCCGGCTTTGGAGCGCAGCGGAAAAGCCGGTCCGCGTTGACGCTTTTGTTAGAACCAATCTGCGACACGGCTAAATAGACCCACTGAAATCGCTACCATTACAATGAGAGACCAGACCCAATGCTCCCGTATTACCTCAACAAGTATTTTTGGGTGCGCAGCATATCTCTCAAGCCAACTTGCATTGGTTTTTATTGAACCATCGGCAGTGCGCTCGAATATATTTGCCAAAATATCAACTTTCCTCAGGGTTGACTGATGCAGCTTCACGTATTCTTTGTCTTCAAAGGCCTTTGCTTCCTCAGCCCCGGACAGAAATCCTCTGTCGGTGATCCTATTTTTATCAATGAGTTTCTGTAACCGCGGATGCTCAATGTAGCCCAGCCCATAAATACTCACTAGGGCTCTTGCCAAATCAAATTTCCTATCTTCAAGAATTACAACCGGGTCTCCACCCAGAACTCTGAATCGATGCTCCAAAGCAGCAAACCCATAATTTATATCTCTCATGTTCCAGTGGACCCAGTTAAAGTGCTGATGAGTTCTCGCGAAATCGAAGAACTCCTCAAGCATCTCCTTTTCAAGGTCATCATATTTGTTATGTATCTCGTCAAAGGGAATTCGTTGCTGCTCAGCAACCTTGTGGATGGAAAATGACTCTGTCTGGCCGGATGCTAGATTCCTTACCGCGATAGAAGTGACCCTGGGCGTCCTTCCATCTTCAGTGTCGTAGAAGCTTTCGCAGGAGTAGTGAACAATCAAGCTAGAATTCGACTGCTCCCAAATGCCATCCAATTTTTTCTGGGTAGCCTTCCTTCGTCGGATACGCTTAAGTTCTCGGCTCACGTTTCCCTCGTCATTTTCGTTCTAACGCTGCCAACACGCGCAGCTTTGTAGTGGAGGCGAAGCCGCAACGGAAAAGCTGTCGCCGTGATTGGCCTTGTTAGCCATTAATCCAGATCCTTGATCTGACGCCATGTACGCGCACCGACGGTTGTCAGTGAGTTAAAAGCAATGTTCTTGACCAACGCATAGCGCTTGTCATGTATTTGAGATAGCTGCTGCGACTTGCGGCTGAAACACTTAAGGAGAATTTTTTGCTTCACTGCTAGGGCACGTTTGAGCTTCTTCTGATCTGGCTTTTCAGGATTCAAAAGTAGGCTTATGTGATGAATTTCTTGCATAACAACAAATGAATATTCGTCCAGAGTCTGCTGTAGCTGAGCTGGGTTACCCGCCCGTTTCAAAAAGCTGTATTGCATGTCCAAGTGCGTGTAGAGTTTAGAGAGCCTTTCACGAACATCTTGCAGCCAGCGCAGACGCTCAGTAGCCACTATATTTGCTCGTAACTTTTTCTCTTCGATCTCATTCGCTCTCTTGGCTCTCTTCGATTCCGTAAAGTACTGCAAAATCCCTGTCACTATTGCACCAGATATTGCCGCTGTTGCCGCAATAACAGCTACCCACAAATTTGTATTCGTGGATGTGTTATCCGCAATTTGTTGAAGAAGCTCGATTTCTGTCATTTCTCTCTCTGGCTAACGCCGCCAACACGCGCGGCTTTGTAGTGGAGGCGCAGCCGAAACAAAAAAGCTGTCGCCGTGCTTGGCGTTGTTATAGCTATTTGTTGGGATATGGATCATCCGGCGCATCACCTTGCCCTGACAATATCTTCCAGCATTTTTTAGGATGAGGCTTGTTTTTAATATTGGGGCATGGCGGGAGTGAGGTTTTTGACTGATTGGAGTACTGCCGCCCACAATCTGCGCACTCATAAGTACCTGCGGACACGTCACTGCCATAAGGTACACAATCCTTTTTCTCTTCATTTAGAAAATCTGCAATTTTCATCGTTTCTCCTAGCTCATTTCGATTGCTTTAACGCCAACGCCCGGCTTACGCGCCAGTTTGGCGCCGCAAAGCGGCGGAAGATCGGTCACTGTGCAGTAATGGGATGGACTCCTCCCGCCCTCTTATCCGGCATCGGAGTGCCATGCTGGAACTGGTGCCTTCAGCAACGAGGAACAGGAGGAGCCCATGTCCACCAATATGACCATCGCCGTCGACCTGGCCAAATCCTTCTTCGAGGTCGCCATCTCCGACGGACACGGCAGGATCATCGAGCGCGAGCGCCTGAGCCGGTCCCGATTCCAGCGCTTCTTCCAGAACCGGGAAGTTGCCACCGTGGTCATGGAAGCCTGCGGCACGGCTCACTACTGGGGGCGCGAGCTTTCCCGGCTCGGATTCACCGTGCGCTTGCTGTCCGCGCAGTACGTGCGCTCCTACCGGCGACGCAACAAGCCATCCAGGGGTTGCAACCCATTGGGCAGACTCAGGTGGCGTTGACACAGCATGACACCCCACCACGGTTGCGCAGAGAGTGCATGATCATGGCGAATGAGGTCGGCCCCGCATCGGAGAAAGCCGGTAGCAATGGCGGCACCACGATGCCGTTGGCAGCGATTGGCTTCCGGTGCGCGGATTCCATGAAGGCCAGGAGCACCACGCTCCACCAACAGGCCGAATATACGATCGCAACCGACTCGCTATTCGCCTCGATCACCAATGCCATCTCTGCCTACTTGCGGGAGGAGTCTATATACCCTTGGTTACGCTATTGTCAACATATCCTTTTGATTTCCATTATATATCTTTAACCACCTTCATAATAGCCTCAAACTCCAAAAAGTCTGAGTCTAACTTCACAATTTTTCCGTTATCCCCGATTACGAAAATATACGACTTTTTGTTGTCTCCGGAATACACGATAGAATATTCACCTGAAGACCATTTTTTAACATCCCGACCTTCGACAAAAGACTCTTGCATTAACTTTATATTATCTTGGTCGCATTCAGGATTATCGTTATCGAAGAAAACACCTTTAAAGAAGGTGCTGGCTGGACACCCATAGTTAATGGTTTTATCTTCGGTCATATCTGAAAAAGCCAAAAACCTCTTACCCAACTCATCCCCGTATCTAAATATCAGAATGTTTAGATTGCCTCCTGCGTCACCTATTACAGAGAAGTTCCCGGGAACTTTAAATTTTAGCCCAGAATAAACAAGCTCAACATTTGTGTTTGCAAATGCGCTGACACAAAAAAATGAAAAAAAGAACAATAACACTGACTTTTTCATTTTAAATTCCCTTTAGCGCCATTGTTATTTCAGATTTATAGCTTGTGCTAATTTGCACTTTGCAAACATGGTAAACTGAAGCATCCCCAGAAACTATATTCTTTCCTATTTTTGCAACCTGTTTAACTATATATGAAATTCCCGGCTTGCCACCACTGGGTCTTGGAACGAGATCCATTGATGCAGAACAAGACTGAGCTTCAGAGATTGCCGTGTAAACTACCTCAGCAGATCTCTCATTTACCGACTGAGGCGACGCTGTTCCGTCCCCCCAAAAATAATTTATGGCTGCAGAGATGTGCTCCCTATCATAGCAATCCATGCCCAAATCTCCCTTTGGTCTTGATATATGGATAATGCCCTCGCGGACTGCTCAGAAACCACCAAGATATGGTGACTCCCGCCAGAGAATAACAGCTAAGCATTTATCCGCCCGTGCTCAGCATGGCGGATAAATGTCTGTTGGACTGAGCCGCCGCGCCGCAAGGCACGGTCCACGCGGTTCACACGATATAGTGGGGAAAGTATCACCGACCCAGGGGTCGGGCGGCGCCTGGCGGCGCCCTTTTGGCAAGCGGGCCGTCGTCCCTGGATGCACATGATGGGTCTCCCTGGCGCAGTCTGTGATCCCGTTCCTTCGATACTGCAGCATCGCCCGATGAATTCCAACCGTTCGGCCGCACGCCGCTAAGCCTACGCTTTCCAGACGCGCTCAGCGCCCCGCCCGGTACCAGCTTCGGCCGTCATGCGTGCGTGCTGGATTGCTTCGCTACGCTCGCAATGACTGGATAGGGTGCGGTCTGCGCGGTGCATCACAGTCAGCCCCCTGAGACCTATCCTTACCCCTCTTGCCCTGCAGTTTCAAGGTAACCCCAAGCACCCCCACCTTTGCCCCCGCTCCCTCCCCCGCTAAAATAGCGGCCCGCTTTCCCAACCTGCCGTGACTGCATGCCCGAGAAACACGCCTCACCGCTGACACCGCCCCTCCCCGCCAAGGCGGGCAACCGCGAGCACTGGTACGGCCTGCATGGGGCCACCGGCGCGCTGGCGCTGGCCCAGGCGGCCCGGCAGCACCAGGGGCTGGTGGTAGCCGTTACCGACAGCCCGCAGCAGGCCGCGCGGCTGGACACCGAGTTGCGCTTCTTCCTGGGCGATGCGGCCCGGGGCGATACCCCGGTCTTCAGTTTCCCCGACTGGGAGACGCTGCCCTACGATGTCTTCTCGCCCCACCAGGACATCATCTCCGAGCGCCTCTCCGCCCTCTACCGCCTGCCGCGCACGGGCGCCGGGGTGCTGATCGTGCCGGTGAACACGCTGATGCAGCGTCTGGCGCCGGTGAGTTGGCTGGAAGGTCAGGGGCTGCTGCTGGGGGTGGGCGACCGGCTGGACCTGGACGCCATGCGCGAGCGTCTGGAGCAGGCCGGGTATCGCTGCGTCTCCGAGGTGGGCGAGCATGGCGAGTTCGCGGTGCGCGGCGCCCTGCTCGATCTCTTCCCCATGGGTGCGACCCAGCCGGTGCGCATCGACCTGTTCGATGATGAGGTGGAAACCCTGCGCCACTTCGACCCGGACACCCAGCGCACCACCGAGAAGATCGACCGCATCGAGCTGCTGCCCGCTCGCGAGTTCCCCACCGACGAGGCGGGCATCACTCAGTTCCGGGGCGCCTGGCGTGCCGCCTTCGAGGGCGACCCGTCCCGCAGTCTGGTCTACCGCGAGGTGAGCGCCGGCCACCTGCCGGCGGGCATCGAGTACTACCTGCCGCTCTTCTTCGAGCAGACGGCCACCCTGTTCGACTACCTGCCCCGGGGCGCGCTGATCGCCCGACTGGGCGAGTCGGACACCCAGGCCGACACCTACTGGACGCAGGTGCGCAACCGCTACGAGCAGCGCCGCCACGACCTGGAGCGGCCGCTGCTCGCCCCCGACCGGCTCTTCCTCAGCCCGGACGACCTGCGCGAGCGCTTCAATACCCTGCCCCAGGTGGTGCTGCACGCCGACGCTCCGGCGCCGGAGGCCCCCCGCCCCCGCGATGTGGTCTTCCAGACCGAGCCGCTGCCGGATCTGCGTAACCGGCCCCAGGCAGACCACCCGCTGGAGCGGCTCACCAATTATCTGTCGGGTTACACCGGCCGGGTGCTCTTCATTGCCGAGACCACCGGCCACCGCGAGGCGCTGCTCGAACGGCTGCAGAAGCACCGCATCCGTCCCCAGGCCTGCGACTGGGAGGGCTTCGTCACCGGCGATATGCCCATCGGCGTGGCCGTGGCCCCGGTGGAGCACGGCGCGCAGGTCGGCCAGCCGGCCATGGCGCTGATCACCGAGGACGCCATCTACGGCGATCGGGCCCAGCAGCGCCGCCGGCGCCGCGCCGGGGCGGTACGCGACCCCGAGACCATCATCCGCGACCTCACCGATCTGGCCATCGGCGCCCCGGTGGTCCACGAGGACCACGGCGTGGGCCGCTACATGGGGCTGCAGACCCTGGAGGCTGGCGGCCTGACCACCGAGTTCCTGACGCTGGAGTACGCCAAGGGCGACAAGCTCTACGTGCCGGTCAGCTCGCTGCACCTTATCTCCCGCTACACCGGCGCCGAGGGCGACGCGGTGCCGCTGCACCAACTCGGCAGCGACAAGTGGGAGAAGGCGAAAAAGCGCGCCGCCAAGCGCGCCCGCGACGCCGCCGCCGAGCTGCTGGACATCTACGCCCGCCGCGCCGCCCGCGAGGGCCACGTCTACGAGTGGCGCGACGAGGACTACCAGGCCTTCGCCGACGGCTTCCCCTTCGAGGAGACCCCGGACCAGGAGAGCGCCATCGCCGCCGTCGAGGCGGACATGCGCTCGTCCCGCCCCATGGACCGGGTGGTCTGCGGTGACGTGGGCTTCGGCAAGACGGAGGTGGCCATGCGCGCCGCCTTCATGGGCATTCAGGACGGCCGCCAGGTGGCGGTGATGGTGCCCACCACCCTGCTCGCCCAGCAGCACTTCCAGAACTTCCGCGACCGCTTCTCCGACTGGCCGGTGCGGGTCGAGGTGCTCTCGCGCTTTCGCAGCACCAAGGAGACCAACGCGGTGCTGCGGGACCTGGCCGACGGCAAGGTGGATATCGTCATCGGCACCCACAAGCTGCTGCAGGACTCGGTCAAGTACAAGGACCTGGGGCTGGTGATCATCGACGAGGAGCACCGCTTCGGCGTCCGCCAGAAGGAGAAGCTGAAGAAGCTGCGCGCCGAGGTGGACATCCTCACCCTCACCGCCACGCCCATCCCGCGCACGCTCAACATGTCGCTGGCGGGCATCCGTGATCTCTCCATCATCGCCACGCCCCCGGCCCGGCGGCTGGCGGTGAAGACCTTCGTCAACCAGTGGGATCCGGCCATCATCCAGGAGGCCTGCCAGCGCGAGCTCAAGCGCGGCGGGCAGATCTACTTCCTGCACAACGACCTGGACTCCATCGACCGCATCGCCCGCGACCTGGAGGAGATGGTGCCCGACGCCCGGGTGGACGTGGCCCACGGCCAGATGCCCGAGCGGGACCTGGAACGCGTGATGCTCGACTTCTACCACCAGCGTTTCAACATCCTGGTCTGCTCCACCATTATCGAGTCGGGCATCGACGTGCCCACTGCCAACACCATCCTGATCAACCGGGCCGACAAGCTGGGGCTGGCGCAGTTGCACCAATTGCGCGGGCGGGTGGGCCGCTCCCACCACCGGGCCTACGCCTACCTGATCGCGCCCCCGGAGAAGGCGATGACGGCGGACGCGAAGAAGCGCCTGGAGGCCATCTCCAGCCTGGAGGAGCTGGGGGTGGGCTTCGCCCTGGCCAGCCACGACCTGGAGATCCGTGGTGCGGGCGAGCTGCTGGGCGAGGAGCAGAGCGGCCAGATCAGCGAGGTGGGCTTCAACCTCTATACCGAGCTGCTGGACCGTGCCGTGAAGGCGCTGCAGAGCGGCGAGGAGCCGGCCCTGGACGAGCCCATGCACCGGGGCGCCGAGGTGGACCTGCGCATCCCCGCGCTCATGCCCGAAGACTACCTGCCCGACGTGCACACCCGCCTGGTGATGTACAAGCGCATTGCCAATGCCCGCAATGAGGCGGAGCTGGACGAGCTGCAGGTGGAGATGATCGACCGCTTCGGCCTGCTGCCCGACCCCACCCGCAACCTGTTCCGGGTGACGGCGCTGAAGCTGCGGGCGGACGCGCTGGGCATCGAGAAGGTGGACGGGCTGGCCTCGGGTATCACCCTGCACTTTGGCAGCAAGCCGAAGATCGACCCGGAGGCGCTGATCGGGCTGATCCAGTCCAGCCCCGAGACCTACCGGCTGCAGGGGCAGGAGAAGCTGCAGTACCGCAAGCACTTGCCCGAGGCGGACGACCGCATTGCCGCCGTGAGCGAGCTGCTGCAGGCGCTGGCCCCCTCCCGGCAGCCCGCAAAGGCCTGACGTGCCGCCCCGCCTGCCGGTGCCGCTGCGGCGCGCGATCGGCAGGGCCGGGGCAGCAATGGGCAGGCGCTTGTGTCATAGTAATCGCGCCAGATTCATTCACGGACCGAGCCCTCGACGCATGCCAAAACGCCGTCACCACGCCACCACTCACACCCGACGCCGCCTGGCCCTGCCCGGGCTGCTGCTCGCCCTGATGGCCCTGCTGGGTGGGGCCGGCCTCGCCCTGCCCGGGGCGGTGGCCGCGCAGCAGGCCTACAACGTGGAGATGATCATCTTCCGGCAGTTCGAGGCGCGGGGTGACGACGCCGAAGCGTGGCCGCTGACCGTGACCCCGCCGCAGTTCAGTCGGGTTCAGCAATTGGGGGGCGGCGACTTCCGGCGGTTGTCCGGCGACCAACTCCGGCTGCATGGGGCCCGACAGCGACTGCAGCAGTCCGACGCCTACGACCCTCTCCTGCATATCGGCTGGCGCCAGGAAGGGCTGCCGCGCAACCGCTCCGTGGCCATCGGCATCCCGCCGGGCTGGACGCCGCCGGAGGATGCGGATAACTGGGACGCCTCCCTGGAGCCGGCACAGCTTTACGGCCTGGTGCGTGTGTACCGGGAGCGTTTCCTGCACGCGGTGGTGGACCTGCGCTACCGGCGCAGCGTCGATGATCGCGACACGGTCCTGCCCACCGGGGCCGTGCATGCGCTGCAGGAGAGCCGCCGCATGCGCAGCGAGGAGCTTCACTACCTGGACCACCCCGCGCTGGGCGTGCTGATCGAGATCCGCCCGGTGGACTGAACCCGGGTGGACTGAACCCGGGTTGGCCTAGGGTCTGGTGGACTGGGCCCGTCAGGCCCCGGCGGGCGGCGTCCCGTCCCCGGCCTTGATGCGGTCCGCCCGCTCGCGGATCGCCCCCGCCTCCTCCGCGCTCAGCCGATCCAGGTTCCGAAGCTGTAGTCCCATGCGCCGATTGCCTGCCAGCCGCTCCCGGTGGCGCAGCAGGAAGTCCCAGTACAGCGTGGTGAAGGGGCAGGCCTGCTCGCCGGTCCGTTGCCCCGGGTCGAAGCGGCACTCGCCGCAGTAGTTGCTCATGCGCTGGATGTACCGCCCCGTGGCGCAGTAGGGCTTCGAGGCCATCAGCCCGCCATCACCGAACTGGGCCATGCCCAACGTGTTGGGCAACTCCACCCACTCCACCGCATCCACGTAAACGGCCAGGTACCACTCGTGCACGGCCTGCGGCCGCACCCCGAGCAACAGGGCGTACAGGCCGGTGACCATCAGCCGCTGGATGTGGTGGGCGTAGCCGTACCGCAGCGTCTGGCCGATCGCCTGGCGTAGGCAGGTCATGGGCACATCGCCCGTCCAGTACCAGTCGGGCAAGGCCGCCTCGGCGTCCAGGGCGTTGCGCTCGGCGTACTCCGGCATCGCGTACCAGTAGAGGCCGCGCACGTACTCCCGCCAGCCGAGGATCTGCCGGATGAACCCCTCCACCGCTTCCAGCGGCGCGTGGCCCTCGCGCCAGGCCTGCTCCGCCGCCTGCAGCGCGTCGCGCGGGTCCAGCAGCTTGAGGTTCAATGCCGCGGAGATGCGGGCGTGGTAGAGCCAGGGCTCGTCCGTCCACATGGCGTCCTGGTAGCGGCCGTAAAGGGGCAGGCGGTGGTCGATGAAATCTCTGAGCGCGGCCCGCGCCTGCTCCGGGGTGACCGGCCAGTCGAAGGCATCCAGCTCACCGGGGTGGTCCGGGAAGTGCGCCTCAACCGCCTCGATGACCGACTGGGTCACGGCGTCAGGCGGGAAACCCACCGGCGGGGGTAACAGGCCGGGGCCCTGCCGGCCGAACGCCTTGCGGTTGTCGGCATCGAAGTTCCACTGGCCGCCCTCCGGGTCCTTGCCCGCCATCAGGTAGCCGGTACGGCGGCGCAGCAGTCGGTAGTAGTACTCCAGCCGGATTTGCTTGCGCCCTTGCGCGTATTCCCGGAAACCCTCCGGCGAATCAATGAAGTGGCGGTCGCCCAGCACCCTGAGGGGCAGGCCCCGATCGGCGGCCACGCCCTGCAGGGCGCTCAGCACCCGGTGGTCGCCGGGCAACACCACCAGGAGCTCCTCCGGGCGCAATCGTGCGATATCCGCGGCAAGGGCATCTGCCAGACCGGGCGCCTCGTGCGCCCCCAACGCCCGGCAGTGCACGGTCCATCCTGCCGCCTCGCGGGCATCACGAAAGTGGCGCATGGCCGCCAGGAACAGCGCGATGCGCGCCTTGTGGGACCAGACGTGAGTGGCCTCCTCCGGCACCTCCGCCATCCAGAGTGCATCCGATGCGGGGTCCAGGTCATCGAAAAAGGCGGCATCCGCATTGAGCTGGTCGCCGAGGACTATTGCGAGTCGTCGCATCGGGGTTTCCTGTGGTGGGGCCGCAGTCGCGTTATCATGGTGGGCAAAGCCACGATCAAAGGGACGGATCAACCCATCATGCCAGATAAAGCCGGTCAGCCCACGGGGCAGGACCCACGGGAACTCCAGCAGGCGCTGGTGGAGGTCAGCCTGCGTCTGGAGCGCCGCGTGCGGGAGCTGGAAGCGCTGGTCACGGTCACGGAACGGATCAATCGCGGGCTGCTGCTGGACGAGGTGCTGGACGAGATCTACGACGCCTTTCGCCCAATCATCCCCTACGACCGCATCGGCGTGGCACTGCTGGAGGAGGACGACCGCGGCCGCAAGATGGTGCGCTCCCAGTGGATGCGCTCCGACAACCAGGCGGCGCATATCGGCCCCGGCTACGCGGCCCCGCTGGCGGGCAGCAGCCTTGAGACCATTCTTGACACTGGTGAGCCGCGAATCATCAATGACCTGCAGGCGCACCTGCTGCACCATCCGAAGTCGCGCTCTACGCAGCAGATCCTCAAGGATGGCGTGCGCTCCAGCCTGACCTGCCCGCTGGTGGCCACCGGCCGGCCGGTGGGCTTCATCTTCTTCTCCAGCAACACCCCGAACACCTACCGCGATGCCCACGTGGCCACCTTCCAGCAGATCGCCGGGCAGCTGGCGATGATCCTGGAGAAGAGCCGACTCTACCAGCGGCTGATGGAGTTGAACGAGCTGAAGAACCGCTTTCTCGGTGTCGCGGCCCACGACCTGCGCAACCCGCTCGGGGTGCTCGGCGGCTATGTGGATCTGCTCCGTCAGGAGGCGCTGGGCCCGCTCAACGAGGCGCAGCAGGAGGTCATGGCGGTGATGGCGGACGTCACCGGGCGCATGAGCGGGCTGGTGGACGACCTGCTGGACGTGAGTGCCATCGAGTCGGGCCGGCTGGAGCTGGAGCGGGCGCCGCTGGACCTGAACCGCTTCCTCGCGGATCAGGCCCACAGCCAGGGCCTGATAGCCCAGGGCAAGGCCATCCGCATCGCCCTGGAGCTCCCCGAACCGCTCCCCTCGGTGGCAGCGGACGGCCAGCGCCTCGGTCAGGTCATCGATAATCTCATCGCCAACGCCATCAAGTTCTCCCCCCGCGATACGGTAATCACCCTGTCCGGGTCGGCGGACGAGGACTGGGTGCGGATCAGTGTCAGTGACCAGGGGCCAGGGGTTCCGCCCGAGGAGCGGGAGCGGCTGTTCGAGCCCTTTCAGCGCGGCAGCAACACCCCCACGGCCGATGAGCAGAGCACCGGACTCGGTCTGTCCATCGTGCAGAAGCTGGTTCAGGCCCACGGCGGCCGGGTCCACGTGGATGAGGCCCCGGGCGGGGGCGCGCGCTTCACCGTCCAGCTGCCCCGCGACGCCGGTACCGATGCCCAACCGCCAGAGCAGGAGCCGCACGCATGACGACCCAGAAGGCCCGCCCCGACCGCGTCCTTGTCGTTGATGACTTTCAGCCCATGCGCTCGCTGCTGAGCACCATGCTGCGGCAACTGGGCTTCGAGTACATCGACCAGGCCCACAACGGCCGTTCGGCCCTGGAGCGCTTCGAGAGCCGCAAGCAGACGCTGGTCTTTCTGGATATCAGCATGCCCGACATGACGGGGCTGGAGGTGCTGCGGGCGCTGCGGGGGATGGAGGGCGGCGAGCAGGCCTTCGTGATCATGCAGACGGGCGATGCCACCCGCGACAATGTCCTGGAGGCACGGGAGCTGGGCGTCGGCGGCTTCATCGCCAAACCCTACAACATGCAGAAGGTGAAGGAGCTGGTCGGGGCCTACCTCAAGCGAGCGCACTGAAGGCACGCTGGGGCTGGACTGCCACGCCCCTTCGGGGGCGCGGCAGTGACGGTGGGCCGGGTGCCCTACTCCCCCGTCTCCGGGCGCATGGCTGGGAACAGCAGCACGTCACGGATTGAGGGGGCGTCCGCGAACAGCATCACCAGCCGGTCGATGCCGATACCCTCGCCCGCCGTCGGCGGCAGCCCGTATTCCAGGGCGCGGATGAAGTCGGCGTCGTAGTGCATGGCCTCGTCGTCCCCGGCGGCCTTCTCCTCGGCCTGGGCGCGGAAGCGCTCCGCCTGGTCCTCGGCGTCGTTCAGCTCCGAGAAGCCGTTGGCGATCTCCCTGCCGCCCACGATTAGCTCGAACCGCTCGGTGAAGAAGGGCTCGTCGTCGCAGGGCCGCGCCAGCGGGGAGACCTCCTTCGGGTAGTGGGTCACGAAGGTGGGCTCGCGCAGCTTGTGCTCGGTGGTGGTCTCGAAGATCTCCATCTGCAGCTTGCCCAGGCCCTCGTGCCCCATCAGCGGGATGTTCAGGTGCCCGGCCAGGTTGAGCGCGGCATCCCGGTCCTTGAGCGCCTCAGGGCCGATGTCCGCGTTGAACTCGGTGATCGCGTCCACCAGGCGGATGCGACGGAAGGGCTTGCCGAAGTCGAAGGTCTCGTCCTGGTAGGTGATCTCGGTGGTACCCAGGTAATCCTCGGCGAGCCGACGCAGCATGTCCTCGGTGAGGTCCATCAGGTCATTGTGGTCGGCGTAGGCCTGGTAGAACTCCAGCATGGTGAACTCGGGGTTGTGGCGGGTACTCACCCCCTCGTTGCGGAAGTTCCGGTTGATCTCGAAGACCTGGTCGAAGCCGCCGACCACCAGCCGCTTCAGGTAGAGCTCGGGCGCCACCCGCAGGTACAGGTCCGCCCCCAACGCGTTGTGGTGCGTGACGAAGGGCCGCGCCGTGGCGCCACCGGGGATGGGCTGCATCATGGGGGTTTCCACCTCCAGGAAGCCGCGCCCGTTCAGGTAGTCACGGATGCCCGCCACCAGGCGGCTACGCAGCATGAAGACCCGGCGCGAGTCCTCGTTCATGATCAGGTCCACGTAGCGCTGGCGGTAGCGCGCCTCGGTGTCGGTGAGGCCGTGGTACTTCTCCGGCAGCGGCCGCAGGGACTTGGTGAGCAGCCGCAGCTCGTCCACCCGGACCGACAGCTCCCCCTTCTTGGTACGAAACATCGTGCCGGCGGCGCCGATCACATCGCCCACGTCCCAGGTCTTGAACTGCTTGTAGACCCCTTCCGGCAGCTCATCGCGGGCCAGGAAGAGCTGGATGCGGCCGGACTGGTCCTGCAGGTGGGTGAAGCTGGCCTTGCCCATGACCCGTTTGGCCATCATCCGCCCCGCCACCCGGACGCGGATGCCCTCCGCCTCCAGGGCGTCGTCATCCAGCGGCTCGCAGCGGGCGTGGATGTCCGCGGCGAGGCTGTCGCGCCGGAAGTCATTGGGGAAGGCCTGGCCTTCTTCGCGCAACGCGGCGAGCTTCTCACGCCGCTGGGCGATGAGCTTGTTGTCGTCCTGCTCGGTCATGGCAAGTGCTCTTCAAAAAAGGGTTGATGCGGCGCGGGGGCGCGCCTCAGTTGCTCGGCGACGCCGGGGTTCAGACCCCGGCTTTCAGGCTGGCCTCGATGAACTGGTCCAGGTCCCCGTCCAGCACGGCCTGCGTGTTGCCCACCTCGACGCCGGTGCGCAGGTCCTTGATGCGGCTCTGGTCCAGCACGTAGGAGCGGATCTGGTTGCCCCAGCCGATGTCTGACTTGGTGCCCTCCACCGCGTCGGCCTGTTCGCGCCGCTTTTGCATCTCCAGCTCGTAGAGCTTGGATTTAAGCTGCTTCATGGCCGTGGCGCGGTTCTTGTGCTGGGAGCGGTCGTTCTGACACTGCACCACGATGCCCGAGGGCATGTGGGTAATCCGCACCGCCGACTCCGTCCGGTTGACGTGCTGGCCGCCGGCACCCGATGCGCGGTAGACGTCCACGCGCAGGTCGGCCGGGTTGACGTCGATGTCCACGTCGTCGTCCACCTCCGGCGAGATGAACACCGAGGCGAAGGAGGTGTGACGGCGGTTACCGGAGTCGAAGGGGGACTTTCGCACCAGCCGGTGGATCCCGATCTCGGTACGCAGCCAGCCGAAGGCGTATTCGCCCTCGAACTTGACCGTGGCGCTCTTGATGCCGGCCTCGTCGCCCTCGGACAGCTCGATGATCTCGGTGTTGAAGCCGTGGCGCTCGCCCCAGCGCAGGTACATGCGCAACAGGATGTTGGCCCAGTCCTGCGCCTCGGTCCCACCGGCCCCGGCCTGGATGTCCATGAAGGCGTTGGCGGCGTCCATCTCCCCGGAGAACATCCGGCGAAACTCCAGCGTCTGGAGTTCCCGCTCGCAATCGGCCAGGTCGGACTGGAGCGAGTCGATGGTGCTCTCGTCGCCCTCCTCGGCCGCCATCTCAAGCAGTTCGTGGGCGTCGTCCAGCACCTCGTCCAGGCGCTGGAAGGTTTCCACCAGGCTGTCGAGCTGGGCGCGTTCACGGCCCAGGGATTGGGCACGATCCGGCTCGTTCCAGACGTCGGGCTGCTCCAGCTCGCGGGTGACTTCTTCTAGCCGTTCACGCTTGACATCGTAGTCAAAGGTACCCCCTAAGGGCCTCGGCGCGGCCCTTGAGGTCGTCGATCTTGGTGATGACCGGGTTCAGTTCCATTCTCGCTGCACCCTTGCGTTTGCGTCTCGCGGAAAACGCGCAATGGTACAACAAGCACCGCCTACTGTCAGGCTGACACGACCGGCGTGTCGCCCCTGACACCGGGGCAATCAGTCACAGATCAGCCGGTTACGACCATAGCGCTTGGCCCGCAGCAGCGCCAGGTCGGCGCGGTGGAACAGGTCTTCGGCAGACTCCCCCTCGGCCAGTGCGGCCACACCCGCGCTGGCCCGCAGATCGAAGCACTCCCCCTCCTCGCCCATGGCCACCGTCACCTCGGCCACGGCCTGCAGCAACCGCTCGCCGGAGCGCATTGCACCACTGGCGCGGGTGTGGGCCATCAGCACCACGAACTCATCGCCCGCGTAGCGGAAGACCAGGTCGCCGCCACGGCAGTTCTCCTCAAGCATGTCCGCCAGACGGCGCAGCGCCGCGTCGCCGGCCCGGTGGCCGTACCGGTCGTTGATCTGCTTGAACCGGTCGAGGTCGACCACCATCAACGAAAGGGGGTGCTGGTGCCGGTGCGCCAGGCTGACCTCGCGGGCCAGTGCCTGGTCCAGCGCATGGCGGTTGAGCAGGCCGGTCAGGCTATCGTGCCGGGCGGCGGCCTGCGCCTGCTGGAACCGCACGGCGTTGTGCAGCGGGTGGACCAGCAACGCCACCAGTTGGTCGAGGGTCTCCCGCTCCTCCTCCCGCCAGGGCCGGGCCCGTGACAGGGTGAGTTCCCCGAGCAACTCGCCGTTGATCCGCAGCCGCTGCACGACCCGGCACCGCCGGGAGCGGCCTGCCTGCAGCACGGTGTCCAGGCCGTCACTCTGCAACCGCACGGAAGACAGGCCCACCAGCGGTGCCGCCTCCTGCAGGAAGTAGCGGAGCACCTGCTCCGGGTCCAACGTGCTCTGCAGGCGCATCACCACCTGCAGCGCCAGCGCCTCCGGCGACGGTGCGGCGGGGCGGGCCGCCGACACCTGGGATTTGACCTTGCTTTCCATGGACACCACTTGCTCGCTCATGGTCCTCTCCGGACGATTGGCATTTTCCTGTGGTTAAGCGAGATTCGTGCCACTTTTGCAGGCCACTGTTTTCACCAGTTTTTCAAACGGTTTTATTCCCCACCTCCGCAATGCCCCTTTCTGGTGACGGGTTACCGTCGTCGCGCGGGCAACGGACTGCCGGTCTGCTGACGCTATACCGGCAATCCACTGCCGCCGACCCTGCCGGGCGCCGTCAGCCGCGCCGGATGGGGTGTACAATCAGTGCAGGAGCCCGCGATGAAAATCACCCACACCACACCGACACTGGAGATTCGCGGGGCGAACATCGCTCGGCCGGCGCTCGCCCTGCGCCTGGACCAGGTGCTGCAGGCCACGGTGCGCACCGGCCCGGATGGCCGTATGGCGCTGGAGATGGCCAACCACCTGCTGGGGGCACGCTCCGAGATACCCCTCCGCGAGGGGGACCGCCTGACCCTGCAGGTGGCGGAACTGCAGCCGCGAGTCAATCTGAAGGTGCTGGAGCACCGCGGCCGGGAACCCGCCATTAACAACGCCCTGCGCACGTTGCTCCCGCAGCAGGGCACGCTGACGCCACTGCTGGAACAGTTGGGCAACCTGGCGCGTACCGGCGTGGAGAGCAGTCAACGCGCCGCCCTGCCGGCACCGGTGCGCGAGGCCGTGCTCGCCGTCCTCGCCAGTACCCCCAGCGCCGAGCAGGCCAGTCGGCCGGAGGGCCTGCGCGAGGCCTTGCAGCGCTCCGGGCTGCTGCTGGAGTCCCGGCTGGCTGCGCTGCTGCAGGGGCCAGCGCCGCAGCAGGCCGGCAGCGCCGGCGCGCAGTTGCTCAATCAAGACCTGAAGGCCGCTCTGCTGCGGCTGGCGGCCCGCATCCGCCAGCACGCCGCTGGTGGCGCCCAGGCCCAGAGCGGGCAACCCCAGGGCACCGGGGCGGGTCAGGAGTCGGCCGCCGGCCGCGCCGCGCCCCTGCCTACGGGCATGCCCGCCGACGGTTTGCTGGCCCTGCTGCTGCGCCAGACGGAAAGCGCGCTCGCCCGCCTGCAATTGCTGCAGGTGCAGACCGCCGCCCTGGAACAACGGCTGGATTTCACCATCGACCTGCCCCTCAAGCATGGGGAGGACCTGGATCTGGTCCGGATGCGGGTGCGCGAGGACGAGGCCGGTGGGTCCGGCGACGAGGAAGACGCGGGGCGCTCCCTGGAGCTGCGTCTCGGCTTCGACTTCCGCGCCACCGGTCCGTTGGACGCCATCATCCGGCTGCGCGGCGAGACAGTGAGCGTGGCCTGGTGGGCGGAGCGCCCCCCGACGGTGGCGGTGCTGGACGAGTTGCTCCCCCACCTGGAGTCGCGGCTGCGGGCGCAGGGGTTCGAACTGGGCTACGTGGTCTGCCAACAGGGGCAGCCGCCCCAGGCCCCGGACGCCTACAGCGGCGAGCGCCGCCCTCTACTGGACCTGAAGGCCTGAGCGGATGAGCGATCGGGACGAGAAACACACCTACGAGGGGAAACGCCGGCTCGCGGTTGCGCTGGAGTACGGCGGCCAGGGTGCGCCGCGGGTGACCGCGAAAGGGGCCGGCCCGCTGGCCGAGCGCATCATTGAGCTGGCCGCAGCGCACGAGGTCCCGCTGGACACCGACGCGGACCTGGTCGCGGTGCTCTCGCAGCTTGACCTGGAACAGGAGATTCCGGAGTCGCTCTACCGCGTGGTGGCGGAGGTGATCGCCTTCGCCTACCTGGTGAAGGGGCGTGTCCCCGAGGGCTGGCACAATGACGGGGGACCGGCCCCGGACGGGCCGGACCGGGAGGACTGAGCCCTACTCCTGCGCGCCCGCCTGGGGGCCGTGCAGCCGGACGATCAGGTCCGCCTCCACCTGGCCGACACCGCAGGTGTCCATGATCTCCGCCGCCGCCATGCCCTTGCGCGCCATGCGGATGGCCTGCTCGTAACCGGTGCTCGCCGGCCCGCTCTGCGCCACCTGCTCCATGCGCGATTTGAGCCGGGTCAGCTCCTGGTGGGTCTGGGCCATCTGGTCCCCTGCCCCCAGCGCGGCGGCGGAGAGCCCCTGGTACTGCTCGTTGGTCCGTCGCAGGCTGCGCTCCAGCCCCTCGACCCGCTGCTCCAGCCGCCGCGCTGCTGCCACCGCCCGCCAGCTCACCAGCAATGCCAGCAGGACCAGCACCAGGGCCCCGGCGGCGAGATAGAGGGGAAGGGCGTCAGGCAGTGGCATGCTTATTTGCGTCTCCAGGTGGTGCCCTGTGGACCGTCTTCGAGGATGATACCCCGTTCGGCGAGCGTATCGCGAATGCGATCCGCCTCGGCAAAGTCCTTGTTCTTGCGGGCCTCGGTGCGCCGTTCCACCAGCGCGTCGATCTCGGCGTCGTCGTCACTGTCGGCCCCGCCTCCGCGGAGGAAGGCCTGCGGGTCGTCCTGCAGCAACCCGAGCACGCCACCCAGATCCTTGAGCAGCGCGCCCATGGCGGCTGCCCCCTGGTCGTCCTGCTGGCGCAGCCGGTTCACCTCCCGGGCCAGGTCGAACAGCACCGCCAGCGCTTCGGGGGTGTTGAAGTCGTCGTCCATGGCGGCCTGAAAGCGCGCCCGGTACCCTTCGGGGTCCGGGTCCGGTACAGGCGCCTCCGGCAGGCCGCGCAGCGACAGGTAGAGGCGCTCCAGCGCCCCCTGCGCCTGCTGCAACCCGTCCCGCGAGTAATTGAGCGGGCTGCGGTAGTGGCTGCTGAGCAGGAACAGGCGCACCGTCTCCGCCCGGTGCTCGGCCAGCACCTCGCGCACGGTGAAGAAGTTGCCCAGCGACTTGGCCATCTTCTCGTCGTTGATGCGGACATGGCCGTTGTGCATCCAGTAGTTGACGAAAGGATGGCTGGTCGCGCACTCGCTCTGGGCAATCTCGTTCTCGTGGTGGGGGAACTTCAGATCCAGCCCGCCGCCGTGGATATCGAAGTGCTCGCCGAGAATCTCCGTGGACATGGCCGAGCACTCGATGTGCCAGCCTGGTCGACCATCACCCCAGGGGGAGGGCCAGGC
Organism: Alkalispirillum mobile; assembly: GCF_003664325.1. Taxonomy (NCBI): domain Bacteria; kingdom Pseudomonadati; phylum Pseudomonadota; class Gammaproteobacteria; order Chromatiales; family Ectothiorhodospiraceae; genus Alkalispirillum; species Alkalispirillum mobile. Next base: position 613,040 of record NZ_RCDA01000001.1, read on the forward strand.
CGGTTCTCCGGGCCGCGCCGCTTTCCACAGGGCAAAGTCCACCGGGTCCCGCTTGCGCTCACCCACCTCCACCCGGGCCCCGGCGCGAAGGTCCTCCAGCTTTTCGCCCGACAGCCGGCCGTAGTCCGGGTAACTCGCCACGGAGAAATAGACATCGCCCTCATCGGTAGCGTAGGCGTGGCCCCGCTCGATCAGCCGTTGGATCATGGCGACGATCGGGTCAATATGGCCCGTGGCCCGCGGCTCGTGGTCCGGCGGCAGCACGCCCAGCGCCTCGGCGTCCTCGTGCATGGCGGTGATGAAGCGCTCGGTGAGCGCGCCCATGGGCTCACCGAGCTCTGCGGCACGCCGGATGATCTTGTCATCGATGTCGGTAATGTTGCGCACGAAGGTCAGCCGATAGCCCTGATGGCGCAGGTAGCGGGCCACCATGTCGAATACCACCAGCGCCCGGGCGTGGCCCAGGTGGCAGTAGTCGTAGACCGTCATGCCACACACGTACATGCGCACATGGCCGGGATCGATGGGCTCGAAGCGCTCTTTACGCTGGGTCAGGCTGTTGTGGATGTGCAGCATTCCGGCTTCCGTTGTCAGGTCTGTTTCCATGAGTGGACGTGTTTCAGGACGGATTCGCCGTGGCCAGTTCCCGCGCCTGCTCCAGGCGACGGCGGGCCACCTCCGCCGGCATCAGCGCGAAGACCGGGCCCAGCTCCGGGCCCCGGCACAAACCGGTGAGCGCGGCACGCAGCGGCATGAACAGCCCCTTGCCCTTGGCCCCGGTGGCCTTGCGCACGGCCTTGGCCAGGGCGGAGAAATCGCCCCCGGCGGTGTCGAGCTCGTCCAGGGCCGCGGCGTAAAACTGCGGCCCGGCCTCCCGGATCACGTCCTGCGTGGCCTCCTCCGGCTCCGGCAGTTCACCGAAGACCCGCCGGCCCCACGCCGCCAGATCGGCGGGAAAGGCAATGTTGTCGCGCACCGCTGCCAGCAGCGCCCGGCGCTGATCAGCGGAGAGATTATCCGGCAGCTGCTCGAGCCAGGGCGCCAGGGTCGGGTCATCGGCCTTGTGGACCGCCAGCTGCTGCCAGTGGGTCAGCTGGTGGCGGTCGAACCGCGCCGGGGCGCGGCCCAGGGCGTCGGTGGTGAAGTGGTCCGCGAGCCCCTGCAGGTCCAGCAGCTGCGACTCCACCTCACCCGTGTAGTGATGCCCCAGCCGCGCCAGGTAGTTGAGCACCGCGCCGGGCAGCCAGCCGGCCTCGCGCAACTCCTCCACCGACAGGCTGCCGTTGCGCTTGGACAGCGGCGCGCCATCCTCGCCGGTGATCAGGTTGATGTGGCCGTAGGTCGGCTGCGGCAATCCCAGGGCCTCCAGCAGCATCAGCTGGCGCGGGGTGTTGGTCAGGTGGTCTTCACCGCGCAGCACATGGGTCACCCCCATCAGCGCATCATCCACGGCGTTGCAGAAGAAGAAGGCCGATGTGCCGTCCGCCCGCCGGATGATGAAATCGCCGATCTCCTCCGTGGGGAAGCGCTGTTCACCGCGTACCAGGTCCTGGAAGGTGACGGTCTGCTCCGCCGGCACCCGGAAGCGCAGGGTCGGCTTACGCCCCTCGGCCTCGCGCCGCGCGCGCTCCTCCGTGGTCAGGTGCGCGCAGGTGCCGGCGTACCGAGGCGGCTTGCCGGAGGCGCGCTGGGCCTTGCGCGAGAGCTCCAGCTCCCGCTCGGTGCAGTAGCAGGGGTAGGCCAGGTCGGCAGCTACCAACTGGTCGTAGTAGCGCTGGTAGACCTCGCCCCGCCCGGACTGCGCATAAGGACCGGCATCGCCGCCCGCCTCGGGGCCCTCGTCCCAGTCGAGACCCATCCAGCGCAGATCGGCCATCAGGGCTCTGGCGTGGGCCTCGCTGCTCCGCGCCTGGTCGGTGTCCTCCATGCGGAGCAGGAAGGCGCCGCCGGCGCTGCGGGCCAGCAGGGCGTTGAACAACGCCGTGCGCAGGTTGCCCAGGTGCATGCGGCCTGTGGGGCTGGGTGCAAATCGGGTTTTAACGGTTTTGTTGGTCATAACCGCGCTATGTTAGCCGGCCGGCCTCATCCCGCGCAAAACCGGCTGCCGACAAACACCCGTTTTGCGTCCACGACAGGCGGCGCAGTATCCTTTCCCCTGCGATTGCATGACCGACAAGAGGACGCCGATGACAGCCCAGCGGGCCCAGACCCTGTTTATTGCCGACCTGCACCTGGACGAACAGCGCCCGGAGATCGTGGAGCTGTTCCTGGCCTTCCTCCAGCAGGCGCAGCACGAGGCCGAGGCGCTCTACATCCTCGGCGACCTGTTCGAGGTCTGGCTGGGTGACGACACGCTACCCCCAGAGCACCCGGTGCTGGCGGCCATGCGCGAGTTCACTGCCAGCGGCACCCCGCTCTACGTGATGCACGGCAACCGGGATTTCCTGATGGGCGATGGGCTCGCCGAGCTGACCGGCTGCACGCTGTTGCCCCAGGAGACCGTGATCGACCTCTACGGCGAACCGACGCTGCTGCTGCACGGCGACAGCCTCTGCACCGACGATGCCGAGTACCAGGCATTCCGCAGCATGGTGCTGGACCCGAAATGGCAGGCCGAGTTTCTCTCCCTGCCCCTGGAGCAGCGCCTGGCCAAGGCCCGTGAGGCCCGCGACCACAGCAAGCAGCGCAACAGCATGCTGGCCGATGAAATCATGGACGTGAACGGCGACGCGGTGGCCTCGGTGATGCGCCAGCACGGGGTGCTGCGCATGATTCACGGCCACACCCACCGGCCGGCGGTGCACGAGTTCGAACTGGATGGCGAGCCGGCAGATCGTATCGTCCTGGGTGACTGGTTCGATCAGGGCAGCGTGTTACGCTGCACCCCCGACGAGTGCCGGCTGGAAGGCCTGACCATGCAGGATCTGCAGGAGAGCTGACGATGACTGAGACCGCCACTGACGCACAGGCCGTGGAACCCCGGGTACTGGTCATTGCCGGCTCCGATTCCGGCGGTGGCGCCGGCATCCAGGCGGACATCAAGACCATCACCGCCCTGGACGCCTACGCCGCCACCGCTATTTCCGCCCTGACCGCGCAGAATACCCTCGAGGTGAGCGACATCCTGCCGGTTCCGCCCGATTTCCTGCAGGCGCAGATCACCGCCGTGCTCGGCGACATCGGGGCGGACTGCATCAAGACCGGCATGCTCCACGACGTTCCGGCGATCGAGACGGTGGCCATGGCGCTGCAGACCCAGGCGCCGCGCACCCCGGTGGTGGTGGATCCGGTCATGGTGGCCCAGAGCGGCGCCGAATTGCTGGCGGACTCCGCGGTGGAGTGCCTGCGCGAGCAACTGCTGCCCCGCGCCACCCTCCTCACCCCGAACCTGCCGGAGGCGGAGAAACTGCTCGGCCGCACCCTGGCGGACCGGGACGCCCGCATCGCCGGTGCACGGGAGCTGCTGGAACTAGGGCCGGACGCGGTGCTGCTGAAGGGCGGCCACGCCACGGAGGGCGACGTGCTGGACGTGCTGGCGGATGCAGAGGGCACCGAGTGCTTCGAGGCCCCCCGCCTGCCCACCCGCAACACCCACGGCACCGGCTGCACGCTGGCCAGCGCCATTGCCGCCGGCATTGCCCAGGGCCTGCCGGTGCGCGAGGCGGTAGTCCGCGGGCGCGCCTACCTGCACGAGGCCCTGCGCACCGCCCGCGATCTCGGCCAGGGCCCCGGGCCGGTGAACCACCGGCACACCGTCCGCCCCTTTTAAGGCGCGGCGCCCCTAGTGACCGTGTCCGTGACCGCCGCCGCGGTGGTCGCGGACCGGCGCCTGCACGCTGATCTCGCTGCCGTCGTCCAGTTCGAGGATGACCTCCACCTCGCTGTCCGTTTCCGGCATGGCCGGGAGTTCCATCAGCATCACGTGCAGACCGCCCGGCTCCAGGGCCACCGATTCACCCGCCGGCACCTCGATATACTCCACCTCGCGCATCCGCATGACGCCGTCATCGTGGATATGGGTATGCAGTTCCACGCGCTCGGTGGTCCCAGGCGCCTGCCCGCGCACCACCCGCACGTCCTCGTCCGAGCTGTTGTGCAGCTCCATGTAGGCCGCGGTGGAGTGGTGCCCGGGCGGCATCGCGCGCACCCAGGGGTCGCTCACCTCCAGCGCCTGGGCCGATGCCATGACCGCCCCGCCCAGCAGCGCGCCCAACGAAACCAACGCCTTTAGCTTCATCGTGTTCCTCCGCTTGTTATTGTTCCGCTTGCTCATCCCAGGCGAGTGCATCCTGCAGCGCCACCGCCAGCTCACCGGGGTCCATGCCATGGGACAGGATCTCCTGCAGCGCGCCGTCGCGGTCCACCAGGTAGAAGAAGGATGAATGGTCCACCAGGTAGCCCGCCTCTTCGTCCCCGTCGACCCGCCGGTAGGCGGCCCCGTAACGGTCCGCCACATCGCTGATCACCTCGGGATCGCCGGTCAGGCCCAGGATATCCTCGTGGAACCAGCGGGTGTAATGGTCCAGGTGCTCCAGGGTGTCCCGCTCCGGGTCGACACTGATGAACAGGGGCTGAACCTCCGCCTGCTGGTCCTCGTCCAGCTGCTCCAGCGCGCCGGCGATGCGGGCGAGCGAATCCGGGCAGACGTCCGGGCAGAAGACATAGCCAAAGTAGATAAGCACTACCTGGCCCTGGAAGTCGCTCAGCGAGACCTCGCCCGCTTTACTGGTCAGGGTGAAGTCGCCGCCCACCGGCTCGGCGGCAAGCTCCAGTTGCTGGTGCCCGGCCTGCTCCGCACCCTCAGGGGACTCACCCAGCCCGACCACCACCCAGTAAAGGGCGCCGATCAGGAGCAGAATCAACAGGACCAACAGGGCCGTGAGTCGTTTATCGTTCTTCACAGACTACTCCGAATCCAGGGCCTCGGCGGACAGGTCACCGGCCTCGTCACGGCGGGTCTCGAACCGGAAGCGTGCGGTACGAACGGCCTCCTCATCCTCCCCGCGATGCAACATGACCGTGGCCTCCCAGGTCATGCGGTCGGTCACGCACAGGGGCAGGATGCCCTCGCTGTGCCAACGGTCGCCCTGCGCTTCCAACTCCGGGCGGTTGTACCCCATGTACATTTCCAGCCCTTGAAAATCGACCTGTACACGATCAGGCGCCAGCGGCCCGCTCACCTCCGCCTCGAGTTGCAGGCGGGTCTGCATGCGGATCGGCCGCGGGGTGATCTGGAAGGTCAGGTGTGTCCCGTCGTCCCACTGCGCCTCGCAGGCACCGCTGTGCAGGTCGCAGTCACCCACCACCTCGGCCTCGTCGCCCACGGACGGTTGCAAAAGAGAAGGCCCCCTCCAGCCCAGCACGATAAGCAGGGCGAGGATGAGGGCCATAAGAACCACAGTGAGGATCTGATTAATGGACACGCCGTTACCTTAGCAGGAAGCAGGCCAACTTATGACGACATAAAAAACAGTCACTTACTGATATGCGTCTCGTGCCAATCAGGGTATATCACGCAGCCGGTGTGTGAAATGCCACAGTGCGGATAACCGCGGCGCCGCCGGCACGGGCGGGTACGCGGTTCCGGGCTACCGGCCGTCGGGGCACGGAACGGGGAAGCCAGACGCACGAGGGCCGGACAGGACGCACGCCCTGCCCGGCCCCACGGAAACCGCCCTGCACGGGTGGCAGGGCGCGCCGGTTATTGCGAGTGCCCGGGGTGGCGCTGACTGCCCGGAATCCGCTCGCTTCCCAAGTCCGGCTGTCCGTCGCCCGGCTCTCTGGATTTGCGCACAAAGAAGGCGATAAAGAAGGCCGCCATGCCGATAATGAACACAATGACCGACAGCGACAGGATGCCGATCCAGGACGTTAACAGTTCTATCCAGAGTTCCATAAGCCTAAATCCCTTGACTCTCTAACCGTGGAGGACCGCCCGCAGTGCGGGAAAGACCCAGCTAACCACTCAATTTATACGCACTTTAATTGGGGTCTTTCAAAGATCATCTAGCGATGCAGCGGTGTGTGCAAGGGCCTGTGACAACGTGCCGCAACGGCCTCGTCCCGCTAGTCCGCCCTTTTTCATTCCTTATTGCTGGGTAATAATGAACGCAAATACCTGCGGGAAAATGGAATGAGCGGCGATATCCAACTCACCCCCCTGAAGTCCTCCGACCTGATGATCGGCGAACCGGCCCCTTGGCCGGTGTTCGACCGCTACGGCTGGCTGCTCCTGCAACGGGGGGCAACCATTCATACGGAGCGGCAGAAGGATGTTCTGGTGCACGCTGGGTTGCGGGAACTGCAGCCGGAAGAGTTGGAAGAACAGCGGGTCGCCGCCGAGCAGGCGGAATTGAAACGCCTGCAGGCGGAACGCTCCCGCCGCAACCCCTTCGCGCTGTTCAATCACATTACCGTGCGACTGGAGGCCCTGTTCCAGCAACTGGAGGCCGGCGAGCGAGGCGCGACCGAGCAGTCGCTCTCGCAACTGCTGGACATGCTGGCCTACCTGGTGGACAGCAACCCCGATGCGGCGCTGGGCGCGGTGCACCTCGCCGCCGACTTTCCCTACGCCCTGCGCCATCCGGTGCAGGTAGCGATCATCTCCGAGCTGGTGAGCCGCCGGGCCGGGTTCCCGGTCGACCGTCGACGCGGATTGCTGGCCGCGGCCCTGACCTCGAACGTAGGCATGCTGACATTCCAGCAGGACCTGGAGACGCAGGTCGAACCCCTGACGCCCTTTCAGCGCCGGGAACTGGAGCGGCACCCGGAACGGTCGGTCGCGTTGCTCAAGGCCGCCGGGGTCACCGACACCACCTGCCTGACTGCCGTGGCACAGAGCCACGAAAAACTGGACGGCAGCGGTTACCCGCAGGGGCTGACCGGAGAGGCCATTTCACCCGAGGCCCGCGTCCTGTCCCTGGCGGATGTCTACTCGGCGATGATCACCCCGCGGGTCTACCGTGAAGCGGTTCCGGCGCAGGATGCGCTACGCGATATCTTCACCCAACGGGGCCGCCAGTACGACGCCGCGCTGGCGCAGTACTTCATCAAGGTACTGGGGGTCTACCCGCCCGGGGTTTACGTGGACCTGAGCAACGGCGAGGTGGCCGTGGTGGTGGAGCGCGGCGAGGATATCTCGCAGCCCCGGGTGGCCAGTGTGCTCAAGCGCGGGGGCGAGCCTTACCTGAAGCCGGTGCACCGCCAGTGCGAGTACGGAACGCTCACCGTATCGGGGCTACACCAGCGCAACTACCAGGCCTGGCACCTGGACCTGCCGGCCATCTGGGGTTACAGAGCCGTCAGCGCTTGAGCATCTTGAGCCAGGCCCAGACGTTGAGCAGGCTGACCAGCGACTGCGCCACGTAGGTCAGTGCCGCCGCGGTCAGAATCCTGCGGGCGTGGGGGTAGTCGACCGGCTTGAGGTACTCGCCCCGCTCCAACATGGGCAATGCCCGACCGAAGCTGGCATCCCACTCCGTGGGCAGCGTGACCAGATGCACCACCGCCGCCAGGCCCATGGAGAGCAGCCCGGCGACAAAAAGCAGCAGGCCGGGCGCTGGCACCCGCACCAGGAGCGTGACGACCGGGATGGCGAACATCATGATCGCCCCCAGCCGCTGCCCTCCGGCGGCCAACCGCACCAGGTGGCCCCGCGCCTTGAAGGGCGGGTAGTTGCTGGCGTGCTGCAACGCGTGACCCACTTCGTGGGCGGCGACGGTGACGGCGGTCAGGGAGCGGCCGCGGTAGTTGTCGGGGGACAGGCGGACGGCGCGGGCCTCCGGGTCGTAATGGTCGGCGCCCGGCTCGGTCACCTCCACCTTCACCTCGTCAAGCTGGGCCCGTTGGAGCAGGTGGCGGGCGAGTTCGCCGCCCGTGCCGGGGTAGCGATCCGCCGGCGCGCTGTACTTTCTCATGACGCGCTTGACCCACCAGCTGGGCAGGTACAGCACCGCCAACAGCAACAGCCCCAGTATGACCAGTGCAATCATCGCGCTTCCCGGAATCCGGTCGCCAACGCCTCAGTCCTCAACGTGCTCCACCACCAGTTGCGGGCGCTCACGGCCCCGCCAGCGGTTGACATCAAGCCGGTAGGCCAACCGCGGGCAGGCCCCGTCCAGGCCGTCCCAGCCCCGGTCCACACCGTTGAAAGCGATCGCCTCCAGCGGTGCCCGCCCCTCGGGGTGGGCCAGATTGATGCGCACATGCCGCTCCCCGACGATACGGGTGCCGAGGACCTCGAACCGGCCGTCGAAGACGGGCTCGGGGAAGCCCTGCCCCCAGGGGCCCGCCTTACGCAGCTGACGGGCGGCCGCCAGGCCGAGCTCCGCGCCCGCCAACTCGCCGTCCGTGGCGATCTCGCCATCCGGCAGACCACCCTCCAGTTCTTCCTCAAGGGTGGCCTCGAAGGCCTGCTGGAACAGGGGGAAGTCCGACGCCTTCAGGCTCAGGCCCGCCGCCATGGCGTGCCCCCCGAAGCGGGGGATCAGCCCCGGGTACTGCCGATTGATCGCCTCCAGCAGATCGCGCAGGTGGAGCCCCGGGATGGAGCGCCCGGACCCCTTCAGCATACCGTCTCCGGTGGGGGCAAAGGCCACCACCGGGCACTGGTACCGCTCCTTGAGCCGCGAGGCCAGGATGCCGATCACGCCCTGGTGCCAGGCCTCGTCCGACAGGCACAGCCCCATCGGGCGCGCCTGGCCGGAGACCGGGTCGCCCAGGTCGCCGAGCAGTTCCAGCGCCTCACCGGTCATCCGTGCCTCGATATCCCGACGTTCGCGGTTCAACCCGTCCAGACGCGCTGCCAGCGCCCGGGCCCGCTGGGGGTCGTCGGTGAGCAGACACTCCACGCCCAGGGCCATGTCGGTGAGTCGCCCGGCGGCATTGAGCCGGGGGCCGACGGCGAAGCCCAGGTCGCTCGCCACCAGCAGGTCCGGCTCTCGCCCGGCCACCTCCAGCAGGGCGCGAATGCCGGCGCAACCCACACCGGCGCGAATGCGGCCCAACCCCTGGGAGACGAGAATACGGTTGTTGTGGTCGAGCGGTACCACGTCGGCCACGGTGCCCAGGGCCACCAGGTCCAGTAGCCGGTCCAGGCGGGGCACGGACAGCTTTTCCGCCTCGAACCAGCCAGCCCGCCGCAGGTGGCTGCGCAGCGCGGCAAGCACATAGAACATCACCCCGACCCCGGCCAGGTTCCGGCTCCCGAAGGCCTGCTCCGGGAGGTTGGGGTTTACGATCGCCTCGGCGTCCGGCAGCTTTTCCGGCGGCAGGTGGTGGTCAGTGATCACCACCGGGATGCCCCGGGCCCGGGCCGCGGCGACGCCCTCCAGGCTCGAGATACCGTTGTCCACGGTAATGATCAGGTCGGGGGCCTGCTCCCTTACCGCCAACTCCACCAGCTCCGGGGTAAGCCCGTAGCCGTACTCGAAGCGGTTGGGCACCAGGTAGCCCACACGCTTCGCACCCATCGCCCGCAACCCCCGAAGCGCCAGCGCACAGCTGGTGGCGCCATCGGCATCGAAATCGCCCACCACGCAGATGCGCGCCTGTTGCCGCATGGCGCCGGCCAGCACTTCAGCGGCCCGCGCCGTACCGGCGAGATCGTCCGGCGGCAGCAACTGGTCGAGGCCCAGCTCCAGCTCATTCGCAGACTGTATCGGGCGGCGGGCATAGACCCGCTGCAGCACCTCGGGCAGCCTGCGGGTCAATTCAGCGGGTAGATCGGTGGCGGGACGTCGGACTATCCGGCGCATGGGTTATCCAGTCGGAGCGGGCCGCTGCCCTCCTGGCCAGGCGCACCCGCAAACGGAAGTTCCCCGGTCAGCCCTCCAGGCTCAACCAGTGACCAAGGTCGTGCTCGCGCCGCCAGAAGCGCCAGCGGCCGCTGCCGTCGCGGCACCAGGCACGACCGGTGCCGGCATCCAGCCGCACCCGGCGCTGGTTACCGGCCAGCCCGCGAAACCATCCCCGTTCCAGGGCCTCGAGCCAGTCCAGCCAGCCCCCGAGGTCCTGAGCGGCCAGGGCGGCCGCGGGCCCGTCGGTGATCACCAGGTGGTCGCCTTCGTCTTCCGGTGGCAGGCGATCGCAATCCAGCGGTACGACCGACACCCCGGTGTGCTTGGCCAGGCCCGCCACGGTGGGGTTGTCGCTATGCAGCCCCGCGGGCCGATGGCGCCATTCCAGGGGCCGGAGCCGCCCCCCACCCCAGGGCCAGAGGCCGTTGATCATCGGCCGCCCCTGGTCCTCGCGGGCCTGGTTAACCGGGTGGCTGTGGAACAGCATCTGGGCCTCGTTGAGCAGACTGGCCCAACGGCTGCCCCGCGGCCCGGCGGGCAGATGCTCCCCCATGCCCCGACCGATGACCTGCAGCAGTGGCGTGGTGGTGACGGCGGCCAGTTCCTCGGGCACCTGCAGATACCAGCGCTCCGGTGTGGGCGCATGGAGCACCAGGCCGTCGTCGGAGAAGAAACCGTTGAAGGCCATGACCAGTTCATCGGCCTCGGTGCGGTCCGGCAGGGCCGCATCACCATGAAAGACCACGATACGGTCCCGGTCCGGCTGCAGCATGACCGGGTCGGCGCGGAACCAGTACTCATCGCCCGGTGTCCCGCCGTCGCCCAGCAAGCCCAGCGGCCCGGCGTTGAGCCCCTCCGGGTGGGTGAGCCAGGCGGAGAGCACGGTGCCCAGATCACCGCCCGGCGCCCGCTCCTTGCGGGCCCGGCTGAGCAGAGCACTGAGGCCGGGAAAGCGGCCCTGGACCTCGGGGGCCGTGGCGGCCGCCCGGGGCACCGGGCCAAGCAGCCCGGGCAGGATCAGGTGGAGCGTACTGGAGCTGGCCATCCCTGCTCGCTTACAGCCGGTCGGTGATGGCGCGACGCACGTCGTCCAGCGTGGCGTCGATGGTGCGCAGGGCGTCGCTGGACTGCTGGATGGCAACGTCCGGGTCTTTCAGGCCGTGCCCGGTGAGCGTGCAGACCACGGTGCTGCCCTCGGGGATGACCCCGTTGCGGATATCGCGCATGGCGCCGGCCAGCGAGGTGGCCGAGGCCGGCTCGCAGAAGACGCCTTCCCGGTCGGCGAGCAGCCGTTGGGCCTCAAGGATCTCCCCGTCCGTGCATTCGTCGAACCAGCCGCCGGACTCCTCCTTGACCTTCCAGGCGTAGTCCCAGGACTGCGGGTGGCCGATGCGGATGGCGGTGGCCACGGTGTCCGGGTCATCCACCATGTGGCCGCGCAGGAAGGGGGCGCTGCCGCTGGCCTGGTAGCCCACCATGACCGGGCGCTTGTCGACGATGGCGCTGGCGTACCGGCAGTGGCCGTGGCACAGGCTGCACGCTTCGGTGAGGATGCCCTCGCCGCGCCCGGAGTACTCACAGTAGCCGATCCAGTGGGCGGTGATATTGCCGGCGTTGCCCACGGGCAGGCAGTGGTAGTCGGGGGCCCGCTCCAGCTCCTCGACGATCTCGAACGCCGCGGTCTTCTGCCCCTGCAGGCGGTAGGGGTTCACCGAGTTGACGATGGTCACCGGCGCATGTTCGGCCACCTCCTTGACCAGGCGCATCCCGTCGTCGAAGTTGCCGCGGATCTGCAGCACCTCGGCGCCGTGCATGATGGCCTGGGCCAGCTTGCCCATGGCGATCTTGCCATCGGGGATGAGCACGAACGCCTTGATACCGGCGCGGGCGGCGTAGGCCGCCGCCGAGGCGGAGGTATTGCCGGTGGAGGCGCAGATGATGGCCTTGCTGCCCTCCTCCACCGCCTTGGTCACGGCCATCGTCATGCCGCGGTCCTTGAACGACCCGGTGGGGTTGAGCCCCTCGTACTTGACGTAGATATCCACGTCCTTGCCCAGCTCGCCCGGGATGTTGTTCAGCCGGATGAGGGGCGTGTTGCCCTCCCCCAGGCTGATCAGGCGGCTGTCATCCTTGACCGGCAGACGGTCGTGGTACTTGGCGATAAGACCGGTATAACGCGGGCGAAACGGCATGGGTGTACGAACCTCGATGATTCAGGAATCAAAACGCTCGACGCGGATGCGCGTCAGGCGCCCATTGACGGCCGGCAGGCCCTCGATCTGTTCGATGGCGGCGTTCATGCGGTGTTCCTTGACCCGGTGGGTCAGGAAGATAACCGGTACGTCCTCGGCACCCGGCGCCGGCTCCTTCTGCATGATGGCCTCGATGCTGATGCCGAGCTCACCCAGAATGCGCGTGACATCGGCCAGCACGCCGGGCTCGTCCTGGGCCATCAGGCGAATGTAGTACGCCGTCTCCACCTCGCCCATGTCCAGCACCGGGTCGTTGGACAGGAAGTGGGACTGGAAGGCCAGGTAGGGCACGCGGTTCTCGGGCTCGAGGTTGAACTCGCGCACCACGTCCACCAGGTCGGCGACCACCGCCGAGGCGGTCGGCTCAGAGCCGGCGCCCGGGCCATAGTAGAGGGTCGGACCCACCGCATCGCCGCTGACCATCACCGCGTTCATCACCCCGTCCACGTTGGCCAGCATGTGGCGCTGGGGCAGCAGCGTCGGGTGCACGCGCAGGGAGTAGCCGTTCTCCTCGTGCACGCAGATACCCAGATGCTTGATGCGGTAACCGAGTTCCTCGGCCCAGGCCACGTCCTCGGCGGTCACGTGGGCGATCCCCTCCACGTGCACCTTGTCGAACTGCAGCGGGATGCCGAAGGCGATGGAGGCCAGGATGGTGAGCTTGTGCGCCGCGTCGATGCCCTCCACGTCGAAGGTGGGGTCGGCCTCCGCGTAGCCCAGCCGCTGCGCCTCGGCCAGCACCTCGCCGAACTCGCGCTCGGCGTAGAACATCTCGGTGAAGATGTAGTTAGCGGTGCCGTTGATGATCCCGGCCAGCCACTGGATGCGGTTACCGGTCAACCCTTCGCGCATGGCTTTGATGATGGGGATCCCGCCGGCCACGGCCGCCTCGAAGACCACCGTGACCCCCTTCTCCCGCGCACGGGCGAAGATCTCATTGCCGTGCAGGGCGATGAGCGCCTTATTGGCGGTGACCACGTGCTTGCCGTTGTCGATGGCCCGTAATACCAGCTCCAGGGCCGGCTCGTAGCCACCGATCAGCTCGACGATGATCTCGGTTTCCGGATCGTCCACCACCTGGAAGGGGTCGGCGGTCAGGCGGATACCCTCGGTACGACAACTGCGCGGCCGGTCCAGGTGGCGGGTGGCCGCGGCAACCACCTGGATCTCACGACCGGCACGGCGGGTGATCTCATCGCTGTTGCGCTCAAGGATATTGACGGTACCGCTGCCCACGGTACCCAGGCCTAGCAGCCCGACTTTCACCGGTTTCAAGAGCTCACCTCCCCTTCCTGTTGATGGTCGTGCTGACCGTCCGTGCGGAACATTTGCTTGATGCAGCGTATGGCCTGGCGCGTGCGGTGCTCGTTCTCGATCAGCCCAAACCGGACATAATCGTCCCCGTAATCACCGAAGCCGATCCCGGGCGAGACGGCAACCTTCGCATCGCGCAGCAGCTTCTTGGCGAATTCCAGCGAGCCCATGTCCCGGTACCGCTCGGGAATCCGCGCCCAGACGAACATAGTGGCCCGGGGCTTCTCCACCTCCCAGCCGGCGGCGTTGAGCCCTTCGCAAAGCACATCCCGCCGCCGCTGGTAGGTCTCGCGGATCTCTTTCACGCAGTCCTGCGGGCCCTCCAGGGCGGCAATGGCCGCCACCTGGATCGGCGTGAACATGCCGTAGTCCAGGTAGGACTTCATCCGCGCCAGCGCAGCGATCAGGTGGCGGTTGCCGCACATGAAGCCCACCCGCCAGCCCGGCATGTTGTAGCTCTTGGACAGAGAGAAGGACTCCACGGCCACTTCCTTCGCACCCGGCACCTGCAGGATGGACGGCGCCTCGTAACCGTCATAGACCAGATCGGCATAGGCCAGGTCGTGTACCACCCAGATCTGATGCTGCCGGGCGATCGCCACCACCTTTTCGAAGAACTCCAGGTCCACGCAGGTGGTGGTGGGATTGGACGGGAAGCTCAAGATAAGCATCTTGGGCTTCGGGTAGCTGTCCCGGATGCCTTTCTCCAGTTCGGAGAAGAAATCGCCCTCGGGCTGCATCGGCACGTGGCGGATGTCCGCGCCCGCGATCACCACCCCGTAGGGATGAATGGGATAGGCCGGGTTGGGCACCAGCACCGCGTCACCGGGTGCCAGTGTGGCCAGCGCCAAGTGCGCCAGGCCTTCCTTCGAGCCGATGGTGACAATGGCCTCGGTCTCACGATCGAGGTCCACGTCGTACCGGTCGCGATACCAGTTGCAGATGGCGCGACGCAACCGGGGGATGCCGCGGGAGACGGAGTAGCGGTGGGTGTCCCCCCGCTGCGACGCCTCGCAGAGCTTGTCGACGATATGCTGCGGCGTGGGCTGGTCCGGATTCCCCATCCCGAAGTCTACGATGTCCTCCCCGCGTGCCCGCGCGGCGGCCTTCAACTCGTTGACAATATTGAAGACATACGGCGGCAGGCGCTTGATTCGGGGAAACTCTTCGCTCAGGTTCATCGGACTCGCTCCAGTCTCACGGTAAAGCCCGCCCTTGCGCACTCCGGGTCGGCGCAAAGGGCGGGCAAGTTAATCCTCGCAAGTAAGCGTGCCAATGTACCGACTGGGGGCCCTGCTTGTCATCCCCAAGGCGCGTGGCGCGACACTTGGTACAATGCCCCTCTCAGGCAAGCCACAGATTTCGGAGTACCCTGCCGATGAAGATCTCACAGGATCTGGGGACCGCCAGCTACCGGATACGGGGCTACGAACCCGGCGAAGTCCGGATCAACCAGGACGCCCACCAGGCGAGTCTGGTGCTCGGGCTCGATGCCCTGATCACCGATTGGGGGCCGGGCTCATTGGATGAGCTGACCGCGGCCCACATGGAGACCGTGCTAAGCCTCGCCCCGGAGGTGATCATCCTGGGCACCGGGGAGACACAGCGTTTCCCCGACCGCGAGATCATGCTCCCGCTGCTGCGCGAAGGTATCGGCGTCGAGGTAATGGCCAACGACGCCGCCTGCCGGACGTACAACGTGCTGATGAGCGAGGACCGCAGGGTGGCGCTGGCGCTGATCATGGAACGTTAGCGCCCCAAAACGCGATCACCCCGGCAGGCCAGAGGCCCGCCGGGGTGATTGTCGCTGCTCTGCAGGTACTACCCTGGGTTAGCCGAAGACCGCGTCCTGGGAGAAGCCCTCCCGCTCCATCACCTCACGCAAGCGCCGCAGGGCGTCGATCTGGATCTGTCGGACCCGCTCCCGGGTCACCCCGATCTCGTTACCGACCTGCTCCAGGGTGGCCCGATCGTGGCCGTTGAGGCCGAAGCGCCGTTCCACCACCGCCCGTTGCTTGTCGGTCAGCTCGCCCAGCCACGCCCCGAGGTTACCGAACACATCGCCGTCCTGAAGCGCCGACACCGGGTCAACGTTGTTTTCGTCGGGGATGGCATCCAGAAGGACCCGGTCCGCGTCGCGACCGATGGGCACATCGACCGATGTCGTGCCCTCGTTCAGCCCGCGCATGCGGCGAACGTCCTCCACGTCACGGCCCATGTGCTCGGCGATCTCCTCCACCGTGGGCTCGTGATCCAACTGCTGGGTTAGCTTGCGCGCTGCCCGCAGGTACTGGTTGATCTCCTTGATGACGTGGATAGGCAGACGGATGGTCCGGGTCTGGTTCATGATGGCCCGTTCGATAGTCTGCCGGATCCACCAGGTGGCGTAGGTGGAGAACCGGAAACCACGCTCCGGATCGAACTTCTCCACCGCCCGGATCAGGCCGAGATTGCCTTCCTCGATCAGATCCAGGAATGCCAGCCCCCGGTTCATATACCGACGGGCAATCTTGACCACCAAGCGCAGGTTGCTTTCGATCATCCGCGCCCGAGCGGCTGCGTCACCGCGCTGCGCTCGACGGGAGTAATAAACCTCTTCCTCGGCGCTGAGCAGCGGGGAGTAGCCGATCTCGTTGAGATATATCTGCGTGGCATCCAGCGAGGCCTGATATGCCGTCTGGGCCCGACGCCGCCGGGGCGCACGCTCCTTGACCGTCGGGGGAGTGAGTGGCTCAGGCTCCTCTTGTTCTTCCTGAACGCTTTCCGCCCCTAACTGCAGGGGTACGCTCTCGTTGTTGCCTTCTTCAAACTCGACTGAATCCATGTCGTCCGTCGTTCCCTCTCCATCAAGCCTTGTCAGATCCGCCATGCCGATCCTCCGATCCTGACCCTCATTTGGCAGGCCCGCCGAGTTGATCCTCCCGGCTGAGCTGCCCCGGGCTACCCTTCAGCGTTACACGCACCCTAGCGCGTCTGATGCATTGATTTATTTTTGTTGTGCCAAGCAAGAACTTGACATGAGTCACTATAGGACCGCTCGATCGGGGCTTTACAATAATATTTTGCTATAAGGGTTCGCCTTAATCCCTGCCGACCAGCTTATTCCCGTGAAGGCAGGTGCCCTAGCGGGTCCACGGGATCGCCGTCCCGCCGCAGTTCGAAATGCAGGCCGGGGCTGTTCGCCCCCGGGCCGCGCCCCATTTCGGCGATCACCTGCCCTTTGCGAACAGACTCGCCTTCGCTCACATGCAGCCGGCGGTTATAGCCGTACGCCGTAAGGTACTGGCTGTCGTGCTTGATGATGACCAAATTGCCGTAGCCGCGCAGCGCCGAGCCGCTGTAAACCACCGAGCCATCCGCCGCGGCCCGGATATCAGCCCCTTCCCGGCCACGGATCTCGATACCGCGCTTACCACCGCCGCCGCTCTCGAAGCGCTTGGCCAGCTCGCCCTCCACCGGCCATTGCCAGTCGATGTCTCCGCCGCCTGAAGGCGCCGGCGCTGGGCTTGAACCGGAACCCGTGCTGCCACCCGCAGCGGGGCTACTGCCGCTACTGGACGAGCTCGGAGGCGTGCTGGTGCTGCCCCCGCCGCCCTCCGAACCGGACTGACCGGAACCGCTGGCCACGGGGCGCGTCCCGCCGCCGCTGCCGGAGGGTGGGTTGAGGCGCAGCCGTTGGCCGACCTGAATGTGGTCCGGGGACGAGAGGTTGTTCCAGCGGGCCACTTCGCGATAGTCCAGCCCGTGGCGCCAGGAGATGGCGTAGAGGGTATCGCCCGGCCGGACTTCGTAATGGTAGACCCGGCTACCGCCGTCGCCGGAAAACGACGGCCAGGAGAAGCTGGCGCAGCCGGTCAGCGTCAAGACCGACAAGGCCACCACCGCTAGCCGGGTCAGCCCTTTCATAACAATCGATATATCACATAACCCAGGATCAACAGGGCTACTGTGGCCCATCCGAGCCGATCAATCCAGGCGCGCAAGGCGGGCTCCACCTTCGGCCCGCCCCAGCTGACCAGTCCGGCCACAAGGTAGAACCGCGAGCCCCGGCCCACCAGCGAGGCCAGGATGAAGGGCACGATGCCCACCCCCATGGCGCCGGCGGCGATGGTGAACACCTTGTACGGGACGGGCGAAAAACCGGCGAGCAGCACCACCCAGAAGCCCCAGTCGCTGAACCACTCCCGCGCCTGCTGGTAAGCGCCGTACTGCCCGGCCGCCTCAACCCAGGGGAGGACCACGGAGAGCGCGAAATAGCCGATGACGTACCCAAGCACACCGCCCGCCACCGAGGTCAACGTGGTGATGGTGGCATACCACATGGCCCGTTGCGGCCGGGCCAAACTCATGGGCGCCAGCATGACGTCCGGGGGTATGGGAAAGAAAGACGACTCGGCGAAGCTGAGCGAGCCGAGGTACCAGGGTGCACGCGGGTGCGCCGCCCACAGCAACATGCGAACGTAGAGCCAGGAAAATGGATGCATCAACGACAGCCACCCAGCAGTGGAACAAAGCTCACCGACGCAACATGGCGCCGCTTCAGCTCACCGTTCTCCCGCTCCACCAGTACCAGCTCCTGGGGCTGCCCCGCACCGCCAATGGGGGCCACCAGCCGCCCCCCCTCGTCCAGCTGATCCCACAGCGCCTCCGGCACCTCCTCGGGCGCAGCCGTCACGATAATGCCCTGGTAAGGCGCATGCTGCGCCCAGCCCTCGCTACCGTCCCCATAGCGGACATGGACCCGGTAGAGCTTGAGCTCCCGCATCCGCTGCCGTGCCCGATCGGCCAGCACCTTGATGCGTTCAACGGTGTAGACCTCCACCCCCAGGTAGGCCAGGATGGCCGCCTGGTAGCCGGAGCCGGTGCCCAACTCCAGCACCCGTTCGGGGATATCCCGCTCGATCAGCAGTTCGGTCATGCGCGCCACCACCCAGGGCTGGGAGATGGTCTGCCCGTGGCCGATCGGCAACGGGGTGTTGTCGTAGGCCCGGCTGGCCAGCGCCTCGTCCACGAAGAGGTGGCGCGGGACATCCAGGATGGCCTGCAGCACGCGTTGATCCCGGATGCCCTCGTCTGCCAGGCGGGCCACCAGGCGCTCTCGTGTGCGGCGGGAGGTCATGCCGATCCCCTCGAAGCGGTGCGGGTCCATCTCAGCCCCCCTCCTCGGCCGGACGACCCAACCCGGTAACCCAGCCGGCCACCTGGTCCAGGGCGGTGTAGCGGGTCAGGTCCACCTGGATGGGGGTTACCGAGACAAACCCGTTGCGAACGGCGTAGAAATCCGTGCCGGGGCCGGCGTCCTCCTCGTTGCCGGGGGGCCCGATCCAGTAGATGGGCCGCCCACGGGGGTCCTCGCCACGGACTACCGGCTCGGCCCGGTGCCGCCGGCCCAACCGCGTGGCCTCCCAGCCCTGTATCTCCTCCCAGGGCAGGTCGGGCACGTTGATGTTCAGGATGGTGTCGGACGGCAGCGGATCGCGGCTGAGCCGTTCAACGATCTGCCGGGCCACGCGCGCCCCCGAGGCCAGGTGCCGGGGGGCGAAGGAGTTCAGTGAGATAGCGATGGCCGGCAATCCGAGAAAGCGGCCCTCGGTGGCCGCGGCAACGGTGCCGCTGTAGAGTACGTCGTCCCCCATGTTGGCCCCGGCGTTGATACCGGAGACCACCATGTCCGGCTCTTCGCGCAGCAGGCCGGTAATGGCCAGGTGGACGCAATCGGTCGGCGTCCCTTCCACACGGTAGCGCCGCTCACCCACCTCGTGTACCCGCAGCGGATAATCGAGGGTGAGCGAGTTGCTCGCGCCGCTGCGGTCGCGTTCAGGCGCGACCACGGTGACATCCGCCATCTTGGAAAGCGCATCGAAAAGGGCCAGGATGCCCGGCGCCTGATAACCATCGTCATTACTGACCAGAATGTGCATCATAGAAATGCCATCGCGTGTACCGGTGGTGATATTCAAGTGAAGTGGCGAGAGTATACCGCGACAATCACCCGCTGAGGGCGGCCATGAGTTCCAAGGATAACAATCAGGACTGGCGCCTGTTCCACGAGGAGATGGCCGACGTGAAGCCACTCCAGCATAACCGCGTTGCCGCGCGCAAACCGCCACCGCCGCCCCGCCCCCTGCAGCGGGAGCAGGACGAGCGCCAGGTCATGGACGAGTTGATGGACCCGCCCGACCCGGCAGAGATCGAGACCGGCGAGGAACTGTTGTACTTCCGGGAGGGGTTACAACGCCGGGTGCGTCGTCAACTGCGTCGGGGGCAGTTTCCCCCCACCGCCTGGCTGGACCTGCACGGCATGACATCGCTGCAGGCCCGTCGGGCCGTGGCCGAGTTTCTGCAACGGTGCCGCAAGGAGCGCCACCGCTGTGTTCGGATCATCCACGGCAAGGGCAAGCGCTCGAGCAACCACGGGCCGGTGCTCAAGCGCAAAGTCGATTACTGGCTGCGCCAGCGCGACGA
Source organism: Alkalispirillum mobile (assembly GCF_003664325.1). NCBI lineage: Bacteria > Pseudomonadati > Pseudomonadota > Gammaproteobacteria > Chromatiales > Ectothiorhodospiraceae > Alkalispirillum > Alkalispirillum mobile. The sequence continues at coordinate 632,868 of NZ_RCDA01000001.1, forward strand.
GGTGCTGGCTTTTTGCTCCGCCCTACCCAGCGATGGAGGCACCGGCGCTGCGTACGTGCTGCTGCGGTTGGAACGCTGACGCCGCCTCGATAGCGCCGGCCCGGACCCTTATATTGAGCCCACCACCGCGCTTGGCCTCGTAGCAGGCCTGATCGGCCAGTTCCAGTAACTGCTCCGCGGGCGGGCCATCGCCATGCACCAACACCACCCCGATACTGACCCCCAGCCGCAGGTTCTGGCCGCGCCACCACAAATTGTAATCGGCCACTGCATCCCGGATGGACTGACCGATCCGGATGGCCTGCAATAACGGGCAATGCTCCAGCAGGATCAGGAATTCGTCGCCGCCCAGCCGGGCAACGGTGTCCCGCTGCCGCACACAGGCGTGCAGCTGCTCGGCCACATCAGACAGCACCCGATCTCCCGTGCAGTGGCCGGCCAGGTCGTTGATCTGCTTGAACCTGTCCAGGTCCAGGTAACACAGCGCGTGCTCGGTACGCTGCTCCTTGGCGGAGGCGACCATGCGTTGCAGCCGCCGCAAGGCCTCTCTGCGGTTGACCAGCCCGGTCAGCCCGTCGTGGTTCGCTTCGTAGGTCAGACGCCGTGCCATCTTCAGGTAATCACCGATATCCCGGAATGAAATAACCAAACCCTGCACCGCCCCCAGGCCATCGCGGATGGTCGCGCCCGATAGCGCCAACTCCACCAGTTCGCCGTCGCGCCGACGCAGCTGCGCATACCGCTCCCCTGCCGACTCCGTGCCCAGGCATTGCTGCAACATCTCATCGACAACCACGGTGCCTCCGTCGCCCTCCAGGCGGAGCACGTCCGACAGGACATGCCCCTTGGCATCTCCCACCGCCCAGCCGGTCAGGTGCGCCGCCCTCGGGTTGAGGTACCCCACCCGACCGTCCGGCCGGACCCAGACCACAGCCTCCGGCAGGGCTTCCAAAAGCGGTTCCTGGAAAGTCAGTCCCATTGCATCCTCCCGCACCATGCGGTCTCAACGACTTGGGCCCGCGATCGGCCACGCCTCAAGCCCGCTCGCAATCCACCATGCGGACCAGTACAGAGAGATTGCCCGTGCCCAGCTTCTCCCGAATTCGCCGCCGCCGCGCCTCCACGGTCGAGAGGCTGACATGCAACTGGCGGGCAATCAGCTTGTTGGGCTTACCCGCCACCACGGCCTCCAGCACGGCCCGCTCCCCATCGTTCAGCCTCGAAATGCGGTCATGGATGCCCGATTGCCGCTCCCGTGCCCGCCGGTGCTCCGCCTCCTGTGCCAGGACCTGGCGCACTCGCTGTACCAGTTGGCTGCCCCTGAACGGCTTGCAAACGAAGTCCGTGGCGCCCTGCCTCATGGCATTGATGGCCGTGTCCACATCGCCATGGCCGGTCACGATAATGACAGGCAGGTGAATCCCCCTGACGAGCAAAGCCTTCTGCGCCCCCAGGCCACTGAGCCCTGGCATCCGCACATCGAGTAATACGCAGCCAGTCGTCTCCTCATCCACCGCATCCAGGAATGACCAGGCATCGGCGAAGCTCTGTACCGGCAATCCATGAACGCGCATTAACTCGCCTATCGATTCCCTTACAGCTTCATCGTCGTCGACGACAAATACGGTCGCATCGTTTTGGGATTCTTTAATCAAAGTAGTTGCCACGCATTTGCGTTAGATCGCCCGGGCCTATTACCCACAACGGGTTCGGTTGCACACGCCCACTGAATTGGGCGTGTCACTCTCTCAAGAGTAGGGAACTACTCTAACCGCTTGTATCCGGGGCGACCGCAAGGGACGTCAGGTTAGCCCTTATTTCCTGACCCACCCTTGGTATACCCGGTTGACCGGGGAATTGGCAAATGGAAACAAAAACAGGTGACATTTTCTGTTTCCTCGAACCACAAACGCCCGCCATGAGCCTCAATAATGGAATAACTGATGGGCAGACCCAACCCCAATCCCGTAGGCTTAGTAGTAAAAAAGGGTTCGAAAAGCCCTTCCCGAACCCGCTCGCTCATACCGGGGCCCGTGTTACAGACCGAGAACCGCACGTACCCATCGGACTCTTCCACGGTGAGCCGGACACGCCGGTCCTCGGCGTCGGGGTGTGCATGCATCGCCTCTACCCCGTTCCGGACCAGGTTCAACAACACCTGCTGGATCTGGAGGGGATCGACCCGGAGATCGGGCAACGCGTCAGGCATGACGAATTTCAAGGAGGCTTGCCCCCGGCGCAACTCCAGGTCGATCAGGTCGCGCACATCGTCAATCAGTTGCCGTGGCTGCAGCCGCCGTTCAGGAATGCGCCCCGGTTCCCGGCGGGCGAAAGCGCGCGCCCGCTCCACCACCTGGCTGGCGCGCTCGGCCTGCGCACCGAGCTTGTCCAGTAACCTGAGCAGCTCCGCTTTCTCCACCGGGCCCTCGCCGGCCACCCGGTCGGTGACCGCGTCAGCGTAGTTAACGATCGCCGCCAGGGGCTGGTTCAACTCATGGGCCAGCCCTGTGGCAAGCTCCCCGAGCAGGCCGACCCGGTCAATGTGATTCAGGGTGTCACGCTGCCGCTGCAGGTGCCGCTGGTGCAGCTCTTCGTTCCACTGGCCACCCAGCCATTGGGCAAGCAGCTGCACGCTCTCCGCGTCCATCGGCGTCCAGCCGGCGCAGTTCTCGCTGGTGCAAAAGAACCCGAGATACCCGGCGCAACGGCCCTGCACCACCACCGGCGCCTGCAGGCCGGCGTGCAGCGGCGGCCCGACGTGCCCGGTGCCAGTCAGCCAATGGCGGGGCGCCTCGTACCAGGTGCAACTGATGCCGACCCGCAAGTCATCGATGGCGCCGCAGTCCGCTGGCAAAAGCGCTGTGACATCCAGCACCTCCCCGGGTGGCGGCCCGGGTTCCGGCAATGCACGCAGCACCCGCAGTGCGTCGTCCTTCCGGTGTGCCACCAGCGCCACGTCCGCGTTGAACGCCCTCAGGCCTTCTTCCAACAAAATGCGGCCTTTATCCGCCTTGGCTATTTCCTGATCGGTACTCAGCCGGTGCAACAAGGTCATCAGGCGTTTGCCTTTTTGATGCGCCTGGTCCGTTTCCACCCGGATCAGGTAGACACGCAGGACCTCGAGCACGGCGTTGAGGATGCTCACCTCTTCCGCGTCCGGCCCTCCACCGGTGTCTGCCCACCCCGGGCGCGGAGTGAGCTCGACGACCCCTGGCCCGGACAGGGTGGTGTAGAGGGCCTCCCGGTGCAGTGGCGGTAGCGGTTGAAAGCCCGGGCTGGTGTAGTGGCGACCGTTGTAGGCAATCCGGGCAGCAGCCCGGGCGGGTTCCCGCAAGCTGGTGGGCAGTAAAACGGCAAAGTGCTGAAGGACCTCCTCTCGCCTGGAGGCGCCGGCGTCGTGGGCCAGCAACGCCGCCCGGTGCAAAAGCGTCAATAGCCGCATCCGCCGCTTCTGCTCACGCTGGTAGCCCTGGGCCAGTTGGCGCTCCTGCCAAAGCCGGGTGACATCGCGCTGCACGCTGAGGTAATGGGTGATTCGACCGGCGTCATCCCGCAGACCGGTGATCTTCCATTCGACCCGGTACTCCTCGCCATCGCGCCGGTAATTGGCGGTCTCGCCGACGAAATCTTCGCCCGCTTCCAGCTGTTGACGCTGGTGGCGTAACACCTCCGGATCGGTCTGCGGCCCTTGCAGCAATCGTGGGCTGTGGCCAACGATCTCGCCGCGGCGATAGCCGGACATGCGCTCGAAGGCCTCATTGACGAACAGGATGGTCGGGCCGGGCCAGTTGAGATTGGTGTCCGTAACCATGATCGGGTCAGGACACTGCTCGAGGGCCCGCCGGTAAAAGGCTGGGGGCGGCACCCCCTGGGCCGGCCTGGTCTCGGTCACGGTGAACGCCCCGTTGACTGCAGATCCCCGCCCGGGGCATCGGGCAGTTCGGGGTAACGCGACAACACGCCCACCGCGACGGCCATGCGGACCAACTCCGAGTAGGTCTCTATACGGAGCTTGCGGAACAGGCGCGCGCGATGCACCTCCAGGGTACGGGGGCTAATCCCGAGGGCCTCGGCGAGCTCACGGTGGCAGCCACCTTCCGCCATGGCGCAGAACACCTCGTACTCCCTGTGCGTGAGTTGCGCCAACCGGTGCCGGGCGCGCTGGCGGGCCTCGCTCTCCGCCTGGGCAGCCTGGCTGACCTGTATTGCCTGGCAAATGGTATCCAGTAATTCCTGCTCACCTGCCGGCGCGCGCAAAATGTCCCAGGCCCCCTGACGCAGGGCGTCGATCACCGACTCGAGCGCGGTGGGCCCCACAACGGCCACCAGGGGGAGCAGGCGACGGCGATGAGAGCGCTCCTCCGGAGCCAACTCCGCCTCCGGCAGCGGCAACGCCCCGTCGACCCGGGTCACTATGCAGCCGGGCCCGTCGCCCAGCGTGCACCGGGCCCGCAGGCAAGTGCCATCACACAGGCGCGATGACAGGCCGGCGTTCTGTAACTGCCTACCCAACCGCTCCGCCTCGTCCGGCTGGAAACCGTGAAGGCAAACGGCTCCCTGATCAGAGTGATCTGTACTCAATACCCCCCCCCGGAACACCTATACGTGGTTATTGAATACCACAACTCAATATAGACGCTCTGAAACGCGTGATCACCACGAGCCGCTGGAATTAGACGCGAAGTCCGTCGGTTACAACTTACCCGACCACTTCCCGGATAAGCACAGTCGCGTAGGCGCCGGCTGGCAGGGAGAACCCGAGCTGCAATTGATTGCGCACCGGCCAGTGCCAGGCCAGGTCGGATACGCGCAGCCGCAGGGCACGCCGGGCGGCCTTCATCCGGGCCCGCGCCAGCCCGGCCTGCCAGATGGGCGCCGCCTCGAGGACAGCCTGCTCCAGCGCCGCGACATCCGCTGTCGGCTGAACATTGCCCTCACCGGCCAACGGCCCGGTGGGGTGGATCTCCAGGCGGGCACAACGGCCGTCCAGCGCCGGGTCGTCCGCCGCCGTTTCGAACACCGCTCCGCGCCCGTCGAGCATGGCCAGTTCGCCGGGCAGAATCCGGTGCCAGCTGCCACCCCTGACCCGCTGCGCCAGCACCCGGTTGAATAACTCCGAACGCACGCTGGAGAGCAGCAGGCCCCGGAGCTTACGGTCCCGTGGGGGGCGCCCGCCTTCGAACCAGACAGTGGCCTGGGCCAGGTTGCCGCCGCCGCGACCAAATCGCTGGCTGCCGAAGTAATTGGGCACGCCGCATTGGCTGATCCGGTATAGGCGGCGGGCCACCGCCTCCGGGTCGGCATCGCAGTCGCGCAGCGTCAACAGGAAGCGGTTGCCCTTGAGTGCGCCGGTACGCAACTTGCGTTCGTGCCGGCGGGCGATGAGGATCCGGCAGTCGTCCAGGGGACCAGGCCCCGGGCCGATAGGCAGATTGCGGCCCGGGGCGTAGAGACTGAACCACTGCCGCGTCACGGCGTGTTTGTCCTTCAGGCCGGCGAAGGAAACGTCCCTGGGGTGAACGCCGGCCGCCCGAGCCAGGGCCTGGGCCACCTGCGCGGTGTTCACCCCCCGTTTCTCCACCCAAAGCCAGAGGTGCTCACCGATACCGCAGGGTGCGAGGCCGGTGATCTCCTCTACGATGAAATCCTCGGGATGGGCCTTCAGCCGGGCCTGGCCCAGCGGACCACCCCAGGCGTGGGGTAACTCGGCGGGGGCGTCAGCGCTCAAAAAAACCTTCCCGGGCGATCAGCACCACGGCCGTGGCCGCAATGCCCTCGCCCCGCCCGGTGAAACCCATCTTCTCCGTGGTGGTGGCTTTCACGTTCACCGCCGCAGGCGCCACCCCGAGGTCCGCCGCGACGCGGTCGCGCATGGCCTCCACGTAGGGCGCCATGCGCGGGCGCTGCGCGATCAGCGTGGCGTCGGCATTGATCACCCGCCAGCCGCCCGCCTGCACCCGTTCCAGCGCATCACGCAGCAACACGCGGCTGTCGATGCCCTTGTAGGCGGGGTCGGAGTCGGGGAAGTGCTTACCCAGGTCCCCTTCACCGGCGGCGCCCAGCAGTGCGTCGGTCACCGCGTGCATCAGCACATCGCCGTCGGAGTGCGCGGCGAGGCCGCGTTCGTGGGGGACCTGCACACCGCCCAGGATCAACGGTGTGCCGGGCTCACCGAATCGATGGGCGTCAACGCCCTGTCCTACCCGGATCATGCCTGCTTTCCTCTCTTTTGCCACCGCCCGAGCGATGGCATCGGTAACCGCGCCGGGCCCATGCAGCCCGGCGTTCAGTGTTGCTGCGCCTGAAGTATGGCCTCGGCGAGTGCCAGGTCCGTTGGGCGGGTGATCTTGATGTTGGTGGCCTCGCCAGTTACCAGGCGCGGACGGACACCCGCCGCTTCCATGGCCGAGGCGTCATCGGTCACCGTCAGTCCGGCCTCCACTGCGCGTTCCAGCGCCTGCGCCAGTGCCGCCACGGGGAAGAGCTGCGGGGTCAGTGCATGCCAGAGGCCATCGCGGTCCGTGGTGCCAGCCACGTGGCCCGCGCCGTCGTCACGCTTGAGGGTGTCCCGGACCGGGAAACCCAGCAACCCGCCCTGGTCATCGGCGGCGGTGGCGATCAGGCGCTGGACCTCCTCCAGCGTCACGCAGGGGCGTACAGCATCGTGCACCAGCGCGTATTCCCGCCCCGCCCCCTGCTCACACAGCCACCGCAGCGCAGAGAGTACCGAGTCACAGCGCTCGGCCCCGCCGGGCACCCGCTGCACCGGCTTGTCGTGCCGGTAGCCCACCGCATCCCAATGGTCATCCTCCGGTGAGAGGGCCACCACGGCGCCCGCCACGCCGGGTACCGCCAGCAGGCGGTCCAGCGTGCGCGCGATGACGGGTCGACCGGCCAGCGACAGGTACTGTTTGGGAACCGGCCCGCCCATTCGCCGGCCGACACCGGCGGCGGGCAGCACCGCCCAGATTCGCCCCCTGCTCACCGCTGCTCGTCCTCGTGCTCGATGACCTGGTAGAACGTCTCGCCCTCACGGATCATGCCCAGCTCGCTGCGGGCGCGCTCTTCCAGCGCCTCCAGCCCGGTCTTCAAGTCCTCGACCTCGGCCTCCAGGGCCTGGTTGCGCTGACGCAGCTGCTCCACCTCGTCGCGCTGGGTCTCTACGCTGCGCTCCAACCCGCGCACCTCGGTCAAACCGCCCTCACCAAACCAGAGCGTGCCCTGGAGATAGACCAGCAATACCACCAGCAGACCGAGCACCCAGCGCATGGGGAATCACGGGGCGCGCCCCGCGCCTCAGCCCTGCTTGAGCTGCGGGAACGCGGCCAGGCCCGGGTAATCGGCCTGTTCGCCCAGCTCCTCCTCGATGCGCAGCAGCTGGTTGTACTTGGCCACGCGGTCGGAGCGGCAGAGCGAGCCGGTCTTGATCTGGGTTGCAGTGGTGGCCACGGCCAGGTCGGAGATGGTGGTGTCCTCGGTCTCGCCGGAGCGGTGGGAAACCACGGCGGTGAAGCCTGCCTCGTGGGCCATGGCGATGGCATCCAGGGTCTCCGACAGGGTGCCGATCTGGTTGAACTTGATCAGGATGGAGTTGCCCACCCCCTCGTCGATGCCCCGCTTGAGGATCTGGGTGTTGGTGACGAAGAGGTCATCGCCCACCAGTTGCACGCGGTCACCGACCTTGTCGGTCAGCGCCTTCCAGCCGGCCCAGTCCGACTCGTCCATCCCGTCTTCGATGGAGATGATCGGATAGCGGTCGCACAGGTCGGCCAGGTAGTCCGCGAAGGCTTCCGCGGAGAACTCCCGGCCCTCGGACGCCAGATGGTAGACGCCGTCCTGGTAGAATTCGGAGCTGGCGGCATCCAGCGCCAGCCAAACGTTCTCGCCCGCCTTGTAGCCGGCCTTGTCGATGGCCTCCAGAATCACCTCCAGGGCCGCCTCGTTGGAGGGCAGGTCGGGGGCGAACCCGCCCTCGTCACCCACGGCGGTGTTAAGCCCGCGGGCCTTGAGCACCTTCTTGAGGGCGTGGAAGATCTCGGTGCCACACTGCAAGGCCTCGGAGAAGCGGTCAAACCCGGTGGGCATGACCATGAACTCCTGGATGTCGACGCTGTTGTCCGCGTGCTCGCCGCCGTTGAGGATGTTCATCATCGGTACCGGCAGGGACCAGGGCCCCTCGGGGCTGAGGTAGCGGAACAGCGACTGGCCGCGCTCGGCAGCGGCGGCGCGGGCGGCGGCCAGCGATACGGAGAGCAGCGCGTTGGCGCCCAGCTTGCCCTTGTTGTCGCTGCCGTCCAGCTCGCGCATGCGGTCGTCCAGGGCGCGCTGACCGGAGACGTCCATCCCCTGCAGGGCCTCGGCGATGACGGTGTTGACGTTTGCCACCGCCTGGCGAACCCCCTTGCCCAGGTAGCGGCCGGCCTCACCATCACGCAGTTCCACGGCCTCGCGGGTACCGGTGGAGGCGCCGGACGGCACCGCTGCGCGGCCCATCACGCCGGAATCGAGGATGACGTCGGCCTCCACGGTCGGGTTACCACGGGAGTCCAGGATTTCACGTGCCTTGATCTGCTTGATGGTCCCCATCGGTTCCTCTTCCAAATACGATCAGAAACGGTTTGATATTCGGTGTCGGATTACAGGCCCTGCTCGGTGAAGCCGCGCCCCTTGACCACCTGGTCCAGTTCCATGAGCGTCTCCAGCAGTTCGGCCATGCGATCGAGCGGCCAGGCGTTGGGGCCGTCGGAGAGCGCCTTGTCCGGGTCCGGGTGGGTCTCCATGAACAGCCCGGCTACCCCGGCGGCGACCGCAGCGCGGGCCAGCACCGGGACGAACTCCCGCTGCCCACCCGAGGCACTGCCCTGCCCGCCCGGGAGCTGCACCGAGTGGGTGGCGTCGAAGACCACCGGGGCGCCGGTGTCACGCATCACGGCCAGGGCGCGCATGTCGGATACCAGGTTGTTATAGCCGAAGGAGACGCCGCGCTCGCAGACCATGATCTGCTCGTTCCCGGTATCCCGCGCTTTCGCCACCACGTGGCGCATGTCCCAGGGCGCGAGGAACTGCCCCTTCTTGATGTTCACCGGTCGGCCCTGTTTGGCCACGTTGCGGATGAAGTTGGTCTGCCGGCAAAGGAAGGCGGGGGTCTGCAGCACGTCCACCACCGCCGCCACCTCTTGCAGCGGGGTGTCCTCGTGCACGTCGGTGATCACCGGCACGCCGATCTGGCGGCGCACCGTCTCCAGCACCTTCAAGCCAGCCTCCAGGCCCGGCCCGCGGTAGCTCTCGTGGGAACTGCGGTTGGCCTTGTCGAACGAGGACTTGTAGATAAACGGAATGCCCAGCTCGCCGGCCATTTCCGCGAGCCGGCCGGCCGTATCCAGGGCAAGCTGTTCGGACTCCACCACGCAGGGGCCGGCGATAAGGAATAACGGTTTGTCCAGACCGACGCGATAACCGCAGAGATCCATGTTAATCCGCCCCCGTGGCGTGGTGTTGATACTGGACCCGCTCGACCGCCACCTCAGCCCTTGTGGTTGATGGCGGCGCGGACGAAGGCCGCGAACAGCGGGTGGCCGTCCCGCGGCGTGGAGGTGAACTCCGGGTGGAACTGGCAGGCCAGGAACCAGGGGTGGTCCGGCTGTTCCACCACCTCGACCAGTCGCCGGTCGTGGGACCAGCCCGAGAAGCGCAGACCGGCCGTTTCCAGCGCTTCAAGATAGTGGTTATTGAACTCGTAGCGGTGACGATGGCGCTCCTCTACCACGTCCTTGCCGTAGACCTCGCCCGCCAGCGAGCCCTCGGTCAGCCGGCAGGGCTGCGCCCCCAGGCGCATGGTACCGCCCAGGTCCGAGCCCTCGTCACGCTGCTCCACCGTGCCCTCCTCGGTCATCCATTCGGTGATCAGGCCGATGACCGGGTGGTGCGGATGGCGGGTGAACTCGGTGCTGTGGGCCCCTTCCAGGCCGGCCACGTTACGGGCGTACTCGATCACCGCCACCTGCATCCCCAGGCAGATGCCCAGGTAGGGGACCTTGTTCTCGCGGGCATAACGCGCCGCGAGGATCTTGCCCTCCACGCCGCGCTCGCCGAACCCGCCGGGCACCAGGATGGCATCCACGCCGTTGAGCGCCTGGGTCCCTTCGCGCTCCAGCTCCTCGGAGTCGATATACCGGATGTTGACCTTGTGCCGGGTACGGATACCCGCGTGGCGCAGCGATTCGTTGAGCGACATGTAGGCATCGGTGAGGTCCACGTACTTGCCGACCATGGCAATGGTGACCTCGCCCTCCGGGTTCTGCATGGCCTCGACCACACGGTGCCAGTCCTGCAGGTTCGCCGGCGGCAGTTCCAGGCCCAGCTTGTCCGCCACGATGTTGTCCAGCCCCTGGCGGTGCAGCACCTCGGGGATCTTGTAGATGTTGTCCACGTCCAGGCAGGAGACCACCGCCCGCGGCTCCACGTTGGTGAACAGCGCGATCTTGCGCCGCTCCTCTTCGGGGATGCGCTGACTGGCCCGGCAGACGAGGATATCGGGCTGGATGCCGATGGAGCGCAGCTCCTTGACCGAGTGCTGCGTGGGCTTGGTCTTCATCTCCCCGGCGGTCCCGATGAAGGGCACCAGGGTGAGGTGCATGAACAGGCAACGGCCGCGACCGAGCTCGGCGCCCATCTGGCGGATGGCCTCCAGGAAGGGCAGCGATTCGATGTCCCCCACCGTGCCACCGATCTCGATCAGGGCGATGTCCGCCTCGTCCGCACCCTGCTGGATGCTGCGCTTGATCTCGTCGGTGATGTGCGGGATGACCTGCACCGTGCCACCCAGGTACTCACCCCGGCGCTCCTTTCGGATCACGGACTCGTAGATCCGGCCGGTGGTGTAGTTGTTGTTCCGGGTCATTGTGGTGCGCACGAAGCGCTCGTAGTGACCCAGGTCCAGGTCTGTCTCCGCACCATCGTCGGTGACGTAGACCTCGCCGTGCTGGAAGGGGCTCATGGTGCCCGGATCCACATTGATATACGGATCCAGCTTGGTCATGGAGACGCTCAGGCCACGGGCCTGAAGGACGGTACCCAGGGAGGCAGCGGTAATACCCTTACCCAGGGACGATACAACGCCGCCGGTGATGAAAATATATCGGGTCATACAGGCTTCGCGGAGGTCTGAGTGTGGGCGGCCGGGGCTGGCCTTGGATGGGCGCAAACATTAGCAGAAGGGGGGAGAATTCACAACGGAGCCGGATGCCGCAGGGGGCCTCCCGCGGCGGGTGAACCGCTAGCCGGCGGGCCGGGCGCGATCAATCCGCGCCGGTATCCCGCCACTCCAGCCGATAGCCGGGCACCTGGCGGTAACGCCGCTCGGTCCCGATATTGGCCACCGCGACAATGTCCCCGCCTTGCCGCAGCACGGGGATGCGATCACGTTGCCAGGGGGGCACGCCCGCTTCCTGGAAGTAGCGTGAGAGCGGTCGGCGCCCCGGGCTGGTGTCCAGGCAGGCGCGCTCACCCGGGCGCCGTGGCCCGACGCTCAGCCCCGCCGCTGCCACCAGCGAGGCGGGGATACCCGCCTCCGCCGGCACCAGCCGCAGCTCGCCGATGCCGGGGATCACCAGGGGTTCGCGCAGATCCCACGGCAGCTCAGGAACCGGCCAGCGGGCGGGCCCTCCCGGCGGCAGGCGGAAAATCCGATCGCGGTAGCGGCGCAGTTCGCCCTCCGGCCAGCTGAGCACCGGTTGCCGGTCGGGCCCGGCCTGCAGCAAGTCCATCAGGCCCTGCTCCAGGCGGGCCCGCGGCGGGGGCCTGACGCCTGATTGGAGCAGCCAGTGGCGGACCAGGTTACGTGCTCGCGCTCCGCTCAACGCGGCCAGGGTAGGCACATGCAGCCCCGTACCGGCGGGCTGCCGGGCAAGGTCGAGTGCCGCCAGGTCCTGCAGCAACCCGTCGGCTTCCGCCTGCTCATGGGCCGCCCGGGCCAGCCGGTCGCTGACATCGGGCCAGCGGGCCGTGAGCACCGGCCACAGGGTATGCCGCAACCAGTTGCGGTCGTGCCCGGTATGTTCATTGGTTGGGTCGTCCACCCAGCTCAGCCGGTGTTCACTGGCGTAGCGGCACAGGGACTGCCGGCCCCAGGGCAGGAGCGGGCGCAGCAGTAGGTGCTCGCCCAGTGCACGGCGCCCGCGCATGGCGGCCAGCCCCCGCGGGCCGCTGCCACGCAGCAAATGGAGCAGCACTGTCTCGGCCTGGTCATCGGCGTGATGGGCGGTGAGCAGCACTTCCCCGGCCTCCAGGACACCGCTCAGCGCTGCGTAGCGGGCCCGGCGGGCCGCGGCCTCCAGGCCCTCGCCGCTGGTTCGCTCAACCGCTACCGGTAGGACCTGGCAGGCCACGCCCAGCTCACCGGCCACCCGCACACAGTGGCTGGCCCAGTCGTCGGCGGCCGGCTGCAGCCCATGATGGACGTGCACAGCACGCAGGCGAAGCACCCCCTCCGCGGCGAGTGTGCTCATCAGGTGGAGCAGGACGGTGGAATCCAGCCCCCCGGAGTAGGCGATACAGAACCGCCCCCCTGCCCCCTCGCTCTGGAGGCGCTGATGCAGGGCCCGGGGGGTCAGTGGGGGCGTGCCGACCATGATGGGCGGTGGCCCGGCGGGCGCCGGATCAGTCTCGGAACTGGCCGAAGGCCATCAGCCGACGGTAGCGCTGTTCAAGCAGGTGCGCCTGGTCCATGCCGTCCAGTGCCTGCAACTGCGCTCGCAGTTCGGCCCGCAGGCTCTCCATCATGGCGTCGGGGTTGCGGTGCGCACCGCCCAGGGGTTCTTCCAGGACCTTGTCGTTCAGGCCGAGCTCGTGCAGCCGTTGCGCGGTAATGCCCATGGCATCGGCCGCGTCGGAGGCCCGCTCGGCGCTTTTCCAGAGGATGGAGGCGCAGCCCTCGGGCGAGATCACCGAGTAGACGCTGTAGCCGAGCATCAGCAGCCGGTCGCCCACACCGATCGCCAGCGCACCGCCGGAGCCGCCCTCGCCGGTCACCGTGCAGATGATGGGGGTACGCAGCCGGGACATGACCTCGAGATTACGGGCAATGGCCTCGCTCTGGCCACGCTCCTCCGCACCGACGCCGGGATAGGCGCCCGGGGTGTCGATAAACGTGAACACGGGCAGTTCGAAACGCTCCGCCATGCGCATCAGGCGCAGGGCCTTGCGGTAGCCCTCCGGCCGTGGCATGCCGAAGTTGCGGCGGACCTTCTCGTTGGTGTCACGGCCCTTCTGATGCCCGATAACCATCACCGGACGGCCCTCGAAGCGGGCCGGCCCGCCGACAATCGCCGGATCATCGGCATAGGCGCGATCGCCGTGCAGCTCCTGGAAGTCCTCGAACAGCCCGTGGATGTAATCCAGCGCGTGGGGACGGTTCGGGTGGCGGGCCAGTTGGGCGATCTGCCAGGCAGTGAGGTTGGCGAAGATCTTTTCGGTGAGGACGTGGCTTTTATCCTGCAGCCGCTGGATCTCCTCGCTGATGTTCACCTCGGCGTCGTGGCCGACGTGGCGCAGCTCTTCGATTTTCGCCTCAAGCTCGGCGATGGGTTGTTCAAAGTCCAGGAAGTTCAGGTTCATCGGAAACAGGCAGTCCGGCATGTGGGGGCATAACGGTAACCGCCGGCAACGCCTGGCGCAAGCGGCCGCAGGCGAGCGGTTTCCCCGGCTACCGGGGCCCTTGGTCGTGCATTGCCTTGATCTGCTGCGACTGCTTATGCAGCGTGTACTGCAGCAGCTTCTGCTGGTCTTCCTCGTTGATGTGGTGAAAAGCCACCGCGACGCCCCATTGGCCCGGGGAATCCTCGTGACAACGCACCACCTTGCCACCGGCAAACACGGTACGCCCCATCTCCAGCAGGCCGAGTTTTACCACGATGTTTTCACCGACCAGGACCGGCTGCACCGTTTGGAAGGCCACGCCGCCGGCGCTCAGATTGACCTGCTGCAGATCGGCCCGGGAGTGGCGACGGTCCCAATGCAGCACCCGGTCGGCCAGCATCTCCAGGCGCTGCTCAAGCAGTTCGAACAACGCCCGCAGCTCCGGCTCCTGCACCCGCCGCAATTTCTCGGCACGACGGCTCAGTGCGGCGAAGGCCTCGTCGGCTTCAATGCCCTGATCCTCCTCCCGCCGGAGTTGCTCCATGACCGCCTGGACGCGCCCTTCGGGCACGGTGACCCAGCTGATCGCCAAGGTGTCCTCAATACGGAAATACTGGCGGCGTTCTTGGCCGCGCTGCTCTGGCCGATTCATTGTTCTCCCCCCTCAGCGCTAACCCTGCAACAATAACGCACTTCTCGCAAGGCTAAAGGGGCGCACCAGCCGCCGCGCCTCAACGCAGCTGAAACTCCACGGGCACGCGCCACTCCAGCTCCCGGTGGGGGACATCATCCGGAATGGCGGGCAGGCGTACCCGGTCGCGCATCGCTTCCACCTCGTCGTCCAGCAGCGATTGACCGGATGAGTCCACGATGCGCCACTCCACCACCTGGCCGTCGCGATCCATCCGGAAGTACAGCATTACCGTCCCCTCCAGGCGTCTGCGCTGGGCCTGGCGGGGGTACTGCTGCACCGCCTGGAGCTCGGCGCGCACCTCGGCGGCGAAGGCATCGTCGACCTCGCCCACCTCGCCGATCTCGACCACCTCCTCGTCGTCATCACCGGGGGTGCCGGCCTCTTCCGGCGTGACCTCATCCTCGTCTTCCACGACCTCGTCCGGCTCGACCTGTTCGGTGGGTTCCGGTTCCGGTTCGGGTTCCGGTTCGGGTTCCGGTTCCGGTTCGGGTTCGGGCTCGGGCTCCGGCTCGGGCTCCGGCTCTGGCTCCGGCTCGGGTTCGGGCTCCGGCTCCGGCTCGGGTTCGGGCTCGGGTTCGGGCTCCGGTTCGGGCTCCGGTTCGGGCTCCGGTTCGGGTTCCGGGGGTTCCGGGACCGCGGGCACCTCGGCGCCATCGCCGGCCAGGCGGATCTCCGCCACCTGGACGTATTCCACCTCTTCGGTATCCCGCTCACGCGGCAGCATCCAGGCCAGGCCGACGTGAAGCAGAGCCGCCACGCTCAAGGCCACAACCCAGTGCCGCCAATCCGGACCGCTGCTCACGTATCCTCCCTGCGGGTCAGCAACACCACCCGGTCGGCACCCGCCTCCCGGAGGTCATCAAGCACCGTCATGAGCGCGCCGGCACCTGCACCGCCATCCGCCTTGATCTGCACCGTCAACGCCGAAAGATCGCCCTCCCATGCGCTGAGCGCGGCGGGCAGTCCGGCAAGTTCCAACTCATCGCTGTTGAGTGCAAGCTCACCATCCGGTCCAAGCAGGATCACCAGCTCATCCGGATCGGTCTCCTCCGGGCTGGTGCTGATCGGTGGCGTCACATCGAAGGGCTCCGGCCGGGTGAACACGCCGGCGAGCATGAAGAAGATCAGCAACAGAAAGACGATGTTGATCAGGGGAATCACGTTCTCTTCCGGGAGCCGGCTCTCCTTCTGCGGCAACTTCATCAGAGCTACTCCCGGGCCAGGCTGAGGTTATGGCCGTCGGCATCACGAATGGCGTCCATGGCCGCAACCACCGCCCGCAACGGGGCATCGTCGTGGGTTGCCAGCACGATTCGGCGGTCCTCGTCGACGGCCAGTCCGTCGCGCACCCGCCTGATGAGTCCGTCGAGATCCACCGACTGGCCATCCATGCGGTACGCGCCGTCCGCATCGACGCTCACCCTCAGGGCGGTCAGGTCGGCCGCCTCCCCGCCGCCTTCACCCGCCGCGCTGACCGGCACTGCCCGCCACTCCGCGAAGGTGGTGGCCAGCATAAAGAAAATCAGCAGGATAAAGACGACATCGATAAGCGGGGTGAGGCTGACCAGCCGTGGTCGCCGTCGCCGTTGCTCAAGTTGCATGGGCGACGGCACGGGCCGGGCGACCCGCCTCGGAAGCCTCGGACGACGTCTCGTTCTGCTGGCTCTCCCAGGCCCTCGCCGTGAACACGCGGGTCACCGCGTCTTCGAGCCGGTGGCGGAACTGGTCGATGTAGCGCTCCAGCAGGCTGGCCAGGGCGATGGCCGGTATGGCCAGCGACAGCCCGGCGGCGGTGGTCAGCAGTGCCACCCAGATGCCCCCGGAGAGCAGAGCCGGGTCGACATTGCTCCCGCCCCCCTCCAGTTGCTGGAAGGCCTGGATCATGCCGATAACCGTCCCCAGCAACCCGAGCATGGGGGACAGCGCCCCGATCACCTCCAGGCCGCGGATCATGCTGCGCAGCCGCTCCAGGGTGCTGCTGGCCACCCGGGTAACCTCCTCCCGGACCAGGTCGGCGGGTACCCGCGGATCCAGGCAGCCGCGCATGGCCACTTCCAGCACCCGGCCGGCCGGGTTGCGGCTCCCGGCTACCGTGTCCAGCGCCTGCTGCGTCTGACCCTGCCCCCAGTGGTGCAGCGCCTCTTCGACAAAGCCCATCTGGGTGAGGCGGACGCTGCGGAATTGCCAGACCTTGAGCAGCACGATGGCCAGGGTCAGGACCGAGAGCGCGGCGATCAGCTTCAGGACCGGCCCGCCGGCATCCATAAAGGAGGCCAGCGCACCGAGGGTTCCGTTGGCGGTTTCTAGCATGGTGATGACTACCGGATTCGCCCGAGAATGGGGCTCAGACTATTGCGGATGAGAACTATTTTCAACAGGAAATCTTCCTGACCCGCCCGGAAATTGCTCCAGGTCAAGCATCACGCCCTAGTATTCCAGCCGAACCTGCTCCGGACCGGCCAGACGCTCCAGGCGGCGGAGTAATTCGTCACTGGGGTGGACACGCCAGTCGGGGCCCAGCCGCAGTCGCCCGCTGGCCTCCTCCCCGTGGTAGTCCAGCTGCACTTCACAGCGGCCCTGTCGATAGGGGCGCAGGGCCTCGTCCAGGGCATCGGCGAAGCCGTTGCCGGCCCCCCCCGCGGTGACCCCGACCACCAACCGGCGCAACCGGTCGGCCCGGGCGTCGGCGATATCCTGCAACTGCTCGACGGTGATCCGCCAACCGCCGGCGAAATCGTCGTAGTCCAGCTTGCCCTCCACCACCAGCACCCGGTCCACGGCAATCAGGCTGCGTAACCGTTCATAGGCCTCGGGGAAGAGCATGGCCTCCATGCGCGCCGTGCGGTCATCCAGGGCCAGGCTGGCCATGCGACCGCCATTGGCGGTGTTGCGCGTCCGCATGGCCACCACCAGGCCGACCACCCGCACCGTGGGCCCGTTCCGGCGCCGGCCGTTCTCCGGTTTTTCACCCGGATCGCCGGCCGCAGCCAACACCTGCGCGATGCGCCGTTCCGCCAGGTGGGGCAATTCCGCCTCGTAGGGGTCGATGGGGTGCCCGGTGAGAAAGAGCCCCAATGTCTCCTTTTCCGCCGCCAGCCGGTCGTGCTCGTCCCATTCCGGCTGTTCCGGGGTGGAGAAGTGGGGCACGGCCGCCTCCGCGGCCGGCTCGGCGTCGCCCGGCAGCCCGAACAGGTCGTCCTGACCGGCGGCGGCGTTGCGGGTCTTCTGTTCCGCAGCCGCCAGGGCTTCGGGCAGCCAGGCCATCCCGGTGGCGCGGTTCGGAATCAGGCTGTCGAGGCTGCCAGAGCGGCAGAGCGCCTCCAGCACCCGTCGGTTGACCTTGCGCAGGTCCACCCGGTTGCACAGGTCCTGCAAGTCCTGGAAGGGGCCGTTGGCATCGCGCTCTTCGATAATGGCATCCAGCGCCGACTGGCCCACGCCCTTCACCGCCCCCAGGCCGTAGATGATGGTGTGCTCGTCGGCCGCGCGGAAGCGGTAGCCGCTGCGATTCACGTCCGGCGGCTCCACCCGCAGGTCCATCTCCCGGCACTCCTCGATGAAGATCACCACCTTGTCGGTGTTGTCCATGTCCGAGGAGAGCACCGAGGCCATGAAGGGGGCCGGGTAGTGGTGCTTCAGCCAGGCGGTCTGGTAGGAGAGCAGCGCATAGGCGGCGGAGTGGGACTTGTTGAAGCCGTAGCCGGCAAACTTCTCCATCAGGTCGAAGATGGCCCCGGCATGCTCCTCGGTCAGACCGTGCTCCTGCGCGCCCTTGAGGAAGATCTCCCGCTGCTTGGCCATCTCGGCCGCTTTCTTCTTGCCCATCGCCCGGCGCAGCAGGTCAGCGGCCCCCAGGCTGTAGCCGGCGAGGGCCTGGGCAATCTGCATCACCTGCTCCTGGTAGAGGATGACGCCGTAGGTGGGCTTGAGGATCGGCTCCAGATCGTCGTGGTGGAGCTCCGGTGTCGGGTAGGCCACCTGCGCACGGCCGTGCTTGCGGTCGATGAAATCATCCACCATGCCCGATTGCAGCGGCCCGGGCCGGAACAGCGCCACCAGCGCGACGATATCCTCAAAGCTGTCCGGCTGCAGGCGCTTGATCAGCTCCTTCATGCCCCGCGATTCCAGCTGGAACACCGCGGTGGTCTGGCAGCGCTTGAGCAGGGTGAAGGTGTCGCGATCGTCCAGCGGGATCTGGGCGATATCCAGCGGGTCGTCGCCCCGCTGCTCCCGCAGCGCGTTCACCGCCTTCACCGTCCAGTCGATGATGGTGAGCGTGCGCAGGCCCAGGAAGTCGAACTTGACCAGCCCGACCTCTTCCACGTCGTCCTTGTCGTACTGGGTGGCGAGCCCCTCCCCCCCGGGCTCGCAGTAGAGCGGCGAGAAGTCAGTGAGCGGCGTCGGGGCGATCACCACCCCACCCGCATGCTTGCCCACGTTACGGGCCAGCCCCTCAAGCTTCAGCGCCATCGCCAACAGCGGGCCGGCCTCGTCGTCCTTCTCGTAGAGCTCCTTGAGTTCCGGCTCCAGTTCGAAGGCCTTGGTGAGCTGCATGCCCGGCTCGAAGGGCACCAGCTTGGCAATGCGGTCCACGTAGCCGTAGCCATGCCCCAGCACCCGCCCCACGTCACGGACAACGGCGCGGGCGGCCATGGTGCCATGGGTGGCGATCTGCGAAACCTTGTCCCGGCCGTAGCGTTCCGCCACGTATTCGATGACGTCGTCCCGCTGCTCCATGCAGAAATCGACGTCGAAGTCGGGCATGGAGACCCGCTCCGGGTTGAGAAAGCGCTCGAACAACAGGTCGTAACGCAATGGATCCAGGTCGGTTATCGCCAGTGCATACGCCACCAATGAGCCCGCGCCGGAACCGCGCCCCGGCCCCACCGGGATGTCGTGCTCCTTCGCCCAGCGGATGAAGTCGGCCACGATCAGGAAGTAGCCGGGGAAGCCCATCTGGTTGATGATGCCCAGTTCCCAGTCCAGCCGCTGCAGGTAGGTCTCGCGCACCGACGCCTCGGTCTCCCCCTCGGCCAACCCGCGCAGCCCCAGGCGCCAGTCCAGTCCGCGCAGGGACTCCTCGCGCAGGAACTCCTCGATGGTGAGCCCCTCCGGGATCGGGAAGTCGGGCAGCACGTTCTCGCCCAGGGTCAGGTCCAGGCTGCAGCGCCGGGCGATTTCGACGGTGTTCTCCAGTGCCTCGGGCAGGTCGGAGAACAGCGCTGCCATCTCCTCCGGGCTGCGCAGGTACTGCTGGTCGGTGTAGCGGCGCGGGCGCTTGGGGTCATCCAGCGCGTAGCCGTCGTGGATGCAGACCCGCACCTCGTGGGCGTCGAAATCATCGGCGGCCAGGAAACGCACGGCGTTGGTGGCCACCACCGGCACGGCGAGCCGGCCGGCCAGCGCGACGGCGGCATGCAGGTGGTCTTCGTCGCCCGGTCGGCCGATGCGCTGCAACTCCAGGTAGTAGGCATCGGGGAAGAGATCGGCGTACCAGCGGCATAGCGCTTCCGCCCGTTGGTCATTGCCCGCCAGCAGGGCCTTGCCCACATCGCCGTCCTTGCCCCCGGAGAGGACGATCAGGCCCTCGTGATCCGCCTCCAGCCAGTCGCGATGCACCACCGGCGTATCGTCATGGGTACGCCCCTCCTGATAGCTGAGGGAGATCAGCCGGGAGAGCGCGGCGTAGCCGTCCAGGTCGCGGCACAGCAGGGTCAGCGCCGAGTGGCCGGTATCACACCCATCGTCCTGAACGCGCACCTCGGCCCCGATGATCGGCTTGATCCCGGCCCCCAGCGCCTGCTTGTAGAACTTGACCATGCCAAACAGGTTGCCCTGGTCGGTCATGGCCACCGCCGGCATGCCCTGCTCCCCGACGGTGTTCACCAGCTCGGGAATACGCAGGATGCCATCGGAGAGGGAGAACTCCGAGTGAACGTTCAGGTGTACGAAACCGCTCTGGGCACTCATCGCTATCCGTCCAGTCCAGTGGGTGAAGCCGCCGACAGCGACTCAGTCTGCAAGGCAACGCCGCACCGGGGCAAAGCTGCGCCGGTGCGCGGGGGTGGGCCCCAGGGTGCGGAGGGCTTCCAGGTGCGCGGCGGTGGGATACCCCATGTGGCGCTCGAAGCCGTAGCCCGGGTAGCGGGCTGCCAGATCACCCATCTCGGCATCACGGGCCTGCTTGGCCAATATGGATGCCGCGGCGATGGCAGGCACCCGGTCGTCGCCCTTGATCACCGCCTGCGCCGGACAGGCCAGAGCCGGGGCCCGGTTGCCATCCACCAGCGCCTGGGTAGGGGCCGGATCCAGCCCGGCCACGGCACGCTGCATGGCCAGCATACTGGCGTGGAGGATGTTCAGCCGGTCGATCTCCTCCACCTCGGCGCGGCCCAGGGCCCAGGCCAACGCCTGCGCCCGGATCAGCCCGTCGAGCTCGGCACGACGTACGGCGCTGAGCCGTTTGGAGT
The DNA here is from genome assembly GCF_003664325.1 of Alkalispirillum mobile. Lineage (NCBI taxonomy): Bacteria > Pseudomonadati > Pseudomonadota > Gammaproteobacteria > Chromatiales > Ectothiorhodospiraceae > Alkalispirillum > Alkalispirillum mobile. Next base: position 653,667 of record NZ_RCDA01000001.1, read on the forward strand.
CGCGCAGCCCTTCGATCGGGCGTGCCGGGTCCAGTATGACCGCCGCCGCTACCACGGCACCGGCCAGCGGGCCCCGCCCTACTTCATCGACACCCGCGAGTAACGGACTCCCGTCCCCGTCCAGTGGCAATTGTGGCCATTCCCCGGCGCCGGTGCTCACCGCCCTGCCTCCACCACCGCCACCACGGAGGCCGCCGCCTGGTCATCGGCGCCGCGCCGCAGCGTCTGGTGCAGCTCGGTGAAACGGTGCTGTAGATACTCCGTGCGCAGGCGGTCTTCCAGCAAGCGGTGCAGCGCCAGCGCCAGGTTATCCGGCGTGGCCTGCGACTGCAGGTATTCCTCCACCAGCCCCTCACCGGCCAGCAGGTTGGGCTGCGAGACCCACGGCACCTTCACCAGTCGCTTCATGAGCCAGAACGTCAGGGGCGCCAGGCGGTAGGCCACCACCATGGGGCGCTTCAGCAACATCGCCTCCAGCGTCGCTGTGCCGGAGGCGGTGAGCACGACATCCGCGGCCGCCATGACCTCGTCCGCCCGGCCATCGAACAGTTGCACCGCATCCGAGACCCCCTGTTGCACCAGGGCTTCGTGAAAAACGGCCCGCAACCCCGGCCAGGCCAGCGGTGTGATGAACCGGGCATCCGGCCTGCGTTCACGCAACCGTGCGACCGTTTGCGCATAGAGCGTGGCGTGGCGTTGCACCTCGCCCATGCGGCTGCCGGGCAGCAGTGCGATAACGGCGCCCTCGTCCTGCGCCATGCCCAGCGCCTCCCGGGCGGCGGCGCAGTCCGGGCGCAGCGGAAAACGGTCGGCGGCCGGGTGGCCGACAAAGTCCACCGGAACCCCGTGCCGGGCGTAGAACTCGGCCTCAAAGGGGTACAGTGCCAGGATGCGGTCGACGGAGCGGCCGATGGTGCGCACCCGCCCCTGCCGCCAGGCCCAGACCTGCGGGCTGACGTAGTGCACGGTGGGCACGCCGGCCGCTTTCAGCCGTCGCTCAACGCTGAGGTTGAAATCCGGCAGATCGATCCCGACGAATACATCGGGCGGGTCATCTCGGAACCGCCGGACCAGGTCCCGCCGGATACCGAGCAGCCGCGGCAGGTGGCGCAGCACCTCCACCAATCCCATCACCGAGAGGGCCTCCATGGGGGCGTGGCTCTGCAACCCCTCCGCTTGCATCAGCGGGCCGCCCACCCCCTCGAAACGGGCATCGGGGTGGCGTGCCTTGATGGCACGGATCAGCCCTGCGCCCAGGCGATCACCGGAGTGCTCGCCGGCAACCATTGCCACCCGCATCACTTCCCCCCGGGTTAACGCAAGATGCCGCGGTTGCTGGCCTCTATAAAGGCAACCAAACGGGCCAGGTCGGGGTTCTCCCGCGCCTTCTCCCGCAACTCCACCAACGCCTCGTCCAGTCGCTTGCCGGACTTGAAGATCAGCTTGTATGCCCGCTTCAGCTCGCGGATTCTCTCCGGGCTCAGGCCGTGGCGCCGCAGGCCGACGACGTTGACCCCGTGGGGTTCCGCCATGTGGCCGGAAACCGTGGTGTAGGGCAGGACATCACGGTTGATAACACTGCCGAAACCGCAGAAAGCGTAGGCGCCGATTCGGCAGAACTGGTGCACCAGGGAAAACCCCCCGAGGATCGCGTGATCCTCCACGTCCACGTGGCCGGCCAACGATGCGGAGTTGGCAAAGGTAATGTCATTGCCCAACCGACAGTCGTGCGCCACGTGGCTGTAGGCCATGATCCAGTTCCTGTCGCCAAGGCGGGTGACACCCCCGCCCTCCGGCGTTCCGCGGTTCAGGGTCACGTACTCGCGGATGACGTTGTCGTCGCCGACCTCCAGGAGCGTGGGCTCCCCGGCGTACTTTTTGTCCTGAGGGGCGTCTCCGACCGAGGCGAAGGGGTGGATTCGGTTGTTCCGCCCCAGCCGGGTCGGCCCGTGAATCACCACATGCGCGCCGATGTGCGTCCCGGCGCCCACCTGCACGTCCGGGCCAATGACTGAAAAGGGCCCGACGGTCACATCCTCGCCCAAGTCGGCCGAAGGATCGACTACGGCTTTTGGGTCTATCTGCGTCACGCCTCTTTCACCGTGCAGCGAATCTCGGCCTCGGCCACCAGGGCACCGTCCACCAGCGCCCGGGCCTCGAACATCCACAGCCCCCTCATCACCCGTTTGAGCCGGGTCTCCAGACGCATCTGGTCGCCGGGCTCCACCGGGCGCTTGAAGCGCGCCTTGTCGATGGCCACCAGGTAGATGATGTGGTTACCCCCCAACTCGGCCTGCTCGCTCTTGAACGCCAGCATGCCGCAGGCCTGCGCCATGGACTCGAGGATGAGGACCCCCGGCATCACCGGCTTCTGCGGAAAGTGCCCGGCAAAGTAGGGCTCGTTGATGGTGACATTCTTGATGCCGACCAGGCTCTCCCGCGGGCTGAATTCCACCACCCGGTCAATGAGCAACATCGGGTAGCGATGCGGGAGGTTCCGCATGATCTCGTTAATGTCAGGTAAATCGATCTGGGGTTCTGTCGGTGCGTTCAATGCTCAATCTTCCTTTCGTCATGTCCGTTACGCAGGCTGTCCGGCTGATGCGCCCGAGGTGCCGGGGCGATCGGAGAGGCAGAATGCGGGGCCTGACGGCTGGCAGCCCTTATTGGGCGGCACGGTGCTGCTCTTCCAGCCGCTCAATGACCTTGTCGGTAATATCCACCTTGTCGCTCGCAAACACCACGCCTTCGCTGAGCACCAGGTCAAAATCATTGTCCCGGGCGACCTCATGGATGGTCTCGAGGATGTGCCGCTGCAGCCGGCTCAACTCCTCGTTGCGGCGCATGTTGAAGTCCTCCCTGAACTCCTCCTGACTGCGCCGGATCTCCCGCTGCCTCGAGGCCAGTTCGCGCTCCGTCCGGCGCAACTCCGTCTCGCTCATCGCGGCGGTCTCACGGGTGAGCTGCTGCTCCAGTTCCGACACTTCCTGCTGCAACTGCGCCAGTTCCTGGTCCCGGCCGGAGAACTCATCTTCGAGCAGGGCCCGGGCGGCGTCCGCCTGGGGCGCCTCGGCCGTGACCCGGGCCGGGTTCACAAACCCGATACGCAAGTCCGCCAGCGCCGGCCAGGCCAGGGTAAGCAGGATCAGACCAAGCAGACCCTGGCGCCATAAACCAGAGAGTTTGACCGCCATTACACCCAAGCCCGCACTAGGTCAGAAGGAGGTGCCAAGGGAGAACTGGAAGGTTTCCGTGTCGTCGTCATTCGTATCATTTAACGGCTCCGCGATGCTGAATGTCAATGCGCCGATCGGCGACATCCAGGTCAGACCCACACCGGCGGCGGCCCGCAGTTCATTCAGGTTCACGCTGTCCAGGTTGTCGGGATAAACGTCGCTCTCCCCACCATAGATATCGCCCCGGGTCTGGTAGACCTGCCCGGCGTCCACGAACACCGACATGCGCACCGACTCCGCCTCGGTGAAGGGCGGCGGGAAGAGCACTTCGGCACTGCCGAGCAGCCGCACGTTACCGCCCCTGGGCCGATCATTGCCGTTCTCTTCAGACCGCGGGCCCAGGAAGTTGGAGCGGTACCCGCGAACCGTCGACACGCCCCCGGCGTAGTAGTGCTCGAAGAAGGGCAGGCGGCTGGTATCGCCGTAGCTGTCGCCGTAGCTGATGGAGCCATCCACGGAGAATGTCAGATTCTCGCTAAGGGGCCAGAACCGGCGATGGCTGTAACTGGTCTTGAAGAAAGTGAGATCCATCCCGGGAACGCTCACCTCACCGCTGAGCCGTTGCCGCGCCCCCTCGCGGGGGAAGATGGCCCGGTCCCGGGTATCACGGGTCCAGGCCGCTTCCAGCTTCAACATGTCGAAGCGGTTGCCCTCGTTTTCAATGAAGCTGGTGATCCGCTCCGGGGTGTTGTCCCGCTCGTCGATCTCGATATTCTCGTAGGCCAGGTCGAGGGAGATCCGGTCATTGTTGGTTATCGGGATCCCGAGCCCCGCCCCGCCACGAATGGCCGTCAGATCGTAGTCGGAGAGATCGGCCCGGCGGGCGCGGGTCTCCCGGTAGCTGCCGAAGAACCGACGGGAGACACCGTCAAGGGTGTAGTAGCGGTCTGTGTAAGAGGCGGAATACACCGTGTTCACCCGGCTGTTGTTCAGCTCCAGGCTCATGCGGTCGCCGGTGCCCAGCACGTTGTCCTGCGCCACACCCAGGTTCAGCAACAGCCCCTGGCTCTCGCCGTAGCCGATCCCGGCCGTCAGGCTCCCGGACAAGCGCTCATCCACCGTGACATCCACGTCCACCTCGTCGTCACTGCCCGGGACCTGCGGGGTCTCGATATTGACCCGGTCGAAGAAGCCGGTGCGATCGAGTTGACGCTGGGACTCGCGCAGGTCGGCCGTGTTCAGCGCGGAGCCCTCCAGCTGGCGCAGCTCCCGCCGAACCACCTCGTCTTGTGTGCGCTCGTTCCCTGAGATGTTGATCCGCCGAACGTAGACGCGCCGGCCGGGGTCCACCATGTAGGTGAGGTCCACCACGCCAGTATCTTCGTCCACCTCGGGCCGTATGGTGACGTTGGAGAAGGCGTAGCCCTCCTGGCCCAACCGGTCCTGCATCGCCCGGCTGGCTGCCTGAGCCTCAGACCGCGAGTAGGTATCCCCGCTCTCCAGCTCGAGCAATCCCTCCAGCTCCTCACGGTCGACGATAAGGTCGCCGGCGATCCGCTGCTGCCCGATGGTGTACTGCTGCCCCTCGGAGAGGTTCACCGTCACGTGCACGTCCTCACGATCCGGGGTGATCGAGACCTGGGTGGAGGTTACGGTGAAATTGATGTAGCCCCGGTCCATGTAGTAGGAGCGGAGGTTCTCAAGGTCATTCCCCAGGCGGTCCCGCGAGTAGCGGTGGCGATCGGAGAAGAAGTGCCACCAGCGCCGCGGCCGCAGCTCCATCTCCCGCCGCAGTTGCCGCTCACTGAAGGCCTCGTTGCCGACGAAGTGGATCTCGCGGATCGCGGCAATGGGCCCCTCGTCAATATCGAGACGAACGGCCACGCGGTTGCGCTCCAACGGCGAGATGGTGCTTTCCACCGAGACGTCGTATTTGCCCCGGCTGAAGTAAAGCTCGCGCAGCTCCCGCTCGATGTCGGCGAGCCGGAACCGATCGAACACCTGCCCCTCCGCGAGCCCGACGCTGGCAAGGGCATCGATGATGTCATCGCTGCGGATCTCGTCGTTGCCGCGAATCTCGATACGGGCCACCGCCGGGCGCTCCGCGACCGAGACCACGAGCACGCCGTTCTCCTGTTGCAGCTCGATGTCGCGGAAAAAGCCGGTCTCGTAAAGCGAGCGGATGGACTCGGACGCTCGTTCCTGGTCCATGACCTCACCCACCTCGAGGGGCAGGTAGTTGAATACCGTGCCCTCCGCGATGCGCTGGAGGCCATCCACGCGGATCTCTTCCACCTCGAAGGGATCAAAGGCCTGGGCCGACGGAACGGCCAGTGCAAGAAGCAGTGCGGGTACCAGTGGTCGTCGCATCGACTCTCGTCCAATCTGAACCGGCGGGGCAAGGCCCCGCACCGGTGCGGAAAATGTGGCGATAGTAACGGGCCCGGTTGCACCGGTAACCCGTCTCAGCTGCCGAACAGGCGCGCCAGGTCGTTGTAGAAGGCCAGGCCCATGAGCAGGAAAATCAGTAGCAGACCCACCTGCTGACCAATGGCCTGGGCGTGCTCTGATAGCGGCTTGCCCCGCACGGCCTCGACAGCGAAATAAAGCAAGTGTCCCCCATCCAGCACCGGGATGGGCAACAGGTTGATAATCCCAAGGCTGATACTGACGATGGCGAGAAAGCCAAGGAAGGGTACCACGCCCAAGGCCGCCGTATCGCCCGCGAACTGACCGATTGTCAGCGGTCCGCTCAGGTTCTGCAGCGACGCCTGGCCAATCACCATGCGCCCCAGGATCTTGACGGTCAGCACGCTCGCGTCCCACGTGGCGCTCAGCCCATGGCCCAGGGCACCGACCGGCCCGTACTGCACCTCGCGATACAGGCGGTCATAGGCCCCTTCCGGCACCTCCGGCGCCACCCCGAGCTGGCCGATCGTGCGCCCCCCGGCCTCGGCACTGTCGAGTTCCGGGCGCAGGGTCTCGCGCTCCCCGTTACGCTCCACCACCAGGGTCAGCGTCTGCCCCGGGCTTTGCTCGATGTGGCGAACCAGGTCACGCCACTCGCCCACCGGCTCGCCCTCGGCCTCGATGATCCGGTCGCCGGGTTGGAGCCCGGCACGGGCCGCCGGCCCGCTGTCCACCACCCGGCCGAGCACCGGCTCTAGCGGCGGCATCCAGGTCTGGAAGCCGGCCTGGGCCAGTAAATTGTCCGCCCGGCCGAGCTCGCCGGCCAGGGTCATGTCCAGCACCAGGCTACGGCGCTGCCCGGCCTCGTCCTGCACCTCGACCGGGATATCGGACCGGTTGAACCCGGCATCCACCAAAGCCATGGCGGCCCGCTGCCAGTTCGGGGTCTCCCGGCCGTCAATGGCCAGCAGCTCATCGCCTTCCTGAAGCCCGGCTTCCGCTGCCGGCGTATTCTCGGTCACCGGCCCGAGCACCGGACGCAGCTCGGTGGTGCCAATCATTCCGATCGCCATGTAGGCAAGCACCGCGAACAGGAAATTGAACAGCGGCCCGGCCAGCACCACCGCCGTCCGCTTGTAGAGCGGCTGCGCATTGAACGCCCGGTGGCGCTCCTCGCCCGGGACATCCCCTTCGCGCTCGTCGAGCATCTTGACGTAGCCGCCCAGCGGCACGGCAGCGATCACGTACTCGGTGCGATCCGCGCCCCGGGTCCAGCGCAGCAAGGGCTTGCCGAAGCCCACCGAGAAACGCAGCACCTTGATACCGGCCCGCCGCGCCACCCAGTAGTGCCCGAACTCGTGCACCGTGACCAGGATGCCGATGGCCACGACAAACGCCAGGATGCTCCAGAGGATGCCCATCGTTCGTTATACCACCTGTTCTCGAAGGGCCTGCCCGGCCATTGTTCGCGCCTCCGCGTCCACCGCCCGGATGGCCTCGACACTGTTTGCGGAGGCCCCGCCCGCATTCATCCGCTCCAGAACGGCAGCCACCACGGTCGTGATGGCCGTGTAACCGATCCGGCCGTCCAGGAAGGCCTGGACCGCGATCTCGTTGGCGGCATTCAGTACCGCACAGGCATCGCCGCCCGCTTCGAGGGCATCGTAGGCCAGCTGCAGGCAGGGGAAGCGTTGCGGATCCGGCTGCTCGAAGTCCAGCCGTCCCATTGCCGTCAGATCCAGCGGGGCCACGCCGGATTCCAACCGCTCCGGCCACCCGAGGGCGTGCGCGATGGGAATACGCATGTCCGGCTGCCCCAGCTGCGCCAACATGGAGCCGTCACGGTATTCCACCAGCGAATGCACAATGCTCTGTGGATGAATGACCACATCGACCCGGCGGGGTTCCGCGCTGAATAGCCGACAGGCCTCGATCAGCTCCAAACCCTTGTTCATCATCGTCGCCGAGTCGACGGAAATCTTCCGCCCCATGGACCAGTTAGGGTGGGCACAGGCCTCATCCGGCGTGACCCGAACCAGGGTGTCGGGCGCCCGGGTACGAAACGGCCCGCCGGAGGCGGTCAAAATCAGGCGGCGGACCCCAAGGCTGTCCAGATCGCGGGCCGGGTAAGCATCGGGCAGGCACTGGAAGATGGCGTTGTGCTCGCTGTCCACCGGCAGCACCACGGCGCCGTGGGCACGCGCTTCGGCCATGAACAGCTCGCCGGCCATCACCAGCACCTCCTTGTTGGCGAGCAGAATCCGGCGCCCTTGCCGCGCTGCCGCCAGGGTCGGCAAAAGACCGGCGGCCCCGACGATGGCGGCTACCACACAGTCGACGCCCTCCACTTCCGCGGCCTGCATCAGCCCCGCCTCGCCGCCCTCCACCCGGGTGCCGGGCAAGTCGGCGTTGAGTTCGCGGTAGAGCGCCTGCGCGGCTGCCGGATCGGCCATGACCGCCAACTCCGGCCGGAACTGACGGCAGAGCCGGGCCATGCCCTTCACATCGCGATGGGCTGCCAGGGCGCGGACACGGAACCGCCCCGGGTGCCGCGCCACCACATCCAGTGTGCTGGTGCCAATGGAGCCGGTGGCTCCAAGGATGCTCAGTCCAGTTACAGCGTCGTGTGCCACCATGCCAGTCCCATTGCCAACAGGGGCGCCGCGGCCGTCAGGCTGTCAATCCGGTCGAGAATGCCGCCATGCCCCGGCAGCATGTTACCGCTGTCCTTGATACCGCGCCGCCGCTTCAACATGCTCTCGAAAAGGTCTCCAACCACCGACACGGCCACGGTTAACAGGATGAGGACCACCAGGGGAAGCAGCCCGGGCGCCGGTACCCGGAACAGCGCGAGCAGCAACAGTCCCGATACCGTGGCGGCGATCAGACCGCCCGCAACCCCCTCCCAGCTCTTGCCCGGGCTGACCCGGGGCGCCAGCTTCCGCCGGCCAAGGGCACGCCCGGCGAAATAGGCACCGGTATCCGCCCCCCAGACCAGTACGAAGAGGAATGTAATCCAGAACCCACCGTGCGCGGTCCCGCCTTGAAGCCAGAGCAGGCCCATCCAGGCCGGCCAGAACACGCACCAGCCCACGCCGACCAGCAGCGCATCGGAGAGCTCACCCGCGGGGTCGGAACGGCTGCTGTAGCGCAGCACCCAAGCCAGTGCCACCAGCCACCACAGAGCCCCGAAGACAAGCACGGGGAGCATGGCGCCGCCGGAACGGAACCAGGCCCACCCGGCCAGCAGGGTCAGCGCCAGCCCGACCAGCCAGGCCAGGCGGGCGGGCAGCCGGTTGTTGTGGAAAAAACCGGACCACTCCCAGGCTGCCAGTAACGTCACCACCGCGTAGAGCAGCGCAACGGCCTGCAGGGGCCAGCCCCAGACGGCCCAGAGCACCAGCGGGATCAACACCGCAGCGGTCAACAGGCGCTGTTTAAGCACGGCCCGACTCCCTCCCCTCGACCTGTTCGGAAGTCTGCCCGAACCGCCGCTCGCGACCGGCAAAGTCGGAGAACGCCTCGTCCAGGTCCGCAGGGGTGAAGTCAGGCCAAAGCACAGGGGTAAAATAGAGTTCGGTATACGCCAGTTGCCAGAGCATAAAGTTACTGATCCGGCGCTCGCCGCCCGTGCGGATAAACAGATCCGGCTCCGGCAACTCTGCCAGGCAGACCTCCTGCCCGAGGCGCTCGGGGGTGATCTCCTCCGGCCGCAGTGCACCCGCCTGAACCGCCTCGGCGAGCCGCCGCGCCGCACTGGAGATATCCCACCGGCCGCCGTAGCTGGCAGCGATGTTCAATTGCAAACCGGAATTGTCGCGGGTCAGCCGTTCGGCCTCGAGGAGCCGCTGCTGCAGACGGCGGGGGAAATCCTCGCGCGCGCCCATGAAGCGCAACCGCACGTTATTCCGGTGCAAACGCTCGGATTCCCTGTCCAGCGTGCTGAGAAACAGCTCCATCAACACCCGAACCTCGGTCCGGGGCCGACGCCAGTTCTCGCTGCTGAACGCGAACAGGGTCAACGCATGGATACCGCGCTGGCCACAATACTCCACGATCTTGCGAACGGTCTTGGCACCCGCCCGGTGCCCGGCATGCCGGGCCATCCCGCGGCCGCGGGCCCAGCGCCCGTTACCATCCATGATAATCGCCACATGTTCAGGCAAGGACCTGGCAGCCTGGCCCTGCACCCCTGCCGCGGTATCTCTGCGCATTGCCATCCCGGATTGTGGGGCGGGGTACCACCCCGGACAAACAGCAAGACCCCGGCGGCGTGCACGCCGGCGGGGCCTGCCCGGATCCGACCGGGCGCCGCGGGCCCGGCTCATGCGCGAGTCTCGACTCGCGCTCAGATCTCCATCAATTCCTTCTCTTTCTCCTGAAGAATGCTGTCCACCTCACCGGTGTACTTGTCGGTGAGCTTCTGGATGGCATCCTCACCCCCGCGCTCCTCGTCCTCGCTGATCTCCTTCTCTTTCAGGAGCTCCTTGAGGTCGGAGTTGGCGTCGCGACGGATATTGCGGATGGCGACCTTGGCCTGCTCCCCCTCGCTGCGCACGACCTTGACCAGTTCCTTGCGGCGGTCCTCGGTCAGCGGCGGCATGGGCACGCGGATCACCGTACCCGCGGTATTCGGCGTGAGGCCGAGATCGGAGCTGAGGATCGCCTTCTCCACCACGGGCACCATGCTCTTCTCGAAGGGGATCACCGACAGCGTCCGGGCATCCTCCACCTTGACCGATGCCGCCTGGTTCAGCGGCACTTCGGTACCGTAGTAGGACACGGTCACGTGGTCCAGCAGGTTGGTATTGGCGCGACCGGTGCGGATCTTGCGAAGCTCGGCCCGGAAGGACTCGATGCTCTTTTTCATCCGCGTCTCGGCGTCTTTACGAATCTCGTCAATCACTGATCGTCTCCCCTCTCGACGATGGTGCCGGTGCGCTGGCCGGTGACCACATCCACCAGGGCGCCCGGAGAGGTAATATCAAACACCATGATGCGCATATTCTGGTCCCGGCACAGCACCACGGCCGTGGCGTCCATCACCATCAGACGCTCTTCCAGAACCTGATCGTAAGTCAATAATTCGTAACGGCGGGCATTGGGGTCCTCGGTGGGATCGGCGGAGTAGACCCCGTCGACCTTGGTCCCCTTGAGCATGATGTCGGCGCCGACCTCGATGGCCCGCAGGCTCGCGGCCGAGTCGGTGGTAAAGAATGGATTGCCGGTGCCGGCGGCGAAGACCACCACACGGCCCTTTTCCAGGTGCCGGACGGCGCGCCGGCGGATGTAGTCCTCGCAGACCTGGTTGATCTTGACCGCGGACATCACCCGGCAGTAGATCCCCTCATGCTCCAGGGCATCCTGTAGCGCCAGCCCGTTCATCACGGTGGCGAGCATGCCCATGTGATCGGCGGTTACCCGATCCATCCCGGCGGCGGCCAGGCCTGCACCGCGGAAGATGTTGCCGCCCCCGATAACCAGGGCGACTTCCACGCCCATGCGGCTGATCTCGCCCACCTCGTGGGCGATCCGCCGGATCACCTCCGGGCTGATACCGTAGGCAGAGTCCCCCATCAGGGCCTCGCCGCTGAGCTTGAGAAGAATGCGTTTGTACTTGGGCTGGCTCATGCTGGTACCCCTGTCGTCCGGCTGAAGTATACAGGACGCCCCACTCCCGGGGCGCCCCTGTTCAGGCCTGGACAATCAGGAACCGCGCGCCTGCGCCATCACCTCTTCGGCGAAGTTCTCTTCCTTCTTCTCCTTGCCCTCGCCCACCTCGTAGCGGACGAAGCGGACTACCTTCGCACCGGCGGCCTTCAGCAGATCGCCAACGCTCTGGTCCGGATCCTTGACGAAGGGCTGACCGACCAGGGTCTGCTCGTTGATAAACTTCTTCAGGCGACCCTGGACCATCTTTTCGATGATCTCTTCAGGCTTGCCGGACTCACGGGCCTGCTCCACCAGAATGGCCTTCTCTTTCTCGACCACGTCGGCGGGCATGTCGTCCTCGGAGACGCAGGCCGGCTTGCTGGCGGCGATGTGCATGGCCACGTCACGGGCCAGCTGCTCGTCGCCACCCTCCAGCTCCACCATCACGCCGATGCGGCTGCCGTGCAGGTACTGAGCGACGGTGTTGCCACTGCTGCCGAACCGCACGAACCGGCGCACCTGGATGTTCTCGCCGATCTTGGCGACCAGCTCCTTGGTGGCCATCGCCAGGTCCTGACCGTCCAGCGTGCAGGCCATCAGGCCGTCCAGGTCCTCGGGCTTCTCGTCCAGCGCCAGTGCGGCCACGCCGTTGGCGAAGTTCAGGAAGTCATCGCCCTTGGCAACGAAATCGGTCTCGCTGTTGATCTCGACCAGCACGCCGCTGTGACCATCATCGCTGCGCTTGGAGGCAATGATGCCCTCGGCGGCGATGCGGCCGGACTTCTTGTCGGCCTTGGCCAGGCCCTTTTTGCGCATGTGCTCAACGGCGGCCTCGAGGTCACCGTCGGTCTCCACCAGCGCCTTCTTGCACTCCATCATGCCGGAGCCGGTGCGCTCGCGGAGCTGCTTAACCAGAGATGCGGAAATCGCCATGGTGCCTTACCCCTTAATGTCTGGTTTGGACGCGGCGGGTGCTGCCCCGCCGCGCACTGTCAGTTGAATGCCGGGTGCCCCGGCGATTCAGCCCTGCTGCTCGCTGGCCTCGTCCACCTCGACGAAGTCGTCATCGCCGGTGGGACGGGCGGTGGCCGTCTTGGCCTCCAGCACGGCATCGGCCGCACCGCGCAGGTAGAGCTGGATGGCGCGGATGGCATCGTCGTTACCGGGAATGACGTAGTCCACCTCACGCGGGGAGTTGTTGGTGTCGACCACGGCCACCACCGGGATACCCAGCTTGCGGGCTTCCTGGATGGCGATGTGCTCGAAGCCCACGTCGATCACGAACAGCGCGTCGGGCAGCCCGTTCATGTCCTTGATGCCGGACAGGGTGCGGTTCAGCTTTTCCTTTTCCCGGGTCAGGGACAGGGCCTCGCGCTTGGTGAGCTTGTCGAAGGTGCCGTCCTCGGCCTGGGCCTCCAGGTCCTTCAGGCGGCGGATGGAGACCTTCACGGTGCGGAAGTTGGTGAGCATCCCGCCCAGCCAGCGGTGGTCGACGTAGGGCATGCCGCAGCGGCTGGCCTCTTCACGCACGGCCTTGCGGGCGGAGCGCTTGGTGCCCACGAACATCACCTTGCCACCCTCGGCGGCCAGGCGGCCGATGTAGTTCATCGCCTCCTGGTACAGGGGCAGGGTCTTTTCCAGGTTGACGATGTGGATCTTGTTGCGTTGACCGAAGATGTAGGGGGCCATCTTCGGGTCCCAGTAACGGGTCTGGTGGCCGAAATGAACGCCGGCCTCCAGCATGTCACGCATGCTGACAGTTGCCATGATATAAACTCCTGATTTTACGGGTTACGCCTCCATGCACCCTCCCGCGACGACCCCCGGCGGCGAGCCGCTGGGGCACCCGGCCGCGAGTGCCGGTGCATGTGTGTAGTTGCTGCCGGTTTACTGATGGGCAGCGGGTATTTGCCTGAATGGCCGGCGCTTTATACCATACTCGGCCCGCCGCCACAATTTGCCTGAAGCCCGGCCCCGGCCAACGAGGCCGCGCCGTGATACCATTCGCTGCCATGAGCGTAATCATCAAAACCCCGGAAGAGATCGAGCGCATGCGCGAGGCCGGCCGCGTGGCCGCCAGCGTATTGGACATGATCGGCGAGCACGTCAAGCCCGGTGTCACCACCGAGCACCTGGACGCCCTCTGCCACGATTACATGGAGAACGAGTTGGGTGTCATTCCGGCCCCGCTCAATTACCGCGGCTTCCCCAAGGCCACCTGCACCTCCGTGAACCACGTGGTCTGCCACGGCATCCCGGGCCCGAAAAAACTGCGCAAGGGCGACATACTCAACATCGACATCACCGTCATCAAGGATGGCTGGCACGGCGATACCAGCCGGATGTTTTACGTCGGAGAGCCGAGCATCAAGGCCCGGCGGCTGGTGGAGATCACCAAAGAGTGTCTCTGGGAAGGCATCGAGGCGGTGCGCCCCGGCGCCACGCTGGGCGACATCGGCCACGCGATCCAACAGTGGGCCGAGAAACACAACTTTTCCATCGTGCGCGAATACTGCGGCCACGGCATTGGCCAGAGCTTCCACGAAGATCCGCAGGTGCTGCACTACGGCAATCCCGGCGAAGGCCTGCGCCTGGAGGAAGGCATGACCTTCACCATCGAGCCGATGGTCAACGCCGGCAAGCCGGGCACCAAGCTGCTGCGTGACAACTGGACCGCCGTCACCCGGGATCGCAGCCTCTCGGCCCAGTGGGAGCACACCCTGGCGGTCACCGCGGACGGTTACGACATCCTGACGGTCACCGACCAGTACCCCGGCTGATCCATGAATACATTCTCCGCCGTGGCGGCCGGCAATGACCTGTTCGACGCCGCCGCCCTGGATACGGCCCTGGCGCAGGGACAGCCCCCCATTGCCGCACTGCGCCAGGCGCTGAAAGAGGGTGACCAGGCGCTCGCCGACCAGTTCCACGCCGGCACCCCCGCCGCCGAGCTGGTCCCCCGCCGCGCCTACCTGATGGACCGCATCATCCAGCGGCTGTGGCGCCAGCACCTGCAGCACGCCGAAGATCGCTGTGCGCTGGTGGCGGTGGGCGGCTACGGGCGCGGCGAGCTGCACCCCGGGTCCGATGTGGACGTAATGATCCTGGTGGAGCCGGACGGCCGCGAGGAACTGGGCGATCAGCTGGAAGGCATGATCACCGCCCTCTGGGACCTGGGCCTGGAGGTGGGCCACAGCGTGCGCAGTGTGGATGACTGCCTGCGTGAGGCCGAGATGGACATCACGGTGGCCACCAACCTGATGGAGGCCCGCCTGCTCTGCGGACAGGCCGGGCTGTTCCGGGCCATGCGCGACGTGACCGCCCCGGACCGGATCTGGCCCTCCCGCGCCTTTTTCGAGGCCAAGTGGGCGGAACAGGTGGCCCGCCACCAGAAGTACCACGACACCGGCTACAACCTCGAGCCCAACATCAAGAGCAGCCCCGGTGGGCTGCGCGATATCCAGATGGTGGGCTGGGTGGCCAAGCGCCATTTCGGTGCCAACACCCTGCGCGCGCTGGTGGACCACGAGTTCCTCACTGAGCAGGAGTTCGATGCCCTGATCGCCGGCCAGAACTTCCTCTGGGATATTCGCTACGCCCTGCACCTGCTGGCCGGGCGGCGCGAGGACCGGCTGCTGTTCGACCACCAGACCCAGCTGGCCGAGCAGTTCGGCTACCGCGACCGCGAACACAACCTCGCGGTCGAGCAGTTCATGCAGCGCTATTTCCGGACCGTGATGGAGCTCTCGCGGCTGAACGAAATGCTGCTGCAGCTGTTCCAGGAGGCCATCCTGTATGCCGGGGAGCACGAGACCCCGGTACTGCTCAACAAGCGGTTCCAGTCCCGGCGCGGCTTCCTGGAGGTGACCCACCGCAACGTCTTCCGGCGCTACCCCTTCGCGCTGCTCGAGGTCTTTCTGATCATGCAGCAGCACCCGGAGCTCAAGGGGGTGCGGGCGTCCACCATCCGGCTGATCCGCCAGTACCGGAACCTCATTGATCAGCGCTTCCGCAAGGACATTCGTGCCCGCAGCCTGTTCATGGAGATCATGCGCCAGCCGCGGGGCCTGACCCACGAGCTGCGCCGCATGCACCGATACGGGGTGCTGGGCCGGTACATCCCGGCCTTCGGCCAGATCACCGGTCGGATGCAGTACGACCTGTTCCACGTCTACACGGTGGACAGCCATACCCTGTTCGTGGTGCGCAGCCTGCGCCGCTTCGCCATCCCGAAGCACGCCCACGAGTTTCCGCAGTGCAACACCATCATGGCGCGGCTGCCGAAACCGGAACTGCTGTACCTGGCCGGCCTGTTCCACGACATCGCCAAGGGCCGGGGCGGCGATCACTCCGAGTTGGGAGCGCGGGACGCCTACGACTTCTGCATCCAGCACGGGCTGGGCGCCTACGACGCCCGCCTGGTGAGCTGGCTGGTGCGCACCCACCTGCTGATGTCCATGACCGCCCAGCGCAAGGACATCTCCGACCCGGACGTGATCACCGAGTTCGCCCGCCAGGTGGGTGACCAAATCCACCTGGACTACCTCTACCTGCTGACGGTGGCGGACATCCGCTCCACCAACCCGTCGCTGTGGAACTCCTGGCGCGACGCGCTGCTGGCGGAGCTTTATATCCTGACCAAGCGCGCCCTGCGCCGCGGGCTTGGCAACCCGGTAGACAAGAGCGAGCTGATCAAGGAAACCCAGGCCCAGGCCCGGCGCCGCCTGCGCCAGCGCGGCCTGCACCACATGACGGTGCGCGCGATATGGCGCCGGCTGGCCGACGATTACTTCCTGCGCCACTCCGCCGAGGAGATCGCCTGGCACACCGAGGCCATCGCGGCGGCCAGCCGGGACGACCTTCCACTGGTGCTGGTCAAACCGCGGGGCCCGCGGGGCGGCACCGAACTGTTCATCTACGCCCGCGACCACCGCTACGTCTTCGCCCGCACGGTATCCGCGCTGGACCGCCTGGGCCTGAACATCCAGGACGCCCGCATCATCACCACGGACCAGGGCTACACCCTGGACAGTTACCTGGTGCTGGAGGATGACGGTGAACCGGTCAGCGACGAGGCCCGCTGCCAGCAGATGGTTGACCGGTTGCGAACGAGCCTCGACCAGGCCAACGAGCCGCCGGACCTGGCCGAGCACCGGCTGCCGCGCCGGCTCAAGCACTTTTCCACACCGACACAGATCAACTTCAGCAACGACGGACCAAACCAGCGCACGGTCCTGGAACTGATCACCGGGGACCGACCGGGCCTGCTGGCGCAGGTGGGCCAGGCGTTCAGCCAGTGCCGGGTGAAACTGAAAAACGCAAAGATTGCCACCATCGGCGAGCGGGCCGAGGACGTCTTCTTCATCACCGACGAGCACGACGCCCCGCTCAGCGATCCGGCGCAGTACCGCTGCCTGCGCGATGCGCTGGCACAGTGCGTCGATGACCAGAACGAGAGTACGGCCCGATGAGCAACCCCGACCTGGACCGCCTCCAGCCCTACCCCTTCCAGCGCCTGGCCGCGCTGCGCGAGCCGGTGACGCCGCCGCCGGACCGGCCGATGATCAGCCTGGCCATGGGCGAGCCGCGCCATCCGGCCCCAGCCTTCGTGGCCGAGGCGCTGATCGAACACGCCCACGGGCTGTCCAGCTACCCGGCTACCAAGGGGGCGCCGGCGTTACGCCAGGCCATCTGCCAATGGCTAAGCCGTCGGTTCCAGGTCCCGCTGGACTGGCTGGACGCGGAGCACCATGCACTGCCCGTCAATGGCACCCGGGAGGCGTTGTTCGCCTTCGCCCAGGCCATGGTGGACCGGACCCGGCCCAACGCCCGCGTCCTGATGCCCAACCCCTTTTACCAGATCTACGAGGGCGCAGCGCTGCTAGCCGGTGCCGAGCCCCACTACCTGGACGCCACCGCCACCGGGCAGCCCGATTTCGACGCGGTACCCGACGCCGTCTGGGCCGATTGCCAGCTGCTCTATATCTGCACCCCGGGCAACCCGACCGGGGCCGTACTGTCGGTTGACCAACTCCAGCAGTTGATCCGGCTGGCGGACCGGCACGACTTCATTATTGCCGCGGACGAGTGTTACTCGGAGATCTACCCGGACGAGGACCAGCCGCCCCCGGGCCTGCTACAGGCCTGTGCCGAGATGGGGCGGAGCGGCTTTGAGCGCTGCGTGGTCTTTCACAGCCTGTCCAAGCGCTCCAACCTGCCGGGGCTGCGTTCCGGGTTCGTGGCTGGTGATGCGGCGTTGCTCGCCCGTTTCCTGCTCTACCGCACCTACCACGGCTGCGCCATGCCGCCAGCCACCCAGTCTGCCAGCATCGTGGCCTGGTCGGACGAGGCCCATGTGCGCGAAAACCGGGCGCTGTACCGGGAGAAGTTCGATGCGGTGCTGGACATCCTGGGCGGCCCCCTGGGCCTGGCGCCACCCCAGGCGGGCTTTTATCTCTGGCCGGAGGTACCCGGGTCCGACACCGACTTCACCCTGGGGCTGTGGCGCGAGGAGCACGTGGCGGTGCTGCCCGGCAGCTTCCTTGCCCGCGACGGTGGCCAGGGTAACCCCGGGGCGCAACGGGTACGCATGGCCCTGGTGGCCGAGCCGGAGGCGTGCATCGAGGCAGCACACCGCATCCTCCGGTACCTCGGCTAGACCGGTTTTTGGTTATCATGTGCGGCTTGGCCGAGCCCGTGTGGACTCGGCCGCCCACTTCCGCAACGAATCAACGGGAGCAGTACACCATGCAGGATCTCAAGCAGACCATAGAGACCGCGTTCGAGAACCGCGCCGAGATCAGCCCCGACAGCGCCCCGGCAGAGGTGCGTGACGCGGTGGAGCAGGCCCTGGCCATGCTGGACAGCGGCGAGGCCCGGGTCGCCGAGAAGCAGGGTGGCGACTGGGTGGTCAACGAGTGGCTGAAAAAGGCGGTGCTGCTCTCCTTCCGCCTGAACGACAACGAGATTATCCGCGGCGGTGCGACCAACTTCTTCGACAAGGTGCCGCTGAAGTACGCCGACACCAACACCGAGCAGATGCGCGCCGGCGGTGTGCGCGTGGTGCCGCCGGCGATGGCGCGCCGCGGTGCCTACATCGGCCCGGGCGCGGTGCTGATGCCCTCCTACGTGAACATCGGCGCCTACGTGGACGCTGGCACCATGGTGGACACCTGGGCCACGGTCGGCTCCTGCGCCCAGATCGGCAAGAATGTGCACCTCTCCGGCGGTGTCGGCATCGGTGGCGTTCTGGAGCCGCTGCAGGCGGCCCCCACCATCATCGAGGACAACTGCTTCATCGGCGCCCGTTCCGAGATCGTGGAAGGGGTGATCGTGGAGGAAGGCGCGGTGATCTCCATGGGGGTCTACATCGGCCAGAGCACGAAGATCTACAACCGCGAGACCGGCGAGGTGACCTACGGTCGGGTACCGAAGGGCGCGGTGGTGGTGCCGGGCAGCCTGCCGGCGAAGGATGGCAGCCACAGCCTGTACTGCGCGGTGATCATCAAGCAGGTGGACGAGCAGACCCGCTCCAAGGTCGGGATCAACGAGTTGCTGCGTCCGTAATAGCCCGCTCGCCGGGACCGGCCAGTGGCCGGGGGCGGGGCCCCCACAGGGGGCGTCGGCGGCCAAGGACGGCCGCCGACGAGCTTACAGGGACGTACTTGCAGCGTCCCCCTGTGGGGGCCCCGCCCCCGGCCACTGGCCTCGGCACCGCCTACCTGACACCACCACCCTCTTTACCGGACTCGGCCCAATTCATGTCTGAAACGCTGGAACTCGCCTCCGCCCTCATCGCCCGCCGCTCCGTCACGCCGTTGGACGCTGGCTGCCAGCAACTCCTGGCTGACCGGCTGCAGCCGCTGGGCTTTGACTGTGACCGGCTGGACTATGGCGACGTAAGCAACCTATGGGCTCGCCGCGGCCGCGCCGGCCCGGTCTTCTGCTTCGCCGGCCATACCGACGTGGTCCCCCCCGGACCCGAGGCGCAATGGCGCCACCCCCCCTTCCAGCCGGTAGTCGAGGACGGACTGCTGTACGGCCGCGGGGCCGCCGACATGAAGGGCAGCGTGGCGGCCTTCGTCACCGCACTGGAGCGCTACCTGGCCGACGGCCATCAGCCACGCGGCGATATCGCCCTGCTGATTACCAGCGACGAGGAGGGGCCGGCCGTGGACGGGACCCGGCGGGTAATCGAGACGCTGAGCCAGCGCGATGAACGAATCGACTGGTGTCTGGTCGGCGAACCCTCCAGCACCGAACGGGTGGGCGACGTGGTCAAGGTCGGGCGGCGCGGTTCGCTCAACGGCCGGCTGACCGTGCGCGGCGACCAGGGCCACGTGGCCTACCCGCACCTGGCGCGCAACCCGGTACACCTGGCCCTGGCGGCACTGGATACGCTGCAGGCCACCCGCTGGGACGAGGGCAACGACCACTTCCCGCCCACCAGCTTCCAGATCTCCAACATCAACGCCGGCACCGGTGCCACCAACGTCATCCCCGGTGAACTGGAGGTGCTGTTCAACTTCCGCTTCTCCACCGAGGTGACCGCCGAACAGCTGCAACAACGGGTGGCGGCCGTACTGGACGACCACAACCTGGACTGGGCCATCGACTGGTCACTCTCCGGTGAGCCCTTCCTGACGGCGGAGGGCGACCTGGTGGCCGCCACGCAGGCCGCGGTGCAGCGGGTTTGCGGTGAGCCGCCCGTGCTCTCCACCTCCGGCGGGACCTCGGATGGACGGTTCATCGCCCCCACCGGCGCTCAGGTGCTGGAACTCGGGCCGGTGAACGCCACCATTCACAAGGTCAACGAGCACGTCCGGGCGGCGGACCTGGACCGTCTGTCCGCCATCTACGAGCAAATGTTGCGGGAGTTGCTCGGCTGAGCGCGACGGCTCAGCCGGGCCGGCGCCCCCGGCCGGCGCGGAGCAGTCGACGAAGACGGTGCTGCGCGAGATAAAGTAGCAGACCTGCTATAACCATCACCGTGGCAGCGGAGTACACCCCCAGCCACTCGGCCAGACGCGCCCACTGGTTGCCCAGCCAGTAGCCCGCCAAGGCAAGCACGGCATTCCATAGCGCCGTACCGGCCGCGGTCAGCAACAGAAAACGCAGAAAGCCCATGGGCAGCAAACCGGCTGGGATGGAGACCAGGCTGCGAACGCTCGGCACCAGACGCCCCAGAAAGACCAGCCAGTCACCGTACTGCTGAAAGGCAGCCATCACCCGGTCCAGGTCCCGTCCCTTCAGCAACAGGTAGCGCCCCGGACCGCTGACCAGGCAACGGGTCTGCGCCTCCCCCACCTGCCGGGCCACCAGGTAGATCAGTGTCGACCCAAGGGTGGCCCCGATACTGCCGGCCAGCACCACACCGCTCAGCGTGAAGACCTCGGTGAAGGCCAGGAACCCGGCAAAGGGCATGATCACCTCGGGGGCGACCACCACCATCACCAGTGCCACGCCGCGGTAGCCCAGGGCCTCCACCACCGAGCGCCACCACCCCACGGTTAGCTCATCCGACATCCACACTCCGTCCTTTCCCGGCGTCACACCCGCTTAACACACCGGGGATGGCAGGGTTTTGCCCTTACTGTTAAGTTGAGAAGAATACAATCGTTGGCTGCGCGCTGTTTGTCCCGCCAAGGCTACCACTATCCGAGTCCGCGCCTCAGCCGCAGCCCCGAAGGACAATCGCAGGGGAACGCACAAACTGCATGGACCAGGAAATCGACCTCAAGCAACCCGACCTCTATTTCAACCGCCTGCTCAGCCTGCTCGAGTTCAACCGCCGGGTCTTGGCCCAGGCGCAGGACCCCGATACGCCGCTGCTGGAGCGACTGAAGTTTCTCTGCATCTGCACGGCCAACATGGACGAGTTTTTCGAAGTGCGGGTCTCGGGCGTGAAGCACAAGGCCGAGGCCGGGTCCGTGCAGGCGGAGTCCGACAACCGCAGTCCGCAAGAGATCCTCAAGGCCATCAGCGCCACCAGCCACGAGCTGGTGGACGAGCAGTACCGGGTACTCAACGAGGAGTTGATCCCGAGCCTGGCCGAGCAGGATATCCGCTTCATCCGGCGTGCCCACTGGACCGACGCCCAGACCGAATGGTTGCGTGAGTACTTCGAAGACGAGTTGCTGCCCGTGCTGAGCCCCCTGGGGCTAGACCCGGCACACCCCTTCCCCAAGGTGCTCAACAAGAGCCTGAATTTTATCATCAGCCTTGAGGGCAAAGACGCCTTCGGCCGAAACAGCGGTTTCGCCATCGTCCAGGCCCCCCGCGCCCTGCCCCGGGTCATCCAACTGCCCCGTGATGGCGAGGATAACGGCCCGTGGGATTTCGTGTTTCTCTCCTCGGTCATTCACGCCTTCGTGGACCAGCTCTTCCCAGGCATGAAGATCAAGGGCTGCTTCCAGTTCCGGGTCACGCGAAACAGCGACCTGTTCGTGGACGAGGAGGAGGTGGACGACCTGCTGCGGGCGCTGGAGGGCGAACTGCCTTCACGCCGGTACGGTGAGGGGATCCGTCTTGAGGTGGCTGCCAACTGCTCCGAGGAGCTGGCGAACTTCCTGCTGCGCAAGTTCGAGTTGGGGCCGGACGACCTCTACCAGGTGGATGGCCCGGTGAACCTGAACCGGTTGATGGCGGTTTACGACATGGTGGACCGGCCAGAGCTCAAGTTCCCCTCCTTCACCCCGGGGCTGCCCGCTGATTTCAGTCGTAGCGGCAATATCTTCAAGTACTTGCGCAAGCGTGAGCTGCTCCTCCACCACCCCTACCAGTCCTTCGCCCCGGTCATCGAGCTGGTGAACCAGGCCTCCACCGACCCGGACGTGCTGGCCATCAAGCAGACCCTGTACCGCACCGGCCCGGATTCGGCCATTGTCGATCACCTGGTCCGCGCCGCCCGCGAAGGCAAGGAGGTGACCGTCGTCATCGAGCTCCGGGCCCGCTTCGACGAGGAGGCCAATATCGCACTGGCCAACCGGCTGCAGGAGGCCGGCGTACACGTGGTCTACGGGGTGGTCGGGCACAAAACCCACGCCAAGATGCTGCTGGTGGTCCGGCGGGAGGGGCGCAAGCTGCGCCATTACGTGCACCTGGGCACCGGCAACTACCACTCGCGGACAGCGCGTCTCTACAGCGACTACGGGCTGTTCACCAGCGACAAGCAGATCGGCGAGGACGTCCACCGGCTGTTCCTGCAGCTGACCAGCCTCGGGCGCTTCTCGGAACTCAAACGGCTGCTGCAGTCCCCCTTCACCCTCCAGGAGACCATCGTCCAGCGGATCCACCGGGAGGCGGAACACGCCCGCGCCGGGCGCGAGGCGCGGATCATCGTCAAGGTGAACTCGCTGACCGAGACCGGGGTGATCCAGGCCCTTTACCAGGCCTCTCAGGCCGGCGTACAGATTGACCTGATCGTGCGCGGGATGTGCTGCCTGCGCCCGGGGGTGCACGGCGTCTCGGAGAACATCCGGGTGCGCTCGATCATCGGGCGGTTCCTGGAGCACACGCGGGTGTTCTACTTCCACAATGATGGCAAGTCGGACCTCTATGCCAGCAGCGCCGACTGGATGGAGCGCAACTTCTTCCGCCGGGTGGAAACCGCCTTCCCGCTGCTCGACGAGGAGGCAAGGCGTCGGGTGCTGCTGGACCTTGACTGCTACCTGCGGGATAACACCCAGGCCTGGGCGCTCCAACCCGACGGGCGCTACGTGCGGCTACAGCCCGGTGACGGTGAAGCGCCCTATTCCGCGCAGCGGGCGCTGTTGGAGTTGCTGTCTGACAGCGGCTGAACGGGGGACGCCAGCCAGCGCTTTCAGTCACCCGTGTGGAGCAGCACGCCGCCCCGTTTGAGCCAGTGCTGCTCCGCCTCGAGATCCGCACGCACCAGCGGATGCTGCTCCAGCCACTCCCCGGGCAGTGCCAACTTGAGATGCTGCCCCTCGGCCGTGAGGCGGAACTCCGGGAGCGGCGAGTCACTGCGGCTGCGGTGCAGCAGGACTGCCAGGCGCAGCAATGCGCCCAGGCGCATGAGCGGAATCCGGTGGGGACCTGGCAAGGCGTTGAACTCCCGGATCGGAAACTTGCGCCGGTGCGCGCGGACCAGGGTGGCGAGCAACTGCTGGTCCAGGCTGGAGAAACCGGCCATGTCCGCATGGCGGGTGATGTAGGCACCGTGCTTGTGGTACTGGCTGTGGGAGATATCCAGCCCCACCTCGTGCAGCTGTGCCGCCCAGCGAAGCTGTCGGGCCCAGGGAGGCGACTGCAGGGACCACGCCTCCGCCACCTGCTCCAGGCAGAAATGGGCAGTGGCGGCCACCCGTTCGGCCTGCAGTTCATCAACGTGATAGCGACGGGCCAGGCTGTCCACCGTGGCACTCCTGACATCCGCCTCGCCCATACGGCCCAGCAAGTCGTGCAGCAGCCCTTCACGCAGGGCGCCCTCGGCCACTTCCATCCGGTTGACCCCGAGCGACTCGAATACCGCACTGAGCACCACGAACCCACCGGGGAGGACGGGACGGCGATCCTCGCTCAACCCGGCCAGCTGCAAGCGGTCCACCCGACCCGCCTCCAACAGGGCATCTCCGAGCCGCTGCAGCCCTTCCCGGGTGATGCCGTAATCACACCACCCCTGAGCCTGAAGCACGCTGGCAATGGAACGCACGGTGCCGGATGCGCCCACTGCCTCGGCCCAGACCGGTGTCTGGTAGTGCGCGGCCACCGGCTCCAGCTCGACACCCGCCGCCACCAGCGCCTTTTCCATCTTCTTTCCGGTGATGGCCCCATTGGCGAAATAGCGCTCGGTGAAGCTCACACAGCCCATGTGCAGGCTGTCCATGGCCCGCGGGCGCATCCCGGTGCCGATGATCAGCTCCGTGCTGCCCCCTCCGATATCCACCACAAGGCGGGGACGGTCGTCGAAATCCAGACTGCGCGCCACCCCCAGGTAGACCAGGCGCGCCTCCTCGTACCCCGGGATGACCTCGATGCCGTGTCCCAGCGCCGCCTCCGCCTGGCGCAGGAACGCCTCGGTACGGCGCGCCCGCCGCAGGGTATTGGTCCCCACCGCACGCACGCCACCCGCGTCCACCGCCCGGAGCCGCTGGCCAAACCGGTCGAGGCATGCCAGTGCCCGTTGCCGAGCCGCGTCCGAAAGCTTCCGGCTGGCTTCCAGCCCCTCGGCCAGGCGCACCGGCTCCCGCAAGCGATCGAGGATACGCAGGTGGTGGCCCTCACGGCGGGCCACAATCATGTGAAAGCTGTTGGAGCCGAGGTCAACCGCGGCCAGAATCTCCGGTTTACCCATGCCTCAGCGCTCGCAACGCGCCAGGGTGCGCAACACTCGGGCCGGCAGGTACCACTGCAACACCGCCCCACCGGGCGCCGGTGGCCCGGCAAAGCCGAGTGCCAGCGCCCCGCCCTTCTTGAAGTGCATGAAGGCCCGCGGTTGCCCGGTGAGCGCAAGGGCCACCAGCCCGCTGAGGTCCGGCTCATGGCCGACGGCGATACTGCGGCTGGCGGGGCCGGAGGCCAGATCAGTCAGAAACCGGGTGGGGTCGGCGCCCGGCGACAGCCCCTCGTCCACCGCCCGGGCCCCCGGCCGGGGGCCATGCTCGGCGAGGATGTCCGCGGTCTGCCGCGCCCGCAGCAGCGGGCTGCTGAGCAGTTGATCGCACGCGTTAATAGACTGGCGAAGCCCCTGTGCGCCCGCTTGCATCCGCTCCCGACCCTTGGCCGTCAGCGCCCGCTGGGCATCAGGCAGGCTGCCGTCATCGGGCGGGTCCTCGGCGATGGCGTGACGCACCAGAATCAGTTCCCACATGAGTATCTGCCCCACAGCGGTTCAGGCGTGTTCCAGCGTGATCGGATCCACCACCAGGCGGTTACGGCCCTGTTTCTTGGCAACATAGAGGGCCTCGTCGGCGGCGGCCACCAACGCCTCCGTGTCCCGGAAGGGCTGGGTGCCCTCCTGCACCGCCAATCCGGCCGAGGCGGTGACGCGCAGCGCCGGTGCCTCCTTGACCTCCATGTCCGCGCAACGGAGCTGTTCGAGGACCCGGCGAACCGCGCCCTGCGCATCCTGCCAATGCACGCCGGGCAACAGCAACACGAACTCCTCTCCACCGTAACGGGCGATCAGGTCCTCACCCCGCAATGCATCGCGCAGCACCGCGCTGGCCTGGCGCAGGACCCGGTCGCCGGCCAAGTGGCCGTAGTCGTCGTTGACCTGCTTGAAATGATCAAGGTCGAGCAGGACGAGGGTCAACGGCCAGTGCCCGGCGGCCGCGACCCGAAACTCCTCTTCCAGTCGGTTGAAGAAGTGCTCGCGGTTGAACAGACCGGTCAGCGGATCGCGGCGCGTGCGCTCCTCCAGCTCGCGGACCTGCTGCTCCGAGGCGCGGACCTGCTCGTTGGCTTGCGCCACCTCGCTGACCATCCGCAGGTTATGCAGGATGAGTGCTTCCCGGGCCTGATCCAGCACCCCGGCCGTCGCTGCGGGGTGGTCCAACGCGATCTCGAACATCCCGGCCAGCTCCGGCTCGGCCTCGCCAACCGCATCCAGCAGCTCCTGTACCTGCTCGGGCGACCAGCCCAACGCCGCCCCCACCTGTTCCGCAGCGTAGGCCGCGGACCGGGCGGGGTCACCGTCCATCCAGACGTCCGCGATGATTCCAGAGAGCGCCACCGCGGCCTGCAGCCTTTGCTGGGGATCCTCGGGCGCCACACGGTCGCCAGGCTTCACGCGATGGCTGTCCCGTATCGCCTGTGCCAGGTATTCGGGCAAACGCCAGCGGGCCATCAACCAGGCACCGACATCAGCGTGGTCGGCGTCCAGCCACGCCCTTTCCGCCGCAACGAGGTGGTCGTGGGTCTCTGCCTTACCGGCCAGCGTCTGGTACTCGTCGCCCAACGCCACGTCCAGGGCCAGGATGCCGACGTCTTGAAGCAGCCCGGCCAGCATCAGGTCCTCGTCAAGCAAGCTACGGTGACGACGCCCAATCTCGCGGGCCGCGGCCGCGGCCAGCAGAGAACGCCGCCAGAACCGCTGGTAACCATAACCACCGGCAGCGGAGCTCTGGTGCAGGGCGGGGATCAGGGTGAAGCTCAGTGCCAGGGTGACCGCTGCGTTCATGCCCATGGTCACCAGGGCCTGGCGGATGTTGGTGATCTCGCGCCTGCGGGCATAGAAGGGGGAGTTGGCGACTTTGAGGAAGCGGACGCTCAGCGCCGGGTCTTTGCTGATGGCCTGGGCCAGTTCCGTGGTGCTGACCTCGGGCTGATGGCCCAACTCCACTACCCGCATTGCTGCGGCCGGCAGACTGGGCAGGCCGGGCGCGAGTTCCAGGCGTCTCGCCAGCCGTGCGTCAAGCATCCACTACCCTCCCCCTAGTGGACCGGTCCGGCACCTGCGGCGGGCACGCCCCACTTTAACGATGGGATCGGGGCACGCTCAGCGCACCTTCCGCGGGCCATCATCGGCACTGGGTGTGCCTTTGTTCTCCGGCTGCTCGTCTCCCGCCTCGGCCTGCTGTTGGTCACGCTTGTCACCAGGCAGGGGCTCCTCATCGAGCAGCGGCTGATAGGCCGGACTGTCCAAGTCGTCGTACTGGCCGGAATCCACGGCCCAGAAAAAGGCCCAGATGGCGATGATCATGAAGATGATCCCAACCGGGATCGAGAAAAAGATCACACTCATGCTTCGGACCCACCAGGCACAGGCTGAGACGAGATCTTCCCACGGTCGAGCGGAACGGGGCAACTGCTGAGATTCCGCTGGCCCCGGCTCAGGCGGCTGGCGTTAAGGATAACCAGAATGGAGCTCCCGGCCATGCCGAGGGCGGCCATCCACGGGGTCAGAATGCCGACAGCCGCCAGCGGGAGGGCTGAAAAGTTGTAGCACGCCGACAGGGTCAGGTTCTGGATCATGATCCGCCGGCTCTGTCGGGCCCAGTGGAAGCCGCGCTCCACCGGGGCAAGCCGATCGCCCAGCAGCACCATATCGGCCGTGGTCTGCGCCAGCGTCGTGCCGCTGTTCATGGCAATGGCCACATCGGCGCCCGCTAGCACCGGCGCATCATTCAACCCATCGCCAACCATGGCCACCTTGCTGCCATCCGCTTGCAGCTCGCGGATGCGCGCCAGTTTATCCTCCGGCCGCATCCGGGCCCGCCACTCGCTGATCCCGAGGCTCCGGGCGACTGCCTTCACCACGGCCGGGTGGTCGCCGCTGGCCAGTTCTACCTGCAACCCTCGCGCCTTCAGCGCTGCCACCAACTCCGCCGCATCCTCCCTCGGGCTGTCCACCAGGTGGAAGCGTGCCAACGGCTGACCTTCCCGCGCCAGCACGACCCAGCTCCCCTGACTGCTGCCCTCGCCTTCGCGCCCCGCCTCTGCGCAAGCAAACCGGGGCAGGCCAATCCGGTATTCCACGCCGTCCAGGCGACCACGCACCCCATCGCCGCGCACCGCTTCCACGTCCTCGAACGCAAGGCCCTGTCCAAGGCCATCAAACGCCCGAGCGATGGGGTGCTCGGAGTGGCGCTCCAGTGCACCGGCCAGTTCCAGCACCGTCGACTTGTGCACACCCGGCTCGTCGACAAGGACCTCGACCTGGTCCAGGCGGAGCGCCCCCTGCGTCAACGTGCCGGTCTTGTCGAAGACCACATGCGAGACCTTGGTCATGGTCTCCAGGGCATCCCGCTGCGTGATCAGCAGCCCGGCGCGCGCCAGGCGGTTCGTACCACCGGCGATGGCCATCGGGGTCGCCATGGCCAGGGCGCAGGGGCAGGTCGCGGCCAGGCAGGCCATGAGCACCGGGAAGGCTTGCACTGGGTCGTGTTGCCACCACCAGGCGAAGACGCCGGCGGCAGCGACCAGCACCACGGAAATGAACCGGGCGGCCACCCAATTCGCCACCCGGGCCAGCCGTGGCCGATCCGCCTGGGCCCGGGCCAACAGCCGCGAGATTGAGGAGAGGACCGTATCCTGACCGAGGGCATGGACGCGCAGGCGGAACACACCCGAGGTGTTGAGGCTGCCCCCGATAACCCGCTCACCCTGGGAGCGCAGCTGCGGCAACGACTCACCGGTCAGCAGGGATTCATCGAGATTGCCCTCCCCCCAGATCAGCTCGCCGTCCGCGGGCACCGTCTCACCGGGACGAACCAGGACGATATCTCCGGCCTCCAGCTGCGAGACGGGGACCAGTTCCTCGCCCTGCTCGGTGACCCGGGTGGCGTTACTGGGGATCAAGCGCGCCAGCGCATCAGTGGTCTCGTTGGCCTTGTGCCGCGCTGCCATCTCGGCGAAGCGGGCGATGCCGAGGAAGAAGATGAACATGACCACCGAGTCAAAGTAGACCTTTGGCCCGTCGGTCAGGGTCCACCAGACACTGGCACTGTAGGTCAGACCGATGGCCAGGCTGACCGGGACATCCATACCCACGGTACGCGCCCGGATATCGCGCCAGGCGCCGATGAAGAACGGGGCACCGGAGTACAGCAGCACCGGGGTGGCCACCAGCATGCTTATCAGTCGCAGAAATTGTTCATGCACTGAATCCATGCCGTAATGGGCGCCCATGTACAGGCCGATGCCCATCATCATGACCTGCATCATCCCCAGCCCGGAGACGATAAGCCGGCGGAGCGCCTTGCGCCGCTCCTGCTGAGCCATGGATTGCACCTTATCGGCGCGCAGGGGATGGGCCCGGTACCCCAATCGGGCCATTTCGCGCAGCAGGTAGGACAGCGGTGCCCGGGCCTGGTCCCAGCGGATGACCGCCCGCCCGGTGGCTGCATTGACACGCACATCCAGCACACCGTCCACTTGGCCGAGGAGGTGTTCGATCAGCCAGCCACAGGCCGCACAATAAAGGTTCTCGACGAGAAAGGAGCCCTCGCGTGGCCCGTCCCCGACCTGCACGAAATCGCTCTGGATCTCGTCCCGGTCGTAAGCCGACCACTGGTCAGGGCTGGCGGCGACCGCCTCGTCATCGGGCCGCCCACCCGCGCTGGTGCGGACCTGGTAGAACTTTTCGAGCCCGCTGCCCAGGATCATGTTGGCCACGGCGTGGCACCCGGTGCAGCAAACCGGCTGCTCCTCTCCCTGAACGGTGACCGTGCGATCCTCCCCCGGCGGGACCACTTCACCGCAGTGGAAGCACTTTTCCGTCACACTCAGTACTCCAGGTCAGCAGCGCGCTGCACGTTGGGAATCATATCCCGTCGCGGCTCCATCTCGGCGTGCATTTGCGTGGCATCGAGTTCGCCCGTGATCCGCCAGCCGGCATCTACCGGTTCCAGATGGAGGTAGCGCCGGTTGGGTACAGCGCGCACCTGGCCGCGGTAGACCCCGTCCGAGCCGAGCTCGAGTTCGGCCGTCACGTCGTCGGCGCCCGTGCGCGGCTCGAGGGTCAGGTTAAGGCGGTCGGGGCGCGCCTCACCGTTTTTCCCCTGAAGCACCAGTTGCAGCTCACCGCCTTCGCGGGGCACCTGAACCCGCGCACTCAGCCCCATTTCGTAAGCGACCAGCTCGCGCTCGAAGTTGCGGTAAGTGGCCCGGCCGGTGTCGTAGTGATCGTCGATCACCAGCGGGTCCTGGTTGGTGACGGCCGTGTACACCAGCCCGAGCCCCATAGGTACCACCAGGATCGGTGGCGCGAACACGAACCAGCACCAGAACTCCTTGTACCAGGGCTTGGACTGCGCCTCGTCCGGTTTGCGATTGGTCGTCATGCTGGCTGTTGCCTCCGGTTACTGCGCCGGGCCGTGGAAACGGCTCCTGGTGGTTGTGGTGACGCTTTCATCGTCGGTGCGCGTGATGGTGAAGTATACATCAGAGGTACGGCCCTCCAGATGCTCGATATTCACCGTCACGGAGGCGATAACATCCGCTACACCGCCAGGTTGCACCGTGACTGTCTCCGGACGGAGGGAGAGTTCCATGTTCTCCAGACCGGCCACCTCAACCTCGAACTGCCTGGGCTCGCTGTCCTTGTTGAGCACTTTCAGCGTGTACACGTTTTCTATGTCGCCGAAACCGGACTCGCGGAACATGGGGTTGCGCTCGGGCAGCACGTCCAGGCCCACCGGCGAGCGCAGCGCCAATGCCGTGGCGAAAGCGGCCAGCAACAGCAGCAGCAGCGTCCCGTAAATGAGAATGCGGGGCCGGAAGACGCGGCTTGGCTTGCCCTCCATGGCATTTTCGCTGGAGTAGCGGATCAGCCCCCGCGGGTAACCCATCCGGTCCATTACATCATCGCAGGCATCGATACATGCAGCGCACGCAATGCACTCGTACTGCAACCCGTTTCGGATATCGATCCCCGTGGGGCAGACCTGAACGCAGATCTTGCAGTCGATGCAGTCACCCAGCCCCTTGGCGCGGTGATCGATGTCGCGCTTGCGCGGCCCCCGGGGCTCCCCCCGGCTCTCGTCGTACGAGATGATCAGCGAATCGGGGTCAAACATGGCCCCCTGGAAACGGGCGTAGGGGCACATGTACTTGCAGACCTGCTCGCGCATGTAGCCGGCGTTGCCGTAAGTGGCGAACCCGTAGAACAGCGTCCAGAACGTCTCCCAGGGGCCGAGGCTGAAGCTGAACAGCCGTGCTGCAAGCTCGGGCGCAGGAGAGAAATAGGCCACGAACGTGAAGCCGGTAAACAACGCGAAGAGCACCCAGATAGCCTGCTTGGCCGATTTGCGGGCTATTTTTTCTCCAGTCCAGGGCGCCTTGTCCAGCTTCTTGCGCTTATTGGCCGGCCCCTCGGTCCACCGCTCCATCCAGACGAATACTTCCGTCCAGACGGTTTGCGGGCAGGCATAGCCACACCAAAGGCGCCCGGCCAGAGCGGTAAAGAAAAACAGGGAGATGGCGGCAATGATCAGCAGCGCGGACAGGAAATAGAAGTCCTGCGGCCAGAAGACCATTCCGAAGATGTAGAACTGCCGCGACGGCAGATCGAACAGAACGGCCTGCCGACCGTCCCACTGCACCCAGGGCATTACGTAGTAGAGCCCCAGAAGCAGGAATACTGCCAGTACCCGCAACCGTTGGAACCGCCCGCCAATCTCGCGAGGATGGATCTTCTCGCTCGACTGGTAGAGCGACTCGCCCGCGTCCGGCTGATTCGCCATGCCGTTACCCCTTTCTGCCACCTTTGTCCCGAGCCTTTTCGGGACGCTTCACCAAAACGGCCGTGAGAAAACTGGCGCCAGCACTCACCGCCCAAAACATCAAGAAACCAATGGAGTAACCGGCCTCCCGGCCAATCTCCCAATTCGGGAATGTCGCTGCGTGAAGATCGGCCGGATCAATGGCCAGGAAGAAAATCCAGGTCGCAAGCGCGGAGACAAGAAAGGAGGGCCACATCACCGGCCCCAGGACCCGGACGAGCCAGTTCGGCTCGTCCGTCCGGGCCTCTTCCGTCTCTAGCTCCGGGAAATCTTTCGGGTCGTTCATCGGACCCACCTCCCGAAGGGCAACGGTGCCCTATTCAGTTGTTGAGGCTGTAGACATAAGCGGCCAGCACATGGATACGGTCCTCGCCGAGGCGCTCCTTGAATGCCGGCATCTCGCCGCTGCGCCCCTGCAGAATCGTCTCCCGAATGCTCGCCTCATCGCCACCGTAGGTGTACTGCCCCAGGGTGAGGTTCGGCCAGCCCGCCGACTGGTTGCCCTTGCCTTCAGCGCCGTGACAGGCGATGCATCCCGCATCCTCGTACGCGGAGCGACCGGCGGTGATGGTGTCCTCGTCGATACCCTCGCGACCGCCCAGGTGCTGGACATAGGCCACGAGGTTATCCAGTCCGTCTCCCTCCAGGGCCTCCCGGCCTTCATGCCCAGGCATGTTCGCACTCCGGCCCTCAAGCAACGTGGTGACGATGTCCTCCGGCTCACCACCCCACTGCCACTTGGCGTTGGAGATATTGGGGAAGCCGCGGGCCCCGCCACCATCCACCCCGTGGCAAACGGCGCACTCGTAGCCGAACAGGCGGCGGCCGGTGGCCATCGCCTCGTCGTTCTGCGCCAGCTCGGGGATGGACAGTTCGGAGTACTCGGCGAAGATCGGCTCGAGCCGCTCCTCGATCCGCTCCACCTCGCGGTCATATTGCGCCGCCGAACTCCAGCCGAGCAGCCCGCTGTAGTTACCGAGCCCCGGGTAGAGGATGAGGTAGATCAGACCGAAGCCGATGGTCAGGTAGAACAGCCACAGCCACCAACGGGGCATGGGGCGGTTGTACTCGGACAGGGTGCCCTCATCCCAGCTGTGACCAGTGGTCTCGTGCTCGGCGGCCTCCCCCGGTTTTTTCTTCTCCGCGAACTTGATCAGCCACACCATCCCGAGAATGTTTGCCAGTACCAGGATGATGACCCACCAATGCCAGAAGCTACTCATGGCGATTATCCTCGTTACGCTTGTTCTTTTCGCGCTCGTCAGCCTGCTTCAGGTCGTCCTCGTCCAGGGCGAGGCGGGCCGCCTCGTCGAAATCGTCCTTCTTGCGCGGGTGGTAGGCCCACCAGACCACGCCCAGAAAGAGAATGACCAGTAAAGCAGTTGCGATGCCGTGTACAGTGCCCATCTAAAGCCTCAGCGTGTCCGCGAAATGGCGGTACCCAGCCCTTGCAGGTAGGCGATGATGGCGTCCATTTCCGTTTTGCCCTCCAGCTCCTCTGCAGCCGCATCGAGCATCTCGTCATCGTAGGGCACGCCCAGGAAGCGCTGCTGCATGCGCATGCGGTGAGCCACCTGCTCGCCGTCCAGCTCCCGCTCATTGAGCCATGGGTAGGCGGGCATGTTGGAGTTCGGCAGCACGTCACGCGGGTTGGTCAGGTGCACTTGATGCCATTCGTCCGTGTAACGACCACCCACCCGGTGCAGGTCAGGACCGGTCCGCTTGGACCCCCACTGGAAGGGGCGGTCGTAGACGAACTCGCTGGCCAGGGAGTAGTGGCCGTAGCGCTCGGTCTCGGCGCGGAATGGCCGGACCATCTGCGAGTGGCAGTTGTAGCAACCCTCGCGCACGTAAATGTCACGGCCGGCGAATTCCAGGGGCGGATACGGCTCCACCCCCTCATGCGCCTGCGTGGTCTCATTCAGGAAGAACAGCGGCACGATCTGCACCAGACCGGCCACGCTGATGACCAGAATGATCAGCACGGCAAGCAGGCCGACGTTCTTTTCAACTACCTCGTGATTCATCCCGCTCCCTCCTTACGCGGTCTGGCCGGCGGCAGCCTGGCCGGTGGCCTTGGGGGCCGGCTCGCGGGCCGGGGCACCGGTCACCGTCTTGTAGACGTTGTACGCCATCATCAGCATGCCGATGAGGAACAAGACCCCACCCAACAGGCGCACCATGTAGTAGGGATAGGTTGCCACCAGCACCTCGGAGAAGGTGTAGGTCAGCGTCCCGTCATCGTTGACCGCACGCCACATCAGGCCCTGCATGACGCCAGCGATCCACATGGATGCGATGTAGAGCACGGTGCCGATGGTGGCGATCCAGAAGTGCCACTCGATCAGCTTGATGCTGTACATGCTTTCGCGGTTGAAGACACGCGGGATCAGCGCGTAGATCGAACCGAAGGTGATGAATGCCACCCAGCCCAGCGCACCGGAGTGCACGTGGCCGATGGTCCACTCGGTGTAGTGGGACAGCGCGTTCACCGTCTTGATGGACATCATCGGCCCTTCGAAGGTGGACATGCCGTAGAAGGACAGCGAGACGATGAGGAACTTGAGGATCGGATCGGTGCGCAGCTTATGCCAGGCACCGGAGAGGGTCATGATGCCGTTGATCATGCCGCCCCAGGAGGGTGCCAGCAGGATCAGCGAGAAGACCATGCCCAGCGACTGCACCCAGTCCGGCAGGGCGGTGTAGTGCAGGTGGTGGGGACCGGCCCACATATACAGCGAGATCAGCGCCCAGAAGTGCACGATGGACAGCCGGTAGGAGTAGATGGGGCGCCCGGCCTGCTTAGGCACGAAGTAGTACATCATGCCCAGGAAGCCCGCGGTCAGGAAGAAGCCCACCGCGTTGTGCCCGTACCACCACTGAACCATGGCATCCACGGCACCCGAGTAGATCGGGTAGGACCACATCGGGCCGACCGGAATCACCAGGTTATTGACGATGTGGAGCACCGCCACCGTGAGAATGAAGGCCCCGAAGAACCAGTTGGCCACGTAGATGTGCTTGACCTTGCGGACCGCTATGGTACCGAAGAAGTTTATCGCGTAAGCCACCCAGACGGCCGCGATCAGCAGCGCGATCGGCCACTCCAGCTCTGCGTACTCCTTGCCCATGGTGTAACCCAAGGGAAGCGATATCGCGGCAGCGACGATGACAACCTGCCAGCCCCAGAACGTAAAGGAAGACAGCTTGTCGGAGAGCAACCGCACCCCGCAGGTACGCTGCACACAGTAATAGGAGGTGGCAAACAGCGCCGAGCCCC
This sequence comes from Alkalispirillum mobile, assembly GCF_003664325.1. Lineage (NCBI taxonomy): Bacteria > Pseudomonadati > Pseudomonadota > Gammaproteobacteria > Chromatiales > Ectothiorhodospiraceae > Alkalispirillum > Alkalispirillum mobile. The sequence continues at coordinate 688,370 of NZ_RCDA01000001.1, forward strand.
CGAACGCGAAGATAACCGCGTTGGTATGCAGGGGCCGCAGGCGGCTGTACGTCAGCCACGGGTGGTCGAAGTTCAGCGCCGGCCAGATCAGCTGCGCCGCGATCAGTACACCAACCGCCATTCCGACCACGCCCCAGACGACGGTCATAATGGCGAACTGGCGCACGACTTTCTCGTTATAAGTTGTGCTGGTGTCCATAGCTCCAGATCCGCAAGGTGGTTTGAGATGGATTCAGGCGATCCTCTACGGGGGTGGATTATCCGCGTCCGGGCACAACCTCGCCTTGATGCAGGTCAACACCGATCGCCAACCGTGACAAGATGCCGCACCCCACAGCTAAAAAATTTGGGGAACTCAGCGTTGGTGCGGCCCGTCCATACGTACTTTTGTTTGCAACTGATTCGCAGTGCCGCCAGTATTCAACGCTCACAGCGTCCCGGGAGACATGGACTTGCGAAAGGATATCGAGCGCTTCCTCGAAGCCGCCAACGAGATCGTTCTGGGCAAGGAGCACGAGGTCCGGCTGGCACTGGTCTGCCTCATGGCCCGCGGCCACCTGCTGATAGAGGACCTGCCCGGGGTCGGCAAGACGACCCTGGCCCAGGCCCTGGCCCGGCTGCTGGGGCTAGACTTTCAACGGATCCAGTTCACCAGCGATCTGCTGCCTGCCGACATCATCGGTGCCACTGTCTACGAGAAGGCCCAGGGGAGCTTCCGCTTTCACCCCGGCCCGATCTTCTCCTCCCTGGTTTTAGCCGATGAGGTCAATCGCGCCACCCCCAAGGCGCAGAGTGCGCTGCTGGAGGCCATGGCCGAGCGCCAGGTGAGCGTGGAAGGAGCAACGCGGGCGCTGCCCGAACCGTTCTTCGTCATCGCCACCCAGAACCCGGAATCACAGCTGGGCACCTTCCCACTGCCAGAGTCACAACTCGATCGCTTTCTCATGCGGTTGAGCCTGGGCTACCCCGACAGCAGCGCGGAGCGCGCCCTGCTGCGCGGTGAGGATCGGAGCGATCTGCTGCACCGGATCGACACCCCCGCCCTCCCGGTGGCGCAGCTGGAGGCACTGCAGCAGGCCGTGCCGCGTATCCACGCCTCCGACGCCCTGCTCGACTACCTTCAGGCCCTGCTGCGCCATACCCGGGAGTCCGGCGCCTTCCGCCACGGCCTCTCCCCGCGCGCGGGCCTGGCGCTGCTGCGCACCGCCCAGGCCTGGGCGCTCTCCCATGACCGGGGGGCCGTGCTGCCGGAAGACATCCAGGCGGTGTTCGTGCCGGTAGCGGGCCACCGGCTGGAGCCGCGGGAAGACGGCACGGCCGGGGCCCACGAGGACCGGGTGCGCGAAGCGCTGGAACAGGTCGCCATCCCCTGATGCGTGCGCTGCGCCGGCTCCGGGCTCTGCTTCGGCAACTCCCCCTGAATCGGGGCAGGAGTGATTCCGAACAGTTGTCCCTTCACTACCGGCGGATATTCATCCTGCCCACCCGCTACGGGCTGTTCATGGCCCTCGTGGCGGGCCTGGTCTGGCTCGGGGGCGTGAACTACACCAATAATATGGTGCTGTTACTGTCTTTCCTGTTGGTCGGGCTGCTGGTCATCAGCATTCACCACACCTTCAACAACCTGCACCGGCTCCAGGTACACGCAGGACCGGCGCAGCCAGTCTTCGCCGGCCAGCCCCTGCGATTCCCGGTCACGGTGCACGACCCGGCAGGCCGCGAGCGACCGGCGATCACCGTGGACGGCGGCGAAGGGCTGCAAACCGCCGATATCCCCCCGGGGGAGAGCGCCCAGTGGTGGCTGACCGTCCCGACCCGCGAGCGGGGCTGGCGCCCCCTGCCCCGCTTCCGTATCCAAACCCGTTTCCCCACCGGCCTGTTTATCGCCTGGGCCCTGCCCTCGCTCCAGCAACGCAGCCTGGTTTATCCGGCCCCGGAGCTAGGCAACGTGCCACCACCCCCGCGGGGGCAGGAGGGCCGCCAGGGTGATCGTCACGGCGAAGGCGATGATGATTTCCACGGCTTGCGCCGCTACCAGGTGGGTGACCCCAAGGGCCACATCGCCTGGAAGCGCCTGGCGCGAGGCGAGGAGCGGGTTTACACCAAGCAGTTCGCCGGCGCCTCGGGCGCACCCCGCTGGCTGGACGAACGGCAACTGGACCCCGCCTTGGGACTGGAGGAGCGCCTCTCCCGGCTCTGCCGCTGGATCATCGACCTGGACAATGGCGGCCATCCCTACGGCCTGCGCCTCGGACGGGTCCAGATCGCACCGGGCCGGGGCGAGGCCCACCGGCATGCCTGCCTGCGCGCGCTGGCCCTGCACGGCCAGGAGTCATCGCCGTGAAGACATCCCCCCGCCCGCCGACGCCATTGCCCCGGCAGTCACAGGCATGGATGCTGGGCACCCTGGCGCTGGTGGGGGCGGCACACGCCCCCTACCTGCCCCTGTGGATCAGTCTGGGCGCGCTCGCCTGCGGCCTGTGGTCCTGGGTCAACCTGAACCGCTGGCGCCGCCTCCCACCCCGCACCCTGCGCTTTGCCCTCACGCTGTTGGCCATTGGCGGGGTTTACCTCAGTTACGGTGAGCTGCTCGGCCAGGAGGCCGGCACCGCCCTGCTCCTGTGCATGAGCGCGCTGAAGTTGCTGGAGCTGCGCAGCCGGCGCGATGCGATCCTGCTGATCGGGCTCGGCTTTTTCCTGGTTGGCACCCAGTTCCTGCGCTCGCAGGAGCTCCCCATGGCGTTCTACCTCGGGTTCTGCACCCTCGGGCTGATCATCAGCCTGATGGGCACCACCCGCGAGAGCGCACCCCGCCACCCGCTCGCCCACGTGCCACAGGCCGGGGCCATCCTGCTCCAGGCCCTGCCCCTGGCCGCCTTGCTGTTTTTCCTGTTCCCGCGCCTGGATGGACCGTTGTGGGCCATGCCGGAGGACGACCAGGCTGCCATGACGGGGCTGAGCGACAGCATGGAGCCGGGCAGCATCGGCGAGCTCGCCCAGTCGGATGCGGTGGCCTTCCGCGTGGAGTTCGACGGCGACCATCCACAGGCCCCGCAACGCTACTGGCGCGGCCCGGTGTTCGAGGCCTATGACGGCCGTCGCTGGCAAAAGCACGATCAACTCCATGACATGACCGAGGCGGCGACCACGGCGGACGACGTCGACAAGTGGCGCTACACCATTACCCTCGAGCCGCACGGCCAGCCCTGGCTGTTCGGCCTGGATCTGCCCGTCGACCTGGACCTGAACGGGGCCCGGACCCGTGGCGGCCAGACGTGGGAGCGGGACAGGGAGGTCAACCGCCGGATCCGCTACCAGGGTGAAAGCGCACTGGATTACGCGCTCGGCGGCTCGCTGGATGACCAGCGCCGCGAGGTCAACCAGCACCTGGAGGGCGACCGCCACCCGGAAACCGTCGCCCTGGCGCAGGGTTGGCTGGAGGAGACCGAGGACCCGCAGGCCCTGCTCGGCCACGCGATCAGTTTCTTCCGGGAGCAATCGTTCGGGTACACCCTGAGCCCGCCGCTGATGCAGGCCGACATGGTCGATGAATTCCTGTTCGAACACCAACAGGGCTTCTGCGAGCATTTTGCCGCGGCGTTCGCGGTGATGATGCGCGCTGTGGGTGTCCCCACCCGCGTGGTCACCGGCTACCTGGGCGGCGAGATGAACCCGGCCGGCGACTACATGATCGTCCGCCAGTCCGATGCCCATGCCTGGAACGAGGTCTGGCTCGAAGGGGAAGGCTGGGTGCGGGTCGACCCCACCGTGCTGGCCGCCCCGACGCGCCTGGACGAGGGCCTGGAGGCGTCGGTGAGCGACCCCGACAGCGTGCCCGCGATGGCGCGTTTCGACGCCTCCTGGCTGCGCGGGCTGCAACTGCGCTGGGATGCGGTGAACATGACCTGGCACCGCTGGATGCTCGGCTACGGGCCGGAGATGCAACGCCAGTGGTTGGAGCGGCTCGGGCTGACCAGCTGGCAACAGGCGGTCATGGCACTGGGTGGCGCACTGGTCGCCCTGTCACTGCTGCTGGCCTGGATCACCCTCTACCGCGGGGCGCCCCGTCCGTCCGACCCGGCGGTACGCGCCTGGCAGAAGCTGACCCGGAAACTGGGCCGGAAGGGCCTGCCCCCGCAACCCGCAGAACCGCCCAACCGCTATGCCCAACGAGTGGCCCGGGCACGTCCCGACCTGGCCCCTGGCATCTTGCAACTGGCGCGGCTTTACCAGCAATATCGGTACGAACCGGCGCCTAGGGAGGCGGACCTGCGCGCCCTCCGGGAGGGGGTGCGAAAACTGCGCCCCTGACCGCCTGCCGAAGACAGCCAGGAGCTCCGCGCCCATGCACGACACCCCTTGGCTTATCGCCCATCGCGGCGACATTGAAAGGCACACAGAGAATACCCTGCCCGCCTTTCGCTCCGCCCTGGACAGGGGGGCGGACGGTATCGAGCTGGACGTTCAGTTCACGGCGGATGGCACACCGGTGGTCTTTCACGACCGGGACCTGCGCCGTATCACCGGACAACGCGGGTGCCTGGCGGAGATCGAAGACGCGGAGTTGGCCCGCCGGGGGCTACGCCCCGGCCCGGCACAGGCGGAACAGTTCCACCTCCCCACGCTCAGTGAGGCCTGTAAGCTGTTGGCCGGTACCAACACCCCGGTGTTCGTCGAAATCAAGACCAATGCACTGGCCCACCATCGCATCCCGCACGCGGTGGACCGGGTGCTGCAGGACAGCGTGCTCATCGCCAGCCAACGGGTGATCATCAGTTTTAACGACAGTGCGCTGCAGGTAGCCCGGTCGCATGCCCGCGTAGCGGTGGGCTGGGTCTTGCAGGACTGGGATATCACCTGCCGGGAGCGGGCCGAGGCGCTGAAACCGGACTGGCTCTTCTGTGACGAGCAGTTACTACCGCCTGGCCCGGCACCGTTATGGACCGGCCCATGGGCATGGGCAATTTACGAGATTAATGAAGCGGGACCGGCCGCAGCGCTGGCACGCCGAGGCGTGAAGGCGGTGGAAACGGGAAGGCTGTCGGCCTGGTACCGATGACACCAGGCCGAGGGCCGATGCGCCCGGGGCGCTCACCCGCCCCGGGCCCACTCCGGCCCACGTCGTAGCGGACTGAGGCCCCCTCAGCGCACGCTGCGGCGACGGTCCGCCAGCGGCTGCTCGGTCAACCCCTGGCGCTCCGCAACCCGGCGGACAGCCGGCTCCTGCGCCAACTGCGCCAGCGTGATGCCGTTCAGGAAGTCGTAGATCTGCCGGCTGAGGTCCATCCAAAGATCATGGGTCAGGCAGCGCTCACCCTCCTGGCAGTCACCACGGCCTTTGCACCGCGTGGCGTCGACATTCTCGTCCACCGCAGTGATGATGTCCGCCACCGTGATCTGGTCCGCCGGCTGTGCCAAGCGATAGCCGCCCCCCGGGCCACGAACGCCCGAGACCAAGGAGTGCTTGCGCAGGCGCGCGAACAGCTGCTCCAGGTAGGACAGCGAGATCCCCTGAGACTCGGAGATATCCGCCAGGGTAACCGGCCCCTGCCCCTCGTGCAGCGCCAGGTCCATCATGGCTGTGACCGCGTAGCGGCCCTTGGTCGATAGCTTCATTACAACCTTCCCGTATATCTAGCAAGAAACGCCAAAAACCATTCGTCTTTTATAGGCACTAAACCCAGCCGCGTCAAGGGAAATTAGCGGCGCCTACGGTTTGCGCGTATGCCGCTCAGGCGGTGGGCGAACCAAAGCGATGCCCCTCGCCCAGGCAGAACCGGAGCCAACGGTTGAGGAAGCGATTCGCACGCCAGCGCCATTCCAGCGAGGGCCCCTGCTCCCGGGCCTGGCCACGGCGGCCGCGGCCGACCACTTCCGCCACCCGGGCATCGTAATAGATGCGAATCCGCAGGGCCGGTAGCGTCTCCCCGGCCGGGGCTTCTTCTGCCAGGAACTGATGTGTCAGGTAGTACGTCCGCGTATAAGGGGTGGATTCGAGCAACTCCACGTGCAACGCCGCCCCCTTGGCCAGCGGGCTGACACGGCAGACCCCTTCGCCATCCTCTGGCAGCAACCGCCTCAGAAAGAGGTAATTGGACTCGTAAAGCTCCATCAGACCGCCGAAGCTCGGCCCGGTGGACTGGGTCTCTAGGATGGCTGGTGAACGCATCATAGCTCACGATGCTACCACATGCTGCAACCCGGTACGGCCGCAACGGCGGGCGCCCTGAGCGCAGCACGCCTCCCTGTCAGCGCTACCAGACCGGCGGCAATGGCGTGCCTGCCTCAGGAAAGGCCCAAGGTTAATAAGCGCTGAGCAACCCCATGATTAGCGTCGAGGCACTTTACAATTACCCCCATTCAGCCATGACTAACCACCCCAATACTGCCCACAAGCCCCTCTAAATCCCGCTGTGATCCGCCTATCCACGACCTGGCATAGCGCTTGCTTTCCTTTAATACCACCTCATGCAATTAGGTCTGGAGGAGCGCTATGAAACACAAGCTTACCGCGCCGTTGACTATTGTTGGCATCGCCATTGTCACCTATGGCTTGCCGGCACAGGCAGACATTGTCACGCTGGGCTTCGAGGAGTTTGGGGCCATCGATGGAAATGAAGCTGTCGGGGACTTTTACGCAGGCGGCACCAACGAGGCTGGCATCACCGGCCCGGATTATGGCATCACGTTCTCAGAAAACGCCTTGGCATTGACATCCCAGACAACGAATGAACCCGGGGCTGACGGCAACTTCGAAAACAATCCGGTGGGCGACAACATCCTTTTCTTCCTCGGCGGCGAGGCCGCGACCATGAATGTCGCCGGTGGCTTTGAAACCGGATTCTCCTTCTATTACACATCGTCCGAACAGGCTTTCGTCAATGTCTATGACGAGCCTGACGGACAAGGGAACATACTCCAATCTCTCGACTTATCGCAAAATTGGCAGGACGCCAATTGCACGGACACCGCGAGCACGGACTTCTGCAACTTCAACCCTGTGGGGGTGGAGTTCGATGGGGTTGCCCAATCAGTGGACTTCGGTGGCACCATCAACCAAGTCGGTTATGACGCCATCACGCTTGGTACCGATGTCCCCGGCGACCCCACGGAAGTGCCCGAGCCCGCCACCTTGACGCTCTTCGCAACGGGCCTGTTGGGCCTGATGGGGCTGACCTTCCTGCGACGGCGCCCTGTGAGCTGACCCGGCCACGGGAGTTCCCCCCCACGCCGGCCGGGCCCGGATCCGCGGGGCCGGCTGGCACCCACCAACCGAGCGCCCGTCGGCACCCGCTCCATCCGCCGACCCCCTCGCCCAATTTCGAGGGGGTCGGCCCTGCCGCGCCCCGAAGATCGGCCCTGGGCTGGAAAACCGGGGACACTTCTAATAGAGTCGCCGCTCCAGCTTGGCCTCGTGGATGATCTTGGTCGCGATCTCCTCGATGGACATGGTGGTGGTATTGACGAAGGAGATGCCCTCGCCCTTGAACAGGGCCTCGGCGCGAGCCACCTCGTAGCTGCACTGGCGCAGCGAGGCGTAGTCGCTGTTCGGCAACCGTCCGGAGCGGATTTTCTGCAGCCGGTCCACGTTGATGGTCAGCCCGTAGAGCTTGCGCTTGTGCTCAACGAGCTTGCGCGGCAATTTGCCGCGGGTCAGGTCATCCTGGGTCAGCGGGTAATTGGCCGCGTAAATGCCGTACTGCAGCGCCAAGTAGATACAGGTCGGGGTCTTGCCGCTGCGCGATACGGCGGTCAGGATGACGTCGGCACGGGAGTAGTGATTGGTCACTGCCCCGTCGTCGTGACTGAGCGCATAGTTCATCGCGTCGATCCGGACGTCATACATGTTATTATCCACGACCCCGTGGGAGCGCCCGATGACGTGGCTGGACGGCATATGCAGTTCCTGCTCCAGCGGGGCGATGAAGGTATCGAAAAAGTCGAAGAGCACGGCGTCGGTGGTCTGCATGACGCGGCGCACGTGGGCATCGACGACGGTGGAGAACACGATGGGCCGCAGGCCACTGCGCTGGCCGGCGGCGGCGATCTGTTCCACCACCTGGTTCGCCTTCTCTTCGCTATCCACGAAGGGGATGGTGCGCTGCTCGAAATCGAGCGTGAACTGGGTCAGCAGGCTGTGGCCCAGCGTTTCGGCCGTGATACCGGTGCGGTCGGAGACAAAGTATACGGTACGTCTGGCTTCGGTCATTGACGATGCGGGCTCCGCTGGAATGGGCAGCAAAAAGGTTGCCAAAGCATGCTAGCGGAATTGCCGCCACCCTGCACAGCAACCCGTAGGCAATCGCGAAACATCAAGGGGGACGCAACCTTGCAAGAGTATGTGGTCAACTTCGAGACCCTGGGGATGGGGGATGTGGATCGCGTAGGGGGCAAAAACGCCTCCCTGGGCGAGATGATCAGCCACCTGTCCGCAGCGGGCGTGAGCGTGCCCGGAGGCTTTGCCACCACCGCGAAGGCCTACTGGGACTTCCTGGACGAGAGTGGCCTTCGCGAGCGCATCAACGGGATGCTCGACCAGCTCGACGTCGAGGACGTGGATGCGCTGGCCAAGACCGGCGCCGAAATCCGCCAGCTGGTCATCGACACGCCCTTCCCGGCCGAGCTGGAGCAGGCCATCACCAACGCCTACCAGAAGCTGGAGGATCAAACGACCGGCGAGGCCTCCTTCGCCGTGCGCTCCTCCGCCACGGCCGAGGATCTGCCCGATGCCTCGTTCGCCGGACAGCAGGAGACCTTCCTCAACGTCCGTGGCCTGGACGGCATCATGGAGGCGGTCAAACACGTCTTTGCCTCCCTGTTCAACGACCGCGCCATCTCCTACCGGGTGCACCACGGCTTCGAGCACAGCCAGGTGGCGCTCTCCGCCGGCATCCAGCGGATGGTCCGCTCCGACATCGGTGCCGCCGGCGTCATGTTCACCATGGACACCGAGTCCGGCTTCCGGGACGTGGTGTTCATCACCTCCTCTTACGGCCTGGGCGAGACGGTGGTCCAGGGCGCGGTCAACCCGGACGAGTTCTACGTCCACAAGCCCACGCTGGAGGCCGGCCGCCCGGCCGTACTGCGCCGCAACCTCGGCAGCAAGGCCATCAAGATGGTCTACTCCGGCGACCAGGCCCACGGCAAGACGGTCAAGACCGTGGACGTGGACGAGACTGAACGCCTGCAGTACTCGCTGACCGACGAGGAGGTGCAGGACCTGGCCCGCCAGGCGCTGATCATCGAAAAGCACTACGACCGCCCGATGGACATCGAGTGGGGCAGAGATGGCCAGGACGGCAAGCTCTACATCCTGCAGGCACGCCCCGAGACCGTGAAAAGCCGCGACGGCGGCCAGACGCTGGAGCGCTTCCATCTCAAGGCCCGCGGCGACGTCCTGGTCACCGGCCGCGCCATCGGTCAGCGCATCGGCGCCGGCCCCGCCCGGGTGGTGGACGGCATCGCCGATATGAACAAGGTCAAGGCCGGTGACGTCCTGGTCACCGACATGACCGACCCGGACTGGGAGCCCATCATGAAGCGGGCCTCCGCCATCGTCACCAACCGCGGCGGCCGTACCTGCCACGCGGCGATCATCGCCCGCGAACTGGGCATCCCGGCCATTGTGGGCACAGGCGAGGGCACCGACCGGATCAAGGATGGCCACGAGGTCACCGTCTCCTGCGCCGAGGGCGATACCGGTTACATCTATTCCGGCAAGCAGGACTACGAAGTCCGCGAGATCGCCCTGGACAAGCTCCCCGAGCTGCCCTTCAAGATCATGATGAACGTGGGCAACCCGGACCGTGCCTTCGACTTCGCCAGCCTGCCCAACGCCGGCATCGGCCTGGCGCGCCTGGAGTTCATCATCAACCGGATGATCGGCATCCACCCGAAGGCGCTGCTTGAGTTCGACCAGCAGGACGAGAACCTCAAGCAGGTGATCCGCACCCAGGCCGCCGGCTACAGCGACCCGGTGCAGTTCTACATCGACAAGCTGGCCGAGGGTATCTCCACCCTTGCTGCTGCCTTCACCCCCAAGCCGGTGATCGTGCGGCTGTCCGATTTCAAGTCCAACGAGTACGCCAACCTGATCGGCGGCGAGCAGTACGAGCCCGACGAGGAAAACCCCATGCTGGGCTTCCGCGGCGCCTCGCGCTACACCGCGGACAACTTCCGCGACTGCTTCGCCCTGGAGTGCAAAGCGCTCAAGAAGGTGCGCGACGAGATGGGCCTGGACAACGTCTGGATCATGGCGCCCTTCGTGCGTACCGTCGAGGAAGGCAAGGGCGTACTGGCCGAACTGGAGCGCAACGGCCTGAAGAAGGGCGAGAACGGGCTCAAGGTCATCATGATGTGCGAGCTGCCCTCCAACGCCCTGCTGGCCGACGAGTTCCTGGAGCACTTCGATGGCTTCTCCATCGGCTCCAACGACCTCACCCAGCTCACCCTGGGCCTGGACCGCGACTCCAGCCTGATCGCGCACCTGTTCGAGGAGCGCGATGCGGCGGTCAAGAAGCTGCTGTCCATGGCCATCCAGAGCGCCCGCCGTGCCGGCAAGTACGTGGGCATCTGCGGCCAGGGCCCGTCTGACCACCCCGACCTCGCCCGCTGGCTGATGGACGAGGGTATCGAAAGTGTCTCTTTGAACCCCGATTCGGTGGTGGAGACCTGGCTCTACCTGGCCGGGGAAGAAGCCCAATAGGCTGACCCCGACCCAGAGCCGCACTGAGAGGGCGCCTCAAAAGGGCGCCCTTTCTTTTTGTGCGCCGCCGGCTTTTTATGCGCCGCCGGCCTTTGTGCCCGCTCACGTAGACCCCTCCCATAAACCCTTGGAGCGGCCTGTGGTCAGCGCCGCCCCGCCGGCTGAATCACCAGCCAATCATCCAGCAGGTCCGCGGGCAGCGTGCTCATGTTGTAGCGCTCCGAAAGCTGCGCCTTCACCTCGGCCAGAGCCTCGGTCTGGTCCTCCGCCTCCACGGTGAAGGTTTCATCGGCCAGCTTCCCCAGCGAGGCATGGGCATCCTCCATCGCCCCGGGCTTAATATAGGCGTTCCAGCGGCTCATAAGACTATCCTCCAGCGCCAGATGGTCTAATCAGTATAGAGAAAGGCTGCTGCCCTTTGGGTCATTTTGACCCCAACGGGCCCGAGCGGGTTTCACATCTCGGTCCGATTCCTGATAAATTGGTCAGACAACTAGACAATAGCCCACCGTTGAGAGACTCATCGTCATGAGCGCACACTCCGTTTACTTGGAGGATGATTGCCGCTTCGAGTACAACCGGGAAGACTTGGTCGCCCGGCTGGGCCAGGTGCTGGCCAACCCCGAAGCGCTGATCACCAACGAAGAGGCCCTGCGAGCCTACGAGACCGACGGCCTCGCCGCGTACCGTCAGTTGCCGGTCGCCGCCGTGCTGCCCGACACCGTGGAAGAGGTGCAGGCGATCCTGCGCATCTGCAACGAACTGGAGGTGCCGGTCGTTGCCCGGGGTGCAGGCACCAGCCTCTCTGCCGGCGCCCTGCCCCATCCGCAAGGTATCCTGCTGAGCCTCTCCCGCTTCAACCGCATTTTGGACGTGGACGCGGAACGCCGCGTTGCACGGGTACAGCCCGGCGTGCGCAACCTGGCCGTCTCCGAGGCCGCCGCGCCCTACGGCCTTTATTACGCCCCCGACCCCTCCTCCCAGATCGCCTGCAGCATCGGAGGCAACGTGGCGGAGAACGCCGGCGGCGTGCACTGCCTGAAGTACGGCCTGACCATCCACAACGTGCTGGAGGTCACCCTGGTCACCATCGACGGCGAGGTGCTGAAGATCGGCAGCGAGGCGCCGGATGCCCCCGGCTACGACATGCTCGCCGCCATCATTGGCTCCGAGGGCATGCTCGGCGTGGTGGTGGAGGTCGCCGTCAAGCTACTGCCGGAGCCGCTGACCAAAAAGGTCATGCTGGCCGCCTTCCCCACGGTGGAGGCCGGCGGTGAGGCCGTGGCCGGCATCATCGGCGACGGGATCATCCCCGGGGGCCTGGAAATGATGGACAACGCGGCCATCCGCGCCGCCGAGGACTTTGTCCACGCCGGCTACCCGGTGGATGCCGCCACCATCCTCATCTGTGAGCTGGACGGCAGCGAGGCCGAGGTCGCCGCCCAGTGCGCCCAGGTGAGCAAGCTGATGGAGAGCTACGGCGCCACCGAGATTCGCATCGCCGAGACCCCGGAACAGGCCCAGGCTTTCTGGGCCGGCCGCAAAGCGGCCTTCCCCGCCGTGGGTCGTATCTCGCCCGATTACTACTGCATGGACGGCACCATCCCGCGCAAGCACCTGTCCACGGTGCTCAACCGCATGCAAGCGCTGTCCGAGGAGTACGGACTGCGCGTGGTGAACGTCTTCCACGCCGGGGACGGCAACCTGCACCCGCTGGTGCTTTACGACGGGAACGTCCCGGGCGAGCTGGAGCGCACCGAGGAGCTCGGCGGTCGCATCCTGGAGCTGTGCGTGGAGGTGGGCGGCACCGTCACCGGCGAGCACGGCGTCGGCATGGAGAAGATCAATCAGATGTGCGCCCAGTTCAGTCCGCCGGAGCTGGAGCAGTTCTTCGCCCTCAAGCGGGCCTTCGACCCGAAGGGGCTGTTGAACCCGGGCAAGGCCATCCCAACGCTGAACCGTTGTGCCGAGTTCGGCGCCATGCATGTGCACAAGGGCGAACTGCCCTTCCCGGATATCGAGCGCTTCTGAGACCAGGCCGCCGGTTGCGCCCGCGAGCGCCGGCGGCCTGCTTTTTGTCAGGACACCCTTTATGAGTCAGAGCAACGATCACAGCCAGTCGATACAGGAGCGGGTGGCAGCGGCCGTCCGGTCCGGTGCCGCCCTGGAGATCCAGGGCAGTGGCAGCAAGCGGTTTCTGGGCCGGACGCCGACCGGCGAACCGCTCGCCACGACCGAACACACCGGCATCGTCAATTACGAACCGACCGAACTGGTGCTGACTGCCCGCACCGGTACCCGGCTCGCTGAACTGGAACAGATACTCGCCGACGCCGGCCAAATGCTGCCCTTCGAGCCGCCGCAGTTCGGCGGCGAGGGGACCCTGGGTGGCGCCATCGCCACGGGGCTGTCCGGCCCCGCCCGCCCCTTCGCGGGCGCGGCCCGCGACCTGGTGCTGGGCTGCCGGCTGGTCAACGGCCGGGGCGAAGACGTGCATTTCGGTGGCGAGGTCATGAAGAACGTGGCCGGCTACGATGTATCCCGACTGCAGGCCGGTGCCCTGGGCACCCTGGGCGTGCTGCTGGAGGTCTCGCTGAAGGTTCTGCCCCGCCCGGAAAAGGAACTGGCGCTGGCGCTGGAACTGGACCGCGATGACGCCTTCCGGCAGGTCTCGGACTGGCAGGCCAAGGGCGCGCCGGTCACCGGCAGTGCCCACGACGGCCAGCGGCTGCACCTGCGGCTCTCCGGGTCGGCCCTGGGCGTGGACGCCGCCCGGGAGATGATCGGCGGTGAGGCGGAGGACCTTCAGTTCTGGCAGGACCTGCGTGACCATCGCCTGCCCTGGTTCCAGGACCAGGCGCAGCTCTGGCGCGTGGCGCTGCCTCCCGGTCGCCAACTGCCCGAGCAGCTGCTGCACAACGCGCTGCTGGACTGGAATGGCCAACAGGTCTGGCTCGGTGGCGAGCAGGACTTCAGTGCCCTGCATCAGGCCGCCCGCGCCGTGGGCGGTCACGCCCGCAGCTTCCGCGGCGGCGACCGCGAGGCGGACGTGCTGCCCAGCAACGGCGGCATCTTCCAGCACCTGCACCGCAACATCAAGAAGGCCTTCGACCCCGAGGGTATCCTGAACCCGGGCCGACTCTACGCAGACTTCTGAGGCCGCCATGCAGACCCATATCGCTGATTTCATCAAGGACACCGACGCCGGCAAAGAGGCCGAGCGCATCCTGCGCACCTGCACCCACTGCGGCTTCTGCCTGGCCACCTGCCCCACCTACCAGGAGTTGGGCAACGAGCTGGACAGCCCCCGCGGGCGCATCTACCTCATCAAACAGGTGCTCGAGGGCCACGAGCCCACTGGGGAGACCCAGCTGCACCTGGACCGCTGCCTCACCTGCCGCGCCTGCGAGAGCACCTGCCCCTCCGGCGTGGAATACAGCAAGCTGGCCGACATCGGCCGCGAGGTTGTGGAACAGAAGGTGCCGCGCAACGAGAAACGCGCCTTGCGCTGGTTCATCCGTACGGCTGTGCCCAACCCCAAGGTATTCTCCACGCTGATGACCCTCGGCCAGGCGGCGCGCCCCCTGGTACCCGGCGCGTTGCGCGACAAGCTGCCGGCCAAGGAATCGGCCCCGACCTGGCCCGAGGCACCCAAGCAGGCCACGCGCCGCGTGCTGCTCCTGGAAGGCTGCGCGCAGCCGGCCATGACCCCGGCCACCAATCCCGAGACCGTCCGCCTGTTGGGCGAAGCCGGCATTGAGGTGGTGCGCACACCGAAGGCCGGTTGCTGCGGCGCGCTCCATCAGCACCTGGGCGAGCCGGAAGGCGCCCACGGTTACATGAAGCGCAATATCGACGCCTGGTGGCCCGAGATCCAGAACGGCGCCGATGCCATCGTCGTCAACGCCAGCGGTTGCGGCGCCCAGGTCAAGGACTACGGGTATTTCCTGCGCAACGACCCGGACTACGCCGAGAAAGCGGCGGAGGTCGCCCGGCTGGCCGTGGACCCGGTGGAACTGATCGAGGGCATGGCAGACAGGCTAGCGCCCAGAGCCGATGCCCCCCGGCGTATCGCCTTCCACTGCCCCTGTACCCTTCAGCACGGGCAGAAGATGCCCGGGCGGGTGGAGGCGGTGCTGCGCAAGGCCGGGTTCGAACTCACGCCCATCGGTGAGCCGCACCTGTGCTGCGGGTCCGCCGGCAGCTACTCGGTCCTGCAACCGGAGATGGCCAAACGGCTGCGCCGGCGCAAGCTGGACAATATCGAGCCGGCCAAGCCGGAGATGATCGTCACCGCCAACGTGGGTTGCCAGACCCACTTGGGCGACGAGGCCAAGGTCCCCGTGCGTCATTGGGTGGAACTGCTGACGGTCCGCTGACCGCGATCGCCGGCCGGGCGGTGACAGATAACCGACCCGGCCGGTAGACTATCGGGTTACGCAATGCCCACGGGCTGACCGATCGTCACGCACCTGAAAGAGGGACCCCCATGGCCGAAGCACTCCCCCTGGTTCTGGAACCCGCGCAGCTGGAAGCCGCGCTGGCACAGCGCGATGACCTGCTGGTGGTCGATCTCAGCGATGAGAATGACTATGAGCAGGGCCACATCCCCGGGGCAGTGCACCTGCCGTTCGCTTGTCTGCTCCGTCAGGCCCCGCCGGCCATGGGGCTGCTGCCGGAAATGGACAGCCTGTCCTCGGCCCTGTCGGCGATCGGCCTTACCCCGGAGACCCACGTGGTGGCGTGCGATCGCAATGGCGGCGGCAGGGCCGGGCGCCTTGTCTGGACCCTGGACCTGCTGGGCCACCCCCATCGCTCCTGGCTCAACGGCGGTGTCGTGGCCTGGGCGGGTGAAGGGCACGCCCTGGAGGCCGGGCGGGTCGAGCCCACGCGCAGTGACTATCGGGCCGTGCTGCGACACCCCGAGTACCGCGCCGAGTGCGGCTGGCTGATGCAGCGGGTGGACAACCCCGACGTGGCGGTGCTGGATGCCCGCTCGGCACCGGAATACCGCGGTGAGGACGTACGATCCCAGCGCGGCGGGCATATCCCCGGCGCGGTCAACCTCGACTGGCTGGAAACCATGGACCGGGCCAACCACCTGAAGCTGCTGCCCGACGATACCCTGCGGGCCATGCTCGACGAGCGCGGCCTCAACCCGGAGCAAGAGGTGGTCACCCATTGTCAGACCCACCACCGTTCTTCGCTCACCTACGTCATGCTGCGCCACCTGGGCTTTGACAAGGTGCGGGGCTATGACGGCTCCTGGTCGGAATGGGGCAACCGGCCGGATACCCCGGTAGAGGACTGAAGGAGTGGCACGGGACGTGCCCGGCCGTCAGATGCCGAGCACGTCCTGCATGTCGTAGCGCCCCGGCTGCTGGCCCGCCACCCACAGGGCGGCGCGCACGGCACCGGCGGCGAAGGTCATCCGGTTGGAGGCGCGGTGGGTGATCTCGATGCGCTCACCGTTACCGGCGTACAGCACCGTGTGCTCTCCCACGATATCCCCGGCGCGGATGGTCTCGAAGCCGATGGTCTGCCGGTCGCGCTCACCGGTGCGACCCTCCCGGCCGTACACCGCACACGCTTTCAGGTCCCGGCCCAGGGCGTCGGCCACCCGCTCACCCAGCGCCAGCGCGGTCCCGGAGGGGGCATCCACCTTATGGCGGTGGTGCGCCTCGATGATCTCGATATCCACGCTGTCGCCCAGTGCCTTGGCGGCCAGCTCGGCCAGCTTCAGCGTCAGGTTGACCCCGGTGCTGTAGTTGGGGGCGAAGACCAGCGGGATGGCCTGCGCGGTGGTATCCAAGGCGGAGAGCTGCGCATCACCCAGTCCCGTAGTGCCCATCACCAGCGCGGTGCCAGTCTTGCGACAGGCGGCAAGCACGCCCTCCGTGGCCTCGGGCAGGGTGAAATCGATGAGCACGTCCGCCTCGGCCAGGGCGGCTTCCAGGTCATCGCCCACGGTCAGCCCGAGCCGGCCGATACCGGCCAGCTCGCCGGCATCGGCCCCGACAAAGGGGCTGCCCGGCCGGTCCACGGCGGCCGCCAGCTCGGCCCCTTCGGCCTCGCCCACTGCCTCGATCAGCATGCGGCCCATACGGCCGGCGGCGCCCACGATTGCAATGCGAGTGGTCATGGTCAGAGCTTCCAGTCTTCGAAGAACTTACGGGCCTTGTCCAGCCAGGAGCTGGTACGCGGGGTGTGCTTGTCGCCGGTGTCGTCCATGGTCCGGCCGAACTCCTCCAGCAATTCCTTCTGCTTCCTGGTCAGGTTGACCGGCGTCTCCACGTGCACCCGGCACAGCAGGTCGCCCTGCGGGCCGCCGCGCACCGGCTTTACCCCTTTGCCACGCACCCGGAAGACCTTGCCGGACTGGGTGCCAGCGGGGATCCGCAGGTTGACCCGACCGTCCAGCGTGGGCACTTCCACCTCACCGCCGAGGGCGGCCTTGGTGACACTGATGGGCACCTCGCAGCGCAGGTTGGCCCCGTCGCGCTGGAAGAACTCATGCTCGCGGACCATCACCTGGACGTACAGGTCGCCGGGCGGGCCGCCGTTCTCCCCCGGCTCGCCCTCGCCGGACAGGCGAATGCGATCCCCAGTGTCCACCCCGGCCGGTACCCGCACGGACAGGGTCTTCTGGGACTGTACCCGGCCGCGACCACCGCACTTGCGGCAGGGGTCGGTGATCACCGACCCGCTGCCACCGCAACGCGGGCAGGCCTGCTGGACCGAGAAGAACCCCTGCTGGATGCGCACATCCCCGTGCCCCTTACAGGTGGGACAGGTCTCGGGTTGGCTGCCCTCGGCGGTGCCCTTGCCGTCGCAGCTGTCGCACACCTCCTGGGTGGGCACGCGGATCTGCACCTCGGTGCCGCGGACGGCGTCTTCCAGGGAAAGCTCGAGGTTGTAGCGCAGGTCGGCACCGCGGAAGACGCGGCGCCCACCGCCACCGCCGCGGCGGCCACCGCCGCCGAAGATGTCGCCAAAGACATCGGAGAAGATGTCAGCGAAATCGGGCCCGCCCGGACCGCCCGGGCCACCGCCACCGCCCATGCCGGCGGACGGATCCACCCCGGCATGGCCGAACTGGTCGTAGGCTGCCCGCTTCTGCTGGTCGGACAGCACCTCGTAGGCCTCCTTGACCTCCTTGAAACGCGCCTCGGCCTCCTTGTCCCCCGGATTACGGTCCGGGTGGTACTTCATGGCCATGCGGCGGTAGGCCTTCTTGATCTCGGAGTCCGAGGCGTTACGGGCAACGCCCAAGGCTTCATAAAAATCGCGTTTCGACATGATGCAGGTTCCAGGCTTTTCAGGATGGGCCACAACGGCGAAGGCGCAGACCGGTGAGCATACCGGCCTGCGCCTCGTCCGTCAGCTTTGAGCGCTGAGCGCCGGCTTACTTGCGGTCCTGATCCTGTTCCTGATCCTTGACCTCCTCGAACTCCGCGTCGACCACGTCGTCCTCGGACTTGCCGCTGCCGGACTGCTGCTGCTCGCCGCCGGCGGCCTGTTCCGCCGCCTCTTCACCGCCCTGGGCGGCGTACATCTTCTCGGCGAGCTTGCCAGAGCGCTCGGCCAGCTGCTGGGTCTTGGCCTCGATGGCCTCCTTGTCATCGCCCTTCATGACCTCTTCCAGCTCCTTGATCGCCTCCTCGATGCCCTGCTTCTCGCCGGTGTCGATCTGGTCACCGTACTCCTTCAGGGACTTGTTGGTGGCGTGGATCATGTTGTCGGCCTGGTTCCGGGCCTCCACCAGCTCGCGGGCCTTGCGGTCCTCCTCGGCGTGGGCCTCGGCGTCCTGGACCATCTTCTCGATCTCGTCCTCGGACAGCCCGGAGGAGGCCTTGATGACGATCTTGTTCTCCTTGCCGGTGGCCTTGTCCTTGGCGGAGACGTGCAGGATGCCGTTGGCGTCGATGTCGAAGGTGACCTCGATCTGCGGCACACCACGCGGGGCCGGCGGGATGTCGGTCAGGTCGAACCGGCCCAGGCTCTTGTTGGCGCTGGCCATCTCGCGCTCACCCTGGAGCACGTGCACGGTCACCGCCCCCTGGTTGTCCTCGGCAGTAGAGAAGGTCTGCGAGGCCTTGGTCGGGATGGTAGTGTTCTTCTCGATCAGCTTGGTCATCACACCGCCCAGGGTCTCGATACCCAGGGAGAGCGGGGTGACGTCGAGCAGCAGCACGTCCTTGACGTCGCCGCCGAGCACACCGCCCTGGATGGCGGCACCCACGGCCACGGCCTCGTCCGGGTTGACGTCCTTGCGCGGCTCCTTGCCGAAGAACTCGGTGACGGCCTCCTGCACCTTGGGCATGCGGGTCTGGCCGCCCACCAGGATCACCTCGTCCACCTCGGAGGCGGACAGACCGGCGTCCTTCAGCGCCACCTTGCAGGGCTCGATGGTGCGCTTGACCAGGTCTTCCACCAGCGACTCGAGCTTGGCCCGGGTCAGCTTCACCGCCAGGTGCTTGGGACCGGCCTGGTCGGCGGTGATGTAGGGCAGGTTCACCTCGGTCTGCTGGGCGGAGGAGAGCTCGATCTTGGCCTTCTCGGCGGCCTCCTTCAGGCGCTGCATGGCCAGGCGGTCGCCGCCCAGGTCGATGCCCTGGTCCTTCTTGAACTCGGCGATCAGGTAATCGATGACCGCCCGGTCGAAGTCCTCGCCACCCAGGAAGGTGTCACCGTTGGTGGCCAGCACCTCGAACTGGTGCTCGCCGTCCACCTCGGCGATCTCGATGATGGAGATGTCGAAGGTGCCACCGCCCAGGTCGTAGACGGCCACCTTGCGATCGCCGCCCTTCTTGTCCAGGCCATAGGCCAGCGCCGCCGCGGTGGGCTCGTTGATGATGCGCTTGACCTCGAGGCCGGCGATCTTGCCCGCATCCTTGGTGGCCTGGCGCTGGGAGTCGTTGAAGTAGGCCGGCACGGTGATCACCGCCTCGGTGACGGTCTCGCCCAGGTAGTCCTCGGCGGTCTTTTTCATCTTCTGCAGCGTGCGGGCGGAGATCTCCGGCGGCGCCATCTTCTTGTCGCGCACCTCGACCCAGGCGTCACCGTTGTCCGCCTTGACGATCTTGTAGGGCATCTCGCGCACGTCGCGCTGCACCACGTCTTCCTCGAAGCGGCGGCCGATCAGGCGCTTGACCGCAAAGACGGTGTTTTCCGGGTTGGTGACCGACTGGCGCTTGGCCGGCGCCCCGGTGAGCACCTCGCCGTCTTCGGCAAAGGCCACCACGGAGGGCGTGGTGCGATCGCCTTCGCTGTTCTCCAGAACCCGGGCGCTGCCACCCTCCATGACGGCCACGCAGGAGTTGGTGGTACCCAGGTCGATGCCGATGATCTTGCTCATAAATTGCTCCTGAATGCTGGTGTCTGTTGACGCTGCCCGGGCGCGCCGCCCGGCTGCTATTCTCTGTCTGCCCCTTTACATGGGGCCGCGCCCGGACATTTCAAGGGCGCGCATGCAAATCAATCAGGCCTGCTCGTCGATGGACCCCGACTGCGGCGGCTCGGGCGCCTTCTGCGAGACCACCACCATGGCCGGCCGCAGCACCCGGTCATGCAGGGCGTAGCCCTTCTGCATCACGTTGAGCACAGTGTTGGGCTCGTGCTGATGGGAGGGCTGGGCCGCCACCGCCTCGTGGTATTCCGGGTTGAAGCGCTCACCCTCGGGGTTGACCTCCTCGACGTTGAACCGCTCCAACACCTGGCTGAGCATCTTGAGGGTCAGCTCGGAGCCCTCGAGCAGCTTCTGCGGGTCGGCGCCCTCGTCGGTGGCGGCCTTGACCCCCATCTCCAGGCTGTCCTTCACACCGAGCAGGTCACCGGCGATCTTCTCCACCGCGTACTTGCGCGCCTTCTCCACATCCGCCTGGGCACGCCGCTGGATGTTCTGCATCTCCGCCCGGGCGCGCAGGCACTCGTTCCAGTTCTCTTCGGCCTTGGCCTGCGCCTGCTCGAGGGCCTGGCGGAGTTCGGCCACCTCGTCTGCAGCCTCCTCCGCCGCCTCGTTGCCCTCCTCCGGCGTCTGCTCGTCGTTGCCGGCGGTCTGCGCCTCGCTGCGCGCCTCTTCCTCGGCTTGCTTGCGCTCGGCCTCTCGCTGCTTGTCGCTCATGCTGGTTCTCCGCGGATTTCAGGTTCGTGTGAACGGCAAAGGGGCCGCTGCCCGACGCCTTGGCGCGCACGGCCCCGCACGCCCCGCCGAGGCAGGGCGCTGGTCTAGTCAGGCATATGGGGATTCAGCGGGACTGATTCAAGGCCGCACCCAGCAACTGGGCGGTCATATCGACGATGGGGATGACCCGCTGGTAGGCCATGCGGGTGGGGCCGATGACGCCCAGCACGCCCACTGGGCGCCCCTCCACCGCGTAGCGTGCGGTGACCAGGCTGCACCCGTCGAACACGCGGTAGCCGGCCTCCTGGCCGATGAAGATCTGCACCCCCTCGGCGGACAGGCAGCGGTCCAGCAGGTGCAGGATGTCCTGCTTTTCGTTGAAGGCGCGGAAAAGCTCGCGCAGCTTGTCCACGTCAGAGAGCTCGGACAGGGCCATCAGGTTGGTCTCGCCGGCCACTACGTAGTCCTCTTCGCCCTCCGCCTCGCTGAAGACCTTTTCGCCCATCTCGAAGGCCAGTTGCATCAGCTGGTCCATGCGCTGGCGGTCGTGCTGCATGGCCTCCACCAGGGCCTGGCGCACCCGGTAGACGTCGCAGCCGCCGAACTGCGCGTTCAGGTAGTTGCTGATGGCGCGCAACTCGGACTCCTGGTAGGCACGGTCGGTCTCAATGACCCGGTTCTCCACCTCGCTCTCGTTGAGCACCACGATGGCGAGCACCCGGTTGCCGGACAGGGGCAGGAAATCGATATGGCGCAGGGCGCGCAGGTCCTGGCGCGGCACCGTGACCACCCCGGCGTAGTGGGTGAGCCCGGAAAGCAGGCTGGAGGCCGAGCCGAGCAGATCATCGGTGCGCTCACCCCCGTCCAGGCGCAGCGCCAGACGGTCCAGCTCGCGGTTGTCCCACGGCCGGGCGGTCAGCAACGTGTCGACGAAAAACCGGTAGCCCTTGTCAGTGGGCTGTCGGCCGGCGGAGGTGTGAGGGGAGCAGACGTAACCCATGTCCTCCAGCTCGGCCATCACATTACGGACCGTGGCGGAGCTGACCGACAGCCCCGAGGCCTTGAGCAAGGTGCGTGATCCCACCGGCCGGCCATCACTGATATAGCACTGCACCAGGGTCCGCAGCAGGTGGCGGGCCCGCGGGGTCAACTCCTTTGTCTCACGTGGCTGGCTCATAAGGCTATTGTACCCGCGCCCCCGCGTTGTGACAGCCATGGGGCACAGTCGCCGGTGCCGCGCTGCAAGATTGGCGATACCGCAAGGGCGTGATAACTTTGCCCGCAACATGAGCACCCCAACCCAGCATTTCCCCGTCGTTGCCATCACCGGCAAGCCGGATGACCCCAGTATCGCCGAAACGGTGCAGGGCCTGGTGGATCTGCTTCGGAGCCACCAGCGCGAGGTCATCCTGGATGAGCAGTCCACGGGTCAGCTCGGACTGCAGGGGCTCGCCACCATGGAGCGCCAGGCCCTGGGCCGGGCGGCCGACCTGGTCATCTCGGTGGGGGGCGATGGCACGCTGTTGAGCACCGCCCGCTCGCTGATCAAACATGACATTGCGATCCTGGGGGTGAACCGCGGGCGGCTCGGCTTTCTGGTAGACGTCTCCCCCGCCCGCCTGGCGCCGGAACTCGAGGCCGTGCTGGCCGGCCATTACGTGCGCGACGACCGCACGCTGCTGCTGGCCGAATCGATCAACACCGATGGCGTCCACAGCCAGGCCATGGCGCTCAACGACGTAGTACTGCACCGCTGGAACACCTCGCGGATGATCGACTTCCGCACCTACGTCAACGGGGAGCTGCTCAACGACCACCGGTCCGACGGGTTGATCATCTCCACGCCCACCGGCTCCACCGCCTACGCCATGGCCAGCGGGGGCCCGATCACCCATCCGGGAGTGGATGCCATGGTGCTGGTGCCCGTCTGCCCGCACACCCTGAGCAATCGGCCGCTGGTCATCCCGGGCAACAGTGTCGTGGAGATTGAGCTCAACGAGGGCAACACCCGGCACATCCGCGTCAGCTGTGACAGCCAGGACGACCTGGCCCTGACCGATAACGGCCGGATCCGGATCCGCAAATTCCCGCAGCAGGCACACCTCATCCACCCCGCCAGCCACGGCTACTTCGAGATTCTGCGCGCCAAGCTGCGCTGGGGTGATACCAACCTGCGCTGACACCAGAGCAAGGGAGCGCTGCCAGCCGATGCTGAGCCACATCCATATCCGCGACTTCGCCATTGTCGATCAGCTGGAACTGGACTTCGGGCCCGGCATGAATGTGTTGACCGGCGAGACCGGTGCCGGCAAATCCATCCTGCTGGACGCCCTCGGGCTGTGTCTCGGCGACAAGGCCGAAAGCGGTACCGTCCGCCCGGGTACCCAGCGCGCCGATCTGAGCGTTGGCTTCCGACTGGCCGACGACAGCCCCGTCCACGACTGGCTTGCCGAGCACGACCTGGACGAGGATGGCGACTGCATCCTTCGCCGCACGATCCACGAAAGCGGCCGCACCCGCGGCTATATCAATGGCCGTCCGGCGCCGCTGAACCTGCTGAAGGGCCTCGGCGAGCAGCTGGTCGACATTCACGGCCAGCACGCCCACCAGCTGCTGCTGCGCCGCCACGTGCAACGCCAGATCCTGGACGAACACGGCGAGGAAACCGCGCCCCTGGACCGGGTACGCGACCTCTATCAGCAGATCCGCGATGTGGACGAGGAATTGCAGGCGCTGGAGGGCGACCAGGACAGCCACGAGGACCGTATCGCCCTGCTGCGCTACCAGGTCGAGGAACTCACCGCCCTGGAGCTCACCCGAGAGGGCATCGAAGGGCTGGAGCAGGAGCAAAAGCGGCTGGCCAATGCCGGTGCGCTGATCCAGATGGCCCAGCAACTGCTCAATCAACTCTACGACGATGAGCAATCCGCGCAGGCTGCCCTCGGACGGGCGGGCCGGGAATTGGAGGAACAGGCCGGCCTCGACCCGACCCTGGACGAAGCCCGCGAGCTGTTCGCCAATGCGCTGGTCCAGGTGGAGGAAGGGTGTGATGCGCTGCGCCGCTTCGCCGACCACCTGGAGGTGGACCCGGAGCGCCTGGCCTGGGCCGAGGAGCAACTTGGCCAACTCAGCGACCTGGCCCGCAAACACCGCTGCCGGCCGGAGGCATTGCCCGAGCGACTCGATACGCTCCAGGCCGAGCTGGACAAGCTGGAAGGCGCCGGCGAGCGCGTGCAACAACTACGGGAACAGCGGCAGAGCCTGGAGCGGGCCTACCGGGACGCCGCCCTGCAGCTGAGCAACAACCGCCAGCAGAGCGCTACCGCCCTGGAAAAGCGTGTTGCCGAGCTGTTGGCGGAGCTGAGCATGGGCGGCGCGGAATTGCAGATCCAGCTCGGTCACGACCCGGACGGCGACCCCACCCCGCACGGCTTGGACCAGGTGGAGTTCCTGGTTCGCACCAACCCCGGGCAACCGGCCGGCCCGCTGGCGAAGGTCGCCTCCGGGGGCGAGCTGTCACGCCTGGGGCTGGCGTTGCAGGTCGCCAGCGCCAAGGGCACCGGCACGCCCACCCTCACCCTGGTCTTCGATGAGGCGGACAGCGGTATCGGGGGGGCGGTGGCTGAGGTGGTGGGCCGGCTGCTCGCCTCGCTGGGCCGCCGCTACCAGGTCCTGTGCATTACCCACTTGCCCCAGGTGGCGGCGCAAGCGG
Source organism: Alkalispirillum mobile (assembly GCF_003664325.1). NCBI lineage: Bacteria > Pseudomonadati > Pseudomonadota > Gammaproteobacteria > Chromatiales > Ectothiorhodospiraceae > Alkalispirillum > Alkalispirillum mobile. The sequence goes on from NZ_RCDA01000001.1 coordinate 712,910, forward strand.
GCTGCCATTACCGCGTGAGCAAGCAAACCGAGGCAGAGCAGACCCGCACCCGGGTCACACCGCTGCTCGGCGAGCAGCGCATCCAGGAGGTTGCCCGCATGCTCGGCGGCGTGGAGATCAGCGACAACACCCTGGCCTCCGCCCGCGAGATGCTGGAGCGCGGCGCGGGGGCCGACACCGCCACGTCTTAGCTCCGGCGGGCCGGCCCCGCTTGCGGGTCAGCGCCGCTTGGCGGATTGGCAATTGTTGCAGATGCCGTAGAGGATCAACGCATGGTCACGCAGCTCAAAGCCGTGCTGCATGGCCACCTCGCGCTGACGGATCTCGATCAGGTAGTCCACAAACTCCTCGATGTGACCGCACTCCACGCAGATCAGGTGGTCGTGGTGGCTGCCATCATCAAGCTCGAAGACCGATTGATTGCCCTCAAAGTTGTGCCGGGTAACGATGCCCGCCGTCTCGAACTGCGTCAGCACCCGGTAGACCGTGGCCAGACCGATATCCTCGCCGGCGTCCATCAGCGCCTTGTACACGTCCTCGGCCGACATGTGGTCGTCGCGCTTCTGCTCCAGGATCTCGAGGATCTTCACCCGAGGCAGGGTCACCTTCAGGCCGGCTTTCCGAAGATTGTTGGACTCCAAGACTTCCCCCGTTCAGGCTGTGCCACAGCTGCATGAATACGCTAACATCGGCCCCCACGGCAACGCCCCCCATCCATCACGGCGGAAGACGCACATGGGCAAACGCACATTATTCGCATTATACATCACCACCACCCTTCTAGTGACCGGGTGCGCGCAGGTGGACCGCATCCCCTTCACCCATCAGCGTGATGCCCAACAGGGCAACATCATGACACAGGAGATGGTGGATGAATTGCGCCCCGGCATGTCGCAGCAGCAGGTGCGCCGGATCATGGGCCCCCCCGCTGTAGTCGACCCCTTCCGCACCGACCGCTGGGATTACGTCCATACCCTGCGCCCGGGGGGTGGCAGCATGGAGAAAAAGCGCATGACGCTGAAGTTCGAGGACGGCCGCCTGGTAGACATCAGCGGGGACTTGCGGCCGGGGCACTGGGAGGACAGCTGACCGGCGGCACCGGTCAGTTGCCCGCCGCCCGCCGGCGGCGGGACTCCTTGGGGTCCGCCTGCAGCGGGCGGTAGATTTCCACCCGGTCGTGCGGGCGCAGGGGCTCATCCAACCCACGCAGCTTACCGAACACACCCACCTTGTTAGCGCCCCCCAGGTCGATATCAGGGAAGCGCTGCAGAATACCCGAGCGTTCGATGGCCTGGCGCACGCTGGTTGCCGCCGGCACCTCGATGCTCAGCAGCACCTGCTCGTCCGGCAGCGCATAGGCCACCTCCACCGTCATCGGCGCCTCAGCCATAAACCTGCTCGGCGCGGCTGACAAAGGCGTCCACCAGGCGGTTGGCCACCTGGGTGAATACCCGTCCGAACGCCATGCCCATCAGCCGGTTGGAGAACTCGAACTCCAGGTCGAGCACGATCTTCGAGGCGTCGTCATCCAGCCGCTGGAATCGCCAGTAGCCATCCAGGCGCTTGAACGGGCCCTCCACCAGCCGGATCTCGATCATCTTGCCGTACTGGCGGCGGTTCAGGGTGGTGAAGCCTTTCTCCAACCCCCCCTTGGCAATGACGATGCGGCCTTTCACCTCGTCACTGTCCCGGGCCAGCACCTGGCTGTCCGAGCACCAGGGCAGGAACTCCTTGTACCGGTCGACATCATCCACCAGTTCGAACATCGCCTCTGCGGAGTACGGCACCAGGGCCGTGCGGGAAATGCTGGCCATGTGTCAGCTCGTCCTCAGTTGGGGCCGGGCCGGAAATTGTCAGCGAGCCGACCCGGTCAGCGCAAGACTTGCCCTCCCCCACTGGCCCCGGACCCGGCCCAGGCCTTACAATGCGCGCCGTGAGCAAGAAAAAGAAAACCCCGGAAAATGTCATCGCCCAGAACCGCAAGGCGCGCTTCGAGTTCCATATCGAAGACACCATGGAGGCGGGTCTGGCGCTGGAGGGCTGGGAGGTCAAAAGCCTCCGGGCCGGCCGCGTGAACCTGCAGGAGGCCTACGTGCTCGTCCGGCGCGGCGAGGCGTGGCTGATTGGCTGCACCATCACGCCGCTGCCCACGGCCTCCACCCACATCAAGCCCGACCCGACCCGCACCCGGCGCCTGCTCCTGCACAAAAAGGAGATCTCGCGCCTGACCGGTGCCGCGGACCGCGAGGGCTACACCGTGGTGCCGCTCGACCTGCACTGGAAGCGGGGCAAGGCCAAGCTGAGCATCGGCCTGGCCAAAGGCAAGAAGAAGCACGACAAGCGCGCCGACCAGAAGGAGCAGGACTGGCAGCGCCAGAAGCAACGCCTGATGAAACACAAGGTTTAGGCTTTAACGGGAACTCCCTACCGGCTACACTGTCTGAACAGATAACACACGGGGGCGACTTGGATTCGACGCGGGTCGTGAAACCCTAGGTGCATGCCGAGGATGCAGCTCAACCTCGTAAAACCTGCTGCCAACTTAAAATAGTTGCCAACGACGAAAACTACGCTCTGGCGGCGTAAACCCCGCCAGCCGCATTTGATCCAGTGCTTGTGCTGATCAAATTGCGGTCGTAGCTCACAAGCTAGCCACAGGGCGCTGTCCCGAGCCCTGTCGCGAAACTCAAGGGACTCGCTGTCGGCAACCTTGCCTACCGGGGTGTCGGCAGTTAAATCAAAGGGTGGGGCTAAGCATGTAGACCCGAAGGTAGATCATCCGCGGACGCGGGTTCGATTCCCGCCGCCTCCACCATACAACCACCTTCCGGCGTATCGGACAGGCAAAAGCCCTTGGGTCTCTCGCCCCAAGGGCTTTTTTGTATGCCGGCCCCGCTGGTGCCGGAATACAAGGCAAACTAGACGTAGAAATCCAGATCCTCCTGCGCCCTGAGCAACTCCCGCATGGTGATCGGGTCGTCCCCAAAGAAGAATATCAGGCCCCAGTGCGTACCGAACGCCGAGCGCTCCGGTACCGTCTCCTCGGCCGGCGCCACCAGTTCGTGCGACTCAAAATAGGGATGCTCAATGGTCTCCTTGGGCATTTCCAGCTTGCTGACCACCCGGCGGCGTGGATACACGCCGAAACAGCCCGCGTAGCCCTTGGCGTCGACCACTTCCCGCGGGAAGAAGGCATCCACCTCCTCCTTGGTGCTCTTCGGGTCGAAGACCAGCATCGATGCCTGATAGGCGCTGAAACCGTAGGCGCGCTCGATGAGTTCGAACGCCTTGAACCCGGGGGGGCGATAGGCGACCTCGCCGAAGTACATCTCGCCATCCGCGGTCACAAAATACTCCGGGTGAATCAGACCGAACTGGATGTCGAACGTCTTGATCAATTTCTCGATCTGCTTGGTGATCGCATCGCGCCAGCTCTCCAACTCCCGCGTGGCAGGCACGAATACCGAGTAGCCCAGAGTCACGTACTCGGAGATGTTCAGGAACTTGATCTGACCGTCGTGAATCCAGGCCTCGACGGCAAACTCCCAGCCATCGAGGTGGCTTTCCATCAGCAATGGATACTCCTCGTCCGGGATGAGTTCGATCTCTTCCATGCTCTTGATCATGCGGTGCCCTAGGCACCCTGCCTTGTCAAAGGCCTTAACGTGAATCGGGTCATCGGGGTCGCCGTCCAGCTTGAGCAGGGTCTGATTGACGCGCTTCATGAATCGGACGACGTCCTCCTTCTCGTGGGCTTCCTCGAATATCCCCACGCGAATGCCGCCTAGCTGGGCGCGGCGCTTCATTAGCGCCTTGTCGCGGAACAGGATGGACTGTCCGTACATACGGGGATTGTCCAGCAACACGGAATTAATCGCCCCGGCCCATTCGACCGTCTCTTCAAACAGAGGGATGGCGACATCAACGCCCTCTTCCTTGAGCCTCTCGGCAATCTCCAGGGAGCGGTCATTCAGGCGCAGGAAATCCCATGGAATGTGCGGGATCTTGTTCGCCTTACAGAAATCCTCCGCCCAGTCAGGCGCTACAACTACATAACGCCGGTCAAACTGCTGCGCTGCCTTGACGGCGTTGTAGCTCCAGCCCAGCAGGGCGATGTAGCCCTTGTTCGGGTCCTTGGGTTTCTCGGTGCCGCGGACGGAATCTAGGGTCGGATCCACCCAGGAAGAAAGGTCAGTTTGTTCCTGATCTGTCATTGATTGTGCTCCTCGTGGTTTTCGCCATGCCCTCTCCCGAGGGCATGGCGCGTGAACTTCAACGGCCCTGCGCACCCCGCCTTAGCCAGTCATGCACGAACGCCAGCTTGTGGCGGGCGTGGTTTGAAAGCACGAACGGGTAAAGGTCCGGCAACCCCATGGACCGGTTGACGTGGTTAACACCTACCGAGAGCGACGCCGCCACGTGAATCAGCCTATCCGGATCCGGCTCAGAGTAAGGGTCCCAGCCGGCGTGCGGAAGCTGTGGCAAAGAGAGCCCTGCGGCCACGAAACTGTCGGTAATGTCTGTCAGGTGCAACAGGTGGGCGGCCGTCTCCGCCCAGTCCTCGTGGGGGTGGGCCGAGGCGTAGGTGGTCAGGTAATGCTGCCGCCACTCCGGCGGCGGGCCGTTCTCAAAGTAGTACTGGAGCGATGCCCGGTAGTCGATGCGTTCATCGCCGAACATGGCCCGGAACGCGTCCAGAAAATCCTCGCGCAGGCTCAATCGCCACCACAGCATGTGCGAGATCTCGTGGCGCATGTGCCCGATCATGGTCCGATAGGGCTCTTCCAGTGCCTCGCGCCGGGCAGCGACCAGCACCGGGTCCACTTCCGCCACACTGATCGTGACCACTCCCTCGGCGTGCCCCATGGGCACGGGTGTCGGCCCCTCGGCGAGCATGTGAAACACCGGGCGCGCCCCGGGGTCCTCCGGCCGGAACCAGTGCCAGCGCCCCAGGTTATCCAGCGCCCAGCGCTTGGCCGCCTCTGTCTTCGCCCAGTTGGGGATGGCATCCGGGATAGATGGATCCGGGGCCAGCGCCGTCATGGCGCAGGAGCGGCAGAAAGCCCCCTGCTCCGGCGCGATCCAGTTGCAGCCAATAATGTCCCGGTTGACGCAGAAAGGCGGCATCGGCAGGAAAGCCCGTGCCTGGGGGTCGTAGGCGACCGGGGTGCCGTCGGCCGTGGCCAGGTTGTCGAACCAGAGCGAGCCCCCGCCGACCGGGTTGGCGAAAACGCGCATGCACAGAACTCCTGCCAGATTAGATCGTCCCCTCATACTGGGCGCAATGGGCCGGCCCGTCCAGCCACGCGGCGGCACGCAGCCACCCCCTGTCCCTCTTGAGTCCGAAAAGGACTTGCCAACTTGGTTTCGAACCGATACTATTCTTCCAACGGTTTCGATTCAAAACGGATAAACACTATGTCCTCTGGTCTGCAACCTGCTGTCGTCGGTGCCCTGATGCGCTACCTAGTGCGCGTCGGCGAGAGCAATGTCTCGCAGGATCAGGTGACACCGCTGCAGTGGATCGCGCTGAACTACTTCGCGATCGCCAACACGGCATCGCGCACGGTATCCGGCTTCGCGGCGTATAACGCCACGTCCAAGGGGACGGCATCGCAGGTGGTCAATGTCCTGGAGCGGCGGGGGCTGGTGAGCAAGACGCGCTCCAGCGAGGATGGGCGAAGTACACGGATCGCCGTCACCGAAAGGGGTGCCCGGGCGCTTCGGGACCACCCGGAAAACCGGCTGAACGAGGCGATCGGGCATCTACCGCCGGCCGACCAGGCGGCACTGGAGCGAATAGTCTCCGGGCTGCTGACCGAGTTGGAGACCGATAACCCGCAGCTGACGGTCGGCACCTGCCATGACTGCAGCTGTCTGGAGGCGGGCGGTGACGGCGCAGCCCTCTACTGTTGGCGAAAGGAACAGACCTTGCAGCAAAAAGACCTGAATCAGATTTGTGTCCAGCACGAACCGGTGGTCGGCAAGCGAAGATGAAGCCGTGGGGCGACCTACAGCGCCTCGTGCCGGGAACAGCCACTGATCGCACCAGAACCACCGCCGCACCAAATTGGGGGGGCACCATGAGCAAGCAAATCCACCAACCCCTGGGTGAACGACTCGCCTCGGCGCCGGTTACCGACAGCCGCTCCGCGCCCAGCTCCGGCTGGAACAACACCTGGACGGTTGAGCGCCAACTCTGGGAACAGCTCGGATACGGGCCCAAGGACGTTTCGGCTGAAGCCGCCAACCATGACGCCGACATCATGACGCCCTCCGCAGTCGGTCACCGGGTCCCGCCCGCCATCCGGCTGCTGACCCGATCAGTGCTGCTGCAGGCGGCCCGTGAGCGGCGGCTGGTCTCGGAAAGCGAGCTGCTGCGGGCGGTCCGCCGCTGGGTACCGGAGGCCAGTCACAGCGCCGTAGACCGGGCCCTTGAGGCCTCGGTAGAGGACGACGGCCAGAGCGGACGCCCACTGCTGGCCTCGCTGGTGACCGACGACAGCCGCGCCTGGCCCTGGCCGGGGCTGGTGGACGGGCTGGTTCGGTTCCGCCGCCCCCTGCCGCAGGCCGAACTGGAAGACTGGCCGCTGCGGGCCACCACCGAACGGCTCGCCACACTGGATTACTACGGCGCCCGCCGGGTCCCTATATCGGACCTGAGCGGCTGACCGCACCACCGGGCTCACGGAGGCAACCACGCCTGCCTCTCCTCCGGCGGCCAGCAAGGCCTGCCGCTTGCCCCCCGACTCGGGGGGTTTTTTTTGTCCGGTGCATTCAGCGCATGGGGGGTTGCGCGTCCGGCTCCGGTGCCATCAGGTGGATACCGTCGGCCAGCAGCGACACCCGCGCATCAACACCGGGGGCCAAGCCATTGCGACGCGCCGCGTGGGTGCCCACGGTAAAGTTGAGCGGCTCACCGCCGCTCAGTGCCAGCGTCACGCTGGTCTGCTCACCCAGCACCACCAGCTCGCGAACCACCCCGTCTACCGGGTTCTCCCGTTCGCCGAGCGACGGCCGCCCGCGCCGGTGCAGCAGCACGTGGGACGCCGGCGCCAACCAGCTCACGTCGCTGCCCGGCGGAAAGGCCGGGTTGTAGCCGGTCTCCAGGGTCTGTCCCTGCCACTCCAGCCAGAGCCGACCGCTGGCGGCGTTGCTGGCCAACACACGCCCGCGGAACAGGTTTTGATGGCCCACCAGGCGCGCCACGTCGGTGGAGGCCGGGTGCAGTATGAGTTCGTCCGGTGGGGCGGTCTGCAAGGTCGCACCCCGGTGCAGCACGGTGATCCGGTCCGCCAGCCGGACCGCCTCGTCCAGGTCGTGGGTGACCAGCACCAGCGGGATGGAGAGATCACTACGCAGCAACGCCAGCTCGCGCTGCAGTTTCCGCCGGGTGACCTGGTCCACCGCCGAGAAGGGCTCGTCCATCAGCAGCACCTCGGGGTCGCGGGCCAGCGCCCGTGCCAGGGCCACCCGCTGGCGCTGGCCGCCGGATAGCTCTGCCGGGAACCGGGCCTCCAGCCCCTCCAGGTGCACCTGCGCCAACAACGCCGCCGCCCGCTGCTTGCGCTCGGCCCGGGGCCGGTGCCCCATGGCCGCCACCAGGTTCTGCAGCGCGGTCAGGTGGGGGAACAGCGCGTAGTCCTGGAACACCACCCCGACCCGGCGCCGTTGCGGCGGCAGGCTGAACCCCCTGGCCGCATCAAACCAGGTGTGCTGATTGCAGCGGATGTGCCCGGCGGTGGGCCGGTAGAGCCCGGCGATGCTGCGCAGCAGAGTGGTCTTGCCGCTGCCGGAAGGCCCCACCAGCGCCAGTAACTCGCCCGGCGCACAGTCCAGTGCCGCGTCCAGCGGGATCGGCGTACGCTGGCCGAGGGTGACCGCCAGCCCCTGCTCAGACACGCACCCCCCTCCGGCGCCCGGCCAACCCGTAGACGATGCCGATGGTAATGAAGGAAATCAGCAGCAACAGCACGGACATGTTGCCCGCCGCCGCCTCGTCGAAGGCCTGCACCCGGTCGTAGATGGCGATGGCGATGGTCTTGGTTTCGCCGGAGATGCTGCCGCCCACCATGAGCACCACGCCGAACTCACCCAGGGTGTGGGCGAAGGTGAGGGCCACGGCGGAGATCAGCCCCGGCCAGGCCAGCGGCAGTTCCACCCGCCAGAAGGTCTGCCAAGTGGACAGCCCGCTGCACCAGGCCGCTTCGCGCACCTCGTGGGGGATGGCCTCGAAGGCACGCTGCAGCGGCTGCACCGCAAAGGGCAGGTTGAAGATAATCGAGGCGATGAGGATGCCTTCGAAGGTAAAGACCAGGCTCCCGCCGGTCAGCCATTGCCAGAACTGGCCGATGGGCCAGTCGCTGCCAAAGGAGACCAACAAGTAGAAGCCGAGCACGGTCGGCGGCAGCACCAGCGGCAGAGCGACCAGCGCCTCCACAAACCCCCGCCCCCGGAACCGCCGCCAAGCCAGCTGCCGGGCCACGATAATGCCCACCGGAGTGAGCACCACGCAGGTCCAGAAGGCCAGCCATAGCGAGACCTCGAGTGCCTCCCAATCCATCTACTGCACGCCCCCTGCTAGAGCAGTTGTCACCCCCGCGTTGCTCACTCCTCCTCCGGGGTGATGAAGCCATATTCGGCCAGCACTGCTCGCCCGGCCTCACTGAGCACGAAGTCGTAAAAGGCCCGGGCCGTCTCCCCCGCGCCCTTTACCAGCGCCATCCGTTGGCGCAGCGGCTCGTGCGCCTCCTCGGGCAACAGCGCCCAGTCCGACCGCCGGTCCAGCGCCGGTGCCAGCGCCAGCGACCAGGCCACAATGCCGCCATCCGCCTCCGTGGACAGCGCGAACTGCGCCGCCTGCGAGACGTTCTCGCCGAACACCAGGTGGGGCCGGATGGCCTCCCACAGGCCTGCGGACTGCAGGGCCTGCTTGGCCGCCACGCCGTAAGGCGCATGCTCCGGGTTGGCGATAGCAAAACGGCGGATCTCGCCCGCTTCCAGCGCCTCGGCCAGGCCGTCCAACCCCGCCTCCGGGTCCAGGCCGCCCTGCTTGCGCGTCATTAGCACCACCCGGCCGATGGCGTAGAGATCGCCGCCATCCTCCAGGTGACCCGACTGGTGTAGGGCGGCCACGTAGGCCTCGTCCGCCGACATGTAGACCTCGAAGGGCGCACCTTGGGCAATCTGGCGTCGGAAGTTGCCTGATGAGCCGAAGTTCAGCCGCACGCGCTGGCCGGTCTCCTCAGTGAAGCGCCCGGCCAGGTCCTCGATAGCGAACTGCAGGTCGGAGGCGGCCGCCACAGTGGGCGGGCGCTCGGCCAGGGTCGGCGTGGTCACACCGACCAGCAGCCCTGCCAACAGCGCCAGCCCCGCATACCGTAGCCGGCGATGAAGCCGGGCCCACGTGCGGCCCGCGTTAACCCATGCGCTCTGCGCAACAACCCCTGCCATACCCGGACGGCCCTCCCCTGCCCACTGACCGACGCCCGACTACCCAAAATAAGCGGAACCGCCGGGATCATGCGATGATCACCGGTGAACGAGCTTTCGCTTAGCAGCGTACCCGAACCCGGCATCGACATGACACCTGCAATCATCCAGGCCCGCAAGGCGGGTATCTATTTTCGCACCCACCGCTACGTGCACGAGCCCGATGCTGCCAGCTACGGGCTGGAGGCCGCGGACAAGCTGGGGCTGGACCCGGCGCGGGTCTTCAAGACACTGGTAGCGGTTATGGACAACAGGCGACTGGTAATGGCCATGGTACCGGTGGCGCGGCAGCTGGACCTGAAGGCGCTGGCCCGGGTGGACGGCGCCAAGAAGGCCACCATGGCCCCGCCCCGGGAGGTGGAACGGGCCACAGGCTATGTGCTGGGCGGGGTGAGCCCGCTGGGGCAGAAGCGCCCGCTAGCCGCCTTCCTGGACGAGTCCGCCATGGGCTATGCCACGGTACACGTCAGCGGGGGGCGGAGGGGCCTGGAGATCGAGTTGGCGCCGGCGGACCTGCTGTTGCTCACCGGCGGCCAGAGCGCGCCGGTGAGCCTGTAAGGGATATACCTCCCCTCTATTAAGTCAGCCCGACTGCCCCAGTCGCGACTCGAAATGGCTCGCCTCACGGGTGAAGGCACCGCTCAATGCAAACCCGTTGAGACGCCCCGTGCGACCCCGGTGCTCCATCACCACGGCGCTGCCCTCGCGCTGCGCCTCCTGCCACTCTCCCGGCGCGGTGGGCGGGAAGACGACCAGCGGGTAGGCCGGAGTCTTTATCGTGATGGTCCCCGCATCGGGGTGGTAACGCGCCTCCGTACCCGTCAGGTTATCGGCAATCACCTCCGCCTGCGCCCGCAGGGGCCGGACGTAAGGCAGCAGCCGGCCGTCGTGCTCGCTGCAGTCGCCCAGCGCGAAGACATGCGGGTTGGTGGTCCGCAGGCTGGCGTCGACCCGGATGCCCTTGTCGACCGCCAGACCGGACCGGCGTGCCAGCTCGATGTTCGGCTGGAGGCCCAGGGCGCTGACCACCACGTCCGCGGTCACCGTCTGCCCGTCATTCAGCCGCACCCTCAGGGCATCGCCCTGCACGGCCCGTTCGACCGCCTCCACCGTATGTCCGACCCGGAGGGCGACACCCCGCCCCGCCAGCGCCTCGGTGAGCCCCGCGCTGAGGGGTTCCGGCAACAGCCGGGCCAACGGCCGGTCAGCCAGGTCCACCAGCGTGATCTGATGCCCAGCAGCGGACAGATCATCGGCGAATTCGCAGCCAATGAGCCCGGCGCCCATGATCAGCACCCGGGCCTTGTCCAGGGCATCCACCCGTGAGCGCAGCGCCCGGTAGCTAACGAGATCATTCACCTGCAGCACCTCGCCGGCGGCATCCCCGCGGAGCGCCGGTTTGGGTTGGTGGGCACCGGAGGCGAGCACCAGCTCGCCGTAAGGCACGCCGCCCCTGGGGGTGATCACGCGCTTTCGATCGGTATCAATGCGCAGCACGCGGGTACGCGCCATCAGCCCGACCCCGAGGGTGGCCGCACGGTCCGGCCCGGACTGGGTGATCAGATCATCCGCACTGCGACGGCGAGCCGCCGCCGCTGACAGCTGCGGCTTGGGATAGACATCCCCGTTGCAGCGGGCAATCAGCGTGATTGCCCGCTCCGGATCGCGGGCCCGAATGGCCTCTGCCGCGGCCCAGGCCGCCATGCCCCCACCGACGATGACCACCTGCTCCGGGTCCATGGCGGTCGTGCCGGACTGCGCTGCCGGCGCCCGCTCGAACTCGGCGTCGCCCTCCGGTAGCAGTTCGAAGTCGGCCTTGCTCACGCCGCAGTCCGGGCACTCCCAGTCATCCGGGATATCCTCGTAGCGGGTGCCGGGTGGCAGGCCCCCGTCCGGGTCGCCCTTGGCCTCGTCGTAAATAAAGCCGCAGGTCCGGCACAGGTAACGTCGGTAGGGTTGCTCACTCATGGCTCTGCTCCCTCAGGCGGCGTCGAGCCGCTCCAGTTCCTTGCGAATGTGTTTGATCGCCGGGGTGACGATGGCCACGAAGTAGGACTCGCGCAGCTTGCGTTGCGCGGGTGCGTCGGCCAGGTACCCCCGGGCGCCGGCGTGCAGCATGGCCGCCTGGGAGGCCTTGAGGGCCAACTCGGAGCCCCCGTGGCGCAGTTGCAGCACGTCGGCAAACAACTCGTCGGAGTCGTCCTCCACCTCAAGCCCCAGGGTGTAGGTGGCATCGCGGGCATCGGCCAGCGCCTCCTCCAGGTCCTCGGGCTGGTCGTCCAGGTAGCGGTTCACGTGGCCGTGGGTCTGTCGCATCTCACGCATGATGTCGATGCAGCCCTGGACCAGGCCCAGCCCCATGCCCATCTGCAGCAGCACGAAGCCGGCACGGATACGGGGGACCAGCCCGGGGACGTGGTCACTGATCACGTGCTCGTCGGGGATGAAGCTGTCGCTGAAATGGCAGGCGTAGGTGCCACTGCCCTCCAGGGCGGTGAACTCGGCGCACTGTTGCAGCCGGAAGCCGGGCTGTTGGCAGTGCACCACGGCCATCAGCTTGCCGGCACCGTCCTCGCGCTCAAAGATGGCCGCGAAGGCGTGGTCGCTGGCGAGATTCGAGACCCAGGGCAGCGTGCCGTTGGCCACCCAACCGCCCGAGACGCGCCGCACGCGGATTTTCAGCGGCTCGATGGCAGCAAAGTGCTTCATGGCGTTGGACAGCCCGGTACCGCCCAGCGCCCGGCCGTCGGCCAGATCGGGCAGTAGCAGGTCGCGGGCCCGCGCATTGTCGGCGTTCTCCAGGTACCAGCACAGGGCATCCTGACACCAGACGCAAAAACCGGTGGACATGCACTCGCGGGACACCGCTTCCATGGCGCGGATGGCCTCGGCAAAGTCCGGCTGGCCGTCCGCCCGCTGCGATGCCAGGTGCTGGCGATAAGCCCCGGCCATGCCCGCCTTGTGCATGAAGGTGGCCGGGTAATGGCCCTCGCGGTCCACCGCGACGGTGTGGGGGGCGAGCTCCGACCGAACCAGGCGGGCGACCTGCTCGTTGACACTCGGGGTCTCGGGTTGGGAAACAACTCGGGCGATGGCAGACATAGTGTTCTCCTGCTGCGGCGGTGGGTCGGCGGGCGCGACGCGCTGTGGCCTCGCGCCCGGCAGGCCGGTCCCGGTCCGGGGCAGACGCCCGGGGCCGGGACCGGTGGCGATCACGCCAGGCTCACGTGCGTGGTCACCGGGTTGCGCATGGTGTTGGCCACGGGGGACCACTTGTCGGACCACTCGATCAACTCCTGCAGCTCTTCGCGGGAGCAATCGGCGTCGATATCGAACTTCACCCGGATCTCGGTGAACCCGAGCCGCTTCTCGCTGGTGTCACCGACGCCCCAGACACTGCTGATGTTGATATCCCCTTCGAGATCGGCCTCAAGCTTATAGAGGGTGATACCGCGATAGGTGGCGTTGGCGTGGATCCCCACCAGCAGGCAGGAGGCGAGCGCCGCCAGCCCCGCCTCGGAGGGGTTCGGGGCGTTGTTCTCGCCCAGCAGGGTTGGCGGCTCGTCGATCAGGTGACCGTCCAGGTCCCGGCAGTAGGTCATCATGCGGAAGATACCCTCGCACTCGGTGTGCGCCTTGAGGGTGTTGACCTTGGTCGGGTCCATCTTCGCTTTGGCACCCAGGGACTTCAGCCCCTCCAGGTCGATGGGGCGCAGGGGCTTGCGGTCGGTCTTCTCGGCTACGTTGCTCATAAGGTCCTCGTCGTCATTGTTGGCTTGGCAGGCAATGAACCCGCGGGCTCGACGACGTATTTGCACGGCCCGTGCCAGCCAGAAACGATTGCGCTAGGCAACTGTTCCCACGAACAATTTCCCCTTCCCCAAGATTTTCCCGACCGTTCCGCCCGCTACCCAAAGTCGACATTGTCGACACTGTCCTCATTGTTGCCCGCACCCGGGAGCCCCCTGTCCACGTAACCGCCCGTTTCGCCGTCCCTTTTAGAAGTGGTCCGTGTTTTGCAGCGCATCAATCAGGGTGGGCGCCGCACTGGCATCACGCCCACACCAAGAAAGGCTGGATAAGGAGGCAAAGCGCGATGGGCGCAGCAATTCAGATCAACGGCATCTCCCACCAGTTTTCGCCCAAGGCGGAACGGGTGCTGGAGGAACTCATGCTCGACATCCCCGCCGGCCAGAGCGTAGCGCTGATCGGCGAGAGCGGCTGTGGCAAGTCCACGCTGCTGCATATGCTCGCCGGGCTGCTGCTGCCCAGTGAGGGCTGTGTGCGCATCAATACCCGCCAGGTGACGCGGCCGCACGCCGAGTGGAACATGATGTTCCAGCGCCCGGGCCTCTACCCCTGGCTCAACGTGCGCCAGAACGTGGCCCTGGGCCTGCAGTTCACCGGCCAGACCGCCAACCTCAAGGCCCGGGTGGCGGAGATGCTCGAACTGGTCGGCCTGAGCGACAAGGCCTCGGCAGCGGTGCAGGACCTCTCCGGCGGGCAGCAGCAGCGGGTGGCACTCGCCCGTTCCCTGGCCGTGGAGCCGGAGCTGATTCTGCTGGACGAGCCCTTCTCCGCGCTGGATGCCTTCACCCGGCGCAACCTGCAGCTGGAGGTGAGCCAGATCGCCCAGGACAAGGGCATCACCCTGGTGCTGGTCACCCACGACATCGACGAGGCCCTGACCATGGGCGAACGGGTGGTCGTCATGGGGCGCAACCCCGGCACCTTCCGCCACGAGATGAACGTGGAACTGCCCTTCCCCCGCAACCCGATGAGCCGGGAGTTCGCGGCCCTGCGCGAGTCGCTGATGGCCCGCTTCCGCGAGTCGGTGCACCCGGCGGGCACACCAGCCGAGGACGCACCCCGTGAACCCGACCAGACCCTGCCGCCCAAGGAGGCCGCCCATGTGTAATTGCAATCACGATGGCGACAGCAACGTCGACTACACCATCAACGAAGGCCGTCGCCGCTTCCTGCTGGACAGCCTGGCCGCCGGCGGACTCGCTGCCACGCTGGGCCTGCCGGGGGTGCTGAACACCGCCATGGCCCGGACCGACGACGTGGTCCGGATCGGCTATCTGCCCATCACCGACGCCACCCCGTTGTTGGTCGCCCACAACCGCGGCTACTTCGAGGACGAGGGCCTGGAGGTGGCCCAACCGGAGCTGATCCGTGGCTGGTCACCGCTGGTGGAGGGCTTCACCCGGGGCCGCTACAACCTGGTGCACCTGCTAAAGCCCATTCCGGTCTGGATGCGCTACAACAACAATTTCCCGGTCAAGATCATGGCCTGGGCCCACACCAACGGCTCCGCTGTGCTGATGAGCCAGGCCAGCGGGGCCAAGGAGTTCGCCGACCTGGGCGGCACCCAGATCGCCGTACCGTTCTGGTACTCGGTGCACAACGTGCTGCTGCAGATGGCGCTGCGCCAGGCCGGGCTGGAGCCGGTCATCCAGGATCAGTCCGCCGAGTTGGCGCCCAACCAGGTGAACCTCGCCATCATGCCGCCAGCGGACATGCCGCCGGCCCTGGCCGCCGGGCGCATCGACGGCTTTACCGTGGCCGAGCCGTTCAACGCAGCCGGTGAACTACTGGCCAACGGCTCCTTGCTGCGCTTCACCGGGGATATCTGGAAGAACCACCCCTGCTGCGTGCTCTGCATGAACGAACAACAGGTGGAGGCCAACCCGGAGCGCACCCAGAAGGTCCTCAATGCGCTGGTGCGCGCCGAGCTCTACGCCCAGCAGAACAAGGCCGAGACGGCGGAGATGCTCTCCCGGGACGGCGAGGGCTACCTGCCCATGCCCGCCAACGTGGTGCGCCGGGCCATGACCCACTACGACACCGACTACTACGACGAGCCACACGCTATCCGCCACGCGGAGTGGGGTGTCGGCCGGATCGATTTCTCGCCCTACCCCTTCCCCTCCGCCACGCGAGAGCTGGTGCGGGCCATGAACAAGACGCTGGTCGGCGGCGACAAGACCTTCCTCGAAGACCTCGACCCGGACTACGTGGCTAACGACCTGGTGGATGACCGGTTCGTGCGCCGCGCCCTGGAGAAGTACCCCGACGCCCACCCGCTGGACCTCTCGGGCGAAAACCCCTGGGAGCGTGAGGAGGAGATCTCGGTATGAGTGCCCGTGTCGATGTCGTGACCGCCGCCCTGCCAGCACCCGCCCGCCGCTGGGCGCAGGCGCTGGCCGGGCGGCTGGGCTACCCGCTGGCCGGTCTGGCGCTGCTGCTCGCGCTGTGGTGGCTGGGCGGGTATGCCATTGCAGCCAACCCCAGCACCCAGGCCTTCTCCGGGTTCGGCCCCCAGTACGCGATTCCGGTGGCCTGGGAGTTGCTGATTTCCGGCCAGGCCTGGCACCACGCCGCCCCCAGCCTGAACCGCATTGGCCAGGGCCTGCTCTACGCCACGCTGGTGGCCATTCCCATCGGCATCCTGGTGGGCGCCCTGCCGGTGGTGCGTCAGATCACCAGCTTTCCCTTCCAACTGCTCCGGATGGTCAGCCCGCTGGCCTGGATGCCCATCGCCGTGCTGGCCTTCGCCACCTGGGATGGGGCCATCATCTTCCTGATCTTCATGGCCGCGCTCTGGCCGGTGCTGTTCTCCACGGCCTTCGCCGTGCAGCGGATCGACCCCATGTACTTCAAGGTGGCGCGCAACTTCGGGGCAACCCCTTGGGCCAGCCTGCGGCGACTGGTGCTGCCCGCGGTGGCGCCGGACATCCTCGCCGGGTTCCGGCTGGCCCTGGGGATCGCCTGGGTGGTGCTGGTACCCGCCGAATACCTCGGGGTCACCAGCGGGCTGGGCTATGCCATCAACGATGCCCGCGACATCCTCGCCTACGACCTGCTGGCGGCGCTGGTGTTGCTCATCGGCATCATCGGGTACCTGCTGGACTCGGCGGTAGTGGCGCTGATCCGCTACCTGGGCTGGCAGGGCAGCTGAGCCGTCCCGCCCGGCGCCGGTGCAGCCGCCCCCTTCGCCGGCGGGCCCTGCACCGGCCTGGGGCGGTTTCGTCGGGCACGCCCGCTGATTGGCGGGCCTGCCCGCATGGTATCCGTCTTGCTTCAGCACGGATGGCCCCTAGTAGAGCGATCGCGCATGGCTGAACTGATGACCACGGAACAGACCGACCACGACGCCCCGAACCAGGAGGCGCTGCTGCTCTCCGAAGCCGCCTCCCTGCTCAGTCGCTCGCTCGACCCGGACACCAACATCCCCGCCGTGCTGCGCCTGCTCTCTCAGTTGGTAGGGCTCAACCGCGGGCGGGTGGTACTGCCCGACGACAGCGATGACTGCTGCCTGCGCATCCGCTACGCCTACGGACTCCGCCCGGAGGAGCGCGCCCGCGGGACCTATCGGCTGGGCGAGGGCATCACCGGCCGCGTCATGCAGTCGGCAGGGCCCTGCATCGTGCAGGACGTGGACAGCGACGCCGACTACCTGTTTCGCGCCGTGGACCGGCCCACCCTGCCCGACGAGACGGTCTGCTTTATCGCCGTGCCGATCATGCTGGATGGCACGGCCATGGGGGTGCTCGGCTGCCACCGCCTGCGCAACCGCCCCCGCCCCTTCGAGGCGGATATCCACCTGCTGCGCATTCTCGCCGCCATGATCGGCCAGACCCTGCGCATCCAGGCCCTGATCCGCCAGCACACCGCCTGGCTGGAAGACCGCAACCAGTCCCTGCGCTCGGCCCTGCAGCGCCACGGCGGCCAGCACGGGGTGCTCGGCGAGAGCCCGATGCTGCGCGAGGCGCTGGACGAGGCCATCCAGATTGCCGGCAGCGACGCCACCGTGATGCTGCTCGGCGAATCCGGCACCGGCAAGGAGAAGTTTGCCCGCCTCATCCATACCCACAGCGGCCGCCATGAAAAGCCGTTCATCTGCATCAACTGCGCCGCCATACCGGCTCAACTGCTGGAGGCGGAGCTGTTCGGCCACGAGCGGGGTGCGTTTACCGGAGCGGTCCGCGGACGCGCCGGCAAGGTGGAGATGGCCCAAGGGGGTACGCTTTTCCTGGACGAGATCGGCGACCTGGGCCTGGAGTTGCAGGCAAAACTGCTGCGCCTGCTGCAGGAGCGCACGGTGCAGCGGGTCGGGGGCGACCGGGACATCCCGGTGGATATCCGGGTGATCACCGCCACGCACCAGGATCTGCAGGTGGCCGTCAACGAGGGTCGCTTCCGGCTGGATCTGTTCTACCGGCTGAACGTGATCCCGCTGCGGTTGCCGGCGTTGCGGGAGCGGACCGGGGACGTGGTGCTGCTGGCGCGGCACTTCCTCGACCGCTTCAACCACCAGCACACGCGCAACCTGAACATTGGCGCCGGGGTGTTGAATCGACTGCAGAGCTACCCCTGGCCGGGCAATATCCGCCAGTTGGAAAACGTCCTGGAGCGCGCCGTGCTTACCGCCAGGGGGCATGCCATCAGCGCGGAGGAGATCGAGCATATCCTCCATGAGGAATCGCTCATTGCCGAACGCGGCAAGCCAGCGCCGCCGGACGAGGCCCTTTCGCCCGCGCCGCTTCCGGGACCCACCGCGTCGGCGGCAATGGCCGGCCGCCCCTACCAGCGCGTCAGCGAAACCGACGTGGACCGGGTGATGGCCGCATTGCGGCAGTGCCGGGGCAATAAAACGGAGGCGGCAAGGCTGCTGGGCATGAGCCCCAGGCAGCTGTACTACCGGCTGGATAAGCTGGGGCTAAGAACCCCGAATCAGGGGAATTGGAGCGATTGAACCCGGATCTTTTCTGAGTCAGACCCGGATCACGCCCGCTTTACGGCCCCGTTCGTAGTCCTGAATCTCGCGCAGCAGGCTTTCTTCGAGCGCAGCGAGATTCTCCTCCGCGGGTTTCTCGTTAGCCACCTTGCGCACTTGCTTACCGCGCTGGGTCTTGGCAGCCTTTTTATTCAGTGCCCGCTGCTCCAGCTCCCGGTCCACCTGGCTCGATAACTCGCGCAGCTGGTCCAGTGACCACTTGCTGGAATCTGAAATCTCCAGGCTGGCACCTGGTCGCTTTGCCATCTTCTCTTCCCTCCTCAAAACCGGCCCTACGGGCCACTCACAGGCATGGTTAAATGATCTGACCACAGAATGCCAAGAGGGTGCCATCGGCTGCAACAAAAATTTGCAATTCGTTTCCGCGCCGAATCAACGTATTAAGGCTGGCGCCCGCCAGCCCTTTGCAGGCAGACTGGACCGGAACGGTCCACCGAAATGGTGGCAATAAAGCCGACGGAGGTGCAATGGCGTCCTGCCCCGAAAAGATGGACTGGGAAGACCTGCTGAGCAAGCAACGGCTGGGCCGGCCGGAGGACGACGGCCATGTCGGCTTTCGCACCGATTTCCAGCGCGATTTCGACCGCCTGGTATTCTCATCGGCGTTCCGTCGCCTGCAGGACAAGACCCAGGTCTTCCCGTTGGCAGAGAGTGATTACGTGCGCACCCGGCTGACGCACAGCCTGGAGGTCTCCTGCGTCGGGCGCTCGCTCGGCACCCGCGTGGGCGAGGAGATCGTCCAGCGCGAGGGCTTTCGTGAAATCGCTCCCGGGGATATCGGCGCGATCGTGGCCGCCGCCTGCCTGGCCCACGATATCGGCAACCCGCCCTTCGGCCACGCCGGCGAGGACGCCATCCGCCACTGGGTGCGGACCAGTCGGGTGGCCCGCCGGGCCCTGGATGAACTCACGCCGGAACAGCGGGCCGAGTTTGAGCACTTCGAGGGTAATGCGCAGGGCTTTCGGGTAGTCAGCCGCTTGCAAAACCCGGACAACGAGGGTGGGTTGCAACTGACCCACGCCACGCTGGGGGCCGCGCTGAAGTATCCCTGCCCGGCGCACGCCATCGACGCGGGCCGGGGTATCAGCCGCAAGAAGTACGGCTACTTCGAGGCCGAGGCCCCGTTGTTCGAGCAGGTGGCGCAAACCGTGGGGCTGCTCCCCCAGGGTGAAGGCATTTACAGCCGCCACCCCCTGGCCTTCGTGATGGAGGCGGCCGACAACATCGCTTACCTGATCGTCGATTTCGAAGACGCCTTCCGCCTCGGCATCCTCGACTACGCCACCGTTCACGACCATTTCCGGGCCCTGCTCCAGGGCCGGGGCCAGGCGACGTTGGATCAGCGCCTGGCCCGGTTGCGCGATGACAAGGAGCGGGTGGAGTACCTGCGCGCCAGGGCCATCAACGAACTGGTCGAGGCCAGCGCCCAGGCCTTCGTGGACCACGAGCAGGCCATCCTGGCCGGCCGGTTCACCGAGGAGTTGACCGACACGCTGCCCTTCAGCGAGGCGCTGAACGCCATCTCGCAGCACTCCCAGGAGAAGATCTACGACCACCTGGAGGTCCAGGGGGTATGCGCCGCGGGCTACAGCGTTATCGGCGGGCTGCTGGATCTCTTCCACGAGGCCGTGCACGAGACCGCCGTGGCGATACGTGAGGGCGAGCGCCCCTCACCTCGCGCCCGCACCATCACCAATCTGGTCCCGGCGCAGTTCCTTTACCAGTACACGCCCGACACCAGAGCCCCGGAACGGATCACGGCCCCTTACCCGCTGCTGCTCAACCTCACGGACTTTATTGCCGGCATGACCGACGGCTACGCCGTCTCGCTCTACAAGAAGCTCACCGGCATGGCCCTGCCCCACCACGGTTGAGCCCGTGGGGGGCAGGCGGCTCGGCGCTGAATCGGCAGGTGTCAGGAGGCGGCGGAGCTGAGACCCGCCTTCTCGACCAGTTGCGCCAGCGGCATGGGGTGGGCGAACAGGTACCCCTGCAGCAGGTCGCAGTCGCGGCCCCGCAAGGCCTGCCACTGCGCTTCCGTCTCGATGCCCTCCGCCACTACCTCGAGCGAAAGGTGATGGGCCATGGTGATCACGCCCTGCACGATGGCCGCGGACCCCCGACTGTCCATCATGTCGCTGATAAAGCTGCGGTCGAGCTTGACCTTGTTGATGGGCAGGTAACGCAGGTAGCTGAGGCTGGAGAAACCGGTACCGAAATCGTCAATGGCCGCGTGCACGCCCAGCTCCCGTAGCGCCTTGAGACTCGCTATGGCGCCATCGGCATCGGCCATGAGCACCCCTTCGGTAAGCTCCAGCTCCAGGAGGTGCGCCGGCAACCCCGTCTCCGCCAGCACCTGCGCGAGATTCGCCACAAAGCTGGGCCTGGCAAACTGCAGGGGCGAGATATTGACGGCCACCGGGATGGGCTGCACCCCCTGCCCCTGTAGCGCCATCATATCGCTGCAGGCCCGGCGGAGAATCCACTGGCCGATCTCGATAATCTGCCCGGTCTGCTCCGCCAGCGGAATAAACACCCCCGGCGAGAGGGTCCCCCGCTCGGGATGGTGCCAGCGAACCAGGGCCTCGATACTGCGCAGCTCACCGGAGGTGGCATCCACCACCGGCTGATAGTGCAGGCTCAGCTGATCGTTGCTGATGGCCTCCTGCAGGTCGCGCCGCAGGCTGACGTTCTCCCCGGGCTCCGCCCCGTCCCCACCCGCATAGCGCCGCCAGGTGTTGCGGCCCTGGCGCTTGGCCTGCTGCATCGCACGGTTGGCAAATTGGACCAACTCCTCGGGACTGCGCACATCGTCGTGGCTGAAAGCGATACCGACGCTGGCGCTGATATGCACCTGCTCCGTGCCCAAGGTGTGGGAGCGAGAGAACAGCCCGAGCACGCGCTCCGCCAGGGCCAATGCCTCCTGCTCGTCGGCCAGACTGGGCAGCAGCAGGACAAACTCGTCTCCCCCGAACCGGGAGAGGGTATCCCCGGGCCCCAGCAGCTTCTCCAACCGCCTTGCCGTGGCGACCAGCAGCCTATCGCCGAAGGCATGCCCGAGACTGTCGTTCACCGGCTTGAAGTCGTCCAGGTCGATGTACAAAACGGCCAGAGGCTGGCGGTGCCGGCGGCAGAGCTCAAAGTCGTGGGCCAGCCGTGACTCGAACTCCCGCCGGTTGGGCAGCCCGGTGAGGGCATCGTGGCTGGCGTAATAGGCCAGGCGCGCCTCGTACTGCTTGCGCAGGGTGATATCCCGGGCAATGCCATAGATACCGATGACCTGGTCATCAACGATGATGGGCAGGTTGGTGATATCCAGAGCGACCGGCTGGTCCGCATTCGCCCGATACGCCTTGATCTCGTAGTGTTGCGGCTCGCCACGGACCGCCGCGGCGAAGGCCTCCTCACAGCGTTGCCGGCAGTCCTCGGTGACCAGGTCGTTGTAGTGTCGGCCAAGCAAACGAGATTCGGGCAACCCCAAGATGTCCCCGGCCGCCCGGTTTAGGGCACATAGGCGCCCGGCCATGTCGATTTGGAAAACGGCATCGGGATGCTCGGTAAACAGTGACCGGTACCGCTGTTCCGTCTCCTCGAGCGTACGCCGCTCCTGGTGGCGTTCCACCGCCAGGGCCACCAGGCCGGCGGCCCGGTTGATATGCGCCTGATCGGCCTCGTCCGGCACGCCGGGCCCGCGGTAATAGGTGGCAAAGGTGCCCAGCAGGGCACCGTCCCGGCCGAGCACCGGCATGGACCAGCAGGCCCGCACCCCCTCCGCCCGGGCGAGCGCATGGAAACCGCGCCAGGCATCCGACTCGGCAATATCCTCGGTGATCACCAGCTGCCGCAGATAAGCGGCTGAGCCGCATGAGCCGACATGGGGACCGATCGGGATATCCTGCATGGCAGCGCGGTAAGCCGGTGACAGACTGTCGCCTCCCGCCAGCGTAAGCGACTGGCGTTCGGCATCGAACAGCATGATGGAGACCAGCGCCCCTGGGAGCAGCTGTTCGCCCATCCGACTGATTGCGGCCAAGGTGGTTTCGAGAGGCGCATGCCGCGCAATCAAGTCCTGAATCCGCTGCTGGGCCTCAAGTTGTGCACGGACGTCGGCCACCGGTAAGTGCCCACCCTCGCGCTTTGGGGATAAAGACGGGTCACCTACCATGGTTACAGCGAGACCGGGCCCACCGCATGAGCCTTCAGGTCTTTCAGCGAGGCGACTTGCAGGGCGGATTCGTGCGTGGCCTCGAGGATGACCGGCGGGGCACAGCCCGCATGGCAGGCCTCAGACCAACGTGCCGCACACAGACACCAGCGATCACCGGCCTGCAGCCCGGGAAACCCGAACTCCGGGCGCGGTGTCTGCAGGTCGTTACCCCGTCGAGCGGAAAAGGCCAGGAAATCGTCCGTGACCAGGGCACAAACAACGTGCAGTCCGGCATCCGTGGCGTCGGTATGGCAGTAACCGTCGCGAAAATACCCCGTCATGGGATCACGACAACAGGATTGCAGGGGCGTACCCAGCACATTCACCGCGTCACTGCTCATGCTGCACCTCGGGTTGCCATTACCGCCAGTCGGCGTCAGCCCACACACTAACGCCCTTCGAGCATGGTAGCCCAGTCGCAGCGAACTTGTCTCAGGTTGGGCGAAGGGTTCAGCCGTTACCGGTCATGCCCGTGCGCGACCGGACTGCCTGCCCCTCCCTTGGCGTCGGACTGCAACTGCCCGACCAGCTGCGGGAAAATCTTGTCCGCTGCCGCTTCCGACCAGGGCTTGCGGTATTGCTTCCGGACACCATGGTCGGTGAGCAACTCATGCCAGGTCGGTTGAATGCCGTGGCGGGCCAGGCTGTGCCGCACACACTGAAGCTGGCAACCATCGAGCGCGAGGATCGGCCGCCCGGACTTGGCCTTTTTCACCAGGGACGGGACATCGCCCCCGACCCCGGCGATGCAGGACATCTCCGCCACCCCTTCCGATTGCAGGCGGAGGGCCAGGTGGTTGGCCAGCTGGGCGACACTGGAACAACCGGAACAGGAATAGACCAGGGGCTTTTCGTTAGTGAAACGACTCATTCAGGCCTCGCTCGGCAGAGGGACTTCGCCCGCAGGCTGCCTCATTTAGGGCCCGATGTGCGTTGATGCGCGGCAACATTAAGATGCATTCTATTTGTTCTTTATCCACCTTGGCCCTAAAGTGCCTTAGCCATGTCCCAGACTCACAGCACGCCCCAGACCCGCCGTCGCCGGTATCACAAGGCCGACACCTTCTTCTTCCCTGCCGCGGTCCTCTTTGCCCTGATCGCGGTCCCGCTCTCCGTCCAGGGAATCTACCACCATCAGCCCCTGGCACCCGGTCTGGCCACACCGCTGGATCACGGCCAGGAACTGCTGTTCGGTTATGGCCTCGCGCTGGTCACCGGTTTCATGGCAACCCGCGTCACCTTACCCACCCTGCTCACCCTGGCCACGCTCTGGCTCGCCGCACGGGTCAGTGGCGCGGTAATGCCCCACGGGGCGCTGCCCGCGCTGCTCAACGGACTATTCGTCTTTCTGCTGGCCACGCAGATCCTGCCGCCGCTGCTTCGCAGTGCGAAAAAGTGGCGCAACCAGGCCTTTGGCTGGCTGCTGCTGGCCCTCTGCGGGGTGGCTGCCCTCTACCACCTGGCCCGGGGCCTGGATCACTACGGCGTCAGCTGGCTGTTGCTCCGCGAATCGGTGCTGTTGTTTGCCCTGCTGATGCTCTTTGTCGGGGGGCGGATAATCGCCCCGGCCGTAGCGGGCGCGATCGAGCGCCAGGGCGGGCGGCTGGAAGCCCGGGTGCAACCCCGCCTGGAGGCGGCCCTGCTCCTGCTCATGGCGCTGGCCATCGTGTGTGCGGCCATACCCGGCCTTGGCCTGCCGGCTGGCCTGGCCCTGTTGGCCACGGCAGGCGTGGCCGCGGCGCGCCTGTTCCGCTGGCAGCTCTGGCGCTGCATCCACCGCCCAGACCTGGTCGCGCTCGGGGTCGGTTACGGCTGGCTGGTGGCGGGCACCCTGCTGCTCGGTGCGGTTCAGTTCGGATGGCTCGCGCCGGGCACCGCCACCCACGCCATCACAGTCGGTGCGCTAGGGGCTCTGAGTACCGCGGTCATCACCCGGACCTGGGGCCATCGCCACCGCTGCTTGCCCGGGTTCTATCGCTGGCTGCTGCTCGTGACCGCGTTGGTCAGCCTGAGTGCGCTGCTGCGGATCCTCTGGGCCGATACCCTGATCGGACTCTGGTCGGCAGCAGCACTATGGACTGGCGCAATGGTATTCCAGTTAGCGCTACTGCTCTGGGTCGTCATGCCGCGGGGGCAACACTGACTCAGCGAACCGCTGCAGGGTCGGGGTCCAGCATTCTTGGGAGCGGGCAACGAACCAGGTATCCACCGCGCCGATTTCCTCCGGCAGCAGACAGGCATGAATGCCAAAACGATCGGCGTGGGCCTCGACCACGGCCTGCGGGAGCAGGGCATAACCCATCCCGGCGGCCACGCACCCCAAAATGGCATCCAAGGTGCCAAAGTCGAAAATTCTGGCTGAGGATATCCCGTGGCTCGCGAGCAGGAGCTCAACGCGCTGCCGGTAGCTGCAGCCCTGGCGGAAGGCCAAAAAGGTCGAACCTTGCAATTGTTCTGAGGAGGGCAACGTACTGAGGGGGTGCCCGGCTACCAGCGCTAGCCGCTCATTGAATGCAACGGCCTGGTAAAGCCGCGGATCTTCCACCCGGCCTGCGACAAACGCGCAGTCCAGGCGTCCCGCAGCCATCGCCTCGACCAGGTCAGCAGTGGGCCCGGTCCGAACCCGCAGGTCGACGTCTGGGTATTGGGCATGGAACGCGGCCAGCGGGGCCGGCAGGCGCAAGGCCATTGTGGTCTCCATGGCCCCGAGGTGAAGCGCACCGCTGGGCGAGCACTGCCCTTGGAAGGCTGCAATCGCTTCATCATGCGCACCCACAATACGCTCAGCGTGTGCCACCAAACTCCGGCCCGCGGGGGTCAGGCGGACCCTGGCCTGGCGGTCCAGAAGGCGAGCATCGAGTTCTTGCTCTAAGCGCTTGATATGCGCTGTGACATTAGACTGCACGGTGTGCATCCGCTCCGCCGCCGCAACAAAACTGCCACTCTCCACCACCGCCAAAAACAGACGTAACGACTTGATTTGCATCAACGCCCCGCGAGATTCATAAAAAGCGATAATTGCAATCGCAATTTATCGTTTTTAAGCATTCTCTACCAGCCGTACCCTGCGCTCTGTCCATGACGTGGTAGGGAGCACTTGATTGCGAATGTTCCAGAAAGACCTACCGGCACTGGCTGTCGGCTTTGCGGCGACATTGATCGGCGTCGGTTTGGCACGCTTCGCCTACACCCCACTAGTACCCGCTGTCATAGAGGCCGAGTGGTTTCCGCCGGCTCAAGCGGCTTACCTGGGTGCAGCCAATTTGCTGGGGTACTTGCTTGGCGCAATCACCGCGAATCACCTGGCATCCCGGGCCGGTGCACATAAGGTCATTTGGATGGCTGCCATGGTGGCTATTCTCAGCTTTCTGTGTAGCGCCCAGTCCGCGCCCTTCGCCTGGTTCTTTGGCTGGCGCCTGGCTGCCGGCATTGCTGGAGGCGTGCTCATGGTGGTGGGGCCATCGCTTGCGCTCTCGGTCACACCCGTTGAACGGCGTCCCCGGGTGGCGGGCTTGATCTTCACGGGGATAGGCGTTGGGGCCCTGCTATCCGCGACCCTGATCCCCTGGCTCTTGCAGGTCAGCCTGGCGTGGACGTGGCTGCATCTCGGCGCCCTTTGCCTGATCGCAGGGCTCGCAAGCCAATGGGGTCTTCGCCATATGGAGCGACCACCCCTTGCTCAAGAAACCGGTTCTCCCACTGGGCCCAAAACCGGCTTACCGATGGCGGTCATTGTGCTGGTCATCGCCGCGTACAGCATGGATGCGATCGGATTCGTGCCCCATACCGTCTTCTGGGTTGATTTCATTGCCCGGGAGGCAGCGCTGGGCCAGACCCTGGCGGCACAGCAATGGGCTCTGTTCGGATTGGGGGCGATTCTCGGTCCGCTTGTCGCTGGCCTTGCCGCCCAATGGCTGGGTTGGGCTACCTCTCTGCTACTCGCTCTTCTCACCAAGGGGGTCGCTGTCGCACTCCCACTGTTATCGGTCAGCCCATTCAGCTTGGCTATCTCATCATTCGTCGTCGGCGCACTTGTGCCCGGAATTGTTACGCTAACCTCCGGTCGCCTCTCTGAACTCGTGGGACCTCAAGCGCATCGACGATACTGGGGCATCGCGACTACAAGCTTCGCCGCGGCGCAGGCGGCAGCTGGCTTGGGCATGTCGGCCTATTACGATGCACAGGGGCATTATATGCCGCTGTTCCTTCTGGGAAGCCTCGTATTGATGGCCGCCACCCTGCTCGTCCTCACCAGCAAGGTCGCTTTTCCGATCTACACCATCACACCTGAAACCGCCCGGAGGCAATAACCATGCAGCTTTTCCTGAACGCGACCTCACCTTACGCCCGCGTGGCCCGCATCGCAGCCCTGGAGAAGGGCCTGGCGGACCGGGTCGAACTGATCTGGTGCGACCCATGGAGTGACGATGAGGCGCTGCTTGCGGTGAACCCGGTGGGTCGGGTGCCGGCACTGACCACCGATGACGGCACGGCGTTGGTCGAATCGCCGTTGATTGCCATGCACCTGGATGCCGTTGGCCAAGGCCCCGACCTGGTGCCGGGGGCGCAACAATCGGAGGTACTGCACCGGGCCGGTCTGGGCCAAGGCCTGATGGAGGCGGCGTTCAATTCCGTGATTGGGCGCAAACACCAGGGCGCGGCGGCCGATGACTCCGTTCTGGGTCAACGCCGGGCGCGGGCGATAGCACGGACATTGGCGGCACTGGACAATGAGGTAATTGAGGGCGGGGACAATCCGGACAACAGGGGCACCGTGACCCTGGGCGATATCGCCGTGGCCGTGGCCCTGGACTACCTGCTCTTCCGCATGCCGGAAATCGACTGGCAGCCCCGTCACCCGGCCCTCGCGGACTGGCATGAGGCCGTTATTGCCCGGGAAAGCTTCCGTACCACTCGCTTTCAGTAACGCGCCTTAAAACAAAAACCACCCGGAGACAAAAAGCCCCACCCGGCTTTCACCAGGTGGGGCACATAGCCTTCCGGCTCTCCTGACCGCGCCCTCCGCTAGCACGGACGGGGCTTCCCTGCTGCGCTTCTTGGTGCATCCTGCTGAAGTTATTGGCCGTTGCCTCCGTGCAACGGTAGACATCCTTGTCTGAGGACGTAAGCTACTCCCATCGCCGGCCCGTTGAATTGACTTAGGTCAAGCGAAGCCTACCCTTGAGACATTCCAAAAACGTGATTTGTGATCTGCATCGATCAGCCCCCACCCGAAAAGAGGGGGACAACCGCAATAGTACTCACCACCACCAGGACCGGTAACGCAAACAGGGTCACCCACGCCCCGGCATAGACCATGTCCGTGACCCGCAACCGCTCGCTACCGAAGATAATGGCGTTCGGTGGCGTCGCCACCGGAAGCATGAAGGCGCAGGAGGCGGCCAGGGCCACCGGCACGGCCAGCAGGAGCGGGTCCACCTCCAGCATCAGGGCCAACGATACCATCAGGGGCAGCAACGTGGCGGCCGTCGCCGTGTTGCTGGTGACATGGCTCAGCAGCAGCGTCAGGGTCGCGATCACCGCGATCAGCGACCAGATCGGCCAGCCCGCCAGATCCACCAACGTCAGGGCGATCGCGTGGGACAGCCCGCTGTCCTCGATGGCCACCCCGAGGCTGAGCCCACCCCCGACCAGGATCAACACCCCCCAGGGCAACTCCCGGGTGGCCTGCCACTCCATCAGGAACTGTTGTCGCCGCCAGTCCACCGGCACCAGGAAGAGGGCGACCCCCGCCGCCAGGGCGATGCCGGCGTCGCTGAGTTCCCCCCACGGCCAGACCGCCTGGAGCAGCGGCCGGCACACCCAGGCCAGTGCCGTAAGCGCGAAGATCATCGCCACCCGGCGCTCCCCCCGACTGATCCGCCCGAGTGCCTTGCGCTGGGATTCGATCAACTCGGAAACACCCTGCATGGACTGGCGGCGGACCTGGTAGACCTTGTGGGTCAACAACCACCAGGTACCGGCCAGTAGGGTCAGCGCCAACGGCACGCCGAGGATCATCCACTGGGCAAAACCGATCTCAAGCCCCTGGCGTTCGGAAAGGAACCCGGCCAACAAGGCGTTGGGCGGTGTTCCGATCAGGGTCCCCATACCGCCGATATTCGCAGCAAATGCGATACCGATCAGCAGCCCGAGGATGAAGTCACGCTCAATCTTGCCGCTCTGGTCCTCCAGCAGCGCGATGACCGAAAGCCCGATGGGCAGCATCATCGCAGCGGTGGCGGTATTGCTGACCCACATGCTCAGGCCTGCCGTGGCGGCCATAAAACCGCCGATCAGCAGATCCGGCCGGCGCCCGGAAACGCTCAGGATGGTGATGGCAATGCGCCGGTGCAGGTTCCAGCGCTGAATCGCCAGCGCCAGCAGAAAGCCACCGAGAAAGAGGAATACCAGGGGATTGGCATAGGGGGCCGCCGCGCTCTCCACGCTGCTGACCCCGAGCATGGGCAGCATCACCATGGGGAGCATGGCCGTGACCGGCAGGGGCAGGGCCTCACTCACCCACCAGGTAGCCATCAGCAGGGTCAATGCGGCTACCCGCCAGGCCTCGACCGACAGCTCACCGGGTGGCCCGATCCAAAGCATCACGGCGAAAATGGCCGGCCCGGACAGAAACCCGAACACCCGGCGCCAATGGTGGGCCGGGCGTTCGGGCTGCTGGCTGGCGGACGGTGGGCTCACGCGACTGTCAGACCTTGAACTGCCCGACCAGTTGCTTCAGCTCACGGGCCAACTTGGCCAGTTCATCGCCGGCGCTGGCGGTCTCCCGCGAACCGGCCGCGGTCTGCTCGGCACCGTCGGTAATGCTGGTGATGTTGCGGTTGATCTCCTCGGCCACAGCACTCTGCTGCTCCGCGGCGCTGGCGATCTGCTCGTTGGAGCTGCTGATGGTCTGCACCGAGGAGGCGATCTCCTGGAGCGACTCACCGGCCTCGCCGGCCTGCGCCACGGTCTGTTGGGTTTGCTGATAGCCCGACTCCATGACCTGCACGGCGGATTGAGTCTCTTCCTGCAGGCCACTGATCATCTCCTGGATGCTCTGCGTGGACTCGTGGGTGCGGCTGGCCAGCGAGCGCACCTCGTCGGCCACCACGGCGAAGCCGCGGCCGGCATCGCCGGCACGGGCGGCCTCGATGGCGGCGTTAAGGGCCAGCAGGTTGGTCTGCTCCGCGATCTCGCGAATCAGCTCCGAGACCTCCCCGATGCGCTCACTGTCGGCCGCCAGCTTGCGGATTACCTCGGAGGCCTTCTGGACCTCCTCGGCCAGCCGGTCGATGCTGCCAATGGTCCGCTCCACCACGTCCCGCCCGCGATCGGAGGCATCGGCACCGGAACGGGTAGCGTGGGCCGCATCCTGGGCGTTACGCGCCACCTCCTGGGCCGTGGCAGTCATCTCGTTCATGGCGGTGGCGACCTGCTCGATCTGCTCGCGTTGCGCCTGTACGCCCTTGTTCGTCTGCACCGTCACGGTGGAGACACGGTCTGCCGCATCGGTCAGCCGGCTGGCAGAGGTCACCACGCGGCTCACCAGGTCGTGGAACTTGTCCATGGTGTGGTTGAAAGCGTTCGACGCCCGGCCGATTTCATCCTCCCCGCGTTCCGGCAACCGCCGCGTCAGATCGCCGTCGCCGCTGGCAATGTCCTCCAGCCGATCGGTCATGTCGCCAAGCGGCGCCGAGACAAAGCGCTTGATGAACAGGTAGACCACGCCAAGCAGCGGCACGCTCAGGAGCACCGCCAGCCCGAAGACCATGGTGCCAAAACGGAACACCGCCTCGTTCACCTCGTGCAGCCCGATGCGCATGCTGACCGCGCCGAGCACCTCGCCCTCGTCGGCCATGGCGTGGCACGCCATGCAGTTCTTGCCGAGGTAGTCCTGCACGTTGCGGTTGGGGATCACGGCGTAGAGGTAATCACCGCCCTCTTCCACCTCGAAATGCGACTCACCGGTCTCCAGCACCTGCGCCTCGATATCATTGGCCGGCTGACTGATATCGAGCCCCTCGCCGAACTGCCGGCTGACGGCCTCGCTCCGCAGGACACGCAGGTCCTCCATGTTGTGCAGGGCCAGGATCTGGTCCAGGAACTCATCGCGCTCGTCCATTTCCCAGAGGATCATCAGCGTGGTGAGCCCGGCCATGGTCATCTCGTTCATGGTCTCGCTGAACGTGACCGCCTGATTCAGGGCGGTGTTCCGCTGCTCGTAGACCGACCACGCGATCAACGTGCTCCAGGCGACCACCAGCATCAGCCAGATGGCCAGCAGCAGTCGCACCCAGATCGGCCAGTTGTTGAACCGTTTGACGAGATTCATGCAGCACCTGCCCCGTAAGGTCTTCGCTTGTTATGGCTTTGTAATGGGCCCGCGGCCTTCCTACGGCCAGCCCCGCGGACCGGCAGGGAAACCCCACGCGCCGTGTACCATAACATCGACTACTTACGAGGGAACTTGAGCGGGTGCGGCAAAGGCCCCCCTCTAGAAGCCCCCCATGCCCGGTGGCAGCTGCCCACCGCCGCCGCCTCCGCCAAGCTGGCGCATCATCTTCTGCATGCCGCCCTTTTTCTTCATCTGCTTCATCATCTTCTGCATCTGCTTGAATTGCTTGAGCAGACGGTTGACCTCCTGCACCTGGGTGCCGGAGCCCTGGGCGATGCGGCGCTTGCGCGAGCCGTTGATGACCTCCGGGCGGCGACGCTCATCGGGGGTCATGGAGTTGATGATGGCGACCAGGCGGCGGACCTGCTTGTCGTCCATCTTGCCCTTGATCTGCTCGGACATGTTGCCCATCCCGGGCATCTTGTCCATCAGCCCACCGATGCCGCCGAGCTTGTTGACCTGCTCCATCTGGGACTTGAAGTCCTCCAGGTCGAATCCCTTGCCCTTCTTGAGCTTTTTGCTGAGCTTCTCCGCCTCGCTGCGATCAACCTTGCGCTCCACCTCCTCGACCAGCGAGAGCACGTCGCCCATGCCGAGGATCCGGGAGGCGACCCGCTCCGGGTGGAAGGGCTCCAGGGCGGAGGTCTTCTCACCCACGCCCAGGAACTTGATCGGCTTGCCGGTGATATGACGGATGGAAAGCGCCGCACCGCCGCGGGCATCACCATCGGTCTTGGTCAGCACCACGCCAGTGAGCGGCAGGGCGTCGTGGAAGGCCCGGGCCGTGTTCGCCGCGTCCTGACCGGTCATGCTGTCCACCACGAACAGCGTTTCCACCGGGTCGAGCGCCTTGTGCAGCCGCTGGACCTCGTCCATCAGGTCCTGGTCGATGTGCAGGCGCCCGGCCGTGTCCACCAGCAGCACATCAAAGAATTGCTTGCGGGCGTGGTCCAGCGCGGCCTTGGCGATCTTCTCCGGGTCCTGCTTTGCCTCGCTGGGGAACCACTCCACGCCCACCTCGCCGGCGAGGGTGCGCAGCTGCTCGATGGCGGCGGGCCGGTAGATGTCACAGCTTACGACCAGAACCTTTTTCTTCTCGCGCTCCACCAGGTAGCGGGCCAGCTTGGCGGTGCTGGTGGTTTTACCCGAGCCCTGCAGGCCGGCCAACAGGACCACCGCCGGTGGCTTGGCGGCCAGGTCCAGGGCGTCATTCTCCTCGCCCATCACCTGGACCAGCTCGTCCTTGACGATCTTGATCAGCGCCTGGCCGGGGGTAAGGCTCTTCATTACCTCGGCGCCCATGGCCCGCTCGCGGACCTGGGCAATAAACTCGCGCACCACCGGCAGCGCGACGTCGGCCTCAAGCAGGGCCATGCGCACTTCGCGCAGCGTGTCCTTGATGTTGTCCTCGGTCAGCCGCCCCTTGCCGCGCAGGCGGTTCATGGCTTCTGACAGGCGTCCACTGAGGTTGTCGAACATAGGTATCTCGTCCCGTTTACCGGGGGCAGGCACCGGGCCTACCCGGAGTTTGGCCACAGTATATCGTCACCAGCCGCCGCTGACTTCCCGTGTCTGGCCTTGTATGCGATGATCAGCGCAGATTCACCGTCCAAATCCCCCTGCTTCCCGGGGGTTGCCCGGAGAGTTTTCACCTGACCATGCTGTTTTTCATCGCCATCCTGGCAGCGGCGCTTTACCTCGTGGCCGGTGGTCTGCTGCTCCAGGGGTTGGTACGCGGCAAGACGGATGCCTTGCGCCGAAACCTGCCCCTGTGGCTTGCCGCTGGCGGTGCACTGCTCCATGCGATCGTCGCTTGGTCGGCGGTATGGACCGACGCCGGACTCAACCTGGGCTTTTTCAATGCCTGGGCGGTGGTCAGCCTATTCATGGTGGCGGGGATGCTGGTGGCCACCAGCCGCCTGCCCGTCTGCCACCTGGGGATCATCCTGCTGCCCATGGCCGCCCTGGGCGTTTTACTGGCCTGTACCGCGGACTGCGGCACGCCGGTGCCCCGCGAGCCTGGGGTGGACGCCCACATCATCAGCTCCATGTTGGCCTACAGCACCCTGGGCCTCGGGGCCATACAGGCGGTGATCCTCGCCGTGCTGGATTACCGCCTGCGCCACCGCCAGATGGGCGGTTTCGTGCGCCAACTCCCCGCCCTGCACACCATGGAAAAGCAGCTGTTCGGCATGCTCTGGCTGGGCTTTGTCCTGCTGACCGTCGGCCTGGTCACCGGCATGGTGTTCGTCCAGGACCTGTTCGGCCAGCACCTGGTGCACAAGACCACCCTGTCCGTTGTGGCCTGGGTAGTCTTCGGCACGCTGCTGGTGGGCCGCTGGCGGATGGGCTGGCGCGGCCAAACAGCAGTGCGCTGGACGCTGGGCGGGTTTGTCGCCCTGGCGCTGGCCTACTTCGGCAGCAAGTTCGTGCTGGAACTGCTGCTCGGCTGACCCTATCCCGATCCGCCGCCGCTCAGCCCTGAAACCAGGCCGGCTCGTTCCCAGGCTTCCATTTGATGTTACAGCCAAGGCTCGGCCGCTGTGCGTCCGCGGCTAGCGTCTCACCCCGCAGCAGCGCATCCGCCGCCGCCCGCAGGTCCCGTCCGTCCACCGGTTCATCGTTGCCCGGCGTGGCCGCGTCAAAACGCCCGCGGTAAACCAGCTTCAGGTCGGCATCGAACAGGAAAAAATCCGGGGTGCAGGCCGCCCCGTAGGCCTTGGCCACCGCCTGGGTCTCGTCCAGCAAGTAGGGAAACTCGTACCCCGCCACCTGCTTCTCCTTCACCATGGCCTCGAGGTTATCCTGGGGATAGGCCTCCACATCATTGGCACTGATGGCCACCATGTTGATGCCGTGCGCCGCGTAATCCCGAGCGAACTCAGCCAGGGCACCGCGGATATGCTTGACGAACGGGCAGTGGTTACAGATGAAAGCCACCACCAGGCCACGCTCGCCGCGCACCGCCTCCAGGGCAATCTCGCCCCCTTCTGTAGAGGGCAACCGAAACTCCGGTGCCCGCGTGCCTAACGGCGTCATTGTCGATTCCGTCTTGACCATGTCTATCCCCTCCTTCCGAGGTCAACCACAGGTATCCAGGCCCCGCCATGACCGGCCGGGTGTTGTCCCACAACGTACCGCCCGCCACCGGAAATAGAAAAGGCCCGCCGGGTGCCGGCAGGCCTTTTCAACCCGCTGGGTTCCGCCCCGCAGGGCGCGGAACCGTTGCGAGGAGGCGCTTAGTCCTCCTGCTGGGCCTCGACCTCCTCGAGCAGCCGCTCAAGGATGCGGCCACCGCGCTCGCCCGCCATGTCCACGTAGGTATCGCGGACCGGCATGCTGGCCTCGCGGAAGGCCTCGCGGGTGTCCTCATCGATGTCGATGATCTCCACCTCGGGGCGCGCCTCGAGGATCTGGTCCATGCGGCGCTCGTTCAGCTCCACCTGCGCTTCATGGATGTATTCCACCAGTTCCTCGTTCGCCTCCCGGATTGCCTCCCGCTCCTCGTCAGAGAGGCTGTCCCAGAAGTCCCGGTTGGCCATCCAGGCCGCGATGAACGGCTTGTGGCGGCCGAAGATCATGTAGTCCTGGACTTCGTAGAAGCTCATCTCCTGGTGGGCGAAGACGGGCTGGATGTTGGCGTCGATCGCGCCGGTTTCCAGTGCGCCATAGATGTCGGAGTAGCCCACGGAGGTCGGGTCAGCGCCGTACGCGCTGTAGGTCTCGCGCAGCAGGCGGTTGTCCATCACGCGGATGCGCACGCCCTCGAAATCCTCGACGCTGCGGATTTCCTCGTTGCCGGCCCAGACCTGCCAGCCTTCCGGCACCAGCGAGAGCAGCTGCACGTCGCGGTCGCGATAGGCCTCCTGCAGGTCATCGCTCCACAGGAAACCCTCGGCGTTAAGAATCTGCGTGTTGAGCCATTCGTCGTCAGTGAGCACGAAGCTCAAGCTGAAGACGTCGTTCTCGGGGACCACGCCGCCGAAGAAGCCGGAACCGAAGCCGAACTGCACGGCCCCGTCCTGCAACTGGCTGTAGATCTCGTCGAAGCTCGGGCTCAGTTCGCCATAGCTGTAAATGACGAACTCGACGTTATCGAGCCGCTCTTCCACCAGCTCGGCGAAGCGCTCAGCGTAGCGGTGCTGAACACTGCCCTCGATCTCTTCCAGCGCCACGCGCCAGGTCTGCACCTCGGCAACGGCCTCGCCGTCGGCGTCCGTGTCCGGTGCATCCCCCCCGCAGGCCGAGAGACCCAGAGCTGTCACAGCAGCCGTGGAAATCAGCCAAGACGTTCTCTTCATCAGAGTCTCCTTGTTGTCTTACGTTGACCGCCCACCGAGCCCGGTCTATGCCCCATGCAGGGCCATATTGCGCGGGCCCGGAAAACCAAGCGTGCATTCACAACACTAGCACACCGTCGGGCGAAACATGCCAGTCAGCCTTGAAAAGGGACATCGCGAAATCCCTCGCCGTGGATTAGGCTTTACCGGGAGTGCACTTTATAGTTTATGCTGATGCATAAGAACAACTTCACACTATAAGGGTGGCAGTCATAGCGCATGAGCATTGAACCTGATGCCGCCAAAGGCCCGGAAGGCCGACTGGCAAAGGGGATGCGGCTGATTGATCAGGCCGTGGAGCATGTGGAGGGGTTGCTGGTGGGGGCCGGCGTCCTGCTGATGGCCGTGGTGGCCATCAGTAACGTGTATACCCGCAACTTTCACGGCTTCAGCATCCCGGGGACCGAGGACATCACGGTGATCCTGCTGGTCATCGTGACCTTCATGGGGATTGGCTTCGCCGCCCGCCAGGGCCGGCATATCGCCATGACCGCCCTGTACGACCAGCTCTGGGGCATCT
The DNA here is from genome assembly GCF_003664325.1 of Alkalispirillum mobile. Classification (NCBI taxonomy): domain Bacteria; kingdom Pseudomonadati; phylum Pseudomonadota; class Gammaproteobacteria; order Chromatiales; family Ectothiorhodospiraceae; genus Alkalispirillum; species Alkalispirillum mobile. Next base: position 748,670 of record NZ_RCDA01000001.1, read on the forward strand.
GGCGCAAGGGCATGCTTATCTTCCTGAGCCTCGGCACCTCCGTGCTGCTCTTCTACCTCGCGTATTTGGGTTTCGACTACGTCTCGAGCCTCCACCGCCGGGACCGCACCTTTTCAGGCATGGCCATTTACGCCTGGCAGATGCACATCCTGCTGCCGCTGCTGCTGGCCCTCTGGGCGGGCTATTGGCTGACCTGGGCCCGCGGCCACCACGGCCCGGCCAGTTGGATCAGCGCACTGAAACGGGCTGATATCGGGGTCTGGATCTCGGCATTGGCCGCCGGCTTGGCACTGGGGTGGGTACTGGTGGTGGTCATCATGCAACTGCTGGCCGAGCCCGGTACCGGCCCGCTGAGTTGGCGGACACAGCTCAGGCAATGGATTCCCTACGCATTGGTACCGCTGGGGCTGGCCCTGGGGGGCCTGCAGTTCTTCCTGACGGCCCTGCGTAATCTGATGAGCCGAGGCATCTACCGCTCGTTCACGCAGAAAGAACAATACGGGGACGCCAACCCGGATGCGCCCTGATGCATGCACTGGGCGCCGTCCGGAGTAGCGGCGTGACTCGCAGAATCTCCAAGGAGTGAATCGCTGATGATCTGGATCATGGTCGGCATCATGGTGGGGCTGCTGCTCCTCGGCTTCCCATTGATGGTGCCGCTGCTCTCCGCGGCCATCTACGTGATGCTCTTCGAGCTGGACTTCATCAGCACCAACCGGATCGTCGCGCAGATGGTCTCGGGGATCTCCTCGCCAGTGCTTGCCGCCGTGCCCCTGTTCATCCTGGCCGCGGACATCATGACCAAGGGCCGCACCGCCAATCGGCTGCTCGACCTGGTGATGAGCTTCTTCGGCCACCTGCGCGGCGGGCTGCCGGTTACTGCGGCTGTCAGCTGCACTTTGTTCGGCGCGGTCTCGGGCTCCACCCAGGCCACGGTGGTGGCCATCGGTGGCCCACTGCGACCGAAGCTGATCAAGGCCGGCTACAAGGACAGCTTCACCACGGCGCTGATCATCAACGCCAGTGACATCGCACTGCTGATCCCGCCGAGCATCGGCATGATCGTCTACGGTGTGGTCTCCCGCACCTCGGTGCGGGAGCTGTTCATCGCCGGCATTCTGCCCGGCCTGCTCATCCTACTCTTCTTCTGCGTCTACACCTACATCTATTCCCGCATGAAGGCGATCCCCGTGGAGGACAAGACGCCGTGGGGCCTCCGGCTGAAGGCGTTGCGCGGCGCCCTGCTGCCCATGGGCTTCCCGGTGATCGTGGTCGGTGGCATCTACGCCGGCTTTTTCTCCCCCACCGAGGCAGCGGCAGTCTCCGTGGCCTACGCCTTCCTGCTGGAAGTGGTGATCTTCCGTTCCCTGCACATCAAGGAGATCTGGCCCATCGCCTTGTCCACGGGGCTGATCACCGCCGTGGTCTTCGTTCTCGTAGCCTCGGGCCAGGTCTTTTCCTACGTGATTTCCGCCGCCCGGATCCCGCGGGAGCTCATCGGACCATTGATCGAAACACTAGCGGGCAATCCGGAACTGGCGCTTATCGTCATCGCCCTGGCCTACTTCATTGGCTGCATGTTCGTGGACCCGATCGTGGTCATCCTCGTACTCACGCCGATCTTCACCCCGCTGGTGGACGCTACCGGGCTGGACCCGGTACACGTCGGCGTGATCGTGACCCTGCAGGCGGCCATCGGCTCCGCCACGCCGCCGTTCGGCTGCGACATCTTCACGGCCATCGCGATATTCCGGCGACCCTATTGGGACACGATTAAGGGGACACCGCCGTTCATCTTCATCCTGTTGATGAGCACGGCGGTGCTGATCGCCTTCCCGCAGATCTCCCTGTTCCTGCCGCAGCTGGCCTTCGGGTGAGCCGGAGCCGGGTCGGGGGGGCGGCCCCCCGACCCGGCCCCTCAATCCTGCCGGGCAGCCGAGCAACGACCGAGCCCCACAGGTACTACCAAAACCTTTCTTCATACGTAAAAAACCCCGGGGGAGCACCTGCTCCACCCGGGGTTTCCTTTACGGACAGCGAGACGCTGCGTGGAGCGCTTATTCGCCTTCCTGCACCGCCTTCATGCTCAGACGAATGCGGCCCTGACGGTCCACCTCCAGCACCTTCACGCGCACGGTATCGCCCTCCTTCAGGTAATCGGCAACCCGTTCCACGCGCTCGTTGGAGATCTGCGAGATGTGCACCAGGCCGTCACGCCCTGGCAGGATGTTCACGAAGGCGCCGAAATCCATCAGCTTGGACACCTTGCCCTCGTAAATCGTGCCTACCTCCACATCGGCAGTGAGCAGCTCGATACGCCGACGGGCCTCGTCCGCGGCAGACTTGTCCGCGGAGGCGACCGTCACCTTGCCATCATCGGAGATATCGATGGTCGTACCGGTCTCCTCGGTGAGCTGCCGGATCGTGGCGCCGCCCTTGCCGATCACGTCCCGGATCTTTTCCGGGTCGATGCGGATGGTCAGCAGGCGCGGCGCGTACTCGGACATCTCCTGGCGGGGCTGGCTGATGACCTTGTTCATCTCGCCAAGGATGTGCAGACGACCCTCACGGGCCTGCTCCAGCGCCTGGGTCATGATCTCGCGGGTGATGCCCTGGATCTTGATATCCATCTGCAGGGCGGTCACGCCGGTTTCGGTGCCCGCAACCTTGAAGTCCATGTCGCCGAGGTGGTCCTCGTCGCCCAGGATATCGGTGAGCACAGCGAACTGATCGTCCTCCTTGATCAGGCCCATGGCGATACCCGCCACCGGCGCCTTCACCGGCACGCCGGCGTCCATCAGCGACAGCGAGGTCCCGCACACGGAGGCCATTGAGGACGAACCATTGGACTCGGTGATCTCGGAGACCACCCGAATGACGTAGGGGCAGTCATCCGGGGCGGGCATGACGGCCTGGATGCCGCGCTTGGCAAGCTTGCCGTGGCCGATCTCGCGGCGCTTGGGCGTACCCATGAAGCCGGTCTCACCGACACAGTAGGGCGGGAAGTTGTAATGGAGCATGAACTGCTCCTTTCGCTCACCCTCAATAGCGTCGATGATCTGCGCATCACGACCGGTACCCAGCGTGGTCACTACCACCGCCTGGGTTTCGCCGCGGGTGAAGATCGCCGACCCGTGGGTGCGAGGCAAGCCGCCCACTTCCACGTCGATGGTCCGCACGGTGCGGTTGTCGCGGCCGTCGATACGGGGCTCGCCGGCCAGGATTCGGCCGCGCACGATGTCCTTTTCCAACGCCTTGAAGGCGTCGCCGACATCTTTCTCGGGCCAGCCGCCCTCTTCGTCGCGGTTCTCACCCAGCCCCTCGATGGCCTTCTGGCGCAGTTCCCCGATCCGGTTCTGCCGCTCCTGCTTTTCGGGCACCTGGTAGGCCGATGCCAGTTCGTCGCCGACCAGGTCCTTGATTGCCGTCTCCAGCGTGGCATCGCCCGGCGCGGCCTGCCAATCCCAGCGCGGCTTGCCGGCCTCGGCCGCCAGCGCCTTGATCGCCTCGATGGCCGCCTGCATCTGCTCGTGGCCATAGAGCACGGCACCCAGCATGGTCTCCTCGGAGAGCTGGTTGGCCTCCGACTCCACCATCAGCACCGCGTCCTCGGTGCCCGCAACCACCAGGTCCAGGTCGGAGGCGGCGGTCTCCTCGAAAGTGGGGTTGAGCAGGTACTCACCGTCCCGATACCCCACGCGTGCCGCCCCGATGGGGCCGTCGAACGGGATACCGGAGATGGACAGGGCGGCGGAGGCACCGATCAGGGCCGGAATGTCAGCGTCTACCTCGGGGTTCATGGACAGCACCGTGGCCACCACCTGAACCTCGTTGTAGAAACCTTCCGGGAACAGCGGCCGGATGGGCCGGTCAATCAGCCGGCTGGTGAGGGTTTCCTTCTCGGAGGGGCGGCCCTCACGCTTGAAGAAGCCTCCCGGGATCTTGCCCGCCGCGTAGGTCCGCTCCTGGTAGTTGACCGTCAGGGGGAAGAAGCCCTTGCTCGGGTCCGCCTCCTTGCGACCGACAGCGGTGACGAGCACCACCGTGTCACTCATGTTGACCAGCACGGCCCCATCGGCCTGCCGCGCTACGCCACCGGTTTCCAGAGTGACGGTGTGGTTTCCGTACTGAAAGCTCTTCTTGACTGATTTCACGATAATATCCGGCTACTCTTGAGATGACTGACGAGGTGCCCTACCCCTGCAGGACACCCGGTGCACGCACGGCGACCCGGCGTGCGGCGGGTGCGCTTACTTACGCAGACCCAGGTTCTCGATCAGATCGAGGTAGCGCTGACGATCCTTGCGCTTGAGGTAGTCCAGCAGCTTGCGGCGCTGGCTTACGAGCTTGAGCAGCCCCTGACGGGAGTGGTGATCCTGCTTGTGCTCGGCGAAGTGACCGCTCAGGTGCTGGATGCGGGCGGTCAGCAGGGCCACCTGCACCTCGGGAGAACCGGTGTCGGAGGTGGAACGTGCGTGCTTCTTGACGATTTCGCCCTTGTGCTCAGCGGAAAGCGACATGTAACTGACTCCTGAAAAACTCAAACAGTTTATGGACCTGATGGTTAATCGGCGTATTTTAGCCCCCGGCCGCCGGGGGTAACAAGCAACATCCGGTTACCGGTTGCCGCCGCCCGTCGCCAACAGGCGCTTTGGCGCGACACGACCCTCGGCATCCGGGCAACCCATGCCCAGGAAACGACCCTCCCGGGTGTAGAGCCGCAACCAGGCGGCATCCGGTATGCGGGGCACCCAGACCGGCTGCCCCTGCATCAAAAAGAATGCGACATCGTCCGCCAATTCCAGCGCCGGCCACTGCACCAGGGCGCTGTCCATGGGCTCCAGGCAGCCGTCCAACGCTTCAAAACCCTGCTCGGCGAGGGCTTCCAGCGACTCCAGGGTATGCATGGCGGGGTCATCAAAAGGCCCGAGCCCGGTCCGGCGAAGGGCCGTCACGTGGGCACCGCAGCCCAGCGCCTGCCCGATATCCTCGACGAGCGTGCGCACGTAGGTACCTTTCGAGCAGCGCACGTCCAGTGACAGTTCATCACCGCTGAGCGCGGTCATCGTCAGGGCATGAATGCGAACCGGGCGCGGCTCCCGCACCACTTCCTTGCCCTCGCGAGCCAGCTTGTACAGCCGCTGGCCCTTGTGCTTGAGGGCGGAGTACATCGGGGGAATCTGCTCAATATCGCCGCGGAAACGCCCCAGAACGGCCTCCACCGCAGCGGCGTCCAGCGCCGGGACCTCGGCACGGGCCACCACTTCGCCCTCGGCATCACCGGTATCGGTGGTCACGCCAAGCCGACAGCGCACCAGGTAGTGCTTGTCGGCGTCCAGCAGAAAGCCGGAAACCTTGGTGGCTTCACCGAAGCACAGGGGCAGCAGCCCGGTCGCCAATGGGTCCAGGCTGCCGGTGTGCCCGGCCTTGCGCGCCTTGAACAGCCGCTTGGCGCGCTGCAGGGCCTGGTTGGATGACAGGCCCACGGGCTTGTCCAACAGCAGGATGCCGTTCACACGGCGGAGATGCTTGCGTGCCATTCAGCGCCCCGTCAGCCCTTCGGCTTGTCGTCGTCTTGGTGGCGGTCTTCCTCCACGGCCTCGTCGATGAGCCGGCTGAGCCGGTCACCGCGGTCAAACGCCGTATCGTGGTGGAAGTGTAGCGCCGGTACCTGACGAAGCCGGAGGCGCTGTCCGAGCAGCTTGCGGAGGTAACCGGAGGCCTTGCTGAGCACGGCCACCGTCTCGGCGTTCTCCTCGGCACTGCCGCCCAGGGCGGTGACAAAGACCTTGGCGTGGGCGAGGTCACGGCTGACCTCCACCTCCGACACGGTCACCATCCCCAGCCGCGGGTCGCGGAGTTCGTCACGGATCAGCTCAGCCAGCTCGCGTTGGATCTGCTCGCCGACCCGGCGTGTTCTCGGGAAATCCCTGGGCATTTTTACCTCACAGCTGGCGCTGCACCTCGACGCGCTCGTAACACTCGATCTGGTCGCCGATGCGGACGTCATTGTAGTTCTTCACGCCGATACCGCACTCGGTGCCCGACTTGACCTCGGTAACGTCATCCTTGTGGCGGCGCAGCGATTCCAGCTCGCCCTCGTAGATGACCACATTGTCACGCAGCACGCGAATGGGGTTACGCCGCCGCACCACACCCTCGGTGACCAGGGACCCGGCGATCGCGCCAAGCTTGGACGACCGGAAGACATCCTTGACCTCGGCCAGACCGATGATGCGTTCTTCGAGCTCCGGCTCGAGCATGCCCGAGATGGCGTTCTTGACCTGCTCGATGGCGTCGTAGATGACGCTGTAGTAGTGCAGGTCCACCTCGTTTTCCTGGACGAGCCGGCGGGCGGCCGCGTCGGCGCGGACGTTGAAGCCGATCAGGATGGCGTTGGAAGCCAGCGCCAGGTTGACGTCGGACTCGTTGATCGCGCCCACGCCGGTGGAGACCACCTTCACCTGCACATCGTCGGTGGACAGGTTGGCCAGCGATTGCTGCAGCGCCTCGGCGCTGCCCTGCACGTCGGCCTTGACCACCAGGTTGACGGTGTTGACCTCGTCCTCTTTCATCTGGCTGAAGAGGTTTTCCATGCGGGCAGCCTGTTGCTGCGCCAGGCGCTTGTCACGCTGGCGCCCCTTGCGCATCTCCGCCACCTCGCGGGCCTTCTTCTCGTCGGCAACCACGACCATGTCATCGCCCGCCGACGGCAGGCCGGACAGGCCCAGCACCACCACCGGGATGGAGGGGCCCGCGTCGTCCACGCGCATGCCCGTCTCGTCGATCAGGGCACGGACTCGGCCATATTCCGTGCCGCAGAGCAGGCTGTCGCCCTTCTTCAGGCGGCCACTCTGGACCAGCACTGTGGCCACCGGGCCGCGGCCCTTGTCCAGGCTGGACTCGAGCACGATGCCGGAGGCATTGCCGTCGGCCACCGCCTCCAGCTCCATGAGCTCGGACTGCAGCAGGATGGATTCGAGCAGATCGTCCAGCCCCTGGCCCTGCTTAGCGGAGACGTGCACGAACTGGACGTCACCGCCCCACTCCTCGGGGATGACTTCAAGCTGCGAGAGCTCCTGCTTGACCCGGTCCGGATCGGCGTCCGGCTTGTCGATCTTGTTCACGGCCACCACCAGCGGTACTTCGGCGGCCTTGGCGTGGCGCACGGCTTCCTCGGTCTGGGGCATGACGCCGTCGTCAGCGGCCACCACCAGCACCACGATGTCGGTCAGCTGCGCACCACGGGCGCGCATGGCGGTGAAGGCCTCGTGACCGGGGGTATCCAGGAAGGTGACCATGCCCCGGTCGGTCTCCACGTGATAGGCACCGATGTGCTGGGTGATACCACCCGCCTCGGCGTCCGCCACCTTGGCCCGGCGGATGTTGTCCAGCAGCGAGGTCTTGCCGTGATCGACGTGGCCCATCACGGTTACCACCGGCGGGCGCGAGACCTTGTCGCCCTCCTGGGCCTCGGAGGTGTCCTGCAGTACCTCTTCCTCGAGCGCATCCTCGCGGACGATCACCGGCTTGTGCCCCATCTCCTCGACCAGCAGAACCGCGGTCTCCTGGTCCAGTGCCTGGTTGATGGTGGCCATCACGCCCTGCTTCATCATCTCCTTGATGAGCACGGCGGCCTTGACGCTCATCTTCTGCGCCAGGTCACCGACGGTGATGCTCTCGGGGATTTCGACCTCGCGCACCACCGGCTGGGTCGGCTTGGCAAAGCCGTGCTGGAGCTGCTTCGCGGCCTCGCCGCCCACAGCGCTCCCGCGCCGGCCGACCTTCTTGCCGGCCCGACGGCCGGATTTGCCGGCACCGACAGACAGGCTGTCGCGCCCCTTCTTCTGCTTGCCCTTGCCGCCGGGGGCGGTGGCACCGGTCTTGCGGGCGGCGCGTTCCTCCGCCTCACGCTCCCGGCGGGCCTCCTGCTCCAGACGCCGACGCTCTTTCTCTTCCTCGCGCTTGCGCGCCTCTTCCTTTTCTTTGGCCAGGCGGGCCGCCTCCGGATCTGGCTGGGGCTCCGCGGCCTCCGGCTCAGGCTCGGCTTGCTCGGCGGTGGTCGCCTGCTCGGTCGCCTGCGCCTTCTGCGCGGCTGCAGCCTCTTCCTCGGCCTGCTTGCGGGCGGCTTCCTCTTCCTCGCGACGCCGTGCCTCGGCCTCCTCGGCCTCCCGCCGGGCGCGCTCCTCGGCACGCTTGCGGTCCTCGATCAGGGCCCGCTCCAGGCGCTCGACGTCGTGCTTGGACTCCTCGGCCTCGACAACGCTGCGTTTCACGTAGGTGCGCTTTTTGCGCACTTCCACGTTGACCGTCCGCGTCTGCCGCGGGCCGCGGGCGCTGCCACTACCAGAACTGCTGGCCGGCATTTTCAGGGTGCTGACCTTCTTGCGCCGCAGGGTGATCTTGCTGGGCGACTGGTCGTCGTCCTGCTCACCACCGTCACGGCCCTTGCGCAGGTGATCGAGCAGCGTGGCCTTGTCCTGGTCGGAAAGGGGATCCTCCGGCCCACGCCCACTGATGCCCGCCGCCTCCAGTTGGGACACCAGGCGCTCCACCGGGATGCCGACCGTTTCCGCGAACTCACTTACCTTGTTTTCAGCCATCTCTACTCTCTCTCCCGCATGCCCTGTTGCCGTAATCGGTGGCCCCGTGGCCACCCCGCACCTGCGGCGCAACCGGGTGCTATTCGTCGTCCTGCTGGTCCGCGAACCACGGCTCACGGGCCTTCATGATGAGCTGGCCGGCCCGCTCTTCGTCCATGCCCTGGATCTCCATCAACTCATCGACGGACTGCTCGGCCAGGTCCTCCATGGTGCGCACACCGCGTGCGGCCAGGGACTGGGCCAGCCGCTCGTCCATGCCTTCCATGTTAAGCAGGTCTTCCGCCGGGCCCTCGCCGGCCTGCTCGCGCTCTTCGGCCTCGCTGGCCAGCACGTCCCGGGCCCGCGCCCGCAGCTCCTCGACGATATCCTCGTCGAACTCCTCGACCTCCAGCAGTTCATTGGTGGGCACATAGGCCACCTCTTCCAGGCTGGAGAACCCTTCCTGAACCAGGATGGCGGCGATCTCTTCGTCCACGTCCAGCTTGTCCTGAAACAGCTGCTGGTACTGGGCCGCCTCCTCCTGGTTCTTCGCTTCCGCCTCCTCGGCGGTCATCACGTTGAGCTCCCAACCGGTCAGCTCACTGGCCAGACGGACGTTCTGCCCGCCCCGGCCGATGGCCTGGGAGAGCTGCTCCTCGGCCACCGCAATATCCATGCTCTGGCTGTCCTCGTCCACGACGATGGACTCCACCTCGGCAGGCGCCAAGGCGTTGATCACGAACTGCGCAGGGTTGTCATCCCAGAGGATGATGTCGATGCGCTCGCCCGCCAGCTCGTTGGACACGGCCTGCACCCGGGAGCCGCGCATGCCCACGCAGGCACCCACCGGGTCGATGCGCGGGTCGAGGTTGCGCACGGCGATCTTGGCGCGCACACCCGGATCACGGGCTGCGCCCATGATCTCGATCAACTCCTGGCCCACCTCCGGCACCTCGAGCTTGAACAGCTCGATGAGAAAATCCGGCGCGGTCCGGGTCACGAACAGTTGCGGTCCGCGGGGCTCCGGGCGCACTTCCTTGAGGTAGCCGCGCAGGCGGTCCTCACGGCGCACCGCCTCCCGCGGGATCATGTCCTCGCGGGCGATCAGCGCCTCGGCGTTACCGCCCAGGTCCATGATGACGCTGCCGCGCTCCAGGCGCTTGACCGTTCCGGTCACCAGCTCGCCGATGCGATCCTCAAAGGCCTCCACGACCTTGGCACGCTCGGCCTCGCGGACCCGTTGCACGATGACCTGCTTGGCGGTCTGGGCGGCGATCCGGCCGAACTCGACCGACTCCATGGGCTCTTCGATGCACTCGCCCACCTCGACCTCCGGCTGCTTCTCGCGAGCGGCCTCGAGGGTGATCTGGCGGGCCGGGGCCTCGACCTCGTCCTCGGTCTCCACCACCCACCAACGCCGGAAGGTGCTGTAATCGCCGGTGTTGCGGTTCACCTCGACCCGGGCATCGATGTCCTCCGGATGACGCTTGCGCGTGGCGGAGGCCAGCGCGGCCTCGATGGCCTCGAAGATGACCTCGCGGTCCACGCCCTTCTCGTTGGAGGTCGCCTCGACAACCAGCAGGATTTCTTTGCTCATGCTCCCGTCTCCACCGTAAGGCCGATCACGGTTCCAGGATCAGCCTTGCCTTTTCGATAAGGTCCAGGGGAATGATCACTTCACCCCCCGGCTCTTCGACAACCCGCACACCCTCGTCATGCAGCCCGGCCAGCACGCCCTTGAACCGGCGCCGCCCTTCCCAGGTGGTGCTGAGGCGGATCTTGATCCGCTCACCGGCAAAGCGATCGTAATCGGAGGCCTTGAAGATGGGCCGGTCCAGACCCGGCGAGGAGATTTCGAGGGTGAATTCCCCCGGGATCGGATCCTCTACGTCCAGCACCGCGCTGATCTGTCGACTGCAGGTCTCGCAGTCCTCCAGCGTGATCCCGTTGGGGCTGTCGATATAAATGCGTAATAGGCGCTTACCCGGCGGGCCACCGTATTCGATGCCCACCAGTTCGTAACCCATGCCCCCGAGCAGGGGGTCAATCAGCGCGTAAAGGGTGTCTTCGGTTGCCGCCATAGCACCTGTACAAATAAAAAAAGGGCCCAAGGCCCCTTCCCTGTGCCGGCAGGAGGCCTGGGCAAACTGCCCTGGGCCTTCCCCCAGCTACAAAAAAGGGCCGCAAGCGGCCCTTTTCGTAGAAAGATGGTAGCGGGGGCAGGATTTGAACCTGCGACCTTCGGGTTATGAGCCCGACGAGCTGCCAGACTGCTCCACCCCGCAACTGATGCTGCGCATTCTACATGCGCTGCCGGCTTACTGCAAGGGCCTTGCCTTCGTTTGCCGGCCGCCCCGTGGGGCGCCCCTCGTTCAGGGGAGGCGGATAGTGACACAGGGAGACCGGGCTTTGCAAGCCCCGACCCGGGTACGACGCCACGCTAATGCTGGATCTCCCAGCAGACGTGAACCCCGGGGTTACGGGTGTAATCCGGCGGGATCGTATCCCGGGTGGTGTCGCGGCAGGAGAACTCGGCAACCACCCCTTCGTCCAGCTTGAACCCACGCCGGTTGCAGGAGAAGACCAATAACCCACCGGGCGCGAGCAATTGCATGGCCTGGCGCACGAGCCGGGGGTGATCCCGCTGCACATCAAAGCTCTCGCGCATGCGCTTGGAGTTGGAAAAGGTCGGCGGGTCCATGAAGATCAGGTCGTACTGGCCCGGCCGTTGCCTGCTCTGCTCGGCCAGCCAGGCCAGGCAGTCCGCCCGCTCCAGGTGGTGTTGCGCCCCTGGCTCGACGCCGTTGAGCCGCAGGTTATCCCGCGCCCAGTCGAGGTAGGTCCGGGACAGATCCACCGTGGTGGTGTGCTTTGCCCCACCCAGTGCGGCGTGCACCGTGGCCGCCCCGGTGTAGGCAAACAGGTTCAAAAACCGCCGGCCGGTGGCCAGTTCGCCGAGCCGCAGCCGCGTCATGCGGTGATCAAGAAACAGCCCGGTATCCAGGTAGTCGCGCAGGTTGATATAGAGCCGCGCTGCGCCCTCCCTCACCACCAGCCGCTCACCGGTCTGATCCACCGGACGGTATTGGGCGGCGCCTTTCTGACGGCGCCGGACCTTCAGGTGCACCTGGTCCGGACCGATCTCCAGGTGTTCGGCGATCACCTCCAGCGCCTCGCGCAAACGCCGCCGGGCGCTGCGCGGATCCACGCTGCGCGGCGCCTGGTACTCCTGCACGTGCGCGTGCCGCCCCGACTCCGTCTCGTAGACATCCACCGCCAGGGCGTACTCCGGCAAATCACCGTCGTAAAGGCGCCAGGCGGACACCGACTCGCGCCGAAGCCAGCGCCTGAGGTGCCGGTGGTTCTTCTGCAACCGATTCGCCAGCGCGTTCGCGCCGGCGCTGCGCTGCTGGCCGCGCTGCTCGCGCAGCGAGAAGACCGCCAGGCGGCTTTCCAGGGCGCCGTTGTACAGGGCATGGCGGCTATCCAGTGACAGCCCCAGGTAATCAAGGAGCTCCGGGGCCGCGGTGAATACCGCCCCCCGCCAGCCCCCGAAATCCGAACGCAAGCGGGCGCCGAGCGCGGTATACAGACTGACCAGCGCCTGGCGCTGGCCAAGCCGCTCGCCGTAGGGTGGATTGACCACCACCAGGCCCGGGGACTGGCCCACCGGCTCGGCCCGATCAATGTCGCGGCGCTCAAAATGCACGGCATCACGCAGCCCGGCGCGCTCCCGGGCCGCCAGGGCAATGCGGATCGCTGACGGGTCCTGATCATAACCGACCAGGGCCAGGCGGCGCTGTGCGCCCGCCGCGGCGCGTTCACGCGCCTCCTCGAGCAGCCGCTTCCAGTGGACCGGCACGTGCCCGGCCCAGCGCTCGAAGCCCCAGCGCTCACGGGCCAGGCCCGGGGCCCGGTCCTGCGCTATCATAGCCCCTTCGATCACCAGGGTGCCGGAGCCGCACATCGGGTCCAGCAACCCACCGCCCTGCTCCGCCACTTCCGGCCAGCCGGCCAGCCAGAGGATGCCGGCCGCCAGGTTCTCCTTGAGCGGTGCCCTGCCTCCGCCCTGACGATAGCCGCGCCGATGGAGGCTCTCGCCGGACAGATCGATGGACAGGCGCAGCCGCCCGCCGGCCAGCACCGCGTTGATGCGCAGATCGGGAGCCGTGGTGTCGACGGCCGGTCGGGGCTGCCCCTGCGCCCGCATATAATCCACCACCCCGTCCTTGACGCGTTGGGCGCCGAAGCGGGTATGGCGGACGGCCTCGCTACTGCCGTGGAAGTCCACCGCCAGCGTGTCGCCGGGCAAGAGGTGCTCGTCCCAGGGCACGCCGCGGGCGGCCTCGTACAGGCTGTCGGCATCAGTGACCGGGAATGCGCCGAGACCAAGCAGGACACGGGTGGCCAGCCGCGACCAGAGACAGACCCGCAGGGCCTGGACCAGATCGCCCTCCCAACTCACCCCGGCCCGCAGCGCCCGGGGCTTTTCAGCACCCAGCGTAACCAGTTCCTGCGCCAGCGCGGTTTCCAGCCCGCGGGGACAGGCCGCGAATAACGCATATTGCTCGCTCACAGACCTATCACCACATCAGGTCGTCAGGGATGGGGTGCTCGGCGTAGGCCTCGTCCTCGTCACCACCCGGCTCATTGAGCAGCACCAGCAACTCCGGGCTCTGCGCCCCCACCTTCTCCCCGGTCTCCCGGGGGACCAGCACGTACTCCCGATGCAGGGCGACGACGGCCAATTGCCCTTCGGCCAGGGCCTTGGCCTGCTTTTCCGTGACCAGGATCCGCTTGATCTTGCTCCCCACCTGGAAGTGGTACGCCACATCACCCAGGTTATCGTCCACCCGCGCCTTGCGGATCATCTGCTGCATACCCGCTTTGCCGGCCTTCTTGGCCTTGGCGGCCTCGCGCTTTCGGTTGAGTTCCCGGTCGCGGGCACGCTTCTGTGCCTGGGCATCGGCGGCCAGCTTGGCGGCCTGATCGGCGGTGGCATCCTTCTTCTGCTGCGGTTTACCGCCCTTGCGGCGGTTTTTCGAACGCCGGCGATCACGCAATTCCTTCTGCGCGTCTTTGGCCTGTTCCTTCGAGGCCAGACCGGCCTTCAGCAATTGTTCCTGCAAGGAGTCCATAGTCGGTGATCGGCTGCGCCGTGGCTGCTGTGTGGAAGGGCTGTAAGGCTAGCAGTCGCCGGGCGGGCGGCCAAGCACCGCCCTTAATGCAATACCCCGGTGGAAAACCAAGGTTTCATACATTACAGTTAAGCATGTGTCTTATACGAGACGCTTGTTGTTTTGACGAGACACCGCGCAGCGCGTTTGGCTGCGGGGTTTGCTCGCCCGCGGCGCCACCCGTCTTTCGGCTCCGCGGGCATGGGGTAACGCCGACGGGTGGGCAACCCGCCGTCGGTTCGGGTAGCAGAAGCCAATCCATTGAAGAGGAGTACGCAACACATGATGCGTAAACTGACTTGCTACTGCAGTGTCGCTGCGCTGGTCGCAGGCGCGGGTTTCGCCGGCAACGCCATGGCGGACGAGCAGCGTATCGCCGACCTGGAAGAGCGCCTGGAGGCGCTGGAGGCGGATCCGGCAACCGGTGATGGTATCCGGTTTGGCGGGGCGCTGCGTTTTAATGCGCGGTACGATGACACCGATTCTGCCGGTGGTCAGGCGAGTCGTGACAGCGGTGGCGACATCGATTTTGACACCTTCCGCGTGAACGTCGACGGGCGTCAGGACAACATCACCTTCGCCGCCGAATACCGTTGGTACGACGGTCGCGACTTCCTGCATACCGGCTGGGTCGGATACGATTTCACCGACACGACCACCGTGCGCCTCGGGCAACAGCGAGTAGCCTTCGGCCTGCAGCCTTACCAGTCCAACAACTTCTGGTTCAGCGGCAACTATTACGTCGGCTTCGAAGACAAGCACGCCATCGGTCTGGCGCTGGATCATCAGGCCGGCCCGCTGGCCATTGATGCTGGCATATTCACGAACCCGCCGGCTGGTCTGTCCGGAGACAGCTTCCACTATTCCACGGGCGTCGGCCCCGATTCTGATCGCGAAGACGAGACACTGGCTCACGAGGAACAAAACCAGTTCTACGCTCGCGCCGCCTATACCTTTGACCACAACGAGAGCGCGTCGACCGAGGTTGGCCTCTCGGGCATGTACGGGGAGTTGTACAACAATGACACCCGTGACGAAGGTGACAGCACGGCTTATGCCCTGCACGTAAACGGGCAATACGACCGCTGGAACATCATGGCCCAGTACTTGAGCTACGACCACGACCCGGATGTTTCCGACGGGTTTAGTGATGACGTGCTCAACATGAGCATCGAGGGCTTCAACTACGCCGCGCCGGCGGAAGCAGACGTTATCACCTTCAACGTCGCCTATGACCTCCCGGTTGAGTTCGGCCCGGTCAGCAACCTGCGGTTCTACAACGACTACTCCACCATCCGCCAGAAGTCCACGGATGACCGTAGCTCCGCACTCAACGTGACCGGCATGGCGATCACTGCTGGCAACATCTACACCTACGTGGATGTGATCCGCGGTAAGAACATGCCCTTCGTCGGGGCTCAAGGCTACGCCCTGCAGGGCGACAGCGACGTCCGGGACGATTGGGAAACCATCTTCAACATCAACGTCGGCTACTACTTCTGATAGCCAAGGGGGCGACACTACTCGCCTCCCAGCGTGACGCGGGGCCTCCGGGCTCCGCGTTTTTTTATTGAACGTCCATCGTCAGGCCCGCCCCACCCAGGACGCCTCGCCACTCCTCGTTCAGCCCCGCTGACAGTTCCAGGCGCTGCCCCGACCCGGGCAAGTTCAGTCGAAGCCCCATTGCCCTTAAAAGTAGTGAACCGGAACTGAACCGTTCCCGGAACAGCCGGTTGTGAGGCCCCTTGCCGTAGGTGGTATCCCCGATAATCGGGTGGCTGATGTGCTTCATGTGCCGCCGCAACTGGTGCTGCCGGCCGGTAACGGGCTTCAGTTCCACCAGCGCATAACGCGCCGTGGGGTGCGGGGCCATCGGGATGGGTAGCTCTGTGGTGTCCAGCACCCGATATTCCGTGAGCGCGGCCTGCCGTTCGGAGCGCCCGGCTCGCCGCAGCGGGTGGTCAATAACGCCCGCCGCCTCCGGCCAGCCCCTGACTACAGCCAGATAGCGTTTTTCCACCTCGCGGTCCCGAAACTGCCGCCCAAGCGCTTGCGCGGTCTCCGGGTCCAAGGCAAACAGGACCAGGCCGGACGTCGGTGGGTCCAACCGATGCACGGGCCAGACCCACTGGCCGAGTTGATCACGCAGACGCTGTAGCAAGACATCTGCGTCAGGATGCTGGCGCGAGCGATGCACGGCCATACCGGCCGGCTTGTCCACCGCGACCAGATGCTCGTCCCGGTAGAGAATCCGCAACGGGGGGCTCACGCACTCAGACATTGCAGGAAGAGGGTTTCAGGGAGGGGAAGAAGACTAGGAACAGCCCCCGCGCGACGGGCAGGGGCCATGGGTCAATCAGGACCGGTCTTCGGCGGTTCGCAGCCGGTCGCTCCGCTTCTTCTGCCGGCGGAGGTGCTTCCGCAGGTCGTGCCGCCAGATAAAGCCGGGCAGCGCCGCGACTGCGAACAGGCACAGCGTCGTAACGTAATACTCCCAGCCTTGGGGGTAGATCTCGCCGGTCGCGGCGTACTCAAGGCCGAACCCGACGCCGGTCATGACACCGTAGAACAACCCCCATTCTGCAAAGCGAATCCATTCGCGCTTGCCCCGCGGCGGCTCGGGGGCCACCAGAAAGACCCGCTCGTTCAGCCAGGGCAGGTTTGCGAAAACGACTGCAAGCAGGAAGATCAGGACTATCGCGCTATTTTCACCCATAACTCACGCCAAAGGCGGCCATGCATGCCGAGATCAGGCTATCCGGAAAGATCCCAAGCAGCAGCACCGCAATACCATTTGCCACCAGCAGGCCCCGCATCGCCATGGACCCGCCCTGAGGCGCCTCCTCGGTCTCCGGCTTGTCGAAGTAGACGAACTTCAACACACGCAGATAGTAGAAGGCACCGATAACGGCAAAGACTACCGCGAATACCGCCAGCCAGACCAGCCCGACATCCACTACCGACTTGAGCACAAGCCACTTCGCGTAGAAGCCGACCGTGCCCGGAATGCCGGTCATGGAGAACATCAACAGCAACATGATCAGGGCCATAACCGGGCTGCGGTCGTTCAGCCCCTTGAAATCGCTGATATTCTCCGCTTCGAAGCCGCGGTGCGACAGGAGAATGATCAGGCCGAACGCCCCGGCGGACATCAGGCCGTAGGTGATGGCGTAGAACAGTGCCGCCGAATACCCTTCGGCCGTGCCGGCAATAAACCCGAGCAGGATGAAGCCCACGTGGGATGCGGTGGAATAGGCCAGCATCCGCTTGATGTTCGTTTGCGCCAGCGCCGCCAGGTTACCGACCACCAGCGATGCGATAGCCAGCATGATGATCATTGGCTGCCATTGGTCGTGTACCGGGCCCAGCCCCTCACCCAGCAGGCGGATAAACAGCGCAACCGCCGCCACCTTAGGCGCCGTGCTGGCAAACAGGGCCACGGTCGCCGGGGCCCCCTGGTAGACGTCCGGCATCCAGGTGTGGAACGGCACCGCACCGAACTTGAACGCCACACCCACGACCACCATGGTCATGCCGAGGATGAGCAGCCAGTCGTTGGCCCCCTGATCGCCGGCGTAGGCTGCGATCTCGGCCAGGTCCAGCGAGCCGGTGGCACCGTAAATGAGCGACATCCCGTAAAGCAGAATGCCCGAGGCGATCGCGCCCAGCACGAAGTACTTCATGCCCGCCTCGGTCGCCTGAAGATTGTCCCGGTTGAACGCCACCATGGCGTAGAGGGTCAAGGCCAGCAGTTCAAGGCCCAGATAGACCGTCAGCAGGTTGTGCGCCGAGGCGAGGATCATCATCCCGAGCAGAGAGAACAGCCCCAGGACGAAGTACTCGCCCTTGAGCAACCCTCGCTCTTCGAGATAATCGCGGCAGTAGGCAAAGCTGAGGAAACCCAGCCCCGCGATGGCGGCCTTGAGGATGCCCGCCAGGCTATCCGAGACGTAGGTCCCGCTGAAAGTGACCGCAGGCTCTCCCCAGTGCGTCGTGATGGCCAGCACGCCGGCTACCACCAGCGTGAACTGGGTCAGCATGAAGGTCATCCCGCGCCGGTCGTCCTTGCTGTACAGGTCGACGACCAGTACCACGCAGGCCATCAGCAGCATCCAGATCTCCGGCAGCGCCAGGGAAAAATCCGGCATCACGAAGTCCGGCGTATCGACGGTCATAGCAGATCCTCAGCAACTGGCCACATCAACGCGGCCGCTCATTCCCGTGTCAGATTCGTAGTTTCTCGTCAGGTACCGGGTCAGACGCCCGTCACCTGCTGCAACAGATTCAGCAGGCTGGGCTCCATCACCTCGACCAGGGGCGCTGGCCAGAGCCCGATCCAGAGCACCATGACCGCGAGCAGCCCCAGCACCAAGACCTCGCGGCGGTTAACGTCCTCGAGCTTCGCCACGTTGTCGTTGGCCACCTCGCCGAACACGACCCGCTTGACCATCCAGAGCGAGTACGCCGCGCCCAAGATCAGCGTGGTGCCGGCCACGAAGGCGTACCAGAAGTTCGCCTGGAACGCGGCCAGGATGACCATGAATTCGCCCACAAACCCGGAGGTACCCGGCAGCCCGGCGTTGGCCATGGCAAACAGCACGAAGAAGGCACCGAACCAGGGCATGGTATTGATCACGCCGCCGTAATCGGCGATTTGCCGGGAGTGCATGCGGTCATAAAGCACGCCCACGCAAAGGAACATCGCCGCAGAGATGAAC
Source organism: Alkalispirillum mobile (assembly GCF_003664325.1). Classification (NCBI taxonomy): domain Bacteria; kingdom Pseudomonadati; phylum Pseudomonadota; class Gammaproteobacteria; order Chromatiales; family Ectothiorhodospiraceae; genus Alkalispirillum; species Alkalispirillum mobile. The sequence continues at coordinate 767,147 of NZ_RCDA01000001.1, forward strand.
CCGTGGGAGATCATCTGCACCATGCCCCCCTGGAGCGCCAGAAGGCCGCCGTCCTCGCCCCCGCCGTTGGCGACGATCTGGAAGATGAGGAAGAACCCTAGCGTCACAAAACCCATGTGGGCGATGGATGAGTAGGCGATCAGCTTCTTCATGTCCTTCTGGACCATGGCGACCAGCCCGATGTAGGCCACCGCCACCAGGGACATGAGGATGATCAGCCAGTCGAGCGTCATGCTCGCTTCCGGCGTGATGGGCAGCGAGAAGCGCAGGAAGCCGTAGCCCCCGATCTTCAGCATGATGGCCGCCAGGATCACCGAGCCGCCGGTGGGCGCCTCCACGTGGGCGTCCGGCAGCCACGTGTGCACTGGCCACATGGGCACCTTCACGGCGAACGCACCCAGGAAGGCGAGGAAGATCAGCACCTGCGCGGTCAACCCCAGGTCAAGCCCGTGCATGTCCAGGATGCCGAAGCTACCGGCCTGCAGGCGCAGGTAGATCACCGCCACCAACATCAGCACCGAGCCGAGGAAGGTGTAGAGGAAGAACTTGATGGTGGCGTAGATACGGTTTGCCCCACCCCAGATGCCGATGATCAGGAACATCGGCACCAGCATTGCCTCGAAGAAGACGTAGAACAGGATGGCATCAAGGGCGGAGAAAACGCCCACCATGATGCCCTCCATGATCAGGAACGCGGCCAGGTACTGAGAGGGCTTGTACTGGATGACCTCCCACCCGGCAATGACCACCAGCACCGTGCAGAAGGTGGTCAGGATAATGAGCGGCATGGAGATGCCATCCACCCCCAGGTGGTAATACACGCCAAGGGCGGCCACCCACTCGCGGTGCTCCACGAACTGCATCTCGTGGGTGCCGGCATCGAAGCCGAACCATAGGGGCAGGCTGGCCAAGAAGGTCACCAGCGCGACACCCAGAGCCGTCCAGCGGACCCGATCGGGCGCACTGTCCCCCAGGACCATCACCGCTACCCCACCGAGAATGGGTAGCCAGATCAGCAGACTCAGCAACCAACCGTCAAACATCCGCTATTTCCTTAACCAAATCAAAGTCCGCGAGACGGATTCCTACCAGGCGCTCGCCCCAACTCAGAACATCTGGCTCCCGAGGAACCAGCCGATGAGCACCAGCAGGCCGATAATCATGATGAACGCGTAGTGGTACAGGTACCCGCTCTGCAGGTGACGGACCCGGGCGCCGATTCGCCCAATCAGGTTCGCCGTACCGTTCACCAGCGCGCCGTCGATGAAGCTACGGTCGCCCCCTTGCCAGAGCGCGTTACCCAGGCCCCGACCACCGCCGGCAATGTACTTGATGTACAGGTCGTCGAAGCCGTACTTGTTCTCAAGCACCCGGATCGGCACCCGGAACACCCGGTTTACCGCCGGCAACAGGTCCGGCCGCTTCATGTAGAAGAACCAGGCGGTGACCACACCCGCCGCGGCCAGGTAAACCGGCGGCGCCGCGAAGCCGTGCAGCAACAGCGCCATTGCCGAGCCGTAGCTGGCGCCGACGGCTGCCAGGACATCATTACCCTCCGCCACGTGGATGGCCGGGCCGAAGAAGTCCCCGAATAGCATCGGCGTAACCGTATAGGCACCGATCAATACCGAGGGCACGGCCAGCAGCAGCAGCGGTACGGTGACCACCCGCGGGCTTTCGTGCAGGTGGGATCGGGTGTGATCGTCCATCCGCTCCTCGCCGTGGAAGACCAGGAAGAAGAGCCGGAAGCTGTACAGCGCCGTGACGAACACGCCAAGCATTACGCAGAGGTACGCGAAGGTCGCACCGGCCCGTTCGGACTCCCCGACGGCAAGTATGATCCCATCCTTGGAGAAGTAGCCCGAAAAGCCCGGGAAGCCGATCAGCGCCAGCGTGCCCAACAGCATCGTCCAGTAGGTGATGGGCATGTACTTTTTCAGGCCGCCCATCTGGCGCATGTCCTGCACGTGGTGCATCGCGATGATCACGGAGCCCGCGCCCAGGAAGAGCAACGCCTTGAAGAAGGCGTGGGTCATGAGGTGGAACACGCCCGCGGCGTACGCAGACACGCCGAGCGCGACCACCATGTAGCCCAGCTGCGAGAGCGTCGAGTAGGCCACCACCCGCTTGATGTCGTTCTGAACCAGGCCGACCAGCCCAAGGAACAGCGCTGTTACGGCGCCGATCACCAGCACGAAGGAGAGCGCCACTTCGGACAGCTCGAACAGGGGCGACATCCGGGCAACCAGGAAGATACCGGCCGTCACCATGGTGGCCGCGTGGATCAGCGCAGAGATCGGGGTCGGACCCTCCATGGAATCGGGCAGCCAGACGTGCAGCGGGACCTGGGCCGACTTACCCATGGCACCGATAAACAGCAGGATGCAGGCCACCGTCAGCACCGACCACTCCGCGGTGCCGAAGATCGACAGTGTCAGCCCGGCGTTCTCCTCGGCGGCCGCGAACGCCTCCTGGTAGTCCAGCGTCCCGAAGTAAAACACGATCAGCGCGATACCGAGCAGGAAGCCGAAGTCGCCGACGCGGTTGACCAGGAACGCCTTCAGGTTGGCGAAGATCGCGGTATCGCGCTTGTACCAGAAGCCGATCAGCAGGTAGGAGACCAGGCCCACGGCCTCCCAGCCGAAGAACAATTGCAGGAAGTTGTTCGCCATCACCAGCATGAGCATGGCGAAAGTGAACAGCGAGATATAGGAGAAGAAGCGCTGGTAGCCGTCGTCGTCGTGCATATAGCCGATGGTGTAGATGTGCACCATCAGCGAGACGAAGGTCACCACGGTCATCATTACCGCGGTCAGGCGGTCGACCAGGAACCCGACCTCCATCTGCAGGCCGCCAACCACGGCCCAGGTGTAGACAGTCTCGTTGTAGACCTGGGCGGCACCCCAGACCTGGTCATACAACACCACCGCGGACAGCACGAATGACGCGCCCACGCCCAGGATGGTCACCCAGTGGGAGGCAGCGCGACCGATCTGGCGGCCGAAGAACCCGGCGATAATCGCTGCGAGCAGCGGAATGAGCGGAATGGCGAGATATATCGTTTCCATGAACATCAGCCCTTCATGCTGTCCAGATCGCCGACGTTGATGGAGCCCCGATTACGGAACAGCGCCACCACGATGGCCAGGCCAATAGCGGCTTCCGCCGCCGCGACGGTGAGGATGAAGAACACGAAGATCTGCCCGGCAAAGTCCTGCAGATAAGCCGAAAAGGCGATGAAGTTCATGTTCACCGCGAGCAGGATCAGCTCGAGGCACATGAGCAGCACGATCAGGTTCTTCCGGTTAATGAAGATCCCAGCCACGCCCAGGGAGAACAGCAGTGCCCCCAGAACCAGATAGTCGGCAAGTCCAATCATGATTGTTCGCTTACTCCGACGCGTTGTTTCCCCTTGCGGGGGCTCATTCCCGCCCCTCGGACTTCATGCTGACCAGGCGGACCCGGTCCTCACGGCGTACGTGCACCTGCTTCCCTACGTCCTGATGCTTGGTGCCCTCCCGGCGGCGGAGGGTGAGCACGATTGCCGCGATGATCGCCACCAACAGAATCACCGCGGCAATCTCGAAGGGATAGACATAGTGGGTGTAGAGCAACTGCCCGATGCCGCGGATGTTGTTCACGTCCGCGGGCACCTCTGGGACCACGCCCCCACCGATGCCGGTATGGCCGGAGAGCAGCACGATACCGAGTTGGAGCGCCATCAGGACCGCCACTAGCGCACCGGCCGGCAGGTAGCGGGTGAACCCTTCGCTGTGAATGCTGCGTCCGATATCGAGCATCATCACCACGAACAGGAACAACACCATCACCGCGCCGACGTAGACCACCACCAGAGCGATCCCGAGAAACTCGGCGCCCGCCATCACCCAGAGGATGGCGCTGTTGAAGAAGGCCAGCACCAGGAACAACGCGCAATGAACCGGGTTGCGTGCGGTGATGACCATGGTCGCGGCGAAAAGCAGTATCGCCGCGAAAATGTAAAAAATGACCTGCTCCATGGGTGTGTCCCCAATGCCTGTGCTTGGATGCCTGCTGCCGTGCGGGTCAGGGGCACGGCAGGCCGAATCGGATTATCGTTATCTTCCGCCGCCGATTAGCGGTACGGAGCGTCAGCGGCACGGTCGGCCGCGATCTGCGCCTCGTACTTGTCGCCGTTGGCCAGCAGTCGCGCCTTGTCGAAGACCCGCTCTTCACGGTTCTCCATGTGGTACTCGTGCACGCTGGTCTCCACGATGGAGTCCACCGGGCAGGACTCCTCGCAGAACCCGCAGTAGATGCACTTGAACATGTCGATCTCGTAGCGGGTCGTGCGCCGCGTGCCGTCGCTCTCCCGCGGCCCGGCGTCGATGGTGATGGCCAGGGCGGGGCAAACGGCTTCACACAATTTGCAGGCGATGCAGCGCTCCTCACCGTTCGGGTAGCGACGCAGGGCGTGCATCCCGCGGAAACGCGGGGACTTCGGCGTCTTCTCCTCCGGGTACTCCAGAGTGACACTCCGGCGCAGAAAATGCTTTCCGGTAAGCTGCAGCCCGCGCAGCAGCTCGACCAGAAGGAAACTCTTGACGTAATCCCTGACGGCAGACATGGCGTCTCCTATTAGAACCAGGGCCCGAAGCCGGTGACGATGAAGATGGTCAGCACGATCAGCCAAACCACGGTGACCGGGATCAGCACCTTCCACCCCAGCCGCATGATCTGGTCATAGCGGTACCGGGGGAAGGTCGCACGGAACCAGAGATAGCAGAAGATGAAGAAACAGGTTTTCAGCAGGAACCAGACAATGCCGGGCACCCAGTCGAACATCGGGCCCAGCAGCGGCCAGCCGTGGAACGGCGAATACCAGCCCCCGAGGAACATCACGGCCGCAATGGCCGAGATGAGGATCATGTTGGCGTATTCAGCCAGGAAGAAGACCGCGAAGGACGTCCCCGAGTACTCGACGTGGAAGCCGGCCACGATCTCGGATTCACCCTCGGCCACGTCGAAGGGTGCGCGGTTGGTCTCCGCGACACCGGAGATCCAGTAGACGAGGAACAGGGGCAGCAGGGGCAGCCAGAACCAGCTGAAAATCCCCCCCTCTTGGGCGGTGATGATCTGGCCAAGGTTCATCGATCCGGCGGCCATCAGCACGCCCACCAGCGCAAACCCCATGGCGATCTCGTAAGAGACCACCTGCGCCGACGCCCGCAGCGTCCCCAACAGCGCGTATTTGGAGTTGGACGCCCAGCCCGCGATGATGATGCCGTAAACACCGAGGGAGGTCATGGCAAGGACGTAGAGCAGGCCGGCGTTGATATCGGCGATCACCCACCCTTCGGCCACCGGGATGACGGCCCATGCCGCCAGCGCCGGCATGATGGCCAGCAGCGGCGCGACCACGAACAGCACCCGGTTGGCGTTCGACGGAATACTGATCTCCTTCATGATCAGCTTCAGTGCGTCCGCGAACGGCTGCAGCAGGCCCTGGTAACCAACGCGGTTGGGCCCGCGACGGTCCTGCATCGCGCCAATGACCCTGCGCTCGGCATAGGTCAGGTATGCCACTGCAAGAAACAGCGGCACCACCAGCGCCACGATCTTGAGCGTTATCCAGAATAGTTCTGTGAAAACCGCCATGCGATTACGCTTCCCGTAGCCCCTGGCCGGCTCAGTGGCCGGCCACCTCCAATTCGCCGTTCATCGGCCCCACTGCCACGCTCTCCCGGAGCGCGGCGGGCACCCAAACGGTCCCCTCTGCGATATCCGCGGACACCCGCACCGGCAGTTCCACCTGCTCGCTGCCAAGCCGGATCTGCCCCCCCTCGTCCACGCCCAGCCGCTCAGCGGTGGCAGGCGCGAGCCAGGCCTCGGCAGCGACCGCGTGGCTGGTCTGCTGCAGGGGTTGCGACCGGCGCACCAACGGATCGACGGCGTAAATGGGGGTCGCACCGGCGCGCTCCAGGCCTTCGCCCCCAGCCGGCGCCGACTTGGGCGCGACCCACGGATAGGCATTCGATGGCGCCACTTCCCCGACCGCACCCTGCAGCTCGTGCAGCACCTCGTCGGAGGACTCCTGGTCGAAGCCGTCCAGTTCGAGCACGTTGCCGAGCACACGCAGGACACGCCAGCCCGGACGGGCCTCGCCAACCGGCTTGCCCACGCCCGGGAAGCTCTGCCAGCGGCCCTCGAGGTTCACGAAAGTGCCGGAGGTCTCACCGAATGCCGCGATCGGAAGGATCACATCTGCCTCGCGTTCAAGCTCCGGCGTCAGCCAGCTGCTGAACGCGATCACCCGGTTTGCCGACGCCAGCGCGGCCCGCGCCTGCTGACCGTTCCAGCAATCGAGCTCCGGCTCAACGTTATAGAGCACGTACGCCTTGCGCGGCTCGGCCAGCATTGACCGGGCATCCAGTCCGGCCTTGTCGGCCGCGACACCACCCACCTCACGGTGCGGCACCGCCCCTGCCAGGTAGCCACCGACGGTGTTGGCCGCCTCCGGCAGCACACCGAGCACGGCACCGGTCTGTTCGGCAAGCTCCGCGCTCAAGGCGCGTAGCAATGCAGCCTGCGGGTGGGCGTTGGCCTGATTGCCGAGCAGGATGGTGGCGCGCTCCGCCTTGCTCAGTTGCTCCGCAATGGCCTGATGACGCGCATCCGGCTTCCCGGGGTAGAGCGCATCAGCACCCTCCGGCAACGTGCCCCCGTTGGCCGTTACAACGGCCTGCAGCACGGCGGCGAGCTCGCCGACCTGGGCACTGGGACCGGCGAGGATCTCCTCGGCCAGATCGTAGTTGAAGTCATACCGGCGGTTATTGATAGCGAACACCGTCGCACCCGCCTTGGTGGCCTTCCGCAACCGGTGGTTGAGGATCGGCTGCTCATGCCGCAGGTAGCTGCCCACGAGCAGCGCGGCATCGGCGTCTTCGAGCGCACTAATCGGCTGGCCGAGCCAGGGGAACGCAGGCGCCTGATCCTGATCCGAGACGTCGCCATCGCGCAGGCGGTGGTCGATGTTCCGGCTTCCCAGGCCCCGAACCAGTCGGCCGAGCAGGTACATCTCCTCGGCGGTGGTAGTGGGGCCGACCAGCGCGCCAAGCTGAGCGGGACCGTGGGTCTCGACCGTCTCCCTGAGCAGGCCCGCTACCTGTTCCAGGGCAGTCTGCCAGTCGACCTCGCGCAGAGCGCCGTCCACACGCGCCAGCGGGCGGGTGATCCGGTCCTCGCTGTAAACGCCCTGGTGGCTGTACCGGTCCCGGTCCGCGATCCAGGTCTCGTTGACCAGTTCGTTCTCTCGCGGCACCACCCGCATGATCTCACCACGAAGATGGTGCAGGTGCAGGTTGGAACCGACGGCATCGTGCGGCGCCACCGAGGGGTGGGCCAGCAATTCCCAGGCCCGGGCCCGGAAACGGAAGGGCTTGTTGGTCAGCGCGCCCACCGGGCAGAGGTCGATGATGTTGCCGGAGAGCTCGGAGTGCACCCCGCCCTCCACGAAGGTGGAGATCTCGGTGTACTCGCCGCGGTTCATGCCCCCAAGCTCGCGCTTGCCGGCGATGTGATCAAGAAAGCGCACACAGCGCGTGCAGTGAATGCAGCGGGTCATCTCGGTGGAGATGAGCGGGCCGAGGTCCTCGTCGTCCACGACGCGCTTGCGCTCGGTGAACCGGGAGACGCCCCGGCCGTAGCCCATGGCGACATCCTGCAACTCGCACTCACCACCCTGGTCGCAGATCGGGCAGTCGAGCGGGTGGTTGATGAGCAGGAATTCCATCACCCCGCGCTGGGCGGCTACGGCCCGCGGCGAGTCGGTGAAGATTTTCATGCCGTCCGCCACCGGCGTGGCGCACGCGGGGAGCGGCTTGGGGGCCTTCTCCACCTCTACCAGGCACATCCGGCAGTTGGCCGCGATGGGCAGCTTCTTGTGGTAACAAAAGCGCGGGACATCCACGCCCCGGGCGTCGGTGGCCTCTATGATCATCGAGCCTTTCGGCGCCTGAATCTGCTCGCCGTTGACCTCGATGGTCACCATGTCCTGCGGCTTGTCTTCGACCTTGGCACTCATGCTCAGGCGGCCTCCACCATGGAACGCTTGTGTTCCACGTAGTATTCGAACTCGTGACGGAAGTGCTTGAGGAAGCTCTGCACCGGCCAGGCTGCCGCCTCACCGAAGGCGCAGATGGTGTGACCCGCTATCTGGCCGGCGGCCGCTTCCAGCAGTTCGATATCTTCGTGCCGGCCCTTGCCCTCGACGATGCGGCGCAGCACCCGCTGCATCCAGCCAGTGCCCTCCCGGCAGGGGGTGCACTGGCCACAGGACTCGGCGAAGTAGAACCGGGAGATCCTCAGAATGGCCTTGACCATATCGGTGGTCTCGTCCATGACGATGACGCCGCCGGAGCCAAGGGCAGACCCGATTTCCGCCAGCCCGTCGTAGTCCATGGTGGACTGCAGCATCACCTCACCCGGCACCACCGGCATGGAGGAGCCGCCCGGGATGACGGCCTTGAGCTTGCGGCCACCGCGCACGCCGCCGGCCATTTCCAGCAGATCCTTGAAGGGAGTACCCAACGGGATCTCGAAGTTGCCCGGCTTTTCCACGTGCCCGGAGACGCAGAAGATCTTTTCGCCGCCGTTGTTCGGCTTGCCCAACTCCAGGAACCAGTCCGGGCCGTTGCGCATGATCGACGGCACGGAGGACAGGGTCTCGGTGTTGTTGATGGTGGTCGGCCGGCCGTAGACACCCACCTGGGCGGGGAATGGCGGCTTGTAGCGCGGCTGCCCCTTCTTCCCTTCCAGGGATTCCATCAGCGCCGATTCCTCGCCACAGATGTAGGCGCCAGCGCCAATGTGATTGTGCAGTTCAAAGTCGATACCCGAGCCCATGATGTTACGGCCGAGCAGCCCCGCCTCGCGGGCCTCCCGCACGGCCTGCTCGATGCGCTCGAACGGCTCATGGTGGAACTCGCCGCGCAGGTAGTTGTAACCGACCGTGGCACCCATGGCGTACCCGGCAATGGCCATGCCCTCGACCAGCGCGTGGGGGTTGAAGCGCAGGATATCGCGATCCTTGCAGGTCCCCGGCTCGGATTCATCCGAGTTACAGACGATGTACTTCTGGCCCGGCGCATTGCGGGGCATGAAGCTCCATTTGACGCCGGCAGGGAAGCCCGCGCCACCACGACCGCGCAGGTTGGCCTTCTTGACCGTCTCGATGATCTCTTCCTGGGGGGTGTTCTCCTTGAGAATCTTCTCCCAGGCCTGGTAACCACCCATTGCCCGGTAGGTCTCCAGGCTCCAGGGGGTTTCCTTGTCCAGCGTGGTCAGACACACCTGATTGGCCATGCTTTACTCCAGCGCGTCGAGAATCTGATCGATCTTCTCGGGGGTCAGATCGGTGTAGTAATGGCCGTCAACCACCATCATCGGCGCCCCCGTGCAGGCGGCGAGACACTCCTCTTCGATCTTGAGGGTGATCCGATCATCGGCCGTGGTCTCACCGAGCTTGATACCCAGTTTCTTCTCGGTATAGGCGACGATATCCTCGGCGCCCTTCAGCCAGCAGCAGATGTTGGTGCAGATGTTCACCTTGTGGCGGCCCACCGGCTCCAGGTCGAACATGGAGTAGAAGGTAGCGACCTCGTAGACGGCCACCGGATCCATCTCCAGGTATTCCGCGACGGCATCCATGTACTCACGCCGCAACCAACCACCGGTGTTGTCCTGGACCACGTGCAGCGCCGGGATTACCGCCGACTGCTTCTGGTCGTCGGGATATTTGGTCAACCAGTGGTCAATCTCCGCCCGCATTTCGGGCGTCAGCAACTGTTCTGCAAGCCCGCTGCTCAACGGTCAATCTCCCCAAAAACGATGTCCTGTGTACCGATGATGGCCACCACGTCGGCCAGCATGTGCCCGCGTGCCATCTCGTCCATGGCGGACAGATGGGCGAACCCGGGCGCCCGCAGCTTCACCCGGTAGGGCTTGTTGGCGCCATCAGAGATCATGTAGCAGCCGAACTCACCCTTCGGGGCCTCCACCGCAGCGTAGACCTCGCCGGGCGGGGTGGTGTAGCCCTCAGTAAAGAGCTTGAAGTGGTGGATGAGGGACTCCATGTCGTCCTTCATCTGCTCCCGGGTCGGCGGCGCGACCTTGTAGTCGTCGATCATCACCGGGCCGGGGTTCTGTCGCAGCCAATCCACACACTGCTTGATGATGTGGTTGGACTGGCGCATCTCTTCGATTCGCACCAGGTAGCGGTCGTAGCAGTCACCGTTGGTGCCCACCGGGATATCGAATTCCACCTGGTCGTAGACCTCGTAGGGCTGCTTTTTACGCAGATCCCACTCGATCCCGGAGCCACGCAGCATCGGGCCGCTGAAACCAAGTTGCAGCGCGCGCTCCGGCGACACCACGCCGACATCGACCAGGCGCTGGCGCCAGATCCGGTTCTCCGTGAGCAGAGTCTCGTACTCATCGACACACGCCGGGAAACGCTGGGTGAACTCCTCGATGAAGTCCAGCATCGAACCCTGCCGCGCCGCGTTCATGAGCTCGAGTTCTTTCTTGCTCCGGAACTTGTTGGGCTCGTATTTCGGCATGCTGTCCGGCAGGTCGCGGTAGACGCCCCCCGGACGGTAGTAGGCCGCGTGCATGCGGGCGCCGCTGACCGCTTCATAGCAGTCCATCAGGTCTTCGCGCTCGCGGAAGCAATAGAGGAAGGCGGTCATCGCGCCGACATCCAGCCCGTGCGCGCCCAGCCACATGAGGTGGTTCAGGATCCGTGTGATCTCGTCGAACATCACCCGGATGTACTGGGCGCGGATGGGCGCCTCGATGCCGAGCAGCTTCTCGATGGCCATGACGTAAGCGTGCTCGTTGCACATCATGGACACGTAGTCCAGCCGATCCATGTAGCCGATGGACTGGTTGTAGGGCTTGGACTCGGCCAGCTTCTCGGTGGCGCGGTGGAGCAGCCCAATGTGCGGGTCGGCACGGCGGACGGTCTCACCCTCCATCTCCAGCACCATCCGCAACACGCCGTGGGCGGCAGGGTGCTGGGGACCGAAGTTAACGGTGTAGCTCTTGAACTCAGGCATCGCTGGCACCCTCCTCCCGGTGCTTGCGATCGGCATAGCGGTTGTCCTCGCGCACCACCCGCGGCACGAGGACCCGCGGCTCGATACTCACCGGCTCGTAGACCACCCGGCGTTTCTGTTCGTCGTAGCGGACTTCAACGTTGCCAATGAGCGGGAAATCTTTGCGGAAGGGGTGGCCGACAAAGCCGTAGTCGGTGAGGATGCGTCGCAGGTCGGGGTGGCCGTCGTAGATGATGCCGTAGAGGTCGAAGGCCTCGCGCTCGAACCAGTTCGCCCCGTTCCAGATGTCCACGACCGAGTCGAGCACTGGGAAGCGGTCGTCTTCGCAGAAACAGCGAACCCTCAAGCGGTGATTCAGCTCCACGGAGAGCAGCTGATAGACGGATGCAAACCGACGCCCGGTATTCTCGCTGATCTCCTGAACGCCGTAGATGCCGGTGATACCGAGGCGGGCGAAGTTATTGCCGGCAACACCGCGGCTAAAGCCGGTGCCCTCGGCCGTGTCCGTAAACCACTCGTCTTCGCCCCAGGCCGCGTAGTCGACACCTGCGATATCCATCAGCATGTCGAAACGCAGCCCTTCGGCGTCCCGCAGCGTGGTCATCGCGTCGTGCAGGTCCGCCGGAGCGACCTCAATGGACAGCTCGTTGCGATCAGCATCGAGCGCGGAATCTCGCAATCTTTCCCCGAGCCGCTCCTGTACCGCGGCCTGGAGTTTTTCCAGCTTCTTGGCCATCCGACTCCCCTTAGCGGGCGATGGTGTTCGTGGTGCGAATCTTCTTCTGCAGCGCAATGATGCCCCAGAGCAGGGCCTCGGCCGTGGGCGGGCAACCCGGGACATAGACGTCCACCGGGACCACCCGGTCACAACCGCGCACTACAGAATAGGAGTAATGGTAGTAGCCGCCGCCGTTGGCGCAGGAACCCATGGAGATCACCCAACGGGGCTCCGGCATCTGGTCGTAAACCTTGCGCAGCGCTGGCGCCATCTTGTTGCAGAGGGTACCGGCCACCACCATGACATCGGACTGGCGCGGACTGGGCCGGAAGATTACGCCGAACCGGTCCATGTCGTAGCGGGCCGCGCCAGCGTGCATCATCTCCACCGCGCAGCACGCCAGACCGAAGGTCATCGGCCACAAGGAGCCGGTGCGGGCCCAGTTGATAACCTTGTCAGCCGAAGTGGTGACAAAGCCCTTCTCGAGCAGGCCTTCTACTCCCATTCCAGCGCCCCCTTCTTCCACTCATAGAGGAAGCCGATCAGCAGCAGGCCGATGAACAGCGCCATCGACAGGATGCCGAACATGCCGATATCGTCCAGAACGATCGCCCACGGGAAAAGGAAGGCAATCTCCAGATCGAAGATAATGAACAGGATGGCCACCAAGTAATAACGCACATCGAATTTCATGCGCGAATCTTCGAATGCCTCAAAACCGCATTCGTAGGGGGAGAGCTTCTCCGCATCCGGCTTAGAGGGCGCCAGGAGGAACCCTGCAACCAGAAAGACCATCCCGAATAAAAGCCCAAAGATGATGAAGACCAGAATGGGCAGATAGTTTTCCAGCATCTAGACTCGCCTCTCTGCTGGTTGCCCCGACCGGCCCCTTGCGAGGCCGGCCACCCTGGGGCTGCTCCCCGACCGGTATTGGTTGTTCGCCCGCAGCGGGCGGTGGCCGGGACTCTGTTCTTTTTATTGCTTGTATATGGTGCCGATGGCCGGACTCGAACCGGCACGGCTTTCGCCACTGCCCCCTCAAGACAGCGTGTCTACCAGTTCCACCACATCGGCAAATTCTTTGGTGGTTCTTGGCCCATCAGGGGGCCAAGTGGTGCTCGTTGAAAGCGGGGTAAAGTCTACCAGTTCGGCCCCGCGATCTCAACGAAAAACGCCCGCCGGGATCACTCCTCGGCAGGCGGCGGAGGCAGCTCGTCGTCGACCTCGGGGGCCTCCGGCTCATCCGCAGCCGGCGGCACTGTCTCCTCGACGTCCTGCTCACGCTCGAGCAGGCTGGCCGGGGCGTCGGTACCGCGGGCGGCAAGGATAGCCAGCGCCAGACTAGTGCCGAAAAATGCAATGGCCAGCCCGGTGGTCACCCGGGACAGGAAGCTACCGGCGCCGCGGGAACCGAACACCGTGGAAGAGGCCCCGCTACCGAAAGCCGCGCCCATATCGGCACCCTTGCCTTGCTGAAGCAGGACCAGGACGACGAGCACGACAGCGATAATGACGTGTATAGCGAGCAGAATCTGAAACATGGGGCCTCTTGTACGATTGGGTTACTAGCTAGGGGTGAACGGCAAACGCTAAGTGCGCGCTGCCGCAACAATATCCAGGAATGCCGCGGGATCGAGCGCTGCCCCGCCGATGAGCCCGCCGTCGACGTCCTCGCAGGCAAAAAGCTCGGCGGCGTTCGCGGGCTTCACGCTGCCGCCGTAAAGGAGCACGAGGTTCTGCGCCACGTCGTCGCCCAACGCGGCCGCAACACGCGCCCGGATGAACTGATGGACCGCTTGAGCCTGCTCCGGGGCCGCCGTCCGACCGGTGCCGATGGCCCAGACCGGTTCGTAGGCGATGACCAGCTTCTCCACCACGAAGGCGCCGAGCGCCAGGATGGCGTCCACCTGGGCACCGAGCACAGCCTCGGTGCGGTCGGCGTCCCGCTCTTCCAGCGTCTCGCCAACACATACTATTGGCGTCAGACCCGCACGCAGCGCTGCCTGAACCTTTTCCGCGATCAGTGCATCCGTCTCACCGTGCAGGGCGCGCCGCTCGGAATGCCCGACAACGACGTGGGAGCACCCCATCTCGGCGAGCATCGATCCGGCCACCTCACCGGTAAACGCACCACTATCCTGGGCGGAGACATCCTGACCGCCAACGCCCACCGGGGAGGTATCAGGCAGGGTCCGGCGCAGCGGGCCGACATAGGGGAACGGCGGACAGACGATTACGTCGACGTCCGGCGCGTCCAGGTCACTCAACGCCTCGCCCACCTGTGCGACGAGCGCGAGCGAGCCGTTCATTTTCCAGTTCCCAGCCACCATTGGCTTACGCATGGCCTACTCCTTGCCTTGGGTCTTAACCGCCCGGAAGAATACCGTCGGGCTGGAAAGGGGTCAATTTAGCGGGCGGTGTTGATGCTGGCATGCACATCACGGACCACATCGGCCAGGGCATTAGCGGCCTGGGTCACCTCCGCCTCGTCCGGGCCCTCCACCATCACGCGCAGCACCGGTTCGGTACCGGAGGGCCGCAGCAGGACGCGGCCCCGCCCGGCAAGCTGGGCCTCGGTGGCCGCCACCGCTTCAGACACCTGCTGATGGTCGTGCACCGGCACGCCCCGGGTGATGGGCACGTTGACCATTACCTGCGGCAGGCGCTCCATCCCATCCGCCAGGTCGGCGAGACTGCGCTGCTGCGCCGCCATCGCCTCCAGCACCTGGAGGGCCGAAACGATACCGTCCCCGGTAGTGGTCCGGTCCAGGCAGATGAGGTGGCCGGAGGACTCGCCGCCGAGCACCCCTCCCTCGCGGCGAAGGGCCTCCATGACATAGCGGTCCCCGACCTTGGCCCGCAGGAACGCCAGGCCCAGGCGGTCGATGCCCTGTTCAAGGCCCAGGTTGCTCATCACGGTCCCGACCACCGGCCCGGCGAGGCCGCCGTTGGCCACCCGCTGGCGGGCGATGATATAGAGCAGCCCGTCCCCGTCAATGACCTCGCCGCGGTGGTCCACCATGATCACCCGGTCGCCATCGCCGTCGAAGGCGATGCCGGCGTCGGCCTGATGCTCGCGTACCGCCGCCTGCAGGCGCTCCGGGTGCAAGGAACCGCACCCGGCATTGATATTCAGCCCGTCTGGCTCATCCGCCAGGGTGACCACTTCCGCGCCCAGCTCGTGGAACACCGCCGGCGCCACGTGATACGTCGCACCGTTGGCGCAATCCACCACCAGCCGAACGCCGCGCAGGCTGAGCTCATACGGGAAAGCGCGTTTGCAGAATTCGATGTAGCGGCCGGGGGCGTCACTAATCCGCGATGCCTTGCCAAGCTCGGCAGAGCGAACGGGCTTCAGAGCCTGGGCCAACTCCGCCTCGATGGCCAATTCCGTGGCATCGTCCAGTTTCTCGCCGTCGTCCGAGAAAAACTTGATGCCGTTGTCCTCGTGCGGGTTGTGGGACGCGCTGATCACCACCCCGGCCGCGGCCCGCAGCGTCCGCGTCAAGTAGGCAATCGCCGGGGTCGGCATCGGGCCCAGCAGCTTGACGTCCACCCCGGCCGCGGAGAAGCCGGACTCCAGGGCGGATTCCAGCATGTAGCCGGAGATGCGGGTATCCTTGCCCACCAGCACCGAGGACTGTCCGCTGCGGGCCAGGACTCGCCCGGCGGCCCAGCCCAGCTTCAGCATGAAATCCGGAGTAATAGGCAGCTCACCGACGGTCCCACGGATGCCATCGGTGCCGAAATACTGTTTTTTCATTGCTTCAGGGCCTCTCCCGTGCCTCCACCGTCCGTCCCGCGGCTGCATCCAACGCGGCGCCGGCCACCCGCAGGGCATCCACCATCGGGGCCACGTCGTGTGCGCGAACGATACGCGCCCCCCGGGTGACCGCGACCACGGCGGCGGCCAGACCGCCCGCGAGCCGCTGGTCCAAGGGCCGCCCGGTTACCCCACCAAGCATCGACTTTCGCGACATGCCGACCAGCACTGGCATGCCCAGCCCGGTGATCTCGTCCAGCCGCCCCAACAGGCGGTAATTATGGTCCAGGGTTTTTCCGAACCCAAAGCCCGGGTCCAAGATCAGTCGCTCACGCGGGATACCCGCCGCTTCACAGGCGCGGACCCGTTCCAGCAGAAACTCGCGCACCTCATCAACCACCTCGGCATAGCGCGGGTCGTGCTGCATGGTCCGCGGCTCCCCCTTCATATGCATCACGCACACCGGCAGCCCGGTGGCCGCCGCTGCCTGGACCGCGCCCTCGGCGCGCAACCCGTAGACATCGTTGAGCAGCCCGGCGCCGGCACTGGCCGCGGCGGACATGACAGCAGGCTTGCAGGTATCGACGGAGACGGGCACGTCCAGCCGGGTGCTGACGGCCTCAAGCACCGGCAAGACTCGATCAAGCTCCTCCTGGACAGACACCGGCTGCGAGCCGGGTCGGGTCGACTCACCGCCAATGTCGATGATGTCGGCCCCCTCCGCCACCAGGCGCTGGGCCTGGCGAATGGCTGTCTCAGGGGAAACAAACGCACCCCCGTCCGAAAAGGAGTCGGGGGTGACATTGAGCACCCCCATGACCAAGGGGCGCGACAGGGGTAGAACGTGCCGGCCCAGGCGCAGTTGCTGCGCCTGGGCCTGCTCGGGTGGAACCGCCATCAGTTCTCGGTGGTGGCGGGGCCGCCGATACGACCCTCGTCACGGTCGTCCTTGCCCGCCTTCTCACCGGCAGCACGATCGTCACCGTCGCCACCGCCGGAGGGGCCGGACCAGCCCTTCGGCGGGCGCGGATCCCGGCCCGCCATGATGTCGTCGATCTGCGCCCGGTCGATGGTCTCGTACCGCATCAGCGCATCGGCCATCACGTGCAGCTGGTCCATGTGGTCCTTGATGATCACCTCAGCCGCCGAGTAGTTGGCGTCAATGATGGCGCGCACCTCCTCGTCGATGGCGTGCTGGGTCTCCTCGGAGACATCCTTGTGCTGGGTCACGGAATGGCCGAGGAATACCTCGCCCTCCTCGTCCCCGTAAGCCAACGGCCCGAGGCGGGCAGAAAGGCCCCACTTGGTCACCATGCTGCGGGCAATATCCGTGGCCCGCTGAATGTCGTTGGACGCACCGGTGGTGACGTAGTTATGCCCGAAGATGATCTCCTCGGCGATACGGCCACCAAACAGGCTGGCAATCATGCTGTTCAGCCGCTGTTTGGTGTAACTGTAACGGTCCTCTTCGGGGAGGAACATGGTCACGCCCAGGGCACGCCCGCGGGGGATGATCGTGACCTTGTGCACCGGATCGTGATCCGGGGTCACCAGCCCGACGATGGCGTGGCCGGCCTCGTGATAGGCGGTGAGCTTCTTTTCTTCCTCTTTCATCACCATGGACTTCCGTTCGGAGCCCATCATGATCTTGTCCTTCGCCTGCTCGAAGTCTTCCTGGTCTACCAACCGCTTGTTGGCACGGGCGGCGAACAGCGCGGCCTCATTGACCAGGTTGGCCAGATCAGCGCCGGAGAAGCCGGGGGTGCCGCGGGCCAGAATCTCGGGCGTCACGTCATCGTCCAGGGGCACTTTCTTCATGTGCACCTTGAGGATGTGCTCCCGGCCGCGGACGTCGGGCAGCGGCACGACCACCTGACGGTCGAACCGCCCGGGGCGCAGCAGTGCCGGGTCAAGGACGTCGGGGCGGTTGGTGGCGGCGATGACAATCACCCCCTCGTTGCCCTCAAAACCGTCCATCTCCACAAGGAGCTGGTTCAGGGTCTGCTCACGCTCATCGTGACCACCACCCAGGCCGGCACCGCGCTGGCGACCCACCGCGTCGATCTCGTCGATGAAGATGATGCAGGGGCTGTGCTTCTTGGCCTGACTGAACATGTCGCGGACGCGGGAGGCACCGACACCCACGAACATCTCGACGAAGTCGGAGCCGGAAATGCTGAAGAAGGGTACCTTGGCCTCGCCGGCGATGGCCTTAGCCAACAGGGTCTTACCGGTGCCGGGCGGGCCCACCATCAGCACACCGCGGGGGATCGTGCCGCCGAGGCGCTGGAACTTGGACGGATCACGCAGGAAGTCGACCAGCTCCGCCACGTCGTCCTTGGCCTCGTCGCAGCCGGCCACGTCGCTGAAGGTGACCTTGCTCTGCTCCTCGGTCATGAGCTTGGCCTTGCTCTTGCCGAAGGACATGGCACCACGGCCAGCCCCACCGCCCTGCATCTGGCGCATGAAGTAGATCCAGACGGCGATCAGGAGCAGGAACGGGAACCAGGAGATCAGAATCTGCACCAGCATGCTGCGGCCTTCCGGCTCGCGGGCATCGATGGTGACGTCGTGTTCCAGCAGGGTACCGATCAGCGCCCGGTTATCCGACTCGGGGTTGTAAGTGTGGGCCTGGCTCCCGTCGGCACGCTCCACGGTGATCTTGTCGCCCTGGATCATGACCTCGCGCACCTGCCCGGCCTCCACGCTGCGGAGGAACTCGGAGTATTTCATCTGCTCCGGGCCTGCGGTGCCGCGTTCCTGGAAATTACTGAACACGGACATCAGGACCACAGCGATGATGATCCAGAGGATCAGATTTTTGGCCATGTCATTCACGGGCCGACCTCTCCTTCACTTTCGTGGGACCGACCCGGCGGGCCGGCCTTCAGTGAGCTGAATGCAATCCATAGAACCCTACTACAGACCGAATCCACGGGCCAGCAGGTAGGACTCCCGGCTGCGGGCACGCGAGGCGCGTGGCTTTCGGGTGAGCAATTTACTGAATTGAGTCTGCAGATCGCGCCGATAGTCATCCAGCCCCTCGCCATGGAACACCTTGGTGAGGAAATCACCACCGGGCTTTAATACTTGACCCGCGAAATCAAGAGCAAGTTCCGCCAGGTACATGGCCGCCGGCTGATCCACCGCCTTCACGCCTGACAGGTTGGGCGCCATGTCGGAGAGCACGACATCCACCGGCCGGCCGTCGAGCGCCTGCAAAAGCGCCTTCAGGGGGCCGTCCTCGGTGAAATCCCCCTCGATGAAGTGCACCCCCGGGAGCGCGTCCATGGGCAGGATATCGAGGGCGAAAACGGCGCCCCGCTCGCCCACCAGCTCGGCCGCCACCTGGCACCAGCCACCGGGGGCCGCCCCCAGGTCCACAACCGTCATCCCGGGACGGATCAACCGGTCCTTCTCCTGTATTTCCAGAAGCTTGAACGCTGCCCGTGACCGGTAGCCGGCCTTCTGGGCCTGCTGCACCCAATGATCACCGTGGTGCTCGCTCAACCAGCGGCGGCTGCTCGCCGTGCGTTTACGACGCCCCATCGTCGCGCTCCTGCTCATCCTGCTCATGGGCCCGGACCACCTGTCGGGTACGCCAGGCCAGCCAGCCCCCACCGCCGGCGCCAACGGTCAGCAAAATGGCCAGGTCCGCCAGCAGCCCCAGGTCGGTGGCCACCACCACCAGCGCCGCGCACAGCGCCAGCAGCGTGATAACGCCCAGCTCCAGCTTGACCCCGCTCAGCGGCCCGCTATCCGTGCGCAGGAGCAGCCGGCGTGGTAGTCTTTCGCGCCCATCGCTATCCGACATATTTCAGGAGTTCCTCAATGCGGCTCAACGAGTCCCAGCGTCGCCACCTGCGGCGCCTGGCCCACGATCTGAAACCGGTGGTACGTACCGGCAACGCCGGGCTCACCGAGGCCGTGATGGCCGAAATCGAGCTGGCGCTGACCTCCCACGAGCTGATCAAGGTAAAGCTGGTGGGCCTGGAGCGTGAGGAGCGGCAACCGACGATCGAGCAGGTCTGCGACGAGACCGGCGCAGAACTGGTGCAGAAGGTCGGACAGGTCGCCGTGCTCTACCGCCCCAACCCCGAGCGCAAGCCCGGCAAGCGGATCAGTCTGCCCTGACCGCCGGGCCCGACGACTCGTCGACGGGCCACGGTGCCGGCCCGGTGCCCGCGAGCACCAGCACGAAGGCAATCACGCTCTGCACCAGGTAGATGGAGGCGGCCGTACGGTGCAGCGAGGCGAACACATCAGTATCGGCGTCGCCGGCCGCCTTCACCTCCGCCATCTGCGCCGCGAGCACGAACTCGGCAAACGCAGTCAGTGCCAGCACCCCAAGAATCAACCAGAACCGCCAGTGGGTGGCCCAGGGCCGCACCCGCCGGATCAACTGCCCTAGCAACAGCGCAACAAGGCAGGCCATTCCAATGGTGTTGATCCGGCTTAGGATCTCGCCGGCCACCTCACCCGCCGTGACCTCGTCAAGGGTCTCGAAAAGGCCGGGCACCACCACGTAACCCACCGTCCAAAGGCTACCGGCCCAGAGCACCAGCAGCAGCCATTCCACCGGCCGGAGCAGCGGCAGTAGGGGCCGGAAGACCCCGACACCGGTAGGCCGTCCCTTTCGATCAGGAATAGCGCACCTCGACGATCTCGTATTCGCGGTCCCCGCCGGGCGCCTGCACCGTTGCCAGATCGCCCTCCTCCTTGCCGATCAGGGCACGGGCGATGGGGGAGTTGACAGAGATCAGCCCCTGCTTGATGTCCGCCTCGTCCTCGCCAACGATCTGGTAGGTCACCTCCTTGCCGGTGTCCTCGTCCATCAGATCGACGGTGGCGCCGAAGATCACCTTGCCCTCAGCGTTAACGGTGGCCGGATCAATGACCTGGGCATTGGAGAGCTTGCCCTCGATCTCCTTGATCCGCCCCTCGACAAAGCTCTGCTGCTCACGGGCCGCGTGATACTCGGCGTTTTCCTTCAGGTCGCCATGCTCACGGGCCTCGGCGATGGCCTGGATGATGCGGGGGCGCTCCTCGCTCTTCAGGCGCTGCAACTCCTCGCGCAGCTTCTCCGCGCCCCGTGCGGTCAACGGAATCTTGCTCATGCGGTTGCCTCCCTGTGCAGATCCTGCAGACGGTTAACGTCGGCGGCGTCCAGGTAGTCCAGCGCCATCAGCGTTGCCCGTGCCCCGTTGAGGGTCGTGGTGTAACACACCTTGTGCTGCAGGGCCTCCCGGCGAATGGAGTAGGAGTCGGCTATGGCCTGACGCCCCTCCGTGGTGTTCACGATCAGATCGATCTCGTCGTTCTTGATGGCGTCGACGATGTGCGGGCGCCCCTCGAGCACCTTGTTGATCTCGTCACACTCGACACCGGCCTCACTCAGCGCCGCGGCGGTACCGCGGGTGGCGACCAGGCTGAAGCCCTTGCGGATCAGCTCCCGGGCCACGTCGATGGCACCGGCCTTGTCCACGTCGCGCACGCTGATGAAGCAGCGCCCGCCACGCGGCAGCCTGACGCTGGCCGCAACCTGCGACTTGGCGTACGCCTCGCCGAAGCTCCGGCCGATACCCATGACCTCGCCGGTCGATTTCATCTCCGGCCCCAGGATCGGGTCCACGCCCGGGAACTTGATGAAGGGGAACACGGCCTCCTTCACGGAGTAGTAGGCCGGGATCACCTCGTGGGTCACCCCCTGCTCGGCCAGGGTCTGGCCGGCCATGCAGCGGGCTGCCACCTTGGCCAGCGGCGTCCCGATCGCCTTGGAGACGTAAGGCACGGTGCGCGAGGCGCGGGGGTTCACCTCCAGAAGGTAGACGTCGCTGCCCTTGATAGCGAACTGGATGTTCATCAGCCCCACCACGCCGAGTTCCAGCGCCAGCGCCCGGGTCTCCTCGCGCAGCCGGTCCTGAACGTCCGGCGCCAGGGTGTAGGGGGGCAGGGAGCAGGCGGAGTCGCCGGAGTGCACGCCCGCCTGTTCGATGTGCTCCATGATGCCCCCGATCAGCACCTGCTCACCGTCGCAGATGGCGTCCACGTCCACCTCGACCGCATCGTCGAGGAAGCGGTCGAGCAGCACCGGCGAGTCGTTGGAGACCCGCACGGCCTCGTGCATGTACTGCATCAGCTCATCCTCGCCATAGACGATGTCCATGGCGCGGCCGCCCAGCACGTAGGAGGGGCGCACCACCAGCGGGTAGCCGATCTCGGCGGCCAGGCGCAAGGCCTGGTCGGCGCTGCGAGCGGTCCGGTTCGGCGGCTGCTTCAGCTCGAGCTTGTTGATCAGGCCCTGGAAGCGCTCGCGGTCCTCGGCCAGGTCAATGGAGTCGGGGGTGGTACCGATGATGGGGGCACCGGCCGCTTCCAGGTCACGGGCCAGTTTGAGCGGGGTCTGCCCGCCGTACTGCACGATGATCCCCTCGGGCCGCTCAATCTCGACGATGGCGAGCACGTCCTCCAGGGTCAGCGGCTCGAAGTACAGCCGGTCGGAGGTATCGTAGTCGGTGGACACCGTTTCCGGGTTGCAGTTGACCATGATGGTCTCGTAGCCGTCGTCACGCATGGCGAAGGCCGCGTGCACACAGCAGTAATCGAACTCGATGCCCTGCCCGATACGGTTCGGGCCGCCACCGAGCACCATGATCTTGCGCTTGTCCGTCGGCTCCGCCTCGCACTCCTCCTCGTAGGTGGAATACATGTAGGCGGTGGCCGAGGCAAACTCCGCGGCACAGGAGTCTGCCCGCTTGAACACCGGGCGCACCTCCAGCTGCTGGCGGCGGGCACGCACGTCCGCCTCGCGCACGCCCAGCAGCTTGGCCAGCCGGCTGTCGGAGAAGCCCTTTTGCTTCAGCTCGAACAGTCGATCCCGGTCCAGCGACTTGAGCCCGCCGTTGCGCAGCGCCTGCTCCACCGCCACCAGGTCCTCCAGCTGGGCCAGGAACCAGGGGTCGATCCAGGTCAGGTCGAACAGCTGCTCCAGCGTGAAGCCGGCCCGGAAGGCGTCGGCCACGTACAACAGCCGCTCGGGCGAGGGCTGGCGCAATTCCTGGCGGATCAGGTCGTTGGCCCCGTCGGCGGCCAGGTCCACCCGCTCGTCGAGCCCGACCAAGTCATTCTCCAGACCGCGCAGGGCCTTCTGCAGCGACTCCTGGAAGGTCCGGCCGATGGCCATCACCTCGCCCACCGACTTCATCTGCGTGGTCAGCCGCGCCGGAGCCTTGGGGAACTTTTCGAAGGTGAAGCGCGGGATCTTGGTGACCACGTAGTCGATGGTCGGCTCGAAGGAGGCCGGGGTGGCCCCACCGGTGATCTCGTTGCGCAGTTCATCCAGCGTATAGCCCACGGCCAGCTTGGCGGCCACCTTGGCGATGGGGAAGCCGGTGGCCTTGGAGGCAAGCGCCGAGGAGCGCGACACCCGGGGGTTCATCTCGATCACCACCATGCGCCCGTCTTCCGGGTTGATGGCGAACTGCACGTTGGAGCCGCCCGTCTCCACGCCGATCTCCCGCAGCACGGCGAGAGAGGCGTCGCGCATGATCTGGTATTCCTTGTCGGTGAGCGTCTGCGCCGGCGCCACCGTGATGGAGTCACCGGTATGGACGCCCATCGGGTCCAGGTTCTCGATGAAGCAGATGATGATGCAGTTGTCCGCCTTGTCGCGCACCACCTCGGTCTCGTACTCCTTCCAACCCAGCACCGACTCCTCGATGAGCAGCTCGTTGGTCGGCGACAGGTCGAGGCCGCGCTCGCAGATCTCGACGAACTCCTCGCGGTTGTAGGCAATACCACCGCCGGAGCCGCCCAGGGTGAACGAGGGCCGAATGATGGTCGGGAAGCCGATGCGCTTCTGCGCATCCAGGGCCTCCTCCATGGAGTGAGCGATCTCGGCGCGGGCCGTCTCCAGGCCAATACGGGCCATCGCCTCGCGGAAGGACTCGCGATCCTCCGCCATATCGATGGCCTCCTTGTTGGCACCGATCATCTCGATGCCCAGCCGGTCCAGCACGCCCTCACGGGAGAGATCCAGCGCGCAGTTGAGCGCCGTCTGCCCCCCCATGGTGGGCAGCACCGCGTCAGGCCGCTCCTTTTCGAGGATACGCGCCACCGTCTGCCACTCGATGGGCTCGATGTAGACCGCGTCCGCCGTCTCGGGGTCGGTCATGATGGTGGCCGGGTTGGAGTTAATCAGGATGACCCGGTAACCCTCCTCGCGCAGGGCCTTGCAGGCCTGGGCGCCGGAGTAGTCGAATTCACAGGCCTGGCCGATCACGATGGGACCGGCGCCGATGATGACGATGCTCTTGATATCGGTACGCTTGGGCATGCCGCGCAGTCTCAGCCTTGGGTGAGCGAATGGGGTTGGTTGACCGGGTGCATCAGCTGCGCCCGGCCGCCATCAATTCGATAAAGTGATCGAACAGGGGTTGAACGTCCCGCGGGCCGGGCCCCGCCTCCGGATGACCCTGGAAGCTGAAGGCCGGCCGGTCGGTACGGTGCACCCCCTGCAGGGAACCGTCGAACAGCGAGCGGTGGGTGGCGCGCAGGTTATCGGGCAGGCTGTCCTCGTCCACCGCGAAACCGTGGTTCTGGCTGGAGATCATCACCCGGCCGGTGTCCAGGTCCTGCACCGGGTGGTTGGCACCGTGGTGGCCGAACTTCATCTTCACCGACTGCGCGCCGCTGGCCAGACCCAGCAGCTGGTGCCCCAGGCAAATACCGAAGGTGGGCATACCTGAATCCACCACCTGGCGGATGGCTTCGATCGCGTAGTCCAGCGGCTCCGGGTCGCCGGGCCCGTTGGACAGGAACACCCCGTCCGGGTTCATGCCCAGCACTTCGCTGGCCGACGTGCGCGGCGGCACTACCGTCACCCGGCAGCCGCGATCGGCCAGCATGCGCAGGATGTTGTGCTTGATGCCGTAGTCCCAGGCCACCACGTGGAAGCGGTCCGCCGGGCCGTCACCGGCATCCACCGTGCCGTGATCCAGCGTCCAGCTGGTCCGGCGCCACTCGTAGGGCGCATCGGTACCCGCGTCAGAGGCCAGGTCCATGCCCTTCAGCCCCGGGAACTCCCGGGCGGCGGCCAGCGCCTTGTCCTCGTCCACCTCGCCGGCCATCAGGCAGCCGTTCTTGCTGCCCTGCTCCCGCAGAATGCGGGTGAGCTTCCGGGTATCGATGCCGGCGATCCCGACCACCCCGTGCTCCGCCAGCCAGCCGGGAAGGTCGCTGTTGGCCCGCCAGTTGCTGATCCTCGGAGGGACGTCGCGGACCACCAAGCCCGACAGGCGCGCGCCGGCGCTTTCCGGGTCCACGTCGTTGGTGCCGGTGTTACCGATGTGGGGATAGGTCAGGGTGACGATCTGACGCGTGTAAGAAGGGTCGGTGGCGATCTCCTGATAGCCGGTCATGGCGGTATTGAACACCACCTCGCCGGTCACCAGGCCGTCCACCCCGATGGACCGGCCGCGAAAAACCGTGCCGTCCTCCAGAACGAGAATAGCGGGCTTGCTCAAGAGACCTCCTGGTTGCGCGCGCAAAAACGGGAGGGAATCCTTGGATGCCCTCCCGCTCACGATGACTACAGTCCGATGTGGCGGGAATTTTACCGCTACCTGACGCGGCATGTCCAACCATTGCGCCCAGCCGCTGGCCGAGCCGGCCTCACCGCCGCATGGGCCCGGGGCTCATGTAAGATAGAGCGTTTGGCCCGGATAGGCCGGCCGCCCCGGCCACCCACCCGATCACCCAAGGGGAATCATGACCGCTCTTTCCCTTAGCCGCATTAGCAAGACCTACGACGATGGCACCGTCGCGCTCAGCGATATCAACCTGAACGTCAGCAAGGGCGAATTCTTTGGCCTGCTCGGACCCAACGGTGCCGGCAAGTCCACGCTCATCGGCATTGTCAGCTCGCTGGTCCGAAAAAGCACCGGCCAGGTCCGTGTATTCGGCCACGACCTGGACCGCGATCCCTGGGGGGCGAAATGCAACCTGGGGCTCGTGCCGCAGGAGTTCAACTTCAACAACTTCGAGACCGTTGAGCAGATCCTGCTCAACCAGGCGGGCTATTACGGCGTGCCGCGGCGCCAGGCCCGCGGCCGCGCCGAGAAGTACCTCAAGGCGCTCGGCCTGTGGGACAAGCGGAACACGGTGTCGCGCAACCTCTCCGGCGGCATGAAGCGCCGCCTGATGATTGCCCGCGCCCTGGTCCACGAGCCGGGGCTGCTTATCCTGGACGAGCCCACCGCCGGGGTGGATATCGAACTGCGCCGCTCCATGTGGGACTTTTTGCGCTACATCAATGACGAGGGGGTCACGATCATCCTGACCACCCACTACCTGGAGGAGGCGGAGAGCCTCTGCCGGAACCTGGCGATCATCGATGGCGGGCGCATCATCGAAAACACGGATGTGCGCACCCTGCTACGTAGCCTCTCCACGCACACGTTCATTCTCGACCTGGTCGCGCCGCCGGACCACCTGCCGGAGGTGAGCGGCGGCTACCGGTTGAAAACGCTCGATGACCACACCCTCGAGGTAGAGGTGGACCGCCACAACAACCTGACGGAATTGTTCGCCCAGCTCGATGAGGCGGGCATCCGCGTGGCCAGCATGAAGAACAAGGCCAACCGGCTGGAAGAGACCTTTGTCCGGCTGGTGCAGAAGGAGGAGCACCAAGGTGCATAGCTCGCAATTCTCGCGTTCACTGATCTCGCTGCAGACCCTCGCCTGGAAGGAAACGCACCGGTACCTGCGCATCTGGGTGCAAACCCTGGTGCCACCGGCGATCACGATGACGCTCTATTTCGTGATCTTCGGCAATCTGATTGGCCCGCGCATCGGTCCCATGGAGGGGTATTCCTACATGGAGTACATCGCGCCGGGGATCATCATGATGGCCGTGATCACGAACAGTTACTCCAACGTGGTCTCCTCCTTCTTCGGGGCCAAGTTTCAGCACCACATCGAGGAAGTGCTGGTCTCACCCACGCCGAATTACATCATTTTGCTCGGTTACGTGGCCGGCGGGGTGGGCCGCGGACTGCTCACGGGGCTCATCGTGACCATCGTTGCCCTGTTTTTCACCCGCCTGCCGATCCACAACCTGTTCATTACCATATCGGTGGTCTTTCTGACGGCCGTGCTGTTCTCGCTCGGCGGGTTCATCAACGCAGTATTTGCGCGCAAGTTCGACGATATTGCGCTGGTGCCGACCTTTATCCTGACCCCCCTGACCTACCTCGGTGGCGTGTTCTATTCCATCACCCTGCTCCCCGATTTCTGGCAGGGAGTCTCCATGGCGAACCCCATACTGCATATGGTCAATGCCTTCCGCTACGGCATATTGGGGCAATCCGATATCCACATCATCACCGCCTACAGCCTGATCCTGGGGTTCATCGTGCTCCTCGGAAGTATTAGCCTGTGGTTATTGCACCGCGGCACCGGGCTGAGGAGCTGATGCCATGGACCCCATGCGTTCACCCTTGCTGACCGACCTCTACCAGCTGACCATGCTGGAGAGCTACTACGAGCGCGGCATGGTGGCGCCGGCAACCTTTGAGCTCTACGCCCGGAAGCTGCCCCCGCATTGCGGCTACCTGGTAGCCGCCGGGCTGGCGCAGGCGCTGGAATGGCTGGAACACGCCCGGTTCGGGCCGGACGAGCTTGAATGGCTGGAACAGAGCGGGCTTTTCAAGCCCGCCTTTCTGGACCGATTGGCAGACTGGCGTTTTACCGGCGAGGTACACGCCCTGCCCGAGGGGACCGCCGTGTTCCCGGATGAGCCGATCATCCAGGTCACCGCCCCGCTACCGGAGGCCCAGCTGGTGGAAAGCCGGCTGATGAATCTGCTCCAGTTCCAGACCCTTGTTGCCACTCGGGCAGCGCGGGTCGTGGACGCCGCGCAAGGGCGCCGCGTGGTGGATTTCGGTATGCGCCGGGCCCACGGCGCCGAGGCCGCGATGTTCGCCGCCCGGGCCAGCTACCTGGCCGGCTTCGACGCCACGGCCACAGTCCTCGCCGGGGCCGAATACGGCATCCCGGTGACCGGCACCATGGCGCACTCTTACATTCTGGCGTTCGCCGAGGAGATGGAAGCCTTCAAGGCCTTCCTGGAGGCCCATCCCGACAAGGCCGTACTGCTGATCGACACCTACGACACCGAGGCCGGTGCAGACAAGGTGGTTGCCCTCGCCCAGCAGGGGCTCAAGGCATCGGCGGTCCGCCTCGACAGCGGGGACCTGGCCGACCACGCCCACCGCGTCCGCCGGATCCTCGACCAGGGCGGTTTACAGGAGACGTTGATCCTGGCCAGTGGTGATCTGGATGAGTACGCTGTGGCGGCGATGGTCGCCGCCGGCGTCCCCATCGACGGCTTCGGCCTGGGCACCCGGATCGACACCGCCGCCGAGCAGCCCTTCCTGGAATGCGCCTACAAGCTGATGGCCTACGAGGAACTGCCCCGACGCAAGCGCTCAGAGGGCAAGGGGCACTGGGCCGGCCGCAAGCAATTCTGGCGCAGCCACGACGCGCAAGGGCGGGTCAGCGGAGACCGGCTGGGCCTGGCAGACGAGCAGCCGGCACCCGACGGGCAGCCGATGCTGGAGCGAGTCATGCTCGACGGCCGGCCGCTGCAGGCGCCGGAACACCTGGATACCATTCGCGAGCGCACCCGGAAGAGCATCCAGGCCCTGCCAGCCCTGTGCCGGGACCTGCATGACCCCACGCCGGTGCCGGTAACACCGACCCGCGCACTGAAAGCCGCGGCCCGGGAGGCGGACCGAATCACCGGTTATTGCAGCGAATGAGCCCGCCCCAAACCAATTGGGGGCCACCCATTACGGGCAGCCCCCATTAGCGACGCGGTGAGCGAACCCCGCTCAGCTGACGCGCAATTCGTCGATATCGCGCCCCTGCTGCTCCCACTCGTTGATCCAGCGCGGGCGACGCCCCCGACCGGACCAGGTCTTGGAGGGGTCTTCCGGGTGCTGGTAAACGGCCTTGGCCTTGGCCTTCTGACCGCCACCCGTGGAGGCATTCCCCACCAGTTCGTTGAGGGAGAAACCATACTTATCGGCCACCGCCTTCAATTCACGCTGCGCCTCTTTCGCCTGCTGCTTACGGCGTTGACGAACCTCGCGTTCGATGTCGGTTTTGAGTTTGTTCAGCTCGCTGATCGAGTAGCCGGAAAGGTCCATTGGATCTCCTCTTGGGAAAAGTTGTCTCGGTTCTAAAAACGGCACGATCCTTCGTTATCGCGCATTTTATGGCAGCCTTTTGGGTTTCGCAACAAATCCGGTTACGGCCCATTCCCGCTATTCCCCGTTTAATGCGACGTGGTGCAACAAATGGGGCGCTCTGTTGTCACAATCATTCATCGTCTATCAATCTGACTATGCCCTGCGCCAATTTGACGCGCAGCGGGGCTTTTCGTGCCACTTTTGGGCCGCGGTATTGGCGTATAAACCGGCGGACCATTCATTCCCGTGGACGTGGCAGCCCCGCATCTGCAAGAATTGCCCGCTCAGATTCCGAGCCACCGAGAAGAAGGCCCTGATCATGTCCAGCCAGCTGTCCGCCATCGCCGCCGTTCTCACCGTGGAATTAGCCCCGGACGCCGTGGCCCAGGGGTATCGACCGCCGCAACCGCTGGAGCGCGACCGCGGCGAGGAGTTGGCGTGGGCATTGGCAGCGGATCTGCAGGGGGTATTGGGCGACCTGCAGGAATACGGCCTGGTCCTCCCGGCCGCCCTTTACGACCTCACCGAGTTGCTGCGCCCGGGGCTGCCCATGGTGGAGATTCTGATGGAACTCTACCGCGGCGGCCTGCGCGGCGGCCCCTTCCAGCCACAACTGATGGCCATCGGGGCCCACGAGGGTCATTGGCCGGTGGCAACCATCGCCCCCGAGCGCAGCCCCGGGGCTGGCCCCATGCTGGGCCTCCCGTTGGTCTTTGTCGGACCGGCTGAGTCCATGCCGGACCTGGAGCAGCGACTGGAAACCAACCTGTTGGAAAAAGGCCGCGCCGGCCTGCGCACCCGCGAGTTGATGGAGCAGGACTTCCAGGTGCCGGCCGTGAACCTGGCGTACGCCACCTTCAATGACCTCTGTGCCATGCTCCGGCTGCAACTCCAACAGCACGGCTTCGCCGAGCTCTGGGCGTTGCTGGAGGGTGCCCTGTTCCACAGCGACCGGCGCCAGGTAACCCGGCTGGACAGCGGCAATGCCTTTTGGCTGGACCAGGGCCGGGCCCTCACGCCCTTTCACACCCTGGCCACCTGGCAGACCGAGCACGGCAGCGGGATCGAAGGGTACGCGGAGTGGTTGCGGGTGCAGCGCCAGTACATGGCCGGTCTGGGCGCTCACGGGCTGCAGGTCCTGCCCTGCCAGGCGGATCCGGCGCTGGCCGGGGCCTGCGCCAACAAGGGCGTGGCCCTGCTGGAGGAGCGGGCGATTCGCGGTGGGGAACGTCTGCGCGAGGAGCCCGTCAGCGGTGGCAACGGCGACGTGAAGGCCGCCAGCGTGCTGACCCTCACCGAGCAGCTGATCCCGGACCTGGGCCCGATCGCCTACACGGCGGAGCTGCGCGACGCCTCCGGCCGCCTGCTACGCCAGGCCCACGACTACCCGTTGCACCCGGGCGCACTGCAGCAGATTCAGTCGGACTGGGAGGCCCAGGCCAGCGCCCTGGGCGTCCCGTTCAAGCTGCTGCGGCCGGGTGAGGTACTCACCGAGGCCGACAACCCGGCGCAATTGCGCGGCCAGTGGCCTACGGATTGAGCAACCGGTAGGCCCAGCCCTCGGCGGTGTGTTCGTACACATCCCGCTCATGGAGTCGCCCGGGCCGGGCCCGCCAGAACTCGATACGCACCGGTGCCAGCCGGTAACCGGACCAGTGCGGCGGGCGGGGCACCGGCTCGCCTTCCGGGAAGCGGGCCGCGTACTCCGCGACCCGCTGTTCGAGCACCTCCCGCGTCTCCAGGGCGGCCGATTGCTGCGAGGCCCAACCGCCGATCTGGCTCTCACGCGGCCGACTGGCCCAGTACGCATCCGCCTCCGATTCCGCCACCGGCGTTACCACGCCTTCGATGACCACCTGCTCGGCCAACGGCGCCCAGTGGAAACACAACGCCGCCCGAGGGTTTTCCGCCAACGCCCTGCCCTTGCGGCTGTGGCGGTTGGTATAAAAGGTAAAACCGAGCTCGTCGTACCCCTTCAACAGCACCGTCCGCACCTGCGGCCAGCCGGTAGCCCCGCAGGTAGCCAGGCTGACCGCGGTGTGATCGACCACATCCGCTGCCTCCGCCGCCCGCCCGTAGATCGCCCCAAAGCGGCTCAGCGCCTCTTTCAGTAGCTGCATTCCTCTTCCTTTCCGCCCCCGGGGCGGTTACGGGCGGGGACTTGCCCCGCCGCTGAGTCAAATTCAGGTGTGCTGCAGGCCCTCGTGGTGGCTCACGGATTCCGCCGGCGCGACGCGGACGGTCAGACCCTCCATGTCCACCACCACCAGTTGCTGCCCGGCCTGCACCGGCTCGTCGGAGATCGCATTCCAGAGCTCACCCTGGATCCGCACCCGGCCGTGGTCCTCGAAATCGGAGAACGCCTCGCAACGGGCCCCGATGATGTTGTCACGACCGCCCTTGCGCGGCCGTCGCCACGCCCTCAGGGCCATGGTGGCAATGCCCAGCACCACAATCAGGCTGGCGACACCGAAGCCGACGATTATACCGATGGAGACCTGGAAGCCCTCCACGTCGGTATCGAACAGCATGATGGAGCCCAATATGAAGGCGATCACCCCCCCTATACCGAGTATGCCGAAACTGGGGGCAAAGGCCTCCGCCACCATAAAGCCGAGCCCGAGCAGAATGAGCGCCATCCCCGCGTAGCTGATCGGCAGGGCCTGGAAGGCGAACAGCGCCAGTAACAGGCAGATGGCACCCAGCACGCCCGGCACCAGGCTCCCCGGGTTCATCAATTCGAAGATAATGCCGTAAATGCCGATCAGCATCAGCATGTAGGCCACGTTCGGGTTGGTAAGCACGGACAGCAGCTGAGTGCGCCAGTCCGGCTC
This sequence comes from Alkalispirillum mobile, assembly GCF_003664325.1. Taxonomy (NCBI): domain Bacteria; kingdom Pseudomonadati; phylum Pseudomonadota; class Gammaproteobacteria; order Chromatiales; family Ectothiorhodospiraceae; genus Alkalispirillum; species Alkalispirillum mobile. The sequence goes on from NZ_RCDA01000001.1 coordinate 798,811, forward strand.
GATGACCTCCAGCGTGGCGCCGGCGGTATCCAGGGTCACGTCGCCGCGGCTGGTCTGCACCGTGCGCCCGTCCATCGCTTCGAGCAGCGACTCCAGGTTAGACACCCGGTGTTCTATCACGCCCAGCTCCAGTGCTTCGCTGGAACTGGCACTGGCCGCCTCGCGCACCGCCTTCTCGGCCCAGTCCGCGTTGCGGTCACGCAGTTCGGCCAGCCCGCGGATGTACGAGACCGCATCTTCCAAGACCTTGCGCTCGGTGGCGGAGCCGGCGGGAGTCCGGTCCGGACGCTCCTCGCCCTCCTCTTCCTCACCATTGGCCGCCCCGTTGGCATCGTCCTCTTCTTCATCATCACCCATGCCGGGCAAACCGCCGCCCCCACCGATCTGCACGGGGGTCGCCGCGCCCAGGTTGGTCGCGGGCGCCATGGCTGCCACGTGCGAGGCGTAGAGGATGTAGGTGCCGGCACTGGCCGCCCGAGCACCCTCCGGCCCCACCCAGGTGGCCACCGGCACCGGAGAGCCGAGGATGTTCTTGATGATCTCGCGCATGGCGCTGTCCAGCCCGCCCGGCGTATCCATGCGCAGGATGACCACCTCGGCCTCCCTCTCCTCGGCCTGCTGGAGGCCGCGCTCAATGTAATGGCTGGTGGCCGGGCCAATGGGGCCGTCCACCTCCAGCACGAGGGCCAGACGGTCCGCCCCGGCGCCCAGGGGCAATGCCGAAGCCAGATAGAGCAGAAAGACGGCGAGAATCTTTTTCATGGCAGTAATCAAGACCCCTCAGGCTCACTGGACGTGCCTCTGTACAAGGTGAGACATCACCCGGGCGGCCGGTGTTCGGTTATCACCAACGGGCAAGCACCGTCGGCAGCCGGCTCAAGTCCGCCAACTCCACGTAGGGCAGCGGCGCCAGGTCGTCCGGCCAGGGCTCACCACGGCGGTTCAGCCAGACCGCGCCCATGCCGTAACGCACCGCGCCCACCACGTCACTATGGACCTCATCGCCCACGTGGACCATCTCTGCAGGCGTCACACCGGCCCGGTGACAGGCGGCCTCGAAGATGATCCGGCTAGGCTTGGCCGCGCCGACCTCGATGGCGGAGACACTGAAATCGAAATAGGCCCCCAACTGCAGGCGGTGCACGTCGGCATTGCCGTTGCTCACCGCGCCGATCCGGTAATGGGGACGCAACCGCTCCAGCACGGGCACCACGTCGTCGTAGGGGTGCACCTCGTGACGCCCTTCCATGAACACCTCGAAGGCGGCCTCGACCATATCCTCGCCATAACCGCAGGTCATGGCGATACGGCGCAGCGACGCACGGCGCATGGCGCTCACGTTGATGCGCAGCTCCGGGTGCGCCTCGGCGACCTCCATGCGCAGCTGGCGCATTGCCTCGGCATCGTAGCACTCGGCCACCCGGGGGTAGCGCGCTGCCAGAAAGCGCTGCATGCGCTCCTCTGCCCGCTGGATGACGTGCTCCAAGTCCCAGAGGGTGAAGTCCAGGTCGAAGGTGACCGCCCGGATCGCTCCCGGCTCAGGCATCACCGGCGCCCCCCTGCTGGCGCCACCGGGCAGCGCCCGATGCCTTGTCGATCCGGTCCAGCAGCGCCTCGTGGGCCTGTAACTCCCGCTCGCCGGGCCGCACCACGGCCAGCACCGGGCGGTCCGCTGACAAACGGCGGATACCACGTTCCGTCCCCTGGTCGTTGGCCTGCCCCTCATCGTCGTCCAGTGCAAACAGGGCCTTCTGCCCGCCGGTCATCGCCAGGTAGACGTCGGCGAGGATCCGCGCATCCAGCAGCGCCCCGTGCAGCTCACGCTGGGTGTTGTCCACGTCATAGCGCTTGCACAGCGCATCCAGCGAGTTGCGCTGACCCGGGTGGCGTTCCCGTGCCACCAGCAGAGTGTCGAGCACCGACGCGAAATCGTCGACCCGACCCCAACCCTTGCCCAGGCGACTCAGCTCGTAGTCGAGAAACCCAACGTCAAACGCCGCGTTGTGGATGACCAGTTCGCTGCCCCGGATATACTCCACGAACCGCTCCGCCACCTCGTGAAAACGCGGCTTGTCGACCAGGAATTCGTTGGTGATGCCGTGCACCTGCACCGCCTCCTGGGGCACTTCACGGTCCGGGTTGAGATACTCGTGGAAGTTGTTGCCCGTGGGGCGACGGTCGATCAGTTCCACGCACCCGATCTCGATGACCCGGTCGCCCTGGCTCCACTCCAGGCCGGTGGTCTCGGTGTCCAGGACAATCTGCCTCATGTGGCCCGCGCCTCCTGCATCTCGTCGATTCCGCGGTTCGCCAACTGATCCGCCCGTTCATTCTCCTCGTGACCGCTGTGACCGCGCACCCAGTGCCAGTGCACCTCATGCTGCTGGTTCAGGGTATCCAGCCGACGCCACAGGTCCTCGTTGAGCACCGGCTTTTTCGCCGCCGTGCGCCAGCCCCGGCGTTTCCAGCCCGCCATCCACTCACTGATGCCCTTTCGCACGTACTGCGAGTCGGTGGTCAGATGCACCACGCAGGGGCGTTCCAGGGCCTCCAGGGCGCGGATGGCCGCGGTCAGCTCCATCCGGTTATTAGTGGTATGCGGCTCACCGCCGTGCAGTGTGCGCTCTTGCCCCCGGCAACGCAGCAGCACCCCCCACCCGCCGGGGCCCGGGTTGCCGCGGCACGCGCCGTCGGTCCAGGCGTGGACTTCAGGTTTTTCGGTTTTGGACATGGGCTCTCGTTCTCGATGTAGGTTGGGCCAGCCGCCCGGGCGCAGTGTCTGCCGGCGACTGCCAGAGTGATTTCATGCTGATCGGGGCCGGGCACCGCTTGCGCGCCCTCAATACATGGATGCCCGCCAGCACGGGGGCCAGGCGCTGCTCCCAGCGGCGGTTCGGCTGCGGACGCGGCGTGCCTTTGGGCCAGGGCAACTGCAGGCAATGGTAGGCTTGGTGGCGGCGTTCCAGCCCGTGGCGCTCCACCGCCAGCGCCATCCCCGCCGCCCCCGGCAACTGCCGCCAGCGGCTGACCGGCCCGCCGCGCAGGTGCCGCAACCCCCAGGTGCTCCAGGCGTTGAAGCCGATCACCAGCAGATCGCCTTCCGGCGCCAACACCTCCGCCGCCTCACGCAGCAGTGAGTCGGGGTCGGTACTGCAATCCAGGGCGTGAGCCAGGACCAGCAAATCCACGCTCCGCTTTCGCAGGGGCAGCAGTTCCAGCCCGGTAAGCGCATCACTGCCCGCGACCGCCTCCCAGTCCAGCGCCCAACAGCGGGCCGTGGGCGCCTGCCTCAGCACCTTGTCGCCCAACCAGCTGCCGCCGACCCGGACCACGAACGCGCACGGGTCGGTCATCAGCCGCTGGTGCAGGCAGTCACTGACCGCCTGCTGCTCTATTCGGGCCAGGTCACGCCCCGCCGGGGTCTGGAACCATTGCAGCAGCGAATCCAAGGCCTGCACCTCCCGACTGGACGGCATCATTCAAGGGACCGGCCACGCACGCCGCCCTGTCCAGACAGCATACCGGCTTGCCCTCCCCGCCTCATCCCCGGCAGCCCAAAGGTCGGTTGATGGTGCGGCACGGTGTCGCCAAGATTTTGAACGCCGGGGAAAAAGCGTTTACGATGCCGAGATGATCGAAATCGTAGCCGTACCCGCGTTTAGCGACAATTACATCTGGCTGGCGGTGGACAGAGACCGCCGGGTGGCCGCCGTGGTCGATCCGGGCGATGCCGAGCCGGTGGAGGCAGCACTGGAGGCTGCCGGGCTGGAGCTCACCGCCATTCTGATCACCCACCACCACCACGACCACACCGGCGGGGTTCAGGCCCTGGCCGGCAGTCACGGGGTACCCGTTTACGGTCCCGCGGATGAATCTATCCCGGGGCGCACCCACGCCCTGCGCGAGGGCGAGCGCTTCGACGTCCCCGGGGTGGGCATGGCCCTGCAGGTGCTGGAGGTCCCCGGCCACACCGCGGGGCATATCGCCCTGGTGGGTGACGGCCTGGTCTTCGCCGGCGACACCCTGTTTGCCGGTGGCTGCGGCCGCATCTTCGAAGGCACGCCGGAACAGATGTTCAGCAGTCTGAAAAAGCTTTCGGAACTCCCGGACGACACGCTGGTTTACGCCGGCCATGAGTACACCCTGGCGAACCTGCGCTTTGCCCTGAAGGCGGACCCAGACAACGCCGCCGTCGCCGAACGCCTGCGCAGGGTGGAAACCGCCCGCGAGCAGGATCGCCCGACGCTTCCCAGCCGGATGGCGGACGAGCGCGCTACCAACCCCTTCCTGCGCGCCCATGAACCCGCCCTGCGGGCGTCCGCCGAGCGCTGGGCTGACGCCGTGCTGGATGAGCCAGTGGCGGTGTTCGCGGCGCTGCGCCGCTGGAAGGATCAAGGCTGACAGGGACGTCGCCAGCCAGACAGCCCATAACCCAAAACAATGTGGCGAGGACCCTGACCGTGCCCCGTACGCGCCTTATGACCCCCCTGTGCCTGACGCTGGTGCTGACCGCCAGCGGCTGCGCCAACCTGGACCGCGAAGCCCCTACCGGAGACAGTGCCAGTGCCCCCGAACTGAGCCCTGGCGAGGTCCAAGCCGTGGTGCCGGTCCCATCGAACGAGCTGGAGGACGCCCCGCCCGAGGCCGTCGCCGAGGACGACATCTGGGCCCGATTGCGCGCCGGCTTCCAGTTCCCGGAGCAAAGCCATGAACGGATCGACCAGGAGCGCGGGCGATTTACCGGCCAGCAGAACTACTTTGATGCGATAGGCCAACGGGCACGCCCCTACCTCTATCACATCGTCTCGGAGTTGGAGGCACGGAACCTGCCCACCGACCTCTTATTGGTGGCCGTGGTGGAGAGCGCATTCCAGCCCTTCGCCTATTCCCACGGGCAGGCGGCTGGTCTCTGGCAGTTCGTGCCCGCTACCGGCAAGCAATTCGGCCTGGAGCAGAACTGGTGGTACGACGGGCGCCGCGATGTGATCGCCAGCACCGATGCGGCCCTCACCTACCTGGAGTACCTGCACGACTTCTTCGACGGCGACTGGCTACTGGCCCTGGCCGCGTACAATGCCGGCGAGGGCCGGGTGCAGCGGGCAGTGCGCGCCAATGAACGGGCGGGCGAGCCCACCGATTTCTGGCACCTGAGCCTGCCCGCCGAGACCCGGGCCTACGTGCCGCGGGTCCTGGCCCTGCGCGATATCTTCGCCGAACCGGACCGCTTCGGGATCCGTTTGCCGTCCATCGAGAACGAGCGGTACCTGGCCATCGTGGAACTGGATAACCAGCTGGACCTGGCCCTGGCCGCGGACATGGCCGACGTGGATGTAGAAAAAATCTACCATTACAACCCCGGATTCAACCGCTGGGCCACACTTCCGGACGGGGCCCACCAGCTGGCGATTCCCAAGCGGAGCAAAGCCGATTTCAAGTCCGCACTGGCCGAGCTGGACCCTTCCGAGATGGTGCGCTGGCAGCGTCATGAGGTCCAAAGGGGTGACACGCTCAGCGGGATCGCGAGCCAGTACAGCACCTCCACCTCGGTGCTCCGGGAGACAAACGACCTCACTGGTGACAATATTCGCGCAGGACAGGCCCTGCTCGTGCCCACGGCCAGCGAGGACAGCGAAGCCTACGCCCTGAGTGCGGACAACCGACGGGCAGCCAACCAGTCGCGTGAGCGTAACGGCCGGGAGAAGCAAGAGCACCAGGTCCAGTCGGGGGATACCTTCTGGGACCTGGCGCGTCGGCACGGGGTGGGCGTGCAGGAACTTGCCCGGTGGAATGACATGGCGCCGGGCGACCCACTCCGCCCGGGAGACAGGCTTGTGATCTGGACTGAAGGCTCTGGCGGTGATCAGAATGGTGGCCCCGGCGAGCGCATGCAACAGGTGTCTTACACCGTGCGCAGCGGCGACTCCGTCTACACCATTGCCCGCCAATTCAACGTTTCGACCCAGGACGTGAAGCGCTGGAACAACATCCAACCGGGGCAATACCTGCAGCCGGGCGACAGTCTTACCCTGGAAGTAGACGTCACAAACCAGTCGGCCGGGATCTGAATACGGCCCGGGGTCAGCCGCGTCCAGCCCCGGCAAGGGGCGGGCGCGGGCCCGGCTCAGCCGCGAGCAGGCCCACGCATCAGCGTGCGCCTGTCATCACTCCCGCGCCTGATGCGGGTTGTGCTGCTCCGGCAGCGTGATATTCAACTCCAGCACCTCGCAATCACCCTCGCGGTCCAGCTGGATGTTCACCGCATCCCGCTCCACCTGAACATACTTGCGGATCACGTCCAGCAGTTCCTCCTTCATCATCGGCAGGTAATCCGGCCCTGTGGCCGTCTGCGAACGCTCCCGCGCCACGATGATCTGCAAGCGCTCCTTGGCGACCGAGGCACTGCGTTTTTTCTGCGAACGGAAGTAGCTGAGGAATCCCATGCTTACCCCCCGAACAGGCGTCCGAAGAAGCCTTTCTTTTCCACCGTCAGGAACCGATGCGGGCGCTCCTCGCCCAGGAAGCGGGCCACCGCGTCCTGGTACGCCTGCCCGGCATCCGACTCGTCGTCCAGGATGACCGGCACGCCGGCATTGGACGCGTTCAGCACGGCCTGCGACTCGGGGATGACCCCCAGCAGCTCCACCGCCAGGATCTCGCCCACGTCTTCCACGGAGAGCATGTCCCCACGCTCGACCCGCTCCGCCGAGTAGCGGGTAAGCAGCAGCCGACCGCTGATCGGCTCGCCCCCCTGCTCCGCCCGGCGGGTCTTGCTGGCCAGGATGCCGAGCACCCGGTCAGAATCCCGCACGCTGGAGACCTCGGGGTTGGTGACCACGATGGCCTCGTCGGCAAAGTAGGCGGCCATCAGCGCGCCGCGCTCAATGCCGGCCGGCGAGTCGCAGATAATGTAGTCGAACTGCTGCGAGAGCTCATCCAGCACCTTTTCCACGCCATCGTGGGTCAGCGCGTCTTTGTCCCGGGTTTGTGAGGCGGGAAGGATGAAGAGGTCCTTCACGCGCTTGTCCTTGATGAGGGCCTGGTTCAGGTTGGCGTCGCCATTGATGACGTTGACGAAGTCATACACCACCCGGCGCTCGCAGCCCATGATCAGGTCCAGGTTGCGCAGGCCCACGTCGAAATCGATGACGGCGGTCCGGTGGCCAGCCTTGGCCAGGCCTGCCGCCATGGCGGCGCTGGTGGTGGTCTTGCCCACCCCGCCCTTGCCGGAGGTCACTACGACGATCTTTGCCACGGGGTTATCTCCTCGATCTGTTGGGTCCGCCTCTTACAGCGGGGCCACCTTCAGGCTGTCGCCTTCCAGGTAGATCTGTACGTTTTTGCCACGCTCGTCATCGCCGATATGCTCGCTGACGCGGTATTGGCCGGCGATGGAGACCAGTTCCGGGTCCAACCGGGCGCAAAAGATGCGCGCCTCGGTATCCCCCTGCACGCCGGCCATGGCGCGTCCCTTGAGCGCGCCGTAGATGTGGATGTGGCCGTCGGCCAGCACCTCGGCACCGGCACTGACCATGGAGGTCACGATCAGGTCGCCACCCCGGGCATAGACCTGCTGGCCGGAGCGCACCGGCTGCGTGATCAGCATCGATCGGGTCGGTTGCGGCTCCGGCGCGGGGGCGGGGGCCGGGGCCGCCTCAGGCATGGGCTCGGCCTTCCGCGGTGCCGGCTCCCGACCACTGGCCTCGATCAGCGGCAGGCCCGCGGCCGAGGCGAAGGCACCGGCCTCGTCACCGGCCGGCTTGACCCCCAGCACCACCAGGCCGTGCGCCTGCAGCGCCTGGCACAGTGCCTCGCCGTCCAGCCCGGCCACCGCCTCACCCAGCGGCTCGGGGTCGAGCAACACCGGCAGCCCACGGAAAAACTCGGGGGCCTCTGCAACGCGGGCGGCGAGGCTGTCCAGCAGATCCGCCTGCTGCGCCGTCAACAGACGCAGCACCGTGACGGTCATCATCCGCCCTTTGAATTCCAGGGCGCTCACACGCGTGGCCTCCACGCTCATGCGATGCCCACCCTCGCGGGGGATAGGGTCTCACGTTTGGTGATCATGGCTTCCTGCAGGGTTCAGAAAACAAGGCGGCGCCCCCACCGTCCCGGCCGGAGCGCCGCGCCCTTTATAGCGCGCTGCAGCATGAGCAATCAACCCGTAAAGCAAGCCAATTCGGCGGAATGCGCCCAACAGCCGCCCGCCATGCAATCAGGGCGGCGAAATCAGTCTGCCAGCGGCGCGATCCGGAAAGACTGCACCTCGGCGGGTCGGTAATGGTTCGGCATCACGCCACCGCGGACCGCGGGCCTCTGGGTGAATGATGACCACCGGCCGGACCGAGAGGCCGGAGAGCAGCCGGTAGAGCCGGATCCGCAGGCGAGTGATCTCCGGCATGCGATCAGCCGGTAGACGGATCTCCAGAAGGAGATAGGGCCCCATCTTGGTGGAGCGCGCCTGCTCGGCCGGCACATCCGCCTTCGCCAACGCCTCGGCCACCCGGGCCTGCAGCTCGGCCGGCGGCGCGGCCAGAACCAGCTCGCGCACCGCCTCGGACGTCATTTTCATCGGCACGACGATGAAGTAACCCGCCACCAACAGCACCATGGCCGGGTCCGCATAGGCCGCGTAATCGCCCCAGTGGGTGCGTTCCAGTGCGGCTGCCAGCCCAAAACCGAGCAACACGGCCAGACTCAGCACGGTGTCCATCAGCCACTGACGGCGCTCGGCCGTGACAAGACCACTGCCCACATGGCGTTGCGCCCAGCGCAGGTAGCCCCATACCAGGGCACAGGCCAGCACGCTGATACCCGCAAAGGCCATGGCCAGCCCCGGCTCCACCAGACGACCGCCGGTCAACAGCGCGTGCACCGCCGACGCCATGGAGAGCAGGCAGATCAGGGTGATGGTCAACCCCTTGACCGTGATCACCAGCGGTTCGATGGCTCCCCGCCCAAACGGGAAGCGCTGGTTGGCCGGTTTCCGGACCACCCGGGCGGCGTAAACCGAGAGCAACGTCAACACCAGACTGACCAGCGAGTAGGCCCCGTCGAACAGGATGACCAGGGAGTTGATCCATAACCCCCAGCCGACGCCGCCGAGCGCAAACAGCCCGGCAATGGCCGCCGACAGTTTCAGCGCCGTGTTTTCCCTCGCCCAGAACGAAATCATGATGACCTCCCGTTAATTCGACGGTTATTCTAGGGCCACCATTTGGCAAGCGTGAGTCGCTGAGCGACGGAATTCCCGTCGCGTTAACACCATGAAAGACAGTCAGATCGAGATATTCCTTGCCGTGGTGGAACACGGCAGCGTGGCGGGCGCCGCCCGCACCCTGGGACGCAGCCGCACCACGGTGAGCACCGCGCTCAGCGCGCTGGAGGATGAACTGGGTGTGCCGCTGTTCGAGCGCAGCGGCAACCAGCTGCACCTCACGCCGGTGGGTGGCAGCATTGTCACGGACTGCCAGCGCCTGCAGCAGGTGGTCGGGCAAATACAGGCCCGTTGCCGACACCATATGAGCGGCGCTGAGTCCGCCCTGCGCATCGCCCGCGATGACGCCCTGCCCGAAGCCGCCTGGCGGGACCTGCTGCGCCGGATGAAACGCGCATTCCCGCACACCAGCGTTTCGGTCTACCTGGCCCCGCCCCGGGAGCTGCCCGACCTGGTGGAGCGCCAGGCCGTGGACGTGGCCTACGGCCTGATGCCCCAGATACTCAGCGTGGGCTACCAATGGTTCCGGGAACTGGCGGATGTCCGCATGCTGACGGTGGCGGCCAGCGACCACCCGCTGGCGACCCTGCCCCGAGTCACACAGGACGACCTGGTCGGGCACACCGAAATCGTGCTGGCTTATCTGGACAAGGACGGGTTGATTCCGGAATCGCCCGAGACGGACAACTACCTGGCCTTCACGCAGTATGAGTTGATCCGGGATGCCGTGATCGAGGGCGCGGGGTGGGCGGATCTGCCCCTGCCGCTGATCAGCCATGCGCTGCGCCACGAGCAGTTACGCACCATCCCGCACCCCGGCGCAAAATGGTGGAAGACCTTCTGCGTGCTGGAGTCCGAGCAAGCCCACGGCGGGCCGGTGGTGACCTGGCTGGCCAATGAACTGGAGGCGTACCTGAGCCGGATCAGCTGAGCCCCCGCGGAGGGGCGCCCGCACCCCGGCGTCAGATGCGGCGCGCCATCCAGACCACCCGCCCGACAATGTTGAGTTCGGCGGCGTCTTCAGTGCTTATGTGCTGGTCCGCGTACTGCGGGTTATCACTCCGTACCCACAGCCCCCCCTTCCAGTCCACCTGCAGGCGCTTGGCCACCACGTGGTGATCCAGGCGCAGGACGTAAATGGCGTCCTCGGCGAGGTCCCGCTCCCGGGTATCGACCATAAGCAGGTCGCCGTCCGCCACCGTGGGCACCATGGAATCGCCCCCCGCGCAGACCAGCACCAGCCCCTCCGGGGCCAGTCCCTCCCCCAGCAGCCAATCACGACGGAACGCCAAGCGCTCCGCCATCCGCTCATCCGGGGACTGGTCGGCGGCGCTGTCGCACTGGGCCTCGTACCAGGGAATCAGAGCAAACTCACCGGCATACCGCGCCTGCAGGGTATTTGCGACCCGAAGCCCGGCGGCCTCTCCGCACTCGCGCACCGGCAATTCGCCGGTAGCGAGCCAACCGACCCGTACGTCAGCGGCGCGGGCAATCATGATCAACTTCTCAAGCCCGGGCATCGAGCCCTCTAGATACTTCCGGATCAGGCTGTCGCTGATGCCGCACCGCTGCGCGAAGCGGAACACCGGCTGGTCACCGATCGCCAGGCGCAGACGGCGGGAAAACGCTGCACCCACGCTCTCCGGCTCGGGCCCTCCCCCTGTAATGACTGCCTCGAGCCGCTGCTGCTCTTGTGTTTTATGCATAGTGACGCCTCAGAGTCTGGCGCAGGGCACTCGCCGCTTGCCGGCCGGGGCCGCTGACGCACTGATCACCACCGCCGCGGTCGTCGACCGCGCCGGCTGCTTCTCCTCTTTACCTTAGGGTAACCATACCACTAATGTTTGCATTTTTCCGGCACGCTAAACCGGCATATAATAAAAAACTACAAGCCCCGAAAAAACGGACTGGCCCTGCGACGCCTGGTCGCTTATTATTGAACAAAACAGAGGCCCTTGAGCGCCCATTAAATTCAGCTTTTTTTGTCATTATTTCCAACAAAAAACAAAAGACTCACACTCAGGAGCGAGTCGAGCCATGTGGATCTACGTTATCGTCACCGGCCTGGTTGCCTGGCACGGACTCACCTATCGCGACAAGAACGGTGAACACCCCCCTGTGCACCTGCTGTTCGGGTGCATTGCCCTGATGTTCTGCCTCCGCTTCCTGCTGGTGGACATCATGGAACTCCCGATCCCGGGTGTGCCCACATCCGGCTGATACCCACCGGACCGGCGGCGGCCCGCCGCCGGATCAGGGCCGCTGCCGGTAAGTCCGCTGCGCTTTATCCTCTTCCGGCATGCTCAGCATGCGCTCCTCCTCCGGCAGTGCCAGCTGCGCCCGCAGGTAATCGGCGCGGTCCGCCACCGTTGGCGGAGGCTCATTCATGTGCAACAGGCGGGTGATCAAGCCCGGTCCTTCCGCCACCGCGTCATCCAGGTGCATTGCAACCTCATAGTCCGCCAGCGCCTCCTCAAACAGCCCCATTCGGTCGTAGGCGATCCCGCGGTTGGCGTAGGTCCCGGCAAACTCGGGCTGCTGTTCAATGGCCTGATCAAACCAGCTAATGGCCTCCTCATGACGCCCCTTCTGGAGCAGGGCGCGGGCCTTCCCCCGGATGGCATCGGTGCGCTCGGGGTCCGCCTGCAGGGAGTCGCGGTAGTTGCGCAGGGCCCGCTCATAGTTGCCATCGGCAAAGGCACGGTCCGCCGCTTTATGGGCCACCTCGCCTGGCGCCGGGTCTGTGCGCAGGGCCTCGAAAATAATCCAGCCGGTGGATAGCACCATCACGGCCACGGCAATTCGGGTCAGGATTCGGCTGCTGAGTTCATCCATAGGTCGGCATACCCACGATATTCAGACTGAAAATGAAGGAAAATGCGATGCTGATAAAGGTGGCCAACACCCAGGCGCGCCTTTTCTGGCCCGCCAACTCCTCATCAGACAGTTCCCGTTGCACCCGTATCTGCAATCGGCGCACGCTGAAATTGAAAATCAGGTGCCGCACGGGAAAAGACAAAAGAATTGCAAAAGCGATAACGTACATTGCAAACGTAAATGGCGTCATCGACACCCTCCTCGAAGCAGAACGGCGGGCCGGCCAAGGCCGACCCGCCGTGTCCCTCACCGGTTAGCTCCTGGCCGGTTCCGGCTCGGGCTCACCCGCATCCGCATCCGTGGTGGCCGCGTCCTCGTCGTAGAGGATCTCGATCTCCTTCTTCGGCACGGTGCTCATTTCCATCTTGTAGCAGAGGAACCACATCATGAACACGCCGAACAGCCAGCAAAGAATCTGGTAGGCGTAGATGGACGGGAAGCCGAACACCCACCAGGTCGACGGATCACTCGGGTTACCGAACAGGTAGGTCCCGATGATGTTGCCCGGGCCAATGGCGAAGATGTAGTAAACCGCCACGATGCCCCAGGCCACCGGGATCAGCCGCCGCTTGTCCTGCGGCACCCCGGCATGCTCCCGCAGCCACTTGTGGAACGTCTCCTTGTGTTCCGTCTCGCGGGCATCCTGGGTGAACGCGGACACCGCGATGGCCACACCCATGTTCAGCACGATCCCCCAACCACCGGAGTGGATGGTGAGCGGCCAACGGCCCCAGGGCAGATCCAGCCCCAGCGTGCTCGCCAGTGCCAGGCCCATGTTGTCGGTGAACAGCACGGCCAGGATACCGACGATCAGGCCGGCCACCACACCCTGCCGGGTCAGCCACGACCAGTAGCAGACCGCGATCAGCGGCACCCACATCTGCAGACCCAGGGCTACCGCGGTACCGCCCAGCAACACCAGGGCATCCGTGGTGAAGGTCGCCACGAGCAACGCCGCGAACACCAGGATGGTCACCACGATACGACCCACCTGCTTCTGGACATTGTGGCTGACATTGGGGTTGATGAACCGTCGGAGCACATCGCGGGTATAGATCCCGGACGTGGTGGACATGTAGGCCGCACCCGTGGACTGGAACGCGCCCAGCGCACAGACCGCCAGCAGACCCACAAACCAGGGGGCAACCCCCTCCAGCAGACCCATCAGCTGCGGCACCAGACCGGTGTCACCACCGCCCTCGCGGCGCAGGTCCACCCAGCCAGAGGCTTCACGCGGATCCTCCCCGGCACGCAAGGCGTCCAGACCATCGTCGATCATCTGGTTGACCTCGTCGCGGCTCAACTCGGGGTTGAAGGTCGCGATCAGGCCACGCTGCAGCACCACGTCCTCCCGGGTGTCGTACAGATCCCGGTACTCCCCCAGGGTCTCCTCATAGGCCGGGTTGTGGACATCGCGGGCCAGGTCCGTGTTGGCGCCCAGGCCGTGACCGGCCATGGCCTGCACCGCCAGCAACACCACGATCACCGCACCGGAGATCAGCGCAGAAGCCCAGGTCTGCTGCGGGGCGAAGGGCCGCGGGTCCTTGTTGGAGAAGGCCCACATGGTGAAGGACGGCGAGGCCATGATGCCGGCCATGCTCATCATGTAGCTGAGCACCATCACCGAGGTCCAGGCACCACCGGTGGCATCCCCGACGTTGCTGACCCACTGGATCACCCCGGGTGTCGCCACGTAGCCACTGTGTCCGGCCGGTGTGAGGCCGGGCCGGCCGGCTTCCTGACCGCCGGTGACCAGATCCCACTGGCTCGCCGCAGCGATGGCGCGGGACAGATCCCCGATGGAACCCATGTAGTTGATGGCCACAAAGCTGATCGCGGTCATGCCGAACAGCAGCAGGATGCACTGCATGGCATCCACGTAGGCCACGGCTCGCAAGCCGCCCGACGCCACGTAGAACAGGACGATCGCGGAGAGGGCCCACATCCCCACGTTGGTGCCCAGCGCACCGTCCGTCAGGATGTTGAACAGGAACCCGGAGGCCCGCAGTTGGATACCCAGATAGGGGATCGCGAAGATGGTGGCAACGATCACCACCAGCCAGATAATGGCATTGCTGCGGAAGTAGGCGCTGTACATCTCACCCGGTGTCACGAACCCCCAGCGGCGCCCGATCATCCACTGCCGCTTTAGGAACAACATACCCGAGATGGGGATACCGATGGCGTACAGCCCGATATAACCGTACTGCAACCCGGTCATGTAGAGCAGACCGGGGTGACCGACAAAGGTCCAGCCGGACCACGATGTGGCGGTAGCTGCGAGTATGAATACCCACATGGGCACCGACCGCCCGGAAATAAAATAGTCACTGGCGGTTTTCGTCGCCAGGGCACCCTTGATGCCCCAGAAAATACAGTAGCCCCAATAGAGGCCGACGAAAACCAAAAGCCATATGGCCTTGGGTTCCATTATTTCTCCCCTCCATCACATATTCAACTTATTTATATTGCAGAGCAGCACCGACCCGGCATTACAACGAGAAGCAATTAAATCGGCTCGAGACCACTCTGATCCGGATTCTAGTCCAGCGGATATCGTTTTCCAATCTGCTGTTTTTGAAGTATTTTTCCACTTTTCAGCGACAAACTTTCACTTTTTTCACACGCGCCCAAAAAAACTTTCCCGCCGCTCTCAAAAAAGAGAAAAACCGCCTGCGTTCCTCCCTTTTTATTGGCGACGGAATAAAAAACGAGCCATTTCTAGACGGCACTTCAGGCACTTTTTTGCCAGTCAACATTCCTGGCAAAAGCGGCTATCTTTGACGGCACGCCACAATGGATCCCGATCCACAAGCGGATGCAGAGGACTGACAGCACATGGAGATTGAACGCCTGGCCTCGGCAGAGGCCTTCGGTGCCGTAGGCAACGAGGCCCTGAGCGCCTTGTTGGCCCACGGCACAGAGCACCGCCTGGAGGATGGCGAGATCATCTTTCGTGTCGGGGAGCCGGATCAGAACATCCTGTACATCGTCTACGACGGCCGCGTCACCCTGACCGGTACGGACGGGACCAGCACCCTGTACGAAGCCGTGGCGCTGCTCGGTCTGTCTAGCTACTTCGACGACGAGCCCTACTCGCTGACTGCCCGGGCGACGGGCCCCTGCCACCTCATCGAAGTGCCGTTCAGTGCTGTCCGGCGCCTGGAGCGGGAGCACCCTGCTCTCGCCGACGCCTTGAGTCACATCATTGCCGACCGCATCCGCGCCGGGACCACCCAGTGGCGCACGGGCGCAGTGGGTGCCCTTTCGCAGCCCGTCCGCTGGGCCATGACCGCGCCCCTCGTCAGCCTGCCGGCTAGCGCCCGTCTGACAGAGGCGTACCAGCTCATGGCCGCCCGCGGCATCGGTAGCCTGGGGGTGGTGGATGCACAGGACCGGCTGATCGGGCTGGCCACCATCAAATCCCTTGCCCAGAGCGTGCTCATCGAACGGCAGAGCCCGGATGCGCAGCTGTCCACCGCCGCCATGCCGGCCCGGCGCATCCCGCCGGATGCAGCACTTTGGCAGGCGGAGGAGATCCAGGCCCGGGAGGCGCTGAAGTACCTGGTGGTGGCCGAAAACGACCAACCGCTGGGCATGCTCTCGCAGAGCAACATCATCGAGACCATTCGCGCCCACCAGACCCTGTTGCGGGACCGGGTGGCCCGTGCGGTCACTCTGACCGACCTGCAGGCCCTGGCCGCCGAGTTACCCACCGTCGCCCGCCAGGCGCGTGAGGCCAACCGCGAAGCCAGCCGGGCAGTCACCCAGCTCAGTGAATTCCACATACAGCTCCAGCGACGCTGCGTCGAGATGCTCCTCACGGAGTTGGCATCGGAAGGTCTTGGCCCCCCGCCCCGGCGCTATGCACTGCTAATCATGGGCTCCCTGGCCCGGCGGGAGTCGCTGCTCAATCCGGACCAGGACAATGCCCTGATCATCGCCGATAACCGGCCTGGCGAGACGGAGCCGAGCCCCCTCGACGACCGCGAGCAACGTTGGTTCGACACCTTCGCCGATCGCCTGAATCACCGGCTGGACGCCTTGGGCTACGACTGGTGCCAGGGCGACATCATGGCCCGCACGCCGGTATGGCACCGTCAACTGGGTGAGTGGCGGCAATGGGTCATGACGGCGACCCGACACCCGAACGGAGACCGGGCCCGCTGGGCCAATATCTTTCTGGACTTTGAACTGCTGCAGGGCGATGCCGGCCTGGTGGATGCGCTCTGGCGGGCGGTCCTGGAGGCCGTTGCGCAGCACCGAAAGCTGCTGCGGTTCATGGCCGCCGACGACGCCGAGGGCTCACCGGCGCTCGGGCTGTTCAACCGGTTGGTCACCTCCGAACGCGAAGAGGCGCGGGGTCGGGTCGATATCAAACGTAACGGCATGCGCATCCTGGCCAATGGCTGCCGCATTTACGCCCTTGGCCACCAGGTGCGGGCGACCGGCACCCTGGCCCGCTTGCAGGCCCTGCGCCACCACGGCGTGCTCACGCCGGACAAGGTGGATTCGTTGGTGGCCGCCCAGGAGGCCCTGCTGGGCCTGCTGCTGGACCACCAGCTCCGGCAGTGGGGCGAGGGCCGGCGCCCGGACAAGTACATCGCCCCGGACAGGCTGGACGAGATGCAGCGCCAGGCGCTGGTCACCAGCCTGCGCGCCATTCGCCGGTTCCAGGACCGGGTGCAAGGCGTCTTCGGCCTTTAGCGGAGTGCTCACTGATGCCTGGCACCACCCTGCCCCTCCGGAACGGACACCACCTTTGCGGCCACCGCCCAGCCCCCGCCCCGGCCCCCGAGCGCCAGCTGATCGCAGCGCGCCTGGAGGCGGCACGCGGGCCACGGACGGGTGGGGGTCCGGCCCGGGTTGCCGCGGCACAGGTGCATCTGGTGGAACGGCTCCAGGCCCGGGGCCTGCCCGCGGGTCGTATACAGCGCCGGCTTACCACCCTGAACAATACGGTCATCCGCCGGCTCGCCCGGCAGGCGGTGGCGGTGGCGATGCGCCGCGGCGCCGGTCCGCCACCGGTGCGCTTCTGCCTGCTGATGATGGGATCAAGCGCCCGTGACGAGCACTTCCTGGGACCGGACCAGGATCACGGCCTGGTCCTGGCGGACTATCCCGACCGGGATCACGACGCCGTCGATACCTGGTTCCGCGACTACAGCAACGACCTGGTCGATCGCCTGGCAGCCGCCGGCTTCCCCCGTGATACCGGCGAGGTCATGTGCACCAACCCGCTCTGGCGCAAGACGCTAGAGCAGTGGAGGCAGCAGGTCAGCACCTGGGCGCGGCGGGCTGACTCGGTCAGTCTCTGCCTCGCCGATGTACTACTGGACTGCCGCCCGCTGTTCGGCCCCCCGGCACTGGCCCGCGCCCTGCGCGCCGCGCTGAACCGGCAACTGACCACACCGGCGTTCCTGAAGGCCATGGTTACGGCCCATACCGACCGCGGTGTCGGACTGGGGTGGTTCAACCGTCTGGTCACCATGGACCGGTCCGATCCCCACCAGGGGTGCATCAACCTCAAGCACACCGCCCTGCTGCCCTTCATCACCGCCACACGGCAGTTGGCCCTTTACCACCGTGTCCCCGCACTCAGCACCCGGGGGCGCTTACGGGGCCTCCACCGCCGGGACGCCCTCACCGAAGCCGACCACCAAGCCCTGCAGACGGCCATGGACACCCTGGCGGACCAAGTCCTGCGTCACCAGCTCCGGCAGCTGCAGGAAGGGCAGACAGCGGACTATTTCCTCGACCCGAAGGCCCTGCCGACGGGGGAGCGGCACGCCTTGAAACAGGCCCTGAAGCGAATTCGCCGCTTGCGCGACCAGGCGCGCAATGACATCACCGGACAGATCTTCTGAGGAGGCACGAAGACCATGTCTGTCTCTGATCATAGTGAACACTGGGTGGAGCGGATCAGCCGGGGTCTGCTCGGCCGGCACGCCACGCCCACCGGCCACACCAGCCGCCGACTGCTGTTCTGGGCGCCGGCAATGGGGCTGGCCGTTCTGCTGACAGCGCTGTTGCTCGGTCTCGCCTATCTCTCCCTCTCCGCGCTGCCCACCGACGCCGACCCAACACCCCTGGTGGTCGCCTTCGGCGCTGCGGGACTGCTCCTGTTGGCGGCGATCACGGCCATCTGGCTGTTGCTGGATGCCACCGTGCTGCGCTCCCTCTCCGCGCTGGCCCGGGATGCCGCCATACTGGCCTACACCAACCCCGATCACCGGCTTCAGCTACCGTCGGTGCACCTGCTCGGGGAGTTGCCCGGGACACTGCGCAACCTCGCCCGCCAGTTGCAGGTCCGGCGCCGTGAGGTGGAGGCGGCAGCGGCAGCGGCCGCCGAGCAGGCCGAGGCCCAGAAGGCGCGACTGGAGGTGGTGCTGCGCGCCATCCGCCAGGGCGTCGTGGTCTGTGATGCGGACGGGCGGATCCTGCTCTACAACCCCGCCGCGGGTGAGCTGCTCCACAGTGACGCGCTGGGGCTTGGCCGCTCCATTCATGAACTGTTGAACCCCGCCGCCATTGAGCACCCCCGGCAACTGCTGCAACACCGACTGGGCCAGGAGGAGAGCGACCCGGTGGCTGACGATGGCGTGGAGTTCGTCTGCACCACCGTCGATGATGGCGCCCTGCTCCGCTGCCAGATGAGCCTGCTGCCCACCCACGGTCCGCTGCGCTCGGCCTTCGTCATCACCCTGGAGGACATCACCCACCGGATCGAAGGGGTGGCGCGCCGCGACCAGGCCGTGCGCAGCGCCGTGGAGGCCCTGCGCTCGCCCCTGGCCGCCGCGTCGGTGGCGGCGGAACTGCTGAGCGAGTACCCGCAGATCGACGACGACTCCCGCCGCCGGTTCATTGACATCGTGGCCAAGGAGAGCCGCGTGCTGGTACAACGTTTCGAGCGGATGGCGGAGGCCGCCCAGGCGCACGTCTCCGCCCCCTGGACCATGGCCGATATCAGCAGCGACGACCTGGTGGACAGCGTGCTGCTGCGCCACCACGACACCCTGCCCCGGGTGACACTGGCCGGGCTGCCGCTGTGGCTGCACGCGGAGGGCCATGCCATCGGCCTGGTGCTCACCCACCTGTTGCGCCACCTGAGGCGGGACCACGGCGTCCAGGCCGTGCGCATCGAAGCCCTGATGGGCAACCGCCGGGTCTACCTGGATATCTCCTGGGCGGGCGATCCGCTGCCCGGCCCTATCCTGGAGCAATGGCTCGAGGCGCCGTTGCCGGAGGCCACCGGGGAATTGACCGCCCGCGCCGTGTTGGAGCGGCACAACAGCCTGGCCTGGAGCCAACGGGTTGGCCAGCTGCCCGGCCGGGCCTGCCTGCGCCTCCCCCTGCCCGCGTCCAGTCGCCAGTGGAACCCGCCCGGGGAGCGGCTCCCCCCGCGACCGGAGTTCTACGACTTCTCCCTCGCCGAGCAGGCGGGGGACCAGGTTGCCCTGCTCGACCGCCCCCTGGACGCGTTGGCCTATGTCGTGTTCGACACCGAGACCACCGGCCTGTCACCGGCGGAGGGGGACGAGATCGTCTCCATCGCCGGGGTACGCATGGTCAACGGCCGTATTCTCGACGGCGAACGATTCGAGCAACTGGTCAACCCGGGCCGGACCATCCCCCGTAGCTCCATCCTGTTCCACGGCATTCACGATACGACGGTCGCGGACAAGCCCCGCATCGAAGCCGTACTGCCGCGATTCCACACCTTCGTCGGCGACTCCGTACTGGTGGCCCACAACGCCGCCTTCGATATGAAGTTCATCCGGCTGAAGGAGCAGCGCTGCGGCGTGCGCTTCGACAACCCGGTGCTGGACACGCTGTTGCTCTCCGTCTTTCTCCACGACCACACCGCGGACCACACTCTGGAGGCCATCGCCGCCCGACTCGGGGTGGAGGTGACTGCGCAGCATACCGCCTGGGGGGATGCCCTGGTCACGGCGCGGGTGCTCGCCCGCCTGTTACCGCTGCTGCGCGAACGCGGGGTTCACACGCTGCGGGATGCGGTGGCGGCATCGGAGCGGATGGTGGAGGTGCGCCGGCAACAGGCGCAGTTCTGATGAAGAGGGGGGAGGCGCCGGTGCGGGGCGGTGAACCGCCCCGCACCCCGCTACTGCTGTGGATCAGTCCTCGCGGGCGGCGCTGTCCTTCGCTTCACCGGCCCGGGCCTGCTCGGTGAGCAGGGCGTTGACGCGCTTGACGAAAGCGGCCGGGTCCTCGAGCTGCCCGCCCTCGGTAAGCAGGGCCTGGTCGTGGAGCACCGCCGCCCAGTCGCTGAAGCGGGCATCGTCCAGCCCCTTGTCCAAGCGCTGCACAATGGGGTGGTCGATGTTGATCTCCAGTGCCGGCTTGCCCTGGGGCATGGCGTGGCCGGCGGCCTTGAGCAGCCGCTGCATCCCCATGCCGAAGTCGTACTCGCCGACCACCAGGCAGGCCGGGGAGTCGGTCAGGCGGGTGGAGACGCGCACCTCGCTCACCTTGTCCTCCAGTGCGCCCTTGAGCTTCTCCAGCAGGTCCTTGTGGCTTTCGGTGGCCTCTTCGGCGGCCTTTTTCTCCTCCTGGTCCTCCAGGTCGCCCAGGTCCAGGCCGCCCTTGGCCACCGACTTCAGCGGCTTGCCGTCGTACTCGTTCAGGTGGGTGATGACCCACTCGTCCACCGGATCGGGGAGCAGCAGCACCTCGACGCCCTTCTTGCGGAAGACCTCCAGGTGGGGGCTGTTGCGCGCCGCGTTGAAGCTCTCGGCGGTGACGTAGTAGATGGCCTCCTGGCCCTCTTTCATCCGGCCGATGTAGTCGTCCAGGCTGACCGCCGGGGTCTCGTCCTCGTCCTGGGTGGTGGAGAAGCGGAGCAGCCTCGCGATGCGCTCGCGGTTGGCGAAATCCTCGGCCACGCCCTCCTTCAGCACCTTGCCGAAGTTGCCGTAGAACTCGGCGTACTGCTCCGGTTCGTTCTTGGCCATCTTCTCGAGGCGGTCGAGGATGCGCTTGACCGACGCGCTGCGGATCTTGTCCAGCAGCGGGTTGTGCTGCAGCAGCTCGCGGGAGACGTTGAGCGGCAGGTCGTCGGAGTCCACCAGCCCGCGCACGAAGCGCAGGTAGCGCGGCATCAGCTTCTCGGTGTCCTCCATGATGAACACGCGACGCACGTAGAGCTTGATGCCGTGGGCCGGCTCCCGCTCATACAGGTCGAAGGGCGGGTTCTTCGGGATGTAGAGCAGCGAGGTGTAGGACTGGCGCCCTTCCACGTGGTTGTGCAGCCACACCATGGGGTCGTCGAAGTCGTGGGCCACGTGCTTGTAGAACGCCTTGTAGTCGTCGTCGCTGATCTCCGACTTGGGCCGCGTCCACAGGGCATTGGTGTTGTTCACCGTCTCCCAGGTCTCGGCCGCCTCGGCCTTCTCGGCCTCGTCTTCCTGCTCGTCCTTGTCTTCAGCCTGGGCGGGCATCTGGATGGGCACGTCGATGTGGTCGGAGTAGCGGCGGATGATGCCCTTCAAGCGCCAGTCGTCCAGGTACTCGCTCTGGGACTCGGGCAGGGTCAGGACGACCCGGGTACCGCGCTCGGGGTTCTCCTCGGATTCCAGCGTGTAGGCGCCCTTTCCGTCGGAGGACCAGCGCACGCCGTGCTCGGCGCCCAGACCGGCCTTGCGGGTGTGCACGGTGACGTGCTCGGCCACCACGAAGGCGGAGTAAAAGCCGACGCCGAACTGGCCGATGAGCTTGGCATCCTTCTGCTGGTCGCCGGTAAGCTGTTCCAGGAAGGCCTTGGTGCCGGAGCGGGCGATGGTGCCCAGGTTCTCCGCCACCTCATCACGGGTCATGCCGATGCCGTTGTCGGCCACGGTGATGGTGCGGGCGTCCTTGTCCACGGAGACGCGGATGCGCAGGTCGCCCTCGCCCTCCAGCAGGGATTCATCCTGCAGGGACTGGAAGCGAAGCTTGTCGATGGCATCCGAAGCGTTGGAGATCAACTCGCGTAGGAAGATGTCCTTGTTGGAGTAGAGCGAGTGGATCATCAGGTGCAGGAGCTGCTGCACCTCGGCCTGGAACTCCAGGGTCTCCTTGTGTGCGTCTGTCGCCATGGCTGTCTGGCCTCTCCTCGATTTGGCAGTGAATCACGGGGTTGCCGTCAATTCGGAACTGCTCGAGATCTGGGGCCAGCACGGGGATTTTTCAAGGGGCCGGACTGATGCCGGGGGGCAGGCGGCAGAGTCAGGGGCGGGCTACTGCGGGCCGGGCGGCTCCTCGCTGCGATCGGAGAGGAAGAAGTACATGCCCACCCCGGCCAACAATACCCAGAGCACCAGCACACCGACACCCAGCCGCTCCCACAGTGGGCCGACGAAGAAGAGTACCAGCACCGACAGGCCGAGAAAGATATGGCCCAGTGTCATGCGGTTCAGAGTCATTCAGCGTTGTCCTCGCTCGTGCACCAGCAACCAGCGCTTGCGTTCCAGCGCCCGGTCCGGCGCCCCGCCCCGGTAACCGCCCAGCCCCTGGCGGGCCACCACCCGGTGGCAGGGCACCAGGATCAGCAGCGGGTTGGCCGCACAGGCCGTCCCCACCGCCCGCGGCGCGCTGTCCACCTCGGCCGCCAGCTCGCCGTAGGTGCGGGTCTCGCCGGCGGGAATGGCCAGCAATGCGGTCCGAACGCGCTGTTGATAAGGGGTGGCCGCCGGCGCCAGGGGTAGATCCAGGGGCACGCTTGGGTCCGCAAACCAGGCAGCCAGGCGTTCGGCGGCACGGTGCGCCAGCGGGTGCCGGGAACCCACCGCACCAACGGTCGCGCCATCGTCCCAGTCCACCGCGGTGATCACTCGCGCATCACCGCGAAGCGACAGCGGGCCGAGGGGTGTATCCAGCGTGATCTGCCAGGTCACTGGCACGGCACACCTCCCCGCCCGGCCCGCGCCGGATCAGAACAGGTCCGGGGTCTCGTTCTCGTCGGTGTCCCGGGTCTGCATCGGCCGCTCCCGCGGCGTGATCCAGTCACCGGTGACCATCTCCTTGTAACCGGCCCCCGGGCCCACCATGGGCAGCACCGAGGCCTCCGGGTCGATCATGACCTCCAGGAAGGCCGGCCCGTCGAACTCGATAAAGGCCTTGAGCGCCTCCGGCACCTCGGCCTTGTCGGTGACCCGCCGGGCGAACTCGAAGCCGTCGGACTCGGCGCACTTGATGAAGTCCTTGCGGTGCAGGGACTTGTCCGAGCCGGAGAAGCGGTCACCGAAGTAGAGCCGCTGCCACTGGCGGACCATGCCGTCGCCGTTGTTGTTCAGCAGCAGCACCTTCACCGGCAGGCCGTAGGTGGTGGCCGTCTCCAGCTCGCCCAGGTTCATGCGCAAGCTGCCGTCGCCGTCCACGTCGATCACCAGCGCATCCGGCCGGGCAAACTGGGCGCCGATGGCGGCCGGCAGGCCGAAGCCCATGGTGCCCATGCTGCCGGAGGTGAGCCAGAGGCGCGGGTCGCGGTAATCGCAGTACTGCGCCGCCCACATCTGGTGCTGACCGACGCCGGTGGCGATCACGGCCCGGCCGCCGGTGACCTTGTTCATCTCCTCCAGCACGTAGTGGGGCTGGATCACCTCGCTCTCGCGGTCGTAATTCATGCCGTGACGCTCACGCAGCGCCGTGCAGTGGTCCAACCAAGCCTGGAAGTCGCCCTTGAAGCCCATGGACTCGCCGTAACGGAGGAGCTGGCGCAGGCTGCGGCCCGACTCTCCCACGTGGGCCCAGTCCACCGACTTCACCTTGCCGATCTCGGCGGCGTCGATGTCGATGTGAGCGATCTGCTCGGCCAGCGGGGCAAAGTCCGCCACCTTGCCCGCCACCCGGTCATCAAACCGCGAGCCCACGGCGATGAGGAAGTCGCAGTCTTCCACCGCGTAGTTGGCGTGGGCGAAGCCGTGCATGCCGAGCATGCCCATGCAGAGTTCGTCGGTGGTGTCGACCGCACCGAGGCCCATCAGCGTGGTGACCACCGGGATACGGAAGTGTCGGGCAAAGTCCCGCAGCTGCTCGGCCGCATCACCGTTGATCACACCGCCGCCGGCGTAGATCAGCGGCCGGCGGGATTTGGCCAACATCTCGAAGAACTGGCGGCACTTGCGATCGGAGAGCTTGGCGGAGCGCAGCGACTCCATGCGCTGGCGGTAGCCGCGCATGTCCAGAAGGCCCGTGCCCTGGAACTGCCCGATCCAGTTCTGGCTGTCCTTGGGCACGTCCACCACCACCGGGCCGGGCCGGCCGGAGCGGGCCACCTCGAAGGCGGTGCGGATGGTCGCCTCCAGCTGTTCCGGCTTGGTGACCAGGAACACGTGCTTGGCGCACGCCCCCATGATGTTGACGATCGGCGCCTCCTGGAAGGCGTCGGTGCCCATGGCGTGAGTAGGCACCTGGCCGGTGATGGCCACCACCGGGATGGAATCGGCCATGCAGTCCCGGATGGGGGTAACGGTGTTGGTGGCCCCGGGGCCTGAGGTGACCATGAACACCCCCACCTTACCGCTGGCCCGGGCGTAGCCGGCAGCCATGAAGCCGGCGCCCTGCT
This sequence comes from Alkalispirillum mobile, assembly GCF_003664325.1. Taxonomy (NCBI): domain Bacteria; kingdom Pseudomonadati; phylum Pseudomonadota; class Gammaproteobacteria; order Chromatiales; family Ectothiorhodospiraceae; genus Alkalispirillum; species Alkalispirillum mobile. The sequence continues at coordinate 823,464 of NZ_RCDA01000001.1, forward strand.
CGTTGGCGGGCACGATCAGCTTGATCGGGTCGTCTTCGCTGCCATCCGGGCGATGCCGCTCGTTGTAGCGGAAGATAGCATCGTAGGTGGGCAGGATGGCGCCGCCGCTGTAACCGAATACCGTGTCTACACCTTCCTGGGCCAGTACCTCGACGATCATGTCGGAGCCGGACATGGTTTCACCGGCAACGGGGTGGGCCTGCGGGTCGGTGTGCTGTTCGGTCTTCGCGGTTGCGCTGTCCATGGTGCTCATATACCTGTTGCGGATTAACGGTCTGCCAGGTTCACCGGCACGGATGGCCGGCAGGGTGACCCACCATCATACGGTGGGACAGCCCAAACTGGAACCCGCGGCAGAATGCACCAGCCCGTCCCGGGGCGCCGTCTCAGCCCGGTTTCAGGCTCAGGCAGACGGAATTGATGCAGTAGCGCAACCCGGTCGGCATCGGGCCATCCGGGAAGACGTGCCCCAGGTGGGCATCGCAGTGGGCGCAGCGCACCTCCTCGCGCACCATCCCGAGGCTGTGGTCCTGGAGAATCCGCAGGTCGTCGTCGGAGACCGGCGCCCAGAAGCTGGGCCAGCCCGACCCGGAGTCGTACTTGGTCCGGCTGCTGAACAGCGGCGTGTCGCAACAGACACAGTGATAAGTGCCCGATTCCTTGCAGTGGTAGTACGCCCCGGTAAAGGGCCGTTCCGTACCGCCCTGACGACAGACGGCGTACTGCTCATCGGTCAGCTCCGCCCGCCACTGGGCATCGCTCTTCTCCACCCTGGCCATGGGGCATGTCCTCCTTCAGCTGGTCGTTAGGGTGTTATTAATATTGGCTCTCCCGGGTCACAACCGCCACCAGGCGCGGCAGCCAGGCCGAGGCGGTGCCGGGCAGCCAATGATCCACCCGGTCGCTGAGCGGGGTGGCCTCGGGGTTGATCTCCACCACCGGCACCCCGGCGGCCAGCGCCTCTTCGGGCAGGGACGCCGCCGGCTGCACCAGCGTGGACGTGCCCACGCTGAGCACCAGGTCGGCCTCGACGACTGCCTGGAAGGCCTGGCGCAGGGCCTGCTCCGGCAGCATTTCGCCGAACCAGACCACGTCCGGGCGCAGGGGGCCACCGCAGCGGGCGCAGGCCTTGGCGGGTGGTTCGGCCACCGCCGCGCAGTGGTGGCAGCGATCTCGATCGATGCGGCCGTGGAGTTCCACAACCCGGTGACTGCCGGCACGCTGGTGCATGCCGTCGACATTCTGGGTGATCACCCACAGCGCCGGGTTGGCCGCCTCCCAATGGGCCAGCGCCCGATGTCCGGCGTGGGGCTTGGCGCGGGCCACCAGCTCACGACGCCAGGCGTACCAGTCGAGCACCCGCTGCGGGTGGCGCTCGAACGCCTCCGGTGTCGCCAGCTCCATGGGGTCGAAACGCGCCCAGAGCCCGGACTGGGCCTCGCGGAAGGTGGGCACGCCGCTCTCCGCGGACATGCCCGCACCGGTAAGCACCACCGGCCGGCGGGCAGCGCGCAACCGGGTGACCAGATGCTGATTCATTGCCTCGCTCGCCACATCCCGCTCCCGCATTCGCTACAATGGCCACCTCACCAGCATGACCCATCAGCCAGAGGGAACCCAAGCGATTATGAGCGAGATCATCCTCATCAACGTCTCCGGTCAGGACCAGCCCGGTCTCACCTCCTCGCTGATGGGCATTCTGGCGGAGTACAACGTGGGCATCCTGGACATCGGCCAGGCGATGATCCACGACACCCTGTCACTGGGCATCCTCATCGAGGTGCCGGAGGAGGCCAACGTCTCGCCGGTACTCAAGGATGTGCTCTTCCACCTGCACGACAAGGGGATGCAGGTCCGTTTCACCCCGATTAGCGAGGCGGAGTACAGCGCCTGGGTGGCAGGGGCCGGCCGCGCCCGTTACATCATCACGCTGCTCGGCCGACGGATCACCGCCGAACAGATCGCCCGGATCGCCAGCGTGATCAGCGCCCAGGGGCAGAACATCGAGGATGTCATCCGCTTGTCGGGACGCCGGCCGCTGCACAAGGCAGGGGAGCATTCCCGGGCCTGTGTGGAGCTGACCGTCCGCGGCCAGCCGGTGGACCTGGACGCCATGAAACGCGACTTCCTCGAGATATCCGGCGAGCTGGGCATCGACATCTCCTTCCAGGAGGACAATGTCTACCGGCGCAACCGCCGCCTGGTGGCCTTCGACATGGACTCGACCCTTATCCAGCAGGAGGTGATCGACGAGATGGCCAAGGCAGCCGGCGCCGGTGAACAGGTGGCCGAGGTGACCGAGGCGGCCATGCGCGGCGAGATCGACTTCAAGGAGAGCCTGCGCCAGCGGGTCGCCTGCCTGGAGGGGTTACCGGAATCCACCCTGCAGACCGTCGCGGAGCGGCTGACCTTGACCGAGGGCGCGGAGCGCCTGGTGCGCACCCTGAAAAGCTTCGGCTACCGCACGGCGATCATCTCCGGCGGCTTCACCTACTTTGGCCGCATGCTGCAGGAGCGCCTGGGCATCGACTACGTCTTCGCCAACGAGCTGGAGATCGAGGGCGGCCACCTCACCGGCCGCGTCACCGGGCCCATCGTCGACGGGCCGCGGAAGGCCGAACTGCTCCGCGAGATCGCCCAGCAGGAGCAGATCCGCCTCGACCAGGTGATCGCCATCGGTGACGGCGCCAACGACCTGCCGATGCTGCGTCTGGCCGGGCTGGGCATCGCCTTCCACGCCAAGCCGGTGGTACGGGAGAGCGCCCGGCAGTCCATCTCCACCTTGGGGCTGGACGCCACGCTGTACCTGATGGGCATCAAGGACACCGAAACCCCGGCCTGAGTCAACGACAATAAATATTTACGCTGCCCGATTATTTGCTGATAATCCATCAGGGGAATCGGTGACGGAATATCAAGAACACGAGGGGGCTAGATGAGCTGTCCAGGTTGCGAGCAGGTCCCGGAACAACAACAGGGCGCGGGAACGCTCTACATCCTGCCGGCCCAGCCCCACGCCGCGGCCACCATCGCCGAGGCGGTCATCGGCAAGGGCTGGCCCCTGGAGCGCGAGGGCGACTCGGTACTCTCCGTACCGGTCCCCGATGGCGAACTCGGCACCGTGATGGGTGCGCTGAACGAGGCGCTCACGCCGCAGGAACAGGCCGCCTGCCTGGCCAACTTCTTCACCGAGGGCGACAGCTGGTCACCGCAGGCGCTGCTGGCCACGCGCCCACTGGACGTACTGGTGGCCCGCAGCCAGTCGCAATGGCTCAGCGACCTCATCGATGAGCAGCGACTGCAGATGCACTTCCAGCCCATCGTCCACGCCGACGACGGCCGCACCGTCTTCGCCTACGAATCCCTGGCCCGGGGGCTGGACGCCGACGGCGGACTCATTTCCCCGGGCGAACTCTTCCCCGCCGCCCGGGCCGCCAACCTCATGTTCCACCTGGACCGGGCGGCCCGCGTCAGCGCGATCCGCCAATCCCACCAGCACGGCATCCGTCACCCGGTTTTTATCAACTTTAACCCCACCGCGGTCTACGACCCCGGGTTCTGCCTGCGGACCACATTCAAAGAGGTGCGCCGGCTGGGCATCGAGCCGCACAACTTCGTCTTCGAGGTGGTGGAGACCGACTCGGTGGCCGACGAAGCGCACCTGAAGTCCATCCTGGAGGAATACCGCCGCCAGGGCTTTCGGATTGCCCTGGACGATCTGGGCGCCGGCTTCGGCTCGCTGACGCTGATGAAGCAGATCCGCCCCGACTTCATCAAGCTGGACCGGGAGCTGGTAGACGGCGTGCACTGGGACCGTTACAAGGCCGCCATCACCTCCCACCTGATCGAGATGGGCAAAACCCTCCAGGTGCAGATCATCGCCGAGGGGATCGAGCAGGCCGAGGACTGGCACTGGTTACGCGAGCGGGGGGTGCATTACGTCCAGGGCTATTACTTCGCTCGGCCGGCCAGCCCGCCACCGACGCTGGACTGACCCACAGGACGACCCCGGGGTCAGCCCAGACCGTGGCGGCGTAGCTTGCGGTACAAGGTGCGCTCGCTCACGCCCAGCATCTGCGCCAGGCTGGCGCGATCGCCCTGGTGCAACGCCAGGGCCCGGCCCAAGTAGTGCGCCTCCGCCTCCTCCAGCGTCAGCAGTTCGTCCTCCGGCAGCACCGCCAGGCCCTTTTGCCCCACCACCTCCGGCGGCAGGTGCTCCACCAGGATCTCGGGGCCATCCGCCAACAAGCTGGCCCGCTCCAGGACATTGCGTAACTCCCGGACATTGCCCGGGAAGTCATAGGCCTGCAGGCCAGCCAATGCCTCCTCGGAGAGCTGACGCCCCTGGCCATACTCCAGCCGCCGGAGGATCGCCTCACACAGGATCTGCAGGTCATCCAGCCGGTCACGCAACGGCGGCACGTTAATCGGAAAGGTGGAGATCCGGTAGTACAGGTCTTCCCGGAACTGGCCCTGCTCCACCATCCGGCGCAGATCCCGGTGGGTCGCCGCCACCAGCCGGAAATCGGCCCGTCGCGGCTCCACACTGCCCACGCGCCGGAAGCTGCGGGTCTCCAGCAGCCGCAGCAGCTTTACCTGCAACGACAGCGGAATATCCCCCACCTCGTCCAGGAACAGCGTCCCTCCCGCCGCGGCCTCCACCAGTCCGATCCGTGAGGACACGGCGCCGGTAAAGGACCCCTTCTCGTGACCGAACAGCTCGCTCTCGAACAGGGTCTCGGTAAGCCCGGAGCAGTCCACCGGCACGAAGGGCGCCTCGTGGCGGAGACTGGCGTTGTGCACGGCCCGGGCAATCAGTTCCTTGCCGGTGCCCGTCTCACCCTGGAGCAGCACGGAGACATCGCTGGGTGCGGCCCGGGTGACCAGCCCCAGCATCCGGTTGAAGGCCCGGGAGCGCCCCGTGAGCTCACTGCCATTGGCCTGGGCACTGGCCACGGGCAGAGGCCGCAGCACCTCGATGAAGAAGCGGGTATCCCCTTCCGCCCCGGGGACAGGCCAGGTTTCCACGTCCACGTGTTCCTGCCCATGGGGGCCATGGTGAACGTGCAGCACCCGTTGTCGGCGCCGGGTATTCAGCGACGCACGCAGCGGACAGGCCTCGCCGGCCTGGTCACAGGGGACCTGGTAATGGTGGGAGACTTCGAAGCAGCGCACCCCCTCGCGCAGGGGGATATCCCCGTAGAGGCGTCGGTAGGCGCGGTTGGCGGCCAGGATGACGTAATCCAGGCCGATAAGAATGGCCGGCTCCTCGAAGGCCTCGAGCATGGCCTGGGCGTCCGGTAACCAGCGGGCGGTCGCCCCCACCCGCGCCACTTGCTCGGGCAACACGCAGTCGCCCTGGGCGTAGTACGGGCAGGGGTCCACCTCGGCATCCCGCAGGATGCATTGATCGGGGGCGTTGCGGGCGCAGGGGCCACGAGGATCGTCACTCATGGCCCCATGATAGCCCATTGCCCCCGGCGGCTCAGTGGTAGCCCTCACCCGGGCGCACCTTGCCGCGGAAGACCCAGTAGGTCCAACCGGTATACCCCATGACCACCGGCAGCACGAACAGCATGCCGATAAGCAGGAAGAGCTGGGTATCCGGGCTGGAAGCCGCATCCCAGAAGGTATGCTCCGGCGGCACCGCATAGGGCCACTTGCTGATCAGCATCCCCACGTAGAAAGAGGCGAACAGGGTCATTGCGGCGACAAAGGGCGTGCCCTCCTGACGCAGCTCCAGCGCCCGCCACAACCAGTAACTCACGACCACGGTGATCGCGGGGAACACCCACAGCCAGTGCAGGTTGTCCATCCAGCGGTTCATCACCTCTTCATGGGCGAGCGGCGTCCACAGGCTGACGATCACGAAGAAGGCCAACACCGCGATCAGCGCCTTGCTGGCGATGCCGCGGGCCCACTCCTGAAGATCGCCCTCGGTCTTCATGATCAGCCACGCGCAACCGAGGAGCACATAACCGACCACAACACCCAGACCGGTCATCACGGTGAAGGGCGTCAACCAGTCCAGCGGACCACCCACGTAGGTAAAGCCCTCGGTCTCGAAGCCCTGGATATACGCGCCGGCCACGGCCCCCTGCGCGAAGGCGGCCACCCCGGAGCCCAGGGTAAAGGCCCAGTTCCACAACGGCCGCGAGCGCGAACCGGCCTTGAACCGGAACTCGAAGGCCACACCCCGGAAGATGAGCCCGGCAAGCAGCAGAAACACGCCGATGTAGAGGGCCGGCAGGAAGACGGAGTAGACGAGCGGGAAGGCCCCAAGCAGGCCCGCCCCACCGAGCACCAGCCAGGTCTCGTTGCCGTCCCAGACCGGGGCCACGGAGTTCATCATGACATCCCGGTCTTCCTCGCTCCGGGCGAAGGGGAAAAGGATCCCCACGCCCAGGTCGAAGCCGTCCAGCAGGACGTACATGAACACGCCCAGCCCGATGATGGCGATCCAGATCAGTGTCAGATCAAGTAATTCCATTGCGCTATTACCTCCCGCTGGGCTGCGGCATCTCGTCGTCGAAGGCGGAACCCGCCGCGGACATGGGGCGCTTGGGGTGCCCGCCGGTGGCCGGCGTCTCCACCTCGATGGCCTCCGGGCCCTTGCGGATCAGCCGGGTCACGTAATAAACCCCGGCAGTGAACACCACCGCGTAGACCGTGATGTAACCGATCAGGGTGAACAGGGCCATGCCACCGGTGAGCGACGGCGAAACGGCATCCTCAAGGCGCATGATGCCGTGCACCACCCAGGGCTGGCGCCCCACCTCGGTGACGAACCAGCCGGACAGCACCGCGATGAAGGGCAGCGGAATCATCCAACTGAACACCCGCAGGGTGGCATTGGACTCCCACAGGGTGCCGCGCCAGCGCTTCCAGGCACCGACGAAGGCCATCAGGATCATAAGCATCCCGATACCCACCATGATGCGGAAGGCCCAGAACACGATCGGCATGTTGGGCCTATCCTCCGCGGCCCAGTCCTTGAGCCCCTGAACTTCGCCATCCAGGGAATGGGTGAGAATCAGGCTCGCCCCGTAGGGGATGCCGATCTCCAGGAAGTTGCGCTCCTGCTCCATGCTCGGGATGGCGAACAGCAGCAACGGCGCGCCCTCCTGGGTCTCCCAGACCCCCTCCATCGCCGCCACCTTCTCCGGCTGATGCTCGAAGGTGTTCAGGCCGTGGATGTCGCCCACCACCAGCTGCGCGGGTGCGACGATGGCCAGCAGCACCACCGTCATGCCCAACGCCTTGCGGGACTCCACCACCGCCCGGTCACGCAGCAGGTACCAGGCGCTGACGCCCGCCACCACGAACCCGGCGGTCAGGAAGGAGGCCAGGGCCATGTGGAAGAAACGCGGCCAGAAGGAAGGATTGAAGATCGCCTCCATCCAGGACGTCACGAAGAACACCCCGTCCCGCAGCTCGGTACCGGCCGGGGTCTGCATCCAGCTATTGGCAGAGAGGATCCAGAAAGAGGAGATGAACGTCCCGATGGCCACCATGCAGGCCGCGAACAGGTGCGTGCCCCGGGGCACCTTGTTCCGCCCGAAGAGCAGAATGCCCAGGAACACCGCCTCGAGGAAGAAGGCCGTGATTACCTCATAGCTGAGAATCGGGCCGAGGAAGTTCGCCGAGGCGTAAGAGAAGTCACTCCAGTTGGTCCCGAACTGGAACGACATGACAATGCCGGACACCACGCCCATGCCGAAGACCACGGCAAAGACCTGGGTCCAGAACTTGGCGAGGCGCTCGTACACCGGGTTGCCGGTGCGGTAAAGCAGCGCCTCCAGGGTGGCAATGTAGGACGCCAACCCGATGGTAAAGACCGGGAATATGGCATGGAACGACACCACGAACCCGAACTGTAGTCGCGAGAGAAAAACCGGATCCAGCTCCATTATCAACCTCCGTTGCAACACTGCGACGCTGCAGCGAGCTGTTCGTACGCGTCGGTAGCAAGCCGTATGCCACGGTGCACCACTTCGATGCGACGTCCCTTTTTCCTTCACCGGATCATGGGCTTACACATAGATATGGCACTCGGCCCCGTCACATCACCGGATCACCGACGCGGCATATGACAGACACGGCTGTCACCTGACTGTCATTTTTGGCAGCGCTTCCCGGCCAGTGATCTCTCGGTTGCGCGTCGCTAACTTACCGACCACGCTACATATCATAGATCATGGCCCCACCCGCTTTGCTCCACCCTGCGACAATCGGCCGCGGAATTTCTGCCAATGACGGCAGAACCCGACCATTCCACTCTGGCGTGCAGCTTGCAAAGCAAACCGGGACTTGCGGATCAACCAAGGAGTGCCCACAGATGGAACAACAGACCGCCATCCTGCGCATGCTCATGCGCAACAGCCGGATGTCGTACGCCGAGGTGGCCAGGGAGCTGGGCTGCTCCCGCGCCCACGCCCGCGAGCAGGTGCAACGTCTGGTTGAGGATGGGGTGATCGAGCAATTCACCGTGGTGCTGAACCCGGACAAGCTCGGGCGCACGGTATCCGCCTTCCTGGACGTGGAGGTGGCGCCGAAGGGGCTGGAGGCGGCCGCGGAGGAACTGGCCGCCACCGACGAGGTGGTCAGCCTTTACATCATGAGCGACATGCGCAGCCTGCACATCCACACCCTGACGGCGGACAACGCCGGACTGGACCGCTTCATCCGCGAGCACCTGCTTGGTCGCGACCACATTGTCCGACTGGACTGCAAGCTGCTGATGGAACGGGTGAAGCACCGGCGCGGCGGGCCCAGGCTGTAGGGCCGCCGCGCCGGAGGCGGGGCCGTCAACCGAAGAAGGTGCGGTGCAGCATCAGCACTGCGGTAATGAACAGAAACAGTGCAAAGGCGCGGCGCAGCTGCACCGTATTGAGGCGCATGGCCAGTTTCACGCCGTAGGGTGCGAAGAACACCGTGGCCGGGGCGATCAACAAGAAGCCGAGCAGGCTCACGTAACCGATGCTGAACGGCGGCCGGTCCGGCACCCCGAGGCCGGCCCAGAGAAACCCGATGACCCCGGGGATGGAGATGATGCAGCCGATGGCCGCGGCCGTTCCCACCGAGCGGTGCATGGGGAACCGGAGCGCCTGGAAGATGGGCACACTCAGGGTCCCTCCACCGATGCCCATCATGGTGGAGACCGTGCCCACGAAGCCGCCGATGGCGCGCTGGCCCCAGATGCCGGGCGTTCGCTCCGCCAGATGCGGCGGCGGGGCCGCACGCGCCATGTTCAATGCCACCAGGAGAGCGACGAAACCGAACACGCCGGTCAACACCGCGCCCGAAACCCAGGCGCTCAGGGCCACCCCCAACAGCACGCCGATCAACAGAGCCGGCCAGAGCGTTCTGAGCAGCGGAACATCCACGGTGCCATTGCGGTGGTGGTTGATGGCCGAACGGAGCGAGGTGGGCACCACCACTGCCAACGACGTGCCCACCGCCAGGTGCATCTGGACCGCGGGGTCCACTTCCAGCAGGGTGAAGACGTAAAAGAGCACCGGCACGATGACGATACCGCCCCCCACCCCGAGCAGCCCGGCCATGATGCCGGCCAGCACCCCGGTGCCCAGCAGCCCCACGACCAGTAACACCAGCTCCAGACCATTCATACGCCCGCCACTCCCCCATCGCTGCGCGGATCGGATGCGGCGAGGATGTTGCCCGCATCATCGCGCACCAGCAAGCCGGCGTGGCCCATGGCGCTGTTGCAGGCCGGCACCACTTCCAGGTCGTGCCCCTGGCCGCGCAGGGTTTCCACCAGCGCCGGCGGGAAGTCGGCCTCCAGCTTCAGGGTGTCCGTGCCAGCGCCCCAGGTCTTGCCCAGGAGCCAGCGCGGTGCCGCCACCGCCTCGCCCGGTGATTGGTTGAACACCGCCGCACGGGCAAAGACCGCCGCCTGGGTCTGTGGCTGCCCCTCGCCCCCCATGGTGCCGTAAACCAATGTGCGCCCGTCCTCCAGGCAGGCCATGGCCGGGTTCAGGGTGTGGAAGGGCCGGCGCCCCGGGTGCAGGGCGTTGAGCGCCCCGGGGTCGAGCGAGAAACTGCAGCCACGGTTCTGCCAGGTCACCCCGGTCTCCGGGACAACCACGCCGCTGCCGAACTCGTGGAACAGGCTCTGGATGAAGCTCACGCAACGGCCCTCGGCGTCGATGGCGCCGAGCCAGACGGTATCGCCCAGGTGGGCGGGCTGCGGCCAGGGCAGCGCCCGCTCCCGGTCCACCGCATCCGCAAGGGCATCGAGCGCTTCGGGCCTGAGCCACTGCTGCGGGTCCTCCGGCAGGTGGTCCGGGTCGGTGACCACGCGGTTTCGCACCAGAAAGGCCTGCTTGATGGACTCCACCATCGCGTGCACCCACTCGGGGCTCTCGGCCGCCACCGGATGGCGCCGCTGCAGCCGGTCGAACACCCCGAGAATGATCAACGAGGCCAACCCCTGGGTGGGCGGCGGCATATTCCAGAGCGTACCCAGGCTGTGGTTCATCTCCAGCGGCGCCACCTGACGGGCGGCATAAGCGGCCAGATCTTCAGGCTGCAGCGGGCTGCCGGCGGCAGCCAGCCCCTCGCCGAGCGCCCGGCCCAACTCGCCGGTGTAGAAATCCTGCAGCCCCGCACGGGCGAGCCGCTCCAGCGTGTCGGCCAGTGCCGGCTGACGGAACCCCTCCCCGGGCACCGGCAAGGCCCCGCCGGGCAGGAAATGCGCATCGAACCCCGGTTGGGGGGCCAGCTCGCTGTGCTTGTCCCGTGTAGCCTCGGCCTGACTGCGGGTCATGGCAAAGCCGTCGCGGGCATGGACAATGGCCGGTGCTAGCAGGCGACCCAGGGGCAAGCGACCGCCCCACTCCGCCTCGCTCAGCGCCAGCGCCTTCCGCCAGCCGGCCACCGTCCCGGCCACCGTATTGGCGGCCACCGGCCCGCGGTGGGGGATCTCGTCCAGGCCCTGCTCGCGGTACCAGGCCGGGGTGGCCCGGGCCGCCGCCGTGCCACAGGCCTCCACGCCGAGCGGTGCCTTGCCGGGCTCACGCAGCAACCAGAAGCTGTCGCCCCCGAGCCCGTTCATGTGGGGGTAGACCACCGCGATGGTGGCCGCCGCGGCCACCATGGCCTCAATGGCGTTTCCTCCCTCCTCCAGCACCCCGGCACCGGCCTCCGCTGCCAGATAGTGCGGTGCCGTGACCGCTGCCCGCAGCGGCTCATTATTGGCAAGCATGGTTTTGTCTCCACCTGTTCTCAGTTGATTGGATGCGCCTTGCATTCTTTTCACAGGACCGGTTCCCGGTCCACCCGGGTCACCAGCCGATCAGCTCCGGCAACCAGAGCACAATGCCGGGGAAGTACATCAATACCGCCAGCGTGATGATCTGAATGGCCACGAAGGGCACGGCACCACGGTAGATCTCGCTGGTCTTCACATCGGGCGGTGCCACGCCCTTCAGGAACAGCAGCGACCAGCCGAAGGGTGGCGTCAGGAAGGAGGTCTGCAGGTTCATGGCGATCAGGATGGCCACCCACACCATGGAGATCTCGGGGTTACCGCCCAGGAAGGGCAGGAACAGTGGCACGGCGATGTAGCTGATCTGAATCCACTCCAGGAAGAAGCCCAGAAAGAAGATCAGGACCAGCATGAAAATCAGCGTGCCGTAGAAGCCACCCGGCACCCAGTCGAACATCGCCTGCACGAGCAACTCCCCGTCCAGGCCCCGGAACGCCAGGGCAAAGACCTGCGATGCGATCAGCACGAAGAAGATCATGCAGCTGATCCTCAACGTCATGGTCACCGTCTCGCTGAACACCGTCCGGTTCAGCCGCCCGGTGAACAGGGTCAGCAGGAAGGCCCCCACCGCGCCCACCGACGCGGCCTCGGTGGGCGCGGCAACGCCGCCGACAATGGAGCCGAGCACTGCAAAGACCAGACCCAGGGGCGGCAAGACCACGATGGCCAGATCCTTGGCCAGCGCCATCCGGCTGACCGAAGCCCGCTCCTCGGCGGAGATCGCCGGCACATCCCCGGCGGAGAAGAACGCCAGCGCCAGCAGGTAGGCCAGATAAAGGCCGGAGAGCAGCAGCCCCGGAACCAGCGCGGCGGCGAACAGGCTGCCGACGGAGATGTTCATGATATCCGCCAGCACCAGCAACACCAGGCTGGGCGGAATGATCTGGCCCAGGGTCCCGGCCGCGCAGATGGTCCCGCAGGCCACGCTTCGCTTGTACCCCCGCCGGACCAGGGTGGGCAGTGCCATCAGGGTGAGCGTGACGATCGCCGCGCCGACTATGCCGGTCGCGGCCCCCAGCAGCACGCCCACCAGGATCACGGCAAGGGCCATGCCGCCGGGCAGGCCGCCACAGGCGTGGCCGATCACGTCCAGCATTCGCTCGGCTATTCGCGACTTCTCCAGCATCACCCCCATGAAGACGAACAGGGGGATGGCCAGCAGGGTGTAGTTGGTGATCACCCCGTAGATCCGCGAGGGCAGCAGCTCGAAGAGCCAGCCCTCGAAGCCGATGAAGCCGAACACGAACCCGGTCGCGGCGATGGCGAAGCCCACCGGCATGCCGGTGAGCACCAGCACGAAAAAGCCGATGATCATCGCCAGCGCATAGTATTCAAGCGGCATGGTCTCAGGCCCCCTTCAGCGCCGCAGCCTGGCTGCGTTGCAGCCAAAGGGCGTGATAGTGATAGACCAGCTTGCGGCCGTTGGTCAGCGTTTGCGCCAGGGCCTCGATGGCCACGAAGACAAAGCCCACCACCACCAGCGCCTTGGGAATAAAACGCCAGGGCAGTCCGGAGGAGTTCGGCGACCGCTCACCCCTCACAAAGGAGCTCTCTGCGAAGGGGTAACCGAAATAGATAATCAGCGCGGCGCAGGGCAGTGCCACAAGCAGCGCCGTGAGGAAGTTGAGCCAAAGCGTGCCGGTGCGGTTGAAACGGTGCGAAATGATGTCCACCCGCACGTGGTCATCGTTGCGCATGGCATAGGCGATACCGAGCATGGCCGAGAAGGCCAGCAGGTACCACTCCAGCTCCTGCGCCCAGACCGCACCAAAGCCGAATGCATAGCGGGCCACCACGTTGCCGAAGACCAGCATCACCATGGCCACCAGCGCCACCCCGGCCAGCAGGCCCGCGAGCCCGCTGATGCGGTGCAGCCAGGTTTCGAGAAATAGCGTCGTGCGCAGCATGACAGTTCTCCCGGGGGTGCAGGACGCACCCCCACGGTGTGGATTGGGCATCAGGAAAGAGGGAGGGCTTAGCCGAGCATCTTCCGACCCTTGTCACGAATCTGGGTCTGGAAGATGGTCTCGCTGTTCTCCTGCCACTCGTCGTGCTTCTTCTTGAAGGTCCAGAAGGACTCATTGACCTTCTTCACCAGCGGGTCCTTGGCGGACTCATCGCTCATGATGTCGCGGGTCGCTTCGAACAGCGCGTCGATGACATCCTCGGGCAGGGCCTCGAACTTCACCCCGTGGTTCTGGATCAGGTCCTGCAGCGCCTCGCCGTTGCGCGCCTCAAGCCAGGCGTGGGAGGTGAGGTTGCACGCCTGGGCGGCGTTCTTGATCACCGCCTGCAGGTCGGCCGGCAGCTCGCCGTAGGCATCCCGGTTGATGGCGACCTCGGTGGTGGTGCAGGGCTCGTGCCAGCCACTGGAGTAGTAGTAATCGGCCGCGTTGTGCAGACCGAGCTCCCGATCCAGGTAGGGACCGACCCACTCGGCGGCATCGATGGCGCCACGCTCCAGGGCGGGGAAGATCTCACCGCCGGGCAGCAGTCGGGCGTTGGCACCGATCGCGTTGTAGACATCGCCGGCCAGCCCGGGCATCCGGATATTCAGGCCACGGAAATCATCCAGGCTCTCTACCGGGTTACGGAACCAGCCCACCGGCTGCACCCCGGTGCAACCCACAGCGAAGGGGATCAGGTTGAAGGGCTCGTACACCTCCTTCCAGAGCTCATAGCCGCCACCGTCGGTCAGCCAGGCATTGAAGCCCTGAAAGGTCATGCCGAAGGGCACCGTGGTGAAGTACTGCGCCGCCCAGCTCTCACCGGCCCAGTAGTAGGAGCAGCCGTGGTTGAGCTGGACCTGCCGACCCCTGGACGCCGCATCGAAACCGTCGAACGCCGGCACTAGCTCATCCGCTGCATAGACGCGGATCTGGATACGGCCATCGGACATCTCTTCCACCCGCTTGGCGAAGTCCGTCGCGCTGCCCGGTCCGGTCTGATAGAACGGCAGCCCTGCGGGCCAAGTGGTGGTCATCCGCCACTGGAAGGTCTCCCGCGCCTTTACGACGGCCGGCGCTGCCACCGTGCCCGCGGTCACGGCGGCCGCGGAGCCGCCCAGCTTGAGGAACTTGCGTCGATTGATGGTCATTGGCTTTTCTCCTGCAGAGATCCGATAGTCCGCACGACCGGGGTCGCGCTTGGAGATACGGTCAGCAAGAGCCGGGCCAAACCCCGGAAAAACGACATAGGCTATTGTTATAAAAAGCGAAAAAACATCAGAACCATCACCCACAAGCGCCCCCGCTCTTGCACCAGCCCGAGGCCCGGCACCCGGTCAGCCGTTGGCCGGAACGGGGGGCTCAGACGTCGCTGGGCACCATTCCGTGCAGCACCTCACCCTTGGCCGATACAAATGGTCAGTCCGCCACGTCATGTGGTTGACAACCGGTCGCAATGCGCCGCATCGGCGCGCCCGCACCTTTTTGGTGCGCCCGAAACCGCTGCCATCGTGCTACGCTGCTGCCGGTTACACGCACGGGAGGAACCACCGCTGAGAGCCCTCACCCTGGCCATTGCCCTGCTCCCGCTGCTCTGTGCCCTGCCCCCGGCAGCGGGCGGCCCGGACACCGGCGCTGGCGGCCTACCCACCGCGGCCGCGCCCACCACCCCGGCGAACGCCCAGCCCCTCCGGATCGGTGTACTCGCCTGGCGCGGGTCTGAGCGCGCCCTCTCGAGCTGGATGCCCACCGCCGAACACCTGCGTGAACGCCTGCCCGACCATGCGATCCGCCTGGTCCCCCTGGGGCTCGAGGAGATGGAAACGGCCGTCGCCAGCGGCGAACTGGACTTTCTCATCACCAACCCCGGGCACTACGTTCACCTGGAGAACACCCACGGCGTCGGGCGCATCGCCACCCTGGAGACCCACACACTGCAGACGCCCAGCCAGGCCCTGGGCTCCGTGGTGATCGCCCGGGCGGACCGTGATGACCTGCAGGCGCTCAGTGACCTGGCCGGCCAACGGCTCCTGGCCGTCTCCCCCGAGGCCTTCGGCGGCTTCCAGATCATCCAGGACGAGTTGCGCCGGGTGGGCATCCAACCGCGGCGCGATCTGCAGGAGTTGCGCTACACCGGCTTTCCCATGGACCAGATCGTCGACCAGGTGCGGGTCGGGGCGGCAGACGCCGGTATCATCCGAAGCTGCCTGCTGGAAAGCCTGGTGGCGGAGGGCCTGGTTGAGCCGGAGCAGTTCCGGGTGGTGGGGGAGCGCGCCGAGCCGGGCTTCCCCTGCCGGCTGTCGAGCCGGCTCTACCCCGATTGGCCCTTCGCCCGCCTGGCCCATACCGATCGTGACCTGGCGCGGCGCGTGGCCATCGCGCTCATGGAGATGGCACCGCCCGAAGACAGCGAGGCCCTGGGCTGGACGGTGCCGCTCTCCTACCAACCGGTCAACGAGCTGTTTGAGCGCTTGCGCATCGGCCCCTACGCCGACTTTCCAGAGAACCCGCTGGCGGAACTGCTCTACCGCTACCGCTGGCCCCTGCTGGCGGGCCTGCTGGTGATGCTGATCGGCTTCGGCCACCACGTGCGGGCGGAATACCTGATCCGGCAACGCACTCAGGCGCTGCACGAGACCATGCGCCAGCGCGAGGCCGCCGAGGAGGCCGCCCGCCACCGCCAGGAAGAGCTGGCCCACGTGGCGCGCATCAGTACCATGGGGGAGCTGGCGGCGGGCCTGGCGCACGAGCTCAACCAACCCCTCGCTGCCATCGTCAACTACGCCAACGGCTGCCGCCGCTACCTGGAGCCCATGGACGAGCGGCAGGTACCGCAGAAGGCCCGGCTACTAGAGGCCACAAGGCATATCGCCGAGCACGGTGGGCAGGCGGCGGAGGTCATCCGCAACCTGCGCGCCTTCCTGCGCAAGGAACCGGGCGAGTTCCGGCCAGTGGATGTCAACCAGATCATCGATGAGGCGCTGGGCTTCATGGCGGTCGCCCTGCGGCGGGCGGAGACCCGGGTGGAATGCCGACTGGGCACGGGCCTGCCGCCGGTACGGGGCAATTCGGTGCAGCTGGTCCAGGTGCTGCTGAACCTCCTGAGCAACGCCCTGGAGTCCCAGGCCGAATTGCCCGCAACAGCGCGTTTCATCCATCTTTCCAGCGAACGTGCCGGCGATCGGGTGCGCATCACCGTGGCCGACCCCGGCGAGGGCATGGCCGACGCCGTCCGTGCCCGCGCCTTCGAGCCCTTCTTCACTACCAAGGACCGGGGCATGGGGCTCGGGCTCTCCCTCAGCCACTCGCTGGTACAGGAGCACGGCGGGCGGCTGAGCCTGCGCCCCCGCAAGTCTGGGGGTACACTGGCCACCATCGAACTGCCGCTGCAGGAGGAGACCGACGCATGAGCCCAGCCAACAGCGACCGGGTCTGGGTGGTGGAAGACGACGAGCGGGTCCGTCGTTCCCTCACCTGGCTGCTGGAGTCGGTCGGCCTGGCGGTGCACGAGTTTCCCGGCGCCGAGCCCTTCCTGGAGGCGTTGGACCCGACCCGACCGGGCTGTGTCCTGCTGGATATCCGCATGCCCGGGATGGGAGGGCTGGAGCTACAGCAGTTGCTGGCCCGCGACCACCCACTGCTGCCGGTCATCCTGATCACCGGCCACGGCGATGTCCCCATGGCCGTGCGTGCGCTGAAGGCCGGCGCCTACGACTTTTTTGAAAAACCCTTCAACGACCAGGAACTCCTGGAGCGGGCGCAAGCCGCCATCCAGCAACACCGGGCCGCCCTGGCTGAAGCCGCCAGCCGCGCAGGCATTGAGCAGCGCATCGCCCGCCTCACCCCCCGGGAGCGGGACGTGCTCGCGCTGATGCTGGAGGGGGCGCCGGGCAAGGTCATGGCCGCCCGCCTGCACATCAGCCCCCGCACCGCGGATGTCCACCGCCACAACGTGATGGAGAAGATGGAGGCCGCCTCCCTGGCGGAACTGATCCAGCTCTGCCTGGCGGCCGGGCTGAAGCCCGGGCAGCCCGCCGAGGGCAACCACTGACCCCCACCGCAATACCCGAGTGTTTTAATAACCTACCAGTAATTCCTTTAGACCGACGCGGAAACCCCACAATATCCGCGCCTACGCCCCCCGCCGTACGCTGACTTCCAATGGCATCGAAACCACCCCGGGAGTCAGCACCATGAAGATCAACCGCCGTAGCTTCCTGAAAAGTGCCGGGGTTCTGGCAGCCGGCACGGCCAGCGCCCCGGCGGCCGCCGCGGAGGCCGCCGCCGAGCCCACACCCCGATGGGCGATGCTCATTGACTTGCGCAAGTGCATCGGCTGCCAGGCCTGCACCGTATCCTGCATCCACGAAAACGCCGTCCCCGAGGACAGTTACCGCACCGTGGTGACCACCTACGAGGTGGCCTCAGAGGGGCGGGTGGACGCTTACATGCTACCCCGCCTGTGCAACCACTGCGCTAATCCCCCCTGCGTCCCGGTCTGCCCGGTCGGCGCCACCTGGGCCGAGCCGGGCGGCGCGGTGCTGGTGGACAACGAGCGCTGCGTCGGTTGCGGCTACTGCGTCCAGGCCTGTCCCTACGACGCCCGCTTCATCAACCACGAGACCCAGACCGCCGACAAGTGCACCTTCTGCCTGCACCGAGTCGAGGCGGGACTGCTCCCGGCCTGTGTCGAGAGCTGCGTGGGGGGTGCGCGCATCTTCGGGGATCTGAACGAGCCGGACGGCGACCTGCGCCGGGCCATGGACGAGGCCGAATCGCTCAAGGTGCTGCGCCCGGAACAGGGCACCGCACCCCACGTCTTCTACATCGGGCTGGAACCGGAGTTTGCCGGCGACGTGGACGCCGAGCCAGTGCTCTGGGACGCCCGCGCCGAGCGGAGGTAATCGCCATGGACCCCACAATCATCGAGATGGTCAACGTCAGCCGCGAGGTGGCCTGGCTGCCCTGGGCGGTGCAGTACTTCTTCCTGATCGGCTTGAGCATCGGCGCGCTGCTGATCGCCCTGCCCGGCACCCTGTTCGGCCTGCCGCGCTGGCAGCGGGTCAGTGCCATCGCCCTGCTGGTGGCACTCATCACCGGCCTGGCCGCACCCGTGGCCCTGCTGGCGGACCTGCACCAGCCCTTCCGCTTCTACCACTTCTACCTCTACCCGCAGACCAGTTCCTGGATGGCCTGGGGGGCCTTCTTCCTGCCCGCCTACGTGCTACTGCTGGTGATGCACGCCTGGCTGGTCTACCGGCCTGCTCTCAGCGAACAGGCTGAGACCGGGCCCCGTCTGCTGTCCGGGCTGTTTCGTCGCCTTGGCGGCGAGGCCCGCCCCCGGCTCCAGCAGGCCAGCGGCCTGGCCGCGCTGCTGGCGGCCCTGGCCGTGCTGACCTATACCGGCATGGAACTGGCCGTAGTGGCAGCCCGCCCTCTCTGGCACACGCCCCTGCTGCCCTGGCAGCTCTTCGCCACCGCGCTGGTGGGCGCCGCCGGCATGGCCCTGCTGCTCCAGCGGCTGCTGGTGGGTGCCGGTGATGCCCATACCGTGCGCCACCTGCAGCGGCTGCTGATCGGCAGTGCCATCGGTGTAGCGGCCATCGGCCTGCTCTGGCTGTTCCTGGGCTTCAGTGGCACCAGCCCCTCCTACCAACAGGCCATCACCCAGCTCACCCGCAACCCCGGCTGGCAGCTGAACGCCGCCTGGACAGCGCTGGCCTTGGTGGCGCCGGTGGCCGCCGCCTGGCTGCTGCCCCGGCACGGCTGGCTCAGCGGCCTGCTCGCCCTGCACTTCGCCTGGATGTTCCGCTGGTCGGTCTTCATGGACGTCCAGTCCCTGCCCAAGGCCGCCGCCGGCTACCAGCCCTACGTCCTGCCCTTCGGGACCGACGGCCTGCTGGGCATCGTCGGCACCGCGGGCCTGGTGGTCTTCCTGGTGCTGGTACTGAGCAGCCTGCTGCCCTGGCAGCGCCCCGCCCTTCCCGCCCTGACTCACCACGCCCCGGCCACCCTGCCGGGCCACCGTCCCGAGGAGGTCTGAGCCATGGACCGTTCCCGTCGCAATCTATTGAAGACCGGCGCCGCGGGCGCCGCCCTCGCCACCGCCGCCGTGGGTTATTCCGGTGTGCTGGGCAAGATGAGCCAGGGCCAGTGGGCCGGGGAGCGCCCGCCCAGCGCCCTGCACGGCAAGTCGCTGGCACCGGAGTTCCAGGTGGACGCCATCACCGGCGCCATCACCCCCAATCCGGACCAGCGCACCGCCTTCACCATGTGCATGGGTTGCACCACCTTCTGCGGCGTGCGCCTGCGCATCGACCGGCAGAGCGGTGACGTACTGCGGGTGGCCGGCAACCCCTACAGCCCCCTCTCCGCGGACCCCGCCCTGCCCTGGGAGACACCGGTGGAGGAGGCGCTGCACAGTCTCTCCCGCCACGGCAAACGCGGTCTGGAGGGCCGTTCCACCGCCTGCGGCCGGGGCGCAGCAGTGCTGGAGCAGATGCGCTCGCCCCACCGGGTGACCCAGCCCCTGAAGCGGGTCGGCCCGCGCAACGGCGGCGAGTGGCAGCCCATCTCCTTCGAGCAACTGATCGAGGAGCTGGTGGAAGGGGGCGACCTGTTCGGCGAGGGGCACGTGGACGGCCTCCGCGCCATCCGCGACCTGGACACCCCCATCGACCCGGAACGCCCGGAACTGGGCCCCCGGGCCAACCAGTTGGCAGTGATCGACGCCGCCAACGACGGCGGCCGCGCCTTCGCCCAGCGCTTCTCCCGGCTGGCCTTCGGCAGCCAGAACTACGCCGGCCACGGCTCCTACTGCGGCGGGGCCTACCGCTCCGGTTCGGCGGCCATGTTCGGCCACCTCCGGCAGATGCCCCACGCCAAGCCCGACTTCCGCCACGCGGATTTCGTGCTGTTCATCGGCACCGCGCCCGGCAACGCGGGCAACCCCTTCAAGCGCCAGGGCCGGCAGATCGCCGACGCCCGCAGCGACGCCGGGCGCAACTTCGAGTACGTGGTCATCGACCCGGTGCTCACCCACGCCGGCAACAAGCCCAGCGCCCACGCCGGCCGCTGGGTACCCATCAAGCCCGGCACCGACGGCGCCATGGCCATGGCCCTGATCCGCTGGATCCTGGACAACAAGCGGGAGGACCAGACCTACCTGGCCCAACCCAACCCGGACGCCGCCGAGGCCGCCGGCGAGGCCAGCTGGAGCAATGCTACCCACCTGGTGGTGCAGACCCCCGGTGATCGCCGCGACGGCCGCATGCTCCGGGCCGCCGACCTGGGCCTGGGTAGCGACGAGCAGTACGTGGTCCTCCCGGACGACGGGGACGAGCCGGTGGCGCACGACCGTCTGACCGGCCCTGCCCGGCGCTACTTCCGTGGCCAGGTGACCACCGCCGACGGGGAGAGCCTGACCGTCGCCACCAGCCTCACCCTGCTGCGCGAGGCGGCCGAGCAGCACACCCTGGCCGAGTACTCGGCGATCTGCGGCATCCCCGAGCAGACCCTGATTGACCTGGCCGATACCTTTACCCGCCACGGCAAGCGGGCGGCGGCCAACACCCACGGCGGCATGATGGCCGGCAACGGCTTCTACAACGCCTGGGCGGTGGTGATGCTGAACACCCTGATCGGCAACCTGAACTGCAAGGGGGGCACGGTGGTGGCCGGCGGGCGCTACCCGGAGGTGGCCCCGGGTCCCCGCTACAACCTGGTGGACTTTCCGGGCAAGGTGGCCCCCCGCGGCCGGCATGTCAGCCGCAACAGCCAGCCGTTGACCGATCGGCCCGTGGAGGCGCCCTGGTTCCCGGTGGCGCCCAACCTCACCGTGGAGCTGTTCAGCTCTGCGCTGGACGGCTACCCCTATGGCCTGAAGGCACTCTTCCTGCGCAACGCCAACCCGCTCTACGGCATCCCGGGCATGGCCAAGCACCTGGAAGAGAAGCTGCGCGACCCCGGGCGCATCCCGCTGCTGGTCTCCATCGACCCCTTCATGAACGAGACTTCCGCCTACGCCGATTACGTGGTGCCGGACACCTTCATGTACGAGGCCTGGGGCTGGGCCGCCCCGTGGGCCGGCGTGCCCACCCGGGTAACCACCGCCCGCTGGCCGGCGGTGGAGTCCCCCAACGCCCGCACGGCGGAGGGGAGCCCGGTCTGCATGGAGAGCCTGTTCATCGGCCTGGCCAAGGCCATGGACCTCCCCGGCTTCGGCGACGACGCCATCCCCGACGCCGACGGCCGACTGCACCCCCTGCACCGGCCGGAGGATTACTACGTCCGCGCCGGCGCCAACGTGGCCTGGGCCGATGACCCGGTACCGGAGGTGAATGACACCGAGCTGGCCCTGAGCGGCGTGGACCACATTCGCCCGGTGCTGGAAGACTGCCTCAAGCCCGAGGAGTGGCGGCGGGTGGCCTACGTCTACGCCCGGGGCGGCCGCTACGAGGACGAAGCCCGCGCCTTCGAGGGGACCAAGACCCGGCACCGCTTTGGCGGCCCCATGCACCTCTACCGCGAGGAGGTGGGCACGGCCAGCAACGGCCTCATGGAAGAGCGCTTCCCCGGCACCCCCACCTGGTACCCGGCCCGCTTCGCCGACGGTAGCAAGGTCGCCGAACATTACCCGGAACCGGAGTGGCCGGCGCAACTGATCAGCTTCAAGTCACCGCTGCAGAACTCCTACAGCATCGCGGTGAAACGCCTGCGCCAGCTGCATCCGGACAACCCGGTACTGGTCCACCCGGAGGACGCGGCGCGCTGGGGCCTGCGCAACGGCCAAAGCGTACGCATCACCACCCCCGGAGGCAGTGAAACCGCCATCGTGCAGCTGCGCCGGGGGGTGCAGCGGGGCGTGATCGCCGTGGAGCACAGCTTCGGGCACAAGGAGTTGGGGGCGCGGCAGCACCGGATCGGCGATCAGGACTTCGGGGGTGAGGGGGCCCTGGCGGCCGGGCTCAACCTCAACGATCTGGGGCTGGCGGACCCCACCCGGTCCGGCAGTTCCGTCTGGGTGGACCCCGTGGCCGGCAGTACAGTGCGGCAGGGCCTGCCGGCGCGTATCACACCAGCCTGAGAGGATCGACTATGATCTAGTCAGGTTCCGCCACAGGAGCACGGCGTGATTGGAGACCGCCGCGTCATCGCCTTCCACGACGCCCGGATGCTGGAGCACCGGCCGGATGTTCAGGACGCATACCAGCCGGGCCGGCTGGCCACCCGCGTGAAGCGCATGCTGGACGGGCTCACCATCCAGTGGAACTACCCGGAACACCCGGGCCGGCTCACCGCCATCGTCGACCTGCTGGTACGTGAGCCGGTTCCCGGGGTGACCTTCCGCGCCGGGCGCACCGCCTCCCCGGCGGAGCTGGCCCGGGTTCACACGTACTCCTACCTTGAGAGCATCTACGCCTTACGCGGTAAACACGCCTGGCTGGACGTGGACACCACCGCGGTCTCCCCCGGCAGCGTGGACGCCGCCGAAGTGGCCGCCGGTACTGCCATCGCCGCCGTGGAAGCGGTGTTCGGCGGTGAGGCGGATGCCGCCTTCGCCCTGGCGCGGCCACCCGGGCATCACGCCGAGGCGGTGCGGGCGCGCGGATTCTGCCTGTTCAACAACGTGGCCGTCGCAGCCGCCCACGCCCAGGCGGCGTTGGGCTGCGAGCGGGTACTGATCGTCGACTGGGACGCCCACCACGGCAACGGCACCCAGGATATCTTCCGCGCAGACCCCGACGTACTCTTCTTCGACACCCATCGGGCCCCTCCCTTCTACCCCGGTTCCGGCCGGCTGGAGGAGATCGGTGACGGCCTCGGTGAAGGGGCCACTGTCAACGTACCGCTGCCCGCCGGAGCCGGGGACGCCGCCCTGCTGCGCGCCTTCCGGGACGTCCTGGTACCCGCCGCCGACTGGTTCCGCCCCGACCTGGTGCTGGTGTCCGCCGGGTTCGACCCGCACCGGCTGGATCAGGCACTGGACGTCAGTTACGAGGGCTTTGCGGCCCTGACCGGCGTCGTACAGGACATTGCCGACCGGCACAGTCGCGGGCGTATCGCCTTCGTGTTGGAAGGGGGCTACAACGTTGAAGCCCTGTCACGGGGTGCGCGGACGGTGCTGGAAGTCCTGGCCGGCCGGGCACCGACGCCCGTGGCGGAAACCGGTATGGACGAGGTGGAGGACGCCATCCAGTTTCATCGGGACGCCTTCCAGGCGCCCTGAGCCCGGGGCCTCCACCCCGCCCGGCGACAACGATTACAACCCCTCCCGGATCACTGCCTGACGCAGTACCCGCTGCCGGCGCAGAATGGCGCGAAAGGCACCCCGCACGGCCCGGTATTCCGCCCCCGTCAGGTCCGCGACCGGTACCTGGTTGTGCAACGGGCGCCCGGCCCGAATGGCCTCCGCGTGCAGGCGGGCCCGGGTCGCGATCACGGCACGGTAGCCGGCCATCAGCCGCTCGGCGTCATCCTCGGCCAATGCACCGGCCGCAGCCGCCTGCTCCAACCTCTCCAGCGTGTGGCGGGCGCTCACTCCGGCGCGCACGGCGTACACCCGAGCCAGCTGGACCAACGGCAGGATCGCGCCCTGTTTCAGGTCCACCCGGCCCGCGTGCTCGCCGACCCAGGGGGTCCAGATGCGCCCCAACGCATGCCACGGGGGTCGTGGCCGCGTAGCGCCATCGCTCAGCCGGGCAATAAAACGCCGGTTGGCTGCGGCCGCCGCCAAGGCCTCTTCGCGGACCGGCTCGAACAGCGAGGGGTCACCGGCCACCCCGCGAAGGTCCAGGTAATGGGTGGCCAACATGACGGCCTTGCGCTCCGGGGCCTCGACCACCGAGCGCATCGCCTGCCGCCAACCGGACACGCTGCGCCGCCACTCCCGGTTCGCCGGGCTGACACCACCGGGGCAATGGGGCAGCCCACAGGCATCGAGCCCGCCAGTCACCCGTTGCGCGAGGGCGCGGTACCAGTCATCCGCCCCCTTGGGCAGGCCGTCGGCATAAACCAGGGCGTTGTCCTGGTCGGTATGCACGGTCTGCTCCGCCCGGCCCTGGGAACCGCAAGCCAGCCAGGCCCAAGGGCCGGGGGCGGGTTCGGCAAGCTCCGCCTCCGCCAGGGCGATCAGACGCCGGGTGAGCGTATCCACCAGCCCGGTGATGAGGCGGGCCTGGGCGGTGCCCGCCATACCCGAGTGCGCCAGCGAGGCCTGCAGCGGCACGAACTCACCCGCCAGGCGCTGCAGGGCAGGCTGGCCCTCGGCCCTGCCCAGTGCCTGCGCGAGGTCGGCCACCGCCGCCGGCGGGCCGGTGGCAAGCCCCTCAACGACGGGCCCAATCACTGTGTTCAAGTCGGTCAACACGCTCCCCTTCCCGGCGGTGCCGGAAGCAGCTATGGGATTGAGCTTAGCGCACCAAGGGGCCCCGCCCTACCGGGGCTCGCCGGCGCCTCGCGGAGAAACCGCCGACCGATACGAAAAAAGCCCGCCAAAAGGCGGGCTCAAGAGAATCAGTGAGGCGGATGCCGCACCGGCTGGTGCGGCATCCGGATCGCTCCAGTCAGCGATCAGTCGGCGCGCGGCACACGCACGCTTTCCACCAGCTTCTGGATCTCGGCCGGCGGCGGCGCGGTCATCTTGGCCACGCTGAAGGCCACGATGGCGTTCACGCAGGCACCGATCACCCCGAAGCTGCCCGGGTTGATACCGAACAGCCAGTACTCGGCGGTGTCCGGCAGCAGGGCAAGCTGCGGGAAGAACAGGAAGCCCTTGTAGGTGAACACGTAGCCCAGGGTGACAATCAGACCGGCCAGCATACCGGCGATGGCACCCTCGCGGTTCATCTTGCGGTAGAAGATGCCCATCATCAGCACCGGGAACAGGCTGGCTGCGGCAAGGCCGAAGGCCAGTGCCACCACCTCGGCCGCGAAGCCGGGCGGATTAAGCCCCAGGTAACCGGCGAAGATGATCGCCACGGCCATGGAGATACGGGCCGCAAGCATCTCGTTCTTCTCGCTGATATCCGGCTTGAACACACCCTTGAGCAGGTCGTGAGAGATCGCCGAAGAGATGGCCAACAGCAGACCCGCCGCGGTGGACAGGGCCGCCGCGATACCACCCGCAGCCACCAGGGCGATCACCCAGGTCGGCAGACCGGCGATCTCCGGGTTGGCCAGCACGATGATGTCACGGTCCAAGGTAGTGAGCTCAGAGCCTTCCCAGCCCCACTCTTCCTCGGCCATCTGGGCAAACTCTTCGTTCGCATCGTTGTAGTACTGGATACGGCCGTCGTTGTTCTTGTCCTCGAACGCCAGCAGGCCGGTCTCACTCCAGCGCTCCATCCAGGCCGGCATCTCGTCGTAAGCCAGATGGGACTCTTCCTGACCAATGTTGTGACGGTCGGTGACCACGGTGTCGATCAGGTTCCACATGGCCATCGCACCCACGGCCGGGGCAGTGGTGTACAGAATGGCGATGAAGACCAGGGACCAGCCGGCGGACTTACGCGCGTCGCGGATACGCGGCACGGTGAAGAAGCGGATGATCACGTGCGGCAGACCGGCGGTACCGATCATCAGCGAGGCGGTGAGCAGGAACATGTTGAGCATGTTCATGCCGCCCTCAGTGGCCGAGTAGGCGGTGAAGCCCAGGTCCACCAGGGTCTGGTCCAGCGCCTCGAGCAGGTAGGTATCGGAACCCACCAGGGTGCTACCCAGGCCGATCTGCGGGATCGGCACACCGGTGATGGCGATGGCAATGAAGACCGCCGGCACGGTGTAGGCGAAGATCATCACGCAGTACTGGGCAATCTGGGTGTAGGTGATGCCCTTCATGCCGCCGAACACCGCGTACAGGAACACCACGAACATGCCGGAGATCAGACCCACGGTCAGGTCCACTTCCAGGATGTTCGAGAAGGCGATCCCGACACCGCGCATCTGGCCGATAACGTAGGTGATGGAGATGGCCAGCAGGCAGATAACCGCGATGACCCGCGCCGTCTTCGAGTAGAACCGGTCGCCGATGAACTCCGGCACCGTGAACTTACCGAACTTACGCAGGTAGGGGGCCAGCAGCAGGGCCATCAGCACGTAGCCGCCCGTCCAACCCATCAGGAAGGCGCCGCCCGTGAAGCCCAGGAAGGCGATAAGGCCGGCCATGGAGATGAAGCTCGCCGCGGACATCCAGTCCGCCGCGGTGGCCATGCCGTTGGCAACCGGGTTGATGCCCTTGCCAGCAACGTAGAACTCGCTGGTGCTACCGGTGCGGGCCCAGATCGCGATACCGATGTAGAGCGCGAACGTGAGACCCACCACGGTCAGGTTAAGTATCTGTTGAGATCCTTCCATTGTTATTCAGCCTCAGTCCTCGTAGACGTCGTATTCGCGATCAAGTTTGTTCATGCGCCATGCATAGAAGAAAATGATCACCAGGAAGGTATAGATGGAGCCCTGTTGCGCCACCCAGAACCCAAGCGGGTAGCCACCGATGCTGAAGTTGTTCAGCCAGTCGGCCAGCAGCACACCCAGACCCAGGCCTACGACGGCCCAGACGACGAGGCAGCCCCCAATGATTCTGAGGTTAGCCCGCCAGTACTCGCCTCTGTCTTTTGTCACCTGATTTTCCGAATCAGACATTGATGACACTCCTCTTTCCTAGGATTGAAGTGATGATTCAGCAATTCCCTTTGCCGTATTCAAGGCCTTTACAGTTGATACTCTGAAGTGAGTTTTGATTGTAATTTTCTCGCTTCTCGAAATGCCTCCTTAAGAATTTTTTTATCCAGTTCATTTAGCTCGGTGGGTGAAACATGATTGCTTAGCGGCTTCCCGGCCGCTGCCTGCTCCTGGTGCTTACGGGTGCGCAGCACCTGGATGTAGTGGTAGGCGATGATCCACGCCTCCACATCACCCCGGGCAAGGGCACCGGCCTCTGCCGCCTCCTTGAGGCGGTCCACCGTGTTGGTGGCGGGCAGCCGATGAGCCAGGGAAAAGATACGCGCCGCGTCCGTGAAGGGCGTGACGCCGTTGAGCTTGAGGTCGATGACATCGCGCTGGTCGCCGTGGCTCCGCGTGACGAAGTCGCGGATCACGCCCAGCGGCGGCCGGTTGCGCAGGGCGTTGGCCGCCATCTGCTTGCGGAACCGGCTGTTGCGCGAGGTGCGCTCGAGCAGCCACGCGCGCAGGCCCTCGGCCCCGGCGGCCGCCCCATAAATGACCCGGAAGTCGAAGAAAATGGCCGCCTTTAGCAGGTGCTCCGGCGTGCCCTGGTCGATCCAGCGCTTGAACCGCTGCTGCCACTCTTCCAGCGACAGGCAGCATTCCGGATTGCTGGCCATGATGTTGCCCGGGCAGAGCGGGTAGCCGCAGCGGTCCAGCGCTTCGTTGATGCGCCGCGCTACCGGCAGCAGGCGCTTGCGCAGGGCGTCGGCATCGGGCCCGTCATCGGGCACCATGAACAGGATGCCGTTGTCCTGGTCGGTCTTCAGGGTCTGCTCCTGGCGCCCCTCGCTACCGAAGGCAATCCAGCAGAAGTCGATATCGGCCAGGTCGTCATCACTGTCGGCCAGGCAGAGTTCGATGATCCGCTCGCCAATGTGGTCGTTGAGCAGCGTGATGATCTGCATGATCTGCCCGACCTTCACGCCTTGGTCGATCATCTGCCCCACCAGGCGGTGGATATCGGCCTGCAACGGGGCCAGGGCCTCTACCGACTTGGCCCGCTTGATAGTGCGGGTCAGGTTCACCAGGCCCACCCGCTGCAGGGAGAAGAGATCCCGCTCGGAGATCACCCCCTGAAGCCGACCCTGATCGACCACGCAAATGTGGTGGATGCCGTGCTGCGCCATGACCATGGCCGCCTCGAAGGCGAACGCCGTCGATGGCATGGCCACCGGGTCGGGGGTCATCACGTCCCGGATGGGGCGGGTCAGGTCCACCTGGGGCAGGGCTACGCGGCGCAGCAAATCGTGCAGGGTGAAGACACCGAGCGGGGCGAGCTGGTCATCGGTGACGATGACGCTCCCGACCCGCCCGGTGTCCATGGCCTGCAGCGCTTCTTTTATTGTGGTCTCCTCCCGGCAGGTAACCGGTTCGCGCCGCAAACGCTCGCTCAGGGGGATATCCAGCGAGGTATCGCCGTTCCCCAGCCCCTTCACCTCCTGGCTCTCGTACTGGACCAGGATCTGGTCGAGCATGGTGGAGAGCCAGCGCGTGCAGAAGGAGTGAAACTCCTCCGACACGTGCAGCAAATGGGTAAAGTCGCCTTTATCGAGTTCGAAACAGGTGGTTGCTTCCAGGGCCCGGTGGATAGTGCGCGGCGGCTTGCCCGTGATGAGTGCGCCCACTGGGAAGCACTCGCCGGCGTGGAGTTCCCAGACGGGACGACCGTCCTGCTCCTCGCCCCGGGGCGACTCCCCGCCCACGCGGCCCGAACGGATGATGAACAGGCGTTCGGCGGGACCATCGTCGGGATGAATCAGCGCCTCGCCCCGGGCGTAGTCCCGCGTGGTCAGGCGCTCCACCAGGTAGTCCAGGTGCTCGCCGGCCATGTCGTCGAAGGGCGCGTACTGACGCAGGAAGGCCTGCACTTCCTCCCGGGGGGAGGCCGTGGCGCCCTGCTCCAGCTTATTGTGATTGTCGTCGCCCATCTGCAAGCCACTGTGCTCCTGTAAGTACCGCACAGTGGTTTGCAGGAGTCGTGCCAATGCAGTGGCACCTAGGAATCAGCAGCTTGGAGCGGGGTAACACAGAGGCGTGTCACCCGAGGTAACAGCTTGTCACCGTTAGTGACGTGAGGATTCGCAACGGGAGGTAACCCGAGGTAACGCCGGAGGGTCAGCTGCGGGCGGATTCCATCCCTTCACCCGATGCACTGAAGACCGCGCTGCGATGGCGGAGTTCCGCGGCCATGTGGGAAGCTTTCATGACCTCGCCGAAGGTGCGGTAGCCCTGCGCCTCCAGCCGCTCGATGATGCGGACCAACAACTCGGCCGTGGCCAGCGTGTCACCGAGCGCGGTGTGCCGCCCGGTGATCGCGATACCGTACCGGTCACAGAGCGCGTCCAGGGAGTGATCCTCCTCGTCCCCGTCCAGCAGGGCGGAGAGCAGCAGCGTGTCGAGCACCGGGTTGTCGAACGTCACCCCGGCCTCGCGCTCCTTCATGCTCACGAACTTCATGTCGAAGGCCGCGTTGTGCGCCACCAGCACATCGTCACCGGCGAAGGACTTGAACTGCGGCAGCACCACCTCCACCGGCGGCTTGTCCTGCACATCCTCGTCGGTGATGCCGTGGAAGCGGATCGAGCCGGGCGGGATGGGACGACCGGGATTGATCACCCGGTCGAAGGTCTCGCCGGTGAGCACCCGCCCTTTGACCACCCGCACCCCGGCTATGGAGATGATTTCATCCCCCCCCTCGGGGTTGAGCCCGGTCATCTCGCAGTCGAACACCACAAAGCTGAGCTCCGCCAGCTTCTTGGCGGCCAGCGTCTTGTCACCGGCGTACTCCTGCATGAGCCCGAAGTCGTAGAACTCCGGGCGCGCGGGCAGCCGCTCCTCTTCCTGCATGAACTGCGGCCGATGCGAGGCCATCAAGGGCAGGCGCAACAGGGCGTACCCCTCACGCTTGGCCGACTGGCTCCAGGGCTCGCAGCCGTGGCGCTCCAGGGCATCCCCCAGGCGCTGGGCCCCCACTTCATCGTCCGCGCAAGGGCTCTCCATCCAGCGGTTCAGCTCGCTGGTGGGGATCGGATCACCCGCCCAACTGATATCCACATAGACCCGCCGGTCGCCCAGCAGGGCCTCCACGTCGTAGGTCGTCGCCCCGGTATATTCGTGGATACGGCGAACCAGGCAGTCCATGGCGAGCATTAGCGAGAGGCTGTCGCCGTGCACCCACAGCGGCAGCCCCACCAGGGTCACGCGAACATCCGGCAGGTCTTTCAGCCGCTGCTGCAGGCAATTAACGAGGTCGCCGACGAAGACATCGGCCATGGGCCAGCGCCCGAGGTTATAGCCCCGGATCTGGTGCGCCAGGTCATCGATCTGCTCACTCAGCTTTTCACTCTCGCTGCGGATGACCTCGTCGAAGGACCGGCGCTCGTCGGGCTTCATCTCCGGGTAACTGGCCACGGTCTCCGCCGCGGCGCGCAGGTTGCCCACCACGCCGCGCAGATCCCGGGTCAGCGCCCGGCGCACGGCGTCGCCCTGCGCAAGCCGGCTCAGATCGCTGGATATGTCGACCAGGGTGATCAGGTAGCCGGTGATCTGCCCCTGGCTGTTCTGGATCAGTGCCATCCGGCCGTGGAACATGCGCTGGGCGTCGGCGCTGGTGCAAACGAAGGGCGCGGAGAGTTCCGCTGGCAGATCCACGTCCCCCCCGTGGCGCCGTTCCAGGCGCTCCAGAGTGTGCTGCACGGGTGGGCTGGACAGGACATTGAACAGCGGCCGCCCCAGACCGATGGCCTCCGGGTGGCCGAGGATGCTGACCGCCGCCCGGTTGTAGAGCATGACCTGGTGTTGCCGGTTACAGACCAGCACCCCCTCGCTAAGCCCCTGGAGAATGGTCTCCAGCCAGGTCTTTTGCTCGGAGAGTTCGGCGGTGGCCGACTGCATGGCCTTGCGGGTCTCGCGCCGGGACTTGCGCAGCGCATCCGCCAGCGCTTCAACCGCCTTGGTCAGATCGCCGAGCGCATGGTGCCGGGGCAGGATGATCTCCTGATCGGCCTGGCGGGACTCCAGCAGCGCGCGCACGCCCCGGGAGAGCTTCCGCGTCGGCCGCATGAGCAGCCGCTCCAGTAAAAACCAACCCACCAGCCCCACCCCGACCAGACCGACGCCGGCCAGGGTGATGACCATGGGGAGTTGCTCGCGCATGCCGGATCCCTCCGGCACGACGCTGTAGACCGCCAGGGTGAGTATGGCGAGGGCCGCCGCAACAATGCCCAGTAGGACCCAGGTAACGAACGGCCGTTGCTGCATTACATGCTTCCGGCCACGGCCGTCGGGCCGATTTGACCGGATGGCTGGTCCTGACGCGCGGGTCCTGCCATGTACTGGCGGACGCAGTCGAGCAGCTCACGGGTGCTGAACGGCTTGGTGATGTAGTCGTCTGCGCCCAGTGCAAGGCCCTTCTCCCGCTCGGTCTCACGCCCGCGTGCGGTCAACATGATGATGCCGGCATTCTCCAGGCCCGGTGTCTGGCGCATCTGCTGGCAGACCTCGTAGCCGTCCTGGCCTGGCAGCATCAGGTCGAGCAGCACCACCCGCGGCTGGTGCTCGCGCGCCAGATCGATTGCCTGGTGGCCATCAACGGCCACGTGCACGGGGTAGCCCTCCGCCCGCATGAGAAACCGGAGCGAGAGGACGATATTGGGTTCGTCGTCCACGACGAGTATGGAATCGGATTTCATGTCTCCTCCCGAAACCTTCTTCGCTGCCCGGGCCCTGCTTCGGGGCCCGTTGGATCAGCTCGTATCGTTTTGCGAAAAACATAGCACAGCGGCAAGCCGGCCGTCATGCGCCGTGATTGCAGCGTGTGTTACTTGATCGGCGGGCGCGGACTCCCTATTCTGATCGCCCAATCATTGGCATGCGGCGGGCCGAACCACCGCGGGATAGCGGAGCAGCAACATGGCGAACCAGGAAAAACGCAACGTCATTCCACCGGATCGCGTTTTACGTATATTAATGAAAATCGGCATCCCGATCGCGGTATTCAGCCTGCTCTGCCTGTGGCTGTCCTATTTCCTGGATGCACCCATTCTCCTGCCGGTTTTCTTCATCACCGCGCTGATGGCCTTCGGCATCGGGCTCGCCTACAACGTGCGGGTCGTCCTGCTGATGCTGCGGCAGCGACGGGAGGCCGAGAACGCGGAGAAATAGACGCGCCCTGCCCGGACTCAGACATCGCCCACCAGGAGCCGGCGCAGGCGGCGTAGCAGCGAGGACGATGTCTTCATGCTCCGCACCAGTTGGTCCCGCTCACGGCTGGTGAGCGCGCCGGGCGGCACGTGGGCGCGCGGCGGTTGCCCGGCCAGGCTCTCCTGGACCTGGCGGGCCAGCAGCAGCCGGCACATGAAGCCGTGGGCATGCAGCAATGCATCCAGGCCGTCCGCGTCCAACACCCCCTCGTCGTGCAGTCGATTCAGCCGCTCGCGGGTACTGGTGGCCTCCACGCCATGGGCCAGCGCGTAGAGCCTGGCCGCCTCGACAATAGGCATGATGCCGTTGCGCTTGAGGTGGATCTCACCCTCGTGGGCGGAATCGCCCGGCTCGGTGACCAACCGGTCGAACCAGCCCAGCCCGACCTGCTTGGTGGAGTCATTCAGCATCAGTGCCCGCATGAAACCACTGGAGCCACCGATCCGCTCCACCATGGCACCACGCAGGCTCCGCCCCAGGGCGAAATCGCCGCATACCGCACGGAAGTCGAGCAGGATGCTGGCGTTCAGCAGGGCCTGCGGGCTGCGGCTGCGCTTCCAGTAGTCCAGCTGCGCCAGCCATTGCGAGTACGTCTTGCGCCATAGCGGGTTGCTGGCCATCACGTCACCGGCGCAGTAGGGAATGCCCACCGCGTCCAGGTCGCGGGTCAGGCGCCGGGCCAGCTCGGCGAAGTAGGCGTCCACCGCGGTGTGCTCCGCATCCGGGTAGTCGGCGATGACCAGGCCGTTGTCCTGGTCCGGCCCCAGGAAGCTCTCCTGGCGCCCTCCCGAGCCCATGACGATGACGGCAAAACCCACCGGCGGCCGCCCCCAGCCATCCAGCGCCAGCCCCTCCACGGTGTTTCTGACCAGCTGGCGATAGATGTCCTCGTTGATGCCGGAAAGGAGCGCCTGGATCTCCGGGGCATCCAGTCGGTCGGCCAACAGGTCCGCCGCCAGTTCCGGCTGGGCGTGGCGCATGGCGCGGAGTCCCTCCACGGTGGCGGCCTGGGCGAAACGGTCCAGCCGCTCCAGGTAGCGGGGCAGCCCGGCGCCCAGGGCATCGGCCCGCGAGAGCAGCCCCATCACCCGTCCGGCATCGTCCACCACCGGCAGGTACTGCGCCCGGGTGACCCGCATGACCCCGACCAGGCGGTAGAGCCGCTCATCGTGGCGGGCCACCCGCAGCGGCCCGGTCAACACCTCGCCCACCGGGGTGCCGGACGGGACGCGGAAGGCCACGCGGTGGGTGACATCGCGACCGCTCAGCTGGCCGACCACACGACCGGCACCCCGGGTGATGACCGCACAGTTGCTCCCGGTTTCCGCCATCCTTGCAGTGACGTCCTCGCAAGGCGTGTGCTGGTCGCAGACCACCAGCGCCGGGCGCATGGCATCCTTGGCGGTACGGGTGAACAGTGCTGAATAGCCAGCCACAGCGCCTCCTAACCCGAACGTGTCCATTAGCTAACGGGGGAAAGCCCGGCGCTGAGGCAGCGCCGGGCCGTTACCGGCAAGCATGGCACGAAGAGGGCATCCCGTCTGCCGCCCGGCCCTGACCCAGGGGCCACCCCGGGCTGGGTGCGCCCGGCACCCTTCCGGTACACTGCCGCACACATCCATAGACCGGCGTTGATGAGGCCCGCGACGCTCATGCCGCACAGAGACCATGAATCCCTTCCCTTCGGCCAGTGGTTACTGGCGTTCTGGTTCGCCCATTGGCACCTGGCACGGATGCCCCGCGCCACCGAGGAGGACCGCCTGCGGCGGGCGGCGTGGTGCCGGGATCACTGCGGCAAGTTTGCGGCGCGCTGGTTTATCCTCGCCCTGGTGCTGATCGCCGTACAGACATCACCGCTGGGTACGCTGTTCATTGTCGGCACCGTGCCGTTGCTGCTGCCGCTCTTCCCGCTCGCCTTTGCGATCGCCATTGCCCACGTGGCCTCGCAGATCGTCTCGCAGAAAAAGGCCGGTCCTCCCCGCATCGATCCACCGCAGGAGTGGCGCAAGGAAGATGACGACGAGGACGACCGCCGCTTTTAGTCCACACCACCGCCCGGCGCAGGGGGCGATAAGGCGATAGACGCCCCGGGGGTTTCCAGGATGTGCTCGAGTTGGAAGGGCCGCATCATGGGGGCATCGATGTCGATGGTCATCTCCATGTTGGCCACCGGGTAGGGCACCGCGGTTATGGTGGTGTCCACCGCCTCGTACCCGCCCACCCGCGGATAGCCGGTGATCACGCCGGTGAACGCGTTCCCGGAGGGTGAGACGGCCTCCAGCAGCTCCCCCTCGTCGATCTCGCCGCGACGGGCCATCAGGGCCAGTCGGGCCGAGGTCCCGGTGCCGGTCGGGCAACGCCAGATCACACCGGGGTGGCCGTAGGTGGCAGAGGGGGTGTGCAGGCGGCCGTCGGCCCGCCGCTCCACCGGGCCCATGAAGTGCAGAAAGCGCGGCAGCCCGACGGCCCCGAGCTCCGGGTGCTGGTGCCGAAAGTCCCCCTGCACCGCGTTGACGATACGCTCCGCGGTCAGGATCATGCCGCCGGTCTGCTCCGCCACCACCCGGTGCCCGAGGCTGGCGGCATCCACCATGATGTAATACCCCCCGCTCCAGACCAGGTCGTAACGCACTTCGCCCAGACCGGGCACCTGGACCACCTCGTCCTGGGCCTGGATGAAGGCCGAGGAGCCCTGCGCGGTCACGGATTCCACTACCCCGTCGCGGTTGCGCGCCCGCACTGTCGTGAGCCCGCCCGGCGCCTCTAACCGCAGGGTCTGTTCACCCTCCTCCATGGGGATCAGCCCCGCCTCGAGCACCGCGGTGGCGGTGGCGATGGTGTTTGAGCCCGAGTAGTAGGGGTACCCCATCACCTCCATGATCACGTAGCCCAGTTGCGCCTCCGGGAGACAGGCGGGCATCACCAGGTCCACGCACATGGAGTCGTAGCCGAACGGCTCGCTGATGAGCAGTCGGCGCAAGCCATCCGCGCGGGATTCCAGGTAGTCCATGCTGTCGCGGACGGTCGGGCCAGGGCAGCGGGCCACACCGCCCATCACCACGCGGTGCACGTCGCCGCCCACGTCCACGTCCACCAGCCGCAACCGGCGCAGGCTCGCCTTAGCGCGCATGGGGGCGGCCCACCTCGTCCCACTTGTGGTCGGGCACCACCACCAGCTTGCCGATGTAGGCCTTCTCCATGAAGTCGCGCTGGGCACGGTGGAAGTCGGATAGCCGGTAGGTGTTGTAGAGCAACGGCTTGATTTTACCCGCCTCGATATAGCGGACCAGGCGCTGAAAGTCCTGGCGGGTGCCCTGGGAGGAGCCGTGCAACTGCAGGTGCTTCAGGTACATGGTGCGCAGGTCGAGCTGCACCAGCGGGCCGGCAATCGCACCGGCGGTGGTGTACCGGCCTTCCGGGCGCAACACCCGCAGCAGGTCATTGAACAGGGGGCCCGCCACCAGATCGGCCACCACGTCGATGGGCGCCCCGCCGGTGGCCTCTTCCACTGCCCCCACCAGGTCCTCGGCGTCGCGGGGGATGACCGCCTCGGCGCCGATCCCACGCACCGCGTCCGCCTTGGCGGCGCCGGTCACCGCGTAAGGAATGGCGCCGCGGGCGCGGCAGAGCTGGACGATACCGGAGCCGACACCGCCCGAGGCCCCGGTCACCAGCACCCGCTCGCCGGGCCGGACCCCGGCCCGCTCCAGCATGTGCTCGCCGGTGAGATAGGCGCAGCAAAAGGTGGCCAGCTCGGCGTCCGTCAGGTCAGTGTCGACCACGTGGGCGTTCTCCGCCGGCACGGTGGTGTACTCGGCATACCCGCCGTCGCGCCCGTGGCCGATGTAGTCGATATCCGCCAGGCTGTCGTCGTCGCGGTTGTAGAGACTGAAATCCACCATGACCCGTTCACCGACCCGCGATTCCGGCACCCCCTCGCCCACGGCGACGATACGGCCAACGGTGTCGGTGCCCTGGATGCGGGGAAAGGTAAGCGTGGAGCGGCCCCGCCGCCAGGTGGACACCTCCTCGGCGTCGGTCTCGGTGCCGTAGGCCCCCTGCCGGACCCAGACGTCGGTGTTGTTCATGCCGCAGGCGCTCACCTCGATGAGCACCTCGCCGGGTGCCGGCTGGGGCCGGGGCACATTCTCGCGGTAGACCAGGACATCCAGATCGCCGTGCCCCGTCAGCTGCACGGCCCGCATGGTGGCTTCAGCCATAGGCAATGCTCCTCCTGTGCTACGACGTATAACCGACAAACCTGCTACCCCCTTGATTCTAGGACTTAAAACGCAGCTTGTGCAGCCCCGGCGTACATCCCTCGGTCAGACCAATTCGCATTTTGTTGCAGCGCACAAGGCAGTGCGTTATCATTGCCTCTGCAGTGCTTTCACTGTGGCCGAATGCTCAATCGGAGTGCCGACACCATGTCTACGTCAGCTCTCAACCCCGCTGCGATGCCGCTCCAGCAGTTGATGATCAGCCCGCTCAAGGCCCTGACCGGGCTGACACTGGTCTACCTGGAGCGCCTGAT
Source organism: Alkalispirillum mobile (assembly GCF_003664325.1). Lineage (NCBI taxonomy): Bacteria > Pseudomonadati > Pseudomonadota > Gammaproteobacteria > Chromatiales > Ectothiorhodospiraceae > Alkalispirillum > Alkalispirillum mobile. Next base: position 860,161 of record NZ_RCDA01000001.1, read on the forward strand.
ACTGGAACAGCTGACTGCTGGCCAGCAGCAGAGCGATAACCTGATCGCCCTGGCCCGCCAGGGGCTCGCCGTGCGCGACGAGGAGAGCCTCAAGGCCTTCATCCGCGCCCAACAGGAGGTGGTGAGCCGCGGCCACGCGCAGGCGGTGGATGATGTGCACAAGCAAGCGCGACTGCACCGCCTGTACCTGGAGCACATCCAGATCCTCTCCCGTGACACCACGGAAGGCCTGAACGAGGCATTCAGAACGGAGAAGCCCCGGCAGGCGGCCTGATCGCCGGGAACCAGGTGCACGCTGGCCCAGCCCGACGGCCTGTTCACCCCGGTGACGGGCCGTCATAATCCGCGTATTGGGTCACAAAGGCAGCGGAACATGCGCGCGGACGAGCACTGGTACGGCAACCCGGCCCTGGACAAGGCCTACCGCACCCTGGTGGACGAGGAGGACGCCCGCGTCTGCCGCAACATCAGCGACGAGGCGTGCCACGTCGTCCCCGGGAATTTCTTTCTCCAGATCCTCAGCCACTTCTTCACCAAACTCGGCGACGCGGTGGCCAACCCCAAGACCGTGCTGCCCTGGCTGCTCAGCGCCCTTGCCGCGCCGGGCTTTTTCACCGCCCTGCTGGTCCCTATCCGCGAATCCGGGTCGCTCATTCCGCAGCTTTTCATCGCCAGCTACGTGCGCCGCGTGGCCCAGCGCAAGTGGGCCTTCGTGCTGGGTTGCGTGCTGCAGGCGGTGGCCGTGCTGGCCATGGCCCTGGTGGCTGTCGGGCTCGATGGAATGGCGGCCGGCACCGGTCTGATCGCGGCCCTGGTGCTGTTCAGCCTGGCCCGCGGCCTGTGCTCCGTGGCCTCCAAGGACGTCCTGGGCAAAACGGTACCCAAGACCCGGCGCGGCCAGGTGAATGGTTGGTCCGCTGCTGCCGCCGGGCTGGTCACCATTACCGTGGGGGCCCTACTGCTGCTGGGCGGGGGCGAGGCCGGCGACACCGCGGTCTACCTGTTGCTGCTCGGTGGGGCCGCCCTGCTCTGGCTACTGGCGGCCGCGTCCTACGGGGCCATCCGGGAATACCCCGGCGCGACCACCGGTGGCGGCAATGCCTTTTCCGAGGCGATCCACCGGCTGGACCGCCTGCGCACCGATGCGCCCTTCCGACGTTTCGTTATTGCGCGGGCGCTATTGCTCTGCTCGGCGCTTACCGCGCCGTTCATCATCATGCTCGCGCATGAGCAGACCCGGGGCGCGGCGCTGGTGCTGGGCCTGTTCGTGATCGCAGACGGCCTGGCCAGCCTGCTCTCCGCCCCCTTCTGGGGCCGGTTTGCCGACGCCTCCAGCCGGCGGGTGATGGTGCTGGCCGGCGCAGGGGCCGGTGGCGTCGGGCTGACACTGGTAGTGCTGACCCAGGTCGCACCCGCCCTGGCACAGAGCGCCTGGCTCTACCCGCTCTTTTTCTTCCTGCTGGCCATCGCCCACGCCGGGGTGCGGCTGGGGCGCAAGACCTACGTGGTGGACCTGGCCGGCGGGGACAAGCGGACCGACTACGTCTCGGTGAGTAACACCGTCATCGGCGTGGTGCTGCTGCTGATGGGCAGTGTCGGACTGCTGACCGCCGTGGTGCCGGTCGCCGGCGTGATCCTGCTCCTGTCAGGGATGGGCATCGCCGGGGCTTGGCTGTCCGCCCGACTGCCGGAGGTCACCTGAGGCGGGGGTCTGCCCCGAATCGGTCGGCTCTACGGCCGGCACCTCGCCACCGCCGCGCCCCTCCATCTGCACGCTGAGCCGGGGCGCCGCCACGTCAATGCCCAACTCCTCCATGCGCTGTTTGAGGAGCAGGTTGAAGCCACGGGCCACGTCCCACTGCCACTCTGGTGCGGTGCGCATGCGCACCCGCAGGATAGCGCCCCCCTCATCGAAACGCTCCACCCCCTGCACCTCCAGACGGGACCAGACCCGGAAACCGAGGAAGGTATCCCGGCGGAGGTCGGCGGCCACCTCGCGCAGCAGCTTGATGGTATCGTCCACCGGCATCGACTGCGGCACCCGCACCCGGATCAGCGCAATGCCGAACTGGCGCGACATGTTGTTGATCACCTGGATCTGGCTGAAGGTGATGATGTGCAGCACCCCGTCCAGGTCGCGCAGCCGCACGGTGCGCAGGGTCAGGCCCTCCACCGTACCCATGTGTCCGCCAATCTCCACGAAGTCGTCCACCGCCAGCGAATCCTCGATCAGGATGAAGATACCGGTGATCACATCCTGCACCAGCGCCTGGGCACCGAAGCCCAACGCCAGGCCCACCACGCCGGCCCCCGCGAGCAGCGGCGTGACATTCACGCCCAGATTGGCCAGCACCGCAATGCCTGCCAGCACCAGGATGACGCTGAACAGGATGTTGCGCAGCATCGGGGTAATCGTCTGCACCCGGGCCACGTTCACCCGTCGGCCGCGGGCCCGGGCGGTGGATGTGAGCGCCCGCTGGATCGCGGTATCGGCCAGGATCCACACCAGCCAGGCCACCAGCACGGTGATAATCACCGCCAGCACCGCCTGCCCCAGGCGGGCCGTCAGGCCCTCGGTGCCCAGGCCCAGCAGCGTGCCACCCCAGACCTGCAGCGAGACCTCCACAAAGGCGACCCAGATGGCCAGGTGGCCCAGGGTGTAACCGAACCGCTCCAGGCGCTCCCGGTAGAGCGACATCCGGCGGCGACTCATCCGCCGCTCGCCCTGGCGGCGCACGAGCCGCGTGACCACCAGGGTGAAGACCAACAGCGCGGCGGTAACCATGGCGCGGGTGACGGCGGCACCCGGGTCGCCGGCCTCCAGCAGCACCGCCAACGACGACGCACCGATCAGCAGCAACGCGGGGATGTGCCAGACATTACCCAGCAGACGCAGCACATCATCGGCGGTGCTCCAGTGGTGGCGGCGGGGATAGGGCCGGTTGACCAGCAGGTGCCGGACCGGTCGTTTGAAGCGCAGCACAAAGGCCCCGAGTAGCACGGCTGCCGCCAGGCTGGCCAGAAGCGAGACCAATTCGGCCAGCTCCGCACCGAGGAAGCCGACCACCCGCTGACTGTCCAGGGCATCGGCCAGTGCCACCAACGACCCCACCGTGAATAGCAGCCCCAGCGAGCGCTCACGCAGGATGCGCACCGCCACGCGCCGGTGCCCGCGGGTATAAAGGGAGAAGACCGTCTCCGCGGCGAGGGCCAGCAGCCGACCCAACAGCGCCACGTAGGCGATGACCAGGGCGCTCGCGTGCCCCGGCGATGTCTGCAGGAACTGGTTGAGCCCCAGTACCAGGGCGAACGCCAGCGCCCAGGGCAACAGCCGGCGGGTGAAGTGCACGGCCAGCAGGTAGACGTGGGCCTCATTGGGGAGCTGATCCGGCCAGTGCTGGCGGCGATCGAGCAGCCGCGCCAAACCCAGGAGCAGGAACAGCGTGACCACCCAGAACATCAGGAAGAGGCCCGCATCCAGCAGAAACTGGGCGATATCGCCCGCGTCGGCCTCGCCGAGCAGTCGCCTAAGGTCCGCCCCGGCGTCCTCGAAGCGGGCCGCCCACGACTCCACCGGCGCCTCATCCCCGGTGGCCGCCTCACGCAGCTCCGCCAGGCCTTCACCCAGCACACCGAGGACGCCCTGCCGAGCGCCCCCCTCCAGCAACTCCTCCCCTTCGCCGAGCACGGCACGGAGCCGCCGCAGGTCTTCCAGCAACACCTCTCGCTGCTCGCCATCCTCCAGCGTGTGGATGACGTCATCGAGCGATTCCATGGCTTCCTGCCGCTCCTGCGGCTCCCGCTCCCCGCCATCGGCCGACCAGGCCGGTGCCCCGCTCCACGACAACAGGAAGAGCGCCAGCAGGCAGAGGGCGTAACGGGGCAGGCTTCGGGGCTGCGACATGGACGACAGGACCGGCGGTTGGGGACGATGCCCGCAGTCTAACGCACCCGGGCGCGGGATCTCAGGGTCGGCGCCTGCTGCCAGGCGCGATCAACCGGTTCGCAGCCCCTGCCAGGGCTGCCAGCGCCGCCGCGCCCGCTCATGCCCGCGGTAGTCGATCACCCGGCCACCGGGGCGTGCCCCCCCGGCGGGCCCGCTGGTGGGTTGCGGTGCCAGCATCCATTGCCACCAGATCACGGCGTAGAACAGGGGATTCATGGGGGCACCCTCCCGGCCACCTGGGCCGACTCGCGGTTGGTTGCTGCTCACCCATGGTATCGGCCGGGATCGCGCGCGCTTGAATGGCCGGACGGCGAGCCGGCCTCAGATCAGGCGGGCCAGCTCATCCTGGGCCGGCGGCGCCAGCGGCCGGCTGCCCTCGGGCGTGCACCAGTCCACGCCAACCGGGCCGGTGGCGACCCTGCCGATGGCAGTGCAGGCTATGCCCTTCCTTTCCAGGGCGCCGCTGATCGCCGCCGCCTCACCCGGTGGGACCGCCAGCAGGAGTGCGCCGGATGCGATGGTGGCCAGCGGGTCCAGACCCAGGTGCTCGCAGATGCGCCGGGCCAGGTCAGGAACGGGGATACGCGCCGCATCGACCCGCAGCCGCCGGCCACTGGCCTGCGCCAGCTCCCAGAGTGCGGCCTTGAGCCCGCCTTCGGTGGGGTCGTGCATGGCGTGCACCGTGCCGGCCGCCAGGGCGGCCTGGGCATCCCGGAGCACTCCGATACCCGGCTCGGTGACATAGGCGGCCGCCTCGTCCAATGCCTGCTCGCTGAACGCCCCGACCAGGCGCCCGCGGCACTCCGACGCCAGGATCGCTGCCCCCTCCAGCGGCACGCCCTTGGTCAACAGCAGCACGTCGCCCGGCTCAGCCCCGGTGGGTGTGACCAGCCGTTCCGGACCGACCTCGCCCAGCAGGCAGCCCACGGCCACCGGGCGCGTCACTGCCGTGGTCACCTCGGTGTGCCCGCCCACCAGGGTGATCCCCAGGCGCCCGCAGGCATCGGTGATCTGCCCCATGATCCGCGCCGGCTGTGCCGCCGGTGTATCCTCCGCCGGCAGCAACAGCGTGACCAGCAGCCAGCGGGGCGTGGCGCCGGTGGTGGCCAGGTCATTGACGTTGATCTGCACCAGGTATTCACCCAGGGCATCGGAAACAAAGGTGACCGGATCGGATTTGCAGACCAGCAACCGCTCGCCCAGCCGGACCACGGCGCAGTCGAGCCCGACACCCGGGCCCACCACCACGTCCTCGCCCACGGGCGGCAGACCGCCCAGCATGCGTGCCATCAGCTCGGGGGGTAGCTTCCCCGTGTCCAGACTGTCTTCGGCCATACCCTCTTCCGTCTGCGCTCGCTGTGTTAACCGGGGCCTCCAGCTGATACCCCCTCGGGGCTGACCGTTTTATGCCCCCACCCCGGCCAGGTCAACCGGCTCCGGGCAGTCCGATACCAACCTGCCCCCGCTACGGGCACCCGCAGCGCTTCACAGGGACGCCGGGGGCAGGCAAACTGGACGGAGGGAAAACGCATCAGGAGGTCCCGATGGCAGACGTCAGCAGCATCGCCAGCCTGGCCACGGGCCTGTCGCAGGCCAACCTGCAACAGGCGGTACAGACCAGCGTGCAAAAAACGGCCATGGATATTCAGGAGTCCAGTGCCCTGCAGTTGATCGATGCCACCCTGGAGGGGGGCAAGCCGGCCCCGGCCGCCCCATCGGTCCCCTCAGAACAGGTAGGCTCTCGGCTCGACGTCATGGCCTGAGCCCGCGACGACCACCGTGGCCGCGACACCCGCCCCCCGCAAGCCCAGCCTTGGCGCCCGCCTGCCGGGCGGGCCGTTGGCCATCTGGGGGGGCATCCTGCTCCTCGGTATCGTTGCCCTGGTGGTGACCTGGCAGTTCGTCGAGCCCGCCCCGCCCCGCCACGTCACCCTGGCCACCGGCACCGCCGGCGGCGCCTACGAGCAAATCGGCAGTGAATACGCCGACTGGTTCCAGGACCGGGGCATCACTCTGGAAACGGTGGCCACCGAGGGGGCAACCGAGAACTGGCAGCGCCTGCTGGAGGGCGAGGTGGACGCGGCGATCGTCCAGGGGGGCACCGCCCCGCCGGGTGCCGACGAGCAGCTGGAAGGGCTGGTCAGCGTGGCCCACGAGCCGCTGTTCGTGTTCTACCGCGACGACGCCCTGAACGCCGCGCAGCTCCTGGACAGCCGACCGGACACGCCACAGCGGCTGGACACCCTTTCCGGCCTGCGTATCGCCATCGGCGCCGAAGGCAGCGGCACCCGCACGCTGGTGCTGACCCTGCTGGAGGAACTGGGCCTCGCCGGCTCCGAGGCGTTGGAGACCGACCTGTTACCCTTGGGCGGAGCGGCCGCCAGCCAGGCCCTGCTTGACGGCGAGGTGGGCGCGGCGGCGTTTGTCATGTCCCCCAATGCCCCGTTGGTGCAGGAGTTGCTGTCCGCTCCGGGTATCAGCGCCCTCAGCCAGTCCCAGGCACTCTCTTTCAGCCAGCGCCTCCCCTACCTGGCACCGGTGACGCTCTTCGAGGGCGTGGTGGACCCGCGGCGCAACCTTCCGCCCCACGACGTGCTCATGCTGGCGCCGGCCACCTACCTGGTGAGCCGCAAGGACACCCACCGCGCCGTGGTCCAGCTCTTGGTGGAGGCGGAGCAACGCAGTCAGCGGGTGCACCTGGTGGGCAACGGCAACGAGTTCCCCTCCTTGGAGCAGATGGACATCCCGGTCTCCGAAGAGGCGCGCTACTTCTTCCAGCGCGGCCCGGGGTTCCTGCACCGCCACCTGCCCTTCTGGGCCGCCTCGCTGGTGGACCGGACGGCCATCCTGATCATCCCCCTGCTCACCATCATCATCCCGCTGGTGCGGATCGCCCCCGCGGCGGTCACCTGGAGCATGCGGCGCCGGATCTTCCGCTGGTACCGCCAGCTACGGGTAATCGACGAGGAGTTGGGCCGGCACGACGTGCCCGTGGCGCGGCTGGAGAGCGACCTGGAGCAGCTGGAGAAGCTGGACCACGACGTGTCGGAAACGGAGGTGCCACTCTCCTACATGGAGGAGTTCTACAACCTGCGCCTGCATATCGCCTACATGCGCCAGCGGGTCCGCGAACGCCTCGACCGCGCCAACTGACCCCGCCCCGATGACCCACGACCGCTTGGCACTGCTCTACGGGCTGGGCGCGGTGGGCCTCTGGTCCACGGTGGCCACCGCCTTCAAGCTGGCCCTGGAGACCCTGTCCCCGCTGGAACTGATCTGGCTGGCCGCGCTCACCTCCTGGCTGCTCCAGGGCGCGGTGCTCGGGTACCGCGGCGAGTGGCGCCAGGCACTGACGGCCCGGGGCTGGCGAACCGCCCTGTGGGCGGGCGTGCTGAACCCGGTGGCCTACTACCTGGTGCTGTTCGGCGCCTACGACCGGCTCCCCGGCCAGGAGGCGATGGCGCTGAACTACACCTGGGCGCTGACCATGGCCTTCCTGGCCGTGCCGATCCTCGGCCACCGCTTGACCGGCCGCGACCTGGTGGCCGGGCTGATCGCCTACGCGGGGGTCTGGGTGATCGCCACCCGCGGGGCGGTGCTGGACCTGCGCTTCGAGGACGGCTTGGGGGTGGCGCTGGCCCTGCTCTCCACCCTGCTCTGGGCCGGCTACTGGTTGTTCAGCGCCCGGGACAGCCGACCGGTCCTGGTGGGCCAATGGCAGAACTTCAGCGTCGCCCTGCCACTGCTCACCCTGTTCATGCTGCTGGGGCCGGGCTTCAGCTGGCCAGGCTGGGGGGCCGTGGGTGCCGGGATCTACGTCGGGCTGTTCGAGATGGGCCTGGCCTTCATGCTCTGGCAGCTGGCGGTAAACACCACCCGGCGAACCGCCCGCATCTCCAACCTGATCTTCCTCTCGCCGCCGGTCTCACTGCTGCTGCTGCACTTTATCGTGGGGGAAGCGCTGCTGCCCTCCACCTTGGTGGGTCTGGTGTTGATCCTCGCCGGACTGGGGTTGCAGCAACAGGGCCGCCAGACAAGCTGACATCTCGCCCCGGGCGCAACTCGGCTACGCCCCGACCCGCTGCACGCCCAGGACCTCCACCACCCCTTCGACCACCCGCCAGTGGACATCCAGGTCATAGAGGCGCACCCCGTACTGCCGCCCGGCGCTCTTTTGATAGGCCGGACGCGGGTCCGCCGCGAGCACCGCCTCGATCAAGGCGACCAGCCCTGCATGCCGCCCGGCCTCCGCCTCGGCCCGCCTGCGGGCAGCGTCGGTCCAGACCACTCGCAGCAGCGGGTCCGGGGCCGTGGCGGCAAACCCACCCCGGGCATCGGGGACCGCATCGCAGTAGGGCACGTAGGGCTTCACGTCCAGCAATGGCGTGCGGTCCAGCAGGTCGGGGCCTCGGATCACGATGCGGGCCCGGGGCCCGGACAGGTCCGCCTCGGCCAGGCGCACCAGGCTTAGTCCCATGGGGTTGGGCCGGTAGGGGGCGCGGGTCGCGAACACGCCGAGGCGCCGGTTGCCCCCAAGCCGCGGCGGGCGCACGGTCAGCCCGCCCTGCCCCTTCCCGGCGTGAAACCAGGTGACCAGCCACAGGTGGCTAAAGGCCTCGATGCCCTGCCAGGCCTCGGGGCGGTCGTGGGGTGCATCCAGATCCAGGGTACCCGGGATGGCCTCCACCAGCCCGCCCTGACGGGGGATGCCGAACCGCTCCGGGAACGGCGTACGGACCCGGCCAATGGGTTGGATCGGGGGCAATTCGGCCACCCCTCCCGGTAGTCGATCAACCACTTTCCGACACGCTCCCGTCCATCAATGCGCCCCGCAATCCCCCGCTGCGCAAGGTGCGCTGGCCCATGGCCCGGGCAAGCACCCGCGGCTCACTGCTGAGCAGGGTGAACCAGCGGCTGGCGCGGGTGATGCCGGTATAGAGCAGTTCGCGGGTCAGAACCGGGCTGTTGCGGTCCGGGAGTACCAGCGCCGCGTGGCGGAACTCCGAGCCCTGGGCCTTGTGTACCGTCAGCGCGTAGGCGGTCTCCACCTGCTCCAGCCGGCTGGGCAGCACCCAGCGGATGCGGCCGCTGCCATCGTTGGCCAAAAAGGCCACCCGCAGCAGGTCCCGGGCCCCATCGGCCGCGGCGAGTGCCGGCTCCGGGCCGGCCTGCCCCTGGGCCAGCCAGGCCGGCACCGCCAACGTGACCCCCATATCACCGTTGATCAGCCCCAGGTCGTAGTCGTTGCGGGTGACGATCACCGGCCGGCCCGCATACCAAACGCCCTCACCGCGCACCAGGCCACGATCGCGCAGGGCGGCGGCGATCCGCTGGTTCAGCGTCTCCACGCCCCAGGGCCCACGCCGCACCGCCGCCAGCAGTTGGAAGGCGCCCTGGGCCTGCAGGACCCCACGGGCCCAGTCCTCCCACGCGGTGCGCGGGGCATCGGGCGCGGGACGCCCCTGGTGCAGCACCTGCAGGTAGTGCTGCTGGCCCGCGGGCACAGCACCGTCGGTCGACGGCGCGAAGTGTTCGCCCCCGCCGCTGACTGCTAGCGCCTCGAGGCGCGCGTCCTCCGGCCCGGCCAGGTCCAGTCGGGCAATATCAGGGTGGCGCCCGCGCTCGGCAAACAGCCCCTCGGCATCCCGGACCACCCCATCATTCACGGCGCGGGCGAGACGACCAATGCCGCTCTCGGCACCGAAGCGGTGGCTGTACCGGAGCATGACGATGTGCTGATCCAGGGGGCGACCGGCGCTGTCCTGGTAGTGCCGGGGAATGGCTTCGCCGGAGACCCCGGCCAGCCAGGCCGCGGTCTCCGGGGTGTAGTGGCCGCCATCCGCCCGGTGGCAGAGCTCGCCCATCACCGCCCCGGCCTCCACCGACGCCAGCTGGTCCTTGTCGCCCAGGAGAATCAGCCGGGCTCGGGCGGGTAGTGCATCCAGCAGGCTGGCCATCAGCTCCAGGTCGATCATGGAGGCCTCGTCCACCACCAGCACATCCAGCGGCAACGGCCGGCCGGCGTGGTGGCGAAAATGGCGGCTGCCCGGCCGGGCGCCGAGCAGACGGTGCACGGTGGTAACCTCGGTGGGTATCCGTGCCCGCAACGCCTCCCCACCGGTAACGCCCGCCAGCGGCAACCGGTCCAGGGCGCCGGCCACGGAGGCGTTGAGCCGGGCGGCGGCCTTGCCGGTGGGCGCGGCCATGCGAATGCGCAGGGGCGCGCCCGCCCGGGCCGACTCGCGCAGCGCCTGCAACAGCACCAGCAGGCGCAGGACGGTGGTGGTCTTGCCGGTTCCGGGTCCGCCGGTGATCACCGAAAAGCCCCGGCCGGCAGCCAGGGCGCAGGCCAGCCGTTGCCAATCCGGCCCCTCACCGGCCGCACCAGCAAACAGGGTGTCGAGCCAACGGCGGGCCTCCTCCGGGTCCAGCGCCTCTTGCCAGCTCGCGGCATCGGCCATGCGTGCCCGCAGTACCGCGCCGATGCGCTGCTCGCAGGCCCAGTACCGGCGCAGGTAAAGCCGCGGACCCCGGCGCACCAGCGGGCTATTACCGGGCCCGGACTGGACCAGTTCCGGGGCATCCAGCGCCGCGTCCAGCGCCCGCGGGCATACGCCCGCCAGGCAGCGCGAGGGACGTGGCGGGGGAGTATCGGCCGGTTCGCCGCCCTCCGGGGGCAGGGACAGGGTGGTATCCGGGTCGGCGAGCAGCGCCGGCAGGTCCAGGCAGACGTGGCCCCGCCCCACCTGGTGGCTGGCCAGCGCTGCACAGAGCAGCAGCAACGGCGAGGCGTCCGGTGCCTGCTCCAGCAGGAAGGCGGCCAGGGCGCGGTCGAGGGGGCGCAGCCAGCCGTGCGCCACCCAGCGGTCCAGCAGCGCCAGGGTGTCGCCGGCGGTGGCCGGCAGGGCAACAGCGGTACGGTCAGTCATCAGGCCTCCCGGTCAGGACCGCGGCGGGTCGATCCGGCCCCTCACGCAGCCAGTCGTCCAGCTGCTCGATCAGCGCCCGGGGCGGGCGACAGTGGAAAAGCCCCTGGCCGGGCGCATCCACCCCGCGCAGGAAGAGGTAGACCGCCCCGCCCACGTGCCGGTCGTAGTCGTAATCGGGTTGACGGGCCTGGAGCAGCCGATGCAGCGCCAGGGTGTAGAGCACCAGCTGGAGGTCGTAGCGGCGGCCGAGCACCGCCTCGCGCAGGGCACCGGGACCGTAATCCGCCGCGCCGGGGCCGAGCCAGTTGGACTTGTAGTCGCCCACATAGAAGCGGCCCTCGTGTTCAAAGACAAGGTCGATGAAGCCCTTGAGCATGCCGTTGAGCAGACCGGCCCCGGCCGCCGGGCGGGCGGCCCCGTCCAGGGTCTGCTCGCGCACGGCACGGTCCAGCCGCCGGGCATCCAGCCAGCGGGTCTCGAAGAGGAACTCCAGCTCCGGCTGGTAGTTGATGAGCCGGACCGGACTCATCGGACCCTGGCCCGGCAGCGGGTAGTCAGCCTGCAGGAGCCGTCGCAGCCAGTCGGCCACGGGGGCGGCCCAATCGGACCAGCCGCGCCGACGGCAGCGCCGGTGGACCTCCCGCTCCAGCACCGCTGGCCGGCTGGCCAGCTCCGCGAACCCCTGTTGCGCCGCCCACTCCAGTAGGCCGTGCAGGAAGGTCCCGGGGCCCGGGCCACGGGGGAAGCGGTGCAGCGGCTCGCCCGCCGCAGCCGGTCCGGCGCCCGGTTCCGCCCCGCCGTCCCGCTCGGTGACGGTCTCGCGGATGATCTCCTGGCGGACAGTCTCCGGCGCGGCGGGCGCATCGGGCGCCGTAGCGGTACCGGCCGCACCCCGGTCGGGCGTCTCGTGGATGGCCAGGGCACTGTAGCTGGCGATCCACCAGTGTTCGTAGGCCGGGCGCGCCGGGGTGCGGGCCGGGCCCGCCTCACCCGCCTCATCGCGGCCCCGGTAGACCGCGTCGGTGACGGCCGGAAGTGGGGTCACGGCGATGGCCGGCTCCCCCTCGCGGGCTGCTTCCAATACCTCTTTCAGCTCCCCGTTGGCCATGCCCTCCGGGCCGGCGAGCAGGTAGCCCACGGCGCTCCGCTCCAGTTGGTTGCGCTTTGCATTGCCGGGGGCCAACGGGGCCAGTCCCAACCAGCAGGCGTGGCGGGCCCGGGTCATGGCCACGTAGAGCAGCCGCAGGTCTTCGGCCAGGCGGGCGCGGTCGGCGCGCTCCTGGATCTCGTCGTCCACCTCGAATACCCAGCGGGGGCCTTCCGGCGCCCCCCGGTCCAGGAAGGGTCGACGGCCCTTGCTCACCGGCTTGAAGGTACAGATGAAGGGCAGGAAGACCAGTGGGTACTCCAGGCCCTTGGCCTTGTGCACCGTGACCACCTTGACCAGGTCCTCGTCGCTCTCCAGCCGCAGGATCTGCTCGTCCGCCCCCTGGCCATTGCCCTCGCGGTGTTCCACCAGGTGGCGGATCAGCGCCTGCTCGCCGTCCAGTTCTGCGGCGGCCTGCTGGAGCAGCTCGCTCAGGTGCAGCAGGTTGGTCAGCGCCCGCTCGCCGTCCGGCCGGCTGACGAGCCGGCGCGGCACCTCGAAGTCGTGGAGCAGCCGGCGCAGCATGGGCAGCACGCCCTGGGCCTGCCAGGTGCGCCGGTAGCCCCGGAACTGCTCCACCCGCTGCTCCCAGAGGAGCTCGTCCTCCGCCAACCGGTGAAGGTCGGCCAGCGCCAGGCCCAGGGTGGGCGTGGCCAGGGCCGCCCGCAGCAGGCGCTCCACGGTGGGCTCGGCGCAGGCGCGCAACCAGCGGAGCAGGTCACCGGCCTGGTCGGTCCGGTAGACGGACTCGCGGTCGGAGAGATAGACACTGCGGATACGGCGCCGCCCCAGCGCCTGCTGGATCTGTCGCGCCTCGTTGAAGTCGCGCACCAGCACCGCGATGTCCCGGGGCCGCAACGGCTGCAGCCCGCCCTCCGGGTCACGGAAACCCGCGCGGCGGTCGGCACCGCCATTGAGCAAGGCCGCCATCTCGCTGGCGCAGGCGTCCGCCTGGCGCTGGAGGTACGCGCCCTTGCGCACCGGCTCCCCCTCGTCCTCCCACCACAGGTGGACCGCGGGCAGCACCCGGCCATCCACCTCCAGTACCTCGTCACGGCCCTTGGCCGTTACCGGCTTGAAGGGCACGGGGTTGTCGCCGCCGGCGCCGAAGAGGAAGGCCCCCTCCTCCCAGCGCTGCTCGGCCTGGGCAAACAGCTGGTTTACCCCGTCCACCATGGTGGTGGTGGAGCGAAAGTTCATCGGCAGGGTGTGGTGCCGGCCCCGGGTGGCCTCGCGGGCCTGCAGGTAGCTGTGGATGTCGGCGCCGCGGAAGCTGTAGATGGCCTGCTTGGGGTCACCGATGAGCAGCAGCGCCTGCTCCGGGCGGTTCTCCTCCACGCGGTAGACCCGCTGGAAGACGCGGTACTGCACCGGGTCGGTGTCCTGGAACTCGTCGATCAGCGCCACCGGGAACTGCCGACGCAGGGTGGAGGCCAGCCGTTCCCCGGCCTCGCCGTCGGCCAGGGCCGCATCCAGCCGGGTCAGGAGGTCATCGAAGCCCATCTGGGCCCGCTGGCGCTGGGCCTGACGAAAGCGCGCGCCGATCCAGCGAGCAGCAGCACGCAGCAGCCGCTCCGCCGGCAGGTCGCAGTACTGATCGTGGTCATCCAGACACTCGAACCCCGGATGCAGGTCGTCGGGCAACGTCTGGTTCTTTTTCAGGCGGCGGGCCAGGCCGGCGCGGGAGAGCCGCTCCAGGATACAGCTGCCATTGACCGGCTCGGGGCGCAGGGCGCCAGGGTCGTCGGCCCAGGCCTGCATCAGCCGCATCAGCTTGTCGATATCGCCGTAGGCGCGCTTGCTGACCGGCCCGGCCACCAGCTCGCGCAGCTGCGCCTCCAGGGTCTCCGGTGCCTCCCGCCAGGGCCGCTTGAGCCCGTCCACCGCCCGCTGCTGGCCGGCCAGCAGGCGGCTCAGCCCCTCGGCGGATTCCAGCTCCGGGTCAGCGGGGAGCGGCTGCCCGACCAGGGGGCGCACCTTCGCCAGCAGCGCCTCGGGGGTGTCGCCGAAGACCTCGCTGCGCAGCAGCGCCAGGGAGGGTGCCTCCTGCGGATAGAGGAAGGTGCGCCAGTAATCGCGCACCGCCTCTGCCAGCAGCTCGCCCTGGTCCGCCTCCAGGTCCTGGGTGAACAGGCTGCCACTGTCGAAGGCGTGCTCGCGCAGCATGCGGTAGCACCAGCTGTGGATGGTGGAGACGGCGGCCTCATCCATCCACTCGGCGGCCAGTTCCAGGCGGCGCGCCTGGGCCGACAACTCGGCCTCCGGGTAGTCGGCCCGCAGCCGGGAGAGCACGGGGTCATCCCGGTAGAGCGTCGGATCGCGGAAGGCGGCAGCCGCCTGGCTGAGCCGGTCACGGATACGCTCGCGCAGCTCCTGGGTGGCGGCCTCGGTGAAGGTGACGACCAGGATCTGCGGTGGGTCCAGCGGGGCGCCATCGCCGCACACCTCGCCGTGGGCCAGTACCAGCCGCAGGTAGAGCGCGGCGATGGTGAAGGTCTTGCCGGTGCCGGCGCTGGCCTCGATGAGCCGGCTGCCGCGCAACGGCAACCGGAGCAGGTCCAGCTCTTCGTGGTCTGATCGGCTCATGCCACCCTCCCGGCCTGGTCGTGGCGCTGCACGGCCTGGTGCAGCGGCCGGTAGAGCGCATCGCGCCAGCGGGCGAAGTCCGGGTCCGCCAGCAGCCAGTCGGCCTGCGGGTAGACCCGCAGCAGGTAGGGGTCGCGCTGGGCCTCCCCGGGCGTGTGTTCATTGCCGGTGTAGGTTATCAGTGCCTTTTCCAGTGGATCATGCTTGCCGCCAGCCTCGGCATCCAACCAGGCCATGGCCGTCCTGCAGGCCAACGGCAGGGGCCGGCGCTGACCTGCATCCCAGGCCCGGAGCACCTGCGCCAGGTGGCTGCGGGCCAGTTCGTCGGGCACAGGCTGCAGGCTCAGTCCGGTGTCCAGCCCGACCAGCTCGGTGGTGACCGGGCCCGCGAGGGCGTTGGCCACCAGGTGATCGACCCAGGTGGCGAGCAGCTTCTCGTACCGCCAATCCCGGCTCTTGGCGTCCTTCAACCGGCTGACGTTGTACCCCAGTTGCAGTCGGTGGTGGCCATCGCTGCGCAGGCCCTCCAGCTCGGATGCCAGTTGCCAGCGGCCGTGGGCCAGCGGCTGCTCGGCGGCGATAGGCGGCACGACCTGCGGGAAGGCCTGCAAGCGCTCGTGGTAGCGCTGCAGCACGTCTTCGGCCTGGGTGAGCAGCGACGCCGCCACCAGTTCGCCGGCCGTGCCCACCGGCAGGGTTCCGCTGCGGCGCAGCCGGGCCGCCTCCCCTCCCAGTACCTGCGGCCAGGCCTCCGGCTTGTCCACGGCGCCGAGACCGGTCTGCACCAGCTGCTGGCGAAGCTGCCAGGCGGTGAGCCCGTCCAGCTCGAAGGGCTCCAGGTCCTCGCTGCCCTCCTGGTCCTCGTCGAAATAGACCCCGAGCCGGTGCTGGAAAAAGGCCTGGACCGGCCGCTGCAGAAAGCGGGCCAGCGTCGTCGGGGCCAGGGCCACCGGTTCGTCGGCGTGCTCATCCTCCGGCAACGGGGCGTTGTCGGGACCAGCCGCCTCGGCCGGATCGTGCTCGCCGGCCGCAGCCTGTACCCCCTGCCATTCCCGGGCGTAGGTGAAGTGGCGGGCATCAACGGCGCCGGAGAGGGGAAAATTCACCCGGCTGAAGGGCTGCAGCGGGTGCTCGGTGGTCAGTTGCTGCAGCAGCGGGCTCTTGTCCGGGCGGGGCTCGTGACCGGCCCCCGCCAGCGCCCAACCGGCGGCCAGGTGATCGCGCAACTGGCCGATCAGCACCGACGGGGGCCGGGGTTCATTATCGCGGACACTGCGCCCCACCCAGCTGATGTAGAGCTGCTCGCGGGCGGAGAGCAGCGCCTCCAGGAAGAGATAGCGGTCGTCCTCGCGCCGGGAGCGGTCCCCCGGGCGGTAGTCGTCGGCCATCAGGTCGAAATCGAGCGGCGTGGGGCTGCGCGGATAGTCGCCGTCGTTCATGCCCAGCAGGCAGACCACGCGGAAGGGGATGGCGCGCATGGGCATCAGGGTGCAGAAGTTGACCGCGCCGGCCAGGAAGCGCTGGCTGAGTCCACCCTCGTCCAGGCTGGACAGCCAGTGCTCGCGGACCACGTTCAGCGGCAAGGGCTCATCCAGGGCGGCGGCCTCGCAGTCCGCGGCCCACTGCTCCAGCGTCTCTTGCAGTTGATCCAGGGTTGTGGCCTCGGTCTCGGTACCCGGGTCGAAGCAGGCATTCAACAGCCACTGTAGCGTCAGCAGCCACTCCGCCGGGGGCTGCGGCTGGCGCAACCGGGCCCAGGCGGCGTCCAGGGTGGTCAGCAGCTGCTCCAGCGGGCCGAGCAGCCCGGCATCCAGGCCGCCCACCTCGTCGTAAGGCTCCACCCCCTGCCAGGCCTCGCCGCTGCCCACGGCGTAGCCCAGCAGCATGCGGCGCAGGCCGAAGCGCCAGGTGTTCGCCTCCAGGCCCCCGGGCAACCCCAGACCGGCCCGTTGTTCCGGCCCCAGCCCCCAGCGGACGCCGGCCCCCTCGGCCCACTGGTGGAGTTGGCGCAGGTCCCCCTCGCGCAGGCCGAAGCGGCGGCGCAGGGCGGGCACGTCCAGCAGGTCCAGCAGTTCGCTCACCGCGCAGCGGCTCTCGGGCAGGTGGAGCAACCGCTCCAGGGCAATGAGCACGGTATCCCGGCCCCGGCTCCCCTGGTCGGACAGGGTATAGGGGATATGGCGCGGGTCGCCCGGCCGGGTCTGGCCGAAGACCGCCTGGATGTGCGGGGCGTAGCGGTCGATGTCCGGCACCATGACGATGACATCGCGGGGCCGCAGCAGCGGTTTGTCGGGGGCATTGAAGCGCGCCAGAAGCCGGTCATGCAGCACCTCCACCTCCCGTTGGGGGCTGTGGGCAACGTGAAACTGCAGCGAGGTGTCGTCGGCGGCAACCGCCGGCCAGTGCTCACGGGTCTCGCGCAGGGGCCGCAGCTCGCGGATGTCCTCCTGCAACTGGTGCAACAGCTGGCCGTTGCCGTGGGGCTGGAAGATATCGATGCGCTGCCAGGACAGCGACTCCAGCAGGTGACGGTAGTGCTCGGGGTCGTCGTGCTCGTCCAGCAGCCGGATGTAGTCACGGCCCTGCTTGCCCCAGGCCGCCAGCAGGGGCTGGGCGTGGTTGTGCAGTTCGCTGTCGTCCAGGGTCTCGGGCATGCCCGGCTTGTGCGGTTGGCGCCGCCGCCGGGCGCGCAACAGATCCTTGTCCGCGACGATGTCTGCCCAGAAGTGCTGACAGGGGTTGTGCACGCCGACCAGCACCTGGGTGAAGCGGGCCAGCCCTTCCAGTGCCTCGAGCACCTGGTGGGGCAATGACGAGATACCGAACACGATCAGCCGGCGCGGCAGCCCGGCCGGGCGGGTTGGCAGCTCGCGCAGTGCCGCCAGGTAACGGGCGTGGATGGCCGCCCGGCTGAGCCCGCGCTCGGCGTCGTCCATATCCGCCAACAGGGCGCGCCACAGCCGGGGCTGCCAGCGGTCGCGCTCGGCCAGCGGGCGGGGGGCGCGGCCCGGCCCGGCGCACTGGTCCCGGCCTTCGGCCCAGTCCGCCAACCAGTCGGCCCGGTAGACCTGGTACTGGTCGAACAGATCCGCCAGGCGTTCGGCCAGCTGGTGGCGCTTGCGCCGATCGTCATCCCGTTCGAGGAACCCGCGCAGGGGTTCGAACCCGGGCTGTTCCACCAATTGCGGGAGCAGCCTCATCAGCCGCCAGGTCAGCGGCCGCTTGTCGAAGGGGGAGTCCAGGGGGACCGCCTCGCGGCCCAGCACCTCGCGGTAGGCGGTCCAGGTAAAGCGGGCCGGCAATTGCAACGACAGGCCGGCGGCAATCCCGCAGCCGGGCTCCTCGCTGTCCGGGTGGGCGGCCAGCGCATGGCTGAGCCATTGGGCCATACCATTGCTCTGGACCAGCACGGTCTCGGTTTCCAGTGGCCGCAGCGGGTAGGCCTGCATCCACTCCACGATGACCGCCCGCAGGTCCTCCAGGCGGTTGCCGTGCACCGCCATGAAGCCGGGTTGCAGTTCCTCCCCTCCGGACACCAGACACCTCCGTTGCCGTTACCCTTGGTACCCCACTTACCCCTCAATCTACACCGCTGCCACGACAGATAGCGTCGTGGCAGCGGTGTGGCCGGGGGGGTGCCGGGGGCACCCGATCCGGTGTCGGAGTGTACCGTCAGGAACGGCCCGACGGCCACGGCCATCCGGCCGTGGCCCACAGCGTCAGACCCGCAGGTGGCGCACCAGTTGCTGGAGTTGCTCCATCTGACCGCCGATGCTTTCGGTGGCCTGCTGGGTCTCCGCGGCGGAACGCTCGGTGCGCTGCGCTACGCCCGCAATGCTGGTGATCCGCTGGTCCATCTCCTGTGCCACGTGGCTCTGCTGCTCCGCGGCGGTGGCGATTTGCTGGGTCATCTCGTTGATGTGGGCCACGGAACCGACGATCCCGGTCAACGCCTCCCCTGCAGCACGAGTCTGCTCGACCCCGGCCCGGCTGCGCTCCTGGCTGGCCCGGGTGGCATTCACCGATGCACCGGTATTCTCTTGAAGCCGATCGACGATCTTGCGGATCTCCCCGGTGGACTGCTGGGTGTTCTGCGCCAGGCTGCGGACCTCGTCTGCCACCACGGCAAACCCCCGCCCCTGGTCGCCGGCACGGGCCGCCTCGATGGCCGCGTTGAGCGCCAGCAGATTGGTCTGCTCGGCAATGCCGTTGATCACGTCCACCACCTTGGTGATTTCGTCACTCTCGACCTGCAATGCCTCCATCCGTTCGGCCAACGCTTCCATCTGCTCGGCCAGCTCCTGTACCGTCTCAGCGGCACGGGTCACCTCCCTCTGGCCCTCGTTGGCACGCTCGTCGGCATCACGGGCGGAGTTGGCAGCGTCAGAGGTGTTCCTGGCCACTTCCTGCACCGTGGCCACCATCTCATTCATGGCGGTGGCCACCTGGTCGATGTCGCCGGCCTGCTCTTTGACGCCCGCCGTTGTCTCGCCCATGGCGGCCGTGACCTGCTGGGTGCCGGTGCCCACCTGATCCGCCGTCTGGTGCACGCCGTGGACCACCTGGCCGATCTGGTCGAGCATATCGTTGTAGGCGGTGACCATCTCACCGACCTCGTTGTCCTTGTAGGGCGTGCTCAACCGCTGGGTGAAATCACCCCCCGCAACCGCCCCCATGCGCTGGCGAACGGCATCGATCTGGTCCATCAGCCAACTGAGGCCGAACATGCGACCCAGCACCACGAGAACGAGAATGGCTAACGCCATGGCACCGGATATGCTCTGGTTGATGGTGATGGAGCGCTGAAAATCGTCGCTCATCATGCCGACAGCTCGGTTCATTTCCTGCAGCACCTCGGGGGAGAGCTCGTGCACGCGCTCCAACGCCCCCTGCTCGGCGGGGTCATCCATGTAGCGGAACAAAGCTGCCCGGTACGCCTCCCAAAGCTCCAGCACGTGTTCCAGTTGGGCGCGGGTCTCGGCATCATCCACGGATCGAATACCCAACTCCTCACTGCCTTCCAGCAGGCCGGCATGGGCCTGCTCCCAGGTCCGGGCAGTGGCCTCGACCGTGGCCCGGGACTCGACCCCCTCGGCGGCCATCATGGCCTCCTTGGCGACCCGCTGGCTGAGCATGCGCTGCGCACCCGCCACATCAATCGCCCGCCCGGAGGCAGCGTCGACGCTCATGTAGAGAAACCCTGCCGAGCCCAACGCCAACAGAAAGATCAGTGCATAGGAGAAGAGGAACTGATGGTCCAGCCGGCGCAGGCCGATACCGCGCAGCGCACCGTGGAGTAGTTGGGCGATTTCATCTCTGATTGCCATGGTGTGCCACCTTGACCCGGTTTATGGATGGGCGGCGAAGGCGCGCCCAAGCAAAGGCGCGCGGCCCATGCCCGAGCGCGCATATGATTGATACCATATGCACCTTCACCGCTACTCTGCGGTATCGGCAGGGCTGCCCGGGCCTTTAGCCCGACGCCAGCGGTGGGTAGTCGGTGTAACCTCGCTCATCCCCGCCGTAGAAGGTCTGCTCGTCCCATTCGTTCCACGGGGCATTCCGGCGGACACGCTCGGCCAGGTCCGGGTTGGCAATGGCGGGGCGACCGAAGGAGACCAGGTCACACCGGCCGTCACTGATCCGCGCCCTCGCCTCCTCCGCGTTGTAGGCGCCATTACCGATGTAGGTCCCGGAGAGAACGCACCGAATGGCATCGACCACCTCCTCCGGCCGACCATTGGCATGGTTGCCCTGGAACGAATCCTCCACCACCTCGATGTAGGCAATACCCGCCTCGTCCAGGGCCCGGGCAAACGCCCCGAAAGTGGCTACCGGGTCCTCGTCCCGCATGTCATTGAAACTGCCGGTCGGGCTCACGCGGACACCAATCCGGCCGGCGGGCCAGACCTGCTTGACCGCCTCCACGACCATCAGCGGGAAACGGAGCCGGTTTTCGAGACTGCCCCCGTATTCATCGCTACGCTGATTGCTGCCACTGCGCAAAAACTGGTCGATCAGGTAACCGTTCGCGCAATGGATCTCTACCCCGTCGAAACCCGCTGCCTTGGCATTCTCGGCACCCTGACGGTATTGCTCGACCACGCCCGGAATCTCATCGCTACGCAAGGCGCGGGGCTCCAGGACCTCCACCATGCCGGATTCGGCGCTGATAAATGTCATGGCCCCCTCGGGCTTCAAGGCCGACGGGGCCACTGGCTGCGCGCCGCCGGGCTGCAACTCCGGCCGCGAAATACGCCCCACGTGCCACAGCTGGGCATGGATCCGGCCGCCGGCCCGGTGCACGGCTTCGGTAACACCGCGCCAGCCCGCCACCTGCTCTGAGGAGTGGATGCCGGGGGTAAAGGCATACCCCTTGCCTTGAGGTGAGACCTGGGTGGCCTCGCTGATGATCAGCCCCATGCCGGCCCGCTGGGCATAGTATTCCGCGTTAAGGGCTGTCGGCACATCGCCGGGCTGACCGGCACGGGACCGGGTCAGCGGGGCCATCACAATGCGGTTGGGCAGAGTCAGGTCGCCCAACTGATATGTCTGGCAGAGGATATCGTCGGTTGCGCTCACTCGGTGGTCCTCCTAGAGACGTACAGAACAGGCTACGCATTGGGACCGCATGACCGATGTATCGTTTCCTGGACACTCGGCCAGTGTGAATCCGCACTGACCACAGGACATGAACAGTGGATACACCGTCAAGTAAGGCAATACCACTTCCTGATTCTCAAGTAGCCGGTTCGGCACGTGGCCCTGAAGCCACCAACAGGGGAGGCAATCCGAAGTCTGGCATCCGAGCAAGCGGCACACCAGGGAAACTGGCTTTATTTCAGATGGATACGCCCGCTATTGACATGCCAAACGCTCAATGTAGAATACCCCACTCGAACACGACAGGCGCGTAGCTCAGCTGGTTAGAGCACCACCTTGACATGGTGGGGGTCGGTGGTTCGAGTCCACTCGCGCCTACCAGATTACCAAGTAAAAACGGCGACTTGCGGCATGTCCGGGTCGCCGTTTTTGCGTTTGCCGTCCGCAGACGGCGCCGAACGCCCTTTCCAAGACCGCCACGGTGGGCCCAGCAGCGCACCGCCCTGACCTCCTTCCACTCGAGCACCACCTTGAGTGCTGCCGACTCCGACAGTCACACCGCGGGCGGTCCGTCCACCTCCTCCACCGTCACCGCGATACGGCTGGGGTACATGGGGGGGCCAAACTGGTTGAAGATCGCCACGTCCGCAGCATCCCGGCCGCAGGCAACCGTCACCCGCTTCCCGCTGTCCTCCTTCTGGGTGGCGTCGAAGGCGACCCAGCGCCCGCCCACGTAAGCCTCGAACCAGGCGTGGAAATCCATGGGCTCCAGCCCGTGGAGGAACCCCACCACCATCCGGGCCGGTATGCAGAGCCCCCGGCACAGGGCAATGCCCAGGTGCGCGAATTCCCGGCAAACCCCCTCTCGGGCCTGGTTCAGTTCCACGGCCGACAGCTGGAAATGGGGCGAGTCCGGGTTAAAGCGCACATGCTCCCGAATCCACGCCGTGATCCTGGCCACCTGGTCGTAGCCAGGCCGGGCATCCTCGACGATGGACCACGCCATCTGCATGAAGCGATCGGACTCGCAATAACGGCTGGGCAGCAGGTAGGTCAACACGTCATCGGGCAGGTCCTGCACTTCCACGAAGCTCCCGCCTTCGGCGTCATCAGACTCGTCAGGAATGAAGACATCCGCCGAAGTTCGGATCAAAAAGCGACCGGGAGGCGACATCAGCCGCTGGCACAGGTTGCCGTAACTGTCCGTGTACTCCATGGCCGGCACGCTGGGGCACAAGACGTACGTCTCCCGGGCCACCCACTGCCGTCTGCCGCTGCGAGGGCGAAGCATGAGCACGAAGGGTGCGGGCAGGCTCTCACTGAACTCGATTTCACAACCGGTACGTAACCACATGCTTGAATCTCCTGGTCGGCAGGCGGCGGCCTGCGCGCGGTGATGCGCGGTCGTGAGTTGAAAAGCGCGACCGGCTGTGTTGCACTGCAAAATACAAGGCTGACCTATACTCATGCCTGTGGCAACCGGGCATTCAGCGCCAGGCCTTAAGCCCACGCCCTGAGACCAGGGCCAACGGCTTGCTGCCCCGGTCGGGCCACGGTTCCTTCGGAGGCGCCCACGCATGCAGCAATGGAACGGGTACCGGCCCGGTACCGGTTACTACGATGAACTGGTGGATGGTAGCGGAACCCCCCGCCCCGGCTGCCAGCACCTGCTGGAATACCTCAAATCCCTCTCGGTACAGGAACTGGCGGACCGCCATCAGGCGGCTGATGCCACCATTCGGGCGATGGGCATCACCTTCACGGTCTACTCCGACGGCGAGAACATCGACCGGGCGTGGCCCTTCGACTTCGTGCCCCGCATCATCGAGCGTCGGGAGTGGGAAACCATCCAAGCCGGGCTGTTCCAGCGGCTGCGCGCACTCAACGCATTCATCGACGACGTCTACAACGACCAGCGTGCGCTGCGCGACGGCGTGGTGCCCGAGTCCGTGGTGCTTAAATCACGCGATTTCCGCCCCCAATGCCAGGGGGTATCGCCACCCCACGGGGTCTGGGCCCACGTCTGCGGCACCGACCTGGTGCGCGACAAGGACGGCACCCTGTACGTGCTGGAGGACAACCTGCGGGTGCCCTCTGGCGTCTCTTACATGCTGGAGAACCGGCATGTAATGAAGCGCATCTTCCCGGAACTGTTCGAGCACAGCCGCATCATGCCGGTGGATGCCTACCCGGGGCAATTGTTGGACACCCTCTGCTCGCTGGCCCCCGACGTCCCCAACCCGGAGATTGTGGTGCTTACTCCGGGTATCTATAACTCCGCCTACTTTGAGCATAGCTACCTGGCCCAGCAAATGGGTGCGGAGCTGGTGGAAGGGCGCGACCTGGTTGTGGGGGAGGATGAATACGTCTACATGCGCACCATCCACGGGCTGGAGCGGGTGGATGTGATCTACCGCCGCATCGATGACGACTTCCTCGACCCGGAGGCCTTCCGCCCCGACTCCACGCTGGGGGTGCCCGGCCTGATGCGCGCCTGGCGCAAGGGGCACGTGGCCATCGCCAATGCCCCGGGCGCTGGCGTGGCGGATGACAAGGTGGTGTATGCCCACGTGCCGGCGCTGATCCGCTACTTCCTCGACGAGGAACCGATCCTTCCGAACGTCCCCACCTACCAATGCGTGGACCCGGACGACCGGGCCTACGTGCTGGATCACCTGGCAGAACTGGTGGTCAAACCGGCCAACGAGTCGGGTGGCTACGGCATGCTCATCGGCCCCGCCGCCACTGCCGATGAGCGGTCGCAGTTCGCCGATCTGATCCGCGCCAATCCGCGCAATTACATCGCCCAGCCCACGCTCATGATCTCCACCTGCCCGACCCTCTGTGACGGCGAGCTGGAACCCCGCCACGTGGATTTACGGCCCTTCGTACTGCAGGGCAAGAGTTTCAATGTGACCACCGGCGGGCTTAGCCGGGTCGCCCTGCGCAAGGGCTCGCTGGTGGTGAACTCCTCCCAGGGGGGAGGCAGCAAGGATACCTGGGTCGTGGATACCGCCGCGGATGCCGGCCCGGGTGCCGTGGATGACGGAACCGTGGGAGGGGCGGACTGATGCTGTCCAGACTGGCTGAGAACATCTACTGGCTGGCCCGCTACCTGGAGCGGACGGAGGACACGGCGCGCCTGCTGCTGGCCTCGGCGCAAATCCAGATGGACCTGCCCAGCGGGATGCCCATGAGCTGGCACTCGCTGCTGGAGATCCTCGGGGCGAGCGAGCCCTACCGAGCGCGGCACGGCTCCGAAAACGAGCGCGCCGTGATGCGGTTTCTGATCAGCGACCCGGCCTACTCCGGTTCCATCGCCGCGAGTGTGCGTAGCGCCCGCGAGAACGCCCGCGTCACCCGGGATCAATTGCCCCGGGAGGCGTGGGAGGCGATCAACGGACTGCACTACCTGCTGCAGGAGCAGGCGCCCAATGCAATCGCCAGTCGCTGGCGCCGCAACGACCTGCTGGCCGCCATCGCGGCCCAGTGCCAGCGGATTCAGGGCGTGCTCCACGGCTCGGTCAGCCGCGGCCCGCGGTACCAGTTCATCGCATTGGGGCGCTACCTGGAACGGGCGGACATGACCACACGGATTCTGGACGTCCGCTACGCCAGCCTCTTTCCCATGGATGGTGACGGCAACGACAGCTATTACTCGTCGGTCTGCTGGATCAGCGTGCTGCGCTCACTCAGCGCGTATGAGATGTACCGGCAGGACCTGCACGGCCTCGTGCGCGGCCGCGACGTGGTGCACTACCTGTTACAGGGCGAGCGCTCCCCGCGGGCGGTGGGGTTCGCCCTGGCGAGGATCCGCCAATGCCTGGAGGGGCTGCCGAACCACCAGCAACCCGCAGCCAGGCTGGAGGCCTTGCAAGCGGTGCTGGCAACGGCGAGTCTCGTCGATCTCTCACCCGATGCCATGCACGAGTTCATCGACGGCCTGCAGCAGGGCTTTGCCGCGCTGCACGGCGATGTGGTTCAGACCTATTTCCGGTTCACCCCATGAGACGCTTCCAGTGTCATTGCGGCAACCGGCTCTTCTTCGATAATACCTACTGCCTGAAGTGTCACCACCAGTTGGGCTTCCTGCCGGATCGGCTCACGCTCAGCGCGATCCGCCCGGACCCGGACGGCGCGTGGACGGCGCTGGGACCGGAGGTAGACGGTCGCCGCTACCGGCAGTGCGCCCATTATGAGCATGCCGGGGTGTGCAACTGGATGGTGCCCCTGGACGACCAGGACCACCACTGCCTCGCCTGCCGTCTGAATCACGTGATACCGGACCTGTCGGTGCTACAGAACTGGCGGCGTTGGGCCAAACTGGAGGCGGCCAAGCGGCGCCTCGTCTACCAGCTGCTCCACCTGGGACTGCCCTTTCAGGGCAAGCGGGCAGGCGGGCACCGGGGGTTGGCCTTCGCCTTTCTGGCCGATCAGCCACAGGCCTCGCCCATCTCCACCGGCCACACCAACGGGCTGATCACCATCAACATAGAGGAGGCCGACCCGGTCCGCCGGGAGGCCGTGCGGGAGAAGCTCGGCGAACCCTACCGGACGCTCCTCGGCCACTTCCGCCACGAAAGCGGGCACTATTACTGGGAGCGCTTTTTCGCGGATACCGGCCGACAGCCGGCCTTTCGAGCGCTGTTCGGGGACGAACGGCAGGATTATGCCCAGGCGTTGCGCGACCATTACCGCAACCCCAACCCCGACTGGCAGGAGCAGCACATCAGCCGCTACGCCAGCAGCCACCCCTGGGAAGACTGGGCAGAAACCTGGGCCCACTACCTGCACATGCGCGATGCCCTGGAGACGGCCGGCGATCTCGGCCTGGTGCTGGAGTCCTGCGCCAGCACCGTGCGTTTCTCCGACCGGGACGACTTCCAGTACCTGCTGGACGCCTGGCTGGAGCTCACCATGGCCATGAACAGCATGAGTCGCAGCATGGGGTCGCCAGACATGTACCCCTTCACCATCACGCCGACCGTGGCGCGCAAGCTAGAGGCCGTGCACCGGGAAGTACACGGCATGGTCACGGTAGGCTCGACCGCGCAGGACCGTTGATGCCCGCCACCATGGCACCGGCTGGCCGGGGTGCGGGTCAGGACTCCCAGTCGAACCGGGGCAGGTCATCGAACAGCCGCCGCAGGCCCTCACTCCAATGCTTGCGCACGGAAGCAAAATAGGGCGAGTTGTGCTTGTAGCGCAGGGTGCGCGGGGCCTCCAGGGTACCGGCACGGTAGATGGCCAGGTCCACCGGCGGGCCTACGGACAGATTGGAGCGCATGGTGGAGTCAATGGACACCAGGGCGCAGCGGGCCGCATCCTCAAGGCTCAGCCCCGGCTCGATAATGCGGTCGAGGATCGGTTTGCCGTACTTGGTCTCGCCGATCTGCAGGAAGGGCTGCTCCTCGGAGCAGGTGATGAAGTTGCCCTGCGGATAGATCAGAAACGCGCTGGGGGCCTCATCGCCCACCTGCCCCCCGAGAATGAAGGTGGCCTCCAGCGAGACCGGGTTGGCGCTATCGGCGCTGTGGTAGCGCTGCTGCACCTGCAGGCTGACCTGTCCCACGTGCTCGGCGGCATCGCTCAAGTGCGCCACCTCGCGCAGCGGCCCGCCTTCCTCCGCCTCCCGTTGCAGATGGGTAACCACCGCCTGGGTGGTGGCCAGGTTACCCGCGCTGAGCAGGACCATCACCCGATCGCCCTCCCAGACGAAGCTGTGCATCTTGCGAAAGCTGTTCACGTGGTCCAGACCGGCGTTGGTACGGGTATCGGCGGCAAAGACCAGGCCCGCCCGGAGGGACGCGGCAAGGCAGTAGGTCATGGGGTTTCTCCCGGGCGATATGCACTAAGGGGTTCGGGCCGCCCCGACCTGGGCGGGCGCGATCATGACCGCCACTGTAACGTAATTGGAGGGAAGGTTGACGGGGTCACGAGCCGTTTTTGTCGCCCCGACACAAAAAGGCGACCCACCAGCATCATCCCGGGGTCGCCTTTTCCGCCACCAGGCCATCGGTGGGTGGACATCCCGCGCTAGGCAGCCCCGACCTCGGTCCTCTGCTGCGCCTGCACGCAGGTGATGGCCGCCACGCGCACGATGTCCTGCACGCTGCAGCCACGGGAGAGATCGTTCACCGGCTTGGCCAGGCCCTGCAGGACGGGGCCGATGGCACCCGCACGGCCGATGCGTTCGGCAATCTTGTAACCGATGTTTCCGGCCTCTAGGTCCGGGAAGATCAGCACGTTCGCGGTGCCGGCAACGGCAGACCCCGGCGCCTTTTTGTTACCGACATCGGGCACGAAGGCGGCATCGAACTGCATCTCCCCCTCCACGGCCAGATCCGGGGCGCGCTCCTTGATGATCTCCAGGGCGCGCGCCTGCTTATCCAGCACCGGGTGGCTGGCACTGCCTCGGGTGGAAAAGGAGAGCATCGCCACCCGCGGCTCCTCGTGGAGCAGCCGACGCGCCGTGGCCGCCGTGGTGATGGCGATCTCCGCCAGTTGCTCGGCATTGGGGTCCACCACGAGCCCGCAGTCGGCGAACAGCGCGCCCCCCTTGCGCTGGTGGAACTCCTCGCAGAGCAGCATCAGAAAGAAACTGGAGACCAGTTCTGCGTCCTTGGCGACCCCAATCACCTGCAGCGCCGCGCGCACCACGTCGGCGGTGGCGTGCACCGCCCCGCCCACGCAGCCGTCCGCCTCGCCGCCGGCCACCATCAACAGGCTGGCGTAAAGCGGTTGCCGCGCCAGCCGCTCAGCCTCCTCGGCGGTCATCCCCTTGTGCTTGCGCAGTTCCAGAAGCCGGCTACCAAGCCGGCTGGCCAGGGCGTCGTCAGACGGGTCCACCACGTTGACCTTGGCCGGATCCACCCCTAACTCCGCCAGGCGGGTGCGAACAGGCTCCGCCGCACCCACGACGGATACCCGGGCAATGCCCTCGTCGACGATACGCCCGGCAGCCTCAAGGACCCGCTCATCCTCCCCTTCCATCAACACCACGTGGCGGGGACTCAACCTTGCCTGATCCACAATCTGGTCAAAAACCTTCATCGCCGCTTCTCCTCCACGGGTCTATTTTTCAGGATCCGACGTCCGTGACTTTGTGGTCTGGGACTCCGGTCCAGGTACCCTGCTGCATTCTTGGAATATCCGCGCGGTGCAAGCGCGGCAGGTCGACTCGTCGAGCCGGGGGAATAGGGTGGCGACCGCCTCCTGCGGTGAGTGGAAGATGTTCTCCTCACCAACCTCGCTGATGTAAACATCCTGGCGGACCAACTCCAGGGCAGTGCTCTTGAAACTGGACAGGTAAAGCCCTCCGCCCAGATCCCTGAGTCGCCGCGCCTCGTGGGCCAGCATCTCCGCACCCGCCACGTCGATAAAGTTCACCCCTGGCCCCACCAGCAGGATGTGTCGGTAGCCCTGCTGCGTCAGGCCGTGCAGGACAGACTGCACATGGGCCACAGCGCCGAAGAAAAGGGAGCCATCCACCCGCAGGATCTTCAGCTGCGGGCATTGCTCTACCTGCCACTTCTCGACGTTGCGATAGGGCCGCTCCGGACGGCTGGGCACCGGCGCCAGCGGTACCATGCGCGGGCTTGCGGTGCGCTTGAGATAGAGCATCAGGGAGACGAGGACACCGAGGTAGATGGCGAACTCCAGCGCCAGAAGCAGCGTGGAGGCGAAGGTCACCACCAGCACCAGTGTCTCCTGGCGACTCACGCCGATAATCGCTCGCCAGTGCTTGAGATCAATCAGCTTCCACGCGATCAGCAGCACGATCGCTGCCATGGCCGGCATGGGCAACCACGCGGTAATCCCGGGTGCGAAGACCAGAACCAGGACGACCAGCATGGCGCTGCAGATGACCGACAGGGGCGTCCAGGCACCGGCATGGTAGTTGGCCGCGGTGCGGGTGAACGAGCCGGAACCCGCGTAGCAGGAGAAGAAACTGCCCGCCACGTTGGAGAGCCCCTGACCGAGAAACTCCTGATTGCCGTCCAGTCGCTGACCGGATTTCGTGGCCACGGCGCGGCTGATCGCCACCGCCTCGATCAGCCCGATTATGGCAATGGCCAGTGCACCTGGCGCGAGCTGGCTCATGACCTCCAGCGAGAATATCGGCGTACTGGGGGGCGGCAACTGTCCAGGCATGGCACCCACCATGTTGATGCCCCGCTCCGCCCCGCCAATGAGCGTGGCGAACACACTGCCCACAAGCATGGCCACAAGCATGCTGGGCCACTGCGGACGTAACCGGGCCACAAGCACCGAAGTGGTCAGCGTCAGCGCCCCTACGGCCACCGCCCAGGGGTTAAGCTGCGGCAGAAGCTGCGCGAACTGCACCACGGTGTTGATGAACGATTGCCCGGAGGGCATGTCCAGCCCGAAGAAGTGGCGGAGTTGACTGGTGGCGATCAACACCGCGGCGCCCGTGGTAAAACCCACCACCACGGTGTGGGAGATAAAGTTGACCAGGGCGCCGAGCCGCGCAGCCCCCAGCACCAGCTGAAATACACCGGCCATGAAGGTCACGGTGAGCACGAAGGGCACGAACTCGGCGCTATCGGGTGAGACCACGCCGGAGACCACGCTGAACACCACGATGGACAAGGCCGCGGTCGGACCGGAGACCAGATGCATCGAGGAGCCGAACAGACCCGCGACGATGGCGATGACGATGGCGCCGTAAAGGCCGTATTCCGGGGGCAAACCGGCAATCAGGGCGTAGGCCACGCCCTGGGGCAGAACAATCACCGCCCCGGTCAGCCCCGCGATGAGATCGGCACGCAGGCTGCGGCCGCTCATCCGGGGCATCCACTCCAGGAAGGGGAGGAGCCGTTCAGCCCGCATGAGTCATCCTCCCCCCACCTGCTGCGAGAGCTGTCTCATCGGCTCAGCACCGCTGCTGCCCGTAATACAGGTTAACCGTGTGGCGTGCCTCCGCGAAGAAGAGCCAGCGCTCAACCAGCAGGCCCGCCAGCAGCAGCAGGGTCGCGAGTGCGGCCAGCCACGCCCCGCCGCCCTGCACCAGGGCGACCAGCAATAGCAGCGGAATAACGAAAGCGACCAGATACACCACCCGTCGCAGGGCCTTCAGCCTCTGCGCAGGCGCCTTATAGCTGAACTCACGGTTCAGGAAGCTGTCGTGGCTCTGACCGGCCTCCAGCAGCCGCACCTGCCCCCGGGTCATGCCGGTAGCGGTGTTGATGCTGGGGCCCTGCGGCGCCCCCATCCAGAAGAAGTAAACCGTCTTGGCCAGGGCGGCAACCGCCAGCAGGGCGAGCGCAAGAACGGCGGGCGTCCCCAGTTCACCGCCGCTGATCCCGGCGACCGATGTCAACAACAGGGCGCCGGACGCGACGGACAACAGCAGGTAGTTGGTGGGCACCAGCGGGCTATTCCACTGCGGTATGGTGCGCAGGCTGGCGTAGATCATCCCGGTGGCGAACACGGTCAGCAGGGCCAGCAGCACGGTGAGCACGCCCAGGGCAGCACTCGCCCAACCCCCGCCCCCCGTCGACCAGAGCACGAGGCCGTAGGCCAGCACCACCGGGTAGAAGAGCACGGAAAACACCGCCTCCCGGGACAGCCAGGAGGTCCGGAACCGGAAGAAGGCCCGCCAGGCGTTCTTCGGATTGGCCAGGTGCAGCGTCGACGATAGCAGCCCCGCCGTGGCCAGCACCACGCCCAGGGCCACCGCGCTCAGCGTGCCTCCCGCACCCAGGCCGGGCACACCGCCGAGCAGTTCGAGGGTGATGGTAACGATCACCAGGCCGAATCCGGCACCGGAGGCCACGGTGAAGAAAATGACGGACAAGGCAGGGTGCATAACGGTTTCTCCTCGACAGCCGGTTCAGCGCGCCACGCGTTGGCCAAGCCAGCGCTTCAGCCGCTCGGCGAGACCTGCAGGGGCTTCGCCCTCGGCCTGCTCCATGTGCGGTTGATTACGGGGCGGCAGGTACTGGTTCACCGGGTTGTAGCCCAGTTCGGGCATCAACGATTGCCCTCCTCGCTCCCGGACCAGCTGGCTCACGTGGGAGTCGGGATCGTCGAAGTCGCCAAAGTGGCGGGCATTGCTCGGGCAGGTGAGCACGCAGGCCGGCTGGCGCTCCTCCGGAGGTAGCTGTTCATCGTAGATCCGGTCGACGCACAGGGTGCACTTCTTCATCGTGCCCTGGGCCTCATCCAGCTCCCGCGCCCCGTAGGGGCAGGCCCAGGCGCACAGGTTGCAGCCCATGCACTTGTCCTGGTCCACCAGCACGATGCCGTCCTCCTCGCGCTTGTAAGAGGCCCCGGTCGGACAGACCGTCACGCACTCCGCGGTCTCGCAGTGCATGCAGGACATGGGCATGTTGAAGGTCTTGTTATTCGGGAAGGTGTCGACCTCGTAGGAGCGCACATGGTTAAAGGCCACACCCTCCGGGGCCTCCCCGTAGGGGTCGTAGTCCGTCAGGGGGCCCAGGGTGCCCGAGGTGTTCCACTGCTTGCAGGCAACCACGCAGGCCTGGCAGCCCACGCAGTTGTCCATATCAATTACCAGACCAAGCTTCATGCCTACCTCCGCTTGAGGATATCCATGAACGCACGGTGCAGGCGCACCGGCGCATGGGTGGCGTAACGCAGCCGCCCCGGCGCACTGGACGCCCCCGGCAACGGCTTGATGGTGGGGAACTGCGGCGCACTCTCCTCGGCCTCGTCCGCCCTGGCGGGGGTGATTCGGACCCGCAGGTCGTACCACGCCGCCTGGCCGGTGACCGGGTCGGAGTTGGTCAGCCGCCGCGGGTCATCCGCACCCGGCAACAGTTCCGAGATCAGATGGTTCATTAGGAAGCCCTTGCGGGCTTCAGGCGCATCGGGGGACAACCCCCAGGCACCGCTCTGCTTGCCCAGCGCGTTCCAGGTCCACACGGTGTTGGGCTCACAGCCCTCCATGTGCTTGACCTGCACCTTGACGCGGCCGTTGTGCGACTCCACCCAGGCCCAGCTCTCATCCTCGATACCCATTTCCAGGGCCCGACCGCGGTTCATGAACAGGTAGTTCTGGGTCGCGATCTGGCGCAGCCAGGCGTTCTGGGAGTCCCAGGAGTGGTACATGAACATGGGCCGCTGATTCACCGCGTGGAAGGGGTACGCCTCGGTGTCGATGCGCGCCTCCTCCAGCGGCTGGTAGGCGCACGGCAGCGGATCGAAGTACTCTACCAGGCGTGCGCGGTCCACCTCCTCCGGGGGCAGCGGGCCGTCGTAGAGCCCTTCGCCGGCAAGCCGGAAGCGCTGCAGCACCTCGGAGTAGAGCTCCATCACGATCGGCTCACTGGAGGGGTTGAAACCTACCTCCTTCGCCCACTCCAGGTAGTCCCGGTTGGCGAACCGGTAAAAGCGCATGTGCTCCGGCAGGTGGTGCTGGAAGAACCCCTGGTTGTCCCGATAACGCTCCCATTGGTCGGGGTTGGGCTCACCACGCATGGGTTTCTCGCCCTGCTCACCGCGCCACCCGGCCAGGAAACCGACGCCGGGCGCCTTCTCCCAGCGGGTGATGAAGTCCGTGTAACCCTCGTACTTGGGCTGGCCCTGCTCGTCCACGAAGGCCGGGAAGCCCAGCCGCCCAGCCAGGTCGACCATCACCTCCTGCCACGGCCGCACATTGCGGTCCACATCCAGCACCGGCAACCGCACGGAATCGCAGGCGGCGTCCGGCTCGGAAATGGGCCGGTCCAGCATGGAGATGACGTCGTGGCGCTCCAGGTAGGTGGTATCGGGCAGCACCAGGTCGGCGAAGTTGACCGTCTCGGAGTGGAAGGCGTCCACTACCACCAGGTAGGGGATCTTGTACTCGCCCTGCTCGTCCTTGGCGCGCAGCATGTCCTGCACGCTGCCGGTGTTCATGGTGGAGTTCCAGGCCATGTTGGCCATGAACAGGATCAGCGTGTCGATGGGGTACGGATCGCCGTTGACCGCGTTGGTGATCACCATGTGCATCAGGCCGTGGTTGGCAATGGGCGCCTCCCAGGAGTAGGCCTTGTCGATGCGCAGGGGCCGACCGGCGTCGTCCACCACCAGGTCCTCCGGACGGGTGGGGAAGCCCAGCGGCGGCGCGGACAGCGGCGTGTTCGGGGCGGTGTCCCGCGCCGGCTTGATCGGCGGCGGGGTGTGCCGCGGGAAGGGCGGCTTGGCCCGGTGCCCCCCGGGGACGTCGATGGTGCCGAGCAGCACCTGCAGCATGTGCAGCGCCCGGCAGGTCTGGAAGCCGTTGGAGTGGGCGGAGATGCCGCGCATGGCGTGCATCGCGACCGGCCGCCCCACGAAACGGTCATGCTTGCGGCCCGCCCAGTCCGTCCACTCGCACTCGATCTCGATCGTTTCCTTGAAGGCCACGTGCGCCATCTCCAGCGCGAGCCGTTCAATCTGTTCGGCCGGCACCCCGCAGACCTTCGCCGCCCGTTCCGGGCTGTAGGCGTCGTCCAGGTACTTCTCGGCCATCAGGGTGGCCACGGTGCGGGCCTTGCGACCGTCCGGCAACTCGTATTCGCCGAACAGCGCGGCCTCCACCCCGGGGGTCATGCCGTCGGCAAAGCACTCACCGGCCCCATCCCAGACCAGGGGGCGGTCGTTGTCGTCACGGGCGATCAGCCCGTCATCGCTGTGACCGGGGTGGTCGATCACCAGGAAAGGCGCATTGGTGTAGCGCCCCAGGTAGGCCCAGTCCACCAGGTCGCGGGAGAGCAGCACGTGGCACATGGCCAACGCCAGCATGGCGTCGGTGCCGGGCCGGATGGGCACCCACTCGTCGGCCACGGCCTGGTAGCCGGTGCGGACGGGGTTGATGGCCACGAACTTGCCGCCGCGCCGCTTGAACTTCTCGATACCGATCTTGATCGGGTTGGAGGCGTGGTCTTCCGCCACGCCCCAGAGCATGAAGTACTTGGCGCGATCCCAGTCCGGATCGCCGAACTCCCAGAAGGACTGGCCAATGGAGTAGAGCCCGGCGGCCGCCATGTTCACCGAGCAGAAGCCGCCGTGGGCCGCCCAGTTAATGGTGCCGAACTGCTGCGCCCACAGCCCGGTGAGGGCCTGCATCTGGTCCCGCCCGGTGAAAAAAGCCAGCTTCTTGGGGTCGGTCTCGCGGATCTTGCGCAACCGTTCGGTGAGGTAGTCGAGCGCTTCGTCCCAACTGACCTCCACGAACTCGCCCTCCCCGCGCTCGGTTCCCGGCTTGCGCATCAGTGGGTTGCGCAGCTTCGCCGGGGAGATCTGCTTCATGATACCGGCGTTGCCCTTGGCGCAGAGCACCCCCTTATTAATCGGGTGGTAGCGGTTGCCGCGGATGAACCGGACCTGATTGTCTTCGACCGTGACCTCGATGCCGCAGCGGCACGCGCACATATAACAGGTGGTGTAGCGCTTCTCCTGCTTGGCGTGATCCTCGAACTTCGGCAGCGGCCCATCCACCGGCAGAGCGGCGGCCTGCGACACCTCGCCCCCGGCGGGGGAAAACATTTTGACCAGGTTCCTCAACACGACAGGTCTCCTCCGGGGGGCTGCGCCCCTTATCGTTCTGCGGCGTGTCACGCTGCGGCCCCGCCACAGCCGTGCCGACTTATTGCCTGTTGCTATTCAGGCTATGCCAGAGACCTGTATTACTCCATGCCATGTTAGTTACGGATTAATAACCTTGGGTTATCAGTTGGGAGGACGAGGGGCAGCAGGCAGCCGGGGATCAGTCCGACTCGGCAATCAGCGCCTCGAAGGCCAGAGCCGCGTGGCTGATGACCCGATGGGGCAGCCGCACCCGGTAGAGCTGCCTGCGGATCGGATCAGGCGTGAGCTGAACCGTCTGCACCCGCCCGAACTCCAGTTGGTCGCGAGCACAGACCCGGGGCACCAGACCAAGGCCACCGCCGGCAGCGACCGTCTGCACCACCGCTTCGTTGCTCCCCACCTCAATGGTGGCTGGCTGCGCATGCCCAAGGCGCGCCAGCAGGGCATCGGTGGCCTCCCGACTGCCCGACCCCTGCTCGCGGACCACCCAGACCTGCTGACCCAGGGGGCGCTTGGCCATGGATTCGCTCCCGTGGGAGCGGCCCGGGGCCACCACCACCATCTCCTCATTCAACCAGCGACGGGCCTCCACCCGGGGATCCGCCACGTGCCCTTCCACCAGGGCGACATCCAGCTCGCAGTCGATCAGCCGCTCGATGATCTGCTGCGTGTTGGCGCTTTGCAGGACCACGTCCAGGTGGGGATGCCGACGCCGGAACTCCACCAGGTAAGGCGGTAGCCAATAGGTGGCAATGGTGGTGCTGGCGCCGATGGTCAGGCGCCCGCGCTCCAGGTCGTAGAAGGCACTGATGGCCTCCTGCGCTTCCCGCTCCAGCGCGAAGATGCTGCGGCCGTAGTCATACAAGACCCGCCCCGCTTCATTGGGCTCGAATGCCCTGCCCTGGCGCTCCAGCAGCACCGTCTCCAGCTGGGACTCCAACTCCCTGACCGACTTCGAGACCGCGGGCTGGCTGACGCCCAGGGCCTGCGCGGCGCGGGAAAAGCTGCGGGCATCGACCACGGCGACAAAGACACGGAGTAGCTGAAGATTCATAGGCCAGGGCTCACTGTGCGGGTCCGTCGAGTATGCCACAGGGGCGGGGCCCGCCCGGATAGCTACAATCTTAAAAAACGGTACAGTGCATTCTGTTTATTGGCTATGTATACTGCAAGCAGGTCGCGGAGGTGACCCTCCGCCCTCTCATCCAACCCGGGTGCCGGCTGACGATGCCATGCCGGTCAGGTCGGGGAGCGAGCGCAGGAGGTTGATGTGACACACATCGCAGTCGATAGCCCGGACCAGACCGTGTCGGTCCGCGACACCTTCGGACTGGACGTCGACCTTGAGGTGCCGGCGTTCAGCCACCGGGATGGACTGGTCCCCGAGATCGACCCAGCCTACCGGTTCAACCGCGAGGTCACCCTGGCCCTGCTGGCCGGCTTTTCCGGTAACCGCCGGGTCATGCTGCAGGGCCTGCACGGCACGGGCAAATCCACCCATATCGAGCAGGTGGCAGCACGTCTGAACTGGCCCTGTCTGCGGGTTAACCTGGATGGCCATATCAGCCGCATGGACCTGGTGGGGCGGGACGCCATCGTGCTGCAGGAGGGCAAGCAGATCACCGAGTTCCAGGAGGGCATCGTGCCATGGGCCCTGCGCCGGCCGGTGGCCCTGATCTTCGATGAGTACGACGCCGGACGCCCGGATGTCATGTTCGTGATCCAGCGGCTGCTGGAGCGGGACGGCCGGTTCACCCTGCTCGACCAGAACCGCGTCATTCAGGCCCACGCCTGGTTCCGGCTGTTCGCGACCGCCAACACCGTGGGCCTGGGCAACGTCAACGGCATGTACCACGGCACCCAGGTGTTGAACCACGCCCAGCTCGACCGGTGGAACATCATCGCCACCCTGAACTACCTGCCCCAGCAGGACGAGGTGGACATCGTGGTGGCGCAGGTCCCGCAACTGGATGACGAGCGGGGCCGGGACCAGGTCGGGGCCATGGTGGAGCTGGCGAACCTCACGCGCCAGGGCTTCGCCGCGGGGGACCTGTCGAGCCTGATGTCGCCACGCACCGTGATCACCTGGGCGGAGAACAGCCGGCTCTTCGGCGACGTTGGCTTGGCCTTCCGGCTCTCCTTCCTCAACCGCTGCGATGAGATCGAACGCACCATCGTGGCAGAGTATTACGAGCGCTGCTTCGGCGAGGAACTGGCCGAGGCCTCCGACTGGAGCGAGGCCACGTAGTGGAAAGCGTGCAACAAAGGGCCCGGCGCCAGCAGCGGGTGGAGGAGCTCTGCGCGGCCACGGCGCGGGCACTGACCGGCAAACCGGACCTCCATTTCCGAGCCGGCCGGCTGCGGCTTCGGGACCGGCTCGTCCCGGTGCACGCACCCCATCTGCGCCTGGACCCCGACTGGCATGACCTGCAGGCCCACCGGGGCATGATCGACAGCGTGGCGCTCAGGCTTTGCCATTCCGACCCGGAGTTGCACAGGGCCCTGGCCCCGACCGACCCGATCAGTCGGCTGATCTTTGAGTTGCTCGAACAACTCAGGGTCGAGACCCACGCCCCTGACACCATGCCCGGCATGAAGCGCAACCTCCGCCAGCGCTTCGAGCAGTGGCTTCGGGACTTCCACGGCGTAGGCATGACCGAGACTGATGTCGGGGTATTGCTCTTCACCGTGGCGCAGATATTCCGCGCCCGGCTCACCGGCGAGCCGGCCTTGGAGGAGACCGAGGGCGTCATCGAGGCCACCCGGGCCGCCGTCGCCCCCCTGCTCGGCCCCCACCTCGCGGGCCTGCGGCGTACGCGCGGGAATCAGGCGGCCTTCGCGGATCACGCCCTGGCGCTGGGCGAGTTGGTCTCCGGCCTGATCGGCCAGGCCGGTGGCGAGGGCGATGATGAGACCGACGAGGACAAGGACGCCCTGGCCGCCTTTGCCCTGCTGCTCGATTTCGACCTGGAAGGCGACGAACCGGCGGACGGCTCGGCCGCCTCGGGCGGGCGCTCACCGGACGAGGCCGGGGATCACTACCATGTCTACAGCCGGCGGTACGACCGCGAGCTGGAGATCAGCAAGCTGGTGCGCAGGGACCTGCTGGCCCAGTACCGCCAGCAACTCGATGCCCTGGTCGCCGCCCAGGGGGTGAACACCCGACGGCTGGTACGCCAGCTCAGCGCCCTGTTCGCGGTACCGCAACGGGATGGCTGGTCCTTCGGCGAAGAGCAGGGCTATATCGACGGCCGCCGGCTGGGTCAGCTGGTCAGTTCCCCGGATGAGCACCGCATCTTTCGCCTGGAACGGGAAAAGCCCGTGGGTAACGCGGTGGTCAGCATCCTGATCGACTGCTCCGGGTCGATGAAAGAACACATGGAGTCGGTGGCGGCGCTGGTGGACATCATGACCCGGGCGCTGGAGCAGGCGCAGGCCAGGACCGAGGTGTTAGGCTTTACCACGGGTGGCTGGAACGGGGGCCGAGTCTGGCAGGAGTGGTTGGCCCGCGGACGTCCGAAGGCACCGGGCCGGCTGACCGAGGTGAACCACCTGGTTTTCAAGTCCGCCGAGCAGAACTGGCGCCGGAGCCGCCGGGCAATCGCGGGCCTGTTCAAGCAGGACCTGTTCCGTGAGGGCGTGGATGGCGAGGCCGTTGAATGGGCCTGCCAGCGGTTGCTCGCCCGCGAAGCGGAGCAACGCCTCCTGCTGGTGATCTCGGACGGCTGCCCCATGGAGCGGGCCACGGCCCTGGCCAACCATGAGCACTACCTGGACAACCACCTGCGCGACGTGGTGTCCCGTTACGATGCACGGCCGGACCTCAATATCCTAGGCCTAGGCGTGGGTCTGGATCTGAGCGCGTATTACCGCCAGAGCCTCGCCACCGACCTCACCCGGGGGCTGGATAACCAGTTGCTCTTCGACATGGTGCAACTGATGGCCGGACGGCATCGACGCTGACCGCCCGCGGCCCGGGCGCAGTGGCACTGGGGCAGCGTGACCCCGGCGAACGGGCAGGAAAAGACAAGGCCGGAAGATACGAGGTAAGGGAGATGGCGACGAATACGGAACGTGCCCCGGCACGCAGGCTAGTGGCCCCGGTAAAACTGGAGGGGGAGACCCCGGCGCTGCGCCTATTCTCATTGCTTGAGGTCATCTCGTCCAAGGACGAGGTCTTCTCACTGCAGGATCTGGTCGAGGAAACCGACGTTCCCAAGCCCACCCTGCACCGGATGCTGCAACAACTGGAAGCGGCCGGCATCCTGCAGCGGGATACCGACAGCCGGCATTACAGCACCGGTGTGCGGCTGCGGCGCCTGGCCGAGAAGATCCTGCTCAACGACACCCTGCACGCGGCCCGTCACCAGGTCCTGCGCCAACTGGTGGACCGCGTGGGCGAGAGCTGCAACCTTACCGCGCTCTCGGGCAGCGAAGTGCTCTACCTGGACCGCGTGGAGACGAATGCCCCCCTGCGTTTTTACCTCCACCCGGGGTCGCGGGTGCCCGTGCACTGCTCGGCAAGCGGCAAGCTCCTGCTGGCCCAGATGACGCCCTCCCAGCGCCGACGGCTGTTGGCGCGGACCCCGCTGGAGCGCCACACCGTCAACACGCTCACCGACCCCGCGGCGCTGGAGGCGGAGATCGCCGAGGTGCGGGAACAGGGCTTCGCGCTGGACCGGGAAGAGTTCCTGCCCGGCCTGATATGCGTTGCCGTGCTCGTCCCCACCTCTGACAAGCCCAACCTCTGCGTCGCGCTGCAGGCCCCGGTGATGCGCCTGGACGCAGAAAAGGCCCAGTCACTGCTGCCCGATCTCAGGGAAGCGGCCAACGCCCTCGCCGAACTCGAGACCTGATCCCGCCCGCCGGTCCCACGGCCACTGCTATCAGCCCGGGGCACCAGACGGCCGCCCCGGGACCGCCCCTCCTTGCCTGTCCAACACACCTCTTCGCAAGCAATATTCCACCAAGTGAACCCTGACGTTCCGTTTTCTAAAAATTTCCCTTGACGCGCAGCTAAAGCAGACCTAGAGTCATCACTGTGTACCGATATTCGGAACCATAGGTACCAGATA
Organism: Alkalispirillum mobile; assembly: GCF_003664325.1. Lineage (NCBI taxonomy): Bacteria > Pseudomonadati > Pseudomonadota > Gammaproteobacteria > Chromatiales > Ectothiorhodospiraceae > Alkalispirillum > Alkalispirillum mobile. The sequence goes on from NZ_RCDA01000001.1 coordinate 899,986, forward strand.
ATACAGATCGGACCGCCAAAGGAGACAGGAGCGATGAGCAAACAGAACAGCGCGGTGGCCGAGCCGCAGCAACAGACCGATAACCGACAGGTAGCCCGCGGCGTGCAGAAGATGACCCCGTCCGAGGCCTTCGTGGAGACCATGGTTTCCAACGGGGTCACCGACATCTTCGGCATCATGGGCTCCGCCTTCATGGATGCCATGGACATCTTCACCCCGGCCGGCATCCGCTTCATCCCGGTGGTCCACGAACAGGGTTCCGGGCACATGGCGGACGGCTACGCCCGTGCCAGCGGCCGTCACGGGGTGCTTATCGGCCAGAACGGCCCCGGCATCAGTAACTCGGTCACATCCATCGCGGCCGCCTACTGGGCCCACAGCCCGGTGGTCATCGTCACCCCGGAAACGGGCACCATGGGCCAGGGCCTGGGCGGCTTCCAGGAGGCCAACCAGTTGCCGATGTTCCAGGAGTTCACGGTCTACCAGGGCCACGTGAACAACCCGAAGCGCATGGCCGAATTCACCGGCCGCTGCTTCGACCGCGCCATGAACAACCTGGGCCCGACCCAGCTGAACATTCCCCGCGACTTCTTCTACGGTGAGCTGGAAACCGAGGTCCCGACGCCGACCCACATCGAGCGGGGCGCCGGCGGCGAGCAGAGCCTGAACGACGCGGCCGACCTGCTGGCCAAGGCCAAATTCCCGGTGATCATCTCCGGTGGTGGTGTGGTCCAGGGCGATGCCGTCGAGGAATGCAAGGCGCTGGCCGATCGCCTGGGTGCACCGGTGGTGAACAGCTACCTGCACAACGATTCTTTCCCTGCCAGCCACCCGCTCTGGTGCGGTCCGCTGGGCTATCAGGGCTCCAAGGCGGCCATGAAGCTCATTTCCCAGGCGGACGTGGTGCTTGCCCTGGGCTCCCGGCTCGGCCCGTTCGGCACCCTGCCCCAGCACGGCATGGATTACTGGCCCAAGGACGCGAAGATCATCCAGGTGGATGCCCGGTCGGAAATGCTCGGCCTGGTCAAGAAGATCTCCGTGCCGGTCTGGGGCGATGCCAAGGCCTCCGCAGTTGCCATCACCGAGCGCCTTCAGGACCGCAAGCTCGTCTGCGACGAGAACCGCGACCAGCGGCTGGAGAAGGTCCAGGCCGAAAAGGATGCCTGGGAGAAGGAACTGGACGAGTGGACCCACGAGCGGGACCCCTTCAGCCTCGACATGATCGATGAGCAGAAGGGCGAGGGCGACAACTGGCTGCACCCGCGCCAGGTGCTGCGCGAGCTGGAAAAGGCCATGCCCGAGGATGTAATGGTGTCCACCGACATCGGCAACATCAACTCGGTGGCCAACAGCTACCTGCGCTTCGAGCGGCCGCGCAGCTTCTTCGCCGCCATGAGCTTCGGCAACTGCGGCTACGCCTTCCCCACCATGATCGGCGCCAAGGTGGCGGCACCGGAGCGTCCGGCCATCTCCTACGCCGGTGACGGCGCCTGGCGCATGAGCCTGATGGAGACCATGACCTGCGTGCAGCACAATATCCCGGTAACCGCCGTGGTGTTCCACAACCGCCAGTGGGGTGCTGAGAAGAAGAACCAGGTGGACTTCTACAACCGCCGGTTCGTGGCCGCGGAGCTGGAAAACGAGAGCTTCGCGGAGATCGCCCGGGCCATGGGGGCCGAGGGCATCACCGTGGACAAGCTCGAGGATGTCGGCCCGGCACTGAAGAAGGCGGTGGACATGCAGATGAACGAGGGCAAGACCTGCATCCTCGAGATCATGTGCACCCGGGAGCTGGGCGACCCCTTCCGCCGGGATGCCCTGTCCAAGCCCGTCCGCTTCCTGGAGAAGTACAAGGACTACGTCTAAAACGGCGTCGCCTGAAAGAGCACCGGCTGCAAGCGCGAACAAGGCAGCGCTTGCTTTCCACCCTGACCCGGCATCCCGTGCCGGGTCAGGGTGGCCCTTTTATTGCCCGCACTCGGTGCGTCCCCTCCCCTGGCGCGCCCGTTTCCCGGGCCTTGGCCCGCCCCCCCCCTGAGCCTAGACCGGAGCCGGCGCACCCTCCGAGCCGTGGCCATGCAACCCCATGCCGCCAATCAACACGCCAAGGGTTGACAGACCCTAGAATAGTGGGCACCTCGCAGTTGCTGCAGCGCAATAAAAGCGGTATACTGCATCGCAACATCAGCAGGAGGTGCTCACCATGAAGACGTCCTTTAAACTGCAGCTCGACAACCAGCAGCATGCCAGCATTGCGACCGAAGAGCTGAAGCACCAGCCTGGCCTGGAGCCTGTCACCGTGCGCCAAGCGGGCGATTCGGTGGAGTTCGAGTTCAACAACCCGCTGGTGGTGGCCGTCTCCGGCGCCGTGACGCTGCTGTCCAAGGGCATTAGCGCGATTGAAGAGCGCCTGGCCGGCTTCTTCAACCAGGACGCCACGCTGTCCAAGTAACCCGAACAGCTCGCCCGCCAGAAACGCCGAGGGCCCCTCCGGAGGGGCCCTCGGCGTTTCTGTATCCCGTGTCCCTGTGTACCGGCTGCGGCGCCTAGCGGATCTCGGTCTTGTAGCTGAAGCGGTCTGCCCGCCCCTTGGTCGTGCGGAACTCCACCACCTGGTCATCCCTGGAGTAGGTGGTCCGCTTGAGCACCACCACCGGCGCGCCCTTTTTCACATGGATCAACTCCGCGGTCTGCTCGTCGGCGGCCCCGGCGGTCAACGTCTCCTCGGCGCGAATAATCGGCACCCCGAAGCGGTCCAGCACCAGCGCGTAAAGGTAATCGGGGATGTGAATACTCTCGTCCTCAAGCCCGGAGACGACCTCGGGTGACCACCAGGAGTACTCCACCAGGATCGGGGTCTCGCCGATCAGGCCCAAGCGCTCGATGTAGATCAGTTCTGCGCCCGGCTCGAAGCCGAGGCGCTTGCACGCGTCCAGGGGGCCGGGCATGCGCCCGCGTGCGGTAGTGATCTTGTGGATCCGCACCGCGCGCCCCTCGGCATCACCGTAGGTGAAGAAACGGAACAGGCTCTTCTCGAAGTCCACCTTCGAGACATAGGTCCCTTTTCCCTGGTGGCGAAAGAGCAGCCCCTCCCAGACCAGATTATCGATGGCCTTCTTGACGGTGCCGGGGCTGACCTCCAGCGCCTTGGCCAATTGTGACTCCGACGGGATCAGGTCCCCGGGTATCAGCTTGCCGGAGTTGATGAGATCGCGCAGGTGGCTCTCGACCAACCGGTACAGAGGACGGCCCTTCGCGGCTTCCAGACTCGTTGCTTTAAAAAGCATCAATCGATCACTCTCTGCTTCCATATCCGTCATCTCCTCTCCCGGTCAGCTCCCGCCGCCCTATCATACCGACCTCAGAAAAAAAATTTTCCACGGTCGGCAAACACCGCTGTGACGGGCCCCGGACGTCCAACCACGCCAGCCTGAAGAGGTCCCTGGGGAAGATCCTGTTTGACTTACCCTCCCAGATAGTCTAAACCAATTACGTAGGTTATCTATATGACCTATGTGAACTGGATGGGCAGCCCCGATAGACGTCCGGGAAGATTCATGGCAATACTGCGACAAACATTGTCGGACGGAAGAAACTATCGAGGCTGACACACAACGATAAGGGTAGGCCCCGCCGGACCACCAAGCCCACAGAGAATGGGATACCGGGCGGAGGCCACCAGAAAAGAGGCACCGGGGCAGCAAAGCTCCGGGCACCGGGAGGAGTAGGCAGTGGAACTATTTGAGTATCTGCCACAGGTCTTCAGTGGCTGGAACATAGCCATACTGATCCTGGGAACGATCTTCGGCATCATTCTGGGCGCCACGCCCGGGCTAAGTCCCACCATGGCGGTCGCGCTTCTAATTCCCTTCACCTTCCAGATGGACGCCACCTCCGGCCTGATCATGCTCGGCGTGGTCTATACCGCCACGGTGGCCGGCGGCGCGGTCAGTGCCATATTGGTGAACATCCCCGGGGCCCCTGCCAACATCGCCACCATGCTGGACGGCCACCCCATGGCCCGTAACGGCCGGGCCACCGAGGCGCTGCACTACTGCTTCATCAGCTCGGGCATCGGCGGCGTGATCGGGGTAATGGTGCTCATCCTGTTCACCCCCATGCTGGTCAACTTCGCGCTGCAGTTCGGGCCGGCGGAGCTGTTCTGGACGGCAATCCTGGGGGTCACGGTCATCGGGTCGCTGGGCAGTTCGTCGGTGCTCAAGGGGCTGCTGGCCGGCGCCTTCGGGATCTGGATCTCCCTGGTGGGCATGAACCCGGTAACTGGCACCGAGCGTTTTGTCTTCTCGGAGCATCTGCAAGGCGGCATCACGATCATCCCGGCACTAATCGGGCTGTTCGCGATTCCGCAGATCCTGCAAATGGTGGAGACCGCCAAGCGCGGGCGCCAGGGCACGGAGTTCGCCATGGAGCAGCGCCCCATCATCCACTCGCTGTTCTATAACCTCAAGCGGGTTCGTTCACTGAGCATTGGCAGCACCATTGGTTCGCTGGTCGGCCTGATCCCTGGCGCCGGCGGGCAGATCGCAGGCCTCATTGCCTACGACCAGAACAAGAAGTTCAGCCGCAACCCGGAGAAATTCGGCAAGGGCGAGCCCGACGGGGTGATCACCTCCGAGAGCGCGAACAACGCCATGGTGGGCTCGTCGCTGGTGCCCATGCTGTCCCTGGGCGTTCCCGGCAGCCCCACCGCCGCGGTACTGCTGGGCGGGCTGCTCATCCAGGGGCTGTTCCCCGGCCCGGACCTGTTCCGCGACCATGCTGACGTGGCCTGGACCTTCATGGGTGCGCTGCTGGTCAGCCAGTTCCTGCTGGTGGCCGGTGGGCTTTACCTGGCCAGCTTCAGTAAGTACGTGATCCGGATCCCCAAGCAGTACATGGCGGCCGCCGTGGCCATTCTCGCGGTCTTCGGGACCTACAGCGTCCAGAACAGTTTCTCGGACGTCATCATCATGGTTTCGCTGGGCACGATGATGTACTTCGCCATGCGTTGGGGCTTCAGCCCCGGTCCGGTGGTGCTGGGCATCATTCTGGGCCCGATCGCGGAGAACAACTTCCTGCAGGGCCAGATGATCGCCGAGGCCACTGTGGGCATGGGTACCTACTTCTTCACCGGCACCATCAACATCATCCTCATCTCCTTCTGCGTCGTCTCGGTGGTCTACAGCATCATCGCGGAGTTCCGCATCCGCGCCCGCCGCCGTCAGGATGAGCAGACTGCACAAGGGGGGCAGGCCTGATGAACAGCAGCCATCTCCGCCACCGTATTACTGCCGTTGCCACCGTGGTGGTCTGCGGGCTCGTGGTCTGGGCGTCCTTTGCGCCCGATACCCCGATGGGCTACGAGTTCCCACAGGTCGTCGCCCTGAGCATGCTCGGCATCGCCGTCTTCCTCATGCTCCTGGCCTTCAAGCCAGGTGCCCGGGTGACGGGTGGTGAGGAAGAGCCCGTGCCATGGGGGTCCGTCTGGCCCCTGCTGGCCATCCTGTTCGGTTTTCTGCTGGTCAGCGAGTCACTGGGCTACTTCGTGTCCTCGGCCATCACGTTTTTCCTCATCGCCAGCATCTACAGCCCCGGGCGGTTCAGCTGGGCCCGGGTCACCCGCGTGGGCGCCATCACCCTCGCCTTCATGGGCGCCCTCTATTTGATCTTTGTCGTGGTTTTAAACGTTCAGGTCCCCGAAGGGGTTCTGTTCTAAGGCGAAGCACCATAACCAAAGCCCCGCTCAAAGGGGCGACTGGAGGAGAACCATGCAACTGAGCAACGCGATCCGCAAAGCCAAGGCCGCCGTCACCGCCATCAGCGCCGGTACCTTGTTCGCCGTCGCCGCCGGCCCCGCCATGGCGGACGACTTCCCGTCCCGCTCCATCAACGTCATCGTCTCCTACTCGGCGGGCGGTGCCACGGACTTCCAGGCCCGCATCGCCACCATGGCCGCCGAGGAGTACCTGGGCGAACCTATCGTCATCACCAACCGCCCCGGTGCCGGCGGCCAGGTGGGCTGGAACCACCTGGTCCGGCGCGGCCGTGACGACGGGCATGACCTGGCGTCTTACAACGTGCCCCACTTTATCGCCCAGTCGATCATGTACGACACCCACTACAGCATCGAAAACCTCGAGCCCATCGCCAACTGGGGCCAGGACCCGGCCGTGTTGATCGTGCCGGCGGACAGCCCCTTCGAGACCGTGGACGACCTGGTCGAATACGCCGAGGAGAACCCGGGCGGCGTGACCGTTTCCGGCGCGGGTCTGTTCGTTGGTCACCACATCGGCACCCTTCAGCTGGAGCGTGCAGCGGACATCGAACTCCGCTACGTGCCGACAGCCGGTGGTGTCGACGCCCTGCGCTTCGTGATGGGCGGCCAGGTAATGGCCGGCTTCAACAACCTCTCCGATGCCTACCGCAACCAGGACCGGCTGCGCATCCTGGCCATCGCCGATCTGGAGCGGGACGAGGACTTCCTGCCGGACGTCCCCACCTTCCAGGAGCTGGGCTACGACATCGACAACTCCAGCGTGAACTTCCGCGGCATCATGGCCCCGCAGGGCCCCTCCGAGGAGCGCCTGCAGTGGCTCTCCGACAAGTTCGTGGACATGTTCAACGACGAGCGGATCAAGTCGCAGATGAAAGAGGGTGGCTCCCCGATGAACGTCATGGGCCGCGAAGAGCTCAAGGAGATGTGGCAGGAACGCCAGGCCTTCCTGGAAGACCTGTTCGCCGAGATGGATGCTGACGAGATCGAGGAAGAACTCGAGCAGGACCAACCCTGATGGCGCGAGGGCGGGCCCCAAGGGTGCCCGCCCTGCCCCTAACCCCTCACCAGGCCGGATTACCGCTAGACCGGATCCGCTTGACCGACGGGCAGGGGTAACCTAGCTTTCCACTCATATATATGAGTTAACTGAATTGCCTGACACACAGGGGGAGCCCCTCCATGATGAGCAACAAAGCCAGTACCGTGGGCATCGACGATGAGGCGCAGGCCATCGTCAGCGACCTCATGAACCGAGCCCGCGTCGCACAGCTTCAATTCGAGACCTACAACCAGGAACAGGTGGACGAAGTCGTCGTCGCGACCGCCTGGGCGCTGCTGGAACCGGTGCGTAACCGTGAGCTCTCTGAACTCGCCGTCAGCACCACCGGCCTGGGCAACGTCAAGGACAAGATCACCAAGAACCACCGCAAGACCATGGGCCTGCTGCGCGACCTCAAGGGCGCGCGGACCGTAGGCGTGGTTCAGGAACTGCCGGAGCTGGGCCTGGTAGAGATCGCCCGCCCGGTGGGCGTGGTTGGCGCCGTGGTGCCGTCCACCAACCCGGCGGCCACGCCGATGAACAAGACCCTCAACGCCCTCAAGGGGCGCAACGCCATCATTTTGGCCCCCTCCCCAAAGGGGCAGGAGGTCTGCACCCGTCTGATCAAGTACATCCACGCCGAACTGGACCGGATCGGTGCCCCGCGGGATCTGGTGCAACAACTACCGGCCCCGGTCAACAAGGCCACCACGCATCAGTTGATGCACCAGGCTGACCTGGTAGTGGTCACCGGCTCGCAGAACAACGTGCGCTCGGCCTACTCCAGTGGCGGCCCTGCCATCGGTGTCGGCGCGGGCAACGTGCCCGTCATCATCGACTCCAGCGCCGACCTGGCCCAAGCCGCCGCCAAGATCCGCCTCTCCAAGACCTTCGACAACGCCACCAGCTGCTCGTCCGAGAACAACCTGGTCATCGTCGACGACGTGTACGACGCGGCGATCAAGGCGCTGGCGGTGGAAGGCGGCATTGTGCTTACCCCGGAGGAAAAGGCCCAGCTGCAGCGGACCCTGTGGGTGGATGGCAATCTGAACCGCGATGTCATCGCCAAGAGTGCGCCCGAGATCGCCGAGGCCTGCGGCTTCTCCCGTCCCGAACTGCGCAGCGCCACCATGCTGCTGGTGGAGGAGACCGGGGTCGGCAAGGACCACCCCTTCTCAGGCGAGAAGCTCTCCCCGGTGCTCACCGTATACCGGGCACCGGATTTTGACGGTGCCTATGACCGTACCCGCGAGATCCTGGAACACCAGGGCAAGGGCCACTCCTGCGGCATCCACACTGAGGATGAAGCGCACATCAACCGCCTCGGCCTGCACATGCCGGTCTGTCGCGTCATCGTCAATCAGGCACACGCTGTGGCTACCGGCGGCAGTTTCGACAACGGCCTGCCCTTCTCCCTCTCAATGGGGTGTGGCACCTGGGGCCAGAACAGCATCTCCGAGAACCTGAACTACCGCCATTACCTGAACACGACCCGGGTCGTGAAGACCATCACACCCAACGAACCGACGCTGGACGAGATCTTCGGCGATTACTGGCAGAAATTCGGCCTTGAAGGCGCGTGAACCCGGGGCAGTCGGGAGAGGTAACCATGACCATATTGCACTACATCGAACACTGGGCCGGGCAGACCCCGGACAAGACCTACCTGGTGGCCCCGGAGCCGAACGAACAGGTGAGTTTCTCGGAGCTGCAGGATTACGTGTCCGCCATCTCGCGCCAGCTGGACGCGCTGGGTGCGCCCCAGGGGGCGCACGTTGCCACGCTGATGGACAACGGCAAATGGACGGGCCTGCTGTTCCTGGCCATCATGGCCAGCGGCCGCGTGGTCGTCCCCCTGAACGCCATCTCCGGTGACTCGCAGCTGGAGTATGTGCTGGACCACTCCGACGCCAACGTGCTGTTCGCCTCGGCGGGCCACCTGGCTCGCGGGCGCAAGATCAGCGAGGCCTCGGAGCGCGAGATCCGGGTCATCCCGACCTGCCCCGACCAGGGCCCGGAATGGCCGGGGGAGCCGGCCCCGGCCCAGGGGTACCAGCCCCCCGTGCCGACGCCCGATGACAACGCGCTCCTCATCTACACCTCGGGCACCACCGGCAAACCCAAGGGCGTCATGCTGACCCAGCAGAACGTCATCGGCGGCGGGCTCAACACCGTGGAGGCCCACTGCCTGTCCAAGGAGGACCGCGGGCTCTGCGTGCTGCCGCTCTACCACATCAACGCGGAGATCGTGACCATGGTGGCACCGCTGATCAGCGGTGGCAGCGTCGTGGTCCCCCACCGGTTCAGCGCCAGCCAGTTCTGGGACCTGTTAATGGACCACCAGTGCACCTGGTTCAGCGTGGTCCCCACCATCGTCGCCTACCTGCTGGAGAAGGCCGAGACCGATCCCGTCGAGGTGCGCGACAACCCGCGACTGGCCCAATTGCGTTTCGGCCGCTCGGCCTCCTCCGCTCTGCCGCCAGAGGCGCACAAGGCGTTCGAGGAACGCTTCGGCATCGCCCTTATCGAGACCATGGGCCTGTCCGAGACCGCGGCCCAGATCCTCTCCAACCCGCTCCCGCCCTTCGAGTTCAAGTATGGCTCGCCCGGTATCGCCTACCGTAATGAGGTGAAGGTGGTACTGGAGGACGGCCGTGACGCCCCCGCCGGTGAGCCGGGTGAGCTCCATGTCCGGGGCGACAACGTGCTGAAGGGTTACTACAAGAACCCGGAGGCCACCGCATCGGCGCTCACGGCGGACGGCTGGTTTGCCACCGGCGACCTGGGCTACCAGGACGAGGAGGGGTTCTTCTACATCACGGGCCGGCTCAAGGAGTTGATCATCAAGGGGGGCGAGAACATCGCACCGCGTGAGATTGATGAAGCCTTATTGAAGCACCCTGCCGTGCTCGAGGCCGCCGCCTTCGGTGTACCCGACAAGAACTACGGCCAGGAGGTAATGGCCTGCGTGGTCTTGAAAGAGGGCAAACAGGCCCAACCGGAGGAGCTCCGCGAGACCGCGGCCAGGGAGCTGGGGCAGTACAAGGCACCCAAGGCGCTTCACGTGGTCCAGTGGTTGCCCAAGGGGCCGTCGGGCAAGGTGCAGCGGCTGAAGATTCCGGACATGCTGTCGGAGCTGAGCGCCGGGCCCGGGGCCATGGCCAACGGCGCGTGAAGGCGGTGGCCTGATCCCATTGGCCAGAAGAGCAGGAGAAGTGGCCGGGCCCGCGCCGGCCACAGCTTTCGAACTGGGCTCGCCGACACCGGCAGCGCCAAAAGGAGGAAATACAGATGGCTTTCGACATCAAGACCATCCTCTACGCCACGGACCTCGGCCCCAGGGGACCCGATGTCTTCCGCTGCGTGATCGGCATCGCGGAGCGCTTCGAGGCGGCGATTCACATCGTGCACGTGGTCGAGGAGCCCCGGTACATGCGCAATCAGATCCAGGCCCAGGCAGCCGAGCGCTTCATTGACCCCTCGCTGCTCAGCAATTACCAAAAGTCCACGCTCGAGGAGGTGGAGGAGGACCTGCGCAAGCGCCTGGATCAGTTCGGCCGGACCCTGCTGGATGCGGCCGATGCCAGCGCCGCGCACATCGCCGGGGTCCATGTCCGGCAGGGCCGCCCGCCGAAGGAGATCCTTGCCGAGGCGGACCGGCTGGACGCCGACTGCATCATCCTCGGCTCCCACCGGTACTCGGCGGTGGGCGAGATGATCATCGGCTCCGTGGCGCGGAAGATCACCATGAAGTCCACCCGACCGGTTTTCCTGTTCCCGGCATAAGCGCTTGCCGGCGGGGTGCCACGCACCCCGAGAGGCCCGGTCGGCACCGGACCCGAACACATCGCAGAAGCAGGGGTGCCCCGCGGGGCTGAGAACAGACCCTTCGAACCTGATCCGGATCGTACCGGCGCAGGGAGCTTCCACCCCCTTCGGCGGGGAAGCTCCCTGCGCCTGCAGGAGTGAGGCTCATGACCGCCGAGACCCAATCCCCTTGGATCACCGTCACCGTGAATGGCGATCCGTATCGAATGCCCGCCGGCAGCCGGCTCACCGACCTGATCACCCGGCGGGGCCTGCAGGGCGAACGCATGGCGATCGCGATCAACCGGTCGGTCATCCGTCGAACCGACTACCCCACCCGCCGCCTGACGCACGGCGATGCGATCGACATCGTGCACGCCGTCGGGGGCGGCTGAACAAAAGGGAGAACACCCCATGACCGCTCTCGATACACCCCTGATATTGGGCTCGCGCCACTACGGGTCCCGCCTGTTGCTGGGCACGGGGCGCTACAAGGACCTGGACCAAACCCGTCGGGCCATCCAGGCCAGCAGCGCGGAGATCGTCACCGTGGCGATCCGGCGCCTGTCCTCCACACCAGGCGGGAGCGGACTACTGCCCCTGCTCAGTGAGCTAGGCTGCACCGTGCTCCCCAACACCGCCGGTTGCTACACGGCCAAAGACGCCGTCTACACCTGCCAGCTGGCCCGGGACCTGCTGGATGGCGAGTCGCTCTGCAAGCTCGAGGTGATCGGCTGCAAGGAGACGCTGCAACCCGACATTCGCGGCACGCTGGCCGCTGCCGAGACGCTGGTCAATGATGGCTTCGACGTCATGGCCTACACCACGGACGATCCGTTGATCGCCCGGGAGCTCGCAGCGCTGGGCTGCGCGGCAGTCATGCCCCTGGGAGCCCCCATCGGTTCCGGGCTCGGCATCCAGAACCCACTGAACATCGCCCGGATCGTCGAGACCTGCGCGGTGCCGGTGCTGGTGGATGCCGGTGTCGGCACGGCTTCCCACGCCGCTATTGCCATGGAGTTGGGCTGTGACGCCGTACTGATGAACACCGCCATTGCGGATGCCGGTGAACCGGTCCGGATGGCCGAGGCCATGCGCCACGCCGTAATCGCCGGCCGGCAGGCGTGGCTGTCGGGGCGGATGCCGGCGCGCCAATACGCCCAGGCCTCCTCACCCCCCGGCGCCCTGTAAAACCAGGGGCGTCCGCGGCAACCGCGCCGCCGTTCATGCACATGCCCGGCGCGGCCTTCGCGTTCATTCAGGTCGCCGTTGGTTTAGGCTGGTAGAATTCCTCAGTCTTAACCATGAGCCGGAGCACCACATGACCCAGACACATCGGCGGGGGCGCCGCCTGCGAGTTACCGCGATCCTGGGCGGCTTGCTGACCACCGCGCTACTGGCAGGATGCCAGACGCTGCCCAGCGACGAGCAGCTCTCCGTGACCGCCTTCCAGGAGAGCCAGGCCGAACAGACCGAGGCCCTGCGCGAAGCGCTCGAATCCCTGGAACGCGCCCTCCAGGAGGACCTGGACGAACAGCATGGACAGCTGGCAACCCTGGGGCACAACCTCACCGAGCTGAACCAGCGAGTCGCCGAACTGACCACGACCGCCGAGGAGGACGACAACCGCGGCTTCGCCTCGGTGGTGGATGCCCGCGTGCCGACCGACAACGGCAACGGCCTCGAGGGCAAGTTGTTGTTGGGCGCGGTGGAATGGTTGGCACTGACCGAGCACGATATCGTCATGGCCTCACGGGTCGACTCCGGCGCGGCGAGTTCCTCGCTCAATGCCAAGGATATCAGCGAGTTCGAAAGGGACGGGGACACCTGGGTCCGCTTCACCGTGGTCTACCCTGACGGCAAGCCCGATGAGGTGGACGACGACGATTACCGGGAAGTGGAACTTGAAGCGCCGCTGGACAGTCGTACCACGGTACGTCAGGCCTCGGGCAGCGAGGAGCGCTTAGTGGTCCGGCTGCCGGTGCGGCTGGGCCCGATCGAGGATGAAGCACGCTTCACGCTCTCCGATCGATCCCACCTCACCTACCCCGCCCTGATCGGCCGGGATCTGCTCATGGACATCGCCCTGATCGATGTGGCGGAGACCTATCTGCATCCGCACCCCGACGACGACTGAACCGGCCCGCGCCCATGAAACTCGCCCGTAGCTCCCTTTTCTGGATTGCCGCCGTGCTCATCCTGGTGGGCCTAACCCACAGTGCGCACCGCCACCTGGAACACGGGGTGCCCTGGCTACCCGGCGCCGCGCAGACCCTTTGGGACATCGAGGCGACGGTCCAGCTGGAGGCCGAAGGCAACCCGGTCAAGGTGACCCTGGCGGTGCCAGACGATCCGCCCGGGTTCCGGCGCGTGGCGGAGCACACCGCGTCGCCGGGCTACGGGCTCAACTTCCTGGAGGACGAACGCCGCGTGGCCGAATGGACCACCCGTGAGGCAAGCGGGACGCAGGTCCTGTATTACCGTGCCCAGTTCCAGGTGGACCCGACGCTGGGCTCGCGCAACATGGGCGACCCGCCTGAAATCCGCAGCATCTCCTGGAGTCCCTCTCTGCAACTAGCCTCCACACAGGTGCTGGAGCAGGCGTGGCTGCAGTCCGCCGATGGCCTCAGCCTGGCCCGCGCCCTGGCCCGCCGGCTGAACGATCGCGATAACCAGAACGCGCAACTGCTCCTCAGCGAGTACCCGGCCAGCACCACGCTGGTCCGACTGCTGCACCAGGCCGAAGTGCCGGCCCGTACCATCCACGGGCTGATCCTGGAGGACGGGCGCCGACGACAGTCGCTGCAACCCTTCGTCCAGGTATTTGACGACGGGGAGTGGCGACTGTTCGATGCCACCGCCGGAACCCAGGTCAACCCGGATGAGGTGCTGCTTTGGGAGGGCACCGGCGGTCCGGTGCTCGAGGTGGAGGGTGGCCGCAACTCGCAGGTCTCCTTCTCCATGCTGGAGACCCGCCAGTCCGCTGCCGGCCTCGGTGAACAGGGCACCGTCACCGAGGCGGTGTTCAACCTCTCCATTCACAGCCTGCCGCTGTCGGAACAGGCCATCTTTCAGAGCATCCTGCTGCTGCCACTGGGGGCACTGGTGGTGGTCTTCTTCCGCGTTATCGTCGGGCTGGAGACCTCCGGCACCTTCATGCCGGTGCTCATCGCCCTCGCCTTTCTGGAGATGAACCTGCTCCCGGGCCTGATCACCTTCCTGCTGGTGGTAGGCGGGGGGCTGCTGATGCGCCAGGCCATGGCCCACCTCAACCTGTTACTGGTGGCGCGGGTCTCGGTGGTCATTGTCTGCGTAATCGGGCTGATATCGCTGCTCTCGGTCCTCAGTTTCCACCTGGGCTTCACCTCCGGACTCAAGGTAGCCCTCTTCCCCATGATCATCCTGGCCTGGACCATCGAGCGCATGTCCATCCTCTGGGAGGAGGAGGGCCCGCGCGATGTCTTCAAACAGGGTGCCGGCAGCCTGATCACCGCCATCGCCGCGTTCGGACTGATGCAAATGAACCTGGTCCAACACCTGATGTTCAACTTCCTCGGCCTGCAGTTGGTGGTCCTGGCCGGGATCATCCTGCTCGGTAGCTACACCGGTTACCGGCTGCTGGAGCTCTGGCGCTTCCGGCCCTTCCTGACCGAGGGCGGGGGGTCGCGGTGATGCGGCTGTTCGGGTGGGCCCGCCAGCTGCGTGAACAGGGCATTGTCGGGCTGAATGAGCGCAACCTGAGCCTGATCAACCTGCACAACCCCCGCGAGCGTTTCCCGCTGGTGGACGACAAGCTGCAGACCAAACTGCTGGCGCGCAAGTACGGGATCGACAGCCCGGAGCTGCTGGGCGTTATCCACAGCCAGGGCGAGATCCGCAAGCTGGAGTCACTGCTCCGGCCCGGCCAGGGGTTCGCGATCAAGCCCTCGCGGGGCAGCGGCGGCAAGGGCATCCTGGTCATTCTTGAACACAAGGACGGCTGGTTCCGCAAGGGCAGCGGCGTCTGGGTGAGCCGGCGCGATGTTGTGCGTTACCTCTCCAACCTGCTCTCCGGGCTTTACACCCTGGGCGGCAGCCCGGACGTGGCGGTCATCGAGGCACTGATCGAGTTCGACGCCCAGTTCGAGACCTTCACCTTCGAGGGCGTGCCGGACATCCGCGTGGTGGTCTACCGCGGCTACCCGCTGATGGCCATGATGCGCCTCTCCACCCACGCCTCCGACGGCAAGGCCAACCTCCACCAGGGGGCCATCGGTGTCGGGCTGGACATCGCCACCGGCAAGGCCAATCGCGCCGTACAGTACGATCGCCCGGTAACGGTGCACCCGGACACCGGCCGCAACCTGCATGAATTGGCCATCCCCGACTGGACCCGGCTGCTGGAGCTGGCCTCGGGCTGCTATGAAATGAGCGGCCTGGGCTACCTGGGCACCGACATGGTGCTCGACCGTAACCGCGGCCCCCTGCTGCTGGAGCTCAACGCCCGCCCCGGACTGGCCATCCAGATGGCCAACGGCTGCGGACTGGCGCCCCGCGTGGCCCGGATCGACAAGCAGGAGCGCGAACGCATCCGCAAACAGGATGACGAGCTCTACCCCGCCGCTGAACGGGTCGCATTCGCCCAGCGCGCCTTTGCCGCACCGCAAAAAACCTGACCGGCCCTCTTGAGAAAGGCGCTCCAAATTGCAACAATAGCCGGCTGATATCGCCGGCACCTTCCCGAGTGCCCACACACACGTGGCCCCTCGTATAGGCCACCACTGTCAGGAGTGACACATGCCTGCAATCACCCTCCCCGACGGCTCCCGTCGCGAGTACGAACACCCCGTCACGGTTGGCGAAGTGGCCGAATCCATCGGCAAGGGCCTGGCGCGCGCCGCGCTGGCCGGCCGTGTGGACGGCAAGCTGGTCGATCTCAGCCACCGCATCGAGTCCGATGCCGAGCTGGAGATCGTCACCGACCGTGACCCGGATGGCGTGGACATGATCCGCCATTCCACCGCCCACCTGATGGCCCAGGCCGTCAAGGAGCTGTTCCCCGAGGCCCAGGTCACCATTGGCCCGGTCATCGAGAACGGCTTCTATTACGATTTTGCCTACAAGCGCCCCTTCACTGAAGACGACCTGAAGACCATCGAAAAGAAGATGGAGGCGCTGGCAAAGCAGGATTTCCAGATCGAGCGCGATGTCTGGGACCGGGACGAGGCCATTCAGTTCTTCCTCGAACAGGGGGAGAAATACAAGGCCGAGATCATCGAGGACCTGCCAGAAAGCGAGATCATCTCCGTCTACAAGCAGGGCGAGTTCCTTGACCTCTGCCGCGGCCCCCACGTGCCCAGCACCGGCAAGCTCAAGGCCTTCAAGCTTCAGAAGGTGGCCGGCGCCTACTGGCGCGGCAACTCCGACAACGAGATGCTGCAACGCATCTACGGCACCGCCTGGCCGGACAAGAAGCAGCTCAAGGCCTACCTGCACCGGCTGGCCGAGGCCGAAAAGCGCGATCACCGCCGTATCGGCCGCGCCCAGGATCTCTTCCACGTGCAGGAGGAGGCCCCCGGCATGGCCTTCTGGCACCCCAAGGGGTGGAGCATCTACCTGGAGGTACAGGAGTACATCCGGCAGCTCACCAATCGCCATGGCTACCAGGAGATCCACACCCCGCAGCTGGTGGACCGCAGCCTGTGGGAGAAGTCCGGCCACTGGGACAAGTTCCAGGACAACATGTTCATCACCGAGTCCGAGTCCCGGGACTACGCGGTCAAGCCCATGAACTGCCCCTGCCACGTGCAGGTGTACAACCAGGGCCTGAAAAGCTACCGCGACCTGCCCCTGCGCCTGGCCGAGTTCGGCTCCTGCCACCGCAACGAGCCCTCCGGCACGCTGCACGGACTCATGCGGGTGCGCAACTTCGTGCAAGATGATGCCCACATCTTCTGCACCGAGGACCAGATCCAGCAGGAAGTGGCCGATTTCATCGACCTGGTCTTCAAGGCCTACAACGACTTCGGCTTCGATGACGTGATCATCGCCCTGTCCACCCGCCCGGACGAGCGCGTGGGCGAAGATGCCCTCTGGGACAAGGCCGAACACGCCCTGGAAGAGGCGCTGAACCGCGCCAACCTGGAGTGGCAGCTGCAGCCGGGCGAAGGCGCCTTCTACGGGCCGAAGATCGAGTTCACCCTGAAGGACTGCCTGGGCCGCACCTGGCAACTGGGCACCATCCAGGTGGATTTCTCCATGCCCGGCCGGCTGGGCGCCGCCTACGTGGCCGAAGACGGCAGCAAAAAGGTGCCGGTCATGCTGCACCGGGCCATCCTCGGCTCGCTGGAGCGTTTCATCGGCATCCTCATCGAACACTACGCCGGCGCCCTGCCCCCGTGGCTTGCACCGGTGCAGGCAGTTGTGCTTAATATCACTGATCGGCAGGCGGATTTTGCCCGCCAGATCGAAAAGCGCTTCCGTGAGCGGGGCTTGCGGGTCGATGCCGACTTGAGAAACGAGAAGATCGGCTTTAAAATCCGCGAGCACACGCTTCAAAAGGTTCCCTACATGCTGGTCGTGGGGGACAAAGAAGTGGAGAATCAAACGGTGGCCGTGCGTACCCGCGAGGGCCAGGATTTGGGCGCCATGTCCGTGGACGCCTTCCTGGAACGCCTCGAGGGCGAGGTGGCACGGCTTGGACGCAGCAACTCGGAGGATTAAAGGATCGCTGTCAGACCAAAAAGAGGAGGTGGGCGTAACGCCCCCTCAGACGATCGCAGGGTCAACCGCAACATCCGGGTACCGGAGGTTCGGCTCATAGACCAGACGGGCGATCAGGTGGGCATCATTGCCACCGAAGAGGCTCTCGAACGCGCCGAAGAAGCCGGGATGGACCTGGTTGAACTGGATGCGAATGCGAAGCCGCCGGTTTGCCGGATCATGGATTTCGGCAAGTTCAAGTTTGAGCAGAGCAAGAAGGCTCAGGCGGCTCGCAAGAAGCAGAAGCAGATCCAGGTCAAGGAGGTCAAGTTCCGGCCCGGCACCGACGAGGGTGACTACAAGGTCAAGCTGCGAAACCTCCGGCGCTTCCTGGAAGACGGTGACAAGTGCAAGGTCACCCTGCGCTTCCGGGGCCGCGAGATGGCCCACCAGGACCTCGGGCTGAAGCTGCTCAACCGGGTCGAGCAGGACCTGGAAGACATCGCCACCGTTGACCAGCGGCCCAAGATGGAAGGCCGGCTGATGGTCATGATGATGAGCCCGAGAAAGGGCAAGTAATCGAGCCACCCGATCCCCTGGCGCCACCCCGGGGTTGCGTACCGGGGGTGGCGTCTTTGTTTGTTATTTAGGGAGTCTGGAATGCCCAAGATCAAGACCAACCGTGGGGCGGCCAAGCGCTTCAAGGCCACGGCCACCGGCCGCTACAAGCGCGCCCACGCCTTCCACAACCACATCCTGACCAAGAAGGACAGCAAGCGGAAGCGCAAGCTGCGCGCCGATGCGCTGGTCGCCGAGGCGGACACCCCCATGATCCGCCGCATGATGCCCTACAGCTAAGCGTTACCGTTCGCCGGGAGTTATCGAGTCATGTCCAGAGTCAAGCGAGGAGTCACTGCCCGCGCCAAGCACAACAAGGTGCTGAAGAAGGCCAAGGGTTATTACGGCGCCCGCCGCAAGTCGTTCCGCATTGCGCGCCAGGCGGTCATCAAGTCCGGTCAGTACGCCTACCGTGACCGTCGCCAGCGCAAGCGTCAGTTCCGGGCGCTGTGGATCCAGCGGATCAACGCGGGCGCCCGTCAGCACGGTCTGTCCTACAGCCGCCTCATCCACGGGCTGCAGCAGGCCGGCGTCGAGCTGGACCGCAAGGTGCTGGCCGATCTGGCCGTCAACGATAAGGCCGCCTTTGGCGCGCTGGCCGAGAAAGCCCGCGAGGCCCTCGCCGCCTGAGACGCGTCCAGCAACCGTAAGCTGCCGCACGGCCGGCCCGGCACCACGGGGCCTCGCCGAAGACGAGCGGTGCGCCGGTACAGGCGAGTCGCCCCGCGCTGCGCGGGGCCGAACGGGGGAATGGCCCAGGCCTTCCCCCGTTTTCGGTTGTGGCGCCCCAGGTGCCTGCGACCCCTGCCCTGAATAAGCGCAGCCCCCGCTGCGCCAACACCTGACTGCAACGGGATCAGCATGAGCAGCGATCACGCAAGTCAACTGGAAGCGATGCTGGCCGAGGCCGAACAGGCCGTGGACCAGGCCCGGGATCTGGCCGCGCTGGACAGCGTGCGGGTCGCCTACCTGGGGAAGAAGGGCCAGCTCACCGAAGCGCTGAAGGGACTGGGCAAGCTGCCCGCCGACGAGCGCCCGCAGGCCGGTCAGGCCATTAATGCCGCCAAAAAGCAACTCCAGGCCCGGCTCGAGGGCCGCAAGGCCACGCTCGAGGCACGGGCCATGGAGCAGGCACTGGAAGCCGAGCGCCTGGATGTCACGCTCCCCGGCCGCGGCCAGGCGCCTGGCGGCCTGCACCCGGTCACCCGCACCCTGGAGCGCATCGAGCAGCTGTTTGCGGCCGCGGGCTTCACCGTGGGCCAGGGCCCCGAGGTCGAGGACGATTACCACAACTTCGAGGCGCTCAACATCCCGGAGCACCACCCGGCCCGGGCGATGCACGACACCTTCTACTTCGACGCCCACCACCTGCTGCGCACCCACACCTCGCCGGTGCAGGTACGGGTGATGGAAAAGGATGGCGCCCCGCTGCGCGTCATCGCGCCCGGGCGGGTTTACCGCTGCGACTCCGACCTCACCCACACCCCCATGTTCCACCAGGTGGAGGGGCTGCTGGTGGACGAGGGCGTGGGCTTTGCCGACCTGAAGGGCGTGCTGTACGACTTTCTCCAGGCCTTCTTCGAGCGGGACCTGGAGGTGCGCTTCCGCCCCTCCTACTTCCCCTTCACCGAGCCCTCGGCCGAGGTGGACGTGCAGTGCGTGAACTGCGGCGGCAACGGCTGCCGCGTCTGCGGCGGCACCGGCTGGCTGGAGGTGCTGGGCTGCGGCGTGGTGCACCCGCGGGTCTTCGAGCACAGCAACATCGACCCGGAGCGCTGGACCGGCTACGCCTTCGGCATGGGCGTGGAGCGCCTGGCCATGCTGCGCTACGGGGTCAACGACCTGCGCCTCTTCTTCGAGAACGATCTGCGCTTCCTGGCGCAGTTCCGCTGAGCCGGCGCCGCCGGCACGGCGTCCCCTGCCCCGGACAAGGACGGGATCGAATCCATGCTAATCAGTGAACACTGGCTGCGTGAATGGGTGGCCGACACCGGCCCCACCGAGCAACTCGCCCACCGGCTGACCATGGCCGGCCTGGAGGTGGACGGCGTGGAGCCCGCCGCCCCCGCCTTCAGCGGCGTCGTGGTTGGCCGTATCACCCGCTGCGAGCCGCACCCGGATGCCGACAAGCTCCGCCTCTGCCAGGTGGACGCCGGCCAGGGCGAGCCCCTGCAGGTTGTCTGCGGGGCGCCCAACGCCCGTGAGGGGCTGGTGGCCCCGCTGGCCACGGTGGGCGGCGAGCTGCCCGGCGGCCTGAAGATCAAGCGCGCCAAGCTCCGCGGCCAGGCCTCCTTCGGTATGCTCTGCTCCGCCCGCGAACTGGGCCTGAGCGAGGACGCCGACGGCCTGATGGAACTGCCGGAAGACGCGCCGGTGGGGCGCGACCTGCGCGACTATCTGGGTCTGGCCGATAACGTGATCGAGGTGGACCTGACCCCGAACCGCGCCGACTGCCTGGGCATGATCGGTGTTGCCCGCGAGGTGGGTGCCCTGCTGGAGCAGCCGGTGCAAACCCCGGACATCCCCGCCGTGCCGGCTGCCCTCGAGGACACGGTGGAGGTGCAACTGGATGCGCCCGAGGCCTGCGCCCGCTACCTGGGCCGGGTGGTGCGCGGCCTGAACCCACGGGCCGAGACACCGCTATGGATGCGCGAACGGCTCCGCCGCGCCGGTATCCGCAGCCTCGGTCCGCTAGTGGACGTGACCAACTACGTGCTGATCGAGCTGGGCCAGCCCATGCACGCCTTCGACCTGGCGCGGGTCGAGGGCACGATCCACGCCCGCTGGGCCCGGCCCGGCGAAACCCTGACCCTGATCGGCGGCGAGACCATCGAACTGGCCAGCGACCAGCTGGTGATTGCGGATGACCAGCAGGCGTTGGCACTCGCCGGCATCATGGGCGGCGAGGACTCCAGCGTCGGCGACGACACCCGGGACATCCTCCTGGAGTGCGCCTGGTTCGCACCCGCCGCCATCGCAGGCCGTGCCCGCGCCCACGGCCTGCACACCGACTCCTCCCACCGCTTCGAGCGCGGGGTGGACCCCGCCGGCCAGCACCGGGCCATGGCGCGGGCCTCCCAGCTGCTGCTGAGCATCTGTGGCGGCGAGGCGGGCCCCGTGAAGGAGGCCGTCGCCGAATCGCACCTCCCGGCGCGCGAGGCCGTCCGCCTGCGCGGGGCGCGGGTTGCCCGGGTACTGGGCGCCGACATCCCCGGCGATCGCATCATCGGGATGCTGGAGCGCCTGGGCATGCGGGTCACGCCGGAGGCCGACGGCGTCTGGCAGGTGGACCCGCCCAGCTGGCGCTTCGACATCGCCCGCGAGGAAGATCTGATCGAGGAGGTCGCCCGCCTCTACGGCTACGACCAACTGCCCACACGCCGGCCGCCGATCCCGCTTACCGTGGGCCGGGCGCCGGAGGAGCAGACCAGCCTCTCCCGCCTACGCCAGGTGCTGGTCCAGCGCGGCTACCACGAAGCAATCACCTATTCCTTTGTGGCTCCCGAGACACAACGCACACTGGACCCGGAGCACGAGGCCTTGCCCCTGGCCAACCCCATCTCCGCCGATTTGGCGGTGATGCGCACCAGCCTGTGGCCGGGCCTGGTACAGGCGGCCCGCCACAATCAGAACCGGCAGGTCCAGCGCATCCGCCTGTTCGAGAGCGGCCTGCGCTTTATCGGTGCCATGGGGCATCTGCGCCAGGAACCACGACTGGCCGGCCTGGCACTGGGCCCCGGCAACCCCGAGCAGTGGGGTGAACCGGGCCGGGCCCTGGACTTCTACGACGTGAAGGGCGACGTGGAGGCCCTGCTCGCTGCCGGTGGTCGCGGTGCCGAGTTCCGCTTCCAGCCGGACCGCCATCCGGCGCTGCACCCGGGCCAGACGGCGCGCATCCTTGACGGTGGGCAGCCCATCGGCTGGCTCGGCGCCCTGCATCCGGCCCAGGCCCGGGAGTTGGACATCCAGGGCCCAGTCTTCCTGTTCGACCTGGACCTGGCGGCCGTTCAGACCGCTGCGCTGCCCGCCTTCCGTCCCCTGTCGCGCTACCCGGCCAACCGCCGCGACCTGGCACTGTTGGTCGCCCACGATGTCCCGGCCCAGCAGCTGGTGGACGCGGCACTCGGCGCCGGTGGCGAGCAACTGGTGGACGTCCGGCTGTTTGACGTCTACGCCGGCAAGGGGGTGCCGGAGGGGCAGAAAAGCGTTGCCATGGGCTTGATTTTACAGGATTCTTCGCGCACGCTTACCGACGAGGACATGGACCGCGTGTTGGGGCGCGTGGTCGAACGCCTCGGACAGGAAACCGGTGCAGTCTTGAGGGGGGAATAACGGCATGGCGTTGACCAAGGCCGACATGGCCGAACGTCTGTTCGAAGAGGTAGGCCTGAACAAACGTGAGGCCAAGGAGCTGGTCGAATTGTTCTTCGAAGAGATCCGGCAGGCGCTGGAAACCGGCGTGCCGGTCAAGCTCTCGGGGTTCGGCAACTTCGACCTGCGTGACAAAAACGAGCGCCCCGGACGCAACCCCAAGACGGGCGAGGAGATACCCATCTCGGCCCGCCGGGTGGTTACCTTCCGTCCCGGGCAGAAGCTCAAGACGCGGGTAGAGGCCTATGCTGGAAACGTCAAACAATCTTGAGCTGCCGCCCATCCCGGCCAAGCGCTACTTCACCATCGGTGAGGTCAGCGAGCTCTGCGCCGTCAAACCGCACGTGCTGCGCTACTGGGAGCAGGAGTTCCCGCAGCTCAAGCCGGTCAAGCGGCGGGGCAACCGCCGGTACTACCAGCGCCAGGACGTCATCGTCATCCGCCAGATCCGTGCCCTGCTCTACGAGGAGGGCTTTACCATTGGCGGTGCGCGGCAAAAACTCTCCGGCGAAGGTGCCAAAGAGGACGTCAGCCAGACTCAACAGGTGATCCGCCAGATGCGGATCGAGCTTGAAGGCGTCCTGCACATCCTCAAGCGCTGACAGGCAATTGCAAGGGCCGGCGGACTACTGTAGTATCTCGGCTCTCCAAACGGGGTGTAGCGCAGCCTGGTAGCGCACCTGCATGGGGTGCAGGTGGTCGCAGGTTCGAATCCTGCCACCCCGACCAAACCGATAGAGACGGGCCGTTCACCCAGCGTGGCGGCCCGTTTTTTGTGTCCGTAACCCCGCGTCCCAACAACCCGAAAAAGGTTGCTAAGCTTGGGGCCGTGCCGGAAGCGCTCCGCTCCGGCTGACCGAATCCACCAGGGCGCCCGAACGCCGATGCCTCACACGGACGAACAAGAACCGACACCACAGGGTTATCCCGCCCGGGTGCTGGGCCAGCCGCGGGCCCTGATCGGCTTGGGCGTGGGCGCCTGCTACGGTATTGCCGTTGCGCTGAGCCTGCTCATCGCGGAACTCTCCCTAGAGATCAGCACCGTCTGGCTCGCGAGCGGCGTGGGCCTGATGGCCGTGCTGGTCTGGGGCTACTGGCTGCTCCCGGTACTGCTGGCCGCCCACTGGCTGGTAAGCCCGCCCATGAGCGAGGCGCCCTACTGGGTGGCCGCCGGCCTGGGGGTTATCGCAGTCACCGAGATCGGCATAGCGGCGCGGCTGCTCACGGGCTATGGCCGGCACCGAGTGCTGGACTTCGATCTCACCGGCACGGCCCGGTTTGCCTTCATCTGCCTCCTCCTCGTACCCGGTGGCGGTGCCCTGTTGGCCGCGAGCTGGCTGTCCGTCACCGGCACCGCTCCGGCCGAACTCTTCCTGCTGATCGCCCGCAACTGGTGGCTCAGCGTCGTCTTCGGCTTCGTCTGCGTGGTACCACTGGTAAGCAGCTGGCTGCGGTACGGGCCGCCTCGCTTTCATGGGCGACGCCGCGAGGCGTTGCTCGTACTATTGGCCCTGTTACTGCCAGTCGGGCTGATCGTCAGCTATCAGCTCAGCCGGGCAGACCCGGTGCACGCACTCTTGTACGGCGCATTACCGCTGCTTTTCTGGGCCAGCATCTTCCTCCGAGAGAGCGGCGCGGCCCTGGGCTTGACGCTGCTCACCGCAGCGACCATCGTCATCAGTCAACTAACGCCCGGTCACGCGGTGCCCGTCTGGTCCACCGGTGCGCATATTCTCGCCTTCGGGCTGATGGCGCTGCTGGTCGCTCACGCCCAGCGCAATCTGGAGGCGGCAGTGGCGTACCGCACGCGCCAGAACGACCTGGAGCGGCTCGCCTACCGGGATATGCTCACCGGCCTAAGCAACCGCCACCACCTGTTCGAGGCCCTGGAGGAGAGCATGGCGAGCTGGCGCACCCATGGCGCCCCCTTTGCCGTGCTCATCATGGACCTGGACAGCTTCAAGGCGATCAATGACCAGTACGGCCACCACGCCGGTGACGAGGTGCTCAAAACCCTCGCCGCCCGCCTGCGGCACAATCACAAGGGCGGCGATATCGCGGCGCGCTATGGAGGGGATGAGTTCGTCATCCTGCTCAACGACTGCGCGGATGCCCCCGCGGCCCTCGACGTTGCCCGGCGCCTGCTCGACGCGCTCGATGCGCCAATAACCTTTGCCACCACCGAGCACGGCCCGGTAACGGTGAACGTCGGGGTCAGTATGGGCTGTGCACATATCAGCCAGGGGGCGAACAGCCCGGATGCCCTTCTGGTGCAAGCCGATCAGGCGCTTTACGAAGCCAAGGCCGCCGGCAAACGCCGCGCTGCCCTCTACGGTGGTGACGTTGCAACCCCGGCCACCCCCGCCCTGGGCTCGGCACGATAACGGACAGACACCGAGCCATTGCGTTTATTCCCCCGCGGGAATAGGTTGATCACTAACGGTGAACTAATGCCGTTAGTGGATAATCGACGCCCGTGACCGGGATAAGGACAGCCTCCGCGTGAACCGCCTGCCGAGACAACTGCTGCCTCTGCTGACCGCCTTGCTGGCGGGCGCGGTGGTTGTTGGTGTGGGGCTGTGGGCGGAGCGGTTGGCGGAAGAGCGTAGCCTCCAGCAGGTTCGCGCCCAGATCACTTCCCAGGTCTCCACGCTGCGCGCCCGCCTTGAGGGCGAACTCAACGCCAACGCCTACCTGGTCACCGGGCTCGCTAACTACGTGGCCACCAACCCGGACATCGACCGGGAGACCTTCGAGCAGATGGCCTCGGAGACACTTGCCCCGGACAGCGCCCTGCGCCACATCACACTGGCCCCGGACAACGTCATCACCCTGGCCTACCCGTTGGAGGGCAACGAGGCCGCCATCGGCACCGACCTTGTGAATCATCCCGACCAGGGCGAGTCGGTCCGACGGGTCATGCGGGAGCAGCGCACGGTGGTCGGTGGGCCGACCGAACTCGTCCAGGGCGGGATGGCCCTCATCGTTCGCACGCCGGTATACACCAACGACGACAACTACTGGGGCCTGGCCAGCGTACCGGTGCGGCTGGACAGCCTTTACCAGCGGGCCGGAGTCGACCGGGCCAGCGAAACCCTCGACCTGGCGATCCGCGGTCACGACGGGCGGGGGGCGGAGGGCGCCGTCTTTCACGGGAACCCGGAGCTGTTCGAGGCGGATGCCGTACGCCAGCTGGTCAGCTTTATCGGCAACGAGTGGGAGATAGCGGCGCGCCCTTCGCACGGCTGGGACGCGGCCGCGGCCCTGCCGGCATGGCGCAAGGCCGCCCTGGGCGGTTCGGCACTGATCGCCGCAATGCTGGGCTGGCTGCTGACCCGCCAGACGCTCAGCCTGCATGACTCGGAGCGGCAGTTCCGCCACCTGGTACAGGGTGTCAACGGCGTGGTCCTACGCTGGGGCGGTGATGGCCGTATCCACTTCATTAACGCCCACGGCGAGCGCCTGTTCGGATACCAACCCGGTGAACTGGTCGGCCGCAGCGTCATCGGCACCATCGTGCCGCCCCGGGACAAGGACGGGCGCGACCTGGTCCGGCTGATCCAGGCCATCCAGCACGCACCGGACCGCTACGCACTCAACGAGAACGAGGTGGTACGCAAGGACGGCAGCCGCCGCTGGATGATGTGGAGCAATCAGGCCGTGCGGGGCACCGATGGTGAAATCGAGGAAGTCTTGAGCATTGGCCATGACCATACCCGAGGCAGAGAGGCAGAACTGGCCCTGCGCCGCGTCTCTCGGAAGCTGGAGGCCATTGTTCACGCCTTGCCGGACATCGGCTTTGTGCTCGATGACCAGGGCCTGTACGTGGACGTGATCGGCGGCCGCGATAGCCAGCACTATCCAGACGCCGACCGGTTGCGCGGACGCACTCTGCAGGAGGTTCTGCCCCCGCAACAGGCCGCGGCCTTCCAGGCGGTGGTTCAGCAGGCCATCCAGGACGACAGCCTGGTGACCCATGAATACACACTCGATGCGGACTCCGAGGACCTGGCCGTGACCAAGGGGGATATGCCCGGGCGGCAGTGGTTCGAGGCGCGGGTCTACCCGCTGCCCCCGGATGTACACGAGCGGCCGGCCGTGGTCTGGTTGGCCTACAATGTCACCGAGCGCAAGCAGGCGGAGGCACGCATCCGCCACCTGGCGCTGCACGACAACCTCACCGGGCTGGCCAATCGCCGACTGCTGCAGGATCGACTCGACCAGGCCATCGGCCTGGCCCACCGCCACCAGGAGCGCGTTGCGCTGTTGTTCATCGACCTGGACCATTTCAAGCCCATCAATGACCGCCACGGGCATGAATTCGGCGACAAGGTGCTGTGCCAGGTGGCCGAGCGGCTGCAGGGGCTGGTCCGCGCCTCCGACACCGTGGCCCGCTACGGCGGCGATGAATTCGTGCTGCTGTTACAGGCCATCGAGTCGGCGGAGAGCGCGCTCGCCGTGGCCGACAAGATCGTCCAGGCGATCCCGGCGCCCATCACCGTCGATGGCAAGACCTGCCAGGTGGGGGCCAGCGTCGGTGTCGCCCTGTACCCCGACCATGGCGGTACAGCGGACGAGCTGCTCCGGATGGCCGATCGTTCTATGTACGGCGTCAAACAGACCTGTCGCGGCCACTACCTGGTGGCGACCCCGTGAGCTACAGTGCATAGGGTGGATTCCGCCCGCACGGAAGGGAACGACCCTATGGCCAGCGCTGCCTTGCAACTCGACGAGACCTCTGCCCCGTTTCGATTCCAGCAGATCCACATCGACGTGGCCCGAAACGCCACCGATGACTTCAACCCCTTCCACGACAGCCGCAAATGGCGCCTGATCCGCAACAACCCCTTCGGTGGCCCCATTGCGCTGGGCTTTCAGATGGAATGCCTGGTGGAATACCTGGTAAGCCTGGAGCGGCAGGCGCGGGGTTACCCGCTACCGCAGGGCGGTTTCCGTAATTATCAGTTCACCTTCGCCGATGTTCTGCGCCCCGACGAGCCCTTCCAGCCGGAAATACGGGCCACCCGGGAGACCCGCGACGACCAGGGTCTCCCGGTCATTGCCAACCGGGTCATCCTCCGCAAGGAGGGGGGCCTGGCTTTGATGGGCAACGTCCGGGACACGGCCACACCCCAGTGTCCGCTGGTCACGGAGGGCCTGAGTCGGGTGGGTGCCAGCGAGGAGCAGCTCCGGACCGCCCCGGATCGCCAGCCACTAGCAGAGACCGACTGGTTCCTGAAGCGCAAGTACCTGATGAACGGGAACGCCAAGAACCTGATCTCCGCCTCCCTGGGCGATCAGGCCTGGTACTTCGACGAGATCGAGCACCGGGTCAACTTTCCGGACATGGTGCCAGCCTCGCTGATCTCCTGCGCCCTGCTGGAGCGGGCCGACAGCATGGGGTTCGACTTCTACGCCAACCCCATGGTCTACACCAGCCACCTGATCAGCGTCGACCAGGGCCTGGCGCGGGCGCTGCGGAGCAACGACTGCCTGCACATCCTGGTGGATGCGCCGGAGCCGGTGGCCAAGGGCGGCGGGCTGCGGGGCGCTGCCCCGGAACAGCACCGCCATCACTGCCTGGGCTTGCTACCGGACGGCCGGGCGGTATTCGGAGCCGAGGTCCTGCTGACCCCGCTGCAGGCAATACTCGCCCGGGGTTAGGCCGCATCCGGGCTTTTCCCGGCCCGTATCGCCTTTTCCAGCTTCGGGCCCTGGCGCACCTGGCGCCCCGACAGGGCGAACCCGGTCAGCGCGGCCCCGGAGTAGTGCAACATCACCCGGCCGGCCTCTTCGCTGGTCTTTTCGCTCCACTCGCCGGCGGTCCAGGGGGACCAGACCGCCAGGGGCAGAGAGGGGGTTTTCACCCGTACGGTACCGGGCTCCGCACGGTAGACGGCGTCCTCGTCGCCGGCGAGCGCGGCGCCGATCACCCGGGCCTGTGCCTTGAGGGGCTGCACGTAGGGGAGCAGATGCCCCTCGTGTTCGCTGCAGTCGCCCAAGGCCCGGATGCGGGGGTCGCTGGTGCGCAGCCGCTCATCCACGCGGATGCCGTGGCCCACCGCCAGTCCGGCCTTTTCCGCCAGACGGGTGCTCGGGATCAGCCCCAGGGCGCTCACCACCACGTCCACCTCCAGGCGGGTGTCGTCGTCCAGCGTAACGGTATAGGGCCCTTCGCCGGTACGCGTCACGGTGGCGACCGTCCGCCCCAGCCTCAGGTCGACCCCCTTTTCGCTCAGCGCGGCCTGCAGATCGCCACTGACCTGCGCCGGCAACAGGCGGCTCAGCGGCCGATCGGCGATATCCACCAGGGTAATGCGGTGCCCCGCCCCGGACAGGTCCTCGGCGAATTCACAGCCGATCAGCCCGGCGCCCATGATCAAGACCCGCGCCGGGTCGTGGGCGTCCACCCGCTCCCGGAGCCGCCGGTAGGCGGCGAGGTCATTCACCTGGAGCACCTCGGTAGCAGCGTTGCCCTGCAGCGACGGGCGCGGCTGCCGCGCCCCGGTAGCCAGCACCAGGTCGCCGTACGGCACCCCGCCCCGCGGGGTGATGACCCGGCGTCGGTCGGTGTCGATGGCCAGTGCCCGGGTGCGCGCCACCAGGTTCACGCCCAGTTCCCTCGCCTTATCCTCGCCCGCGGCCTGGACCAGGTCGTCGGGCGTACGGCCCCGAGCCGCCGCTGCCGACAACTGGGGCTTGTAATAGACATCGCCGTTACAGCGGGTGACCAGGGTAATGGGGCGCGCCTCATCTTGGGCACGCAGCGCCTCGGCCACTGCCCAGGCGGCCATCCCACCGCCGATGATGACCACCTGGTCCGCCCCCTGGCCGGCGGCCAGGTCCACCGAACGCATCGCGGGGGCCTCGGCGGCCTCCAAAGCCTCCGCGCTCTCCTCCAGCAGGTCGAAGTCCACCTTGCGCACACCGCAATCCGGGCACTCCCAGTCGTCGGGGATGTCCTCGAACCGCGTCCCCGGTGGTAGCCCACCGTCCGGGTCCCCCTCGGCCTCATCGTAGATGTAGCCGCAAACACGACACAGGTAACGGCGGAACGGTGTGCTGCCCATGAACTCCTCGCTTGATCAGGTGGCGCCCAACCGCTCAAGCTCCTTGCGGATGTGCTTGATGGCCGGGGTCACGATGGCCACAAAGTAGGACTCGCGCAGCTTGCGCTGGGCGGGTGCGTCAGCCAGGTAACCGCGGGCCCCGGAATGCAGCATGGCGGCCTGCGAGGCGCGCAGGGCCAGTTCCGAGCCGGTGTGGCGCAGTTGCAGCACGTCCGCGAAGTAGCCATCGGAGCTGTCATGCACCTCCTCGGCCAGGGCGTAAGTGGCTGCGCGGGCGTCCGCCAGGGCCTCGGCCAGTGTCTCCGGCTGCTCGTCCAGGTAGCGGTTAACGTGCCCATGAGTCTGCCGCACCGACTGCATGATGTCGATGCAGCCCTGTACCAGGCCCAGGCCCATCCCCATCTGCAGGAGCACGAAACCGGCGCGGATACGCGGGATAAAGCCCGCCACGTCGGTGGTGATCACCTGCGAGTCGGGTATGAAACTGTCATTGAAGTGGCAGGCGAAAGTGCCGCTGCCCTCCAGGGCCGTGAACTCGGCGCAGCGCTGCAGCGAGAAACCCGGCTGGTCACAGCGGACCACGGCCATCACCTTCCGTCCCCCGCTCCCGGCCAGCTCGAACACAGCAGCGAAGGCGTGCCGCTCGCCGAGGTTGGAGACCCAGGGCAACGTGCCGTTGGCGATGTACCCGCCGTCCACCCGCTGCAGCCGGACCTTGAGTGGTTCGATGGCCGCCAGGTTTTTCATGGCGTTGGACAGTCCCGTACCGCCCAGACGTCGGCCCTCGGCCACTGCGGGCAACATGATGCTGCGCACCGCCGGGTTGTCGGCGTTATCCAGGTACCAGGCCAGGGCGTCCTGGCACCAGACGCAGAAGCCGGTGGACATGCACTCCCGGGAGACCGCTTCCATGGCGCGAATGGCGCCGGGGAAATCGGCCTGGCCTGCGCCATTCCGCGATGCCAGGTGCTGGCGGTACGCGCCCAGGTCCCCCAACTTGCGCATAAAGGGCTCCGGGTACCAGCCCTCGCGGTCCACGCGGACGGTGTGGGGAGCCAGGTCGGTGCGGACCAGCTCGGCGACACGGCTCGGCAGGTCCGGGGTGGCGACGGGGGAGAGTTTTTCTGCGGCGACGGACATGGCGGCCTCCTGAGGCGGTCTGCGGCGGGCGGACCGGCACCAGGGCCGGCACCGCCCGCCGAGGATCAGGCGAGACTGATCTTGGTCTCCACCGGGTTACGTAACGTGTTGCCCACCGGTGACCACTTGTCGGACCACTCGATCAGCTCCTGCAACTCCTCGCGGGAACAGTTGGCATCGATATCGAACTTCACCCGGATCTCGGTAAAGCCGAGCCGCTTCTCGCTGGTATCACCCACGCCCCAGGCGCTGCTGATGTTGATATCCCCCTCCAGGTCGGCCTCCAGCTTGTACAGCGTGATGCCCCGGTAGGTGGCGTTGGCGTGGATACCCACCAGCAGGCAGGAGGCCAATGCCGCCAGGGTGGCCTCGGAGGGGTTCGGGGCGTTGTCCTCACCCAGCAGAGTCGGCGGCTCATCAATCAGGTGGCCGTCCAGGTCCCGGCAGTAGGTCATCATGCGGAACACGCCCTCGCACTCGGTGTGCGCCTTGAGGGTGTTGACCTTGGCGGGGTCGAGCTTGGCCTTGGCGCCCAGGGCCTTCAGCCCCTCCAGGTCGATGGGGCGCAGGGGCTTGCGTTCCTTGGTGCGGGTTGCGGACTCGCTCATGGCACTGCTCCTGTCGTTTACAGACGGTGATTCACTGACTGACGTTGCGGCCCGGCGGTGCCGGCCCCGGCAACGGCGAATGCCCGCAGTCTAGGCTCAGTCCTTGGCAACCGAAAAAGACTAAAGAAAAAATTACTTATTCTTTTTTGGCCTTTAAGGCGAAAACGCTAGTGCCCATGCGGCATATGCATCAGGCGCATAAATAAACGAACAATCGGTATTTATTGTTATTAAGAACTGGGGCTAGTCTCCTGCCCATAGCCCGCATCCGGCACGGAGACAGTAATGGAGGCCACTATGGGCGCACCGATTCAGATCGAACAACTCTCCCACCGCTTCCATACCCGCGACCCGTGGGTGCTGGAAGCCCTCTCGCTGGAGATCGCCTCCGGTGAGAGCGTGGCCATCATCGGCGAGAGCGGCTGTGGCAAATCCACGCTGCTGCACATGCTGGCCGGGTTGACCCTGCCCAGTGCCGGGCAGGTGCGCATCGGCGGCCGCACCGTGCAACGGCCAGACGCCGCCTGGAACATGATGTTCCAGCGGCCGGGCCTCTACCCCTGGCTGAACGTGCGACAGAACGTGGCCCTGGGCCTGCAGTTCACCGGGCAGACCGACAGCCTGAAGACCCGGGTAGCGGAGATGCTGGCGCTGGTGGACCTGGCCGACAAGGCGGAGGCCCCCATCGGCGATCTCTCCGGCGGGCAGCAGCAGCGAGTGGCGCTGGCCCGGTCGCTGGCGGTGGGCCCCGAGATCATCCTGCTGGATGAGCCCTTCTCGGCCCTGGACGCCTTCACCCGTCGCAACCTCCAGCTGGAGGTCAGCCAGATCGCCCGCGACCAGGGCATCACCCTGGTCCTGGTCACCCACGATATCGACGA
Organism: Alkalispirillum mobile; assembly: GCF_003664325.1. NCBI lineage: Bacteria > Pseudomonadati > Pseudomonadota > Gammaproteobacteria > Chromatiales > Ectothiorhodospiraceae > Alkalispirillum > Alkalispirillum mobile. The sequence goes on from NZ_RCDA01000001.1 coordinate 931,977, forward strand.
GGCGCTCACCATGGGCGATCGGGTGGTGGTCATGGGCCGCGCTCCCGGCACCTTCCGAAGCGTCCTGCCGGTGGACCTGCCCTATCCGCGTAACCCGATGCAGCCGGCGTTCGGCCGCCAGCGGGAGGCGCTCATGGCACGGTTCCGCGACTCGGTGGCCCCTCAGACCACCCGTGACCAACCGGCGCCCACCCCTGACCACGCGCAACTGGAGCTGGCCCATGGCTAAGTGCGAACACGACGGCGACAGCCACATCGATTACGACTTCAGCAACGGCCGCCGGCGCTTCTTGCTCGACTCATTGGCCGCCGGTGGCCTGGCTGCCGGTCTCGGCATGCCCGGCCTGCTCAGCACCGCCGCGGCTGCCAGCAAGGACGAGGTTGTGCGCATCGGCTACCTGCCCATCACCGACGCCACCCCGCTCCTCGTCGCCCACGCCCGCGGCTACTTCGAGGACGAAGGCCTGGAGGTGGCCGACCCGGAGCTGATCCGTGGCTGGTCACCGCTGGTGGAGGGCTTTGCCCGGGGCCGCTACAACCTGGTGCACCTGCTCAAGCCCATCCCCGTCTGGATGCGCTACAACAACCACTTCCCGGTCAAGATCATGGCCTGGGCCCACACCAACGGCTCCGCCGTGCTGATGAGCCAGGCCAGCGGCGCCAAGGAGTTCGCCGACCTGGGCGGCACCCAGATCGCCGTGCCCTTCTGGTACTCGGTGCACAACGTGCTGCTGCAGATGGCGCTGCGCGAGGCCGGGCTGGAACCGGTCATCCAGGACCAGTCCGCGGAGCTGGCCGACAACCAGGTCAACCTGGCCATCCTGCCACCGGCAGAGATGCCCTCAGCCCTGGCGGCCGGCCGCATCGACGGTTTCACCGTGGCCGAGCCGTTCAATGCCGCGGGGGAATTGCTCGCCAATGGGTCGCTGCTGCGCTTCACCGGGGATATCTGGAAGAACCACCCCTGCTGCGTGCTGTGCATGAATGAAAAGCAGGTAGAGGCCAACCCGGAGCGCACCCAGAAGGTCCTCAATGCGCTGGTGCGCGCCGAGCTCTACGCCCAGCAGAACAAGGTGGAGACTGCAGAGATGCTCTCTCGGGACGGCAAGGGCTACCTGCCCATGCCCGCCAACGTGGTGGTGCGGGCCATGACCCACTACGACCCGGAGGAGTACGCCGACCCGCGGGCGATCCGCCATTCGGAATGGGGTGTGGGCCGAATTGATTTCGCCCCCTACCCCTACCCGTCTGCCACCCGGGAGCTAGTGCGCAACATGACGCAGACCCTCGTGGGCGGGGACAAGACTTTCCTGGACGACCTGGACCCGGACCGGGTGGCAGCCGACCTGGTGGACGACCGGTTCGTGCGCCGCGCCCTGGAGCAGTACCCGGAGGCGCACCAGGGCGATGTCACCGCCGACACCGCCTGGGAACGGGAGGAGATCATCCGGCTATGAGTACGCAAGGACCGGCACCGCTTGCCGGTGCCCCTTCCGCTGTCAACGCGGCGCGCACCCCCTCCGCTGCCGCGGTGATCTGGCAGCGCACCGCGCCGCTGGCCTACCCCCTGGCCGGGCTGGCCCTGTTGCTGGGCTTCTGGTGGCTCGGTGGCTACGCCATCGCCAATAACCCCGACACCATGGCCTTCAGCGGCTTCGCCCCGGGCCACGCCCTGCCGGCGGCCTGGCAGCTGGTGACCTCCGGCGATGCCTGGCACCACGCCGCGCCGAGCCTCAACCGCATTGCCCAGGGCCTGATGTGGGCCACGGTGGTGGCCATCCCCCTGGGCATCCTGGTGGGCGCATTGCCGGTGGTCCGCCGGGTCACCAGTTTCCCCTTCCAGCTGCTGCGCATGGTCAGCCCGCTGGCCTGGATGCCCATTGCCGTGCTGGCCTTCGCCACCTGGGACGGGGCGATCATCTTCCTGATCTTCATGGCCTCGCTCTGGCCCATCCTGTTCTCCACGGCCTTCGCGGTGCAGCGGATCGACCCGATGTACTTCAAGGTCGCGCGCAACTTCGGCGCCTCGCCGGCCGCCAGCCTGCGCCGGCTGGTGCTGCCCGCGGTGGCGCCGGACATCCTGGCCGGCTTCCGCCTGGCGCTGGGGATCGCCTGGGTGGTGCTGGTTCCGGCGGAGTACCTGGGGGTGACCAGCGGCCTTGGCTACGCCATCAACGATGCCCGCGACATCCTGGCCTACGACCAGCTGGCTGCCCTGGTGTTGATCATCGGCGTCATCGGCTACCTGCTCGATTCCGCCGTGGTGGCACTGATCCGCTACCTGGGCTGGCAGAACGGCTAAGCCGCCCGGGCGGCCGGCACCGGCCGTGTCATACTGGAGAACGTGAACCGCGACTCCGAACAAACCGACCGCCTGGCGCTGATCGTACCGGCGCTGGATGAGGCCGATAACATCCCCGCGCTGGCCGCTAATCTCCAGGCCGCACTTCGCCCTGGCCATGAGCTGTGGCTGGTGGATGGCGGCAGTCGGGACGGGACCGCGGAGCTGGCCAGCAAGCACGGGTTCCGGGTGCTGTCCTCCCCGCCGGGGCGGGCCGCCCAGATGAACGCTGGCGCCGCTGCCAGCAGCCGGCCGCTGTTGCTGTTCCTGCACGCCGACACCCGGTTGCCGGAGGGCGCCGACGCGCTGATTGAACAGGCGCTGCGCAGCGGCGCGCGGCACTGGGGCCGGTTCGACGTCACGATCACCGGCGCCAGCCCCGTGCTCCGCCTGGTCGGCACCCTGATGAATAGCCGTTCCCGGCTCACCGGCATCGCCACCGGGGACCAGGCGCTGTTCATGACCCGCCGCGCCTTTGATGCCGTGGGCGGCTTTCCCGACCAGCCGCTGATGGAGGACATCGAGATCAGCCGCCGTCTGAAGCGGCTCTCTCCGCCCCGCTGTCTGCGGGCGCGGGTCACTACCTCCGGCCGCCGCTGGGACCAGCGGGGCGTCTGGCGCACCATCACCCTGATGTGGCGCCTGCGCCTGGCGTACTGGCGGGGGGTGCCGGCCAAAACCCTGGCCCGCCACTACCGATGACCAGCCCCCCGGTACATATCGTGGTTCTGGCAAAGGCGCCGCGCCCGGGCCTGGCCAAGACCCGGCTGATCCCCGCACTCGGCGCCCACGGTGCCGCCCGGCTGGCGGACCGGTTACTGGCCCACGCACTGCACCAGGCCTTAACGGCCGACCTCGGGCCGGTGGAACTCTGCCGCACGCCGGGCGGCGAGGCGGCCTGGGAAGGCATCGCGCTACCCCGCGACCTGCGGATCAGCGACCAGGGCGGGGGCGATCTGGGTGATCGGATGGCCCGGGCGGCCCGAAGGGTGACAGCCACCGGCCACCCGGTGCTGCTCATGGGCAGCGACTGCCCGGCACTGACCGCCCCCCGGCTCCGCGCCATGGCCCGTGCGCTGAATGGTGCCGACGCGGTGATCACGCCGGTCAGCGACGGTGGCTATTCGGCACTGGCCCTGCGCCGCTATCACGCGGACCTTTTCCACCAGGTGCCCTGGAGCACATCCACCGTCACGGCCATTACCTTGGCCCGCGCACGCGCCCTGGGCTGGACGCTGCACTGCATGCCCACGCTGCACGACATTGACGAGCCGGGCGACCTCGCTCACCTGCCCGGCAACTGGCAGAGGCCGTAACACTGGCGCTGTTGCACGACTTCTGGGGACGGATGCTCACACACCGACGGAGCCCGGGCCTGACCCCCGCCGCTTCCCTTCGGGTATTACTGATTTCACCCGGCGCCCTATTCCCCGATACTGGCTGACAGATGCGCCAGTTCGGGGAATCCCATGCGAAGTACGATAAAACGCAAAGGACCGGTTGTGCTCGGCCTGCTGCTCGTGATTGCAGCGGCGTGGGCACTGCGCGACCACCTGCAACTGGATATGCTGCGGGCCACCCTGGATGATCTCGGTGCCTGGGCACCTCTGGCCTTCATGGGGGCCTATGCGGTGGCGGCGGTGGGCTTCGTCCCCGGTTCGGTCTTTACCCTGGCCGGAGGCGTGCTCTTCGGCCCGCTCTGGGGCACGCTGTACAGCCTCGTCGGGGCCACTCTGGGCGCCGGGCTGGCCTTCCTGGTGGCGCGTCATCTGGCCGCCGACTGGGTCGCGCGCAAGGCCGGTGGCCAGCTCGGCCGGGTCATCGCCGGGGTGGAGCGCGAGGGCTGGCGCTTCGTTGCCTTGACCCGGCTGGTGCCACTGTTTCCCTTCAATCTGCTCAATTATGCGCTCGGCCTGACCCGCATCCCGATCACGCACTACCTGGCCGCAACCTTCATCTGCATGGCGCCCGGGGCGTTGGCCTACACCTGGCTCGGCTATGCCGGTGCCGAGGCCATCGCCGGCGGCGAGCGCGCCATCCAGGCCATACTGATCGCGCTGGCCCTGCTGGCGCTGATGCTGTTCCTGCCCCGACTGATCCGCCGCATCCGCCGGCAACCCCTGCCCGATGAGCATCCGCCCCCCACCGGGAGAGACCTATGAAGCACGACCTGGTCATCATCGGCGGCGGCGTGGGGGGGCTGGTGACGGCCAGCGTTGCCGGCCAACTGGGCGTGGACACCGTCCTGGTGGATGCCGGCGAGAACCTGGGCGGCGACTGCCTGCACCATGGTTGCGTACCCAGCAAGACCCTGATCCGCTCCGCGGAGGTGGCCCGACTGATACACCGGGCCGGGGAATTCGGGCTGGCGGCGAACCCCGGCCCGGTGGACCTGGGTGCCGTGATGGATCGCGTCCACGCCGTGATCGGTCAGATCCAGCAGCACGACGACCCGGACCGGTTCCGGGCCTACGGGGTGGACGTCCGCTTCGGTCACGCCCGTTTCACCGACGCGGACACGGTGATCGTCAACGGGGAACGGCTGCAGGCGCGACGCTTTCTGATAGCCACCGGCTCTCGTCCCGCGATACCGCCGATCCCCGGGCTGACGGATGCCGACTTCCATACCAACGAGACCATCTTCGGGCTCAGGACGCTACCCCGTCGCCTGGCCGTGCTGGGTGGCGGCCCCATCGGTATCGAGCTGGCCCAGGCCTTCGCCCGTCTCGGCAGCCAGGTCACCGTGGTGGAGATGGCCGGTCAGATCCTGCCGCGCGATGACGCGGAGCTGACCGCTGAGCTGCGCCAGGTGCTGGAAACAGAAGGGCTCACCCTGCATACCCGCACCACCGTGGAGCGGATCGAGCAGGCCGACGGGGTCTCGCGGCTGGCCTGCCGCAACGGAACCGCGCACTGGACTGTGGAGGCCGATACCCTGTTGCTGGCCGCCGGCCGCACGCCCAACCTGGACCTTGACCTGAAGGCTGCCGGGGTGGATTTCGGCCCGCGCGGCATACGGGTGGACCGGAGGCAGCGGAGCAGTGTCCGCCATATCTACGCGGTCGGCGACTGCTGCGGCCCCTACCCCTTTACCCACATGGCGGAGTACCAGGCCGGTATCGCCATCGCCAACGCGCTCTTCCGGGTGCCCAAAAAGGCCGACTACCGGGTGGTTCCCTGGGTGACCTACACCGCGCCCGAACTGGCCACCGTGGGGCTGACCGAGGACGAGGCCCGGGCCCGCAATATCGAGGTGGAGGTGCTTCGCTTCCCCTTCAGCGCCGTGGATCGCGCCCTGGCGGAGGGGGAAACGGCGGGGCAAGCCAAGCTGGTGGTCCGCCGGGGCCGCCTGGTGGGCGCCAGCGTCCTTGGGCCGCACGCCGGCGAGCTGATCCACGAGGCGGTGCTCGCCATACAGGCGCGCTTGCGGGTGGCCACCCTGGCCTCGGCCATCCACGCCTACCCCACCCTGGCCCAGGTGTTCCGGCGGGCGGTGAACACCCGCTACACCGAGACACTCTACAGTGACAGGACGCGCCGACTGGTCGCCCTGCTGCAACGCTGGCTACCGGGGCGCTGACCCCTTGCACGTTCCCACGGAGGCTCGATGAGCGCTACCTTCCCGCAACTGCAACCGACAACCTTTCCGGCCATCCGCCGCCGCCAGCTGGAAACCCTGCAGGTAAACGTTGGCTATGTGTGCAACCAAACCTGTTTCCACTGCCACGTGAACGCCGGGCCCAACCGCAAGGAGAAGATGGACCGCGCCACCGCCGACCTGGTGCTGGACTACCTGCGCGAGTCCGGCGCACGCACCCTGGACCTGACCGGCGGGGCACCGGAGCTGAACCCGCAGTTCCACTATCTGGTGGAACAGGCCTGCGCCCTGGGGGTGCATGTCATGGACCGCTGCAATCTTACGGTACTGGAGCAGCCCGGACAGGCGGATCTGGCGGACTTTCTGGCCGCCCACCGGGTAGAGGTGGTGGCCTCGCTGCCCTGTTATTCGGCAGACAACGTCGACAGCCAGCGCGGCGAGGGGGTCTTCGAACAGAGCATCAACGGCCTGCGCAAACTCAACGCCGTGGGCTATGGTCAACCGGGAAGCGGCCTCACCCTGAACCTGGTATACAACCCCCTGGGCGCCACCCTGCCGCCCCCGCAGGGCCAACTGGAGGCGGATTACAAGCGGCACCTGGCGGATGAATTCGGCATGGTGTTCAACGGCCTGTTCACGATCACCAACATGCCCATCCACCGCTTCGCCAAGCAGCTCCAAAAATCCGGGCAGTACGAGACCTACATGGCCCTGCTCAAGTCCGCCTACCGGCCGGAGAACCTGGCCAACGTCATGTGCCGCAGTCTGCTCAGCGTGGACTGGCGCGGCTACGTTTACGACTGCGACTTCAACCAGATGCTCGCCATCCCGTTGGGCGCCGACGCCAAGCCCCGGAGCCACCTGCGCGATCTCATTGGACGCGACCTCGACGGTGCCCCCATCGCCGTCGCGGACCACTGCTACGGCTGCACCGCCGGGCAAGGGTCCAGTTGCGGGGGCGCGCTATGACAGGTGGGTAGCCAAGGCGGGCAACACCTCGTGGCACGGGGCCTCGACCTTGAAGCGAAGCAGCCCGTCGGCTCGGGTGCGGCCCTGGTTGATCGCGACCAACGGCTTGCCGAGGGCCGCCGCCTCGCGGGCAAAGCGGTAGCCGGACCAGACCACCAGCGATGACCCCACCACCAGCAGGGCGTCGCTGGCCGCCAACGCCGCACGCACGGCGCTGACCCGGGCCGGCGGCACACTCTCGCCGAAGAACACCACATCCGGTTTCAGCACGCCGCCACAGCCGTGGCAATGGGCGATGCGGAAGCCGTCATAGGCATCCTCGTCCAGCTCCGCGTCACCGTCCGGGTTGATACCGTGCACGGTGGCCGCCCAGTCGGGGTTGAGCGCGTCCAACTCCGCCTGCAGCGCTTCTCGGGGTATCCGCCGCTCACAATCCTGACAGACCACCTCTGAAAGCGTGCCATGCAATTCGGTCACCGCCGGACTCCCGGCCTTGTGGTGCAGTCGATCCACGTTCTGGGTAACCAGATCACCCAGATAACCAGCGTGCTGAAGGGCGGCCAGTCCATGATGGGCCGGGTTGGGTCGTGCAGCCTGCATCCGCGGCCAGCCCAGGTAGCTGCGCGCCCAATAGCGCCGCCGCAGCACCTCGCTGCCCATGAAGGCCTGGTACTGCATCGGCTGACGGTGCACCCAGCGGCCCTCGTAATCCCGGTAGGCGGGAATGCCGGACCCGGTGCTGATGCCGGCACCAGTCAGGACCAGGGTGCGGGGGTGAGCGGCGAGGAAATCCGCCAGCGCATCCCAGCCGGCAGTGGGCACCTCGACCTCGGGCCAGCGGCGAACATCGGGCATCCGAATCTGCACGGCCACCGCTCAGTCCCTCGCCGAGGTATCACAACCACTGGCACCGCAGCGCCGGACGTAGCGGCGATCCGCATACCAGGCGTAAACCCGGTCCAGCGGCCCGACCAGACGGGTGCCGCGCACCAGCCGGGCCAGCCAGCGCCAGTAGGGCAGTCGCGCCCAAATCACCGCGAAGCCGTCCACCCCGTGGCGCAGACGCCCGGTCTCATCCAGGCAGTGGAAGCGCCGCATGGCCGTCTCCCAGGTGATGTCGACGTCCGAAAGCACCTCGGGGCGGGCGTGGATATCCCGCCACTCCACCGCCCCCTCACGATCCAGCCGCTGGTAATGGGCAATCTCCCGCCGGCAGACCGGACATCCGCCATCGTAAAAGGCCACAGGCCTGTTGTGCTGCATTACTGCCACGGTTCGCTCCTCCAACTCAGCGCTCCAGCACGTACTGGCCGGGCGCCTCCATCAAGGGGGGGTGGGCATCACTGCCCTGGGGCGGTGGCGCCACCCGCTCGCCGCAGCGCTGCGCCAGCCAGTCCCGCCAGTCCTCCCACCAACTGCCCGGCGTGAGGGACTGCTCCGCCCGCCATTGCTCGGGATCGGTGAGGCCCGTGGCCGGGCCGGCCCAGAAGCTGCGCTTGGGCGGGTCCACCGGCGGGTTGACGATGCCGAAGATGTGCCCCGAGGTACTGAGCACACCGCGCACTTCGCCGGCCACCAGAGCGGGCAGACGGAAGACCTGCTTCCAGGGCGCAATGTGGTCATCGACGGTGCCCACGCAGTATAGCGGCTGACGGATCCGCCCCAGGTCGATCCGGCGACCGGCCAGTTCCACCCCGTCCGGCTCGCGCAGGCGGTTATGCAGGTAGAACTCGCGCAGATACTCGCTGTGCATCGCCTTCGGCAGCCGGGTGTTGTCGGTGTTCCAGAAAAGCACGTCGAAGGGCGTCGGGTCCTCCCCATGCAGGTAGTTGCGGATGTAGTAATGCCAAATCAGGGTGTTGGGGCGCAGCATCCGGAAGGAAAAGGCCAGCGCCTCTCCGGGCAGGTACCCCGGCCCCTCCATCATCCGTTCCAGCGCTTCGATGGCCGGTTCACTAATGAAGGCGCCGATCTCGCCCGGGTCCTCGAAATCGACCAGGGTGGTGAAGGTGGTCCAGTGGGCGATGGGGTTGTTCCGCGCCCCGCCCGGCCCGCGGTTGCGCCAGGCCATGTAGCAGCTCAGCAGCGTGCCGCCGATGCAGTAGCCGATGGCGTGCACCCGGGGCGCCCCGGTGATCTCGCGGACCACCTCAACCGCCGGATCCAGGCCCTCGCTCAGGTAATCACCGAACCGCAGGTCCCGCATCTCCGGCCCGGGGTTTCGCCAGCTGATCAGGAACACGGTAAAGCCCTGCTCCACCAGCCAGCGGACCATGCTCTTGCGGCGATTGAGATCGAGCACGTAATACTTGTTGATCCAGGGGGGCACGAACAACAGGGGCACCGAATGAACCGTGTCGGTGGTCGGTCGGTACTGGATCACCTCCACGAGCCGGTTGCGGTAAATCACCTGCCCGGTTGTGGTGGCGACGTTGCCCCCCACGTGGAAAGCCGCCCGATCGGTCATCGGCAGTTCACCGGCCAGCAGATCCCGCCCGAACTGGCGCAGCCCCCGCAGCGCGCTCTCACCGCCGCTGGCGAGAAACTTCTCCACCGCCTGGGGATTACTCCAGAAGTCATTGCCCGGGGCCAAGGCATCCACCCACTGGCGCCCCCAGAATGCGGCCCGTTTTAGCAACGCCGGGTCCATGCCCGGCGTTTCATAAACGGCGTTCATCCACCAGCGGGTATTGAACAAGTAGGCCTGCATCAGGCCATTGAGGAAGGGGTTCTGCTCCCAGGCCGCGTCCTTGAACCGGATATCGTCCGGGTGCGGGTGCTCCACCGTTTGCGGCGGAAACCCTGAAAGCCGGCGCCAGGCCTCCTGCCCGAAAGCTGCACCGCCGGCGGCATAGCGCAGCGCCATGTTCCGGGCGTAATCGGGGTGGCGCAGCCATTGCAGCCCCAACTCCGCCCAGGCTTCACCCACACCCCATGGATCCAGCTGTGCAGGCAGCGGTTCCGGCCTTGGCTTGTCCTCCACGATTCGGCTCCCTCTCAGTGCTAATAAACCCGTTCGAATACCCAGAGTATTAGGCCCGGCAGGAGAGGTCCAGCCGCGCTTCAAATCCGGCCGACGCCCCGCGCCGGCGCCCCCTCAAAAATCACTCGTGAGCCGCCCCGTTAAGCATTTTCCGCTAGGTAATCCAACGAATTACGCCAAATGACCCATGCCCCTATTCTGACAGTGCGCCAACCGGAAACAGGGCATCACCCAGACCCGGGAGGCGCAGACCACAACAGGGATTCGGCCGGAGAGAAAAAGGCCCGATCCGCAAACCGCGAAAGCGCAGGAGAATGCCATGAAACCGCTTATCAAGACCGCCGTAACCCTGACCCTCGGCGCCGGCCTCACCGTCTCCGGACTGGCCTCGGCCCAGAACTGGACCACGTTCGTCGATCAGGTCCGGGCCAATCCGCCGACCACCCTGTCCGAAGCCCAGGGCGCCGGTGTCGGGCAGAACTACGAGACCTGGGTCAATCATGTCCGGGATAACGGACCCGAAGAGCGGAGCTTCGGCGACCCCCTGGTCGGCCAGAACTACCTGCCATTCATCCAGTCCGTGCGCGAGCGGACCCTGCAACGCAAGCAGGCGGAGCGGCCAGGGGCCGCTCAACCGACCGAGCGGGAACGCGCCCGGCACGGACGCAACAGCGTCCTTGACGCCAGGACCCGCAACCACGGGATCTGATTATGGCGCCCGATGCCCGGAGACGCGGCCGACGGCCCCGTCAGGCCCAGGCCCGCGTCTCCGGCATTTCCGATAGGTAGAGTCACGTAATGATCCGCCGGCTCCCGCCATCTAGGCTTGCAACGTGATTCTGATATTATGGCTGCGGGTACTGCATGGCGGCCCACAGCACCATAGCGGACAAGATGTCCGGCGTACCCGAACCCGTCACGGACGCGCTAAGGGAGGGCCATCCATTGCCGGATACCCGCCTCGAGGCGCTGCGTCAGTTCACGGATATCATGGTTGAAACGCGCGGCCATCCGGGGCACGACGACCTGCAGGCCTTCCTTGACGCCGGTTACCGGGAGGCTGACGTCCTGGCGATCATTCTCGCCATTGCGGTGAAGACGCTCAGCAATTTCTCCAACCACCTGCTCCACCCGGAGGTGGATGAACTCTTCCGGGAACGTCAGTGGACCCCCTGATTACGTAGTTTCCCCCATACCCGCCAATCGGGCCGCCACCTAGGCTTCTAACGCGGGCGGCGCACCGGGCTGCCCGCCAGAGGGACTGCACGGGGGAAACCAGATGAATGCCACAGACCACCGCCGTCGCTACTGGCTGGGCGGCAAGCGAAAACGCGAGCAGGACATCTTCTTCGAGGAGGCACTCGACCCGGCGCTGTGGCAGCCCGGGGACGCGGATGACTGGCACGCCTGCTGGTACACCGGCATGCCGCCCCGGGAGGTCTTCCGCCAGACGGGACCTGACCGAACCGTCAACCATATCCCCGGCAACAATTGCCTCACGGTCAAAAGCCGGCTCTACCAGACAGTCCACAACCTGCAGCGACGTTTGGCGGCCAGCCGCCCGGCCGGACACCCGGACCTGACGCGAGCGGATTTCGTGCCCCGGGTCTTCAGCATGCCGGGCGACTACCATGCCCTGCAGGCCCACGCCGCCGCCCATCCCGACAAGCGCTGGCTGCTCAAGCCGAAGAACTCGGCGCGCGGCAAGGACATCTCGCTGGTATCGGACGTCGCAGAGGTACCTACCGACGACCGCTGGATGGTGCAGGAGTACCTGAGCCAGCCGCACCTGATGCAGGGGCGCAAGTACGTCCTGCGCCTCTACGTGCTGATCACCTCGGTGGAACCGTTACGCGTCTACCTGTACGAACAGGGGTTCGCCAAGCTCGCCTCCATGCCCTATAGCCTGGAGGATGCCGACAACCCCTACGTCCACCTCACCAATCCCGACGTCAACGCCCGCAACGAGGCCGCCGACGACCCCGTGGTCTTCGTGGACCTGGAGCGCTACCGCCGCTGGTTGCGGGAGCAGGGCCACGACGACGCGGCACTGTTCGACCGACTGCGCGATATCGTTGCGCTGACCACCATCGCGGCGCGGGAGAACCTGCGGGCACAGTTGGCGCACCAGGGCGCCGATGCGGCCGGTTGCTACGAGCTCATCGGCATGGACTGCCTGGTCGACGACCGGATCCGGCCCTGGCTGCTGGAGTGCAATCTCAGTCCCTCGCTGGGCGTTTGCGCCGCACCCGAGGATGGGGGCCACATCGAAGCCGGCATCAAGCGTCGGTTGGTGGCCGACCTGGTGGCCATGGCCGGCCTCAACGATCCGGCCCCCGACAGTACAGAGCAGCACGACGACCCCGTCGCGCGCTGGCGCGCCGAAGCGGAACGGGAGGCCCGCCACTCGGGAGGCTTCGAGCGTCTGCTCCCGACAGCCGATGCGGCCCGCTACCTCGCCTGCTTCCCCCTGCCCCGCTTCGCCGACGTGGCGCTGGCCGACAGCATGAGCGAGGCCCCAGTGAGACGCCCCGCACTGCATCGCTGGCAGGTGGCCGAGGTGATCACCGAGGAAGAACTGCTGCTTTACGGAGAAGCGCACCAGGCCCTGTACGCCCCCAATCCCACCGCCGCCCTGATCTGGCTGCACGCTACCAACGGCAAGCACCCCGACGAGATCGTCGATGCATTGCAACAGACCCTTCAGGGCGCGGACCGGGGCACCCTGGAACAGCAAGTCTGGGAGGCCCTGGCCGACTGGGCGGAGGCCGGGCTCCTGGTCCAGTGCCCGGAGCCGTTGCCGGGCGAACCGGCGGTGAAAGCCACGGCACCCCCGGGCGAAACAGCCAACAGGGATCGGGCCGACACGCCCCACACCCTCTCGCTCCGGGTGGCGCAACAGCCGCTGCACCTGCGCACCTGGAGCGGTCCGGCCGCGGAGCGCCTTTTCCCGTTGCTGGCACCGCTGGCGATGGCAGCACCCGCCGAAGAGGCGCTGCAGGTGGAAATCGGCCGCTCCCACCGAGGCTACACGGTATTGGTGGGCGGCGAGGTGGAAGCCGAACACCTGCGGCTGGCGGAGCTGGGACCGTGGTTCGTCCGCGCCCTGCTGCGCCGTGCACCAAGCTCCGGCACCGTGGCGGTCAGCAGCACCCTGGTGACTGTCGATCCCGCGGCACCCGACGCCGCGGTGCTGGTCTGCCGCGCCGGCGCGACCGACGACGACGGTCTGGCAGCCGCCCTGACGGGCGACACCGGTCCCGCATGGGGGAGCGGTGCCACCATCGCGCTGGCGGGTGATGGCCACGCCCGTCCGCTCGGCCTCCCGCTCCGTCGGGCCCGGCACCCTTCGACCCTTTCAGAGGACCCGCTCTGGTGGTTCGGCCAACGCGGCCATCTGGTGCCGGCGACCGGAACGCCCGGACCGGACAACCACCTGCGGGTAGCCGCCATTCTGGTGGCGATGCCGGGTGAGCACGACGGGACACTGGACCACCTCCCCCGGCGACTGAGCCTGCGTGAAGCCCTGGGCCATCTGCTGCCAGAAACGGCCAGCCACGGTGGTACCGGCCTCGACCGCCAGACCCTGTCACGGTTTGCCGACTGGGTGGCCCAACACCCGGTCTACGCGGTGCACCCTCGGGAAACCCCCGAGACCATCACGCGGAGGGTGTACCCCATTCTGCATGACGTCACCCAGAAAAAGAGGAAGGAAAAAGCAGTGCAATAGTCGCCCATTACGCCGGGTGTTCCGTGATACTACGGATACCCGGAATCGCCGCACACCTCTATTGTAGACATCAATGATCGGCCATTAACGACCTGTTTCCGGTCCCATTATCAAGCTGCAAAAGAGGGTGAAAAAAGATGATCATGACAGCCGCATTATCGACAGCCAATGCAGAGTTGCAGAGGGTGGAACGCCACGCCCACTGGTTACTCCGGGCAGTAATATTCTCGGTATTCACCTACATGGGTGTCGACAAGTTTCTGGGTGCAGGCATCGGTCCCTGGGCCGAAATGATGGGCCTCCCCCTGGGTGTTGCCCTACTCGTGGCCCTCGCAGAAATCGCCGCTGGCGTCCTGGTGGTACTCGGCGCCCTGACCAACGGCTGGGTCACCCGGCTCGGTGCACTGGCCACAGTGCCGGTATTGCTGGGCGCGATTTTCATGGTGCATTGGGGCCAGTGGCACTTCATGCCTACGGCGACCCATCCCATGGGCGGGATGATGTTTCAGGTGAGCCTGCTATTCGTGGCGCTTTATCTCCTGGCGAGGGGCAACAAGCAATGACGATGCCGGGGCGTGCCCCGGCCATTTCCGAGCCCCAAAGGATCTCAACGGTTTTCAAGGTCCGGGTGGGTCCTCAACCGAGTGACAGGAGGCAACATGAGTGACGACAAAACAGTCCGACAGCAGTTGCTGCGCACTTTATCGCGCAGCGTCGCCTACACCGTACCCGTACTGGCGATCGTCGGCGGCAGCGCCGGCATCCACGCCATCATGTCTGATGCGGTCGCCGACAGTGGCTACCAGATGATGGCCGCCGCGGAGGCTGCCGGCGAGGCCGAGGCGGAAGGTGAAGGCGAAGGAGAGGCCGAGGGTGAAGGTGAAGGTGAAGGTGAAGCGGAGGGTGAAGGCGGCTACTGATGCCGCCCTGCCCCACACCGGCGCACCGGAATCCGCCCCTGCACAGGGATGTGCATTCTGTCGCAGTGCAGGTGAAGGCCACCGGCGCGGAGAGGGCCACCGCGGCCCCGCCGGGGCACCTGCCCAACCTAGGGATCAAGTCATGGGGTATCAGCACGAATGCATGAACGGTCATCCCGTCACCGCCAGCCTGGTGGATGATAACCGGCATTTCCTCCGGCAACTGGCCGGCCTCGTTGGCGAGCTGGACGCTGAACGCTTCCGGGCCTGCAGCGGGCCTTACGGCGGTAACGGTATCGGCAGACAGGTCCGACACATCCTTGAGCATGTGCAGTCGCTGCTGGCCGGTGCCCGGGGTGAACTCGATTACGATGACCGCGATCGGGACCCGGTGCTGGAACGGGACCCGGACCGCGCTCTGGAAACGTTGGCCAGGCTGGATGACCGGCTCGGCCAGGAGCTGGCAGCCCTGGCTCCGGACACACCCCTTCGCGTCGCCTGCGTCTGCAACACGGCATCGGGCCCCCACCGGACCTGGACACCCTCCAGCCTCCAGCGGGAGTTGATGTTCCTCATCAGCCACACGGTGCACCACATGGCATTGATCGCCATGCTCGCGGAGGAGGCCGGCCTGCGGCCCGGTGAAGAGTTCGGGGTTGCGCCATCGACGCTTCGCCACTGGCGCGCCAAGCCATCGTTCGCCGTGCCGGCGTCTGCGGGCTGAGCCGACCGCCCGGGCCGGTGGCTCGGCGCCGGTCACGGCGCGGGAGAGCGGCCCGCTCGTCACGGCCCCGCCACTCACTCCAGCGGGGGCCGGTCACGGTAGGCCCTGCAGGCCAGCGCCAGCCTCGCCAGGTGAGACGCACTTCGCGCCTGCATCTTCTGCATCAGGTTGCCCCGGTGGATCTCCACCGTCCGGACACTGACATCCAGATCCCGGGCGATCAGCTTGTTGGGCTTTCCGTCCAGCAACCCGTCCAGAACCTGTCGCTCCCTTGGGGTCAACTGGGTCAGCCGGGCCTCGATCTCTTCCCGCCGGCCCTGGTCCTCCCGTTGTGCCGCGTCCAGCTCAAGCCCCTGGCCCACGGCACTGAGCAGGGCCTCGTCATCAAATGGCTTTTCCAGGAAGTCCAGGGCCCCCTCGTTCACCGCTTTGACCGCCATCGGGATATCGCCGTGCCCGGTAATAAAGACCACCGGCATCCTCACCCCCCGCTCGTGAAGGGTCGTCTGCAGCGTCAGCCCATCCATGTCCGGCAACCGCACACCAGCACCAGACACCCGCTGTCATCAGGCGTGACGCCCTGCAGCAGCCCGGCGGCATCCTCGTAGGCGCGGACGGTTATGCCCTCGGTGATCAGCAGCAGGCTCACCGCCTCCCGGATGTCGTCATCATCATCCACCAGATGAACGGTCGGTCTGCGCGTGACCATGGCTTGCCTCCAATGGCAGTGTGAAACGGAACTCGGCCCCACCGGCATTCCCGTTGCGCGCCGTGAATGCGCCGCCGTGTGATTCGACGATCGAGCGGCAGAGCGCCAGCCCGATGCCCATCCCGCCCCGCTTGAAACTGGTGAAGGGTTCAAACAGGCGGGACAGGTGCTCGGGCGGGATACCCGGTCCGTTATCACTGACCTGTAGCACCAGCTCCTGGCGCCGCCGGTACACTGACAAGCGAATCCTTGCATCCGGACGCCCCGCCAGCACCTCTCCCGCGTTCCGGAGCAGGTTCACCAGAACCTGCTCGACCTGGATGGGGGCCACCGCCACCGGCGGTAGCTCGGGCGCGACGTTCACCTGCAGTGCCACCCCCCGTTGCCCCAGTTCACGCCGCATCAGCGCTTCCGCGTTCCGGACCCACTCCGCGGGGCTGCACGACTGCCTGTCCGGCGCCTCCCGACTGGCAAAGGTGCGGATCTGGCGCACCGTCTCCGAGGCCCGCCGGGCGTTGTCTTCCAGCCGCTCCAGGGCATCGGCGGCCGCCTCCGGCTCACCGCGCTGCAACAACCGGCGCCCGGCCTGTGCGTAGGTGGTCAGGGCACACAGCGGCTGGTTCAGTTCGTGGGCCAGGGTGGCGGACAACTGCCCCATCAGGTTGATCCGCCCGGCACGGGCGAGGCTTTCCAGGTGATCCCGGGCGCGCGACTCCGCCGCCTCCCGCTCCGACCGGATCGCTGTCAGCGATAACCCGGTGATCACCAGCAGGCCCAGCTGCGCATTCAGGGCAAGCAGGCTGTGCTCCAACCCCAGCGCGGCGAAGGGTCCGTACCCAAGCCCCGTCGCCGTGAGCGCCAGTGCGCCGGACAGACCGATCAGGCCGGTGGTGATCTGCACCGGGCACTGCAACGCCGCGAACATGATCAGCGGAAAGGCGAGGTAGGACAGCGGGAGCGCAACCGCCAGTGAAAGCGGCACCAGGTAGACCACGACCGAGGTGGCGATTATGCCGATAATCAGCGTGCCGCCGACCCGATAATCGTGGCCCGGCGGCAGCAGGAACCGCCCACCCATCAGGGCGAACAAAAGCGGCGCGATCAGGGCGAGCCCCATCAAGTCCGCCGCCCAGCAGACCCACCAGGTGGTGGCAAAGGCGGCCTGTTCGGAGCCGGCCGCAATGCCGTAGGCCCCGACCACGGCATTCAGCCCGGAACTGACGCCGCCACCGGCCACCAGGAACACCCCCAGGTCGCGCAGGTGGGCGAGCCGAGGGTCGAACCGCCAACGCCGCAGCAGGCCGGCCCCCAGTGCGGTGGCCGCCACCGTGGCCGCCACGCTGACCACCCGCTCCAGCGGTGGCGCCATGTCGCCGGTGAACAGGATGGCGATCAGCCCCGCCCCCACGGCGACGGCCGGCAGCAAGCGGTACCCGTACAGAAACACGAAGACCAGGCCAACGCCGGTCGCCGGCCAGACCAGCGGGATACCCAGCGCATCGGGCGTGAAGACGAAGCCCCAGGCCCCCACCCCGACATAGAGCACTACCAGGGCCGTACTGAGCAGCAGCACCCGTGCCATGGATGGCGCGGTGGCGACCGCCCTGCTCTGCGGATCGGGTATGGCGTGCCCTGCTGAGTGACTCACCGGTGAAAGGCCCTGTCCGTATCAGTACTGATGCGTGGTACTGACAGTATGTACGGCAGCGGCCATCCGGGGTAATGCGTGAAACCCCGTAGTTCCGGCGGGATGCCACTCAGACCGTTGGAGGCGTCGGCATCAGGCCGGTTGTTCCCGCGTCCGGCGGCTCAGACCGAGCAACCAGAAGGCAGCCAGGCCGAGCACCGCCGCCAGCGAGATCAGGTAGGGCCCCCAACCGAAGCCGTGGTAGATGAACCCGGGCAGGAACGAGCCCACCGTACCGCCGGCGTAGTAGAAGGCGATATAGAGGCCGTTGACCACGCCGCGATGCTCCCCGGCGCGCTTGTTGAGATAGCCCGGCGCCAGGGAGTGGATCAGGAACATGCCCCCGCAGAAGACAAACATCCCGAGGAAGATCAGCCACACCGGATGGGCAAAGAAAAACGCCAGGGAGCCGGCGAAGATCAGCGTCCCCAGCAGCATGGTGTTCACCTGGCCGCCGATCCGGTCCGCGATCTTCAGCGACAACAGCGAGGTGACCACACCCATCAGGTAACCGGAGTACATCAGCGCAATGCCGGTCTCGTTCATGCCGCTGCCCAGTTCCACCAGCCGGAAGGGCAGGAAGTTGAGCAGCGAGGCAAAGACGTAAAAAGCGCAGAAGATGACCCCGTACAGACGCAGGAAGCTGGGCTGGCGCAGCACCTCCGCCACGGTGCCCAGGCGCAGCTTCTGGAAGCTGACCGGCGGGTCGGCATCCAGCCGGCGCAGCAGCAGCGCACAGACAGTCAGCGCGACCCCGAGGAAAAGGAACGACCAGCGCCAACCGAACTCCGTGGAGATAACCCCGGAGACCGCCCGACCGAGAAACCCGCCCATCACCGTCGCGGCCACGTAGAAGGCCATCACCCGCGAGATCCGGCTTTGCTCCGCGCTGGCCGACAGGTAGGTCATCAGCGAGGTGAGGATCGCCGGGATCATCAGCCCCTGCAACAGGCGCAGGAACAGGAAGAGTTCGAAGTGCTGGACGAAGAAGATGGCGTATTCGGTGACCGCCAGCAGCGCCGTGGCACCGATGAGCAGTCGCTTGGCGGAAAAGCGCTGAAGCACGAACCCGTAGGCCACCGGCGCGATGGCCAGTGGCAGCAGGGTCACGGTGATGAGCAGCGAGGCACGCGGCTCACTGACCGAGAAGGCCTCCTGCAGCACCGGCAGCAGCGGCTGCGGTGCGTAGATCGCGGAGAAGGCCAGCAGGGTGCAGTAGACGGCGATCAGCAGCTGGGTGATGCGCAAGGGTCATCGGCTCCTTACGCATCACCGGCCACGACCCGCCGGCGGGCCGCGGCAAAGTCCATCATCCGCCCCAGCGAGACCCGCGCCCGCTCGGCGACCGCCTCATCCACGTGGATCTCATTGTCACCCTCTTCCAGCACCCGGAGCAGGCTGCGCAGGCCGTTCATGGCCATCCACGGGCAGTGGGCGCAGCTGGAGCAGGTGGCACCGCGCCCGGCGGTGGGGGCCTTGAGCAGTTCCTTTTCCGGGGCGGCTTCGAGCATCTTGTGGAAGATGCCGGCGTCGGTGGCCACGATGAACTGCTTTTCATCCCGCGTGGTGACCGCCTCCAACAGCTTGGAGGTGGAGCCCACCACGTCCGCCTGTTCCACCACGGCACGGGGGGACTCCGGGTGCACCAGCACCAGCGCCTCGGGGTGCTCGGCGCGAAGCTGCTCCAGCTCCAGGCCCTTGAACTCCTCGTGCACGATGCAGCTGCCGTCCCAGAGGATCATGTCCGCACCGGTCTCCCGCTGCAGGTAATCCCCCAGGTGCTTGTCCGGGCCCCAGAGCAGCTTCTCGCCCTTTGCCTTCAGGTGGTTGATGATGTCCAGCGCGATGCTGGAGGTGACCACCCAGTCAGCGCGCGCCTTCACGGCGGCGGAGGTGTTGGCATACACCACCACGGTGCGATCCGGGTACTGGTCGCACCAGGCGGCGAACTCGTCCGGGGGACAGCCCTCGTCCAGCGAGCAGGTGGCCTCCAGGTCGGGCATGAGCACGCGCTTTTCCGGGGTGAGGATCTTCGCCGTCTCGCCCATGAATCGCACCCCGGCCACTACCAGCGTGGAGGCCTCGTGCTCGGCACCGAAGCGGGCCATGTCCAGGGAGTCGGAGACGTAGCCACCCGTCCGGTCGGCCAGTATTTGCAGATCCGGGTCGGTGTAGTAGTGCGCGACCAGCACGGCGTCGCGCTCGCGCAGCAGTTCGGCGATGCGCGCCATCAACCGTTCGCGCTCGTCACCGCCGACCCCGTCCGCGGCCCGTTGCGGCTGCTCGCGGAAGTGCTGAGGGCGTTCCATACGGATGGCCTGCGCATTGCTCATAAAATCCACCTCCGGCCCCGGGGCCGCCTTGCCTACTTGATGATCCGCACCTCGCCCGGGCTTTTCGCCCGGTAGAGGCGCGCAGGGCGGTGCTTGCCGCCGCTGTAACGCTTTCCGGTGTCCTCCAGGCAGTTCAGGGCCTGTAGGCGTTTACGGAAATTCCGCTTGTCCAGGCGTTCGCCCAGGATGGTCTCGTAAACACCCTGTAACGACGACAGGGTAAATTCCTCCGGCATGAACTGCAGGGCGATAGTGGAGTACTCCAGCTTCCCCACCAGTCGCCGTCGGGCCGCACCCACGATCTGCCGGTGATCGAAGGCCAGCGGCGGCAACTCGTCCTCCGGGAACCAGTCCAACCGCTCCACCCCGCCGCGAACGTGCAGCCGGTCGTAGGGGACCAGCGCATAATAGGCCACGGAGAGCACCCGGCCGCGGGGGTCACGCCCCGGCTGGCCGAAGGTGTAGAGCTGTTCCAGGTACACGCCCTGGATGCCGGTCTTCTCCAGCAACACGCGCTGGGCGCAGTCGTCCAGCGCCTCGCCCTCGTCGAGCAACCCGCCCGGCAGGCACCACAACCCCGCGTAGGGGGCGGTGACCCGCCTGACAAGCAGCACGCTGAGGCGACCCTCGTAGATGGTGAAGATCACCACATCGGCGCTGACGGCGGCGTTGGTTCTCGGGGCAATCTGCATGTTCTTGGCTAGTGTGACAAGGAAAGAAACTTAGTGTTCCTTTAACACTATGTCAATCCGTGCGTGCCGGTTGCTCAGTCCACCACCGGAACCAGCCCATACTCCCGCTCGACGATCAGGGCCACCCAGTCCAGCGGGCTGAAGGGCATCCCGGCCAGCACGCCGGCCCCCACGGCCATGGCGGCTGTAACCAGGGTCGGCCATAGCAGCCAGCTGTGGGTCTCGCCCCGGCCCAGGTCGCGCTCTTGCGGCCATTGCGCCGGAGGCTCCCGGAACCAGATCCGGTGGAGCACCGGCAGAAAGTAGGCGGCATTCAGCAGCGTGCTGGCCACCAGCACGGCAATGAAGGCAGGCATGCCCGCCTCCACCATGCCGATGCCCAGGTGCCACTTGCTGATAAAGCCGGCCAGCGGGGGCGCGCCGATCATGCCGAAGGCCCCCAGGGTGAAGGCGGTCATGGTCAGGGGCATGCGTCGCCCGGTGCCGTCCAGGTCCTGGATCTTGTGCACGCCGAGGGTCTCGGCCACGCTGCCCGCGCAGAAGAACAGGGTGATCTTCATCAGGCCCTGGTGTACCAGGTGCACCAGCCCGCCCACGGTCGCCACCGGCCCGGCCACCGCCACCCCGAGGGTGATATAGGACACCTGGCTGACGGTGGAGAAGGCGAGCCGGCGCTTGATGTCGTCCTGGGCCAGGGCCCGCCACGACCCGTAAAGGATGGTGACCGAGGCGAGCAGTGCCAGCGGCACGCCCACCCCCAGGTCGAGCACCACGTCCACGCCATAGAGGTCCTGCACCAGACGCACGATGCCAAACGCCCCCGCTTTTACCACCGCCACCGCGTGCAGCAGCGCGGAGACTGGGGCCGGCGCCACCATCGCCGTGGGCAGCCAGCCGTGCAGCGGCACCAGCGCCGCCTTTACGCCAATCCCCAGCGCCATCATCCAGAAAAAGACGGTCAGCGGCAGCGCCTGGCCGGGTAACACCTCACCCACCACGCCGCCGGGCTGGAACTCCTGGAGCCCGGTGAGCAGGTAGAACCCGACCATGCCGGGCAACAGGACCAACCCCGCACCGAGGGTGTAGCGCAAGTAGACCGCGCCACCGCGCATCGCCGCGTGGCTGCCCTTGTGAACGACCAGCGGCCAGGTGGATAGGGTGAGCAACTCGTAGAAGAGGAAGAAGGTGAACAGGTTGCCGGCGGTGGCGATGCCCATGGTCGCCGCCACGCAGAGGCTGAAGAAGCCGAAGAAACGCGCGCGGTGCGGCTGACCCTCCAGGTAGCCGATTGCGTAGATGGTGGTCAGCAACCAAAGCACCGCCGACAGCGATATGAACAGCATCGCCAGGGCGTCGGCGTGCAGCACGATGGCCGGCCCGTCCGGGATCACCGTCCAGTGGAAGTGGAAGTCGTGGCCGGACCAGACGCCCATCAGCATTACGCCGACCAGCGCCAGCTTGGCCAGCGCACCGGCGAGATTCATCGCCGTTCGCGCGCGGTTCCGGCGCTCGCCCAGCAGGAAGATCACCACCGCGGTGACCAGGGAGGTCATCATCACCCAGACGGGCATGGCGGTGTACAGCGCGCTCATGGCCCCCCCTCCGCGATGGAGAGCAGATCCAGCAGCGGTTCCGCCCCGAGCCCCAGCCCCACCGCGGCCAATGCCAGCAGCAGCGGCGGCAGGTTCAGCGCCGGTCCGAGGCGGTGGGCCCCTCTGGCCCCCTCGCCCGGTGCCGCTGCATGGCGCACGAAGATGCGCATGACCCGGAACAGGTAGGCCGCCGCCAGCAGCCCGCTCGCCATCACCAGCAGGGCCCAGAACCACTGGCCACCCTCCAGTGCCCCCTGCACCAGCAACCACTTGGCCACAAATCCGCCGGCCGGTGGCAGCCCCATCAGGCTCACGGCGGCCAGCCCGAAGGCGAACAGGCTCGGAGCCAGCACGCTGCCCAGCTCCCGCATCTCGGCCAGCCGGTCGTGCCCCACCACGATCATGATGTTCCCCGCCGCGAGGAAGAGCGCCGCCTTGGCCACCCCGTGGGCCAGGCCGTGGTAAACCACACCCTGCCAGGCGGCGAAACTGGCCGCCAGCGGGAAGATCAGCAGCAGATAGCCCAGTTGGGCGACGGTGGAGTAGGCGATCACCTGTTTCAGCCGCGTCTGCCGGAAGGCCCAGATCGACCCGAGCACCATGGCCGCACCGCCGATCAGCCCCAGCACCTGCCCGACCAGGGGGTCCAGCAGTTCCGGAAAGGCCCAGAGCCATACCCGCAGCACCAGGTAGACTGCTGCCTTCACCACCAGCGCGGAGAGGATGGCAGAGACGGGTGCCGGCGCGTTGCCGTGGGCCGGCGGCAGCCAGGCGTGCAGAGGGAACAGCGCGGCCTTGGCAAACAGCCCGGCAGTCATGAGCCCCGCCGCCAGGGCGGCATAGGGCTCACCGGCCAGTGCCGGCAGGCCATGCAGATGGAGGGTGCCGGCGCCGGCGTAGAGCAGCGCCACCCCGAGCAGCCAGGCCAGCGACCCCAGCAGCGCGAAGAGCAGGTACAGCAGCGAGGCGCGCAGGGCCTCCGCCTTGCCGGCCAGCGCCACCATGGGCACGGCCGCCAGGGTAACCAGCTCCAGCATCACGTACAGGTTGAACAGGTCCGCGGACAGGAACAGGCCGTTCAGTGAGGACCAGAGCAACCACCACATGGGCCAGTAATAACGGGCCCGGGCCTGATCACCGAACCAGGCCAGGGAATAGGGCACCACGGCCAGCATCACCACCGCGGTAAGCCAGAGCATCAGCAGCGCCAGCCCGTCGGCGTACAACTCGATACCCAGCGGCGCCGCCCAGCCACCCAGCGGGTGCACCAGGACACCGTCGGCCACCACCGCGCCGGTCAGCACCACCAGCGAGACGACGGTCCCCGCAGCACCGATCGCGAGCCACGCCCCCCGCCCCCGGCCATGGAACAGGTAGTCGGCCAGCGCTACCAGCAGCGGCCAGAAGATCGCCCAGACCGCCCCCGTCATCCGCCCTCGTCCTCCCTGCCCTCAAGGCTGACGCACCCGGTGTCCCGGTGGTAGCGCCGCAACAGCGCCAGGGCAAAGGCGGTGGCGCTGACCGCGATGACGATGCCGGTGAGCACCATGGCGTGGGGCACCGGGTCCGGCGGCTGACCGTCCCGCACCGCCCAGGCAATCAACAGCAGGAAGACCGCATTGCCGATCACATTCACGGCGAGAATGCGGCGCAGCAGGTGGGTCTGCACGAGCAATCCGTAAACGCCGATCCCGAACAGGGCCGCCGCGGTCAGAACGTAGAGCGGTACCTGGTCCATCACTCCCCTCCCCGGAGGCCGCCAGAGCCGCTGAACAACAGCGCCAGGGTGAGCGCAATCGAGAGCATCAGCGCGCTCTCCACCACCAGGATGATTGGATAGGACCAGCCGGCCGGATAGCTGAGCATGTAACCCTCGAAACCGAAGCCCAGGGCCCCGGCCACCGTAAACACCGCCAGCCCCAGCACCAGCAAGGCTCGCTCATGGAAGCTGCTGTTCATGGTGGGCCGGACACGCCCGGTGAGGCGCAGCAGCACCCCCAGCGCGGCTAGCACCGCACCGGCCTGAAAGGCGCCCCCGGGCGCCGAGGTGCCCGCCCACAGCAAATAGCCTGCCACCAGCACGATCAGCGGCACCAGCAGCGCCAGCAACGGCGCCACCAGCACCGGCTCACGCAACCCCGGGCGCTGCCAGGGGCCCGGCCCGGAGGCGCGCAGCGGCTCAGCCACCACCCGGGCCCCGAGCAGCGCCAGCAGCAGCACCCCCAGCTCCATGAGGGTGTCGTAGGCACGAAAGACCAGCAACACGCCGGTAACGGGGTTGTCCACCGCGAGGTCGTCCATGCGCGCCAGGGCCTCCCGCCCAGCGGGCGTCTCCACCCCTGGCACGGTCAACAGCACCCAGGCCAGCACGCCGAAGGCCAGGGCGCAGAGCACCGCGATAAGGCCTGCCAGCGGCCGCGACACCCGGGGCTCCGGCAGGCGCTGCTCGTGGCGCGCCAGCAGCGCCCGGTAGGCCGAGAGCAGCAATGCCCCGGTCAGGCCGGCACCGATGGCCGCCTCGGCCAACGCCAGGTCGGGCGCGGCCAGGCGCGCCCAGCAGAGGCTCATGAACAAACCGAAGACGATGAACATCACCACCGACCGGAACACGCGGGGGGCACTCACCGCCTGCCAGGCCAGCCAGAGCAGACCCAGCACCAGCAGGCTGTCCAGCCACCAGTCCATCATGGCTCGGCCCGCTCCCTGCCCCCCTGCTCGCGGAGGGCGTAGCGGGCAATGAGATGGCAGGAGACGGTGCCGGCCAACAGCGCCAGGGCCCAGATCACGGCCAGCTTGAGGGCCGTCCAGGGACTGCCGGCGAGGATCGCCAGCCCGAGAACCAGCAGGCCAAGCCCGACGTTATCGGCCTTGGTCAGGGCGTGCAGCCGGGAGAAAACGCCGGGAAAACGCAGCAGGCCGACGGTGCCGGCCAGGAAGAACCCCGAACCGACCGCGATGAGTGACCAGGCCACCACTGCTGCCACGTTCACTCCCGCTCCTCCGCCCGCCGGGGCAGGCGCACGAAGGCCACGCTGACCAGGGTGGCCAACAGCACGAACAATAGCGCGACGTCCCGCAGCGCGGGGAGGTTCATGGCCTCGGCCAGGATCAACAGGACGGCCACGGTGGTGGTACCGAACAGCTGGGCCGCCAGCATCCGGTCGGCGGGCGTGGGACCACGCCATACCCGGACCAGCCCTGTCAGCAGGTTAAGCATGAGAAAAACCGCCACCAGCAGCAGGGCCGTGTCCATCAACCACTCCCTCGACTAAAGCCGCAATGCGTATAGCCGCGCGATGTGTTGCTCCAGATCGTCGAGTTTGCCGTCCAGGCCCGGCGTCAGGGCGTGCACCACCAGCTCGTCGTCCACCAACTCGGCGCATAGCGTACCGGGCATCAGGCTGATCACGCTGACCAGTAGGCTGCGCGGTCCGCCGGGCGGCAGTCGCAACGGCCGCACGACCCACTGCGGCTCCAACGGCAGGGTCGGGCGCAAGGCGCGCCAGGCCACATCCACGCCGCCCCGCAGGGAGCGGTCCACGAAGAAGAGCACGAAGCCCGGCAGCGCGCGCCAGCTGACCCTGAGGAGGTCGGTCGGGGCCCACCACGCGCCGGCCAGTGCGGCGGCCGCCACCACCAGCAGGCCCAGCGGATCCCAGCCGGTGCCGGCGGTGAACACGGCCCAGAGTAACACGGCCGCCAGGCCCGCCCAGAACAAGCGGTAGGGCCGGAGCCGAGCCATACGCTCAGACCTCCGAACCCAGTTTCCGGGCCCGCGCCATGGTCGCCTCCGGGTCGCGCAGGGTGCGCGGCGGGCCACCCGCCTCCGGCCAGCCCTGGATGTGCTCCATGACCACACCTGCCAACATGTCGAGATGGTCCTCGCGGTCGTTCAGCGCCTTGATGTAGCTTAGCTTCTCGCCCCCGTGTTCCTCGAAGATCTCGGCATTCTCGCCTTCGATCTCCTCCAAGGTCTCCAGGCAGTCGGCCGAGAACCCGGGACAGATCACATCCAACCGCTTCAGGCCGGACTTGGCGAGCTTCTCCACCGTCTCGTCGGTGTAGGGCTGCAGCCACACCTCCTTGCCGAACAGCGACTGGAAGGTCACCTGCCAGGCGTCGTCCGGCAGCTCCAGCTTTTCCGCCACCAGCCGGGCGGTCTTTTGACACTGGCAGTGGTAGGGGTCGCCGTCCAGCAGGTAGCGGCGCGGGGTGCCGTGGAAGGAGAAGAGCATCTTCTCGCCGCGGCCGTGCTCCGCCCAATGCTCCTGGATACTGGCCGCCAACGCGTCGATGTAGCGCTCATCGTCGTGGTACTGGCCGATGAAGCGGAGCTCGGGCACCCAGCGCCAGCGCTTTAGCTCGTCCGCCACCGCATCGAAAGTGGAACCTGTGGTGGAGCCGGAGTACTGCGGGTAGAGGGGCAGCACCACGATACGCTCCGCCCCCTGGTCGCGCAGCTTCTGCAGCCCCGAGGCGATGGAGGGATTGCCATAACGCATGGCCAGCTCGGCCACCACGGGCCCGTCACAGTGCTCGCGCAACCGCTTGAGGATACCGTCGGTCTGCTTGTTACCGATCAGCAGCAGCGGTGACCCCTCGTCGGTCCAGACTTCCCGGTAGGCCTCGGCCGATTTCGCCGGACGGGTACGCAGGACAATGCCGTTGAGGATCAACCACCACAGCCATCGTGGCGCCTCCACCACCCGGGGGTCCCAGAGGAACTCGGCCAGATACCGGCGGAGCGCGGGGGTAGTCGGGGCATCCGGCGTCCCCAGGTTGGTTACCAGCACCCCGAGGCGCGGCTTATCGTCGTGCCGGAACCCTTTCCGGCCCTCGTACAGGGACTTGACGGTCAACTGCGACATGCAGAGAGGCTCCCATGCTGTGGTTGTCGGGAGAGACCATGATAGCAGCAGGCTATCAGAACCACTGTTGCCATTTACGATTGCCCCAATAGACAGTGACACCGGTGGCTACTGCAAGCGCAAGGGTAACAGGCAACTATGCATCAGCGAGAAACCCTTGACACAACGGGCTGAACCGATATGCAGATCGGGCTAGGGTAGTAGTGCTACCTAGGGAAGAGGCACTTGAAAACAATGAACAGACTGACAATCAAATATTGGCCCGGCCTGGCTGCCATAGTCGCCAGCGGCGCGCTGATCGCCGGATGCAACAGCGGCGGGAGCAGCAGCGACTCGGAGGGTGAGGCCACATTCTCGCTCGCCGTAACTGACGCCCCCGTCGACAAGGTTGACGGGGTATTCGTCAAGTTTTCCGAGGTCACCTTCAACCCACGGGATGGCGAGCCATTCACCGTCCCCGTCGAAAACCCTGACGCCATCAACCTGCTCGAACTCCAGGGTCCAGAGAGCGAACCGCTCGTCACGGATGAAACCATACCCGCAGGTACCTACAACTGGATCCGGCTCCACCTAGACGCTGATGAGGAGTCCGACATTCCATTGGCGGGCTCCGAGTGGTCTTTCATAGAAATCGACGGCGAGCGTGAGAACCTCTTCATCCCCTCCGGGGAACAGCGGGGGCTACAATTGAACATGCCCGGCGGCGAGACGATATCTGACGGCCAAAACCTCCGGTTGGTGATTGATATCGACCTGAGGAAATCACTGACGCTCACCGGCGATGATCGGTACATCCTGCGTCCGGTGCATCGGCTGGTCTCCTTGGACAACGTCGGCCACTTGACGGTACTTGCCGATCCAGCGCTCTGCGAAGACGAGACAGCGGATAATGCCACGCCTGCCACCTACGTCTATGAGGGCGAAACGGAGAACCTCGGTGACATCGGCAGCGACAATGCCCCGTTGACCACGGCCAATCGTGACGACGAGGCCGTTGAGGGACGATGGCAGTTCCGCGTAGGCTTCCTGGAACCGGATACCTACACCGTGGCCCTTGTCTGTAACGCCAGCGAAGATGACCCGGAAGAAGGCGGAAATGAGCTAATCATTGGCGCCCAGGGGTCGGTAGATGTATCCGGCGGGGATACGACCGACGAACTCGTCTTTGAGACGGAGCCGGATGACGATGACGACGTCGGCGAAGAAACCAGCGAGGATGAAGGAGAGCCGACAGAGGAGGTCTGAGCCGCAGCGTTAGTAACGGACAACACAGGCCATCGCCGCCAAGCCCCGTTACCGGCCCAGCCGGTGCGGGGCTTGCTGCTTACTCACCCCAGCCCCTCCGGCTTTTGCCGATCAGCGCGTTCGCGCATCGTCTGTACCAGGTGTTTGGCATCCGGCCGGCGCAGCAGGCTGGTGCGCAGGTGGGCCAGGGTTCCGTCGGTGAAGCCGAACATGGTGCCGGAGAGCGAGCGGCGGACGATGAACAGCTTGTCCAGATCGTAGACCCGCCAACCGCCACCGGGGGTGAAGGCCCTCAGCACCTCGAAGTGCTCACCGTCCTCGCGGGCCAGCGGCTGCTGGCTGCCATTCCAGACCAGCATCCCCACCAGGTAGACCACCAGCACGCCCAGAAACAGGTTCATGTAAAAGGCGCCCGGCTCGTCCGGGGTCAATCGCCCCTGGCTGATGCCGGCAGCAAGCAAGGCCGGGATCACCACCAACACCACGATACCCACCCAGCGGGTCACCGGGCTCATCCAGTATTCACGCACGATTCCACCTGCCGTTGTCCTGAGAGATGCCGATGATAACCCATGGCCGCACCCGGTTCCGAACGGCGACCCGAGACGCAAAAGGGCCACCGGGCGGGACAGCCATGCGCCATCCCATCCGGTGGCCCCGTTGTTACAGGGCCGGTCACGCGGGCGCATGCCCCGCCGGCGACCGGCTCAAGCCGCGATCACGGCAGCCACTGCTCCACGATGTCGCGGTTTTCCTCGACCCACTTCTTGGCGTTCTCGTAGGGGTCGCCGCCCTCCTCGTTCATGACCATCACCTCGGCCATGTGCTCAGGCTCCCAGTGGAACTTGTCGAGGATAGCGAAGGCGGTGGGGTGATCCTCTTCCAGGCCCTGCCGGACAATGGTGTGGATCTCTTCCTCACCCCCGTAGACGCCCTTCGGGTCCTCCAGGTATTTCAGGTCCCAGCGCCCCTCCTTCCAGTGGGGAGTCCAGCCGGTGACCACCACCCACTCCTCGCCGCGGATGGCGTCGCGCAGGGCCGCGGCCATGGTGGCCCCGGAACCGTCCACGAGGCGCAGATCCAGCCCATACTCATCAATCGCGGTCTCGGTGGTGCTCATGATGCCGGCACCCGGATCGATGCCGACAATGCGGCCATCGAAGCGATCGGCGTGGTCGTTCAGCTCCTCAATGGAGTCAATCTCCACATAAGCCGGCACAACCAGCCCGATTCGCGTACCAACCAGGTTCGGCCCCAGGTCTACTACCTGGTCGCGGGTCTGCTCCAGGTAGCTTTCATGGGTGGTGGGCAGCCAGGCGGCCACCATGGCGTCCTGGTCACCGCTGGCCACGGCCTGCCACATGGCCGCCGCACTGACAGAGGTGGTGCGCACGTCGTAGCCCGCCTCCTCGAGTACCACACGGACCACGTTGGTGCTGGCCACTTCGCTGTCCCACTCCACGTAGGGCATGTTGATGCGGCCCTCGGCCGCCGCGGACAGGGAGGTGACCATCAACGTGCCGGCCGCTGCCACGGCAAACAGACTGCTCAGCGATTTTCTCATAGCGCTCCACTCCTTTATGACGTGAACTAGCTCTTCTTGGCTTGCTTGCGACCCCGGCCAATCTTCTGGGTGACGCGATCGAGGATCATGGCCAGGATGACGATGGCGATGCCGGCTTCGAAGCCCATACCGGACTGCAGGCGCTGAATGGCGCGCCATACCTCGCCCCCCAGCCCGCCGGCGCCGATCATGGCCGCGATGACCACCATCGACAGGGCCAGCATGATGGTCTGGTTGATACCCGCCATGATGGTGGGCACGGCCAGCGGCAGCTGCACCTTGAACAGCTTCTGCCGTCGGGTGGCACCAAAGGCGTCCGCCGCCTCCACCAGCTCGGCGGGCACCTGCCGTATCCCCAGTGTAGTCAGCCGGATCGCCGGTGGCATGGAGAAGATCACCGTGGCAAACATGGCCGCCACCGGCCCCAGGCCGAAGAAGGGCACCGCCGGGATCAGGTAGACGAAGGCCGGCATGGTCTGCATGAAGTCCAGCACCGGCGTCATGACC
The DNA here is from genome assembly GCF_003664325.1 of Alkalispirillum mobile. Classification (NCBI taxonomy): domain Bacteria; kingdom Pseudomonadati; phylum Pseudomonadota; class Gammaproteobacteria; order Chromatiales; family Ectothiorhodospiraceae; genus Alkalispirillum; species Alkalispirillum mobile. The sequence continues at coordinate 962,439 of NZ_RCDA01000001.1, forward strand.
CGGTGGGCACGCTCGGACAGGCCACCGAGTATGCCAATGGGCATGGCGATAGCCACCGCCACCGCCGTGGCGAACAGCACCAGGGTGAGGGTCTCCATGGTGGCCACCCACAGCTGCAGGTTCCACAGCAGCGCCAGCCCCAGGCCCGTGCCGATGGCCACCCGCCGACCGGCCAACAGCCAGGCCAGTGCCATGAAACCGAGGATCGCCACCCAGGGTGGCGGATAGGTCAGCGCTCCGACCACCACGTCCACGCCATCGCCCATGAAGCGGCTGATGGCGCGGGTCACCAGGGCGAACTTGTCGGTCAGCCAGTCCAGGCCGCTGTCAATCCAGTCGGCCAGCGGGATCTTGCCAATGATGGGAAATTCCTGGCTCATGAGGACTGCCCTCCCTTAACCTGCTCGCCCGCGGCGGCTGTCCCGCCCTCCTCTGGTGACGCGCTCTCGGAAGCGGCGGCATCATCCTGCCCGGGGTGCTCGGGGAGCACATCGGCGTCCTGGGTCTCGGCCAGGGCGGAAAGCACATTGCTCTTGACCACCGTGCCCAGCAGCTTGTCGTTCTCATCGACCACTGCCACGGGAATCCGGCTGTCGGCCAGCAGGGTGATCAGTTCGGCGATGGGGGCGTCCTCGCGGACCGTGCTGAACCCGGTGTCGAGGATACCGGTCAGGTCCTTGTCCCCGCGTTTGATGGCCGCGGCGCAGTCATCGGCCCAGACCACGCCCTTGACCCGGAAGTCGCGGGAGGTGACGAACACGCTGTAAAAGCTTTCCTCCTGCATCTTGTGCAGGGCGGTGCGCGGGCCGTCCGACTCGAAAGCCACCACCCGGGCCTTGCCCATGATCGCACCGGCGGTGAGCACCTGGGTTTTATCCACGTCCTCGACGAAGCGCTGCACGTAGCGGGAGGCCGGGTTGCTGAGGATCTCCTCCGGGGTGCCGATCTGCACTACCCCACCGGCCTTCATCAGCACGATGCGATCACCCAGCTTCAACGCCTCGTCCAGGTCGTGGGTGATGAACAGGATGGTCTTTTTCATCCGCGCCTGCAGGTCGACCAGCTCGTTCTGCATGTCACGGCGGATCAACGGGTCGAGGGCACTGAAAGCCTCGTCCATCAGCAGTATGTCCGGGTCCACCGCCAGCGCCCGGGCCAGGCCCACACGCTGCTGCATGCCGCCGGAGAGTTGGTTGGGGTAGGCGTCCTCCCACCCCTTCAGGCCCACCAGCTCCAGGGCGCGGCGGGCCTCGGCCTCGCGCTTGTCCTTGTCCATCCCCTGGATTTCGAGCCCGAACGCGGCGTTCTCCACAATACTGCGGTTGGGCAGCAGCGCGAAGTTCTGGAAGACCATGCCGAATTTGCGGCGACGCAGTTCGAAGAGCTTCTCGTCGCTGAACCCGACGATGTCCTCCCCGTCCACCTCGATGCTGCCTGCAGTGGGCTCGATGAGGCGGTTCACGCAGCGGATCAGGGTGGATTTTCCACTGCCCGAGAGGCCCATCACCACCAGGATTTCACCCTCATCCACGTCGAAGGAGACGTCGTTGAGGCCGACCGTCAATCCCAGTTTTTCGTGGATCTCTTCCGGGCTGACCCCATCGCGGAGCTGCTTCAGGCCCTCGTCGGGCCGGTCGCCGAACACTTTGGTGAGATTACGAACACGTATTCTGTGCAAACTGATTCGACTCCGAGTTGCCCCAAGTAGAAAAGTCTTTCTTATAGCCCATCCAATGGCGGATGGTAATACATTCAATCCTAGCAGACTGACGGGTTTTCTCGCGACCGCCCGACACGCCGGGACGGACCACTGGCCGTCCTCAGGCCGCCTCCTCATCCGCCGGCGGCGGCTTCACCCGGAACAGCCAGGTGTAGAGCGCCGGCACCAGGAACAGCGCCAACAGCGTGGCGAACAGCAGCCCGCCGATCATGCTCACCGCCATCACCCGGAACAGGGTATCGGTCAGCATCGGGGTCATGCCCAGCGCGGTGGTCAACGCGGTCATCGAGATGGGCGAGAGCCTGCCCACCGAGGCCTCCACCACCGCCTCGTAGTGGTCCATGCCCTTGTCGATGTACTGCTCGATCTGGTCCAGCAACACCACGCCGTTCTTGATCAGCATGCCCGATAACGCTATCAGCCCCAGCAGTGCCATGAAGCCGAAGGGCAAGCCGGTGAGCAGCAGCCCGGCGGTCACCCCGACGATGGCCAGCGGTATGGTGGAAAAGATGATCAGGGGCTGGCGCAGGCCGTTGAACAGCGCCACGGTGATCAGCACCATCAGCGCCAGGCTCACCGGCACCTTCGACAGCACCTCGGCCTCGCTGCGCTCGGCGGCCTCGTACTCGCCGCCCCACTCGAAGTGGTACCCCGGAGGCAGGTCGATGGCCTCGATCTCGGCGCGGACCCGGGCGTGCAGTTCGTGGGCCTCGATGTTTACCGGGTCCGCCTGCACGGTGAGCGTGGGCTGGCGGTGGCGGCGCCAGCGCAGGCTGTCCTCGCTGCCCACCCGCAGGTCTTCCAGCAGGTGGTCCAGCGGCAACGACCAGGGCTGCTCCATGGGCCAGACCTGCACCTGCCGCAGGTCGGACAGCGGCCCCCGCTCCTCCGGCGGCCGACGCAACCGGATGGGCAGGCGGTCGTCGCCCTCGCGGTACATGCCCATGGTGAGCCCGTCCTCGGCCCGCTGCAACGCCTGGCCGATGGCCTCGCGGGTCACCCCGGCGCGGCGCGCTGCCGCCTGGTCGATGACCGGCTCGAGCGTTTTCACCGGCTGACGCCAGTCGTGGCGGACGTACTTGGCCTCCGGGTCGGCCCGCAGGATGGCTTGCGCCTCCTCGGCCAACTCCCGCAGCACGGCCGGGTCCGGCCCGCGGAAGCGCGCCTCGATCTTGAACTTCTCCACCGAGGCCAGGCTGAAGGGCCTCATCCGCGGCTCTGCCTGCGGGAAGTGCTGTTGCAGGTACTCGTCGCCCCGGCGGACGATCTCCTCCACCTGGTCGGCACTCTGCAGCCGGATCAGCAACTGGCCGTAGCTCTGGTTGTGCAGCTCCGGCTCCATGGCCAGCACGATGCGGGGCGGGCCTTCGCCGATGAAGCTGGTCACCTGCTCCACCTCCGGCATGGCCTTGAAGTGCGCCTCGATACCGCGCAGGTCCTCCGCCACCTGCTCGACCCGGGCCCCTTCCGGCAGCCAGTAGTCCAGCATCACCTCGTCGCGGTCGGCATTGGGGAAGAAGCTCTGGTCCACGTAGCGGAAGCCCAGCGCCGCCAGCACCACGGTGGCGATCACCGCCACCACCACCAGCGGCCGGTGGCGCAGCACCGCATGCAGCCACTGCCGGTAACCCTGGTAAAACCGGCTCTGGTAGGGCTCCGTGGTCTGCCCACCCGGCTTGAACAGCAAAAAGCCCAGCAGCGGCACGATGGTCATGGCCGCCACCCAGCTCACCAGCAGCGATATGCCCACCACCTGGAACAGGCTGGCCACATACTCGCCGGTGTCGTCCTCGGCCAGAAAGATGGCCAGGAAGCCGAAGATACCCACCAGGGTCGCCCCCAGCAGCGGCAGCCCGCTCTCCCTCACCGCCTCACGGGCCGCCTGCAACCGCTCCACGCCTCGGCGGATCTTCACCTGCATCAGGTCGGCGGTGACGATGGCGTTATCCACCATCATGCCCAGGGAGATGATCATGGCCCCCACCGAGGCCCGGTGCAGGTCGATGCCGAAGACACGCATGAACACCAGGGTGGTGGCCACGGTGAGCAGCAGCGCCACCCCCACCATCAGACCGCTGCGCAGCCCGGTGAACAGGCAGAGCACGCCGAGCACGATCACCAGTGCGATCAGCACGTTGCGGATGAAGCCGCTGACCGCATCCTCGACGATCTGCGGTTGCCAGGCCACCACGCCAATGTCCATGCCCGCCGGGGTGAAGGGCGCCAGCTCGTCGAGCCGTTGCTGCACGGCGCGCCCCATCTCCACCACGTTACTGCCTTCCTGGTGGGACAGGGCGATGCCCACGGCCGGCTCGCCGTTGTAGCGCATCAGGGGCCGCGGCGGGGTTACCGGCGCGCGGTTCACCTCGGCGATGTCACCGAGCCGGACCAGCTCGCCCGCTTCCCCGCCGGGGATCAAAAAGTCGCGCAACTCGTCCAGGGTGTTGAAGGTGCCGCTGGGGATCAGCCGCAGGCGGCGGTCCTCCACGTTGGCCCAGCCGGCATCGCGCACCTGGGTCTGGTCGTAGAGCAGCGGCACCACCTGACCTGCCGCCAGCCCCAGGCTGGCGATGCGTGACTCGGACAGGTCCACGTAGACCGCCTCCGGCTGCTCGCCCCAGAGCATGCCGCGGGCCACGTGGTCGACGCCAAGCAGGTCGCGCTTCAGCTCATCGGCGTAGTCCTCCAGCCGGGCGCGTTCCACGCCCTCGCCGTGCACCGCCAGCACCACGCTGTAGACGTCACCGAAATCGTCCACCACGAGCGAGGGGTGGGCCCCTTCGGGCAGGCCGGCCTGGGCGTCGCCCACCTTCTGGCGCAACCGGTCCCAGATCTGCGGCAGGTCATCGGCACGGTAGCGCTGCTGGATCTCCACGTAGATGACCGACTCGCCGGCGCGGGAGAGGCTGCGTACGTGGTCCAGCTGGTCCAGGTCCTGGATCGCCCGTTCCAGCGGGTCGGTGACCTGCCGTTCCACCTCCTCGGGGGATGCCCCGGGGTACTGGGTGACCACCAGCGCCAGCTTGATGCTGAACTCCGGGTCCTCCAGCCAGCCCACGTTGTGGTAGGCCTGCCAGCCCATCACCACCAGCAACGCGGCCGCCACCAGGGTGGTAATACGGTGGCGTATCGCCAGCGCCGCCAGGTTCATCGGGAGGCCTCCACCTCCAGCGGTGTCACCCGCTGCCCCTCGCGCAGGAAGACCGCGCCAACGCTAACCACGCGGTCACCGACGTTCAGTGCCTCGGCGGCCAGCTGCAGCCGGTCGGCCTGCAGGCCGAGCACGGTCACCGGCACCGGCTCCAGGGTGTCGTCCTCGCGCAGCCGCCAGACCCGCGGCTCGTCCTCCCGGTCGTCCAGCGCCCCCATGGGCATCAGCCAGACGGAGTCCTCGTCGATCGCGGGCTGGAGCAGCACCCGGGCCCGCATGCCCGGGCTGGCCCCGTCCGGCGGCTCATCCAGGCGCAGCCGGATGCGCCAGGTCCCGGTAGCGGGGCTGGGGGTACTGGCGCGGTGGACCAGCCGGGCGCGGTGCAGCGCCTCGCCCAGCATCGGCAGCCGGACCTGCAGGGGGCCGGTCAGGGCTCCGCCCACGAGCAGCCGCTCGGGGATATCCACGGTGACATCCAGGCTGTCGGTGTTCTGAAACAGCACCACCGGCTGGCCCGCCTCCACCATCTGCCCCGGCTCTACCATCCGCTGCGCCAGCACGCCGTCCGTCGGGGCCTGCAAGCGGGTGTCCTGGAGGTTGTCGCGGGCGCTCTCCAGCTCCTGGCGGGTGCGCTCCACCCGGGCACTGGCCTGGGCCAGGGCGGCCCGGGCCTGGTCCAGTTGCAGTTCGGTCACCCCGGGGCCCTCGGCTGCGCGCCGGAGGCGGCGCTTTTCCGTTTCCGCCAGGCTGCGGGCCGCCTCGGCCTCGGCCAAGGCCTCCTTCAGGCCGTCCACCCGGCGCTGATAGTCGCGGGGGTCCATGCGGGCGAGCAGGTCACCGGCGCTGACCCGGTCACCTTCCGACAGGGGCAGTTCATCCACCGGGCCGGAGACGCGGAAGGCCAGCGGGGACTCGTCGTGGGCACGCAGCTGCCCGGGCAGGGTCACCAGCTCCAGGGCCGGCTGCAGTCGCGCCGGTTCCACGTACACGGGCCGGGGCAGGTCGCTGTGATCGGCCTCGGGCGCGTCGTCGCAGCCGACCAGCAGCAGCGCCAACCCCAAGGCCAGCAAGACCGGCAGGCGGGTAAGAAGGAATCGGTTGCGTCTCAAACTGCCCCCCTGGTCCCTGGTTCCTGATCCTTGGTCCCGGGGCCCTGGTACCGCCGGGATGAGGCTCCGGGTCGGTTATTCGCTACTGGCGGTCTCATCGCCCCGGAGGGCGGCCAGCAGGGTATGCCAGGACAAGGTCGCACACTTGGTCCGGCCTGGGAAGTTGCGCACCCCGGCCAGCACCGGCAGCTCGCCGGGCAGCGCGTCGCCCTCGCTTGCACGGTCGGTGAGCACGGTCTGGAGCCGGTGGAACAGCGCCTCCACCCCGGCCTCGTCCAGCCCGGTCACCGCATCCGTCATCATGGAGCTGGACGCCGTGCAAATGGCGCAGGCCTCGCCGGTGAAGCTCACCGCCTCCAGCCGGCCGTCCTCGCCCGTGCGCACGTAGACCCGGATACGATCGCCACACACGGGATTGTGTCCCTCCGCCCGATGGCTGCAGGGCTCCAACGGCGCATGGTTATGCGGATCGCGATTATGGGCAAGAACGGTCTTGCGGTAGAGGTCACTCAGCTCGGCCATGATCTCCCCAGCGACAAAAACTGCCATTATACCGAAGTCACCAGGACACCGGCCGCGGACAGAAAAATGCCCGGGTTCGGGGGACGAAACCCGGGCCAAACGGAGGTGGCAGCCAGGCTGCCTTGGCAAAGGAGAACCGGAAGGCCGGCGTGTACGACCGGCCCGCCGTCAGGCTGACATCCGGTCAGCCACCGAACAGGTCGAGCACCTTGTTGACGCCCCGCACCAGCGCGTCCACCTCGGCCTCGGTGTTGTACACCGCAAACGAGGCCCGGGCAGTGGCCGGCACGTTGAAGCGTTGCATCACTGGTTCGGCGCAGTGATGGCCGGTGCGGATGGCCACACCCTGTTGATCCAGGATGGTGCCGATATCGTGCGGATGGGCCTCTTCCATCACGAAGGAGAGCACCGCGGCCTTGTCCGGGGCCGTTCCCAGCAGCCGCACGCCTTTCAGCGCGCCCATCTGCTCCGTAGCGTAGTCGAGCAAACGGGCTTCGTGAGCAGCAATCGCCTCTAATCCGACGGACTGCACCCAATCCACCGCGGCCCCCAGGGCAATCACCCCCGCGATATTGGGCGTGCCCGCCTCAAAGCGGGCCGGCGGATCGGCGTACAGGGTCTTCTCGAAGCTGACGGTGCGGATCATGTCGCCGCCGCCCTGCCAGGGCCGCATGGCCTTCAGCAGGTCGTAACGGCCGTAGAGCACGCCCACACCGCTCGGGCCGTACAGCTTGTGGCCGGAGAAGGCGTAGAAATCGCACCCCAGGTCCTGCACGTCCACCGGGCCGTGGGGCACCGCCTGGGCGCCGTCCAGCATGACCGGTATGTCCCGCGCCTTGGCCTGCTCGATCATCCACCGCACCGGGTTGATAGTGCCCAGGGCGTTGGAGACATGGCCGACGGAGAAGAACCGCGTGCGCTCACTGAGCAGGGCCTGGAAGGCCTCCAGGTCCAGTTCGCCATTGTCCTGCACCGGGATCACCTTGAGCTCCGCCCCCGTGCGCTCGCAGAGCATCTGCCAGGGCACAATGTTGGAATGGTGCTCAATGTGACTGATGAGGATCTCGTCGCCCGGCCTGAGCATAGGCTCCACGAAGCTGTGGGCCACCAGGTTGATGGCCTCGGTGGTGCCCCGCAGGAAGACGATCTCCGCATCGCGCTCGGCGTTCAGGAGCCGCTGCACCTTCTCGCGCGCGCCCTCGAAGGCCGTGGTGCAGCGCTGGGACAGCGCGTGCACGCCGCGGTGGATGTTGGCGTAGTACCGGCGGTAACACTCCGCCTCCGCCTCGATCACCGCTTCCGGCTTCTGACAACTGGCGGCGTTGTCCAGGTAAACCAGCGGGTAGCCGTTTACCTCCTGGTGCAGAACCGGGAACTCGGCCCTCAGGGCCGCCACATCCAGCGGCGGCCCGGCCCGGTCCCGGTCGCGAACCGGGTCAACCGTGCTCATACAAGCCCCTCGAAGTCGGCCTGCCCCGGCAGGAAGCCGCCCAGCAGGCGTTGCTGATAGGTCTTCAGGCTATCCAGCTTAACGTCACTGAGCACTTCGTTGGCAAAGGCCCAGGTGAGCAGCGCCTGAGCGCTCTCTTGGTCCATACCGCGGCTGCGCAGGTAGAAGATGGCCTCCTTGTCCAGCTCGCCGACGGTGGAGCCGTGGGAGCACTTCACGTCGTCCGCGTAGATCTCCAACCGGGGGTTGGAGTGGGCCAGCGCCATCGGGCTCAGGAGCAGGTTGCGGTTCTCCTGGAAGCCGTCGGTCTTCTGGGCGCCCTCTTCCACCTTGAGCAGGCCGTCAAACACCGCCTCGGCCTTGTCCTTGAGGATGCCCTTGAACAGCTGGCTGCTGTGGCCATGCTCGCAGTCGTGGGTCATCCAGGTGTGCTGGTCGGTGAAGCGCTTGGCATCACCCAGGTACAGCCCGTTGATGATCACCTCGGCGGCTGTGCCCTTGAGCAGACCGTAATAGTCCACCCGGCTGACGCGACCGCCGTAGTTGAAGTTCTGCACGTGCACGCGGGCGTCTCGCCCTGCCTGGGCGTAGACGGCACCCAGGTGGAAGGCGTCTTTGCCCTCGCGCTGCAGCCGGTCCACCCGCACGTTGGCGTTGTCCTCGGCGATGATCTCGGTCACCGGGCTGGCCAGGTAGGCGTTGCCGTCCGGGCCGCCGTGCCACTCAATCAAACGGCACTCGGCGCTCTCCTCGGCGTGCACCAGCACGCGGGGCCAGGAGGCGCGCTCGCCACCGGCCTCGGAGCAGGCGAAGACGAACAGCACCTCCTGCTCCACCGCCTTGCCCCGGGGCACGTGCACGTAGGCCCCCTGTTGGGCGAACGCCGTGTTCAGGGCGATGAAGGGGTTCTGCTCGTAGTCCGCGTAGGCGGCCAGGTGCTGCTGCACGTCCGCCTCGTCCAGGGCGTCGGCCAGCGGCTTGACCGTCATGCCCTCCGGCAGCTCATCCATGGTGGAGTGCTGCGGGCTGAACACGCCGTCGATGAACACCAGGCGCGGGGCGTCGGGGGCCACCGAGATGGCCTCCTGAAGCACCTGCGGCGCCACGCCCAGGCTCTCGGCCGGGCGGTAGTGGTGCTGGAGCAGCGCGTCCAGCTTGATGTTCCGCCAGGCCTCCCAGCGCCGGGTGGGGAACCCCATGCGCTCGAAGGCCTCGATGGCGGCCTGGCGACGGGCCTCCAGCCAGTCCGGCCCCTGCTGCTCGGGCGACCGCTGGCGGAAGTCCTCCAGGTAAACGCTATGCTTTTCTGCCAAGGCTTCCATTCGGTCCTCCTCAGGCCGCGTTTTCACCAAACAGGGCGTAACCGGACTCTTCCAGCTCCAGCGCCAGGGTGTGGTCACCGGACTTGACGATCTTGCCGTCCAGCATCACGTGCACCTTGTCGGGCTGGATGTAGTTGAGCAGGCGCTGATAGTGGGTGATCAGCAGGAACGAACGGTGCGGATGGCGCAGGGCGTTCACGCCATCGGAGACCACCCGCAGGGCGTCGATGTCCAGCCCGGAGTCGGTCTCGTCCAGGATGGCCAGGTGGGGTGCCAGCGCGGCCAACTGGAAGATCTCATTGCGCTTTCCCTCACCACCGGAGAAGCCCTCGTTGACCGGGCGGTTCACCAGCTCGTCGCCCATCTTCACCATCTTGGCCGCGTCCTTGATGTGGCGCAGCACCTCGACGGCGGAGAGCTCCGGCTCACCCCGGTACTGGCGCACCGAGTTGATGGCGGTCTTCAGGAAATAGACGTTGGACACGCCGGGCACCTCCACCGGGTACTGGAACCCCAGGAAGACGCCCTCGCCGGCCCGCTCCTCCGGCTCCAGGTCCAGCAGGTCCTTGCCGCGGAAGGTGACCTCGCCGGCGGTGACCTCGTAGTTCTCATCACCGGCCAGCACCTTGGACAGGGTGGACTTGCCCGAGCCGTTGGGGCCCATGATGGCGTGCACCTCGCCCTCGCCAATATCCAGGTCCACGCCCTTGAGGATCTCGGTGTCTTCCACCCGGGCATGCAGGTTTCTGATCTTCAGCATGTCTTACTCCGTTTCCTATCTCTTGAGTGTTCGTCTAACCGATCGCCAAAGGCGCGTTTAACCCACGCTGTCTTCCAGGGTGACCGCCAGCAGGGCCTGGGCCTCCACCGCGAACTCCATGGGCAGCTCCTTGAAGACCTCCTTACAGAAGCCGTTCACCACCAGGTTCACCGCATCCTCCTCGCTCAGCCCGCGCTGGCGCAGGTAGAAGATCTGGTCCTCGCTGATCTTCGAGGTGGTGGCCTCGTGCTCCAGCTGGGCACTCGGGTGCTGCACGTCGATGTAGGGGAAGGTGTGCGCCCCGCAGGTGTCGCTCATCAGCATGGAGTCACACTGCGAGTAGTTGCGCGCCCCGCTGGCAGTGGGGGCAATGCGCACCAGGCCGCGGTAGCTCTGCTCACCGTGGTCGGCCGAGATCCCCTTGGAGATGATCGTGCTCTTGGTGTTCTTGCCCATGTGGATCATCTTGGTGCCGGTGTCGGCCTGCTGCCGGCCCCGGGTCACCGCCACCGAGTAGAACTCGCCCACCGAGTCGTCGCCCTTCAGCACGCAGCTGGGGTACTTCCAGGTGATGGCTGAGCCGGTCTCCACCTGCGTCCAGCTGATCTTGGAGCGGGCGCCCTCGGCCAGGCCGCGCTTGGTGACGAAGTTGTAGATGCCGCCCTTGCCGTTCTCGTCGCCCGGGTACCAGTTCTGCACCGTGGAGTACTTGATGGTGGCGTCCTTGTGGGCCACCAGCTCCACCACCGCGGCGTGCAGCTGGTTGTCATCGCGCATGGGGGCGGTGCAGCCCTCCAGGTAGGAGACCTCGGCGCCCTCGTCGGCGATGATCAGCGTGCGCTCGAACTGCCCGGTGTTGGAGGCGTTCATGCGGAAGTAGGTGGACAGCTCCATCGGGCAGCGCACCCCCTTGGGGATGTAGACAAAACTGCCGTCGGAGAAGACCGCCGAGTTCAGCGCCGCGAAGAAGTTGTCGCCCCGGGGGACCACCGAGCCGATGTACTTCTTCACCAGCTCCGGGTGCTCGCGGACGGCCTCCGACATGGAGCAGAAGATGATGCCCTGCTCGGCCAGCTTTTCCCGGTAGGTGGTACCGATGGAGACGGAGTCGAACACCGCGTCCACGGCCACACCGGCCAGCTGCTCGCGCTCGTGCATGGGCACGCCCAGCTTCTCGTAGGTCTCGAGCAGCTTGGGGTCCACCTCGTCCAGGCTCTTCGGCCGGTCATCGTCCGACTTGGGCGCGGCGAAGTAGCTGATCGCCTGGAAGTCGATCTGCGGGTAGTCCACGTGCGCCCACTTGGGGTGGGGCATCTTCAGCCAGTTGCGGTAGGCCTCCAGACGCCACTCCAGCATCCACTCCGGCTCCCCTTTCTTCTCGGAGATGAACCGGACGGTGTCCTCGCTGAGGCCCGGCGGCAGGAACTCCTGCTCGATGTCCGTGGTGAAGCCGGCCTCGTAGCCCTTCTTCGTATGCTGCTCGATAATGTCTTTGCTCGCCGACATGGCTGCTGCTCCGTTCAGTTGATGAACGACGGGTTTCTGCTCAGTAAATGCTTCCTGAGGATGCGCGCGGGCACACGCTCACGAAGCATCCCCCTTGAGGGAGCCGGGCTGCGGCGCCATCATGCGCAACGGCACCACCGGCTCGCTCATATCCTTCAGGCTGATACTGCCCAGGGCCTGCTGCACCACCTGGCTGATCCGCCACCAGTTGGCGCTGGTGGTACAGGCATCGCCGTACTGGCAGGCATCCACCCCCTCCTCCACGCATTCGGTGAAGGCGATGGGGCCCTCCAGGGCGGTGATGATCTCGGCCACCGAGATCTCCCGGGCCGGGCGGGCCAGCCCATAGCCGCCCTTGGCACCACGGTAGGACACAAGCACACCGGCGCGGGTCAGATTCTTGAGAATCTTCGCCACCATGGGCTGGGGCAACCCCTGCTGCTCGGCCAGGCGCACGGTGCTGAAGCGCTGCTCCGGCGACCGGGCCATGGCGGTGAGGATGCCGATGCCGTAGTCGGTTTCTCTGTTAATCCGTACCATGATGGTCTGGATTCTAAACCATACCGGACCAATTTGGTACTCTTTGAGTTATTCTAATTTCTATCCGACCAATAGAGGAGAGCTCAGTTGCAGGCTCGACGCACCCCTTTCCCCTGTCCCGTCATCAAACTGGTGGAGCACGCCCGAAGCTGGGAGATCACCTACTTCAACAGCCACGGGCACGTACAGCACATCGCCACCGCCAAGTCGGAACCGGGTGCATTACGGGTGGCCAGGCAGGTGGCGGAGCTCTATGGCTACAAGGGGAAAGTGCTGATCCAGAACGCTCACGGGCTCTTCGAGGACCGCATTTAGGGCGTATCCACCCCGTCATTGTCCTCGGGGCTGTCCGGGTCGGGCAGCGGCAACTCCAGCTCCGGGTCATCCGGGTCGTTGAGGCTGGTCAGGTCGGGCAACTCGCTGAGACTGCCCAGGTTGAAGTAGTCGAGAAAGGCGCGGGTGGTGGCGTAGAGGCCGGGCCGGCCGGGCACGTCCTTGTGCCCGACGATGCGCACCCAGCCCCGGTCGGTCAGGGTGCGCATGATGGAACTGCTCACCGTCACCCCGCGGATCTCCTCGATCTCGCCGCGAGTCACCGGCTGCCGGTAGGCAATGATGGCCAGGGTCTCCAGCAGGGCCCGAGAATAGCGCCCCGGCTTCTCCTCCCAGAGCCGCGACACCCAGGGGGCGTATTGTTCACGCACCTGGATGCGCCAGCCGCTGGCCACCCGCTTCACCTCCAGGCCGCGACCGGCGTAGTCGTGCTCCAGCTCCGCCAGGGCCTGGCGGAGCGTCTGCCGGTCCGGCGCCAGCATCGGGTCGAACAGCCCCTGCATCTGCTCCAGGTCCAGCGGGCCTTCCGACGCCATCAGCGCCGCTTCCAGGATGTACTTGACGGGCGGATTCGCAGGCATGGCTCAACGGTCAGCGGGCGCGCACGTAGATCGGCGCGTAGGGTTCGTTCTGGGTCAACTCGATCAGTGACTCCTTGACCAGCTCCAGCACGGCCAGGAAGCTCACCACCAGCCCCTGGCGCCCCTCGCGCCGGGGAAAGAGATCGGTGAAGCACCGGTACTGCTCACCGTCCAGCCGGCCCAGCAGTTCGGTCATGCGCTCGCGCACGGACAGCGCCTCCTTCTGCACCTGGTGGTGCTCGTAGTGGCTGGAGCGCTGCAACACCTCGGCGAAGGCCAGCAGTAACTCGCGCATGCTCACCTCGGGCTCGCGCTGGCGTGGCTCGCTGCCCGGCGCGTCCAGCCGCACCCGGAAGACATCGCGGCCCACGCGGGGCAGCCCGTCCAGGTCCTCGGCCGCCTGCTTGTAGCGCTCGTACTCCTGCAGACGGCGGATCAGTTCCGCCCGCGGGTCTTCCTCCTCTTCCTCGGTGGCCGGCGGGCGCGGCAGCAGCATGCGCGATTTGATCTCCGCCAGCATCGCGGCCATTACCAGGTACTCCGCCGCCAGCTCCAGGCGCAGCTCGCGCATCACCTCCACGTACCTCATGTACTGCCGGGTGATCTCGGCGATGGGGATATCGCGGATGTCCAGGTTCTGGCGCCGGATCAGGTAGAGCAACAAGTCCAACGGGCCCTCGAAGGTCTCCAGGAAGACCTCCAGGGCGTCCGGCGGGATGTAGAGATCCTCGGGCAGGTCGGTGACCGGCTGGCCGCCGACCCGCGCCAAGGCCTCACCCGCTGCTTCGACCGCCGCGGCATCCGTGGAGCGGGCCTCGGCCGCAGCGTCACCGCTGTCCGGCGTGGAGGTGCTCACCGATAGATCAGCCCCATGGCGGTGCGCACCTCGTCCAGGGTCTCCCGGGCCTCGTCGCGGGCGGCCTCGCAACCATCGTTGACGATGCTGCGCACCATGTCCATGTCATCCTCGAACTCGCGGCCGCGCGCCCGGATGGGGGCCAACTCCTGCTCCATGCCCTCGAGCATGCACATCTTGCAGTCCACGCAGCCAATGCCGGCGGTGGTGCAGCCCTCCCAGACCCACTGGCGGTCGGCCTCGCTGGAGTAGAGCTTGTGGAAGTCCCAGACCGGGCACTTCTCCGGATTGCCCGGGTCCGTGCGGCGCACGCGGGCCGGGTCGGTCTGCATGGTGCGGACCTTGTGCTTCACCGCCTCCGGGTCCTCGCGCAGGCCGATAAAGTTGTTGTAGGACTTGGACATCTTGCGGCCGTCCAGCCCGGGCATCTTGGCGTTGGGCGTGAGCAGCGCCTGGGGCTCGGGCAGCACGTTGCGCCCGGTGCCGTCCAGGTAGCCGAAGAGCCGCTCGCGGTCGGCCAGCGTCAGGTTCTGCTGGGTCTCCAGCAGGGCCCGGGCCTTGTCCAGCGCCTCGCGGTCGCCCTGCTCCTGGTAGCTGCGCCGGGTCTCGCGGTAGAGACGGGCGTTCTTCTTGCCCATCTTCTTGATCGCCTCTTCGGCCCGCTCCACGAAGTCCGGCTCCACGCCGTAAAAATGGTTGAACCGGCGAGCCACCTCGCGGGTGATCTCCACGTGCGCCACCTGGTCCTCGCCTACCGGCACGGCATCGGCCTTGTAGACCAGGATGTCCGCGCTCTGCAGCAGCGGATACCCCAAGAAGCCGTAGGTGGCCAGGTCCTTCTCGCGCAGCTGCTCCTGCTGGTCCTTGTAGGTGGGCACGCGCTCCAGCCAGCCCAGCGGCGTGATCATGGAGAGCAGCAGGTGCAACTCGGCGTGCTCCGGCACCCGCGACTGGACGAACAGGCGCGCCATGTTGGGGTTGACCCCGCAGGCCAGCCAGTCGATGACCATGTCCCAGCCGGACTGGGCGATACCGCGGGTATCGTCGTACTCGGTGGTCAGCGCGTGCCAGTCGGCCACGAAGAAGAAGCACTCGTGTTCCTGTTGCAGGCGCACCCAGTTCTTGAGTACCCCGTGGTAGTGCCCCAGGTGCAGGCGGCCCGTGGGGCGCATGCCTGACAGGACGCGGCTTTGGGCGGTGAGCTTGGCCAAGGGTTCTGCCTCCAGTCGGTCGGGCCGTTCGCGGATTCGGTTACAACAACGGGGAGCGATGATAACCGAATCCCGGCTTCGCCTCAGCCGGCAAAACCGGGATCGGGTGCACCGTGGCGTTCAGGCGCGGAAGATCGAGGGGTCACCGGCACCCTCGCGCAGCACCTCGGGGGCGTCCCCGGACAGGTCGACCACCGTGCTGGGCTCCAGCCCGCCTGGCCCGCCGTCGATCACCGCGTCCACCTGGTGCTCCAGCGCGGCGCGGATGTCCGAAGGGTCGGTCATGGGCATCTCGTCGTCAGGCATGATCAGACTCACCGTCATCAGCGGCTCGCCCAGCTCCGCCAGGATCGCCTGGGTGGTCGGGTGATCGGGTACGCGGATGCCGATGGTCTTCTTCTTCGGGTGCTGGAGCAGGCGCGGCACCTTGGAGGTGGCCTTGAGCACGAAGGTGTAGGGGCCCGGGGTGTGCGATTTCAGCAGGCGGTAGGCGTAGTTCTCCAAGCGGGCGTAGTTCCCGATATCGGAGAGGTCGCGGCAGGCCAGGGCGAAGTCGTGATCCGCGCGCAGACGGCGGATCTGGCGGATCCGGTCCAGTGCCTGTTTCTCGCCGATGCCGCAGCCCAGGGCGTAGCTGGAATCGGTGGGGTAGGCGATGACGCCGCCGGCGCGGATGATCTCCACCGTCCGCTTGACCAACCGGGCCTGGGGGGTGACCGGGTGAATCTCGAAGTATTGGCTCATGAACGCTCCTCCTGAGTGCTGCTCGGGGCGGTGTGTTTTTGTTCAATCATGGCAGCCCCACCCTATCATGCAGGCCACCGCCCCGGCGGCGCGCCGCATCGCTACAAAAACCGATGATCGGTGTAGGATACGGCGCTGACCCCACCCAACATGGAGACACACGCATGTACTACGCCATTATCAGCGAAGATGTCCCCAACAGCCTGGCGCTGCGCAAGCAGGCCCGGCCGGAGCACCTGGCGCGGCTGGAGGCGCTGAAGGACGAGGGCCGGCTGCTGATCGCCGGACCCCACCCGGCCATCGACGCCGAGGACCCGGGCGAGGCCGGCTTCTCCGGCAGCCTGGTGGTCGCCGAGTTCCCCAGCGCGGAGGACGCCCAGGCCTGGGCCAACGCCGACCCCTACATGGACGCCGGCGTCTACGCGAAGGTCACCGTAAAGCCGTTCAAGAAGGTGCTGCCGTGAGTGGGAACGAACGCGTCGAGATGATCCGCCAGCGCCTGGAGGCGGCGCTGGACATCCACAGCCTGGAGGTCCAGGACGACAGCCACAAGCACGCGAACCACGCCGGTGCCCAGGCTGGCGGCGGACACTTCCAGGTGCGGGTGGTCAGCCCCGACTTCCAGGGCCTGAACACCCTGCAGCGCCACCGCAAGGTCTACGACGCCATGGGCGATGCCATGCGCAACGACGTCATCCACGCCCTGGGCATCAAGGCGCTGACCCCGGACGAGGCCTGAACCGCCCCCACCCTGCCTGCGCCGGCCCTAGCGGTCCCCGTTCACCGCCGGCCGGCCGGGCAGCCCGCGGGTGGCGATATAAAGCCCGGCCAGGATCGCCGCGGCTCCCACTCCGTGGTACTGCTCCAGCCGCTCGCCCAGGAAGAGAATCGCCATGGCGGAGCCAAATACCGGAACCAGATAAATGAACATGGCGGTCCGCGCCGGCCCCAGCACCCGCACCCCGTTGTTCCAGAACAGGTAGGCCAACAGCGACGGGAAGATGCCCACGTAGATCAGCGGCGGCACCATCTCCAGCACCGAACCCTGCACCGGCCCCACCATGACCAGCTCCCAGACCAGGAAGGGCACGATCACCGGAATGCCCAGCGCGATCATCACCGCGAGCAGCGGCACCGCCGGGATGTCCGGCCCGTAGCGCTTGAGCAGCAGCGAGTAGAGCCCCCAGCAGAGCACCGCCAGGACCATCACCAGGTCCCCGGGGTTGAACTCCAGGTTGAAGAGTATCTGTCGATCGCCCTGGCTGACGATGGCCAGCACCCCGAGAAAGGCGAGGATGATCCCGACGATCTCGTGCTTTTTCAGTCGCTGGCCGAAGAACACCAGCCCCATCAGCCCGATGGCCACCGGCATGGTGGAGTTGACCAGGGTGATATTCGTCGCCGTAGTGAACTGCGCCGCCAGGTAGAGCAGCGTATTGAACAGCCCCACGCTGAGCGCCGCCAGCACCCAGAGGATGGGCCAGTGGCGGCGGATGGTGGCCCAGTGGGCGCGGATCGGGCCCCAGGCGAAGGGCAGGATGATCAGCAGCGCCAACACCCAGCGCAGGAAGGAGAGCGTGAAAGGGGGGAACCACTCCGAGGTGGCCCGTGCCACCACCGCGTTACCGCCCCAGAACAACGTGGTAGCCACCAGGCCAAGCACGGCTAGCACCACCGGGTTGCGCAGGCTGACGTACATGCTTCCCCCAAAACATGCAGAAGCGCAGCCCCGAGGCGCCGGCACCTGCCCCTATCAGGGCACTGGCGCCAGCCCAACGGAACTGCGCTCCTACAGTAACCGTGTAACTTGCTTGTAGGTGGCCTACAGCTTACCGCAGATGGCGCCCCTCCTTCAGGGCGGCGATGCGGTCATCCAGCGGCGGGTGGCTCATGAACCACTGCTTGACGCTGCTACCCCGGTTGCCGTTGATGCCGAAGGCCTGCAACTGGTCGGGCAGGTGTTCCTGGTCCACCGACCGCTTCAGCCGCTCCAGGGCGGC
Organism: Alkalispirillum mobile; assembly: GCF_003664325.1. NCBI lineage: Bacteria > Pseudomonadati > Pseudomonadota > Gammaproteobacteria > Chromatiales > Ectothiorhodospiraceae > Alkalispirillum > Alkalispirillum mobile. The sequence goes on from NZ_RCDA01000001.1 coordinate 980,244, forward strand.
CACCATGTTCTCACGCCCGGCCAGCTTGGCGCCGCCGGCGTCAGCACGGTACTCCCGCTGGCGCGAGAACCACATGACGATCACCGAAGCCAGGATGCCGAGCACGATCTGGGCAAAGATAGAGGTGATGAAATAGGCCGGCCCGTGGCCCTCCTCGGTCTTGAACACCGCCCGGTCCACGAAGTGGCCGATGATGCGCGAGAAGAAGACCACGAAGGTGTTCACCACGCCCTGGATCAGGGTCAGGGTCACCATGTCGCCGTTGCTGATGTGGGCCACCTCGTGCCCGATCACCGCCTCGGCTTCCTCCCGGGTCATGTTCTGCAACAGCCCGGTGCTCACCGCCACCATGGAGTTGTCACGCCGCGCACCGGTGGCGAAGGCGTTGATATCCGGCGCGTCGTAGACGGCCACCTCCGGCATGCCGATGCCCTCCTGGCGGGCAAAACGGCGCACCGTGTCCACCAGCCACTGCTCGGACTGGCTGCGCGGCTGCTCGATCACCCGGGCGCCGGTCATCTTCTTGGCCACGAACTTGGACATGGCCAGCGAGATGAACGAACCCCCGAAGCCGATCACCGCGGCGATAATCAGCAGCCCGCCGTAATCGAGCCCACGGCCGGTCTCGTCCAGGGTGCCGATCCCGAACACCGCCTGCAGAATGAACAGCACCACACCCAGGACCACCAGGATCGCCAGGTTGGTGAGCAGGAAAAGCCCTATGCGCTTCATCGTCGCTTCGTCTCCCGTTGATTGCTCTGCCCATGGCCGGCCCCGATAGTGCCTCACCGGAGCGGCCGTTCAAATTATCCTTCGGATTAGATGAGGGCAAGACTCAGGAGTTCAAGGCGAGTCACGCGTAGTGGTCGATCAGCCCCTGCGGCTGCAGGCGTTGCACCGGCCCCTCGGCCAAGGCCTCGTCGCCGGCGTCATCCTCGCCCGCCGCGCCGGCCCCGAACAGGCCGCTGGCCTGCCCCTGGGCCCAGAAGCGCTCGTCCTGGCGCTCGGAGACATCCACGTCCACGCTGCCCTGGCCCTGCTCGGCGAGCATCTCGCGCAGCCGCGGCAGTTCGGACTCCACCGCCTCGCGGGCACTGGCCTGCTGGGCGGTAATCTGGATGGTGGTGCGCTCATCCTGGGTGGCGATCTTGATATCCAGCGGCCCCAGCCCCGGCGGGTCCAGACGGATCCGCGCCTGCTGGACCTGCTGCTGGATCATCATCACCATCCGCTCGCCCAGGGCGCGGCCGAAGCCGGGCTGGTTGGCCGGGGTGGAGAGCTGAAAACTGGGCAGGGCCTGCTGCACCGGCTGGGCACCGGGCCGGGAGGTGCCGTTGGACTCCCCGGCCGCCAGCAGCCCCGAGAACCCGATACCGGCGTCAGCCCGGGGCTGAGCCTGCGACGAACCGGGGTTCCGCCCCTCACCCTCGCGCTCGCCCCGTTCCTGGGTCAGGGTCTGTTGCAGCAGGGTCTCGGCCCGTTCGGTACTGGTGCCGGCACGCCCCTTCATGGCGTCCGCCACCGCGTCGCGCAGCCCCTCACCGGTGCCGGTGGGTTCCAGCATCCGGCCGGTGGTCTGCAACAGGTTGAGCAGCTCGGCCGGGTCCTCGTCCTCGGGGATCAGGTCGTGCAGGGCCCACAGCGGCAGGGCCGGCACCTCGCCGGTCAGGCGCGCCTCGGCGCCCCGGGCGCTGCGCGCCTCCAGGGCCTCGGCGTCGGCCTGCTTGTCCGCCATCGCCGCCAGCACCAACGGCAGCAGCTTGCCGCCCTCCGGCAATTCGCCGTCCAGCGCGGCCAGTTTTTCCTGCAGTCGGGCCAGCTGCTCGGGGTCCTCAAGCAGGGCCTTCAGCTCCGCCTTGTCCAGGTCACCAAAGGCGTCGGTGTCCAGCAGGGCGTCCATGAACTCGCCCTCGCCTTCGTCCTCCGCCGCCTTGCCCAGCAGCATCTGCAGCAGTTCGGGGGCGCCCGCTGCCGGCTCTGCCCGCGGCATATCGACAGGTGTGGTCACAGTTGATGCTCTCCAGTCTGAGTACCCTGGCAGACCGGCCCACCGGCCGGCGTACTGCCCTCACGGGAATCAAAGCAATTTCGGGGCCAGCTCAGGAGCCAAGCAACGGATTGGTGTAGGTGCGGCGCGCCAGTTCGTCCAGCTGCAGTTGCTCGCGGCGGTCGGCCGCACGCTGCTCCTCATCGCGGAAGCGGTCGACGACGCGGTCGACGGCGCGGGAGTGGCTGTAGGCGTCCAGCCAGTCCTGGCGCTGGGCCTCCACTGCGCGGCGGGCCTCGGCCACGGCCTTGTGCTGCTGCTGGATGGCCTGGTCGATGCGGGAGATGAAGGCGTTGAAATCGCGCAGCCGGGCGGCGTTGATACCGCCGTTCTGGTCCTGGAGCTGCTGGGCATACTCCTGGCGGAAGGTCATCAGCTGCTGCAGCTGCTGGCGCTGGGCGTCCAGCTTTTGGCGGGCCTCGGCCAGCTCGCGCCCGGCCTCGTCGGCCTTGTCACCGGCCAGGCGCTGCACGGGTTGTAGGCGTGCGGAACGGTTCATGTCGCCTCCTCGTCGGACGGTGCCGACGCTTAATCCCTATTATGACCCGGCTTATTCCGGCTGTCAGCCATTTCCTTTACCGGTCTGCGCCTGATCACTGAGCAGCCCGAAAAGCTGCTCCAGGCTCTCCTGGAAATTCACTGCCGTGGAGACATCCTGCTGCAGAAAAGCGCGCAGCCGCGGCATGATGGCGATGGCCTCATCCACCCGCGCATCGCTACCCTTCTGGTAGGCCCCCACGCTGATCAGGTCCTGGTTCTCCCGGTAGGTGGACCAGAGCTGGCGGAACCGCCGGGTCAGCTTCTGGTGCGCCGGCTGGGTGATGTTGATCATGGCCCGGCTCACCGACGCCTCGATGTCGATGGCCGGGTAGTGGCCGGCGTCGGCCAGCTGCCGCGACAGCACCAGGTGGCCGTCCAGGATGGCCCGGGCGGCATCGGCGATCGGGTCCTGCTGGTCGTCACCCTCGGTCAGGACGGTGTAGAAGGCGGTAATGGAGCCGCCGTCGTCCGGCCCGTTGCCGGCCCGCTCCACCAGCCGCGGCAGCAGGGCGAACACCGAGGGCGGGTAGCCCTTGGTGGTGGGCGGTTCGCCGATGGCCAGGCCGATCTCGCGCTGCGCCTGGGCGTAGCGGGTCAGCGAGTCCATCAGCAGCAGCACGTTCAGGCCCTGGTCGCGGAAGTATTCGGCGATGCTGGTGGCGAGCATCGCCCCGTGCAGGCGCATCAGCGGCGACTTGTCCGCCGGCGAGGCCACCACCACCGCCCGCGCCAGGCCTTCATCGCCCAGGATGTCAGTGATGAACTCCTTGACCTCACGGCCCCGCTCGCCGATCAGCCCCACCACCACCACATCGGCGTTGGTGTAGCGGGTCATCATGCCCAGCAGCACGCTCTTGCCCACGCCGGAGCCGGCGAACAGGCCCATGCGCTGGCCGCGGCCCACGGTGAACAGGCTGTTGATGGCGCGCACGCCCACGTCCAGTGGCTGCTTGATGGGCGCCCGGGCCAGCGGGTTGATGCCCTCGCCCACCAGGCTGCGCTTTTCGCTGTGGTCCAGCGGCCCCTTGCCATCCAGCGGGTAGCCGCCGCCGTCCAGCACCCGACCCAGCAGCCCCGGGCCCATCCCCGCCTCGGCGGTGCCGCCACGGGGCACCACCCGGGCGTTGGGCATGACCCCGTGCAGTTCGCCGGTGGGCATCAGGTAGAGCTTGTCGCCGGCGAAGCCCACCACCTCGGCCTCCACGTCGCGGTCCTGCTGGGTGTGCAGGGTGCAGCGGCTGCCCAGCGGCGCCTGGCAGCCCTCCGCCTCCAGGGTCAGGCCCACCATGCGGCGCAGCACACCCTCCACCACCAGGCGGGGGGGTGCCACCCGTTCACTGCGCTGGCGCAGCCGCTCGGCCCAGCGGCCGGTGCGGCGCGGCACCTCGGCCTCAGCCATCCTGCTCGCCCTCCCGCGCCGTGTCGTCGTCGCCGGCTGCCTGCCCGCGGCCGTTGCCCAGCACCTGCTGCGCCAGCTGCGCCAGACGGTGCTCCAGGGTGGCGTCGATGTGCGAGGTCTGGGTGCTGACCCGGCAGCCGCCCCGGCTGATGGCCGGGTCCTCCACCAGTTGCCAGGCCTGCTCGGTGTCGCCGTCGGCGCTCAGGGTTTCCCGCAAAAAGCGGGCGTCGTCCGGGTGCAGGTGCACCTCCACGTTGCGGGCCCCCACCGGCAGCAGCCCCACCGCCTCGCGGATCACCCGGACGATCTCGCCCGGCTGGAGGCGCAACTCGCGGTAGATGATCTGGCGGGCCAGGTGGACGGCCAGCTCGGTGAGCGCCTGCTCCACCTCCTCGTCCATCTGCTCCAGGGGCCGGTCCAGCTGACGCACCAGCTGGTCCATCCGCCGCGCCAGTTTTTTGACCTCCTTTTCTCCGGCGCGATAGCCGGCCTGGTAGCCCGCTTCCCGGCCGGCGGCCTCGCCCCGCTTCAGCCCTTCGGCGTGGCCGGCCTCCTGGCCGGCCTGCTCCCCGGCCCGGTAGCCCTCCTCCCAGGCCTGCTGCTGGAGCGCTTCGATGTCCGCGGCGGTGGGCATGCGCGGCGCTTCCACCCGCTTGGGTTTGCGGAAGCCGGCGTACTCACGCTCGGCCGCCCGGTCCCCGGAGGCCTGCTCGTCGGCCGGCGCCTTGCCGGCCGCGGAGCGCGGCGGTGCCGGCTTTTCCTCCGGCGGGCGCGACTGGCGGCCACCGGCCGCCTCCTTGCCCCAGCGGGCGAAGGTCTCGCCCGCGGCCTCCGCCGGGATGATGCGCACGTGGGGCCGCGCGCTGTCGCCGGACGGCCCACCGCCCGCCGCGCCGTTCCGCGCCTTGCCACTCATGCCGTCAGCCCCCGTGGTTCAATCATCAGAGCATCTCCTCGCCGCCACCGCCGAGCACGATCTGGCCCTCGTCGGCCAGCCGCTTGGCCACGGCCAGGATCTCCTTCTGCGCGCCCTCCACGTCGCTGATCCGGGCCGGCCCCATGGTCTCCAGATCGTCGGCCAGCATCTCGGCGGCACGGCGCGAGAGGTTGTTCATGATCTTGTCCTTCAGCTTGTCGTCGGCGCCCTTCAGCGCCAGCACCAGCTGCTCGGTGCTGATCTCGCGCAGGATGGTCTGGATGGAGCGGTCGTCCACTTCCATCAGGTCCTCGAAGACGAACATCAGCTCCTGGATCTTCTCCGCCAGCTCGGCATCGAACTCGCGGATGTTGTCCAGGATGGTGTTCTCGGTGCTGGTGTCCAGGTTGTTGAGGATGCCCGCCGCCGAGTGCAGCCCGCCGATGCTGGAGGACTTGACCCGCTGCTGGCCGGAGAACTGGCGCTCCATGATCTCGTCCAGCTCCTTCAGCGCGGCCGGCTGGATGCCGTCCAGCGTGGCCACCCGCATCAGCACGTCGTGACGCACCCGCTCGGAGAGTGAATCCAGCACCTCGGCGGCCTGGTCCGACTCCAGGTAGGCCAGCACGATGGCTATGATCTGCGGGTGCTCCAGGCGGATCATCTCGGCGATGGTGCGCGGGTCCAGCCACTTGAGCTGGTCCAGCCCCTGGGTGGAGCCGCCCATCAGGATGCGGTCGATGATGCCGCCCGCCTTGTCCTCGCCCAGCGCCTTGGTCAACACCGAGCGCACGTAGTCGTTGGTGCCGATACCCAGCGCCGTCTGCTCCTGCACGGTCTGCACGAAGGAGCTGAGCACGTCGTCCACGTCGTCGCGGGAGACCTGCTCCATCGCGCTCATGCTCTGCCCCAGGCGCTGGACCTCGCGCGGGCCCAGGTGCTTCATGATGTTCGCCGCCTCGTCTTCTCCGAGGCTCATCATGAAGACCGCCGCCCGGTCGGTGCCCTTGAGTCTGTTATCGTCTGCCATCGTCTTCCGCCAGCCAGGACTTGATCACGTTGGCCGCCAGCTCGGGCTCATCGGTCACGAGCTTCTTGGCCGCATCCAGTTTGGCCTCGTAGGGCTTGTGTTGCACGCCCGCCAGCAGGGCCTGCTCGTTGGCGTCCGGTCCGGTGAGCTGGGCCGCGGCGCCGCCGCCCCCCTGCTGCGCGATACGCGCCTGCTCGTCCGCCGCCCGTTCACGGTCGCGCTGCTCCTGCTGGCGCTGGCGCTGCATGCCCTTGATCAGCGGCCGCACCACGAAGAGCAGCAGGGCGATGAAGGCGAGTGCCGCAATCCCCAGCCGGATCAGCTCGCGCACCCACTCGCGCTCCATCAGCGGCACCGCCGGCATGGCCTCCTCCACCAGGTCCTCTTCCAGGAAGGCGGCGTTGACCACGTTGACACTGTCGCCGCGCTCGGCGTCGAAGCCCACGGCCTCCTGCACCAGGGCGTTGATCCGGTCCAGTTCCTCTTCGGACAACGCCTCGCGCACGGTGTTGCCCTCCTCGTCGGTGGTGGTGCGCTCGTCCACCACCACCGCGACGGAGACCCGCTGGATGCTGCCCACCGGATCGCGCACGTGGCGCAGGGTGCGGCTGATCTCGTAGTTGCGGGTCTCGGAGGAGCTGATATCGACGGGCGGCATGGCCTGGAACTCGCCGTTCTCGTCCTCCTCCATGCCCAGCTCGCCCGCACCCGGGGGCTGGTTGGAGAGCGCGCCGGGCACGCCCATCGGGCCCTGGTCCTGCTGGGTGCGGCGGCCCTGCAGGGCCTCGCTGCGGATCACCCGGCTGTCCGGGTCGAACAGCTCCTCGGTGCGCTCCTGTTCGGAGAAGTCCAGGCTGGCATTGACCTGCGCGCGGACCCGGTTCTGCCCGACGATGGGCGCCAGCAGGTCCTCGATGCGGCGCACGTAGGTCTCTTCCACCTGGCTCTTGTACTCGAACTGGGTCGCGGTGCTGCCCAGGCCGCGCTCCTCGTCGCGGGTGAGCAGCCGGCCGCGCTCGTCCACCACGCTCACCTGCTCGTGCTCCAGCTCCGGCACGCTGCTGGCCACCATGTGCACGATGGCCTCCACGTGCTCGTCGCTCAGGCGCCGGCCCTGGGCCACGCTGACCACCACCGAGGCGCGGGGCTGGCGGCGATCGCGGACAAAGACCGACTCCCGGGGCAGCGCCAGGTGCACCCGGGCGGACTCCACCTGACGGATGGTGGCGATGGAGCGGGACAGCTCGGTCTCCAGCGCCCGGTCAAAGCGGGCGCCCTCCATGAACTCGCTGGTGCCGAAGGAGGAGTCTTCCTGCAGGGTCTCGAAGCCAAAGCCGCTGCCCCGGGGCAGCCCCTCGGCGGCCAGCTGCAGGCGGGCCGGGTGGACCTGGTCGGAGGGCACGCGGATGGCACCGGTGCGCTCCTCCATGCGGTAGGGGATGCCCTGCTCGTCCAGTTGCTCGATTACGGCGGCGGCGTCCTGGTCGTCCAGTTCGCTGAACAGGGTGCGGTAGCTGGGCTCCTGCGCCCAGAGGTAGAGCACCACCCCGGCACCAATGGTGAACAGCAGCACCACCGCGAGGCCCAGGCGCATCAGGTTCTGCCGCCCGCCCAGCATGGCCTCCAGCTGGTCCACCCCCGGAATGCGGCCGGCTGTGCCGCCCATGCCGCCGCGGCCTGCACCACCGGCACCGCCGCGCTCGGCCATCTGCTGGCCCGCGCCGCCTTCCGTCTCCGTCAGTGCCTGGCTTGCCTCAGCCATTGCCTTCCCCGTTCAGTCAGATTTTCGTCGGATGGTCGTTATTGCGCCCGTCAGACCTGCATGTTGGAGATTTCCTGGTAGGCCTCCAGCAGCCGGTTCCGGGTCTCCTTCAGCGCCTCGAAGGAGACGCGCGACTTCTGCTGGGCCACCATCACCTCGGTGAGGTTCATGTCCTCGCCCCGGGCCACGGCGTCAGCCATGCCTTTCGAGGTCTGCTGCATGCCGTTCACGTTCTCGATGGCCTCGCGCATCATCGTCGTGAAATCGGCGCCGGGGGCCTCCCCCTGGCCCTGCACGGGCTCGTTGCGCGCCTGCGAGGCGACCTCCTGCAGTTGCTGCAGCGCCTGATTGACCTGAAAACTGTTATTGACGTTCATGGTGCCGGCCTCCACCGGTGCCTGCCGTTATTCCGACTCACACCTGTCCGTATGCATATTCCGCGCCGGCCTTCGAGGGCACGTGGAACCCGTCCTTGCGCAGACGGGCCACGCGGTAGCGCAGCGTGCGGTCGGAAATGCCGAGCTTCTCCGCCGCCTGTTTGCGGTTGCCGCGGCACTCGCGCAGGGTGTCCATGATCAGCCGGAACTCCTGCTCGCGCAGGTTGTGGCCCAGGGTGGCGGGCTCCTCTTCCGCCGGCGACGCGCCGGCGCTGGTGTCAGCGGTCTCCGGGGACGTCGGCATTTCGTCGCCGTCCCTGACGGCCGGCTGCACGGGGCGGCGCGCGGCAGCCGTGGGCACCGGCTCGATGACCAGGTCATCGGCACTGATGCGCTGACTGTCCGCCAGGATCATGGCGCGCTGAATCACGTTCTCCAGCTCGCGGACGTTGCCCGGCCAGTCGTGGCCCAGCAGGCGGCTGCGGGCGGCGTCGTCCAGCTGCGCCCCCTCCGGTCCCAGGCCGGCATGCTTGGCCATGAAAGCCTCGGCCAGGGGCAGCACGTCGTCCAGCCGCTCGCGCAGCGGCGGCAGGTGGATGGGGAAGACGTGCAGGCGGTAGTAGAGATCCTGGCGGAACTGACCGCTGGCCACCGCCTCGCGCAGGTCGCGGTTGCTGCTGGCCAGCACCCGCACGTCCAGCGGGATGCTCTCGGTGCCGCAAAGCCGTTCGATCTCCCGCTCCTGCAGCACCCGCAGCAGCTTCGCCTGCAGGTTGGTGTCGATCTCGCTGATTTCGTCCAGCAGCACGGTGCCGCCCTGGGCCTGCTCGAACTTGCCGGCGTGGCTGCGGCTGGCGCCCGTGAACGCGCCCTTCTCGAAGCCGAAGAGCACCGCCTCGATCATCTGCTCGGGGATGGCTGCGCAGTTCACCGCCACGAAGGGGCCCTCGGCGCGGCCGGAGTGTTCGTGGATATGGCGGGCCAGCATCTCCTTGCCGGTGCCCGACTCGCCGGTGATCAGCACGCTCACGTCCTTCTGCGCCACCCGGCGCGCCATGCGAAACACCTCGCGGGAGCGGGCGTCCTTGGCCACCAGGTCCTGCTCGTCGCCCACCAGCCGGCGCACCGTCTGCACCAGCTCCAGCGAGGAGCAGCCCTCGCCCAGGTACTCGGCGGCACCGGCGCGCATGGCCAGCTTGGCCTCCTCCACTGAGGGCTGCGGGGCCAGCAGCACCAGCGGCGGTGCCGAGGGCAACTGGGCCAGTTGCCGCCACTGGCGCGTCTCCGCGCTGGTCTGCACGATCACCAGCGCCAGGCTGCGCCGCTCCAGCAGGCGCTGGGCGTGGGTGTAGTCAGAGACGCCGATGGGCTGGAACCCCGCCTCGCGCAGCAACAGGCAACGCCGGCGGCTGAACTCCTGATCCGCGGTGACGATGAGCACGCTGGGTTGCGACATGGTGAAAACCTCGTGTTCCTTGTCCGGGCCAGGCCCGCGGTGACTTTGACCGGCAAGGAAGCACGGGGTGTGCCATATGCTGCAAGCTATTGTCTTTGAATGGTTTTCAAGAGGATCGGCAAGAACGTGTCTGGCGGCAGAAAGCTGCCCCGACGGATTCCCGACACCCGGCAAGCTCAGCGGGAGATGTCGTACTTGCGCAGCTTCTCCACCAGCGTGGTGCGACGCAGTTGCAGCAGCTTCGCCGCCCGGGCCACCACGCCGTCGGCGTGGTCCAGGGCGTCCTCGATGAGCTGCTGCTCCACGTCGGCCAGGGCTGCCTTCAGATTAACGCCATCGCCCTGCCAGTCCACGTCGGTAATGGCGTACCGGGGCGAGTCGACCTGTTGGCCGGCGGCCGGGTCGGCGCCGTTACCGGCGCGGGTCGGTGCATCGGGGGCGGGTTCATCCCCCGGATGGGCGGCGCGGCCCGGGTTAGCGGGACTCACGTCCGGTTCTGGTTCGGAGGGCTCCGAGGGCTCCGCGGCACGCAGAAAGGGCGGGATGTCCTCCAGCGGGGCGCGCTCCTCCTCGGGCCGCGCCGAGGGCACGCCCCCGGCGGGTGCCGCCGGCGCTTCAGCCGCCATCGCCGGCTCGGGGGCGGGCTCCGGTTGGGGTGACGGATTCCCGCCACCGGGGAGGTAAGCCGTTGCCGGGTCCACCGGTACGCCTGCCGCCTGGCGGATCCGGACCGGCAAGTCGTCCACCTGCACCTCGTCGTAGGCGCAGAGGATGGCGAGCCGCTCCACCACGTTGGCCAGCTCGCGGACGTTACCCGGCCACTCGTACTGGGCCAGGCAGGACATGGCGGCGGCGCTGAAGCGCACCGAGCCCCGGCCCTCATCCTCGATACGCCGGACCAGCTCCTCGATGAGCACAGGGATGTCGGAAGGCCGCCCCCGCAGCGGCGGCACCTCGATGGGAAACACGTTCAGGCGGTAGAAGAGATCCTCGCGGAAGTCGTTGGTGCGGATGTTCTCTTCCAGGTTGCGGTGGGTGGCGGCGATCACCCGCACGTCCGCCTCCATGGTGCGGTTGCTGCCCACCCGCTCGAAGGTGCGCTCCTGGAGCACGCGCAGCAGCTTCACCTGCATGGGCATGCTCATGTCGCCGATCTCGTCCAGGAAGATGGTGCCGCCCCTGGCCAGCTCGAAACGGCCCTGGCGGGCGCTGATCGCGCCGGTGAAGGCGCCCTTCTCGTGGCCGAACAGCTCTGACTCCAGCAGCTCGCCGGGGATGGCGCCACAGTTGATGGGCACGAAGGGCTTGTCGGCGCGGCCGGACTGGTAGTGGATATTCTGCGCCACCACCTCTTTACCGGTGCCCGACTCGCCCAGGATCAGCACGCTGGCCTCGGTGTCGGCCACCTGCTCGATCATCCGGTTGACCATCTGCATGGGGCGGCTCTGGCCCACCAGGCGGGGGGCCTTGCCCTTGGGGCGGGTCTGGCTCTCGCGACTGCGCTGGGCGTTCTGGGCCAGGGCCTGCTTGAGTGCGGCGCTGAACTGGGCCTGGCGCAGGGGGAGTTGCAGGGTGCCGAGCACGTTGGCGCCGGCATCCAGCCCGCGGGGCTGGCCGGCCTCTGAGACCAAAAAGACGGGCAGTTCGGGGACCTCCTGCCAGAGCACTTCCAGCGCCGCCTGCCGGTCCTTGCGCTCCCCTTCGGCGGGGATCAGCGCCAGCGCGTACTGCCGGCTGCCCTCCAGCGCCTTCGCCAGTTGCCCGTCGGCCGGCCCGCGCACCACCTCGTGCTCCAGGAACCGCACCGCCGCCTCCACGGCGCCAGCGCGCTCGCTGTCGTCATCCAATACCAGGACCTGAACCACTGCTCCCCCCAAAGGCCAAATAGCCGCGCTAATGACCGGAGTTTAGCCACAGCGTGCGACTGCCGTCAAAATTACGACAAAGGCCCCTTGCCGGCCGTGAGGCAAGACAGGGTGGCCACCGTCTGTGCTACATTCCGACCAATGAGCAGCATCACCGAACTGGAAAAAGAGATCCTTAGCCTGCCCTACGAGTCCCGAAAGCGGCTGGCCATGGCAGCTTGGTCCAGTCTTGAGCGGGACCAGCAGGGGAAAGTGCTCAGTGATGCCCAAGGACTGGCCACGGCTCTGGAACGGGATAAGGACATCGAAAGCGGCAAAGCCCAACCGATCAGTTACTCTCAGTTCCGGCGCCTGACTGACGGTCGCCGGACGCATGAAGATTGAGTTTCACCCCGCCACAATCGACGAAGTCAACAAGGCCACAGCTTTTTACAACAAGCGAGAGCCTGGCTTGGGTGACGCATTCCGCGAAGAGGTCTATGCGGCCATAGACAAACTGACGATCCAACCCCGTCAGTGGCCGGTGCTCAGTGGGGATATCAGGTAATGCCTGGTGGGTCGATTTCCCTGGGCCATCCTGTACCGTATCCGCGGTGGCGGGCGGGTGATCCGAATTCTCACGATCCGTCACCAACGCAGGCATCCGCGCTATGGGACGCGGCGCAGGTAGATCGCCGCGGCGCTCGCGATGACGGTTTTCGCCCAAGGGGGATGCCGAAGTGGGAAGTCAGTCGTTGCGGAAGCGCTGGTAGGCGCGGTGGCCGGCGGCGCCTTTGCGGGCGTTGATGAGGGTATGGCCGAGCGCTTCCAGCCGGGCCTCCAGCAGGGGCCGGAGGCGGTTGTCCAATTCGAGGATGCGCTCCAGGCGGGTGACCAGGGCCTGGTAGCGGTCCGGGTCTTCAACGGCGCTGCTGTCGATGGCGCGGGCCAGCTCGCCGCGACGGGTCTCGCTGGCCACTACCTCGTCCCACTCCCCGGCCTCGGCGAGCGCAAGGCGGCGGCGAGCCAGGTGTTCCAGCTCCACCGCCGCCTCCAGCATGGCCTCATCGCGGGACAGGGGCATGGGTGCGTTCAGCCCTCGTTGGCCGCGGCGCGTTTCGCCGCTTCCTTGTCGCGCAGTTCCTTGGGGATGGCCTGCCAGGCCTCACGGATCTGCTTCAGCAGGTCCGACACCTCGTCCAGCATGGCCTCGTCGTTCCGCGCATTGGCACTGACCAGGCGGCGCTGCATGTAGTCGTAAAGGTTGTCCAGATTGGCGGCCAGATCGCCGCCGGTGTCCTGGTCCAGCCCGCCGCGCAGCCCGTCGATAATGGCGATGGCCTTGCCGATGAGCTGGCTCTTGGTGCCGCGGTCGCCCTGCAGGAGGGCGCCCTTGGCCTGGGCGATCCGGTCAATGCCACCGTCGAGCAGCATCTCGATGAGCCGGTGCGGGTCGGCGTAGGCCGCACCGCTGTAGGCACCCACCTGCTGGTACTGGTCGATTCCGCTGTTCATGGCTGCGTAACTCATTCCCGCTGCCCTCTCCCTAGTGGATGATTGTCACCCATAATTAACGGCAATTCATCCCCGAACTTGAGAGCATTTAGGCCGGTTACTGCTGGTTCAGCAGGCCCAGCTGATTGTCCAGGAACTCACTCGTCTGGTTCATCTGGGCGATCATCGAATCCATGGCCGAGAACTGCCGGATCAGCCGCGCCTCCAGCCGGTCCATGCGCATGTCCAGCCGCTCCTGCTGGGGCGCCAGCGCCGCCAGCCGGTCCTGCAGGGACTCGGTGCGGTTGTTGATCACGCTGTCCCGACCGGTGAACTCGTCCACGGCATCCTGTAGCCGGGCAGTTATCCCGTTCTCGCTGTCCGTGAACAGTCGGACCACGTCCAGTCGGTTCTCGTTCAACGCATCTTCCAGCCGGCTGTCGTTGATCTCCAGGGTGCCGTCGCGCTGGGTGGTGATGCCCAGGTCGGCCAGGGTGCGCACCGCGCCCTCGGCGCCGGGAACCGGCTCGCTGATGAGCTGGCGCATGCGGGACTGCACCGAGCGCAGGGTGGAATCACCCTTCAGCTCCCCGGCCTCGCCGGACTCCGGGTCGAAGGCGTTCAGATCACCGAGGGTGCGCTGCAGGCTGTTGTAGGCCTCGACGAAATCGCGCACTGCCGACTCCGCCGCCCCCGGCTCCTGGGTGACGTTGACGCGCGCCTGGTCCACCGCGTTGAGGGTCAGGGTCACCCCGTCGATCACGCCGCTGATCTCGTTGGTGGGGCGGGTGATGCGCAGACCGTCCACGAACAGCTCGGCGTTCTGTGCCTCGCGCAGTTGGGAGAAGTTATCGCCGGCGCGCACACCATCCTCGTCCGGGTCGTCAAGGCTCGCCGCGTCAAAGGCCAGTCGCTCGAGCAGGGCATCGCCCTCGTCGTCATCCGCGTCCACCTCGATGGCCGTGACCGCATTGGCCTGCCCCGGCTCCCGGCTGGTGAACACCAGCCGCGGCCCCTCGCCATCATCCACCACCGAGGCACGCAGGAACTCGCTCTCGTTGTTGATGGCAGAACGCACGTCCTGAAGGGTGTCGGCGCCCTCTTCCAGGCGGAAGGTCTCGGTGACGGCGTCATCGCCCTCGCCCAGGGTGATGGTGAAGGTGCCGGTGCCCAGCGAGGTGGTGCCGGCGGAGAAATCCTCCACATCCTCGAACAGGTCGGAGTTGGTGGCGATGCGCTGGGCCTGCGCCAGTTGGGTAACGTTCACGTCGTAGCTGCCGGGCGGGGCGTCACGGTTGGCCGAAACGGTGACCGCCGACTCATTATTGCTGGCCGCCTCGACACTGCGAAAATCGCTCTCGCCGGAGACATTGCCCAGCGCACTACCGAAATCGCTGACCGCGCCCTGGAGCTTGCCCAGGCCGGAGACCTGCGCCTCCAGCCGCGACTCCTGGCGGTCGATGCGCTGCTGGCCAGGCTCGCGCTCAGCGGCCACCAGCTGATCCACCAGATCCCGGATATCCAGCCCGGAACCCACACCGAGAGAACTGATGCTCGCCATCTCGCCCACCTTCCTGTTTCAGTTAGAGGCGCCTCACGCCTCGTGACACGCCGTGCTACGCCTGTTCCCGCACCAGCAGGCCGCGTAACTCTTCCAGCTGCTCGGCGATGGCCAGGATCTCCTCCGGCGGAAACTGCCGGATCAGCTCCTCGTTCTTCGAGTCGAACACCTTCACCACCGTGCGCCCGGTGTCCTCGTCGATGCTGAACTCCAGGTCGCGCTGGACCACCTGCACGAACTCATTGATCCGGTCCACTGCATCGCTGACCGATTCACCGGTCGGGTCGCCGGCGGCCCGCGCCTGCTCCGGCCGGGCGGCGTCGAGTGTCGGGTCCACCGGCCGTGCCGAATCCGGCTGGGGCGGGCGTGACGCGGCCTCGCTCTGGCGGACGCCCTCGCCCGCCGGCGCACCCTGGCTGCCGGTGACCGCCGGGCGCATGCCCTCGACGTTGGACGTTGTCACGGTGTTGTTGGTATCCATCTAATCCCTCCTGCCACCGGCCGCATGCTCCCTAAAAGAAATATCGGCAGCATTTAGGAGAACTTTAGCCCCGCGCGCAATGAAAGCCCACACCCCGGACAGAAAAAGGCCCGGAGTGGCATCGCCGCCCCGGGCCGGAGAAACGCAGAAATTGTGAAAACCGACAATCCGGACAGCGCCTCAGGCCTGATCCCTCACCAACAGCCCGCGGACCTCGTCGAGTTGCTCCGCGATGGCCAGGATCTCGTCGGCGGGAAACTGGCGGACCAGCTCCTCGCTGCCGGAGTCGAACACCCGCACCACGGTGCGGCCGGTATCGTCGTGTACGCTGAACTCCAGATCGCGCTGGACCACCTGGACAAAGTCGTTGATGCGATCCACGGCGTCGGCGACCTTCTCGGCGTTGCGCTGCGCCTGCTGGGCCGCCTCGGCCGCCCCGCCACCCTGGCGGGTGCCGGAAACGGCTTCGGCCCCCGAAGGCGCGGGCGAGGCCTTCCCCTGGCTCTCACCCGTCCCCGAGGGCCGTAGCATCTGAACGTTCAGCGTAGACACCTTCATGCTGGTATCCATCTGATCCTCCTCCCCCGATGGCGGGGTCAGAGGCGACCCGGGGCCATCCTGCCCCGGGCCACCCCGCTACTCAGTTCCCGAAGGCCCGATTACTGGAGCAGGCCCAGCACGTTGTTCGGGATCTGGTTGGCCTGCGCCAGGACGGAGGTACCAGCCTGCTGCAGGATCTGACCCCGGGTCAGGGCCGCGGTCTCGGCCGCGAAGTCAGCGTCTACGATGCGGCTGCGGGAAGCCTCCAAGTTTTCCGAGGTGACATTCAGGTTCGCCACCGTGGACTCGAACCGGTTCTGCACCGCACCGAGGTCGGCTCGCAAGCTGTTGATCTGGTCCAATGCCCCGTCGGCGATGGCGATCGCCTCGCTTGCGCCATTCCGGGTACCAATATCAACGTCAGTTAGATTGCGTTGCTCTGCCTCAACTCCGGTCTCACCGTTGAACACATCAATCGTGTCTTCACCTTCCAAGGTGATTTCGCCGCCCTCAACCTCGAATTCAGCAGCGAAGGCACCACGAATGGAAACAGTCGTTTCCGTGCCGTCCTCCCCATCAATGGTAGTCAAAGCTGCACTCAGACCCGCACTCCTGACAGCCTGCGTCTCTTCCTCAGTCTCTCCTTCAAAGGATGCGATTGCGCTGTTGATCTCGCGGACCATGCCCTCTAGTGAAGTAACGTCTTCACCGAAATCAACTTCAATTTCAATACCCTCACCAACGTCAAAGCCCTCCAGATCGGTCAGTTCGATAGTGACTTCGCCAATCCCATCGATGCCCTCACTGATCTGATCCTGAGTCAGACCCGCTTCACCCTCAGCGATCGAACGCCCAAGTTCGGCGGACCTCGCATCCACACCATCTACTGCGATGGTCTGACCCTGATTGGCGCCGACCTGGAAGAAAAGATCACTCAGGGCTCCATCGAGCACTGTCTGATCGTTAAACTCGGTAGACTCAGCAATACGACCGGCCTCGTCCACCAGCTGTTCAACCTCCTGATTCAGCGCAGCACGATCGGACGCCGAGTTACTGTCGTTGGCGGACTGAACGGCCAGCTCGCGGACACGCTGTGCGATGTTGCCGATCTCCTCAAGCGCACCCTCGGCGGTCTGTGCCAGGGAGACGCCGTCGTTGGCGTTACGTGCTGCCTGGTTGTTGCCGTTGATCTGCGCGGTGAAGCGCTCGGAAATCGCCAGCCCTGCCGCGTCGTCCTTGGCGCTGTTGATCCGCAGGCCCGAGGACAGGCGCTCCAGAGACACGTTCAGCTGGCTCTGGGAGCTGTTGAGGTTCCTCTGGGCGTTCAGGGAGGCAATATTCGTGTTGATTACCTGTGACATGACTCTTCTCCTTACCGCTTTCCGGGTTCGGCGAGGAACCCCTGGGTTTGTTTCCGGTGGGAGGCGCGGTGTTGCCGCTTTTCCTCCCTGCGCCCCCTGTAACGACCCATGAGCGGCAAACTTTAGGCCTGACCGGAAATTTTTTTCCGCCTGGCGGCACAAGCAAAGAGAAGAATCAAAACAATCGAATAGTCAGTAGGTTAAGGTCACACCACACATGCAGATGCACCCGGTCTCAACACAACCTCCTGCTGTTCAGGCTTCAGCCAACACATCCACAGGCTGACCCATGCCAACAGACACCGCCACGGCAAAGGCCACGGCCTTCCGGTCCAATCCTCCAACCTCCGCATCTCCGTTAGTCAGGTGCGCAGCCAAGCGAAGATGCTGAGTGCCCTTTTCTGTTACTACACGCATCGCGTCATCGCCATTGCTCCCCCAAACGACCGCCTTATCGCTTGGACGAAGCAGCGCGGTGTCGAAATTGGAGCCTGTGGACACCCAGATCACCGGCAAGCTGGAAACCTGCCGTACCAGGGCAACGCAGGCAGCATCGTCAGCGTTGGCGACAACACCACCAGTGGCCCGGGCAACGGCCTGGGCCCGAAGCAGCATTCGTTGATCCGACGACAGCCCTTGGCTGTCGCCCCCCTCGTTCAAGTCTGTAATTACGACCCACTGGTAGTAATCGCAGGGATGGCCTTGAGCCAATAGCGTCGGGTCAGGCAGTGCGAATACAGCCCGGGTCACCGTGGGGTCAGATAGAATCATCCGAGCGCGCTTGAATGGGTCCGCGCCAGTACCGCCTACCGACTCAACGCCCACGCGAGCCTCCGCCTCACTTGCCAGCCCGCATACGTGGTTTTCCGCACCGAGTAGAACGTGGGCAATGGCCGCCACATGAGTACGACGGTCACCACCGACCACCGCTGCGACAGGGATCCTAAGGTCCTCGCCTTGGAGGAGGTAATTCAATATTTCTCCGCTGACATCGTGATCCGGAGTCCCCAACCAGTGTGGTCTCAATCCCGGTTGCGCGTTGACCTCACAAATTACGCCACCGACTTCTCGCCACGAGCGATGGGCGTCCGGACAAATCAAATCTATTCCAGCGATATCGAGTCCGATAATCCGAGCGGCTCGCTCTGCCAGCCGAACGTTATCCGGGTGAATCGCGCTGGTCAGGTCTTCCGCTGTCCCACCTGTGCTGATGTTCGCGGTTCGCCGTAGCCAGACTGTATCCCCTTCAGCAGGCACCGATTCGAGAGAAAGCCCTTGTTCATTCAACATCGCTTCGGCTTCATCATCGATCTTCACTTGCACCAGCATGCTCTTTCCATCCCCACGGCGGGGATCTGCATTCAAAGACCGCACAAGCTTTCCGATCGACGAATGGCCGTCCCCGACCACATGAGCCGGCACCCGCTTAGTGGCGACGCGTACTCTCCCACCAACGACGAGTAGACGGTGGTCTTCGCCCGAAACATGCTTCTCCAAAAGGACCCCTTGAGGGCTATAACTAGCCGCACTTGAAAAGGCCTGCCGCAAGGTCTGCACGTCACGAATGCCAGGCACCACACCCACGCCTTGATCCTGATTCCCTGGCTTCACTACCACGGGCCAACCGAATCGCTCAGCCATGGCCTGAGCCTCTTTTTCAGTTCGGACCATGACCGCTGGAGCCACTGGGATGCCTGCGTCGGCGAGGATCTGTGATGCCCGGAATTTGTGCCGAGCCAAGCGTGTAGCGATGACACTGGTCTCATGACCAAAGGTTGATTCCATCCGTTTTCCATTCGCCCCCCAACCTAGACGCAACAACTGCCCACCTGCACGACGCACTGGCACGCCCCGCTCCATCGCGGCGCGGGCGAAACGCAGATTGGTGGGGTGCAGTCCGCCACTTTGCGCCGAGTTTACCCACTGAGCCACCTTCTTCTGCAGGTCAGGCAGACCGCTGTTGCCCGGGGACAGTGAAATCCCCAGGTACTGAACGGCCAGTTTCAAGGCGTCACTGGCGATATTCTGACGCTCCCAAGGCAGCACGAGTTCAAGCACCGACTCATCCTTCTTCGCCAGTCCACCGGCACCGACGGGGTCTCTGGCAATGCGCTGCAGTGCGATCTGGAACGCCACCAACCAGGCTGCGAACTGCTCCCGCGAGTCATCGGAGGGCGTGTTCAGCAAGAAAGCTCCCGGCCAGTCCTCCGGTTCAACGTTGTAGAGTGGCTCTGCTTCCCATAGGTGGCGCGCCATCGCCCGCAGCCGACCCTCCGCGTCCGGCCAGCGTTTGATGGGCTGCGGTAATTTCAAATCTACCGTAAGGGTTGGCCCCAACAGGCCCTCTCTTGCCCCGTCGGTAAACCTAAGGTTCTCGAACTTGACGTTGATCGCGTTCTTCTTGGCCATTGCAGAACATGCCTCTCCGCTGACAGATCGTTGACTGTCAGCGACATCTTGCAATGATTGCGCCAGCTGGAGTCTTGCGGATGGATAGATATCTGGCCCCGATACAGAAAAGGCCCGGGGAGGCTGACGCCACCCGGGCCAAGTACTGCCGCTTGAGGTTCGGTCTGGCTGTTCGATTACTGCAGCAGGTTGAGCACGTTATTGGGGATCTGGTTGGCCTGCGAGAGGACGGAGGTGCCGGCCTGCTGCAGGATCTGACCCCTGGTCAGTGCTGCGGTCTCAGAAGCAAAGTCTGCATCCATGATCCGGGACCGGGAGGCGCTGAGGTTTTCCGAGGTGATGCTGAGGTTAGCCACGGTTGCCTCGAAACGGTTCTGAACTGCACCGAGGTCTGCCCGGATACCACTCACCTGCTCCAACGCCCCATCCACGACTGCAATGGTTTCATTGGCTCCACCTCGTGTGGCGACGTCGATTTCGGTCAGGTTTTTATTGACCGCATCTTCCCCGTCTCCAAATAATTCAACGGTTGTGTCCTCGCCATCCGCTAGTGTGATTTCCCCGCCTTCAACGCTGAAGTCGGAATCAAACGCCCCCCTGACCACAACAGTGCTTTCACCCGCATCATTTGTAGAGACGGCCGCGCTCAGTCCCGCATTACGAACCGCCTGAACCTGATCCGCAGCGTCGTCACCTTCTCCCGCGAAGTTTGTGATAGCGCTATTGATTTCCCGCACCAAATCCTCGAGTGAGGTAACCTCACCTAGTTCATCATCCCCCAGTTCGATGGGAATTGCGTCATCTCCCTCACCTAGGGCAATGGTAATTTCTCCCACAGATTCGATGCCTTCCGCGATGTCATCCTGAGTCAACCCCTCCTCACCTTGAACCAGGGCTCGCCCCAATTCTGTGCTCCTCGCGTCGACACCAGAGACCGCGATGGTCTGACCTTGGTTGGCCCCAACCTGGAAGAAGAGGTCCCGCAACGTCCCATCCAGGATATTCTGGTCGTTGAACTGCGTATCTCGCGCAATTCGACCGATCTCGTCAATCGCTTGCTGAACCTCCTGATCCAGTGCTTCACGATCCGACGCAGAGTTGGTGTCGTTCGCTGACTGAACCGCAAGTTCGCGGACTCTTTGTAGCAGGTTACCTGCCTCATCCAACGCGCCCTCTGCAGTCTGGGCGTAACTGATCCCGTCATTCGAGTTACGTGCCGCCTGGTCCAGCCCGTTGATCTGCGAAGTAAACCGCTCGCTGATCGCCAGCCCCGCCGCATCATCCTTCGCGCTGTTGATCCGCAGCCCCGAGCTCAGGCGCTCTAGGGAGATGTTCAACTGCCCCTGGCTGGCGTTTAGATTCCGCTGGGCGTTCAGTGAAGCAATGTTGGTGTTGATGACCTGTGCCATGACGTTCACCCCTCAAGCATTGTCTGCGGCTGTGCCGCTTGTTTTCGGGTTCTGGACTCGCCGGTGGCGGCCCGACCTCTGTGCACCCAGGCTAACGGCGCAGTGCGGGAGTGCTTGATTGGGGGTGGTTTTTCGGCAAAAAGCGGCAAGCAGAGACCACTTTGGCGGGAAAAGCGGCAAGGGGTTGCCTGTTTTCCCTGTTGGGGTGCCTGGCGCAATGCCAATTGGGAGCTTTCTGTGACTGGAGGCTGGGCCGGGCATGTGGATTGCTTCGCTTTGCTCGCAATGACTGGGGGTGGGCCGTGCTCTATTGGCTCCCCTCGGTGCGGCAATCTGCCCTGCCACGCCACTCGAAACCTTGCGCCAGATCAGCGTCCTGTCCCCAACCTTCTGGCATACTCGGAAATGAATACTTTTATACAAACCTTGCGGGGAAGTGACCTGATGCAAGCGAACTCTCTCTCCCTGGCGCTCATCGGTAGCGGTGGCACCGGGGTGATGACAGCGGGGCAGATCCTGCTGGATGCGGCGGCGCAGGCCGGGTGGTACGGGCTGATGACGCGCTCGTTCGGGCCGCAGATCCGCGGTGGCGAGGCGGCGGCCATTCTGCGGCTGGCGCACCACCCCATTCAGGGGCAGGACGACCACCTGGATCTGTTCCTGGCGCTGGACTGGGGGAACATCGAGCGCTTTGCCGCCGAGCTACCGCTGGCCGAGCATAGCACTGTCATAGCCGACCCGGCGCAGGGCGACGTGCCCCAGGTGATCGCCCGCACCGGCGCCCGGCAGGCCATGGTGCCGCTCAAGGAGGTCACCAAGTCAGTAAAGGGCGGTCGCGCCAACATGGTGGCACTGGGCTTGGTGGCCGAGCTGATCGGCTTGCCACGCGCGGCGCTGATGCAAACCCTCAACAAGGTGCTGGGCCGCAAGGGCGAGGATGTGCTGCAGACCGCCGAGGCCTGCCTGCAGGCCGGCGCCGAGCAGGCCAAAGCGGTCGACACCTCGCTGGCCCTGGAGGCCAAACCCACCCCCGAGGGCGAGCAACCGGAGCGCTGGGCGCTCACCGGCAACGAGGCGGCGGGCCTGGGTGCGCTGCGCGGCGGGGTGCGCTTCAGCGCTGCCTATCCCATCACCCCGTCCACCGACATCGTGGAGTGGCTGGCGCCCGAGTTGCCCAAGCTGGGCGGCTGCCTGGTGCAGGCCGAGGATGAACTCTCGGCCATCAATATGTGCCTGGGCGCCAGCTTCGGCGGCACGCCGTCGATCACCGCCACCTCCGGCCCCGGTCTGGCGTTGATGATCGAGACCCTGGGTCTGGCGGTGGCCTCGGAGACCCCGGTCGTGGTGGTGGACGTGATGCGCGGCGGCCCCTCCACCGGCATCCCCACCAAGTCGGAGCAGTCCGACCTGAACATCGCCCTGTACGGGCTGCACGGCGATGCCCCGCACCTGGTGGTCGCGCCCAACAGCATCACCGACTGCCTGGCCGCCACCCAGTGGAGCGTGCACCTGGCCGAGGCGCTGCAAACGCCGGCGCTGGTGCTCAGCGATCAGGCCATGGGTCAGGCCCGGGCCATAGTGGACAAGCCGATCCCGATGGACTGGAAGGCCGAGCGCCGCACCGCCGATAAGCCGGGCGAGGATTACCTGCGCTACCGCATCACCGACGACGGTGTCTCGCCCATGGCCATTCCGGGCACGGTGGGCGGGGTGTACACCGCTGACGGGCTGGAGCACGCCGAGCGCGGTACCCCCTCCAGCCAGGCGGACCACCACCAGGGCCAGCTGGACAAGCGCCTGCACAAGCTGACCGGCTACGATTACGGTGAGTACTGGGCGGATATCGAGGGTGAAGGCGAACTGGCGGTGATCACCTGGGGCAGCAGCACCGGCCCGGTGCGCGAGGCGCTGGACCGGGCGCGGGCCGAGGGCATTACCGCCCGGCTGATCTCGGTGCGCCTGCTGTCGCCGGTGCAACCCGAGGCCATGGCCGAGGCGCTGCGCGGGGTCAGTCGGGCACTGGTGGTGGAACAGACCCACGGCGGGCAGTTCCACCACTACCTGCGTGCCCACTACGACCTGCCGGCCACCGTGCAGGCCTTTCACCACCCCGGGCCGCTGGCCATCCGCCCGGGCGAAGTACTGGAACAACTGCGCCAACTGGCGCAACAGGAGGCGGCATGAGCACCTGTGCAGACCAGATCAAGACCACGGAGCTGAAGGCGAAGGACTACAAGTCCGACACCAAGCCGGTGTGGTGCCCGGGCTGCGGCGACTTCGGCGTGCTCAACGCCATCACCAAGGCGCTGGCGGCCCTGCAACTGCCCCGCGAGGATGTGGCGTTTGTCTCCGGCATCGGCTGCTCGTCGCGCATCCCGGCCTACTCTGCCGTCTACGGCTTTCACGGGGTGCACGGTCGCGCCCTGCCGGTGGCCAGCGGGCTGGCGGTGAGTCGCCCCGACCTGACGGTGCTGGCCGCCGGCGGTGACGGCGATGGCTTCTCCATCGGCGGCAACCACTTCATGCACGCCTGCCGGCGCAACGTGAACCTGACCTACCTGGTCATGGACAACGCGGTGTACGGCATGACCAAGGGCCAGGCCTCACCCACCACCGAGTCGGACTGGGCCGGCAGCAAGCTCACCCCGGAGGGCCCGGGGCTGGCGCAGTTCCAGCCGCTGGAGATCGCCCTGTCCGCCGGCGCGCCCTACATCGCCCGCTGCTTCTCCGGCGACCCCAACGGGCTGGCGCAGCGGCTCACCGAGGCACTGGCTTTTCCGGGCTTTGCCTTTATTCAGGTGCTGAGCCCCTGCGTCACCTACCGGCCGGAGCAGAAGGAGTACAAGAAGCTGGTCCACCCGGGCTTCGAGCCCACGGCGGACCGGCGCGAGGCCTTCATGCAGCTGATGGACGACGACGGTTTCACTACCGGCGTGCTGTACAAGGCGGACATCCCCGCCTACCAGCCGGACCGGGCCGAGCCCAGCGACCTGGACACCATCGCCCGGCAATTCCGGGTGGGCGAGCACGGGCCGAAGCCCGTCACCAACCCCTACTACCCCTGCTCCGAGGCAGGTTGCGCGGTGGACCCGCCAGTGCCGGAGGACTGACCGGCGCCTTGCGACTTCGGCTTGCCCGGGATGAAGGCGTTGGTGCGCGCCATGTAGTCCCGGTAGCCCTCGCGGGTCTCCCGCAGCCGCTCGTCCAGCAGGGTGACGCCGGAGAAGCGCAGCAGCGCCCAGGTCATGATCAGCGGCGAGAAGATCGTCCACCAGCCGCCCGCCGCGGCGGCCATCAGCCAGATACCCCACCACACCAGGCACTCGCCGAAGTAGTTCGGGTGGCGGCTGTAGCGCCACAGCCCCCGCTGCATGACCTTGCCCGCGTTGCCCGGACGGCCGAGGAAACGGGCCAGCTGGAAGTCGGCAATGCTCTCGTAGACCACGCCGAACAGGGCCAGCAGGGCACCCAGCCAGAGCAGCACGCTACCCATCGGCGCCGGGTCGCGCAGGGCCACCAGCAGGGGCAGCGCCACCAGCCACATGATGACCCCTTGCAGCAGGAAGACGTTGCGCAGGCTCAGCCAGCGGAAGCTGTCGCCGTGGTAGTTGCGCATGGCGGCGTAGCGGGGGTCCTCCCCTTTCCCCCAGTTCCGCCAGATGATGTAGGTGGTGTAGCGCGCCCCCCAGACCATCAGCACCAGCAACGGCAGCCAGGCGCCGGCCGGCGCCCCGGCCTCCAGGTACCAGAACAGCCCCAGCATCATGAAACCGATGCCCCAGAAGCGGTCCACCAGGCTCACGTCATCGTGGCTGAGGGTGTCCAGCCAGATGGCCAGCATCATCGCCAGAACGAGCGGCAGGCCCGCCAGGGCGGCACCCAGCGTGGTTTCGAACATGGTCATTCCTCGTGCACGGGATTTTTATGGCAGCGCCCCGGGGTTCATTCGATACAGCGCACACCGGGGCCCTTATTGTCTTTGCCCTAATTCAAGCGCAAGAGTTCCGCCAAGGCCAGTATCCGGGCTAACATCCGTCTCATGGTTACTTCTTCCGCACCCCAGGCACCGCGCACCGTCTACACCGTCAGTCAGCTCAACCAGGAGGTCCGCAGCCTGCTGGAGACCGCCCTGCCCCCGCTCTGGGTGGAGGGCGAGATCAGCAACCTGGCGCGGCCCCGCTCCGGGCACATGTACTTCACCCTGAAGGACGGCAACGCCCAGGTGCGGTGTGCGATGTTCCGCAACCGCAATATGCTGCTGCGCTTCCGCCCCGAGGACGGCCAGCGGGTGCTGGTCCGGGCCCGCGCCGGGCTCTATCCCGCCCGCGGCGAGTTCCAGCTGGTGGTGGACCACATGGAGGAGGCCGGCGAGGGGGCGCTGCGCCGCGCCTTCGAGGCGCTGAAGGCGCAACTGGAGCAGGAGGGGTTGTTCGACCCCGCGCACAAGCAGGCCCTGCCCCCCTTCCCGCGCCGACTCGGGGTGGTCACCTCGCCCACCGGCGCGGCCATCCGCGACGTGCTGACGGTGCTCAAGCGCCGCTTCCCCGCCCTGCCGGTGCTGATCTACCCGGTGCCGGTACAGGGCGAGGGCGCCGGCCGGCAGATCGCCGACGCCATAGCCGAGGCGGACCGCCGGCGCGACGTGGACGTGCTGCTGGTGACCCGGGGTGGCGGCTCGCTGGAGGATCTGTGGGCCTTCAACGAGGAGGTGGTAGCCCGCGCCATTCACGCCTGCGGCCTCCCGGTGGTCAGCGCCGTGGGCCACGAGGTGGACGTGACCATCTCCGATCTCGTGGCGGACCAGCGCGCGCCCACCCCGTCGGCCGCCGCCGAACTGATCTCGCCGGACGGCCCCGCCCTGCTGCGCCAGGTTCAGGCGCTGGGTGACCGCCTGGCACAACTCAACGCCCAGCACCGCCGCCAGGCAGGTGAACGGCTGCACGCCCTGACCCGGCGACTGCAGGCGCGACACCCCGGGCAACTGCTGCGCGACCGCAGCCAACGGCTGGACGAGCTGGACCAGCGCCTTCGACACGCCGTGCGCCAGCGCCTGAACCAGCCGGCGCAGCGGTTCGCCGACCTGCGCGGCCGGCTGCAACGGAGCGACCCGCGCCTGACCATCCGCCAGCGCGAGGAGCAGCGCCAGGCGCTGGCGCGCCGCCTGAGCGCGGCGGTGCAGCAGCACCTGGAGCGGGCCCGCCACCGCCTGGGCAGCATCGGGCGGGAGCTGAATGCGGTCAGCCCGCTGGCCACCCTTTCCCGCGGCTACGCCATCGCCCGCCAGGGTGAAGACGGCCCGGTGATCCGCGATGTCACCCAGGTGGCCGCCGGCGACGCGGTGCGGGTGCGGGTCCACCAGGGCGCGATGGACTGCACTGTCACGCGGGTTTATTCCGGGGCGCAGAGCAAGGATAATTAACCCCACTGACCGCACCCCGATCTGCCCGCGACGGCGGCTCAAAGGATAAGGAGACCCATGGACAAGCCCTCAGCCGTCCGCCGACTCGTTCCCCTGGCCGCCGGCCTGACCGTGGCCGCCGGCCTCGGCGCCGCCACCCTGGCGGCCCACGACCTTTACCAAGCGCACCAGCAGCAGCAGGCCGAGTCCCGGGCCCTGTCCTCGCTGCATGCGCTGCGCGCCGAGTTGGAGGCGGAACTGGCCACCGCCGGCCGTGTGGCCAGCGGCCTGGCCGCCTGGCTGGGCGTGGAGCCCGAACCGGACGAGGAGCACTTCTCCCGGGTGGCGGACCAGCTCATGGGTCTCTCCGTGCCCGTCCGCCGCGCCGCCCTGGCCCCGGACAGCCGCGTTGCCCTGGTCCATCCGCTCTCCGACAACCTCGGCCTGATCGGCCGCGACCTGCGCGGCGACAGCTCACAGACGCTGATCCTGCAGGCCCTGGCGGAGGGGCGCGGGGGCGTGAAGCTCGGGCCGGTGACGCGCATGGATGGCAGCACGGTGCTGCCCCTGTATGCCGCCGTCCGGCCCTTCGAGCAGGACAACGGGAGCACCGAGCATCTGGGCGAGGTGCTGGTAGCGCTGGACGTGGAGCTGCTGGCCCGAGAGACCGGCCTGGCGCCGGCCAGCCACGGGGTGGACGCCCAGCTGACCCTGACCCAGAACGACGAGGAGAGCACCATCGGTCCCGAGCCGGATGCAGCCGGCGCGGCGCTGCGGGTGCCGGTCCAGATTCCGGGCGGCGAGGGCCAACTGAGAGCGACCCTGCCAGAAACCGGCGGCGGCTGGCTGCTGCCCGCCGGTGGCGGCACCAGCCTGGCGCTGGGCCTGCTGACCGCCTTCGGGTTGCGTCGGCATATGGCGCTGAAGGCGGCGGAGCAGGATGCCCGGGCGGTGCTGGACCAGTTGAGCGATGGCGCCTGCCTGATCCAGGAGGGGCGGGTTCGCTACGCCAACCACCGTTTCCGCGATATCACCGGCTATCCGGAGTACGAACTCATCGGGCGGGATTTCCCGGAGCTGCTCGACCCGGCCGACCGCAAACGGGTGCAGACCCACACCGGTGAGCTGGAGGCGGGTCTGCCACCGATGGGCGAGTTCAACCTGCGGCTGCGCCACAGTGCCGGGCGCAGTGTCTACGTGCGGCTGAACATCGCCCCTGCCGAGTGGCACGGACAGCCGGCCGCGGTGGCCACTGTGGCCGATATGGACCAGCGCCTGCGCGATGCCGCCCGGCTGGCGGAGAGCGAACGCATCTACCGAGAGATCGTGGAATCGGCCACGGCGGTGGTCATGCGCTGGCGCCCCGGGGGCGAACTGCTCTCTCTGAACGAGGCCGGCCAGACCCTGTTCGGTGACAGGGCGGAGTTCAGCGAAGCCGAACCGCTCTGGGCGCGGCTGGAGCCGGAACAGGACGCCCCGGATGCCCTGTCCCTGGCGCGGGTGGGCAGCGAACCGGAGAGCTACCCCACCAGCGAGGGCAGCTGCCTGGACCATACGGGCGAGCCGCGCTGGCTGGTCTGGAACCACTGCCCGCTCTACCACGAGGACGGCCGCCTGCGGGAGATCCTCAGCGTCGGCACCGACTGCACCCGCCAGCGCAACGCCGCCGGCAGCCTGCGCCACCGCGAGCAGCGGCTGCGCGCCATCACCGACCACGCCCCGGAACCGATGGTGCTGATCCGGGCGGACGGGACCATCGGCTGGCTGTCCCCCGCCTGGGCGCGCACCCTGGGCCAGGATCCGGAGGGCCTGCGCGGCCGCCCCTGGACACAATTGCTGGACGAGGCGGAGCGCCCGCGCGCCGAGCGCCTCGCCCGCGCCATCCTCGAGGGCGAGCGCGAGTCGCTGCGCGAGACCTTCCGCAGCCGCGACGCCCGGGACAAGCAGCGCTGGCTGCTGGTGCACCTGGCCCCGGCCATGGGCGACCCGGACGGTCCGGCACTCACCGGCATGCTCACCGACATCACCGATCAGAAGGCGGCGGTGCGCGAGCTGGAGCTGGCCGGCCTGGCCTACCAGCACAGCCCCCTGGGGCTGTACGTGGCCGACCCGGAGGGCCGTATCATCAGCGCCAACCCCGCCTTCCAGGCCCTGGTGGGCGGTGGCGCCGAGGGCCGGCGCCTGGAACACCTGACCTCCGGGCGCGAACGCCACGACTTCCACCAACGCCTGACCGACACCCTGTCCGACGGTCGCCCCTGGAGCGGCGATCTGGAGTGCCGCCGCGGCGAAGGTCCGGACGACCTCTGGATCCAGCACACCTGGCTGGCCCCGGTGATCGATCCGGACGACGGCCTGACCCATCGCGTGGGCATCGCCGAGGACGCCACCGAGCAGCGCGCCAGCGAGGCCGCCGCCCGCGAGCGCACCCTGCGCGACCCGCTGACCGGCCTGGCCAGCGCCGATCTGTTGCAGGACCGCCTGGTCCACGCCATCGAGCGCGCCCGCGCCGAGCAGGGCCAACTCGCCGTGCTCTGCCTGGACCTGGACGACTTCGGCGCCCTCAACCAGCGCCTGGGCGAACGGGAGACCGACGCGGTGCTGGCACGGGTGGCGGGCCGGGTAAAGCAGCAGGTGCCGGACTGCGAGACCCTGGCCCGACTGGAGGACGACACCCTGGTGGTGGTACTGGAGCGCCTCGGCGACCCGGCCGAGGCGGGCAGCCTGGCCGGGCGCCTGCTGCAGGCCATCGCCGAGCCCATGCTGATCGGCGCCGACGAGGTGCAGGTGACCGCCAGCCTGGGGCTGAGCCTCTATCCCGACCACGGCGTGCGCCCGGAGGACCTCATCGACGCGGCCAACCAGTGCATCCCCGAGGCCAAGGCGGCCGGCAAGAACACCTGGCGACAGTTCCGCAGCCGCGGCCCGACACTATAAGCAGCAGTCGGTATAACCGATCGGGTCCATCGGAATAATTTATTTAATTCTAAGGAAGGGATGGGATAAGTTCGTTGTCCAAGCCTTGTAAAGGCTTTGCCGACCCGGCCACTTCTGGAATGCGGAGGGCAGTATGGGCAACGAAATCAACTACCAGGAACTCATCGACCGGATCACCGACCGGGACACGGAACGCGTGGACGAGGTCGGCGGCGACAAGAACGCCAAGGGCGCCGACACCCGCCGGGTGATCGAGCAGATCTGGGAAGAGAAGCGGCTGCAGCGCGAGATCAGCGAGCTGGACTTCGACTTCGACGACCTGGACGAAGCGGAGTAGCCGGCCTCCGGCACCCGATCAGGAGCGGGCCGCAGTGCCGCCGGCCGACCCGGCCGATGGCACGGCCCGCCGGCTTTGGTTGCGGCCCGCCCGCTTGGCGGCGTAGAGCGCCTCGTCCACCCGCTTGAACAGCTCATCGACGTTCTCCGTGGCGGAGGCCTCGGCGTAACCCACGCTCACGGTGACACGCCCAACCGTCGGGAATTCGCACCCCTCCACCTTCTGGCGCAGGGTCTCCGCGACCTGCTCCGCCCCGGCATCATCGGTGCCAGGCAGCACCAGCATGAACTCCTCACCCCCCCAGCGGCCCGCGATGTCCGTATCCCGCACGCGTGCCCGCACCAGTTCCGCCAGCCGCTTGAGCACTCGGTCGCCCGCAGCGTGCCCGTGGGTGTCATTGACCCGCTTGAAATGGTCCAGGTCAAAGAGCACCGCCGAGACCGGCTGACCGGTGCGCTGGCCCAGTTGAAGCTCGCGCTGCAGCGCCCGCTGGGTGTAGCGCCGGTTGTAGAGGCCGGTCAGCGCGTCATGGCTGGCCTGGAACCGCAACGCCCGCTCCTGGCGCTTACGGTCGCTGATGTCCTGCGCCACGGTGGAGAAGCGCTCCACCCGCCCCGCCTCGTCCCGGTGGGCAATCACCACCTGGTAGAGGCTGAGCTCCTCTCCCCCGTTGGCGAGCAGCGCGGTCTCCCCCTCCCAGTGACCGTCCCGCGCCGCCGCCGGCATGGCCTCCTCGACCAGGCGCTTCACCGCCCACTCCGGGTGGACCCAGTAGAGGGCATCCGGGAACCGGGGTGGCTCACCGGTATCCGGGTCGGTCTCGGGCAGCCGGTCACCTACCATTTCCCGCCCCTTGCGGTTGACGTAGGTGACCCGGCCGTTGGCCTCGGACATGGAGATGAACTGCGGAGCGGCTTCCAGGATTTCCACCAGCTGCCGCCGGTTTCGGGCCAGTTCCTGCCGCTCGGTGATATCGTGGATGATCGAGTGCAGGTACTCCCGGCCGCCCACGTTCACGCTGCCCGAGTGCACCTCCACTTCGCGGACCTCGCCGCTGGCCAGCCGGTGGGGGAAGTACAACGCCGCTTGCTGACCGCTGCGGACCCGTTCCATGGCAGCGGCCACCTCGTCCGGCGGCAACATGTTGATACGGGTGACCCGCATGCCCCGCATCTCGGTCCGACTGTAGCCGTAGAACCGGGCAGCCGCTGCGTTGACGTCCACCAGTACACCCTCCCGCGGGTCCACCAACCACTGGACGGCATCGTGGCGTTCGAAGATCTGCTGATAGAGCCCCAGGTGCCGGTCCTCCTGGTCCAGCAGACGGTCCAGGCTGCGGCCCAATCGACCCAGTTCGTCGTCACGGGTCAGGCTCGAGCGTGATTCGCGATCCCCGGCCTTGCGGGCCCGCATAGTGCGCTCCAGCGTCCAGACGGGATTCAGCACGTAGCGCCGGACCACCCAGCCGGTGAGCAGCCCGTACACAAGCAGAGCCAGCACGGCCCCGGACAGCGAGACGATCACCGAGCGCTGGAACAGCCCCATGGAGCCATCGCTTTTCATGGAGAGCAGGATGTAGGCCTCACCGGAACCCCGGTCTACCAGGTTGACCCGGCCCGCCTCCATGCGGCGCATCGCATGGAGCGTGTCATCGGTGGCCAGGCGCACCGGCCCGTTGGCCTCCATCAGGGCCTGGTAATGCTCTGCGGGGAAACTGGACTGAACCAGCGTCGCCCAATCCTGGTCCCGCAGCGCCGGGTCGTGGGCGGCAAGGATGCGCCCCCGATCCGGCCGACCGACCACCAGCTGTTCTACGCCCGGGTTGGCTGCCAGCGCCTCTACCACGCGCTGCAACTGGTGACTGGAGCTGCTGCCGGCAACCCCAACCTCGGTGGCCTGCAGCAGCTGGTCGGCAAGGCTGTGGGCCTTGTCACGCACCAGTTCGGTGCTCTGCCAATAGGAAAACGCACCGGAAACCACCGACAGCACGATGGCCGCGATGATAATGGGCAGAAAAACCCGACGCGCTAGCTTGGTTTTTACGACAGGCTTCATGGGAGAGCTGCCGGCCACCATGCGGCCTGTTCAGGAGGGATCATGCACTTACTTCACTGAGAATTTGCGGGGATTTTAACCAGAAAAACCCGCAACAACAATTCGGTTATAACAATTAACCCAATTGTTATGCCTCTTTATCCTGAAAAAAGGGCCCTGCCACATTACGCCGGCAGGGCCCTCTCTAACACGCCCTGTCGCCGGCCACGGGGGCCGGCCTGGGCGGCAATTTGCGACTTACATGCGCTCGAAAATGGCGGTGATGCCCT
Source organism: Alkalispirillum mobile (assembly GCF_003664325.1). Taxonomy (NCBI): domain Bacteria; kingdom Pseudomonadati; phylum Pseudomonadota; class Gammaproteobacteria; order Chromatiales; family Ectothiorhodospiraceae; genus Alkalispirillum; species Alkalispirillum mobile. The sequence goes on from NZ_RCDA01000001.1 coordinate 1,011,866, forward strand.
GACCGCCACCGATGCACATGGTCACCAGGGCGTACTTGCCCTGAACACGCTGCAGCTCGTGCAGCGCCTTGACCGCCAGGATGGTGCCGGTGGCACCCACCGGGTGGCCCAGGGCGATGGCACCGCCGTTGGGGTTGGTCTTCTCCGGGTCGAGGCCCAGCCCCTTCATCACGGTCAGCGCCTGCGCGGCGAACGCCTCGTTGGACTCGACCACGTCCATGTCACCCAGGCTCAGGCCGGCCTTGTCCAGCGCCACCTTGGAGGACGGGATCGGGCCCTCGCCCATCACGTCGTTGGGCACACCGGCGATGCCGTAGGCCACCAGGCGGGCCATGGGCTTGTAACCGGCCTTCTCGGCGGCGGCGCGATCGGCCAGCACCAGGGCGGCGGCGGCGTCGTTGATGCCGGAGGCATTACCGGCGGTGACGGTGCCACCCTCCTTCTTGAAGGCCGGACGCATCTTGGCCAGGTCGTCCACCGTGACGCCGAAGCGCGGGTGCTCGTCGGTGTCGAAGACCTTCTCGCCCTTGCGGCTCTTGATGGTCACCGGGACGATCTGGTCCTTGAAATAGCCACCCTCGATGGCCGCCTGGGCGCGCCGCTGGGACTCGGCCGCGAACTGGTCCTGCTCCTCGCGGGAGATGTTCCACTTCTCGGCCAGGTTCTCGGCGGTGATGCCCATGTGACCGACACCGAAGGGGTCGGTCAGCGTGGAGACCATCATGTCCACCAGCTTGGTGTCACCCATGCGGGCACCGAAGCGCATGGCGGGGCTCAGGTAGCCGCCCTTGGACATGACCTCGCTGCCGGCACCCACGCCGAAATCGGCATCGCCGAGCAGGATGGACTGCGCGGTGGAAACGATGGACTGCATGCCGGAGCCACAGAGGCGGTTGACGGTGACCGCGGTGGAGCTGTGCGGCAGCCCCCCCTGGATGGCGGCCACGCGCGCCACGTAGGGCGAACGGGATTCGGTGGGGATGCAGTTGCCCAGGGTCAGGTAGCTGATCTGCTCGGGATCGGCGCCGGAGCGGGCCACGGCCTCCTTGATGATCAGGCCACCCAGGTCCGCGGGCTCGAACCCGGCCAGGGTGCCGCTGTAGGTGCCAATGGCGGAACGTGCTGCGCTCAGGACAACCACTTCTCTATCGGACATACAACTCCTCCTGCTTCGTTCGGCAACTTTGCCGGTACCGCCCCCCGGACAATGCCCGCGGCGCCAGTCGGTTTGGTTTGTTGTTCAACCTGCCTGCGAGACTAACGCAATTCAGTATAACCAAGCATCCCCGATTTACCCGTCCGGGGAAACCCCGGGCCGGACTCAGGATGCTGCATTGCACAGTGAAGGGTGATTCCAGACCGGCGTCAAGTCCTGGGGCAACGGCGGCAGGCGCCCGAGCTCCAGCCAGGGATTATCCGGGTGGTGAAAATCCGACCCCTGCGAGGCCAGCAGTTGGTAGCGCCGGGCCCACTCTGCCAGTCGCGCCACGTCCACGGATTGCGGGCGGGTACCGCAGGCCACTTCCATGGCCTCGCCGCCGGCCTCGCGGAAGGCGCCCAGCACCCGGCGCATCCAGGCCCCGGTGAGCTTGTAGGCCAGCGGGTGGGCCAGCACCGCCACCCCGCCCGCCTCGCGGATGCGCGCCACCGCCTCGCCCATATCCAGCCAGCGCACGCTCACCCCGGCCGGCTTGCTCTTGCGCAACCACTTGTGGAAGGCCTCGTTGGGGGTGTCGACGTACCCCTGGGCCACCAGCCAGCTGGCGTAATGGGCGCGGGTGACCGCCGCATCGCCGGCCAGGGCCGAGGCGCCGGCGTGGGCGCCGGGCATGCCGTGGCGCGCCAGCTTGTCACCGATAGCCCGCGCCCGCTGATCGCGCAGCGCGCGGATCTCCGCCAGCGCCGCCTGCAACCCGGAGTGGTCGGTATCCACGCCGAGGCCGACGATGTGGAAGTCGCGCCGCGCCCAGGTGGTGGAGATCTCCACCCCGGGCACCAGGCGGATGCCCGCCTCCCGGGCGGCCGCCGCGGCCTCGGGCACGCCGGCCGTGGTGTCGTGATCGGTCAGCGCCAGGGTGGTCACCCCTTGCGCTGCGGCGCGCGCCACCAGGGCTGCCGGGCTCAGGCGGCCGTCGGACGCGGTGGAGTGGCTGTGCAGGTCGATACTGGCGCTCATGAGCGGGGCTTCACCTCGGCGGGTCTGACTTTTCCGGCAGGCAGCGTATCATTGGCGGCACCCTTGTTACGCCCGCGAACCCCGGACCCGCCTGCTGATGGAAACCGCGCTCGTCACCCTGATCATCGTTGTCGCCCTGGGGCTCTACTGGTCGGACGCACTGCGCGCCCGCAGCCAGGCGGTGCGCGCCGCCCGCCGGGCCTGCCGGGCGCTGAACGTGCAGTTGCTGGACGTCACCGTGGCGCTGGCGCGGATACGCCCTGCCCGCGGCCCCTCCGGGCGGCTGACCTGGCGCCGCGAGTACCGCTTCGAATTCAGCGTGGACGGGGCGGACCGCCGGCCCGGCTACGTGCAGTTGCTCGGCCCCCGGTGCCGCGGCGTGCAACTGGAGATGCCCGAGGGGCGCACGCTGATGGGGCCGGATAACCGGGTGCAGTCCCCCGAAGAGCTCGGCCAGGGCTGATGGGCGGCGACGGCCGCCTCCGGCACGCCGGCCGCTTCAGGCGTGTTCGTCGGGGAAGGCCCAGACCCGGTCGATGCGCTCCAGCCCCAGGGCCACCATCAGCAACCGGTCCACCCCCAGCGCCACGCCGGCGCAGGGCGGCATGCCCGCCTCCAGCGCCGCCAGCAGCCGCTCGTCCACCGGCAGAGCCGCGCCGGCCGGGCCCCGGGCATCGCGCTCGGCGAGGAAGCGGCGCCGCTGCTCCCGGGGGTCGGCCAGCTCGTGGTAGCCGTTGGCGATCTCCAGCCCGTCCATGAACAGCTCGAAACGCTCGGCCACCGGCGGCTCGCCCGGTCGCAGGCGCGCCAGCGCGGCCTGGCTGGCGGGAAAGTCGGTGACAAAGCTCATCCGGCCCTGCCCCAGCCGCGGCGACACCTCGCGGGAGAGGATCAGGTCCAGCCAGGCATCCCGGTCGTCCCCCAGAACCGGCACCAGCGCGGGGTCGCTGGCGTGGGCCTGCAGTTCCGCCAGCGGGGCGTCGAAAGGGTCAACCCCGGCGAAGGTGAGAAAGGCGTCGCGGTAGGTCCAGTGCTCCACCGGGCGCGCGCCGGCCACCTCGGCGGCCAGTTCCGCCACCTCCTGCATCAGTGCGTGGTGGTCCCAGCCCACCCGGTACCACTCCAGCAGCGTGAACTCCGGGTTGTGGTGGCGGCCGCGCTCGCCCCCGCGAAAGGCGCGGGTCAGCTGCCAGATATCGCCACTGCCGGCGGCCAGCAGCCGCTTCATGGCGTATTCCGGCGAGGTCTGCAGCCAGGCGGGACGGCCGTCCGGGCGGCGCACGCCGAGGCTGTCCAGGTTGGGGTCCATGGCCGGGGCGCCGGCCATCAGGGGGGTCTCCACCTCCAGCAGCCCGCGCCCATCAAAAAAGGCGCGGACCTGCCGGATCAGGGCCGCCCGGCGCCGCAGCACCGGCAGCCCCGCGGTGGGGTGCCAATCGGTCAAGGCGGTGCCGGTCTCAACTCTTGACCCGGCCCACGTACTCGCCGGAGCGGGTGTCCACCTTCAGCAGCTCACCCTCTTCGATGAACAGCGGCACGCGGACCACGGCGCCGGTCTCCAGGGTGGCCGGCTTGCCGCCGCCGCTGGAGGTATCGCCCCGCACGCCCGGGTCGGTCTCGGTGACGCGCAGCTCGACGAAGCTCGGCGGCTCCACCGTGAGCGGCTCGTCGTTCCACAGGATCACGGTGCACATGTCCTGCTCTTTCAGCCACTTGGCCGCATCACCCACGGCAGAGGCCGGCGCCGCCTTCTGCTCGAAGCTCTGCGGGTCCATCATGTGGAAGAACTCGCCGTCGGAGTAGAGATACTGCATCTCCGTCTCCATCACGTCGGCGGCCTCCACGGACTCGCCGGACTTGAAGGTGCGGTCGATGACCTTGCCGGTCTTCAGGTTGCGCACCTTCACGCGGTTGAAGGCCTGCCCCTTGCCCGGCTTGACGAACTCGTTCTCGACGATGGTGTAGGGGTCACCGTCGAGCATGATCTTGAGACCACCCTTGAACTCGTTGGTACTGTATTGCGCCATTCGACACCTGTTGTCCGGTTGCGGTTGCACGCGGGGAGCCGGCCGCTGCCCCCTCCCCGAGCCTCGATTCATGTAAAGTGTCGCCGAATCTTAACGGAAAACCGGCTTGTTTAGAACACGGGCTGCCATGCCGATACCCTCGCCGCAACCCCAGACCCCACCGGACTGGCGCCGTCAGCTGGCGCAGGCCGAGCGCGACCCCCAGGCGCTGCTGCAACGCCTGCGGCTGCCGCTGAGCCTGCTGCCGGCGGCCGAGTCCGCCGCCCGGCTGTTCCCGCTGCGGGCCCCCGAGCCCTGGGTCCGGCGGATCCGCCCCGGCGACCCCGATGACCCGCTCCTGCTGCAGGTCCTGCCGCTGTACGCCGAGCACGAGACGCCGGCGGGCTTCAGCACGGACCCGGTGGGCGACGGCCCGGCACAGAGCGGGCCCGGCATTCTGCACAAGTACCACGGCCGGGTGCTGATGATCACCACCGGCGCCTGCGCCATCCACTGCCGCTACTGCTTCCGCCGCCACTTCCCCTACAGCGAATCGCAGGCCGGTCGCAACGACTGGGCCGATAGCCTGGCCTGGCTGGACGGCCACCCGGAGGTGGACGAGGTCATCCTGAGCGGCGGGGACCCGCTCACCCTCAGCGACCGGCGCCTGGGCACGCTCACTCGGGCCCTGCGCCAGCGCCCCCAGGTGCGCCGCCTGCGCCTGCACACCCGGCTGCCCGTGGTGTTGCCGGATCGCGTCACCGCCGAGCTTCTGGCATTGCTGGATGGCCCCTGGGAGGTGGTCTGGGTGATCCACAGCAACCACGCGCAGGAGCTGGACGAAGCCGTGGCGGCCGCGCTGGGCCGGCTGCGCTCCGCCGGTCACTGGCTGCTCAACCAGGCGGTGCTGCTGCGGCGGGTCAACGACAGCGCGGACGCCCTGGAGGCGCTGAGCCGCCGGCTGTTCCAGGTGGGCGTGCTGCCCTACTACCTCCACCTGCTCGACCGGGTGCAGGGGGCGGCCCACTTCGAGGTGCCCGAGGCCCGCGGCCAGGCGCTGGCCGCCGAGCTGGGCGCCCGCCTGCCCGGCTACCTGGTGCCGCGCCTGGCCCGTGAGGAGGCCGGCGAACCCGCCAAGACCCTCGTCGCCCCCGCCCCCGACGCCGACTGAGGCCCCGGGGCGAGGGGGCCACCCGCCCCGCTGCGCATTCTGATAGCATCAGGGCATTGCATGGAAAGGGACCACCGGCATGAAACAAAACCCCCTGGTCAGGCTCCTGATCACCGAGGAATCACCCAACGACGCGGAGATCTACGTGAGCGTGCTGCGCAACAGCGGCTACGCCGTGCGGGCGCGTCGTATCGAGAGCATCGATAACCTGCGCGATACCCTGCAGGAGAAACCCGCCGACATGATGCTCTGCTCGCTGGTGCTGCGCGAGGTCCCGGTGGACACGGCGTACCAGCTGATCCAGCAGTGGGGCAAGGACATCCCCATCATCGCCTCCAGCCACGAGCAGAGCCAGGACCAGCGCCGCTACGCCATGCAGATGGGGGCCCAGGACCTGGTCAGCAAGAATGACCTGGAGCACCTCAAACTGGTGGTGGAGCGCGAGCTGCGCCACCTGCATGAGCGCCGCCGCCTGCGCCGGCTGGAGTCCTCGGTGCGCGAGACCGAGCGCCGCTGCCGGGCACTGCTGGACAGCTCCCGCGACCCCATCGCCTACGTGCACGAGGGCATGCACATCTACGCCAACCCCGCCTACCTGGAGATGTTCGGCCACCAGGAGCTGGCCGACATCGAGGGCATGCCGATCCTGGACATGGTGGTGGACGACGATCAGGGCGCGTGCAAGGAGGCGCTGCGCCGCTTCAGCCGGGGCGACCTGACCAGCCACGAGGTCAATCTCGGGTTCGTCACCACCGAGGGGCCGGAGGAGGTGACCATGGTGCTCACCCCGGCCACCGTGGACGACGAGCCCTGCACCCAGGTGCTGCTGCAGCTCAGCGAGCCGGAGGCGGACCTGGAGCTGCTCAACCGCCAGGACGTCACCACGGGGCTGTACAACCGCAGCTACTTCCTGGAGCAGCTGGACAACCTGATCGCGCGCAACCTGGATTCGGACGGCCGCAACAGCCACGCGCTGCTTTACATCCAGCTGGAGAAGTTGAGCCACATCCGCGACCGGATCGGCCTGGCCGCCGTGGACCAGGTGGTGGCGCACGTGGCCAAGCGCATCACCAACCTCGTGGGCGAGCACGACATTCCCTGCCGGCTGGCCGACGAGGAGTTCACCATCCTGCTCCAGCACAGCAAGATCGACCACGCCATGGAGGTGGCCGAGAAGCTGCGCCAGGACATCGAGGAGCAGCTGATCGAGGTGGACGACCGCACCCTGGCCATCACCTGCGCCATCGGTGCGGCCATGGTGGGCACCAACGCCGACAACGCCCAGGCCGCCGTGGACATGGCCTACGCCGCCTCGGAGACGGCGCTGCGCGCCGGCGGCAACCAGGTGCAGCTGCACGCCTCCGGCCAGGAGATCATGGAAACACAACAGCGCGAGGCCCACTGGCGCGAGCGCATCCATCAGTGCCTGCAGAACGACGAGTTTTACCTGGTCTACCAGCCGGTGATCGCCCTGGCCGAAAACGCCGATTGGGACGAGCTCTACGAGGTGCGCATCCGCATGGAGGAGGACGGCAAGGAGGTGGAACCGCTCGCCTTCCTGCCCTACGCGGAGCAGGCCGGGCTGATGCGCGACATCGACCGCTGGGTGGCCCGACGCACGGTGGCGCTGGCCGGCGAGCGCAAGCGCATGGGCAAGCGCTCCCGGCTGTTCGTGAAACTCGACGGCGCCACCCTGGGGGACACGGGCTTCCTGGACCTGCTGCGCGAGGAGATCGAGCAGCACCAGGTCGACCCGGCCTCACTGGTCTTCCAGGTGAACGAGCCGGTGGTGGTCACTCAGCTCAACCAGGCCAAGGCCCTGCAGGAGGGGCTGGAAGCCCTGGGCTGCAAACTGTCGCTGGACCACTTCGGCAGCGCGCTCAACCCCTTCCAGCTACTCAAGCACCTGCGCTCCGACCAGGTGAAACTGGACGACTCCCTTACGGCCGACATCGAGCAGACCGAGGAGAACCAGAAGCTGGTCAAGCAGATCATCGACACCGCGCACGAGATGGGCCAGCAGGTGGTGGCCGGCTACCTGGGCCACCCGGGGGCGCTGGCGCTGATGTGGGAGTACGGCGCGGACTACGTGCAGGGGGATTTCCTGCAGGAGCCGGGCCGGGAGATGAACTACGACTTCTCCGAGATGGTGTTCTGAACCCTCGGGGCGGGTTCAGCCCCGGTGCCGGCTCAGAAAGGCCTGGAAGGCGGCCTCGTCCAGCACCTCCACGCCGAGTGACTCGGCCTTGGCGAGCTTGCTGCCCGCCTTCTCGCCGGCCACCAGGTAGTCGGTCTTCTTGGACACACTCCCGCTGACCCGGGCGCCCAGCAACTCCAGCGCCGCCTTGGCCTCGTCCCGGGTCATCTCCGCCAGCGTCCCGGTGATCACGAAGGTCAGCCCTTCCAAGGGCTGCTCGCCCCGCTCCGCCGGGTCCACCTCTTCCCAGGTGACCCCCGCCTGGCGCAGCGCCTCCACCACCTCGCGGTTGTGCGGCTCGGCAAAGAAGTGGGCGATGGCCTGGGCCACCACCGGTCCCACGTCGGGGGTGTCGGCCAGGCGCTCCTCGTCCGCCGCCATGATGGCGTCCAGGCTGCCGAAATGCTCGGCCAGCCGGCGGGCCGTGACCTCGCCCACGTGCTGGATGCCCAGGGCGTAGAGAAAGCGCGGCAGCGTAGTGTGGCGGGCCTGGTCGAGGGCCGCCACCAGGTTGTCCGCGGACTTGTCGCCCATGCGCTCCAGGCCGGCGAATTGCTTGTGCGCCAGGTGGAAGAGATCGGCCGGCGAGTGGACCATCTCGCGCTCCACCAGCTGGCTGACGATCTTCTCGCCCAGTCCGTCGATGTCCATGGCCTTGCGCGAGGCGAAGTGCAGCAGTGCACCCTCGCGCTGGGCCGGGCAGTAGAGCCCGCCCATGCAGCGGTGCACCGCCTCGTCGTCCAGGCGCAGCACCTCGGAGCCGCACACCGGACAGGCCTCGGGCATCAGCCACTCCGGGGCGCCCTCCGGGCGCTTGTCCACCACCGCGGTGGTGATCTCCGGGATGACGTCGCCGGCACGGCGTACCATCACGGTGTCGCCCTCGCGCACGTCCTTGCGCCGCACCTCGTCCAGGTTGTGCAGGGTGGCGCGGCTGACCGTGACGCCGCCCACCTCCACCGGCTCCAGCTCGGCCACCGGGGTGATAGCGCCGGTGCGGCCCACGGAGGGCAGGATGCGGCGGACCACGGTGGTGGCCTCCTGCGCCGGCAGCTTCCAGGCGATGGCCCAGCGCGGCGCCCGGGCGGTAAAGCCCAGCTCCTCGCGGGCGTCCAGGTCGTCCACCTTGTAGACCACGCCGTCGATCTCGAAGGAGAGGTCGTCGCGGTCCGCCAGCAGGCGCTGGTAGTAGTCGCGGCAGCCATCCAGCCCCTGCACCGCTTCCACCCGCTCGTTGACGCGGAACCCCCACCGGGCGAGCTTGTCCAGCACCGCGTGGTGGCTATCGCCCACCCGACCGGCGGCGGCGATACCGAAGGTGAAGAAGGTGAGCCGGCGCCGGGCGGTGATGCGCGGGTCCAGCTGGCGCAGGCTGCCGGCGGCGGCGTTGCGCGGGTTGGCGAAGGGGCGCTCGCCGTCGGCCAGGCGCTGCTCGTTCAGGCGCTCGAAGTCGCCGCGGCGGATCACCACCTCGCCGCGCACTTCCATAACCGGCGGCCAGCCCTCGCCGTGGAGCCGCAGCGGCACGCTACGGATGGTGCGCACGTTCTCGGTGATGTCCTCGCCGACACGCCCATCGCCACGGGTGCCGGCCCGCACCATGCGGCCGTCCTCGTAGCGGATACTCACCGACAGGCCGTCCAGCTTCGGCTCGGCGACGTAGGTGACCGGGTCGGCGCCCAGCGCCTGGCGCACCCGGCGGTCGAACTCGGCCAGGTCCTCCTCCTCGAAGGCGTTATCCAGCGAGAACATGGGCTCGCCGTGGGCGACCTCGCCAAAGCCCTCGGCGGGTTGCCCGGCGACGCGCTGGGTGGGTGAGTCGGGGGTGACCCACTCCGGGTGCTCCGCCTCCAGCGCCTGCAGCTCGGCCATCAGCCGGTCGTACTCGGCATCGGCAATGGCCGGCGCGTCCAGCACGTAGTAGCGGTAGTCGTGCTCGCGGATGGTCTGGCGCAGCGCCTCGATGCGCGCCCTGGGGTCCTCCTGCGCCACGCCCCTTACACCTGCTGCTGACGGGCGGCCAGGTGCAGGCGGCGACGGTACTCGCGCAGTTCCTCGCGGATGTGCTCCATCGCCTGCCGGGAGAGATCGCAGCGGCGGGCGTCCAGCAGGCGCCCGCCCAGGCGGTCGGCCACATCGCGGGCCACCCGCAGCATGTCGTCGAAGGCGGCCATGCCGTCCACCGGACCGGGCAGTTGCAGGAAGAAGGCCGCACCCGGGGTCTCGTCCTGGGCGGCCCGGTCCAGGTCGAACCAGCCGGGCTTGATCATGTTGGCGGCGCTGAACACCCGCGCCGGCCCTTGCTCGGTGCGCACGTGGCGGTGGAAGATGCCGTGCTCGCCGTACTCCAGACCGGCGCGCTCCAGGGCGTCCACCAGCGCATCGGCGGCAAAGACATGCCCCTCCGGCGCGGCCACGTGGATGGCGACGATCTTGTCCTCCAGGCCGGCGGCGTCGATGTCCACCTGGGGGCCGGCGGGCAGCTCCGGCTCGGGGCGGGCCGGCTCAGGGCGGGGGTTGTTCCGGCCCAGGGCGGCCAGGTCGGGGCGGTCGCGCACCGGATCCTCGGCCGGCGGTGCCGGTTCGGGGGCCCGGGGAGCCGGGCGGGTCGCAGGGGCCGGCTCCGGTTGCGGCTCGGCGCGGCGGCGGACGCGCGGTGCGGGTGCGGGGGCCTCCGGCGCCTCGGTGGTGCCGGGTGCACGCGTGGGCTCCCGGCGGGCGGTGGGCGGCGCGGCCGGGCGGCGGCGAACCGGTTCCGGTTCCGGTTCCGGCTCATTGAAACCGGGGGAACCGGGCTCATCGTCCAGGCCCAGGCTCGGCTCCGGCTCATCGGGCCAATCCAGGTCGGCGTCGAACCCGGTGGGCTCCCGGCGCTGGCCCTGCCCGCGGGCCGGCGCGGCCTCGTCGGGTTCGCCCTCGCGCCGCGGGGTCTTGACGATGACGTCGAAACCGTCGTCGCTCCCCACGGCGCTGTCCATGTCGTCGAAGGCCGAGCGGAAGTCCTCGCGGCGGGCATGCTTCTTGTCCTGCCAGCGCCCCCAGGCGTAAATGCCCGCGATGAGCAGCAGGCCGAGAATGATCAGTAGCCAGCGAAATGGATCCATGAGTGCATCCGCGCGATTGGTCGGGCCTGCCGGCGGGCCCGGCTGGCGGGCCGCAGCTGTCCGGGCAGGCACCTGGGCATGGGTTTCAGCGCCTTGCGGCGCCTATTTCAAATGACACTTTATACGCTGCCGCGGCGTCTTTGAACCGGCAGCGAGCGGGGAATTAAAGCATCAGACCTCGGCCAGTTCCACCGCCTCGGCCACGTCCACCGCCACCAGGCGCGAGACGCCGGGCTCGTGCATGGTCACCCCTACCAGGTGCGAGACCGCCTCCATGGTGGTCTTGTTGTGGGTAATGACGATGAACTGGACCTGCTGCGACATCTCCTTGACCATCTCGCAGAAGCGCCCCACGTTGGCCTCGTCCAGCGGCGCATCCACCTCGTCGAGCATGCAGAACGGCGCCGGGTTGAGGTTGAAGATGGCGAAGACCAGCGCCACGGCGGTGAGCGCCTTCTCGCCGCCGGAGAGCAGGTGGATGTTGGTGACCCGCTTGCCCGGGGGCTGGGCCATGACCGCCACGCCGGTGGCCAGCAGGTCGTCGTCGGTGAGCTCCAGGTAGGCGCGACCGCCCCCGAACAGTCGCGGGAAGAGGCGCTGCACCCCCTGATTGACCTGCTCAAAGGTGTCGCGGAAGCGCGCCCGGGTCTCCCGGTCAATGCGGCGGATGGCGCTCTCCAGGGTCTCCAGCGCCTCGACCAGGTCGTCGTACTGGGCGTCGAGGTACTGCTGGCGCTCCTCCAGGGCGGCGCACTCGTCGATGGCGGCCAGGTTGACGGTGCCCAGCCGGGCGATGCGCCGCCCCAGCTGCTCCAGGCGCTTCTCCCAGTCCGCCACCTCGGCGCCCTCGGGCAGGCGCGAGGCGACCACCTCCAGGTGCTCGCCCAGTTGTTCCAGCTCGGCGGCCTCCCGGCGCTGCAGCACGCGGTACTCCTGGGCGGTGATCCGCAGCCCCTCAAGCTCTTCGCGCAGGGTCTCGGTCTCCTGGGCGGCGGTCTGGCGGCGTTCGCTCCACTCGCGCAGTTTCTGCTCCAGGTTGGCCACGTGGTTGCGCGCCTCGGCCAGTTCCTGTTCCAGCTGGTGGCGGCGGTCCAGCAATTTGTCGCGCTCCCCCTCCAGGTCCTCGCCCGGGTCGTCCAGCCCCTCCAGGCCCTCGGCCAGTTCCTCGCGCCGGTCCAGCAGCCGCTGGTGCTGGGCCTGCAGCCGCTCCAGCCCCTCGCGCAGGGCCTGACGGGCGGTGGTGGCATTCTCCAGCTTCAGGGAAATCTCGTGGCGGGCCTCGCGGCACTGGCGCAGTTGCTCCTGGGCATCGTCCACCGCCGCCTCCAGGGCGTGGCGCTCATCGTCCAGCGCCGCGCCCCGCTCCGCCTGGGCCTCCACCCGGGCGGCGGCCTCGGCCAGGCGCGCCTGGGCGCCGTCCATCTCCTCGACGACGGTCTCGCGCTCCTCGCGCAGTTCAATCTGTTGCTGGTGCAGGGCCTCGCGCCGTTCCCGGGCCGCCTCCAGGGCGTCGCGGCGGTGCTCGACGCGCGCCTGCAGGTCCGCCTGGCGGCGCTGCAGGGGGGCGCTGCGCTGCTGCAGCGCCTCGCGCTCCTCCTCCAGGCTCTGGATGGCCACCTTGACCCGCTCGTGCGCTTCTTCCTGTTCCGCCAGCCGTGCCTCGCCCTCGGCCACCTGCTCGCGCAGCTGGTGGATCTCCCGCTCGCGGGCGATCACGCCCCGCTCCGCATCGTCCCCGGCGCGCAGGCGCAGCCAGTTGGGCCCCAGCCAGACGCCGTCCGGGGTGATGAAGGACTCGCCGGGGCCCAGTTCAGCGCGCCGGGCCAGGGCGGCAGGCAGGTCGTCGGCGCAGCGGATCCCGGCCAGGAGGGCCACGGCGCGGCCGTCATCGCGCACCTGGTCGCTCAACCAGGGGCCGGCCGCCCCGCCGGCGGTTGCCGAAACCGCACTGACCAGGGTCAGGTCGCCCTGCTCCGGCAACTCGCGGGCGGCGGCGTCCAGTTCTTCGGGCGCCACGCAGACCGCCTGCAGCCCTTCGGCCAGCACCGTCTCCACCGCCCGTTCCCAGCCCGGGGTGACGGTGAGCTGCTGGGCCAGCCGGGGCCGCTCCTGCCACTCGCGCGCACCCAGCCAGTCGTCCAGCGGGCCGCCGTCCTCGCCCAGGGCGGACTGCTGCAGGGTCTCCAGCGAGGCGAGCCGGGCGCGCTGCTGGTGCAGCTCACCGCGCAGCCGCTCTACCTGTTCGGCCAGTTCCGCGGCCTGGGCCCGGTCGTGGTCCAGGCGCTCGGCCACGTCGGCCTGGGCCTCATCCATGCCGGCCAGCTCCTCGGCCAGCTCGGTCTCTTCCTCTTCCAGTTCGACAATGGCCCGCTCCAGGCTGTAGAGGTCCTCGGCCTCGTACTCCTCGTCAAGCCGCTCCAGCCGGCGGGCCAGCTCGTCCGCGCGGCGCTCCAGGCCCTCGACCCGCACCTTCTCCACCTGCTCGGCGCGCTGGGCCTCGGCGCTCTCCCGCTGGAAGCCCTCGCGCGCCTCGCGCCAGGCCTCCAGCCGCTCGCGGGCGGTCTCCAGCGCCTCCTGGGCAAAGGCCTCGGACTGCGCCTGCTCCTCCTGCTCCGGCTCCAGGTCGGCCAGGCGCTCCTCCAGCAGTTCGAGCTTCTCCCGGTCCTGGGTCAGGCTGTCCTCCAGTTCCTGGACCTGGGCTTCGCTGTCGCGCAGTTCCCGCAACTGCTTGTCGCGCAGTTCCCGGCGGTGGCTGATCTGCTGCTCGATGCGGGCGATCTCGCTGCCCACGCCATAGTAATCCGCCTGGATCGAGTTGAGCCGATCGCCGGCCTCGCCTTGGGTAGCGCGCACCGCCTCGATCTCCCGCTCGGCCTGGCGCTGGGTGGCCAGGGCGAACTCCCGGGCGTTGACCTTGGCCGAGATGACGGCTTCCTGCTCCTCCAGCTGGGCCTTGAGGCTGGCCTGGCGCAGGGTGATCAGCTCGGCCCGGGTATCCCGTTCTTCCTGCTTGAGCTCACGGTACCGGCGGGCCACCTCGGCCTGGCGACGCAGCTTGTCCAGCTGGCGGCGCACCTCCTCACGCACGTCCTCCAGCCGCTCCAGGTTCTCGCGGGTGTCGCGGATGCGCCGCTCGGTCTCGCGCCGGCGCTCCTTGTAGATGGAGATGCCGGCCGCCTCCTCCAGGTAGACGCGGAGTTCCTCCGGCTTGGCCTCGATCACCCGGGAGATCATCCCCTGCTCGATGATGGTGTAGCCGCGCGGCCCCAGGCCGGTGCCCAGGAAGACGTCGGTGATGTCCTTGCGCCGGCAGCGGGTGCCGTTGAGGAAGTACTGGGACTGACCCTCGCGGTTGACCTGGCGGCGGACGGCGATCTCCGCGTACTGGGCGTACTGCCCGCCCAGACGGCCGTCGCTGTTGTCGAAGATCAGCTCCACGGAGGCGTGGCTGACCGGCTTGCGGCCGGTGGAGCCGTTGAAGATGACGTCAGCCATGGACTGGCCGCGCAGGTGGCGGGCAGAGCTCTCGCCCATCACCCAGCGCACCGCATCAATGATGTTGGATTTGCCGCAGCCATTCGGCCCCACCACCGCCACCAGGTCGCCGGGCATGGCCACCTGGGTGGGGTCCACGAAGGACTTGAAGCCGGAGAGTTTGATCTTCTTCAGTCGCATCAGGCGATCGGTGGCGGCTGCGGTTACAATGGGCGGCCATTATAGTCCTCCCATCGCATCTGAACAGGAGCCACCAGCGCCGATGAGCACTCAGCCCAGCAAAGAACTGGAGACCTTCCCCAACCCCCGGCCGGAGCGGGACTTCGTGCTGCACATGCGGGTGCCGGAGTTCACCTGCCTCTGCCCGAAGACCGGGCAGCCGGACTTCGCCACCATCTATCTGGACTACGTGCCGGACGAGCGTTGCGTGGAGTTGAAGTCGCTGAAGCTCTACATGTGGTCGTTCCGCGACCAGGGCGCGTTCCACGAGGCCATCACCAACGAGATGCTGGATGACCTCGTGCGCGCCACCGCGCCTCGCTACATGAAGGTGACCGCCGAGTTCTACGTCCGTGGCGGCATCTACACCACGGTGGTCGCGGAACACCGCAAGCCGGGCTGGCAGCCCGAACCGAAGGTGGAGCTGGCCTGACGGCTCAGAGCAGCGCGTCCACGGTCCGGGTAATGGCCTCCAACGGCTCCCGGGTGACGTTCTTGGTTACCTCGTGGGCGACCCGCTCCCGGGTCTCGTCGTCCAGGGCCTTGCGCAACAGCCCGAGGAACTTCGGCTCCGCCACCAGGATCAGCTCCTCGTAGCGGTGACCGGTGCGCCCCCGCTCCAGTACGTGGGCCACCTCCCGGGCAAAGACCTGGGCCTCGCGCACCTTCGGGTCGGTGGGCTCTTCCGCCTCGCTGCTGGTGGCCGAATAGGACTCATCAAGGCGACCGGGGCGGTCCGACGCCAGGTCGCGCCGGTGCAGGCGTGACTCCGGGTGCGTCAGGGTCTCCACCTCCTGCAGCGCGCTGAATTTCTTCTCGCGGGCGAGAACGCGGGCGTTGCTGGCATCTGCTACGACGATCCAGTAGCGGGACATATCCACTCCCTCCTTGCTTGCCGCCCCGGAGTCGCCCGGGGCACTGAGTACGCTGCGCATCCCGGGCGCTTTGCTCTCGCGCCCGGTGCCAACCCCTTACTTAATGAGCTGAGGCCCTGCCTCGCCCTTTTCAAGGGCCGTTGCAGTCAGTTTATGCGGCTACCGGCAATCGGCTATGGTATCGGCGGCAAAGGTGCCGATTCTGCCAGCCACCGCGAGGCCACCCGTGACCGACTCGACCACGCTCCGCTACCGCACCCGCTTTGCCCCCAGCCCCACCGGGCCGCTCCACTTCGGCTCGCTGGTGGCGGCGCTGGGCAGCTACGTGCGGGCCCGGCGCCAGGGCGGCGAGTGGCACCTGCGCATCGACGACCTGGACCCGCCGCGGGAGCAACCCGGCGCGGCCGACGCCATCCAGCAGAGCCTGCAGGCGCACGGCCTGCACTGGGATGGACCGGTGGTCTTCCAGTCCACCCGTTCGGCCGCCTACGAGGCGGCCCTGGCGCAACTGCGCGCCGCGGACCGCGCCTACCCCTGCGGCTGTACCCGGCGCGAGATCATGGCGGTGGCGCGCAGAGGCCCCAATGGCCCGGTCTACCCCGGGACCTGCTCCGACGGCCTGCCGCCGGGCCGCGAAGCCCGCGCCTGGCGGCTGCGCTGCGACCACGCCCCGCTCCATTTCGATGACGCGCTGCAGGGGCCACAGAGCTGCGACCCGGCGGCGACCATCGGCGATTTCATCATCCGCCGGGCCGACGGCTACTGGGCCTACCACCTGGCCTGCGCCGTGGATGACGGGGAATACGGCTTCACCGAGGTGGTCCGTGGCGCCGACCTGCTCTGGTGCACACCGCCGCAGATCCTGCTACAGCGGGCACTGGGACTACCCACCCCGCGCTACCTGCACCTGCCCGTGGCGGTGAACGCCGAGGGGCAGAAGCTGAGCAAGCAGAGCCACGCCCCGCCGCTGGACAATAACCGGGCCGCACACAACCTGGTGCAGGCGGCCCGCTTTCTGGGCCAACAGCCGCCCGCGGACCTGGCCCGGACCGGGCCCGGCGCGGTGCTGACGTGGGCCCTGGAAACGTGGGACGAGGCGCTGATCCCCCGCCAGCAGCACCAGGCACCGGCGTAGGCCCGGCGCCCTTGGGCAAATCCGACGCGCCGTGCTACCTTAAGTAACAAACGATGAGACGGGGTGACCCAACCCTGCCGCGGAGGAGGAGTACATGCCTGGGACGCTTGACCCGAGGGCGCGGGGAAACAGTGTGATACTCGGCCTGCTGGCCGTATTCCTGTTGTGCACGCCGTTCGCCACCTGGTGGCTCAGCCAGACGCCACCGTGGTACCTGCCCTTCCTCGCCTGGGCGGTCGTCCTGGTGCTCTGCTGGCTGGTGGTCAGAAAGCTCAGACCGCATGGACTTTAACCTCAGCACGCTCTTTTTCAGCGCGGCGGCCTACCTGCTGTTGCTGTTCGTGATCGCCTACGGCACGGAGCGCGGCTGGCTGCCGCGTGCCGTGGCGCACCACCCGGTGTTCTACGTGCTCGCACTGGGGGTTTACGCCACCACCTGGAGCTTTTACGGCAGCGTGGGCTTCGCCGAGCGCTACGGCATCGCCTACCTGCCCATCTACCTGGGCGCCACCATCGCGTTCCTGCTCACGCCGGTTCTGCTGATGCCGCTGCTGCGCCTGGCGCGTGACCAGCAGCTGACCTCGCTCTCGGACGTGTTCGCCTTCCGCTACCACAGCCAGGCGGCCGGGGTGCTGGTCACGCTGGTGATGCTGACCGGCATCCTGCCCTACATCGCCCTGCAGATCCGGGCGGTGGCCGAGTCCAGCCAGTGGTTGGCGGGGGGCGAGACAACGGTGCACTTCCTGGCGGTGGTGTTCTGCATCACCGTGGCGGTGTTCGCCATCATCTTCGGCGCCCGCCACGTCACCCCGCGGGAAAAGCACACCGGCCTGGTGGTGGCCATCGCTTTCGAGTCGCTGGTCAAACTGGCCGCCCTGCTGGTGATCGCCTGGGTGGCCATGAGCCTGGCCTTCGACGGCCCCATCGGCCTGAACCGCTGGCTGGCGGACAACCCGGAACGACTGGAGGCCTTCTACCAGCCGGCGCTGGACGGCCCCTGGATGAGCCTGCTGTTCCTGGCCTTCGCCGCGGCCTTCCTGCTGCCGCGCCAGTTCCACATGATCTTCACCGAGAACCTCAAGCCGGGCAGCCTGCTCAAGGCCAGCTGGGGGTTCCCGGCCTACCTGCTGGCCCTGTCCATCTGCATCCCCCCGATCCTCTGGGCCGGCCAGGTGCTGCAGCCGGGGACGGGCCCCGAGTACTACGTGCTGGGCATCGCCGTGCTCAGCGACTCGCCGCTGCTGGTGATCATTACCTACCTGGGCGGCATCTCGGCGGCCAGCGCCATGATCATTATCTCCACCCTGGCGCTCGCCTCGATGACGCTGAACCACCTGGTGCTGCCGCTGACCCGGGCTCGCCCGCGCCAGGACCTG
This sequence comes from Alkalispirillum mobile, assembly GCF_003664325.1. Lineage (NCBI taxonomy): Bacteria > Pseudomonadati > Pseudomonadota > Gammaproteobacteria > Chromatiales > Ectothiorhodospiraceae > Alkalispirillum > Alkalispirillum mobile. The sequence continues at coordinate 1,029,620 of NZ_RCDA01000001.1, forward strand.
GACCTGTACGCCACCCTGCGCTGGACCCGGCGGGCGCTAATCGCGCTGATGATCGCCGCCGGTTACTACTTCTTCCTGATGCTCGACCCGGGCGAGGGGCTGGTGGACTGGGGCCTGATCTCCTTTCTGGCCATGGCGCAGTTCATCCCGGGGGTGGTGGGCGTGCTCTGGTGGGCCCGGGCCAATGTCTGGGGGTTCATCGCCGGACTGCTCGGCGGCACGCTGGTCTGGCTGGACGCGCTGTTTCTGCCGGCGCTGGTGGGCACCGAGCCCTTCTTTTTGCTCGGCTTCCCCACGGCGCCGGAGTCACCGACCGACATCTACGGGCTGGCCACCTTCTGGTCGCTGTCGTTCAACGCCCTGCTGTTCGCCGCCGTCTCCACCCTTACCCCACAGACCGGGCCGGAGCGCCAGGCTGCGGAGGCCTGCCGCGACCTGGGCCACCCGATGACCTTCGGCACCCTGGTGGCCGACTCGCCGGCGCAGTTCGTGGTGCAGCTGGCCCCGGTCACCGGCGACGAGGCCGCCCGCGCCGAGGTGGGCAAGGCGCTGAACGACCTGGGACTGGACTGGACCGAGAACCGCCCGGACCGACTCAAGCACCTGCGCGATCAGATCGAGCGCAACCTCTCCGGCATGATGGGCCCGGTGCTGGCGCGCATGATCGTGGACGAGCGCCTGGAGCTGGACCACTCCGTCAGCCCCGCCCATACCCAGAACATCCGCCAGATCGAGGAGCGGCTGGAGTCCTCCAGCAGCCGCTTCCGCGGGCTGACCGCGGAGCTGGACCGGTTGCGCCGCTACCACCGGCAGATCCTCGAGGACCTGCCCCTGGGGGTAATCACGGTGACGGCCAACCAGCGCATCGTCCGCTGGAACACCGCCATGCAACAACTCACCGGCATCCCCGCCGCCGACGCCCTGGGCAACCGGCTGGAGGACCTGCCGGAGCCCTGGGGTCGGCTGCTGGGCCGCTTCATCGCCTTCGGTCAGCCCCACGCCCACGACCAGGCGCAGGTGCCCGGCGACGGTACCCGCTGGCTGAGCCTGCACCGGACCCGCATCGGCGAGCCCGGCAAGGGCCGCACCAACGACAGCCTGATGCTGGTGGAGGACGTGACCGAGCTGCGGGTGCTGGAGCGGGAGCTGGCCCACAGTGAGCGGCTGGCCTCCATCGGCCGGCTGGCAGCCGGCGTGGCCCACGAGATAGGCAACCCGGTGACCGGCGTCGCCTCGCTGGCGCAGAACCTGCGCGAGGAGGACGACCCGGCGCTGGTGCGCGAGAGCGTGGAGCAGATCCTGGAGCAGACCCGCCGGATCAGTAACATCGTGCACACCCTGGTGAGCTATGCTCACGCCGGCGGCACCGAGGAGGCCCCGCCCGACCCGGTGAGCCTGCGCGAGGCCGCCGACGAAGCCCGCCAGGTGATGGTACTGAGCCGGCGCGGCAAGGAGATGGAATTCGACAACCGCATCCCCGAGCACCTGGAGGTACTGGGGGACGGCCAGCGGCTGGTGCAGGTGTTCGTCAACCTCTTCTCCAACGCCGCCGACGCCTGCGAACAGCAGGGCCGGCTGGTGCTCACCGCTCGCGAGCGCGGCGACCGGATCATCGTGCGGGTGGCGGACAACGGGCCGGGCATCCCCGCCTCGGCCCTGAAGAAGGTGCTGGACCCCTTCTACACCACCAAGCCGGCGGGCCAGGGCACGGGCCTCGGCCTGCCGCTGGTCTACAACATCATCACGGATCACGGCGGCACCCTGGACATCGAGTCCGATGTGGGCGGGACCACCGTCACCCTGGAGTTCCCGTCGCCGTAGGGGCGATCAGCGACGCCCGGGACACAATGGAGGTAATCAGATGGCGCAACTGCTGATCATCGAGGACGAGGCGGTCATCCGCTCGGCGCTGCGGCGCCTGCTGACCCGGAACGGCTACCGGGTGGCGGAGGCGGAGTCGCTGGAGGAGGCCAAGGAGGGCCACCGCTTCGCCGACTACGACCTGATCATCGCCGACCTGCGGCTGCCCGGCGAACCCGGCACCGGGGTCATCCCGCTGGCCGGCGAGGTGCCGGTCATCATCATGACCAGCTACGCCAGCGTGCGCTCGGCGGTGGAGGCCATGCGCGAGGGGGCGGTGGACTACATCGCCAAGCCCTTCGACCACGACGAGCTGCTGCTCACCGTGGACAAGGTGCTCAAGGATCACCGTCTGCAGCGCCAGAACGCCGCACTCAAGGCGGACATCCAGCGCGACTACCCGGTGAGCGGGATCATCGGCGAATGCCAGGCGATGCAGGATGTCTTCCAGCGCATCCACAAGGTGGCCCCCACCGACACCTCGGTGCTGATCCTGGGCGAATCCGGCACCGGCAAGGAGCTGGTGGCCCGCGCCGTGCACGAGCAGAGCGCCCGCAAGGACGGGCCGCTGATCGCTGTCAACTGCGCCGCCATCCCGGACAGCCTGATCGAGGCGGAGCTGTTCGGTCACGAAAAGGGGGCCTTCACCGGGGCGGTGGGGGCGCGCCAGGGGCTGGTGGAGTCCGCCGACGGCGGCACCCTGTTCCTGGACGAGATCGGCGAGCTGCCCATGCAGGCCCAGGGGCGACTGCTGCGGGTGTTGCAGGAGGGGGTCATCCGCCGGGTCGGGGCGTCGCGGGAGCGCCAGGTGGATGTGCGCCTGCTGGCGGCCACCCACCGCGACCTGCAGGCACTGGTCAACGAGGGCCAGTTCCGCGAGGACCTGTTCTTCCGCATCGACGTGATGGAGATCCGCCTGCCCCCGCTGCGCGAACGCGAGGGCGACATCCCGGTGCTGGCCCAGGTCCTGCTAGAGAAGATCTGCAAGCGGCTCAACCGACCTGCACTGCAGCTGTCCGGGGAGGCGCTGGCGGCGATCAGCGACTACCATTGGCCGGGTAACGTCCGGGAACTGGAGAACACCATTGAGCGGGCCGTGATCCTCTGCGAGGGCGAGACCATTACCGCCGAGCAGCTGACCCTGCCCCGCCGCCGGTCGCCGGAGGGCGGGGAGACGCCGCCCTCCGGCGGCGGTGCGCCCAGCGGCAAGCCGGATCTGTCGCTGGAGGATTACTTCCGCGAATACGTCCTGGCCAACCAGGACCAGATGACAGAGACGGCATTGGCCAAGGGGCTGGGCATAAGTCGCAAGGCGCTCTGGGAAAAACGCCAGCGCCTCGGGATCCCCCGGCCGAGAAAATAATGTTTTATAATGTTAGGGTTAGGAGATCGGCGGCACTGCGCCATTTCAAAACATGGCGTGGAAAGCGTTACCATAATGCCGCCAGCGGGCAGCAGGCCCGCACAGAGCAGAAAGAAGTACGGCTGAGCCCACGAGGGGCTGCGCGCTCGACGGTCACCCGGCCGCTCCGACAGACGAATTGGGCGGCATTGAGCCGGTCAATTGGTCAGTCCAAAAGGGGGCGTAATACCAGGGCGCCGCGCAGTGCTCGGCCATAACCACGAATCAGGCTGTAAGCCGGTGTTTTTCGGCCCCGACGGGCCATCAGCAACAATTCAAAACTGGGAGGAGATCCAGTATGTCCAACGCGAAGGTCTACCCCGTACCCGACGATATCCGCAAGAACGCGCACATCACCAAAGAGACCTACCAGGAGATGTACCAGCGTTCCCTGGACGACCCGGAGGGTTTCTGGGGTGAGCAGGCCGAGAAGTTCCTCGACTGGTTCAGCAAGTGGGACAAGGTTTACCACTCCGACCTGAAGAACGGCGACATCCGCTTCTTCGAGGGCGGCAAGATGAACGTCGCGCACAACTGCCTGGACCGCCACCTGGAGAAGCGCGGCGACCAGACCGCCATCATCTGGGAAGGCGACGACCCCAACAACTCCGAGCACATCACCTACAAGGACCTGCACGAGCGGGTCTGCCGCCTGGCCAACGCCATGAAGGCCCGCGGCGTCAAGAAGGGTGACCGCGTCTGCATCTACCTCCCGATGATCCCCGAGGCGGCCGTGGCCATGCTGGCCTGCGCCCGCATCGGCGCCATCCACTCCATCGTGTTCGGCGGCTTCTCCCCGGACGCGCTGAAGGACCGCATCCAGAACGCCGACTGCGAGACCGTCATCACCGCCGACGAGGGCGTGCGCGGCGGCCGCAACGTGGCCCTGAAGTCCAACGCCGACAAGGCCCTGGAGAGCTGCCCCGACGTCAAGAACGTCTTCGTGGTCAAGCGCACCGGCGGCGACATCGACTGGAAGGACGGCCGCGACATCTGGTACCACGAGGCCGTGGCCGACGTCTCCGCCGACTGCCCCGCCGAGCAGATGGACTCGGAGGATCCGCTGTTCATCCTCTACACCTCCGGCTCCACCGGTAAGCCCAAGGGCGTGCAGCACTGCTCCGCCGGCTACCTGCTGGGCGCGGCCATGACCCACAAGTACGTCTTCGACTACCAGGAAGGCGAGGTCTACTGGTGCACCGCCGACGTGGGCTGGGTCACCGGCCACAGCTACATCGTCTACGGCCCGCTGGCCAACGGCGCCACCACCCTGATGTTCGAGGGCGTGCCCACCTACCCGGACGCCTCCCGCTGCTGGGACGTGGTGGACAAGCACAACGTCTCCATCTTCTACACCGCCCCCACCGCGCTCCGCGCACTGATGGGCCAGGGCGACGAGTACGTCACCAAGACCAGCCGCAAGAGCCTGCGCATCCTGGGCACGGTCGGTGAGCCCATCAACCCGGAGGCCTGGGAGTGGTACTACAAGGTGGTCGGCGACAGCCGCTGCCCGATCGTGGACACCTGGTGGCAGACCGAGACCGGCTCCATCCTGATCGCGCCGCTGCCAGGCGCGACCGACCTGAAGCCGGGTTCCGCCACCCTGCCCTTCTTCGGCGTGGAGCCGGCCCTGGTGGACGCCGAGGGCAAGGAGCTGGAAGGCGCCTGCGACGGCAACCTGGTCATCAAGCGCGCCTGGCCGAGCATGATGCGTACGGTCTACGGTGACCACAAGCGCTTCATGGAGACCTACCTGTCGGCCTACCCGGGCATGTACTTCACCGGTGACGGCGCCCGTCGGGACGAGGACGGCTACTACTGGATCACCGGCCGTGTGGACGACGTCATCAACGTCTCCGGTCACCGCATGGGCACCGCCGAGGTGGAGAGCGCCCTGGTGCTGCACGACTCGGTGGCCGAGGCCGCGGTGGTCGGCTATCCGCACGACATCAAGGGGCAGGGCATCTACGCCTACGTCACCCTGATGGCCGGCGTGGAACCCACCGACGAGCTCAAGAAGGAGCTGGTGAAGCTGGTCTCCAACGAGATCGGCCCGATCGCCAAGCCCGACGTCATCCAGTGGGCCCCGGGCCTGCCCAAGACCCGCTCCGGCAAGATCATGCGCCGCATCCTGCGCAAGGTCGCCGCCAACGAGCTGGACAGCCTGGGCGACACCAGCACCCTGGCCGACCCGACCGTGGTCGACAACCTGATCGAGGATCGGGAAACCAAGTAAGCCTGCGCCCCTCAGGGGCCAGCTTACTGGCAGAACCGGCCGCCCCCAGGGGCGGCCGGTTTTTTTGTGCCCGCATCAGCAGCGCCGTCCGGGCGGAGCGGGCACCGGGGTACCACCCGTCACTGGCGCCAGGGGCGTTGTGCGCCGTCCTCCTCGGGCTGCAGGAGCTGGCGCTCCTCCTCCGGCAACTCGAACTGGTGGCGCAGGTAGTCGGCCCGGTCGGCGATGGTGGGGGGCGGGTCCGCCTGCAGGCGGATGAAGCGGGTGAACCAGCCGGGGCCATCGGCAAGGTCCGGGTTCATGACCAGGGCGCGCTCGTAGTCGTGCAAAGCGGCCAGGTGCTCGCCCATGCGATCGTGAAGGATACCCCGGTTGGCGTAGTTACCGGCGAAGTCCGGCTCCCGCTCGATGGCCTGGTTGAGCTTGGCCAGCGCCTGTTCGTGCTCCCCCTGCTCCAACAGCGCCAGGGCCAGGCCGCGCAGGGCGTGCACGTGCCCGGACTCGGCGTCCAGCGCCTCGCGGTAGCGCTGCTCGGCCCGCTCCAGGTGGCCGTCGGAGAAGGCCCGGTCCCCGGCGAGCGCGGCGTTATCCCCCGGCCCACGCTGGCTGAGCACGCCGTCGTAGACCGTCCAGCCAACCCACAGCAGGGCCAGCAGCACCGCTGTCCACTTGAAGAACCGGTAATGACGCTCGTCGATCACGGGGCAGCCCTCAGGACGGGCGGTGGACGTCCAGGCGGATGTCCTCGTCCTCTTCCTCGGCCAGCACCTCCACCTCCTTGCGCGGGACGGTGCTCAGTTCCATCCGGTAGGCCAGGAAGTAGAGCAGCAGACAGCCGGCCGCCCAGAAGAGGAGCTGCCAGACCCAGATGGAGGGCAGCCCGAACACCGGCGACTGGGGATAACCGAACAGTGTGTTGCCGATGATCGTGCCCGGCCCCACCGCGAAGAAGAACCAGCCGATGGTCAGGATCCAGGCCACCGGAACCAGATGGCGCTTTTCCGCCGGCAGGCCCGCGTGCTCCTGCAGGAACTGGTGGTAGACCATGCGGTGCTCGGTCTCGGCGCGGTTCTGGGTCAATGCCGAGACGATGATCGCGGTGCCCAGGTTGAAAAGGATCCCCCAGCCGGCGGAGTGCAGCGTCCAGGGCCAGCGCCCCCAGAGATCCATCCCCAGGGCGCCCAGCAACTGCACCCCTATGTTCTCGGTGAGCGTGACCACCACCAGACCGACGATCAGACCGGCCACCACCCCCTGCCGGGTCAGCCAGGGCCAGAAACACAACCCGATCAGTGCCGGCCACATCTGGAAGCCGTAGGCCACCGCCAGCCCACCCAGCAGCACCAGGGCATCCGTGGCCAGGGTGGCGGTGAGCAGGGCCGCGGCGACGATCAGCAGCACGAAGACCCGCCCCCAGAACTTCTGCGTAGCGTGGTCCGCCTCCGGCATCAGGTAGCGGCGCAGGATATCTCGGGTGATCATCCCCCCGGAGGTGGACATGTAGGCCGCGCCGGTGGACTGCATAGCGGCCAGGGCGCAGACCGCCAGAAGTCCCACCAGCCAGGGCGCCCCCACCTCGAGCAGGCTGATCATCTGGGGGACCAGCGCGGGGTCACCGCCACCGTGATCCCTCAGGTCCACCCAACCGTGGTCGCCGGCCAGATCCACCGTCTCCCCCGGGCCGGTGGCCTGCAGCGCCGCCAGCCCCGATTCGATGCGCGCCTCCACCGCCTCGCGGGAGAGTTCCGGCTCGGCGGTGGCGATCAGCCCCCGCTGCAGCACCACCCGGTCGCGGCTGTCGAACAGGTCCGGGTTGTCAGCGGTAAACCCCAGGTTCGCCCCCAGCATGTGCCCGCCCATGCCCTGGAAGGCGGTAAAGGTAAACAGGATCAGCCCGATGCCCACCGCGGAGGCCCACACCTGCTGCGGAGCGAAGGGACGCGGGTTGGCGTTGGAGAAGGCCCACATGGTGAAGGCGGGGCTGGACTGGATGCCCATCAGCGCGAACATGTAGGTGAGGATCATCAGCCCGGTCCAGGCGCCGCCGCTGGCCGAGGGCCCGTCACTGACGAACTGGATCACCCCGGGCACCGCCACGTAACCGCTCAACCCGGCCGGGGTGACGTACTCGCCCCGTTCCACGGACTGCTCGCTGAGCCGGGCGATCCCCTCCATGAACACACCCCAACTGCCGATGAAGTAGATGGCCACCCCGCCAACGATGACGATGCCCCCGGCCAACAGCACCGCCTGCAGCGCATCCACGTAGGCCACCGCCCGCAGCCCGCCGGAGGCCACGTAGAAGACGATGATGGCCGAGAGCAGCCACATGCCCACTTCCACGCCCAGCATGCCGTCGGTGAGCACGTTGAACAGGAAGCCGGAGGCGCGCAGCTGCACCCCCAGGTAGGGGATGGCGAAGATCAACGCCACCAGCACGATGAGGATGCGCAGGGTGTCGGACTTGTAATAGGTGGCGAACATCTCGCCGGGGGTCACGAAGCCCCAGCGCTTGCCAATCATCCACTGCCGTTTCAGGAACAGCAGCCCGGTGAAGGGGATGGTAATGGCGTAAAAGGAGGCGTAGGCGTATTGCAGCCCGTCCTGGTAGATCAGCCCGGGATGGCCGATGAAGGTCCAGCCGGAGAAGGAGGTGGCCGTGGCGGCCAGGATGAACACCCACATGGACACGCTGCGCCCGGCCACGAAGTAATCGGTAGCCGTGCGCGCCTCCATGGCGCCGCGGACGCCCCAGAACACGCAGTAACCCCAGTAGAGGGCCACGAAGATGAACAGCCATACTGCCTTCGCCTCCATCTACGGGTGCTCCCCCCACTGGCGCTGTCCGGCTCCCTCTGCCTGCATGCTCCGCTTCATCTGTGGGCACGGGCCGCCGGACATCCGGCAGTACCCGCAAAAAGTGGCTACCCTTTAGGGGAGCGAGAATCATGCCACCGGCCGTGCGGGATTGATCCCTTTCACTTTCAGCTTGTTAGCGCCGCCTGGCTGCCCATCCACCGGCCTCCCGTTGGCGCAAGTGCTACCTTGGGTAACGATGCCTTGTGTACCCGCGTAACGCGGCGTGCTTTGGACAAAACCGGGCGAGAATGCGATATTTTCCAAACGGCTCAACCAACGCGGAGACCAGCATGGCCGAGCGCGCCATCGAACCCACGCCGCCCGACATCCACGAACTGGCCCGGAGCCGCCCGCTGCACCACATGGATCCGGCGGCGCTGTCCACGCTGATCCAGGGCGCCGAGATTCGCCGCGCCGAGCCCGGCGACACCCTGTTCCGCCTCGGTGACACCGACCCCAAGGCGCTGTTCGTGCTGTTGGAGGGGGCCGCCGACCTGGTCTACCCCAGCGGCGAGACCGCACTGCGGGAGGCCATCTGCCTGCTGGGCATCTCCAGCTACCTGGACAACCAGCCCTATTCCGCCACGGCCGTGGTAACACGGCCGGCACAGTTGGCGGTGGTCCCGTTCGAGCGCATCCACACCCTGAGTGCCAAGCATCCCGGCCTGCACGATGCGCTGGAGCAGGTCATCACCCAGCGCATCCGGGCACGCAGCTACGCCAACCAGGCCCCCACCGGCGCACTGGCACGCCCGGCCCGCACGGCCATGAACAGCCCCCTGGCCACCTGCCGGGGCAGCGACACCCTGATGGCCGTGCACAGCGAAATGCAGGCCCGCTGCATCGGCTCCATGGGCGTCATGGACGACCAGGGCGGGTTGCTCGGGCTGGTCACCGCGCCCGACATGGCCCACGCCGTGCTGGGCACCGGCTACCCGCCCTCGGCGCCGGTCAGTAGCATCACCCGGCCCACCATCCCGATCACCCCGGACACCCCGCTCTGGCGCGCCGAGGCCCTGCAGTCCGAGCTGCGCCAGAAGTACCTGGTGGTGATGGACGAAGGCAAACCGGCCGGCATGCTCTCGCAGACCAACATCCTGCGTGCGCTGCTGATGCAGGAGAGCACGGCCCTGGAGTTGGCCTGGAATGCGGCCAACCTCAAGCAGCTGCAACGGCTCTACCGGGATATCGGCAAGGTGGTGCGCGATGCCTTCGAGAGCCACCGCGATGCCAGCCAGGCGGCCTGGGTGATCAGCGAGTTCCACCTGGCCCTGCAGCGCCGCTGCATCGACCTCACGCTGGAGGAGATCCAGCGCGAGGGCCACGGCACCGCACCGCGCGCCTACGCCCTGGTCATCATGGGTTCCGGGGGCCGGCGGGAGATGCTGTTCGAGCCGGACCAGGACAACGGCATCATCATCGATGATGCCCCGGGCCCCCTCTCCGACGAGGAGAAGCAGTGGTTCCAGACCTTCTGCGACCGGGTCAACGTCAATCTCGGCGAGGTGGGCTACGCGATCTGCCCCGGCGAGATCATGGCCCGCAACCCGGCCTACCAGAAGACCCTGTCCGAGTGGCAGGCCAGTTTCAGCCGGGCCGCCCAGTACCCGGGCAGCAAGGCGGCCCGCTGGTGCAATATCGTGCTGGACTTCGAGCTGCTGTACGGCGAGGACCGGCTGGTGGATGCGCTCTGGCGCCACGTGCTGGAGGCCCTGCCGGCCCACCCCCGGGCGCTCCGGGCCCTGGCCATGGATGACGCCGAGGGGCGGCCACCGCTGGGGCTGTTCAACCGGCTGGTGACGCCCGACCGGGGCCCCAACCGCGGCAAGATCGACATCAAGCGCCAGGGGCTGCGGATTATCGCCAACTGCGCCCGGGTGCACGCGGTGGGCTCCGGCATCCAGGAGACCAATACCCGGGGCCGGGTACAAGCGCTGGTCCGTCAGGGCGTACTCAGCCCGGACGCCGCCGAGTCGGTCATTGCCGCCCACGAGGACCTGCTGGACCTGCTGCTGGCCCACCAGCTGTCCCAGTGCGAGGCCGGCACGCCATTGGACAAAGAGGTGGCCGTGGACGATCTGCATCCGCTGGCCCGACGGAGCCTCACCCTGACCATGCGGGTGGTCAAACGTTTTCAGGAGAACATGCACGCCCGGTTCGGGGCCTGATCCGCCCCCTCGGGGGCACCCGCATTTTCATGTCGAAAAAGCCAGGTACAATTAAAGGGTACGGGCCCACCGCCAGAGCGCTTTCGTCTATCGGGACGACCATAGCCGAACAAAACAACTGGGCCGTGACCGGAGGAGCTGCACACATGCCGAAACGCATTCTCATCGTCGACGACGAGGCCAACATCGTCCTGTCGCTTGAATTCCTCATGAAGCAGGCCGGGTACGAGGTCGAGACCGCGACCGACGGTGACGAAGCGCTGGAGGCCCTGAAGGAGCAGAAGCCGGACCTGGTGCTGCTGGACGTCATGATGCCGCGCAAGAACGGCTACGAGGTCTGCGAGGCCATCCGTGCCGATGACGACTGGAAGGACGTTCTGGTGATCATGCTCACCGCCAAGGGGCGTGACGTAGAGCGCGAGAAAGGCCTGTCCCTGGGCGCCGACGATTACATCACCAAGCCGTTTTCCACCCAGGAGGTCATCGACAAGGTGCGCGAACTCCTGGGCGAAGGCTGAGCCTTTCCGGTCGCGGCCCGCGTCGTGCCCCGTTCGCCCCGTCCGGTCCGCCCGCGCGCCCGGTTCTGGCTGTTCCTGCTGGTCCCGCTGGGCGTGCTGCTCGGCGCCCTGCTGGCGCTGGGCCACTACCTGTTGCCGCAACTCCCCGACGACCTGCAGCGCGGACGCGCCATCCTGGCGCTGGGCGCTTTCGGGCTCGGCTTCGGGGGGCTGCTGGCACTGATCTGGCTGGTGCTGGACCAGCGGCTGACCGCCGCCGTGGCCGCGGTCAGCCACGGGGCGGCCATCATGCGCCACAGCAATCCGGCCCATCGCATCGAGCTGAACGGCCCCCACCTGCTGGGTACGCTGCCCCACCGGGTCGAGGCCCTGGGTCGGGCCCTGTATGAATGCCGACTGGAGGTAGCCAAGGCGGTCACCGGCGACCCCCGCGGGCTGGAGGCGCAGAAGACCCGCCTGGAGGTGGTGCTGCAGGGGCTGCGCCAGGGGGTGATCGTCTGTGACGACCACGGCCGGATCATGCTCTACAACCCGGCCGCCCGGGCCATTCTCGACGACCCCCCGGAACTGGGGCTCTGCCGCCCCATCGGCGACCTGCTCGCCCCCGCTCCGCTGGAACACAGCCTGGAGCAACTGCGCCACAGCCGTGCCACCCCCGGCGACGGCAGCGAGAGCACCGAGTTCGTCTGCGCGACCCGCGACCAGGACCGCCTGCTCCACTGCAAGCTCGCCCTGCTGCCCGCCAGCGGGCCGCTGCAGTCCGCCTTCGTGCTCACCCTCGACGACATCACCCACGAGTTGCGCGGCATGGCCGAGCGCGAGCAGCGGTTGAACGCGGCGCTGGAGGCCATGCGCACCCCCCTGGCCAGCCTGCTCGCCGCCGCCGACAGCCTCGACCAGGTGGCGTCGATGACCGGCGACCAACGCCGGGCCTTCGAGCAGCTGTTACGGGGAGAGAGCCACACCCTGAATGAGCAGTTCCAGCAACTGGCGGAGGAGGCCCAACGCTTCGTCTCGCCCCCCTGGGTGATGGCGGACCTCTACACCAGCGACCTGCTGGGCAGTGTGACGCGACGGGCCGGCCACCGGCTGCCCCGGGTGCGGGAGATCGGACTGCCGCTCTGGGTGCACGCCGAGGGCCACGCCATCGGCCTGGTACTGGAGCACCTGCTGGCGCGCCTGGCTGCGGAACAGGGGGTGGAGGACATCACGGTAGAGGCCCTGATGGGGGACCAGCGGGTCTACCTGGACCTGAGCTGGACCGGCGAACCGGTCAGCAGCGAACGGCTGGATCAGTGGCTGGACGCCCCCCAACCGGAACTGGCCGGCGAGCTGCCCGCCCGGGCCGTGCTCGAGCGCCATCACAGTGTGGCGTGGAGCCGCTCGCTGGATCACGGCCGGGCCTGCCTGCGCCTGCCCTTGCCCGCCTCTACCCGGCAATGGTGCCCGCCAGCCCCGCCGGAAACCGGCACGGATGCCTTTTACGACTTCTCGGTGGCGGAGCAGCCCGCCGATCTCGGCGCCTGGGCCGACCGGCCGCTGGACCAGCTCAACTGCGTCGTTTTCGACACCGAGACCACGGGGCTGTCACCGGCGCGGGGCCACGAAATCATCGCCATCGGGGCGGTGCGCCTGGTGAACGGTCGGGTAGTGCAGCACGAGTACTTCGAGGAACTGGTCCGGCCGCGCCGGGCCATCCCCGCCAGCGCCACCCGCATCCACGGCATCAGCGACGAGGACGTGGCCAGGGCGGCGGAGATCGGGCCGGTGCTGCAGCGCTTTCAGCGCTTTGTCGGCGAGGACACCGTCCTGGCCGCGCATAATGCGGCCTTTGACATGGGCTTTCTGCGCCGCGCCGAGGCGCGCGCCGACGTGTGTTTCCGCCAGCCGGTACTGGATACGCTACTCTTGTCGGTGTATTTGCACGACCATACCCCGGACCATACGCTGGAGGGTGTCGCCGAGCGCCTCGGGGTAGAAGTACAAAAGCGCCACAGCGCGCTGGCCGACGCGCGGGTCACCGCCGACATCCTCGCCCGGATGATCACCCTGCTACAGGAGCGGGGCATCCACACCCTGGGGCAGGCGGTGCGCGCCTCGGAACAGGTGGTGGCCGTGCGCAAACAGCAGGCCCGATTCCGATAGCAGGGAGCCCTCATGCAACGTACTGAGCGTATCGTGGCCTTGGCGCTGTTGGCCGCGCTGCTGTTCAACTACCCGCTGCTGTCGTTGTTCGCGCGGGACGGCTGGGTGTTCGGCCTGCCCGTGCTCTACGTCTACCTGTTCAGCTGCTGGCTGCTGGTGCTCCTCCTCACCGGGCTGGTGCTCAGGCGCCGGCGGCACGCCGCTGTGCCACCTCGCCAGGGCAATGGCAAGGACAGTGGGCATGTCTGAATGGCTGCTGGTCATCACCTCGTTCGGTTACGTCGGCCTGCTGTTCGCCATCGCCTACTCGGCGGACAAGCTCGGCGATACCGGCCGCTCCCTGGTCAACAACCCCTACGTCTACACCCTGTCCATCGCCGTCTACTGCACCGCCTGGACCTTCTACGGCAGCGTCGGCCGCGCCACCGAGACCGGGGTCTCGTTCCTGACCATCTACCTCGGTCCCACCCTGATGGCGGTGCTCTGGTGGCTGATCCTGCGTCGGATCATACGCATCAGCAAGCTGTACCGGATCACCTCCATCGCCGATTTCATCGCCTCGCGCTACGGCAAGTCCATGGCGTTGGGCGGGCTGGCCACCTTCATCGCCGTGGTGGGCATCACGCCCTACATCGCGCTGCAGCTCAAGGCGGTGTCCGACAGCTTCGTGGTGATGCTGAGCTTCCCCGACCCGGAGGTGGCCACCACGCCGCTGCGCTTCTGGGACGACAAGGCCTTCTGGGTGGCCGGGCTGCTGGCCATCTTCGCCATCCTCTTCGGCACCCGGCACATCGACGCCACCGAGCGGCTGGAAGGCATGGTGGTGGCCGTGGCCTTCGAGTCGGTCATCAAGCTGCTGGCCTTCCTTGCGGCCGGTTTCTTTGTCACCTTCATGCTCTTCGACGGCCCGCAGGCACTGTTCGAACAGGCCGCCGAGGTGGACCAGATCCGCGACCTGATGCTGCTCTCCAGCCTCCCCGGTGGTTACGTGAACTGGATGACGCTGACCGTGCTCTCGATGCTGGCCATCGTATTCCTGCCCCGGCAGTGGCAGGTCACGGTGGTGGAGAACGTCAACGAGGACCACCTGCGCACCGCGGCCTGGCTGTTCCCGCTCTACCTGCTGGTGATCAACCTGTTCGTGCTGCCCATCGCCTTTGCCGGCATGATCTACTTCGGCGAGGGCACGGTGAACCCGGACAGCTTCGTCCTGGCCCTGCCCCTGGCCGAGGGCTACGACTGGCTGGCGCTGTTCATCTACATCGGGGGCTTCTCGGCGGCCACCGGCATGGTCATCGTCGCCACCATCGCCCTGGCCATCATGGTCAGCAACGACCTGGTGGTGCCCGCGCTGCTGCGCATGCGCGGCTTTCAGCTGTCCGCCAACGCCGACCTGTCGCGATTTATCGTCAACCTCCGCCGGGTAATCATTTGCCTGATCCTGCTGCTCGGTTACGGCTACTACCTGCTGATCGCGGACACCTACGCGCTGGTCTCCATCGGCCTGATCTCCTTTGTCGCCGTGGCCCAGTTCGCCCCGCCGATCCTTATCGGGATCTTCTGGAAGGGGGCGAGCCGCAAGGGGGCCATGGCGGGGCTGATCGCCGGCTTCATCCTCTGGGGCTACACCCTGCTGCTGCCCTCCTTCGTGGACGCCGGGCTGATCTCCCGCGCACTGCTCGAGCACGGCCCGCTGGGCGTGGGGTGGCTGAACCCCTACGGCCTGTTCGGCCTCACCGACCTGGACCCGATCACCCACGCGGTGTTCTGGAGCCTGTTCGCCAACATCGGGTTGCTGGTGGGGGTCTCGCTCTTCGCCCGCCAGTCGGATATCGAACGCATCCAGGGCGCGCTGTTCGTGGACGTCTTCCTGCGCTCCGAGCGCGACACCCGCTTCTGGGAGGGGACCGCCACGGTGGGCGACCTGCAGGACCTGCTGGGCCGGTTCATCGGCCAGGAGCGGGCGCGCCAGACCTTCGCCAGCTACGCCGAAGAGCACGGCATCGCGCTCAGCGAGAGGGATCACGCCCGCCCCGAACTGGTCGGCTACGCCGAGCGCCTGCTCTCGGGCAGCATCGGCTCCGCCTCGGCGCGGGTCATGGTTTCGTCCATCATCAAGGGCGAGGCGCTCTCCTTCGAGGGGGTGATGGAAATCCTCGACGCCACCTCCCGCGCCATCGAGTACTCCCGGCGGCTGGAGCAGAAATCGCGGGAGCTGGAAAAGGCCACCGATGAGCTGCGCCGGGCCAACGAACGGCTGAAGGAGCTGGACCACCTGAAGGACGAGTTCGTCTCCATGGTCAGCCACGAGCTGCGGACTCCGCTCACCTCCATCCGCGCCTTCGGCGAGATACTGCTCAGCAACCCGGAGCTCGATGCCGAGCAGCGCAAGGAGTTCCTGCAGGTGGTGGTCAAGGAGAGCGAGCGGCTGACGCGGCTGATCAACCAGGTGCTGGATCTGTCCAAGATCGAGAGCGGCGCGGCCGAATGGCACCTGGAGACCCTGGACCTCAACCAGGTGGTGCACGAGGCCGCCGACGCCACCCGCCAGATCTTCAACGACACCCGGGTCGACCTGCAGGTGCACCTGCCCGATGAACCGATGATCATCAAGGGCGATCACGACCGGCTGATCCAGCTGGTCATCAATCTGCTGTCCAACGCGGCCAAGTTCACCGACGCGGATGACGGCCGGGTGGACCTGGTGGTCAAACCCGTTGACAATGAGTGGTTGGAACTTCGGGTGCAGGACAACGGCCCGGGCATCAGCGACGCGGAGCAGCGCAAGATCTTCGACAAGTTCCACCAGGTCAGCAGCCAACAGGCCGGCAAGCCCAAGGGCAGTGGTCTGGGGCTGGCCATCTGCAAACTGATCATGGACGCCCATTGGGGTGATATCCGGGTGGAGAGCCAGCCTGGCGAGGGCGCGACCTTCATCTGCGAGTTCCCCACCGCGGGCGGCGAACACTGCAACCTGGACCCCGAGGAGAAGTCCTGACTGGACGCCCCATGCCTCAGGCACGCAGTACATCGGGCCACGGCCCGGCCATCACCATCTGCATCGTCTACGCGGTGCTGGGAGCGCTTTGGATCTTCGGCTCGGACCGGCTGCTGCTGGCGATCACCGAGGATGCCGAACTGGTCAGTCGGCTGCAGACCGCCAAAGGCTGGTTCTACGTCCTGATGACGACCGGACTGCTCTACCTGGTGATCCGCTTCACCATGAGCGTGGCCCGGCACCAGGAGCAGGCGCAGCGCGCCAGCACTGATGCCCTTGCCCACCCGTCTGCCCAGACCGGCTACTGGATTCCCGTCGCCATCCTGGTGGGTCTCGGGCTGGCACTGGCCGCCATCGCGCTACTCTACTACCAGCAGGCGATCGCCCCCGGACCAGACGCAGGTGCCCCGGCCAGGCAGGCCGCGATCTGGAGTCTTGCCACCGGGGTGCTGCTGCTGATCGGTGCCGGTTTCGGCATCCTGATCTGGTGGCGAAGCCATCTGCTGGCTTTCGAAGCCCGCAGCCTACAGGCAGAACTGGTCAGTCAGGCAGATTTAGCGGAACGCCAGCGCGCCTACGAGGCGCTGGCCGAGAACTCACCCGACATGATCGTGCGGGTGGACCGCCAGCTGCGCCACCTTTACGTCAACCGGGCGCTGGAGGCCTTTACCGGCGTCTCCCGCGACACGTTCCTGGGCAAGACCCACGCCGAGATCGGCTTCAGCGGCGAGACGGTCTCCCGCTGGGAGGACGAGTTCCGCCGGGTCGGCGAGACCGGCGAGCCCTCCAAGCTGCGCTTCTCCTTTCCCGACCAGCACGGCCGGACCCGCCACTTCGAGTCGCTGGTCATCCCGGAGAAGAATGCCGAGGGCCACGTCGAACACATCCTCTCGATCAGCCACGACCTGACCGATCACGTGAAGGCCCAGGAGGAGATCCTCCGGCTGCGTGATCTCTACGCCGCGCTCAGCCAGGCGAACCAGAGCATCATCCGCATCGATGACCCCTACGAGCTGTTCCAGCGCACCTGCGAGATCGTGGTGGAGTACGGGCGCCTGGACATGGCGTGGATCGGCCTGCTGGACCCGGCGAGCCAGATCGTCAGCCCGGTCAGCCGGGCCGGCTCGGAAGTGGCCTACCTGGACGAGATCGAGGTGAGCGCAAACCCGGCCCGGGCGGAGAGCCACGGCCCGGTGGGCCGGGCCATCCGCCAGGGGCGGGCCAGCGTGTTTGAGGATTTTCTGCACCACCCGGACACCCGCCCCTGGCAGGAAGCGGCGGCCCGCTACGGGTTCCGCGCCGTGGCGGCCTTCCCGCTCCGCCGGGGCGGGGAGTGCATCGGGGCCCTGGCGGTCTATTCCCGCCATATGCACTTTTTCAAATCGGACATCGTGCAGCTCATGGAGGAGATGGCCTCCGATATCTCCTTTGCCCTGGACAATATCCAGCGCGAAGAGGCGCGCCAGGCCGCCGAGGCGGAGATGCGCCTGGCCGAGGAGGTCTTCGAGCACAGCGCGGAGAGCATCATCATCACCGATGCCGCGCAACGGATCCTGCGGGTCAACCGCGCCTTCACCGACCGCACCGGCTACACCCCGGACGAGGTGGTGGGCCGCCGGCCGCACATGCTGCGCTCCACCCGCCACCCCGACCACTTCTACCGCCATATCCTCTCACGCCTCCACCGGGACGGCTTCTGGGAGGGGGAACTCTGGAACCGCCGCCGCAATGGCCAGGTATACCCGCAGTGGCTGACGTTGTCGGTGGTCCGCGATGGTGAAGGCGCCATCACCCACTACATCGCCGTCGGCCTGGACCTGACCGAAACCAAGCACCGCGAGGAGCGCATCCGCTACCTGGCCCAGCACGACCCGGTGACCGGCCTGCCCAACCGCGGGCTGTTGGCGGACCGCGTGGACCAGGCCCTGCACCGGGCGTCGCAGGACAAGCATCGGTTGGCGCTGCTGTCGCTGGACCTGGACCGGTTCAAGATCATCAACGAATCGTTGGGCCATCAGACCGGCGATGAGTTGCTGCGCGTCGTGGGCGATCGGCTGAACCAGGCGGTAGGCGAGTCCGGCACGGTCTGCCGCATCGGCAGTGACCAGTACCTGGTGCTCCTGCCGCAGATCGAGCGCCCGTCCGAGGCCGCCCAGACCGCCACGGACCTGATGACCCAGGTAGCACAGCCCTTCACCCTCGCCGGGCAGGAGATCACCCTCTCCAGCACGGTGGGCATCGCCGTCTTTCCGGAAGACGGCCGTGACCGGGAGGCGCTGCTCAGCCACGCCGATGCCGCCATGTCCATGGCCAAGAGCAACACCCCGGGTGGCTACCAGTTCTTCACCGCGGACATGACCGAGCGGGCGCAGCGGCGCCTGTCCATCGAGAACCGCCTGCACCGTGCGCTGGACCAGGGGGAGTTCCAGCTTCACTACCAGCCACTCGTGGGTCTGGACGACGGCCGTATCACCGGCGTGGAGGCCCTGCTTCGCTGGCACCCGCCCGGGGGCGATCCTGTCCCGCCGGCCGAGTTCATCCCCGTCGCCGAGGAGACCGGCCTGATCATTCCGCTGGGCCGCTGGGTGTTGCAGGAGGCCTGCCGCCAGGCCCAGGCCTGGCGTGATGCGGGGCTGCCCGCTCTCCCGGTCTCGGTAAACCTCTCTGTGGTGCAGCTGCGCCGCACCGACATCACCGTTGATGTGAAGGAGGCGCTCGCCGCAACCGGCCTGCCGGCCGCCGACCTGCACCTGGAGATCACCGAAAGCGTCTTCCTGGACGGGGAGGAGCACGATGCGGGTATACGGACCTTCGAAGCCCTGCAGGCGCTCGGCGTGAGACTGGTTATCGACGATTTCGGCACCGGTTATTCCAACCTCGGCTACCTGAAGAAACTGCCGGTGGCCAAACTGAAGATCGACAAGACCTTCGTTCGCGGTCTCGGTCAGAGCGCGAACGATGCGGCCATCAACGCCGCCATCATCAACATGGCGCGCAGCCTGCGCCTGCGGGTAGTGGCCGAGGGCGTGGAGACCGAGGCGGAGTTGAACGCGCTGAAACGCCTCGGTTGTGACGAGATCCAGGGCTACCTCTACAGCCACCCCCTGCCGGCGGACCAGGCCGGGGCGGTGCTGCGGGACCCGCCGGTTCTGCCGGGCGTTGCCTCCCGACCCGACTGAGCCAAGCCCCCTTCCACACGGTTTGATCAACGGTGCGTCCAGCGCCGGACAAGGCTGCCTCCTGGCCACTTGGGGTGTAGAATACGGGTCATCGCGGGTTCTGTTTCCCCGGTGGCGCAAGGCCACGCCCGAACCCCGTTAAAAACCATTACAACCCGACATGGAGGCACCCGAATGGCAAGCCGTAAAATCACCGTTCTGCCCGGCGACGGCATAGGCCCGGACATCGTCGAGGCCACGATTCGTGTTCTCGACCGGCTCGGCTGCGGCCTGGAATACGAATACGCCGACGTGGGGCTGACCGCACTCGAACAGGGCAGGGAACTCATCCCGCAAGAGGCCCTGGACACTATCGAGCGCAACGGCATTGTCCTGAAGGGTCCCATCACCACCCCCGTGGGTGAGGGTTTCACCTCCGTCAACGTCAGCCTCCGCAAGCACTTCCAGCTCTTCGCCAACGTCCGCCCCGTCATCACCATCCCCGGCACCCGCGCCCGCTACGAAAACATCGACATCATTACCGTGCGCGAAAACACCGAGGGCATGTACTCCGGCGTGGGCCAGACCCTGAGCGAGGATGGGAACACCGCCGAGGCCCGCTCGGTGATCACCCGGGAAGAGTCCCTGCGGCTGGTCCGGTTCGCCTTCGACATGGCCCGCCGGCTGGGCCGGCAACAGGTCACGGTGGTGCACAAGGCGAACATCCTGAAGACCACCTCCGGGCTGTTCCTCAAGTGCGCCCGTGAAGTGGCCGAGCAGTACCCGGACATCGAGATGAACGAGATGATCGTCGACGCCTGCTGCATGAAGCTGGTGATGAACCCGGAGCAGTTCGACGTCATTGTCACCACCAACCTGTTCGGTGACATCATCTCCGACCTGTGCGCCGGGCTGGTGGGCGGTCTGGGCATGGCGCCGGGCGCCAACATCGGCGAGGACAAGGCCCTGTTCGAGGCGGTTCACGGCAGCGCCCCCGACATCGCCGGGCAGAACATCGCCAACCCCACCGCCATGATGCTGGCCGCGGCGCTGATGCTGGACCACATGGAGATGCACGAGCCGGCCAGCCGCATGCGCACCGCCATCCGCAACACCATCTTCGCCGGGGACCGGGTGACCCCCGACCTGGGCGGCCACGGCTCCACCAGCGGGTTCACTGACGCGGTCATCGAGCGCGTCTAAGTCGGCCGGCACTGTGCAGGGGCGCGCGCAACCGGCGCTCCTGCACCACCGCTTTTTTGCGTGGCTCCGGCGCTTTCCATTAAGCTTTGCGCCAAACCCGCTGACGGAGCCCCCAATGAGCGACCAGCCCTTCATCCCCATCTACAACCCCCGCCCGCAGTACGAGCAACTGCGCGCCCCGCTGGAAGAGACCGCCCTGCGGGTGCTGGCCTCCGGTGGCTACGTGCTGGGTCCGGAGGTTCAGGGCCTGGAGGAGGAGGTGGCCGACTTTCTGGGAGTGGAGCACGCCATCGGCTGCAACAGCGGCACCGATGCGCTGATCATCGCCTTGGCCGCCCTGGGCATCGGGCCCGGCGACGAGGTGATCACCTCCCCCTTCACCTTCTTCGCCAGCAGTGAGTCGGTGGACCTGGTGGGCGCCCACCCGGTCTTTGCCGAGATCGACCCCGCCACCTTCAACATCACCGCCGAGACCATTGAAGCGGTGATCACCGAGCGCACCCGGGCCATCATCCCGGTGCACCTCTACGGCCAGGGGCCGGACATGGCGGCCATCAACGCCCTGGCGGAAAAGCATGGGCTGAAGGTGCTGGAAGACGTGGCCCAGGCCTTCGGCGCCCGGCAAGGCGACCGTCGCCTGGGCAGCCTGGGTGATATCGCCGCCCACAGCTTCTACCCCACCAAGAACCTGGGCGCGGCCGGCGATGCCGGCATGATCACCACCAACGACGCCGAGCTGGCCGAGCGCTGCCGCTTACTGCGCGTGCACGGCTCCACACGTCGCGACCACCACACCGCCATCGGTTACAACTCACGGCTGGACGCCCTGCAGGCCGCGCTGCTGCGGGTCAAACTGCCCCACCTGGACGACTGGAACGCCGGCCGCCAGGCCGCAGCCGCCCGCTACAACGAGCTGCTGGCCCCGCTGCCGGAGGTCACTCCGCCGCTGGTCTCCCCCCACGGTGACCACGTCTTCCACCAGTACACTATCCGGGTACCCGCCGAGCGGCGCGACGCCATCCGGCAGCACATGAACGATCTCGGCGTGGGCGCCAACAGCTACTACTCGGCGCCGCTGCACACCCAGCCGGTCTACCGGGACAAGGGGTACACCGTGAGCCTGCCGGAGGCCGAGCGCGCCGCCCGGGAAGTGATCAGCCTGCCCATGTGGCCGGCCATCGACCGCGACACCCAGGTGCGGGTGGTGGACGCGCTGAAGGAGGCGTTGAGCAAGGCCTGACTGGGATGGTGGTGGATCCGCCGGCGCCCGGCAGCTGGCGGGTTTACCGGTCAGCGCGCCCCATGAATTCCATGAGCGTCCCCTGGAAGCGATTCCAGTCACGGACGTGGCGATTGGTGCGGTAGCGGGCGGCGGCCGCAATCAGTCGGGCGCGGTCGTCTCGATGCGTCAGCCCGTAGGCCTGGAGCAGATCGTCTAGGCCCACTTCGCCGAGGCGTTGCAGTGGGCGGCGGCAGAAATCCAGCAGGTCGATGCGCGCCAGTCTGCTGCCGACCAGGCTCTTTGAGAGCACCACGGCCTTGGGCATGTCGATCAGGTAGAGCGGCGCCTCGGCACTGGGCTCGCGTGTATCGATCAGGATATTACGCAGATACATCGCACCATGGTGTACCCCTGCCTCGTGCATCTGCCGGATCAGCCGGCAGGCACGGCGCAGACAGGGCATCGCCTCGTCGTTTTCCGTTTCCTGCAACCAGCTACGTAACGGCACCACCCCGGGCAGTTCCCGGGTGACCAGCAATTCAAAGCGCTGCCCGTATTGCGACGCCCGTCCCTTGCTCCAGTAAAGCGGTGGGCTACAGGGCACGCCACGCTCGTGGAGGTGCGCAAGGGCGTCGTACTCCCGCTGCACGCGGAACCTGAACCAGTGTTCACGGGCCCAGCTCACCGGACCCCGATGGTGATAAAGCTTGCAGACCACCGGGCCCTCTTCACCGGCATCGGCGGCCCAAATCATCACGTTCTTGCGCGCCTTGATGACCCTGTAGCCCTGTCCGCGCGCACCATCCTGCTGATTAACCGAGGGGGGCCAGCCTTGGTAGTCGGGCGGGCGAAAGCCGGGGGCCATATTGGACATGGATGGTTCCTGGTCGCGATGGAGCACGGTCAGCGCCGGCGGGCGATGAGTTGGGCAATATCGCGCAGCCCACGGCGGGTGTCGCCCTGGTCGCTCTCCTCGCGGTAGAGGAGCGGCTGCAGGTCGGCAAAGAGGGTCAGCAGTTCGCCCTCGGCCAGGCGGAAGTCCGGGTTGGAGGGGCCCGCGTCCGAGACCCGGGCGCGGCTCCAGGTCTGGTAGAAGAGCACGCCGCCCGGGCGCAGGGCGCGGACCAGGTCGGGGGCGGTGGGCCGGTGGAGGAAGTTGGCCACCACGATCACGTCGAAGCTGTGCGGCTCCGGCGGGGCCTGCTCCACATCCCGCTCGCGCGGCGTGATGTTCAGCCCCTGGCGTCGGGCCCGCTCGCCCAACCGTTCCAAGGCCACCGGCGAGTAATCCCACGCCTCGGTCTCCAGCCCGGCGCCGGCCAGCAACATGGCATTGCTGCCCAACCCGCAGGCCAGATCCAGGGCAAGACCCCGGGCCGGCAACAGGTGGGTGTTGTCCGCCAGCACCGCCGCGGCCGAGCCGGCCTCAGCCTCCCGGTAGCGATTGTCCCAGCCCGCCCGCCGTGCATCCCCCTGCCCTGAGGCCATGACACTGTCTCCCGGCAATGGAGTGAAAGCTACTCTTCGGCCAGTTCCAGAATCGGCCGGACGATATCGTTGCGGGTGATGATTCCCTGCAGTTCGTTGTCCTTGAGCACCACCACCCGGCGAAACTTCTGGTTCACCATCAACTGGGCCACGTGCTTGCACTCCAGTTCGGCGCTCACCGAGATGGCGGGCTTGGTGCAGACGTCGTAGACGTTGATCAGGTCGATATCACCCTCTTCCGCCACGATGGTCCGCAGGATGGTCGTGTAGGTGATGATGCCGTAAGCATCATGCGGCCCCTGCTTCTCCACCACCAGGGATTTCACCCCGTGGTCCTTCATCAGCCGCATCGCCTCGCGGATGGTGGCCAGCGGCGAGATGGTGACCACATCCTTCTTCATGATGTCCTTGACCAGCATATCGGCTCCCGTCGTCTTGGGCGGCTTAAAGGTCGTCCTTGATCTGTGACTCGAACTTCTGCACCTGCGCGGTATCGATGCCGGCAATGTGCTCAAGCGGTATGGTGAACACCACGCCCTTGCTGTGCGAGTTCAGATCCAAATCGTGGGTCAGCTGCTTGAGCACCTTGACCGACAGCTTCTTCTCCAGCACAAAAACCAGGGCGGACTGGCTGCCCTCGTAGGTCAGACCGAAAAAGGTCTTCTTCTCCTTGGTGCCGATACCCCGGCCGTCCAGGATGGTGACACCGCCTGCCCCGGCCTTTTTCGCCGAGTCGATGGCCCGCTCCTCCAGGTCCTCGGCCAGAATGGCCACCAGCACTGCGAATTTCATGTCTGCACTCCTCTCGCCTTGGCGACCTGCTCCACGATGATGGCGTAGAGCATTACCGTGATGATGGGGAAAATGGATGCGAATGCAATCAGCCCG
Organism: Alkalispirillum mobile; assembly: GCF_003664325.1. Taxonomy (NCBI): domain Bacteria; kingdom Pseudomonadati; phylum Pseudomonadota; class Gammaproteobacteria; order Chromatiales; family Ectothiorhodospiraceae; genus Alkalispirillum; species Alkalispirillum mobile. The sequence continues at coordinate 1,053,765 of NZ_RCDA01000001.1, forward strand.
AAACCGTCAATAAGCACGCTCCGGCCCTCGATATGGGTGGCCAGCCCGATACCCAGGGCGGTCACCAGGGGTACCGTGACCTCCGAGGTGGTCACCCCGCCCAGATCGAAGGCCAGGGCCACGATGTACTTGGGCGACAACCAGGTCAGCAGGATCACCAGCGTGTACCCGGCCATGATGTAGTAGTGGATGGAGTCCCCGGTGATGATCCGGTGCACCCCGATGGTGATCCCGATGGCAACCCCCGCCGCCACCAGCAGTCGGATGATGTGCCCCTTGAGCTTGCCCTTGGCGGCCTCCTCGGCCTTGTCGCCGATGGCGATCAGGGCCGGCTCGGCCATGGTGGTGGCGAAACCGATGCTGAAGGCGAACAGGTAGAGCCAGAAGAAGCCTTCCAGGGCGATCAACTGCTCGGCCATGCGCTCGCCGATGGGGAACAGGCCCAGCTTGAGGCCCACCACGAAGGCGTACAGGCCGACGATGACCAGCAGGAAGCCCACCATCACCTTGTGCAGGTGGGCGATGCGCTTGCGGATCACCAGGTACTGGAAGATCAGGATGACCCCGATGATAGGCAGCACGTCGCGCACCATCATCCCCAGATCCTTGAGCATGCCGAGCAGGACACTGCCCGCCACCGGGTCGGTCACCCCCTCGGTCTCGGCCTCCACCTGCAGGCCGTTGGCGGCCACATCGCCGGCCTCGCCGAAGGTGTACACCATGATCCCGTAGAGCTGGACAGTGATCATGGGCACCATCACCGCCAACGCCACCAGCCCGAAGCCGTGGGTGAGCGCATTACGGCCCCGGATGGAGACCGCCAGGCCGATACCCAAGGCGGCGATCAGCGGGACGGTGACGATATTGGTGGTCACCCCGCCGGAGTCGTAGGCCAGGCCGACGATCTCCTCGGGCGAGAAGAAGGTGACGATGACCACGGTGATGTAACCGATGATCATGTACCAGTGCAGACTGTGGCCGAGGATAATCCGCACTACGCCGAGGGCCACCACCGCCCCGACGGAGCCGGCTACCAACAGGCGCAGGGTGAAGGCGTTGACCCGCCCTTCACTGATCACCTCGGCCTGCTCGGCCACGGCAATCAGCGCCGGCTCGGCGATCACGGCGGCGAAGCCAAGACAGAAGCCGAACACCATCAACAGGGGTAACGAACCGCGCTTGGCGAACTCGTTGGAGATATTCTTGCCGATGGGGAAGATGCCCAGCTCCAGGCCCTGCAGGAAGAGCGCCACGCCCAGCACGACGATGCCCAGGCCCATGACCATGGACATCATGCCCTCGGGCACCTCCTGCATCACCACGAACTGGAAGAACGCCACCACCGCGATGATGGGCAGCAGGTTGCGGAAGGCGTGCTTGAGTATCCCGTAGAATTCCTTGAGCTGATTCACTGATTCGTTTTCTTGGTCGCTCGTGATGGGATGGGGTGGTCGCCTTTACGATCAGTCGTTGGCCCGCATGCCAGCGGCGATTTCCCGGCGGATTGCCTCAACATCAACACCGCCGGTCTCGCTTACCGGCAGGACGAAGGCCAGCCCCTGGTCCGGCCGGAGCAGGTCCAGCTCCCGGTTGAGCCGCTCGGCAATGAGGTCGGCGGCCGCCTCGGGGAGCACCCACAGCAAAATCTTGGTAAGCCCCCGGTAGGTAAGACCGAAGAAGGTGATCCGCTCGGGAAAGCCGATACCGCGCCCCGAGAGGATCGTGACCCCCCGGGCACCCTCCTCTCGCGCGATCTTGATAGCACGCTCTTCCAGTTCATCGGCGATGACCGCCACCAGGAGTTTTGCCGTCACATCAGCCTCCCCTTATGGTTATGACGCCGAGCTTAGCATGGAAGCTCAGTGACTCGGGACATGGCGCGGAGCCGCCCCCGATGTGCCATTGCCTGTATCCACCCAAGGGGTTCGGCGCAGCACCCACTTCTCCAGCTCGACGATCAGGAACACCGCCAGCCCGAAGACCAGGATGCGACCCCAATCCGCCAGGCTGATGGGCTCCAGCCCGAACAGGGTGTTCATGAAAGGCAGGTAGGTGAAGCTCAATTGCAGCACTACCAGCACACCCAGCGCGGCCCACATGGCCTTGGATCGGAACACCTCCCAGCCCTTCAACACCGGCTGGTAGATCAGCCGCAGGTTGAGCAGATAGAAGGCCTGCCCGGCCACCAGCGTGTTGATGGCCACGGCCCGGGCCAGCTCGTCGGAGGCGCCCACCACCTCCTCCATGTAGACGAAGTGGCCGAAGGTGCCGATCCAGAGCAGCACCGCGACGAAGGGAATGCGCCAGAGCAGAAAGCCACTGAGAAGGGGCGCATCCGGCGAGCGGGGCGGTCGCCCCATGACCCCTGGCTCGCTGGGCTGGAAGGCCAGCGACATGGCCAGGGTGACGGAGGTGACCATGTTTACCCACAGCACCTGCACCGGTGTCAGCGGCAGCGCCAGACCCATGAGGATGGCCATCATGATGGTCAGGGACTGGCCCACGTTGGTGGGCAGCATGTGCAGGATGGACTTGCGAATATTGTCGTAGACCGTCCGCCCCTCCTCCACGGCATGGGCGATGGAGACAAAGTTATCGTCCGCCAGCACCATCTCGGAGGCCTCCTTGGCCGCCTCCGTGCCCTTGCCGCCCATGGCCACGCCCACGTCCGCCCGCTTGAGGGCCGGGGCGTCATTCACTCCGTCACCGGTCATGGCGACGATGCGGCCATCGGCCTGCAGCGCCTCCACCAGCCGCAGCTTGTGCTCCGGCGTGGTGCGGGCGAAGACGTCCACCTCCCGCACGGTCCGCTGCAGTTCGGCGTCGTCCATCTCATCCAGCTGGTGGCCGGCCACCGCCTCGCGGCCCTCACCGGCCCCGGCGATGCCCAGCATCCGGCCCACGGCCCGGGCGGTGATCAGGTGGTCGCCGGTGATCATCTTCACCCGGATACCGGCATCCTGGCACTCGGCCACGGCGCGAATGGCCTCGTCCCGCGGCGGGTCCATGATGCCCACCAGGGCCAGCAGGGTGAAATCGCCGGCCTCCACCTCGTCGTAGTTGAGGCTGTGCTGCTGGGGCTTGCCATCCCGGGCGGCGATGGCCAGCAGACGCTGACCCCGATCGGCCACCTGATCCATCAGGCTCTGCCAGTGATCCCGGTCCAGCGGTTGCGCGCCCTCCACGGTCATCTGCCGATGGCAGAGTTCGAGCACCCGCTCCGGGGCGCCCTTCAGGTAGATCACCTCGTGGTTGCGGTGATCGTGGTTGAGGGTGGCCATGTACTTGTGATCGGACTCGAAGGGGATCACGTCTACCCGGTTATAGGTCACCCGCTCCCGCTCGGGGTCGAGCCCCGCCTTCTGGGCGGCGGTGATCAGCGCCCCCTCGGTGGGGTCGCCCTCCATCACCCATTCATCGTTGCGACAGTAGACCTGGGCGTCGTTGCAGAGCAGCCCCGCGCGCAGGGTCTCCATCAGCACCCGGTCCTCCTCCGGGTCCAGGTCGCGCTCCCCTTGGCTGAAGCCGCCATGGGGGGCGTAACCCACGCCGTCCACTTCCACCAGGCGGTCGGCGAAGGCCAGGCTCTGCACGGTCATCTCGTTTCGGGTGAGGGTGCCGGTCTTGTCCGAGCAGATGGCGGAGACGGAGCCCAGGGTTTCCACCGCCGGCAGTTTGCGAATAATGGCGTTGCGCCGGGCCATCTTCTGCACGCCGATGGCCAGGGCGATGGTCATGATGGCGGGCAGCCCCTCGGGGATGGTGGAGACCGCCAGGCTGGCCGCCGCCAGGAACATCTCGTCCAGGGGATAGTCACGCACCCAGTAGCCGAAGGCGAAGGTGGCGGCGGAGATGGCGATGATGACCACCGCCAGCCAGCGACCGAATTGCTCCACCTGCCGCACCAGCGGGGTCTGCAGGCTCTCCACCTCGCTGAGCATGCTGGAGATGCGCCCGATCTGGGTCTGCTCACCGGTGCCCACCACCACGCCGACGCCACGGCCGAAGGTCACCAGGGTGCCGGACCAGGCCATGCTGGCGCGGTCGCCCAGAGCAGCCTCTTCGGCCACCGGTTCTCGGTCTTTCTCGACGGGCACCGATTCGCCGGTGAGCACCGCTTCCTCGATGCGCAGGTTCTTCGCCTCAAGCAGGCGCAGATCGGCAGGCACCTTGTCCCCCGCTTGCAGGTAGACCAGGTCACCGGGCACGATCTCCTCGGCGGGGATCTCCCGGCGCTTGCCCTCGCGCACCACCACCGCCATGGGCGAGAGCATCTTGCGGATGGCGTCCAGGGCCTGCTCGGCCTTGCCCTCCTGCACGAAGCCGATCAGTGTGTTGATGAGCACCACGGCCAGGATGACGCCCGTGTCCACCCAGTGGCCCAGCAGGGCCGTGCCCAGCGCTGCCGCCAGCAGGATGTAGATGAGGATGTTGTGGAAGTGGCGGGCGAACCGCACCAGGGCGCTGGCCCGCTCCGGGGGCACCAGCCGGTTGGCCCCGTGGCGCGCCAGCCGATCCCGGGCCTCGTCTGCGCTCAGCCCCTGTTCGCCCACCTGCCAGTGCTCGCGCACCGCCTGGGCATCACGGGCGTGCCAGGGCGTCTGGCTCTCGGCTTCGGTAGATTGGCCGGATGCGGGCAGGTGTGGATCCTGGGCCATGTCGGGGCGCCCCCTTCTCAAGTGTGATCGTTCTCACTATATCGTGACGAGGCGCTTTGACACAGTAAGGCTAGCGCACGTGCGCCACCTCCTGGCCCAGCATCTCCGCGGTCACCAGGACCACACCTTTGGGGGTGACGAAGAAGCGCCGCCGGTCCTCTGCCAGATCCTCGCCAATCACCGTGCCGGCCGGGATGCGACAACCCTCGTCGATCACCGCCTTGCGAATGCGGCAGCCCTCGCCCACCTGCACGTCGGGCAGGATAACCGCCTCGTGCACCTCCGCGCCGGGGCGCACCACCACCTGGGAGAAGAGCAGCGAGTCGCGCACCTCCGCCCCGTGGATGATGTCCCCGCCGGAGACCATGGAGTTGATGGCCATGCCCCGCTTGCCCTCGCGGTCGTGGATGAACTTGGCCGGAGGGAGCTGCGCCTGGTAGGTCCAGATGGGCCACTCCTCGTCGTAGAGGTTCAGCTCCGGGTCCTCGCCGATCAGCTCCATGTTGGCCTGGAAGAAGGCATCCACCGTGCCTACATCGCGCCAGTAGGCCTGCCGGCCGGAGACCGGGTCGCTGAAAGGATAGGCCTGTACCTTGTGGTTGGCGATGGCCATGGGGATGACATCCTTGCCGAAGTCGCGGGAAGAGTCGAAGTTCTCCGCATCCTCACGCAGCAGCTGAAACAGGTACTCGCGGTCGAAGACGTAGATGCCCATGGAGACCAGGGCCCGATCCGGGTTACCGGGCATGGGTGTGGGGTCCCCGGGCTTTTCGTTGAAGGCCAGCACCTGGCGCGCCTCGTTCACGCTCATCACCCCGAAGGAAGAGGCACGCTTGCGCGGCACCTCCACGCAGCCCACGGTCATGGCCGCCCCGGACTCGGCGTGGCGGGCGATCATGCCGCCGTAGTCCATCTTGTAGACGTGGTCACCGGCCAGCACCAGCACGTAGCTGGGGTTATGCGCCTTGATGATGTCGATGTTCTGGTAGACCGCGTCGGCCGTGCCGGCGTACCACAGCGGCTTGTCCATGCGCTGCTGGGCCGGCACCAGCTCCACGAATTCGCCGAACTCACCGCGCAGAAAACCCCACCCCCGCTGGATGTGCTGGATCAGCGAGTGGGCCTTGTACTGGGTGAGCACCTCGATACGGCGAATGCCGGAGTTGATGCAGTTGGACAGCGGAAAGTCGATGAGCCGGAACTTGCCGCCAAAGGGCACCGCCGGCTTGGTGCGCCAGTCGGTGAGGTTGGACAACCGGCCCCCGCGCCCCCCGGCCATGATCAGCGCCAGCGTGTCCCGGGTGAGGCGACTGACGAAACGGGGGTTACATTCCAGGAACATGGGTCACCTCGTTTCAGTTGCGCCAGAAGGCGAAGGTGAACAGGATCAGCAGGGTGAACACCTCCAGCCGCCCCATGAGCATGGCAAAGCTGGCCATCCACTTCACCGGGTCGGACTGATGCGCGAAGGTAGTCGCCACCTCCCCCAGCCCCGGACCCAGCAGGTTGAGCGAGGCGATGGTCGCACCAAAGGCGCTCTCCATGTCCAGCCCCATGGCCATGTTCAGCCCCGTGAGCACCAGCGCCGCCAGGATGTACACGGTGTAAAAGCCCCACACCGCCTGCACCACCTGCTCCGGCACGGCCCGGTCGCCCAGTTTCACCCGGTAGACAGCATGAGGGTGGATGGTGGCGTTCACCTCACGCGCACCCTGCTTGAACAGCAGCATGATGCGCACCACTTTCATGCCGCCGGCGGTGGACCCGGCGCAACCACCGATGAAGGAGAGACTGGCCAATACCAGCGGGATGTAAAGCGGCCACTCGGCAAAGGTTGCCGTGCCATAGCCCGTGGTGGTTAGAACCGCAACGGTCTGGAACGCGGCGTAGCGCAGCGACTCCAGCACGGAGTCATAGGTGCCGACGAAGGCCAACCCGCCGGCGATCGCCATCGTCGCGGCCAGGAAGAGCCCGAGAAACACCCGCGCCTCGGGCGTCCGCAGGTAAACCCTCACATCGCGCGAGCGCCAGACCAGGAAGTGCAGCGCAAAGTTGATCCCGCCGAGCAGCATGAACACGATGGCGATGAGCTCGATGGCCACGCTGTCGAAATAGCCCATGCTGGCGTCATGGGTGGAATAGCCTGCCGTGGCCACCGTCGTGTAGGCGTGGCCGATGGCGTCGAAGGGCGTCATGCCCGCCAGCCAGTAGGCCAGGGCACAGGCGATGGTCAGCGTCAGGTAGATCGCCCACAGGGCGCGGGCGGTGTGCATCAGCCGGGGGGTCAGCTTGTCATCCGCGGTCACCCGCGAGACCTCCGCCTTGTACAACTGCATGCCACCAATGCCCAGCATGGGCAGGATGGCCACGGCCAGCACGACCACCCCCATGCCGCCCAGCCATTGCAGCTGCTGGCGGTAATACAGGATGGAGCGCGGCAGTTCATCCAGGCCCAGGATGACCGTGGCGCCGGTGGTGGTGAACCCGGAGATGGACTCGAACACCGCATCGGTGGCGGTCATGCCCAGCCCGAACATGAAGGGCAGCGAGCCCACCAGGCCGAGCACCGTCCAGAAAAGCGCAACCACCAGGAAGCCGTCCCGGACCATCAACTCCTTGCGGTCCCCCCGCACCGGCAGCCAGAACAGCACGCCGATCACGGCCACGATCAGCCAGCTCAACCCGAACGTGCCCCAGTGACCATCGCCGTAAAACAGCGACACGCCGAGCGGCGGGATGAAGTTGAAGCTGAAGATAACCACCAGCAGGCTGGTGATACGCAGGATGGTCTTCCAGTGCACGGGTCACTCCCTGGCCAACCCGGGATCGTTGCAGTGCGGCATTGTACCCGCTCCCAGCCGGAGTACCACCCGCCGTAGGGGAACCCCACGGCTCCAACGGCATCCAATCGGGGGATGCCTGCGACGAACGCGCTGTCACACCCCGTTACAATCCGGGCCGATCGTGTAACAGTGGTGTTACCCGCCGCTGCTCTCATGGCGGGGTGCGCACTCATGGAATCGGACTAACCCATGACCTCCAAGCTGATCAAAGCCCTCCGCTGGTGGCTGCCCGCCGTGCTAATCACCGGCATCGGCCTCTATGTCCTGCAACAGACCGGCCCCGACCTGGGCGCCCCGGGCATGGGCGGAGAACGCCAGCCCCGGCCGGTGGCGGTGGAGACCGCCAGCCTCACCCGCGGCCCGCTGCAGGATGTGCGCCGCTTTACCGGCAGCCTGGAGGCGGCCAATGAGTTCGACCTGGCCGCCCGCACCGGCGGCCGGCTGCGCCAGCTGATGGTGGATATCGGCGATACCGTAGAGCGGGGCCAGCTGATCGCCCGGCTGGACAGCGAGGAGCAGGAGCAGGCCGTGGCCGAGGCGAAAGCCGCCCGTGACGTGGCCCGCGCCCAGCTGGCCGAAACCCGCGCCGCGCTGGCCTCCGCCCGCAAGGAACTGGACCGCACCCGCGCGCTGCGGGAACGCCGGGTCGCCTCCCAGGCCGAACTGGAGGCGGCCGAGGCGCGGGTGGCCGCAGAGCAGAGCCGGGAGCAGTTGGCCACGGCGCAGATCGCCCAGCGCGAGGCGGCGCTGGCCGCCGCCCGGGTGCGCCTCTCCTGGACCGAGATCCGTGCCGATTGGGAGGGTGACGGCGACACCCGGGTGGTCGGCGAGCGCTACCGCGACGAGGGCGCCTCGCTGAACGCCGGCGACCCGGTGGTCTCTTTGATGGACACGCGCACCCTGCGCGCGGTGGGCTTCGTCACCGAACGGGACTACGCCCACCTGCATCCGGGCCAGAGCGCCCGTCTGGCCGTCGATGTCTATCCGGGGGAGCCCTTCCCCGCCACGGTGGCCCGCCTGGCTCCGCGGTTCAGTCCCGGCAGCCGCCAGGCACGCCTGGAACTGGCCGTACCCAACCCGAACGACCGCCTGCGCCCGGGCCTGTTCGCCCGCATGGCGATCACCGTGGGCGAGGCAGAGGATGCCCTCTGGGTCCCCCGCGACGCCCTGGTCCGGCGCGGTGACGAGACCGGTATCTACCTGGTGGACGACGACGTGGACGAGGGCGAGCCGCCCCGCGCCCGCTACCAGGTGGTGGTCACTGGCGTCCGCGACGGCGACCGGGTCCAGATCCGCGAGCCGGATCTACGCGGCGACGTGGTCACCCTCGGCCAGCACCTGATCCAGGATGGCAGCCCGCTGCGCCCGGAGCGGCTCACCGACGTCCTGGCCCGCCATGACGAGGATCAGGAAGGGTGAAGCTCGCCGCCTTCTGCGCCCAGCGCCCCGTCTTCACGGTGATGGTCACCCTCATCGCCGTGGTCCTCGGGCTGACCTCGCTGACCCGGCTGCCGGTGGACCTGCTGCCGGACGTGGCCTACCCCACCTTGACCGTCTCCACCAGCTACGCCGACGCCTCGCCCCGGGAGGTGGAGCAGCAGATCACCCGCCGGGTGGAGGACGCCGTGGCCGCCGTGCCGGGGGTGGAGCGGATCAACTCCGTGTCCGGTGAGGGCCAATCCGACGTCACGCTGAACTTCGCCTGGGGCACCAACCTGGAGCAGGCCGCCAACGACCTGCGCGACCGCCTGGACCGGGTGGTTCCCAACCTGCCCGATGAGGCGGATCGCCCCAGGGTGCGCCAGGTGGACCTGGGCGATACGCCGATCATGATCATCGGTGCCTCCGGCCCGCTGGATCCCATCGAACTGCGCCGCCTGGTGGACGACCAGATGGCCTACCGCCTGGAGCGGCTGCCCGGCGTGGGCGCCATCGACATCTGGGGCGGCCTGGAACGGGAAATCGAGGTCGGCGTGGACCCGGGGCGGCTGCAATCGCTGGGGCTGACCCTGGATGGCGTGCGCGATGCCCTGATGGAGGCAGACTTCGAGGTGGCCGCCGGCGGCCTTGAGGAGGGCCGCTACGAGCGCGCCCTGCGCATCCCCGGCCGCTTCACCGAGCTGGACGCCCTGCACGAGATCACCCTGGCCCGAGCCGATGGCGCCTTCGTGCGCCTGGGCCAGCTGGCGGACATCCGCGACACCCACCAGCGCGAGACCCGGCGCATCCTGATCAACGGCGAGCCGGGTATCCGGCTGGCGGTGCGCAAGCAGTCCGAGGCCAACACCGTCGCCACCGCCCGGGAGCTGCGCCGCGAGCTGGCGCGCATGAATCTGGACTACCCGGCCATCCAGCTCCAGCCGATCACGGATTCCGCCCGCTACATCGAGCGGGCCATGCGCAACCTGGGTCAGTCCATCGTACTGGGCGGCAGCCTGGCCATCCTGGTGCTGCTGTTCTTTCTGCGCGACGTGCGGGCCACCGCCGTGGCGGCCGTGGCCATCCCCATCTCGCTGGTCACCAGCTTCGCACTGATCTACGGCGGCGGCTTCACTCTCAACCTTATGACCCTCGGGGGGCTGGCCCTGGGCGTGGGGCTGATGGTGGACAACGCCATCGTGGTGTTGGAGTCGGTGATTGCCCGGCGGGAACGCGGGGCGACGCCCTTTGAGGCCGCCGTCCAGGGCACTGGCGAAGTGGCCCCGGCGGTCATCGCCAGCACCCTGACCACCCTGGCCATCTTTCTGCCGCTGGTCTTCCTGGAGGGGCTGGCCGGGGAGCTGTTCCAGCCGCTGGCCTGGGTGGTGGCCTTCAGCCTCTTCTGCTCCCTGCTGGTGGCACTGACCCTGGTGCCGATGCTCACGGCGCTGATTCCGCAACGGGCGCGCCGCCAGTTGACTCGCGCCGGTGCGAGCGATGTCCGCCCGGTCGAGGCCGCGGAAGCCCCCCGACAGGGTGCCGGCCACCCGCTGCGGCGGATCAAAAGACGCGTTGAGCGCCTGCTCACCGGGCTCGATCACGGCTACCGCCGGCTGCTGGCCGCCACCCTGCGCAACCGCCATGCCGCCCTGGCCCTGGGCACGACGGCCTTCGTGCTGGCATTGGCCCTGCTGCCCCGGTTGGGCACCGAGCTGATGCCCGCCACCGACGAGGGCGACGTACGCATCACCATCACCTACGAGCCGGGCACCGGGCTGGAGTTCATGGATGAGCGGATGCGGGAGATCGAAGCCCGGGTGCTGGAGTGGGTACCGGAGACCCAGGCGTGGGTGACCCGGGCCGGGAGCGGCGGCTTCCGCGCCGGTGGTGGTGCCCGCGGCAACCTGCAACTGGCCCTGGGCAGCGTCACCGAACGGGACCGCTCCAGCGAAGCCGTCGCCCAGGAACTCCGCCAGGCGCTGGCCGACATCCCCGGCGCCGATGTCCGCATCCGCGCCCGTTCCGGCATGCTGTTCCGGGGCGGCTTCGGCGGCGAGGGTGAACAACTGGCCATCGAGATCCGCGGCTTCGACCTGGACACCCTCGACCGTCTGGCCGAGGCCACCATCGAGCGGCTTGACGGCGTGCCGGGCATCACCGACCTGCGCCGCTCCCGCGACGACGGCATCCCCGAGAACCGGCTGATGATCGACCGCGCCCGGGCCGCCGACCTGGACGTCTCCCCCAGCCAGGTGGCCCGCACCCTGGAGACCGCTGTCGCCGGCACCCGGGCCGGGCTTTTCCAGGACAACGGCGAGGAAGTGGATATCCGAGTACGCCTGGCCAACGCCCGCGCCCTCGACCTGGAGGACCTGCTCGACCTCACCGTGCGCAACCGCGAGGGTGAGGCCATCGCCCTGCGCAACCTGGTCAGTCGCGAGGCGGGCACCAGCCCGCTGCGCATCGACCGGCGCGACCGCCAGCGCATCGCCCTGGTCTACGCCAACATCGCCGACCGCGACCTGGGCTCGGTGGTGGCCGACGTGCGCGAGCGGCTGGCCGAGCAACCCCTGCCCCGGGATTACAGCTACCACCTGGGCGGCGACTACGAGGAGCAGGCCGAGGCCTTCAGCGCCCTGACGCTCACGCTGGTGCTGGCGGTGGTGCTGGTCTACATGGTGATGGCCTCACTCTATGAATCGCTGCGCGACCCACTGGTGGTGATGTTCACCGTGCCCATGGCCGCCATCGGGGTCATCCTGGCCCTGTGGCTCACCGGCACCACCCTGAACGCCCAGTCCTTTATCGGCACCATCCTGCTGGCCGGCATTGTGGTCAACAACGGCATCCTGATCGTGGACCGCGCCACCCGCTACCGGCGCGCCGGCCTGCCGCCACGGGCTGCCGCACTGCAGGCGGGCCGGCGCCGGCTGCGTCCGGTGCTGATGACCTCGGCCACCACCATGCTCGCCCTGCTGCCCCTGGCCCTGGGTTGGGGCGAGGGTGCCGAGGCCCAGGCCCCCATGGCCCGGGCGGTGCTCGGCGGCCTGACCAGCGCCACGGTGATCACCCTGCTGCTGATCCCGGTGGTCTACACCCTCTTCCACCCGGTAAGGAAACGCGCGACATGACCCGGATGAATGGCCTGCTGATCGGATTGGCCGCACTGCTGGCCAGCGGTGGTGTCCAGGCGGAGTCCCTCACCCTGGAGGAGGCGGTGCTGCGGGCGCTGGAGTCCAACGCGGCCCTGCGCTCCGAGCGCCTGGAACCGGAGATCGCCGCCACCTTTCAGGAGATCGAGCGGGCGGTCTTTGATCCGGAGATCTTTGCCGAACTGCGCGTGCGCCGTGACCGGGAAGACCGGCTGGACGACCGGCTCGGCGACCGCTTCGCCGTGGAGACTGAGCGCGAGGACGTTCAAGCCGGCATCCGCCAGCAGTTCGCCCCGGGCACCGAGGTGGAGCTGGGCGTCACCCAGGACCGCCGACTGAGCGAGAGCGACGCGCCCGGCGCCGCCGACAGCAGCGCCCTGCACCGCTCCCGGCTCAACCTTACGCTCAACCAGCCGTTGCTCCGGGGCAGCGGGCGCGCTGTCAACCTGGTTCGCATCCAGCAGGCAGAGCTGGACACGCTGCGCTCGGAGTACGAGCTGCGCGGTTTCACCGAGGCCCTGGTGGCGGACGTGGAAACCACCTACTGGGACCTGGTACAGGCTGAGCGGGAGATTGAGCTGTTCGAGGCCTCGCTGGCCCTGGCCGAGGAGCAGATCGAGCGCACCGAGGAACGTGTCCGGCTCGGGGACCTTTCGGAGACCGAGCTGGCCCCGCTGGAGGCGGAGGCCGCCCTGCGCCGACAGGAGCTGATCGATGCCCGCAACCGCCGCGACGTGGCGCGCCTGGAGCTGCTGCAACTGACCGGTACCGATTACGCCCCCGGCGAGGCACCTGAGCTGACCCCGGAGACCGCGCCCACCCTGCCCGAGGACGCGGAGCCGGACCCGGTGGCCACCCACCTGCTGCTGGCCCTGGAGCACCGGGCGGAACTGCGCGAGGCCCGGCTGCTGCTGCAGCGCAACGAACTGGAACTGGTTCGCACCCGCAACGGGCTCCTTCCGCGGCTGGACCTGTTCGTCACCCTGGGCAAGAGCGGCTATGCCGACAGCTTTGGCTCCGCCGTGGAAGAGCTGGATGGCCGAAGCTACGACGCCGTTGTGGGCCTCCGGGTGGAACAGCCGCTGGGGCGCCGCGCCGGTCAGGCGGAGCACCGCCAGGCCGGGCTGCAGCGGGAGCAGGCCCTGCTTGGCATCGACAACCTGACCCGGCTGGTGCAGGTGGATGTACAGAGCGCGTGGCTGGAGGTGGCGCGCAGCCAGGCCCAGATCGAAGCCACCGCCGCCACCCGGGCCGCCCAGGAGGAGAGGCTACGCGCCGAGGAGGCGCGCTTCGAGGTGGGCCAGACCACCGCCTTCGCCCTCTCGCAGGCGCAGCGCGATCTGTTGCAGGCCCAGGTGGACCAGCAGGCCGCTCAGATAGGCTACCGCCAGGCGCTGGTCGACCTCTACCGGCTGGACGGCTCACTGCTGGAGCGGCGCGGCATCCAGGCCCGGGGATATTGAAGCCCCTGAGCGCGACCCGCACGCACATGTGCCGCAAGGGCACAGGCGCGCCTGCCCCGTATGTCTCGTAAGGCACTGTTTTTAAAGACATCACTGTTTGGCATCACCCCTGCAACGGTACGCACACGGCACACCCGGTGGTGAGCCGACCGAACACTTCTAGCGGAGGTGCACCATGCGAGTAACCACCCGCCACATTCCGGCATTCCTCGTCTCCCTCGGCCTGGCCCTGGCCCCGGCCGGCGTGGCGTGGGCCGCCAACGACAAGGACCTGTACGAGAGCGAGGTGGCCAGCGAGGCGGAACTGAGCGCCGACGAGGTGGAGGATGAGCAGCTCGGCAACTTCCTGGAGGCCGCCGAGGCCATCCAGAACGTCCGTGAGGATTACGCGGACCAGATCCGCGAGGCGGAGGGCGAGGACGCCCTGGCCCTGCAGGAAGAGGCCCGCGAGGCCATGACCACCGCGGTTGAGGATACCGGGCTGGATGTTCACACTTATCGCGAGATCGGTTACCTGCTGCAGGAGCGCAGTGAATTGATGGACCGGGCCAACGCCGTGGCCGCCGAGCGCGGCTGACCCGGAGGCGCTTCTTCATGGGGAATCGAGCCCGGCTCCGGGACTGTCCGGGGCCGGGCTCTTTATTCTTGCCAACGGCGGTGCTAGGATACGCGTTGTTTCGGGGCCGTAGCTCAGTTGGGAGAGCGCAGCAATCGCACTGCTGAGGTCAGGGGTTCGACTCCCCTCGGCTCCACCAGACACCACCCGGCAGGCCGCCTGATTCAGGCCGGGCCTGCCCCCAAAGGGCCGCCCCGCCAGGCGGCCTTTTTTCGTTTGAGACCAGGCCACCATGGATGTCGTCCTCGCCGTTGCCCTGCCCTTCTTCGCCCTGATCTTCACCGGCATGGCCGCCGCCCGCACCCGGCTGCTGGCCGGCGAGAACACCCGCCTGCTGAACACCTTCGTCTTCTACTTCGCCCTGCCCGCCCTGCTGCTCAGCGGCACGGCGGAGATGGACGCCGCCGACATCCTGCGCCCGGCGCTGTTCCTCTCCTGGCTGCTGCCCGCGTTCGTGCTCTTCTTTGCTACCTGGCTGGGGATAAAGGCGCTGTACGGCCGCGGTGCCGGCACCCGCGCCATCCAGGCACTGACCGCCACCTTCGGCAACGTGGGTTTTGTCGGGCTACCGCTGGTGGTCACCGCAATGGGGGCCCACGTGCTGCCGGCAGCCATGGTGGTGATCATCGTCGACAGCGCCATCATGATCGGCGTGGCCACGGTGATCATCGAACTGGAGAAGGACCAGGGCAAGGGCTTCTGGCGGGCGGTGCGTACCGCCTCACTGGGGGTGGCGCGCAACCCACTGATTATTGCCAGCGTCGTCGGCGTCACGCTGGCATTGCTGTCCATCAACCTGCCGGCGCCGGCGGTGCGCTACCTGGAGCTGCTGGGCGCCTCCGCCGGGCCGACGGCCCTCTTTGCGCTGGGCATCACCCTGGCGCAGCAGTCGGTGCGCTCGGCCAACAGCGAGACGCTGCTGCTGGTGGCCATCAAGCTGCTGGTGCACCCGCCGCTGATCTGGGGCGCCACCACGCTGCTCGGGCTGGACGGGCCGCTGCAGACCGCGCTGATCATCCTGGCCACCCTGCCGGTGGCCGCCAACGTCTACGTGCTGGCCCAGCGCTACGGGATCCACGCGGGCCCCACCTCCACGGCCATCCTGGTCTCCACGGTGCTGTCCATACTGACCGTGTCGGTGGCGCTCTCCCTGCTGCTTTAGGGACGCTCGCTCAACGCAGTTTGCCCTCGCGCTTCAGCTCCTCGTACCAGAGCGGGTTATGGTGCTTGATGAAGTCCACCTCGGCGTAGCCGCTCTTCATGGTCTCCAGCGACTCCCGCTCCTCGACGATCGCAAAGTAGATGTGCGGCACCAGCCCGATCAGCACCAGGAACACCGCGGCGGCGTGCACCACCAGCGCCCAGCGGAACGCCGCGCCGTACAGGGCGCTGTCCGGGAAGTGGAAGACCATCGGCCCGAAGTAGAGGTACAACCCGCTGAAGGCGATGGCCAGCGAGGCGAACACGATCATGGTGCCCAGCAGCCGCTGGGCGCCGTTGTACCGCCCCTGCGGCGGGATGGGCACGCGCTTCATCAGGCCGAAAAGCCGCGCCATGGTGATGACCAGGGTGCGCAGGTCACGCCAGAGCGCGCCGGGGGTCAGCACCATCACGTTGCGCAGGAAGGGCACCACCACGCTGCGCCAGCGCAGCAGGATGAACAGCCCGATACCCACCATCCAGACCACGCCCAGCACCACGTGGAAGAGGATGAGGTTCTGGTTGCCACCGAACAGGGTCTGCAGGAACTGCGGCCACCAGGCGGGGGCCAGGCGGAGACTCTCGCCGCTGATAATACCCAG
The DNA here is from genome assembly GCF_003664325.1 of Alkalispirillum mobile. Lineage (NCBI taxonomy): Bacteria > Pseudomonadati > Pseudomonadota > Gammaproteobacteria > Chromatiales > Ectothiorhodospiraceae > Alkalispirillum > Alkalispirillum mobile. Next base: position 1,069,718 of record NZ_RCDA01000001.1, read on the forward strand.
GCCGGTGGGCACCAGCAGCGCCCAGCAAAGGGCGTTGAACCAGTGCAGCCGGATGGTCCAGCGGTCGCGGACCTTGATCTTCTCTGCCTCTGCCATCACTGCTCCTCCCGCCCGTGCTCTGCCGGACGCTCATCACCGCTCAGCTCGTTGCGCCGGTCGATCAGCTTCTTGAGCCCCGCGCCGGCAAAGGTGGCCACCATGGCCCCCAGACCGATCTTCGCGGTGGGGTTGACCACGTCGCTGATCGCCTTTTCCTGGATCGACTGCTGCACCGGTCGGGGCAGCACCTCTTTGGGCAGCGGCTTGCCGCCGGTGTAGTAGTAGTGGTTGGTGGAGGCGGGCACCGCCTCGGTGGTCAGCTGCACCCACTCCTTCTCCGCCAGCAGCTTGCTGACCTCGGAGTCCGGGTCGTTGGCATCGCCGAAGTGCAGTGCACCACCCACGCAGGTCTCCACGCAGGCCGGCTGCAGCCCCTCGTCCACCCGGGGCTGGCAGAAAGTGCACTTGCTGATCGTGCCGGTCTCCGGGTTGAGCCAGCGGGCATCGTAGGGGCAGGCGGGCACGCAGAGCTCGCAACCGGAGCAGAGCGGGTCGTCCACCAGCACGATGCCGTCGTCCCGCTGCCAGGCCGCGCCCGTGGGGCAGGCGCTGACACAGGGGGCGTTTTCGCAGTGCTGACAGCGGCCGGGGAAGAAGTCCAGCACCGGCATGCCGTTGTCGTCGGTGTCCTCCACCTCGGCCACCCAGTCGCGGGAATGGCCCAGCGGGGTATCCCACTCGGCGCGGCAGGCCACCACGCAGGCCTTGCAGTTGATGCAGCGGGTAACGTCCGCCAGCATTACGTACCGTTTCTCGCTCATGCCTCACCCCCGCTCGCTTTCTCCACCCGGACCAGCCCCCGGTCGAGGGCGGCCGACCCGAGGTAGGGGTCCACGTCGTTGGAAACCAGGTTGGATGTCGCACCGCCCCGCCCGTAGGCCTGCTGGCGGCGCGGGTCGAAGCCGCCGAAGCCGTGCACCATGAAGACCGTGTCCTTGCGGATGCGCCGGGTCACCTTCGCGCGCAGGGTCTCGCTACGGCCCTTGCGGTCGGTGACGCGCAGGGGGTCACCGTCCTCGATGCCCCGCTCGGCTGCGGCATCGGGGTGGACCCAGAGACGGTTCTCGGCCATGAACTCGGTCAGCCAGGGGTTGTTCTGGGTGCGGGTGTGGGTATGCACGCCGGTGCGGCCGAAGGCCAGGTGAAACTCGTCGGGCTCACGCGCCACCTGCGGGCGGTAGTCGAGGGCCTCCTCGTAGCCCATCGCCTTGAGGCGGCTGGGCACCAGCTCCAGCTTGCCGCTGGGGGTGGGGAACTCGGAGCGCCGGCCATGTTCCCGGGGGAAGTTGACCGCCGGGTCGGCCGGTATCTTGGCCACACCCTTGCGCTCCAGTTCCTCGCGGCTGAGGCCCACCTTGCGCAGGCGCTCGTCCACCAGATCCGCCACCGATTCGTGGGGGAAGTACTGCCCCAGGTCCAGCCGCTCGGCGATCTGCTTGCAGATGGTCCAGGCATCCCGGCTCTCGTGCAGCGGCTCCATGGCGGGGCTGCGCAGGGCGACGTAGCCCTCGCGCTGACCGCCGGTCTGCAGGTCGTCGTAGCGCTCCAGGTAACTGGCCTCCGGCAGCAGGATGTCCGCGTACCTGTTCATCTCGTTGGGCATCACGTCGCAGGCCACGAAGAACTCCAGGTTCTCAATCGCCTTGTGGACCAGCTCGTAATCGGGCCCGCTGAGGAAGCCGTTGCCGCCAGCGGCGATGAAGGCCTTGATGGGATAGGGCTCCTCGGTCGCCATGACGCGCCAGAGCTGGTTGGCCAGCCCCCGGTCATCGCCCCAGGCCAGCGGGAAGGCCCCGTCGACCCCGGCGCCATCGGCGCGCAGCGGCCGGCCCTCCTCGTCCACCCACTCTTCGGGCAGGTTGTCCGCCCGCGGGTATTCGTAGGGGGGCAGGTCCGGCTCCGGGATGTCGAAGGTCTGGGGGGTAAAGATACCGCCGTAGCGGTCCCAGACCCCCAGCAGGGCGTTGAGCTGGGCGATGGCCAGGAGGGTGCCCAGCTGGTTGGTGGTGCGGGTGACCCGGCGCGGGGAGTAGACCAGCGCCCGGGGTGCGGCCTCGGCCATCTCGCGGGCGATGCGGCGAATGGTGTCGGCCGGGATCTCGGTCTCGCCCTCGGCCCACTCCGGGGTATAGGGCTGGACGCGCTGGCGCAGCTCGTCCAGGCCGGTGGTGTACTCGGCGACAAAGGCCTGGTCGTAGAGCTGTTCTTCAATAACGACGTGGATCAGTGCCAGCAGCAGCGCGTGGTCGCTCAGCGGACGGATGGGCAGCCACTCCTGGGACTTCGAGGCGGTGATGTTGAACCGCGGGTCCACGTAGACCGACTTGGCGCCCTCGGCCACGGCGTCCATCCAGCCGCGCACCTCGCCGTTGTGCAGGGCCTCGGTGATGTTCCGGCCGAGCATCAGGAAGTAGCGGCAATTTTCCAGGTCCAGGGTCTCGTTGCCGGTCAGGGTGCGCCCGGCCACCAGGTCGTTGGCCACCAGGCGCGGGCCGCAGCAGAACCCGAAGGCGGGGCTGCAGATGTTGGGGGAGCCGAAGGCCCGGCCCAGGCGGGTGTAGGGCTTCATCCAGGTGCCGTGGCCGATCACGGTCAGCGCCTGCGGCCCGTACTGCTCCTTGACCCGTGCCAGCCCGGCCGCCACCTCGTCCAGCGCCTCGTCCCAGCTGATCCGCTCCCATTTGCCCTCGCCGCGCTTGCCGACACGGCGCATGGGGTACTTGAGGCGGTCTGGGTCGTAGGCCCACATGGGGCCGGCATTGCCCTTGGCGCAGACGATGCCGTAGTTGTGGGGGTGTTCCGGGTTGCCGTCGATCTTGACGACCCGGCCATCCCGGGAGCGGACCTTGATGCCGCAGCGCCAGAAGCACATGTCGCAGAAGCCGTAGGTCTCGGTGGTCGGCTTAAGCTTCTCCAGTTGGTGCGGTGCCTGGATCCGGCCCAGGGCCCGGGTGGTCACCCCGGCCACGGCCAGGCCGGCACCGGCCGCGCTACCGGTCAGAAAGGCCCGACGACCGGGGTTGAATGCTTGTTTGGAACTCATCCGGTACCTCGACAGGGGCTTGTTCAGATGGACAGGGCGGCGGGGGCGTGCTGCCGGTACACCGGGTCACCCGGCCAGGGGCGGTGCTCGGTCAGCAGCAGGTCGAGCAGGTCGGCCGCTGCAGCGTAGAGCGGATGGGGGGCCGGATCGGCCCGGCGCAGCGCCCGGGTGAACAGCGGCACCCAGCGCACCAGGTGTTGATCGTTGAAGGCCTCCAGCGCATCGCGCGCCGCGGGGGTTTCCAGATCGGAAAGCAGGGCCAGGAACTCCAGCTCCGCCACGATATGATCGGGCAGCAGGCCGCTGGCGCGATCCACCCCGAAACCGAAGGCCTCCATGTGGCGGGCCACGTTGACCGTGCACTCCCCCATCAACTGCCCCTCCAGCCAGTAGGCGGCATAGGGTTGTGCCGCCACGTCGGGGTTGCCGAGTACGAACAGGCGGCTGTGCTCGCAGGCCAGTTGGGGGGTCAGGGTGAGTTCAGAATCGATCCGCTCGACAATGGCGGCGTGGCCGGCAGGCAGGTCCTGCGCGCGCAGGGCCGTGGTCAAAGAGCGGGCGGCCTCGAAACGGCCTGGGGAGGGCGCATCGAAGATGATGGCACCCAGCAGGTACAGATAGTTGCGCATCTTTCCATCCTCCGCTGCAGAGCAAGTGACTCCGCAAGTCGGGAGGATGGTAATGAGGCAAGAAACCGCACCGCATTGAAAATCGTCAATCGGCGGCGATGAAATTTCTCAATCGGTAACGCGCTGCGCTAACGCCTCGCGGTCGCACCAGAACCCCCGAGCGTCCTCGCCCAACAAACCGGCACGCTTCAGCTCGGCCACGGCACGGCTGGCCGACTCGGTGGTGACCCCCAGCATGGCACCCATGTCCTTGCGGCTGAACAATGGCGCACTACCCCGCCCCTGTTCATCGGACAACCGCAGCACCAGGCGGATTACCCGGTGCCGGGCCGACCCGGTAGACAACTCCGTCAGCCAGGCCTCAGCCTCGCTAAGCGCGGACTGCCAGCGGCGCATCAACTCCTGGTGCAGAGCGGGATTGCGGGCGTTCAGCTCGTCCAGCACCTCGATGGGAATGCGACAGGCCAGCCCGGCCTGCACCACGATGGCATCGTGCTGGTAGGGCTGGCGCAGGGTGGCCTCCAGGCCCAGCACGTCGCTGGAACGGGCAATACGCACGATGCGGTGATCGCCGTTGGGCAGGTACTGCACCAGTTTGACGAGCCCGCCACGCACGGTGAACACCGAGTCGGCGGACTGGCCACCGCGGTACAGCCAGTGCCCGGGGCGCAGCGGGATCTCCTCAATGGCGCCGTGCACCACGGCCAGATCCGCCTCCCGCAATCCGGAGAACAGGGCCGAGTCTCGGATGGTGCAGGCAAAACAGTCGCTGAGGTCACACCAGGCGGCTTTGCGGGGCATGGGGCTCCGTGGGTCTGAGAGGGGTTCGTGCTATCATACGCACCGATGCCCTGCCCCGGTAGCTCAGCAGGATAGAGCAGCCGCCTCCTAAGCGGCAGGTCGCAGGTTCGAATCCTGCCCGGGGCGCCATACTCGCCTAAGAATCAACCTCCCAACCGACAGTGACCCAAGAGCCGGCGGGAAGATCCACCTAAATAGAAGAGGGGACCAATTCACCGGGACAAGGTTAGAAAGCCCGCCCGGCACAGGCCCGGCCAGGGCCGGAGCGAACTCGAGCGACTGGTTATGCAGCGGTAAGCTCAACTTTATGGACCTTATCCAATTTGATGGTCTTACCCGCGTGCCATAGGTCATAAGCATCCTGCATTGCGAGCCAACTTTGCGGTGTACGGCCTAGCGCCTTGGACAGCCGCAACGCCATTTCCGGGCTAACACCGCTCTGCTGTTTCAAAATCCGGCTCAAGGTAGATGGCGACACATCCAGCTGCTCGGCCAAATAGCGGCAGCTCAGACCGTGAGGCTCCATGTAGGTTGCCAGAATGAACTCACCAGGATGTGGGGGGTTGTGCATAGTCATCAGTGATGATCCTCATAATCAATCAGATACGCATTGCCGTCTGAGAACTGGAAGGTGAGCCGCCAATTTCCGCTTAAGGTAATGGCCCATATGCCCTTTCGGTTCCCTTTGAGCGGATGCAACCCGTACCCAGGAATATCCAGGTCAGCAATTTCAACTGCGGTATCGAGGGCTGCCAGCTGCATTTTTAGCCGTTTGGCGTGCTTCGCCTGGATGCCGCGTGTGCTCCCTGTCTCGTAGTAACGGCGCAATCCCTTGTGCTTGAACGACTTGATCATGAGCTACATTGTAGCGTGTTGCGCAACGGTGTAAAGCTGTATAACGCCTAGCTTCAGCGGCGCCCGCTTTACGGCGTCCGTTGCAAGCTATTGTTGGGCTTGGCGGAATGTATTTCCAGATGAAATAGCCCCTCTTGGTTGTGTCGCACTTTAATCAACTATATTCGGAGTTTGCTGTCGTACATATGGACCGCTGCCTTAGCATGCCCGGTCTTCACCTTGAGAAGTTCGAGTGCACGCCTATGGTCCGGGTATAGTGCGCTTTGGGCACAGAATATTTCCTCCAACGGGAGTGGTTGCTTTTCTTGAGCCACAGCAATCGCTGGAACTATCGCCGCCTCCTTAGTTCGAAATCGCAACGCTTGATGGTCACTTTCCGTCTCGAAATGCGCAAATTGAAACAATCGCCACTCTCGTTCATCTTGGAATGAAGGATGCTTGAAGAGCATGGCCGCTGCGAGCAAATGGACGGCGTAAACATCCAATGCCTCATCTGGATGCTTTTCATCAACATATTTTACCGCCCGCCCAAGCGAGCCAATAATTGTATCAACAAGCCCTTCAGCTATCGCAATCTGCTCACCCGGGTCATATGAAACTTTTCCAAGCGCCCCCGAGTTTTTAAAAAAGCAATTGATCACATCAGAATTCGTGGCCAATAGCCCCTGCACCTCAAACCCTAGGCACACGCCCTTTTCGAGAGAAAACATTCTCCAAAGCGAAAGAACATCAGGAGTCTCAGAAAAACAAATAATAAACGGATCATAGGTTTCCAGCTTCTCACGAGCGTAGACTTGCAAAGTCTTCAATATTTCCGATTGATTTGACTCCTGCAAGGCCGCTACACGTCGATTAATAACACCCTCTACTACATCCAGACCGTAATCCAATTCGCTTACATCTAGTGAAAACCGTGCGTGGCTTAGCCACAACTCGGATGATTGAAGAATGGAGAAGACAGATTCTGTCGTAGTGTAGTGATACAAGAAAGCAGGATCTGCGCTCAACGGAAGCACGTCTCCAGCCGCCTCGCAAAATTCGACACAAGCTTTGTGTGGCAAAAACAAGTTTCTCATTTCTCGTCACTATCTACTTGACATTCGGTGGTGGCAAAGGTCAGGCCGGCTCTCTTAGAGCCCGCCCAACGTCGTCCATCAGCCGCGCCGCTTTTTGGCGTCGGCTGGATGGGCTTGTTCGGCCGCAATCTGCTATTACTGTACTGCATCGCGTGCAGTCCACTGGAGCGCCGCCTCGATGCGGCGACGGTAACCCGTATCAATCTGCTTCGGTGCAGAACGAACGTAGCGTTCTGCCACTTCTCGTTGGGCGCCTGTAAGGCTGGCCAGATACTTCACAATCTGTTCGGCAGAAGGTGTGGTTTCTTCACCGTTGAACTTTGGCGGTAGGTTGGTCCAGACTACATGAGCTATGCCGTGGCCTACGGCCCATTCGGCGAGACCGGGGATCAGCGCAGGAGATGGATCCCCAACTGACCAAGCACCGATATGCTTTTCTTCGTTTTTCTCAGGAATTCCCTCACGCTTACGGAGCTCCCTTTTTGCAGAGGCAAGGTCGGCCGCATCCATAACCGCCCACAAGGAGCGGACAGGGCTTTCTGTCTGGACTAGGACCAGCGTTATCCGTCCATCTTGGGACTGCCTCACGAACTCAACATGAATTAGCGGTCCATCATCGTACCACTGGCGCTGAATCGCGAGTTCTCGCGGGTCCCAGACGAGGGAGCCCCAACCAAGACAGGCTATGGTCATCAGTGCGTCTCCTTTGCCGAACGCAGAGCGCACCGGTGGCCTTTACAGAGCGAAGCGGCGTAAAGGGCATCCGCGTGACGCGAATTGTTAGATTATTCACCAAGTCCCTCACCAAATTCGACTGCCTCATCCCTAGCTTCTTTTTCCAATATTATCCGCGGTAACACTTGGGATGTGTACTTCGCAAATGCAAACCATTGAGCTGCCAAAAATATCAATAAACAAATGATAGCTGAAAAGTAGTTGACTAAGTCTGGACTCAAAAGAAAAGGCATGGTTGCTATGAAACCCGAGATCGAAAGGAGTCCAAGGCCACTTAACGTCGATACCTGCCGCATATGTTTTTTATTATCACTCGCCGCTTCCTTTGCAATATAAATCCTCATTGCTTGGCCACTTTTTACGACATCACTATGCTTCTTCTTCAGTCTATCAACATAGGCGTTCATATCCCTTATTGTCGCAAGAAAGTCATATATTTTTGACTGAAAATACCGATATAGTGTTATTGTGGCCAGCAGTGATATTAAAGAAATTATGTATTCAAGAATGTTGGCGTTTTTAAATATAGAGGAGTCGCCAACCGCTAAGTCATGTAGCCCTGAACTTAAGAGCTGATGCCAAGCCCGTCCGGTGCCATTTTCAAACAAGAAGTTCACAAAAAATAAATATAAAGAAAAAGTCGCAAACCCAAAGAAACTGAAAGACCAACCAGTTTCTTCTGCGTACTTTTCTTTGAGAGATGCGATTAGATCAACCATCATTACCCTACGAGGTCGATAAAATAGATATCGCCAGCATTCGGATCGAAAGCACCATATTCAATGATAGGCGCTCCGATAAAAACCATTTCGTCATTGTTTCCTAAATATGGGTGAGCTTTTACAAAATCAGAGTCGTCTGCAAACCTAATCGTTAATGTTTTGTCATTTTCTTGGTTGACTATTTTACCATTTAGCAGTTGTCGATCTAGCTGCCTGACTCTGGCTACATAAACCACAGGCTCGCCAACCTGCCTTTTTGATATGATAGAATGGAATCGTTCGCTCCTGAACCGATTAAATTGATAATTTTCAGTTTTACTACCCTCCGTAGTTATTTCAAGAACACTCTCACCAGAGTTTCTCGATCGAATCATTGATAGAACTTGATCAATTTCCCTATTAATTGAGCGATCCGCATAACTCCTAACAACATGCTGCCCGGGGTTATCCACAATATATTGAAATGAGGAGGGTTCTATAATCCCCTTTTCAATTTGATTTTTCCTATTGCTAACCTGTTGCTGAAGCGAATCGGAAACCTCATCCCCTTCTTGAAGAACCCTATCCATTGCCGGGCCAAGCGCAGAAGAAATACGATCAACTATCACTTTACCAGAATCCGATAACAACTTCTGAACGAAACCACCTTCTTCAGGGTATAGCGCTATAAAGTCAGCGGCGTGATAGTCATCGGCCTTCATCCTCGCATGTTTCCAGAGATTCCCGTATTTAAGATCGAGGAACGCTCTATCTACCGCATTCTGTGTGTGAACGAGCGACCTTCCCAATGTACGAGCGGAAACAAAATGATTCGAAACGATATCTCCATCAAAGTGGAGGGTCAGGCTTGAGCTCATAGCTATCCCATTTTTTTAAATCTAACGCCGCCAGCACGTGCGGCTTTGTAGTGAAGGCGAAGCCGTAACGGAAAAGCCGTCACTGTGACTGGCTTTGTTAGGGCTCGCCACTCTCGGCCTCGGCCTGGAATTCGATTTTAGGCGGTAGCTCGCTCATTGCATAATGAACAAACTGTTGACCTAGCCCGGTCAGCTCATAGCCTTCGTTTTCGTCAAATGCCGAAACTGGCGGTTTTGGACCACTTCCCTTGGGTCTTCGTTGCGAAGGCTTTGGTACGAAGTTACCGAACCGGTCTACCTCCCGGTGCTGACGGATGATGCTGCCCGTACTTAAATCACGAAATAGCAGCTTGTACAAATCAGCATCAGCTGAATCTTCACGTACAGGCCCCTTACCAATTTTTCGCCAAATTTCACCGCGGGTTATGCCACCGCTGTTATAGATTGCTCCAATAACTTGGAAGTGCATTTCCGAATATTGGCTGATCCAATCAATGTACATACGCACTACATCATCGCTGGAAACTGTAGTGGCAGCCGCGTTCGACAGAATGTTACGGATATAGATGCGCTTTTCTTCGCTTTCAGCACCAGCCCACTCACGGAATGTCTTCTTTACTAACGACTGGTATTCCTTGCTTTCAACTCGTTCCGCGATGGACTCATCCTGAAGGTCAAGGCGAGCCATAATCTCGATAATGGTTTCTTCCTTTTCCTTCAGCTCATCCTGAAGCATTCGTATCCAGTGCTCAAAAAATCGATTTACCCTATCCTGCTCCGCTTCGGACCAAGCGCCTGCAATAGCTGAGAACACACCACCGGCGAAAGGAATAGCACCTCCGATCGCCTGAAGCGCCCCACGTGAATATTTCGCGACTCTCTTTCCTTTTGGGACTTCATCTTCGGAGTTATTTTCATCTGTCATATTGTGCTCCTTGGGTCCCTAACGCCCGCTTCAGCTGCGCCGAAACCGAAGCGCTTTTGTGTTATTGTTTGAGCGCAGCGAGTAACACAAAAGCGCGTGGGTTTTGGCGTCAGTCTGGAAGCGCTTGTTAGCTGCCGTCATCATCTTGCCGCCGGTGTCGGTCATCAAGCTCCTCATTTACAGCGATAACAGCAGCCCTACCAGATTCTAAAGTGCTTCGAATAACATCTCTAAGAATGGAAGATTGATGGATATTTGTTCCGACCCAACCACCGGAAGCTATATTGATAAATTCAGTATTTCCAAAGTATCGGCGTACATTTTTATACGAAAGCCTTTTTCCACCCTTTGGCCCTACAGTATCTGGATGCATAGATATTAGTTTCCAATAATCTAGTGGTAAATACATTCCTACTGAAAGTCCAATATTGTCTGGATTAAAAACAAGTCGAGGACATATTTTTAGGAAAAATGGGTTTTCAGACAATCTAAAGCCATCAGCTTCTGTATTTGAATTCGCGGCACCCAATTGTGTTAGTAGGGCATCCATTCTTCGAATTTCTTCCGTCAATTGTGAGTTAGGGAATCTAAATACCGCCTCTCCATTTTCATGCTCCATAGCCTTGTATTGAACCATCAAGAAACACTGAAATGTTTCATTATAGTAAATAAGATCTGTTCCAGTTTGTTCTTCGAGAGGGAGTCTATTAGCCAGAATCACGGTAAGTCTGCTTTGGGTATTCTCAAAAACAGTAGAGCCGTGAACATACGACTGAACTTCTTCATGCCCTGGGAATTCTTTTAGGTCATTTGCAACCATCTGGTCTTCTCGGAGCCTTACTTTAGGGAGACCAGCAATAAATGATACCGGCCCAGACTCCACTGAATAATCCCAACCAGAAATTTCATTTCGATCTATCCCGGCAATTCCTAAAGCTGTTCCAACAGCTTCCTTTTGCTCCGCCAATGAATGCAATATTTCACCGGGCAGTGTAGCTATTCTGGTTCGGCGCTCTTCGCGATATTTAGCTAGAATTGGTGCTGATTCCGGAGACAAATCACTTACAGCTGATATAACTTCCTCAAATGCTTTTGGTGATAAAAGCCCTCCATAACTTAAGCGCGCTTCGACTCTAGATTTGCTTCTATTTGAAACACGGGAGATTATTTTGTTGGCAGGAATGGGAGGTTTTACGGTGAAAAAACTGCCCATGTTTAATCGTCTAAGATCGGTGCCGGCAAGCCGACCTCGGGAGCCAAGGCAAATATGCGTTAAATTGCCTTCCCTTGAGACAACGAAACATACAAGAGGCACATTTCGGCTATGCTCAAACTCAGGAACAGCCTCGGCAAATTTTCCCTCATCAAATCTATCGTCAAAGACTTGCTGCCGTTCGGCTGAAAATCTGAGAATGTACCCGGCTGATTTTTTCATTATTCTCTCTGTGCTGCAAAAAGGCAGCTAACGCCCGGCTCACGCGCTGATTTTGAGCCGCGAAACGGCGAAAAATCGGTCGCCGTGCAGCCGATTGTTAGGTATGAATGATGAAGGCATTCCGCTTAACTTCGCTCTCAAGGTACTCTTTAAACCACCACCACTTGTACCTGACTGGCTCTGGATGATTGGCCCCCAAATTGGCTTCAATGATACGAGAGTAATTTTCAAAGGCCCGCTCCGCCGCACCATGGGATTTGTCTTGTATGTAGTAGTCATGCAACACGTTGACTATGAAGTGGTTCATGTACTCAAGGCACATCGTGTTGGAACTACCCTCAGTGCTAACCCAATGGTTTTTGGCATTCGGTGACAACTCGACCCGGGGAACAAGGGTTTTTGTCTCTATCTGATATACCTCCTGATAAGCAGGGCCTACGATGTTTGAATCGGTGTGCCAAACGCCGCCGACGGATATTCCTCCTCGGAGCAAGTATCCTCTAGACAGCAAAATATGACTTATCTGAATAACGCGCATTACCAGAATCGACAATCCGCGGTAACTGGGCATTTGGCTTGAGGTCAGCGGAGCACTCAGAATGATGCTGTCTGATATGTAGAGGTGCTTTGGAATTAAGTCCTTGGGCACCGTGTGATCTACCGTCCCATCCAGCTTTGGAACAGCACTCTCCAACACGTCAATTAATGACTCTAGTTCCGTATGCTCTTGCCCGCCTTGGCCTGCCGCGTCGACGACCTGCTTAAAGCCAAGGACGTCAATGAAAGCTACGGCTCGATCCTCAAATTTGATCTTCGGCACTGACTCTCCCTTCATACCTAACGCCCGGCACAGCGGTAGCCGTAACGTAGCGATTTTGTGTTAATGTTTAAGCGACAGCGAGTAACACAAAACCGCGCAGTGTAGGCTATCCGCCTGCTGCCGTTTGTTAGAAGCATGTTACACATTCGGATAATCCTGTATCCATCTGTCGGAGCATCCTCTTTGCTTGTATAACGCAACTGTTTTCTTAATGAAAGTATCAGCAACGCCAAGCAATGCTCCAGTTGCCCCGCCCCGTGCATTCGGTTCGTACATGTATCTATCCTTTACGAACGTATACCTGTAGGCCTCTAAAATGTCGATGGTATAATTGCTTTCAAATTGCCTTTTTACATCAGCAGGAAGGGCATTGAACAACGCTATTAAATCATGCTTATTCGCACCCTTCGGAAGAGCACTGTCGTTAAAATTGTACTTCTCGTTCAGCAATCCAGAATTCGCAGAGACTCTGGCATTAAAGCTCTTCAATATAATTTCAACAGAGAGAGCTGCATTGACTACGGACACACTGAAATTCTGGCTCCAAAGAGACTCCGCAGCCTTGAGGTAGCCATGTGCAGTCTCAACCATATACGCTGCCATAACCCACTGTTCGCTATTGGTATTCATAGACCTCTATAGCCTGCCTTCTAACGTTAGCTCTCAGCCGCGTGCCTTTTGCACGTCGGCTGAAGAGCTTTGTTGGGCGCCTACTTGTAGAATTCGGAAAAACGCACTTCCGTGATGTCGGCTTCTTCCGCCCCAGAGCGCCAAAGCGCGCTCGTTATGATTGGCGACTCGAGATCAAGACAGTCGCCTTCGAAACCGGTGCGTAAGAGCAACTTGTTTTCCTTGTGGAACGTAACCCATGCTGACATATGAGCACCGCAGCGGCCTTGAATGTTGCGATTGCCTGGCGAGGGTCCGATTTCCACGACATAGGATCCATCGCTCAGTTCGCATTCCCTTCGCACAGTGTTCTCTGTAGTGATTCTGTCGCCGGTCACTTCAACAAGTTCCCAAGGGTTGATTCCATCCTTCCCCAATCGCTGCATCAGTTCCTCACCCTCCTCGTTGTACGCACCGAGGTAGTAGACGGCGACAAAATCCTCTGCTTTTTTGCAATCGTACTGGACAGCAACGTGGAAGGAATCTGCGTAAACTGAAAGCGACAGCATGACCGAAGCCATTACCACTGCTGATCGAAGCATCAATCTTCTCCTTTACGCCCAACGCCCAAGCTCACTTGCCGCTATGGAGCGGGAGCGGAATAGCGGTCAAGTGGAGCGCCTTGTTGGGCGCTTTTCTACTGTGAAACGAGCGCATTAATCTTCGCAGCAAGAGGATTCAGATCAATACCGTTCTGTGCCACCTGAAGCATCACATGCTGGGGTTTTCGGTGAGGACGCCCTGCCGGTGCGATACCAATAAACCTCTCCAAGTCTTCAGGAAACGTATCTATACCTCCGGTAAACTCATTGGATGCTGCCTGAATCGTCTGGTCTATTGGCGCATGTCTTCCATTATCGAAGTCGTAAAGCACATAATGCCTGATGCCAAAAGACTGAAATAACCGCATAAACCGGTGAATGTTATATTTGCCAATAGTGTCGAGAACAAATACACCCTTACAATCCGGCAACAATCCGTGGTCAAACATATAAGTTAAGAGAGCTGTTTCGGTTGGGCCCTCGACTAACAGCACCTTTTCGGCGAAGAATGCTGAACTTCGTTTTTGGTCCAACCAAAGCGCGTATTTTACGGCCTCCATGTCAGTCTGGAGATCGTCTTGGTCAATGGGGATGCCTGCAGCCTGCCACGCCTGGGCATCCTGTTGATTCACTGTTAGAACCCTGTCTAGCTCGTCACTCGATACTTGGTAGCTTCTTGTTCTGCAATCTTCTCTCTGCAACCTGCAGATTGCCGTGATATTGCGGATACTGTGAGTAGCGAATTGCGGGTTGTGAGTAGACAGAAGCACCTGCGAGCCTAAACTTTCTGACAAAGACCTCAGATCTGAGTTCAATGAGCTTACCTGAGTTGGATGTAGAAATGCTTCTGGCTCTTCAAACAATATCCATGTCAGCTCAGGCGAAAATTCCTTCTTTTTTGGGGACTTCTTTTTGGGACCGTACCTCGCCGCTACACGAATCAAAGTATAGATAACGCTTCTTTGAAATCCTTGGCCGTACGCCGAAATTGGTTGAGCTTTGTCCATTGACTGATCAATGATCTCGTGGTTAACAAGGCCTTTTATAATGTCATCTACGCCAACTGGGCTTATATTTAGCCTAAATCCCGCCCCCCAATCAGACAGTTCCTCCGAAATGTCAGTTTCAATACTTTGAAGCGAATAACCCTCCGCAGTAGATTCAGTCTTGATCGCGCCCTCAAACTCACTGAATGACTCACTTAATGCCTGGTAGGCACCTGACTCTTCCATTACCCTTGAGAGAACCGTATTTACAAGGTCTCTGAGTGCCGAGGGGCCTGTTAATTTTGTGTGCTCGTCAATCTTAGAAACTGCCGGAATATAGATGATCTCGCCAAATTTACCCTGCCCCACGTTTTTGAAGCCGTAAAATCTTTCTTCGGATAATTCACCATTCACATAGGCATATGGGCCAGAACGCTCTTTTCCTTCCTTGTCTTTTTGATCTGAGGAGAGATAACTTCTTACTCTAAACGTATCGTTTTCCGACCGGTACTCATCTTTTAATGTACCGATCTCCTCAGCAGAAGGCTTAAACTCAATCTCAACCCATGACTCATTATCTTCCGCACCTTTGTGAGGGAAGTCACGACTCTTATCAAACTTGACCCCTTTTCCATAGAAGGCCCGGATCGCATCAATGACTGTTGTTTTCCCTGCGTTATTGACGCCCACAAGAATTCCGTATTCCGCTAGCGTTATCGACGCATCGCAGATTGAACGGAAGTTGTGGATTTTAATTTCGACAGCTTTCATAGTGCTCCCTTGCTTGGCGCCCAACGCTTTGCTCACCGGTAAATTAGGAGCGCAGCGAGTAATTTATCCGCGTGCAGCAACTTGTTATGCCCCGTTGCTTGAAAGCACTCCATAAACCTGAAGCGCAGCCAAGAGCACCAAGACAAATGTAAGCCAGTTTAGTGCGCGCTTTTGCTTTACGTTGTCACGATGCTTTCGCTCCTGCTCCTCATACTGCGCCAATGTTTCCAACGCCTTTGGCGATACACTGTAACAACTCCCGTCAGACTTTAGGTCGCCACTTTGGGCCAAGGAATCGAGTGCAAGCTTATAGTATTCCAGTACGCCGCTCTTTGAGGGATGATGCACCCAACGGTTTGTATAGATTTCACTCATCACACCGATATGGCTTATCTTGAACTGTGGGTTTTTAATCGTATGCTCCACAAGATCTCGTAATAGAGTTATTCGCTCATTCCGAACAAGCCTTTTACGGTTAAACAGAGCCTGCTGTATAACATCAAAAGCAACCACGAAAACTGGAAAATGAAGGAGGTCCCGCACAATGAATCGTAATGCAGATGAATAGTTGAAATTCCATAACCCGTAATAATGCTGTATCTCGGGTACGAAATGCCTAAGGTTGTATGTGGGAATAGAAGTCTGAAGCTCAAAAGTACCTTCATGAAGAGCTCTACCCTGTACAACACGGCCATCAAACTCGTCTACCAGCACGTGCAAATCTCCATGTTCCGCCCGCAGATAGACTACGTAGCCATCAACGGCAGCCCCAGCCTCGCCACTTCTAGGTATGGGATTCGGGGCAGGTTTACGTAGTGCTCGTTTCAGTGCGTACTCAAGGAATCTCATGGATAAATATTCATCCGGCATAACAGTTGATTCTACTGCGTCTGTATAAGTCATAATATGCTGCAGCCGCATATCACCAGAGGGGTTTTCGTCGCGGGCAAATCCATACCAAAAAAAACACGTACACCGTCAGTCACTTGTGCCCCAGCAAACCTCAAATCAACGTCAACTCCACCCAGTGCTATACAGACACCGAACCCGACCCCCCACCACAGCCAATCAGCGCCCGCTCCATCACACCCACTCGCCCTTGCTGCCTGAGTCCCATCGAGCCCTCATGTCCTGCACCTTGACCCGCACCCGGCGACACGGCGCTTAGGTCGACCAGCCGTTTGAAGATCTGCCCCTTCAGCTGTTCCGGGCCGGCCAAACTGCCCTCCGGGGGTGAGCGATGTTGATATATGCAGAATAGCAAGGTCGTGCGCGACGTCACATCGGTTGCGTCGTCGCAGGCCTCCCGGAAGCATCACTGTCCGTCATCCGAACACCTCTAACTGTCCGAAATACGGTCACTACAACCGCATCAGCAGTCCTGCATTAGGCAACAGACCTTCATATCTTCTTGTTTTTGCGTAAAAACCTCTGCGCACCAGAATATGGCACACCGCTTGCGCTCTTCAGGCTGCGCCCCAAAAAAAGGCGCCAAAAAAAGACAGCTAGGAGGAGACCATCGTGAGCGCAGTCCAACCCGTATCAAGAGATGTTCAGGTCCTGGGCATTGATGCCGGCGGCACTATGACCGACACGTTCTTCGTGGACGGCCAGGGTGAGTTCGTGGTCGGTAAAGCTCAAAGCACTCCCGACGACGAGTCTGTCGGCCTGCTCTACTCAAGCGAAGATGCCCTGGCACTGTGGGATATCCCCTTGGAGGAGGCCCTGCCCCAACTCCAGACCGGGGTGTATTCCGGCACAGCCCTGCTCAACCGCGTAGTGCAGCGGAAGGGCTTGCGCTGCGGGCTGATCGTCAACCAGGGCATGGAGGACTTCCACCGCATGGGCCGAGCCATCCAGGCGTACCTCGGCTTTGCCTATGAGGATCGGATTCACATCAACACCCACTACTACGACGAGCCACTGGTCCCGCGCCAGCGCACACGCGGCGTAGTAGAACGCGTTGACATGTTCGGCAATGTGGTTATCCCACTCCGGGAGGAGACAGCACGCCAGGCGGCACGCGAGGTGATCTCCACCAACGTGGACAGCATCGTCATCAGCCTGCTGCACTCCTACAAGAACCCGGACCACGAGCGGCGGGTGCGGGATATCGTGCGTGAGGAGGTCAAGAAGTCGGGGAAAAACATTCCCGTTTTCGCCTCGGTGGATTATTACCCCGTGCGCAAAGAGTCTCACCGTACCAACACCACCATTCTCGAGGCCTACGCGGCAGAGCCCTCCAGAGAGACACTGAAAAAGATCTCCCAGTCCTTTCAAAAGAAAGGGACGAAGTTCGACTTCCGCGTCATGGCCACGCATGGCGGCACCATTAGCTGGCAGGCGAAGGAGCTGGCTCGGACCATCTCATCTGGTCCTATCGGGGGCGTGATTGGCGCCAAGTACCTGGGTGAAACGCTGGGCTACAAAAACATTGCCTGCTCCGATATCGGGGGCACGTCATTCGACGTGGCACTCATCACCCAGAACGAGCTGACCATTCGCACCGACCCGGATATGGCTCGCTTGGTGCTCTCGCTTCCGCTGGTGGCCATGGACTCGGTGGGCGCGGGTGCCGGCAGCTTTGTCCGGCTGGACCCTTACACCCACGCAATCAAGCTGGGACCGGACTCTGCGGGTTACCGCGTTGGCGTCTGCTGGGCCGAGAGCGGTATCGAGACGGTCTCCATCACCGATTGCCACATGGTGCTGGGCTATCTCAACCCCGATAACTTCCTGGGTGGCGCTATCAAGCTGGACCCGCAACGGGCACACGACGCCATCAAGGAACAGCTCGCTGACCCGCTGGGCCTGTCGGTCGAGGAAGCGGCGGCCGGCGTGATCGAACTGCTCGACTCGGAGTTGCACGATTACATCCGTTCCATGATCTCCGCCAAAGGTTACGACCCCCGAAGCTTCGTCTGCTTCTCCTATGGGGGTGCTGGACCAGTGCATACCTACGGCTACACCCGCGGGCTGGGTTTTGAGGATGTGATCGTACCGGCCTGGGCGGCGGGCTTTTCCGCCTTCGGCTGTGCGGCTGCCGACTTCGAGTACCGCTACGACAAGAGCCTGGATATCAACCTCGATCAGCACGCACCGGGCGACCAGCGCCAGGCGGCCGCGAAGACCCTGCAGGAGGCCTGGAGCGAACTGACCCAGAATGTTCTGGAGGAATTCCGGGTCAACGGCTACAGCGCCGACCAGGTCCGGCTGCAGCCGGCTTACCGCATGCAGTACCGCGGCCAACTGAATGACCTGGAGATCGATTCACCGCTGCCGGAAGTGGCGTCTGAGGACGACTGGGTGAAGCTGGAGGAGGCCTTCAACGAGACTTACGGCCGCGTCTATGCCGAGTCAGCTCGCTCCCCGGAACTCGGTTACTCGGTCACCGGCGCAATCATGCGCGGCTCCGTGCCCATCCCCAAACCGCGCATTCCAAAAGAACCCCTCGCCGACAAGGAACCGATCGCAGAGGCGCGACTGGGCACACGCCAGTTCTACCACCAGCGCCGTTGGGTTCAGGCAGAGCTTTATCACATGGAAGCGCTGCTACCCGGAAACGAGATCGAGGGCCCGGCCATCATCGAATCCGACGCCACCACATTCGTGGTGCCCGACGGCTTCCGCACCTGGTTGGACGAGCACCGGCTGTTCCACCTGAAAGAGCTGTAGGCCAAAAGCGCCCTAATTACGCCTTTGAGCCAGACCGAATGAGAACCTGGAGAGACGACCATGTCATACGAGCGCATTGAGCCCCAGTCCGCAGGGGCCACTATACCGACCACTGGCATCGTGCGCGGAGGCCAAACGCTTAAGCAGCACCGCGACGGCGTACTGGACGCTACCCGCAACACGGGCAGCTACGCAGGCCTGACCGAGCTCAGCCTGCGGGATGAAGAGCCCATCCGCTACAACAAGATGTTTTCCCGACTCCGCGCGGGTGTGGTGGATGCCCGCGAAACTGCCAAACGCATTGCCGCCTCGCCGATCGTAGAGCAAGAGGGGGAACTCTGTTTCACCCTCTATAACGCCGCCGGCGACGCCATTGTCACGTCCACGGGCATCATCATCCACGTGGGCACCATGGGCGCTGCGATTAAATACATGATCGAGAACGACTGGGAGCATAACCCTGGCGTTCAGGACAAAGACATCTTCTGCAACAACGATTCGTTAATCGGCAACGTGCACCCATGCGACATCCACACCATCGTACCCATCTTCTGGGAGGGACGACTGGTGGGCTGGGTAGGCGGCGTCACCCACGTTATCGACACCGGTGCGGTGGGTCCGGGCTCCATGGCCACCGGCCAGATCCAGCGCTTCGGCGACGGTTACTCGGTCACCTGCCGGAAGATCGGCGCCAACGACACCCTCTTCCGGGACTGGCTGCACGAAAGCCAGCGCATGGTGCGCACGACCCGGTACTGGATGCTGGACGAGCGCACCCGTGTTGCCGGCTGCCACATGATCCGGGACATGGTGGAGGAACTGATCCGCGATGAAGGCATCGATGCCTACTGGCGCTTCTGCTACGAGTCGGTAGAGCATGGCCGGCGGGGCCTGCAGAACCGCATCAAGGCCATGACCATCCCCGGGAAGTACCGCCAGGTCGGGTTCGTGGATGTCCCCTACAAGCACGAGGACGTGCGGGTACCCTCCGACTTCGCCAAGGTGGATACCATCATGCACACCCCGTCGGAGATCGAAATACGGGGGGACGGCACCTGGAAGCTGGACTTTGATGGGGCCACACGCTGGGGTTGGCATACCTACAACGCCCACCAGGTGAGCTTCACCTCCGGCATCTGGGTGATGATGACCCAGACCCTCATCCCCACCGAGATGATCAACGACGGGGCCGCCTACGGTACCGAGTTCCGGCTACCGAAAGGGACCTGGATGAACCCCGATGACCGGCGGGTGGCCTTCTCCTACTCCTGGCACTTCCTGGTCTCCAGTTGGACCGCCTTGTGGCGGGGGCTTAGCCGGTCCTACTTCGGCCGCGGCTACCTGGAGGAGGTCAACGCCGGCAACGCCAACACCTCCAACTGGCTACAGGGCGGGGGCTTCAACCAGTACGACGAGATCCACGCGGTCAACAGCTTCGAGTGCGCCGCCAACGGTGTCGGTGCCTCAGCCTTCGGGGATGGCATCAGCCATGCCGCCGCTATCTGGAACCCGGAAGGCGACATGGGCGATATGGAGATCTGGGAGCTGGCGGAGCCGTTGGTCTACCTGGGCAGGCAGATCAAGGCCAGTTCCGGTGGCTCTGGCAAGTACCGTGGCGGCAGCGGCTGGGAAAGCCTGCGCATGGTCTGGAACGCCAAAGACTGGACCATGTTCTTCATGGGCAACGGGCACATCAGTTCTGACTGGGGCCTGATGGGCGGCTTCCCCGCAGCATCCGGCTACCGCTTCGCCGCGCACGACACCGGGATCAAGGAGCTTATCGAGGCCGGCAAACCCATCCCGTTGGGAGGCGATGTCGACCCCGGCGAGCGCAGCTACGAAAAACTGATTCCCAATGCTCAGGTCAAGCGGGACAAGCAGGCCATCACCACGGAGGAGATGTTCAAGGACTACGACCTCTATCTCAACACAATGAAGGGTGGCCCTGGTTTCGGTGACCCGCTGGAGCGCGACCCGGCGATGGTAGCGAACGACCTGGAAAACGGACACATCCTGCCACGCTTCGCCGAGAGGATTTACGGCGTGGTGGTCCGCGAAACCGATACTGGTTACCAGGTCGACAGCAAGGCCACCAGCGAGCGCCGCCAGGCCCTGCGCAAGGCGCGCTTGGCCCGAGCCATGCCTACCCGTGAGTGGATGAAACAGGAGCGCGAGCGAATCCTGAAGAAGGACGCCAGCACCCAAGTGCAGCAGATGTTCGCCTCCTCCTTCAAGCTCAGCCCCCGGTTCCTTGCCGAGTTCAAGGCCTTCTGGGACCTGCCCGAAAGCTGGGAGCTGCGCGAGGAGGAACTCGGTATCCCGCACTACGGCTCGCACTACCACATGGATCTGTCCGAGCTGCCCGACGTCCGCACCGTCAAGCTGGTGGAAGAGGAATAGAGGCCGTGGCCCGGTAGCCGACCGCGGGCACCGGGCCAGCCCTGCCCGACTCAGAACAGGAGCATGCAAGATGGCTTACGAACGCAACAAGATCGCCGACCTTATTGACGGCACAATCGATCCGGACACCCTTCACAAGATGCTCTCCACACCGAAGGATGAGGGGCGCTTTGAAACCTACCTCAGCATCCTTCAAGAGCGGGTGCCATGGGATGACCGCATCATCCTGCCGTTGGGCCCCAAACTCTACATCGTTCAGGAAAAGGACACCCATCGCTGGGTAGTGAAGTCGGAGGCCGGCCACGTCTTCTGCGACTACCGGGAGAACTGGAAGCTGCACGCCATGGTTTACGTGCGCGAAAGCCAGGAGGAGTTGAATGAGATCTACCCGGAACTGATGGCGCCATCCTCAGGCTGGCAGACCATCCGGGAGTACTACTGCCCACTGAGCGGCGACCTTCTGGATGTTGAGGCACCCACTGCCTGGTACCCGGTCATCCATGATTTCGAGCCGGATATCGAGACCTTCTACAAGGACTGGTTAGGCCTCGAAGTACCTGAACGAGCAGATAGCTAATAGAGGTAATTAAAACGCCGGGAGGGCACCGCCGCAGGTACTCTCCCGGCTTTTCCGCAAATGGGGCATGGACACCCGACGAACCCATCACCGTCGAGAGGGTACCCTCGCGGGCACTGTATTGCCGCGGCTGCAGGCTCCGGAGGCGAGTGCTATAAATAAGAGTATAAAAAAATAATCCAATGCACCCGGCAGGCGCAAAGCCTGCGTGGGAGGAGACAGAATGAAGGATCGAAAGATCCACCGCGCTTGGGAGACCTTTCTCAGCCGAGGAGAGGCTCCGGAGGATGTCCGTCGTGAGGTATTGGCATCCCGGAAGCGTTCTCTCGACAACAATGTACCCATTGATCGACCCCACACCCTTGCGCTGAGCGAAGGGGAATTGCTGCGGATCCGACAACAGAGCGGAGGCTTTCTCGCGGCCGCCCGACCAGCACTGGAGCAAGGTCGACAATTTCTCCATGATGCACGGGCCATGGTGATGCTCAGCAATGCTCACGGCACCGTGCTGGAAACCGTGGGGGACCGCCGCGTCATCGAGCTCGGGTACGATATCGGGCTGCGTCGTGGGGGGCTCTGGGATGAGGGCCACATCGGGACCAACGCGATCGGCACGGCTCTGGCGAGCCAGCAACCCGTGCAGATCCACGGCCATGAGCACTACTGCTGTCGTGTTCAGCGTTGGACATGTGCTGCGGCACCAGTATTCAGCCCAACCACACGCCGTATCCTGGGGGTTGTGGACTTGTCTGGCCCCGCAGAGACCTTCAACCCCCAAAGCTTGGCTTACGTGGTTGCAGTAGCGCGCCAGATCGAGGGCGAGTTGATGCAAAGCGCCGAAGCAGACCATCGCCGACTGATGGAGCGCTTTCTCGCCAAAAGCCAGCGCTGGAACCAGCGAGATGTAATGGTCGTCAGCCGGAACGGCGTGGTGGTCCACGGCAATGAGGCGGTACAGAACCAGCTTACCCGGGCCTCTCGGAACCTTTTTTACGAGGGCGATATCCCGCTGATACGTGACACGCCCCCGGAAGAATGGTGCGACAAGCTGCACACAGAGTTGCCCACTGCCAGCACGGAGCCGATCAAGGAGGGCGATGAATACCTTGGGGTTATCATTGCACCGCGCCAGAATCGCCACACACCAGGCATCCGGCCGGCCGTTACCAAATCCAGCAAAGCGGACGAAAGCGGTTCCATCTCCCTGGACAGCCTTATCGGCGACAGCCCCGCCATGCGGGCGGCTTGCGAGCGAGCTCATCGCCTGGCAGCGACTGACGCACCAATCCTGATCGAAGGCGAGACGGGTGTTGGAAAAGAGTTGTTCGCCCGCGGTGTGCATGCCCTGAGCACCCAGTCGGGACCTTTTATTCCAGTCAACTGCGGGGCCTTGCCGAAGGATCTCATTGGTGGGGAGATGTTCGGTTATGTCGGCGGGGCATTCACAGGTGCGAGTCAGGAGGGGCGTCCGGGCAAACTGGAGGCGGCAGACGGCGGCACCCTCTGCTTGGATGAAGTCAGCGAAATGCCGCTGGATCTGCAACCCACACTGCTGCGGATTCTGGAAGATGGCGTGGTTTACCGCATCGGAAGCCACCAGCCGCGTAGGGTGCAGGCCCGCCTGATCTCGATGACCAACCGAAACCTACCGGAAGAAGTCGACGCCGGTCGCTTCCGCCAAGATCTGTTCTACCGCATCGCCGCGCTCCGCCTGAAGATTCCTCCCCTGAGGGAACGTGGCGATGATATCGCCCTGCTTTCGGAGTATTACCTTCACCAGCAGGCCCAGCAGAGCGGCGGCCCCACGCCACGCCTCACAAGGGCCGCAATGGACGCGCTACTGGCTTACCACTGGCCTGGCAATGTCCGTCAGCTAAAGAATGTCATCACCACCACGGCGGCGCTCAGTGATGCACCTTGGATTGACGTTGACGACTTGCCGGATGAGGTATTGAGCCCAATCCACAGCAGAGAGGTGAGGACGGAGGCGTCAACCCCAAACGGCTGCAAGGACCTGGCCTCGCTTCAGCGCTGTGCCATCGAACAAGCACTGAGAGCCTGCAACGGGAATGTCTCCAAAGCCGCAAACCAACTGGGCATTGCGCGCTCCACCCTTTACTGCCGTATCCGCGAGCAGCAGATCCCCATTCCCCGACGCCGCCGGATGGCGACCTGACCACACCCCTGCGATCTGTATTCTCCTCCAACCCTGCTCGTGCCCTGAGGGGGCAGGGCCATTCCGCGCGCCCATCTCGCCCGAACCGAAATCTTCGACTACATCGAGGTCCTCTACAATCGAACGTGGGGGAAGTCCATACGCCAAGGCGTACCTTCAGCGCCGGATGCCTTCCACCGCAACCCGTGCCATCCTAAGCACCTCACAACGGAACCAGAAGGCGCATCACCTTGGCCCGTCTCTACACGATCAATCGCTTCATCGCCCCTGACTTCAGCCTGCTGGTGCCCAACTGGACCTTCGGGGCGGCGGTGGATGACTTTTGTGCGGCCAGTTACAGCTACCGCGGGCCGTTATACCTCCTGCTGACACCGGACGATGCCATCGTGCTGATCAACATCAGCCCGGAGCGGGAGCGGGATGCACTGGCACTCATCTGCCGGCTGCCCCACGACCAGCGCATCGACCCGGCCCCGAGCGGCCCGCTGCGCGAGGCCCGGACCGGCGAGGCAATGAGCGCACGCTCACGGCTGGGTGAGGAGCCGGGCGTGACCGCCGGGGCGCTGGCCGAGGCCGGAAGCATCTGGGTGGCCGGCGACACCGGCATCTGCCTGCATGGCGAACCACACCGAATCTCCCTGTTCCGCTTCCGCGGCGGACACTGCGTGGACATGGTCCACGCCACGGACCGGCACCGCATCGAACCGATCGGCGAGGAGTAACGGCAACGCCCTCGCCCCACCCCCATTTACAGAACCGATCGCTCCCGGGAAACTGGTAGGCGACGAGTCGACGAGTGAAGTGCCCCTATGGGACAGCAGACCATGCAAATTGAAATCCCCAACGACCTGGCGTTCTCGGACCTGCACCTGACCCGGGAACCGGACGGGTCGGTGAGCTTCGACTGGAACGTGATCGAGCAGATTTGCGAGGCCAACGACATCGCCCCGGAGACCTTCATGGACGCACCGGAGGAGAACGTGGCCAATCTGCTCATGGGCTGGTACTACCGACATCGTGCGCTCGGCGGCGAGAGCGACCCGGTGGCCGAGAGCCTGGCCACGGAGGTGGCCATGGAAGAGCTCTCCGGCCGCACCATCAGTCACCCGCCAGGCCACGCCTGAGCGCACGCCCTATTCCACCTGACAGAGAGAGTGCTATGAGCGAAACCCCGTGGACCGATCCCATGCCCGAAGCGCAGTTCGACCTGATGCGGCGCATTCTTGCGGCACCCAGCCCGGTGGGGCTGGAGGGCGCCATGACCTACGGCGTACTCAAACCCCACTTCGAGCAGTTCGCGCCGACCAACTGGCACCTGCACCAGTTCAAGGGGCATGCCGGGGTGGTGCTGGATACCCATCCGGGGCGGGATGACCTGTTCAAGGTCATGGTGATCGGCCACGCGGACAAGATCCGCATGCAGGTCCGCTCCATCGGCGATGACGGCAAGATCTGGATCAACACCGACGCCTTTCTGCCCAATGTGCTGGTGGGCCACGAGGTCACGCTCTTCAGCGAAGACCCGGAGGCGCCGGGCCAGTACCGGCGCATCGAGGGCGGCACGGTGGAGGCGCTGGGCGCCATCCACTTCTCCGACCCGAAGCAGCGCACCGGCGAACAGGGCATAAAGAAAGAGCAGATCTACCTGGACCTGCAAATCCACGGCGAGAACAAAAAGCAGCAGGTGGAGAACCTGGGCGTCCGGCCGGGCGATTCGATCCTCTTCAACCGGCCCATTCGCCACGGCTTCAGCCCGGATACCTTCTACGGCGCCTATCTGGACAACGGCCTGGGCTGCTTTGTTACCGCCGAGGTCGCCCGGCTGATCGCCGAGGCGGGTGGCACGGAGAAAGTCCGCGTGATGTTCGCCATCGCCAGCTACGAGGAGATCGGCCGCTTCGGCAGCCGCGTACTGGCCGGCGAGCTCAAGCCGGATGCGATCATCGCCGTGGACGTGAACCACGACTACGTGGCCGCGCCCGGCATCGGCGACCGCCGCATGCAGCCGCTGGAGATGGGCAAGGGCTTCACCCTCTCGGTGGGTTCCGTGGCCAGCGAGCAGCTCAACCGGGTCATCGAGCACACCGCCAGGGAGAAAGGGATCCCGGTACAGCGGGATGTGGTGGGCAATGACACCGGCACCGATGGCATGGCCGGCGTGCTGGCCTCCGTAGACTGTGTGGCCACCTCTGTCGGCTTTCCGATCCGCAACATGCACACCATCTCGGAGACCGCCAACACCCGCGACGTGGTAGCGGCCATTCACGCCATCACCGACAGCCTGCAGGCGCTGGATGCCCTGGACGACCCGCACCGGGAGTTCCTGGACAACCACCCGCGGCTGGACGAGGCAGACGCTCTGGGCCACCAGGGCGACAAGAAACCCGAGGGCAAAACGGGCGAAACCGGGTCGGGCGAGTCATGACCCGACCCGGGGGCGGGACCGTGACCGCACCGGCGGATACGCTGTTCCCGCCCAGCCGGGCGGAGGCTCTTCGGAGGCTGCGGGGCTTTGTCCCCCATGCCGGTCAGGCCTATGCCGCCGACCGAAACCACGATGCGGGGCCAAGCCTTCGGGAGAACGTCTCCATGGTCTCGCCCTACATCCGCCACCGCGTGATCACCGAGCGGGAGGTCGTGGCAACCACCCTGCAACACCATTCCCCGGATGCCGCCGAGAAGTTCATTCAGGAGGTGTTCTGGCGCACCTACTGGAAGGGCTGGCTGCAGATGCGTCCCCAGGTCTGGGACAGCTATCTCGAGGAGCTCGCAGCCGAGCGGTCGCGCCTGGCGACCGAAAACGCTCTGTCCAATAGCGTGAATCGCGCCGAATCAGGGCTGACAGGCATTGGGGGCTTCGACGACTGGGCCCGGGAGCTGGTGCAGACCGGCTACCTGCACAATCACGCCCGCATGTGGTTCGCTTCCATCTGGGTCTTCACCCTGAGACTGCCCTGGACACTGGGTGCGGACTTCTTCCTGCGCCACCTGTTGGATGCCGACCCAGCCTCCAACACGCTGGGCTGGCGATGGGTGGCCGGCATCCAGACCCCGGGCAAAACCTACCGGGCGACACCCGACAACATCGCGCGGTTCACGAGCGGGCGGTACCGGCCGGTCGGGCTTGCGGAGACCGCCGAGCCCATTCGGCAGGAAACACCGCCCAAGCCGACGCCGCTGAAGGCACCGGCCCAACCACCCGCCGCCGGCCCTGCCCTGCTGTTATTGCACGGAGATGACCTGCGGGGCGATGAGCTGATCCCTCCCGGCACGGAGATCCGCGCCGTGGCGGTTGCCGCCGCCGGGCACCCGGACACCCCCTGGCCCTTCGGCGAAAGGGCCAGGGACTTCGTCAACAATCTGGTCGCGGATGCCGTGGAGCGGCTGAAGCGCGAGGGCCAACCGGCGGTGGCACGGATGCAGGCACTATCCGCTGAGGCATTGCGGTTGCAATGCCAGCAGGCCGGCGTGCGAACCGTTATCACGCCGGAGGCCCCGGTAGGGCCCATTGCGGAGGGCCTGCGCCGGGTCACCGATGTGTTGTCCACCGAGGGGATTGGAGTGATCCAGCTGCGCAGGACGTGGGACCACCTCGCCTGGCCACACGCCACCCACGGGTTTTTCCGCTTCCGGCGACGGATACCGGAGCTGCTCCGCCAGAACGGGCTTATCAGGTCCTGACTCCGCCGCGCTGGAGTGCCCGACGGCTTCGACACATTGCAGGGGGCGCATTAAACTGACCGTCGGTTCATTGCGGCCCAGGCCGGAGCACAGCAATATGTCGAGCAATCACGCCGAGCAGGATCGGACGGTCGACCCGGAAGAGGTGGCCCGCTACCGCGGGCTGGCCGAGATGTGGTGGCAACCGGATGGCAAACTGTGGCCCCTGCACGTGCTCAACGCCCTGCGCACCGACTACATCCGGGACCAGCTCTGCCGCTCACTGGGCCGTGACGCGGCGGTTGATCAACCGCTCGCTGGCCTGCGGATGCTGGATATCGGCTGTGGTGGCGGGCTCTTGAGCGAAGCGATGGCCCGACTCGGGGCCGACGTGCTCGGTGTGGACGTGGTGGACAGCAATATCGCCGTGGCCCGCCTGCACGCCCGCGAACAGGGGCTGGCGATCGACTACGAGCTGAACAGCGCCGAGGCCCTGGCCGACCGGGGTGAGCAGTTCGACGTGGTGCTCAACATGGAGGTGGTGGAGCACGTGGCGGACCTGCCGGCATTCATGCGGAGCGTCAACCGTATGGTACGCCCGGGCGGGCACACCTTTGTCTCGACCATAAACCGCAACCCGATCTCGTTCATCGTGGCCATTCTGGGTGCGGAGTACGTCTTCAATATCCTGCCGAAGGGCACCCACCAGTGGAAACGGTTTGTCACCCCGACCGAGACCCGGGATCTGCTGGCCGAGGACGACCTGACCGTGATTGAGCAGACGGGGGTCAAGGTGAACCCGCTGAACCGGAAGATGTGGTTGTCACCCTCGATGAGTGTCAATTACATGGTGCTGGCCCGAAAAGGCCATCCCTCGGCGACCTGATGACCCCCGAGTGACCCGCGCCCCGGGGTCGCTCGGGGGACTGTGAGTGGCGGTGGCGGTCAGGCCTCGCTACCCCCCTGGTCCAGAAGCGCGCGCAGTCTCTCGTTCTCTGCCTCCGCCTCGACCTGGGCCGTGATGTCGTACTGCACCCCCAGGTAATAGATGAGCCGGCCACGGGGGTCCCGCAGCGGCGTCAACGACAAGCGGTTGTAGAACAGCGTCCCGTCCTTGCGGTAATTCCGTAATGTCACCGTGATCGACTGCTCGGCGGCAATCGCGTCGCGCAAGGCCGCCACCTCCGGCTGATCCGTATCCTCCCCCTGCAAAAACCGGCAGTTATGGCCGATGGTCTCGTCCTGGCCATAGCCAGTCATCCGCTCGAACACCGCATTGGCGTAAACCAGCGGCATGTCCGGCTCGTCCGGGTCCGCAAGGGTGATCCCCGTGACGCAATTGTCGAGCATTTCGGTCAACACCGCCGGGATGACGCCCGGGTCTTTCTCTACGACGAAGGTCATGGCAGTGCCCTCATGCAGGGGTCAGGGGTCGGGCGCGTGGCCACCCTCTTCGATTAGACCCTTGAGATTGTGAACGGTGCGCTCCGCACCCTCTTGAACAGAGACCTGGACCAGCTTTCGGAAGGGCCTAAGGCGCAACTCAAGGCGCGGGAATTCAAAGCGAAAGAGGAGCAGCGATTCATCCTGCCCCGAACCCGTGCGATCGAGACGGTAAGTGCAGATGAAATCGGAGGAGACGCCAACGAACACAAGCTCCAGCGGGCGCTGGAAGCGCGACACGCGGAAGGTGGAGACCGTCTTGTGCCCCTGGTCGATGCGTGTCTGCCGGGCAAACCAGTCCTCGTCCATGGCGCCCGCGCTTAGCACCTGGAGCTGCTGGACCTCCGGCGACCAACGGGGGTAATTCCGCTCGAAGTCATCGGCGATAAAGCTGAAAACCGACTCCACGGGCCGGCGGATACGAATATCACACTCACCGACAACAGCCTGGCTTCCGAACACGGCACCCCCTGCTCCAACGGCAAGTCACCCGGGCGCGTCACCCGTGAGCCTAAAGCATGGCCCCGTATCCCTGATCGATCAACTGTCGCCTGCGTCACAAATGGCAGCATTCCCCGCTCCTGTAACAACGGCTTCAAAAGAACGTCATACGCCGCGGGCATAGTTCGCACCCGTTACCACTCACCCGCAGCAGACGTTTTCGGGGCCCATCCCGCAGGAGCTTTGAATGATGAAAAAGCAGCGCACGACTCTCGCCAGCCTGGCAGCGGCAGCCGCCACCGGCCTGCTGATCCACGCCACCGCCCACGCCGGCCAGACCATCGATGCCGACGATGTGGATGCCGGCCAGGTGCAACTGTCCGATGACGTGCTCACCGTCTACCTGCACGACCACGGCAGTGCTATCGCCGAGCGTTTCACCGAGGACACCGGCATCGAGGTTCAGATCGTCGACATGAGTGGCGGCGAGATCCTGGCCCGCATCGAGGCCGAGCGTGCCAACCCGCAGTGGGACGTGGTGTACGTGATGGGCCATGGCAGCGTGCACCGGCTGTACAGCGAAGGCCAGTTGCTGGACGACGGCTGGCAGCCGGAAGCAGCCCAGAACTACACCGACATGGCCAACGAGATCTACCAGCAGCACCCGGAAGCTGCCTGGTGGCCGGTCACCATCAGCGCCCCGGCCCTGCTGGTCTACAACCCCTCCTGCGAGGGCACCGAGGACATCACCGGCTGGGACGCCCTGCGCGACCCGCAGTTCGAGGGCCGCGTGGGCATGCCTGATCCGGCCATCTCCGGCCCGGCCTACCCCTACGTCTCCTGGTTCTTCGAGGAAAACATGGAGGACGGCTACGCCTTCTGGCAGGACGTGTTCGACAACGGGGTGCGCATGTACCGCTCCAACAGCCCGGTGGCCGAGGCCCTGGCGGCGGGCGAGATCTGCGTGGCCGGCCTGGAAGAGCCCAACACCTACGGTGAGGTGGAAAAGGGCGAGGACATCGGCATCGTCTACCCCGAGGAAGGCACCCCCGGCTCCGCCCGCGGCGTCGGCATCTCCGCCGACACCTCCGTGCCCGAGGACGCCAAGGCCTTCATCGAATGGCTGCTCAGCGCCGAAACCCAGGCGTACCTGACGCAGATCGAGCACCGCAACAAGTACTTCGTGCCGGTCATCGAGGGTGTCAGCCCCAACGACCTGCTGCCGCCCAACGACTTCCTGGGTGAAGTGACCCCCTACATCTTCTCCGACTACGTCTGGGCCGGTGAGAAGGAGCACGAGATCAAGCGCTGGTTCAGCGACCAGAGCATGTGATGTCCGATCAGACTGCTGATATGACCACAACCGCAACCCCCGGGGCGCGCCCAGCGCACCCCGGGGCTTCTTCGTTTGGCTGGCGGCGTTTTCTGCCCGGTTCCGAGGGAGTGCTGGGCTGGCTGGTGACGCTGGCCATGATCGTTCTGGTAGCCCTGCCCCTGACGGCCATGCTGCTGCACCTGGCCTTCCCCCGGCTTTACCTCGGGGACTTCAGCCTGGGCGAGTTCCAGCTCTTCCGCGACCTGTGGGAGCGCCGGCTCTGGCGTACCGCCGTCACCAACTCGGTGATGCTGGCCGGCGGCACCATGGTGCTGGGGACGCTGATTGGCGCCGGACTGGCCTGGGTGCGCCACAACTACCGGTTCCCCACCGCAGGCCTGATCGACTTCTCGGCCTGGTTCGTGCTGGTGATGCCCTCGTTCATCATCGCCCAGGGCTGGGTGCTGTTCTCCCGCAGCGGCGGCACCGCCGCGCAATTGGGCATGCCGTGGCTGGGCGATATGATCTTCTCCCTGCCGGGGCTGATCCTGGTAATGAGCCTGACCAACTTTCCGCTGGCCTACCTGGCCATGAGCGCCGCCCTGCAGTGGGATGTCCGGCGCTATGGTGAGGCCGCGCGGCTGTGCGGCGCTTCCGCCTGGCGCACCTTCCTGGCGATTCGTCTGCCGCTCCTGCTGCCCGCGCTGCTGGCCGCGTCCCTGCTCGTGTTCGTAGACAGCATCGGGGACTTCGGCCTGCCCGCCGCCTTCCTGTCGGTGTTCCGCTTCCCGTTGATCCCCTACACCATCCGGGCGGAGGTGCAGACCGTACCGGTCTCCTTCGAGGGGGCGGCGGTGCTCGCCTTCGTGCTCTGCTCGCTGGTGGCGCTGGCCATTGCGCTGCAGCTCTGGGCCCTGCGCGGCCGGGGGTCGGACTTCCTGACGGCGGCGGCCGCGCCCCGCGAGCGGCCGCGCCCGCGCTTCTGGCCGGTGTTGATGGTGCTCAATGTCACCTTCCTGAGCCTGGCCATCTTCGCCCCGCTGGGCACCAGCCTGTCGGTCTCCTTCATGGACCGGTACAGCCTGGGCCTGACCTGGAGCAACCTGACCCTGGACAACTACCGGGCCGTGCTCGGCGAGGGATCCGCCCTGCTGCCGGCGTTGCGCAACTCCTTCAGTATCGCCTTCGGGGCGGCGGCCATTGCCATGGTCGTGGGCTTCTTCGCGGCCTACCTGCTCGCCTACAGCCAGCACCGGATGCGCCGCTTCATTGATGTGGCCTCCATGGTGACCCTGGCCGTGCCCGGGATCGTGCTGGCGGTGGGCTACATCTTCTGGTGGAACCAGCGCTGGCTGGCCGATATCGGCATCCAGGTTTACGGCAGCGGCTGGGTGATCGTGCTCTGCTCGGCGGCGGCCTCGGTACCCATCGCGGTCCGCGTCATGCTCGGTGCCATCACCCAGACCCCCCGCTCCTTCCTGGCCAGCGCGGCCCTGCAGGGCGCGGGGCTGTTCACCCGCATGCGGGTCATCCTCATCCCCATGGTGCTGGCCGGTCTGTTGTCGGCCACCCTGGCGGTGTTCGCCACCAGCGTCTTCGACCTGGCCATCACCACCATGCTCCAGCCCCCCGGGTTCCCGACCATCCCGGTGGTGATCGACGAGCGCTTCCGCACCGTGGAGTACGGCTGGGCGACGGCCGCCACCGTGGTGGTCTGTCTGATCACCGCCGCCATCATCGTGGCCACGCGCTGGTCGGTGCGTTGGGCCTTCCGCAGCTACTTTGACGCCGAGGTCAGCCACAAATGACACAGCAGCAAACTCAGAAGACTCAACCGGAGGTGCAGGTCCGCGACCTGTGCCGCCGGATCGGCGACAACACCATTCTCGACAACGTCTCCCTGACCATGCAGCCGGGCGAGATCATCGCCGTGCTGGGGCCCTCCGGGTGCGGCAAGTCCACCCTGCTGCGCCAGATCGCCGGGCTGGACCAGCCCGACGGCGGTACCATCCACATCGGCGGTGCCCGGATGGCCGATGACCGACACGCCCTGCCGCCGGAGAAACGGCCGGTGAACATGGTGTTCCAGGATTTTGCCCTCTGGCCTCACATGAGTGTGGCCCGCATCATCCAGTTCGGCATGCGCCACCGGCGACTGCCCAGGGCGCAGTGGGCGGAAAAGACCCGGGAGCTGCTGGCCTTGCTGGAACTGGATGGGCTGGGGGATCGCTACCCCCGCCAGCTCTCCGGCGGCCAGCAGCAGCGGGTGGCCATCGCCCGCGCCCTGGCCACCGCGCCACGGCTGTTGCTGCTGGACGAGCCCCTGTCCAACCTGGATGCCCGCCTGCGCCTGCAGATGCGTGATGAGCTGGCCGCCCTGCTCCGCCGCATCGGCACCACGGCCATCTACGTGACCCACGATCTACAGGAGGCCCTGACCCTGGGCGACCGGCTGATGATCATGCGCGATGGCCAGGTGGAACAGGCCGGCCCCAGTGGCGAGCTGTTCCGGCGCCCGGCCAGCACCTGGGTGGCGGGCCTGCTGGGGTTCACCAACCGGCTGGAGGGAGAACTGGAACAGGTGGACGGGGAGCACGTGGTGGTCCGCAACGGCGACCTGCGCCTGCGCGGCCGCTGGGGGAACGGTGGTGGCCGCCCCGGAGAGCAGGTGGTGCTCATGGCCCAGCCCCACGCCCTGAAGGTCGCCAACGGCGACAGCACCACCCCGCCCGAGGAGCTATTGAGGGCCCGGGTGAGTCACTGCCACTACGAAGGCGTGGGCTGGCGCATCTGCTGTGAATGGAACGAGCGGCCGATCCTGCTGCACGGCGATGCGCCTCTACCTGTGGGGAGTGAGACCGCGATTCAGGTGCCGGCCGATCATGTCCGGGTGTATCCGTTGACGGCCTGATAGCCACACCAGGCACTCAGTCGCCTCCTTGCCTCCCAAACCCTCCTTGCCTCCCAAACGAAGAGCGGCCCCGGGTGGGGCCGCTTTAATTACCGCTTTTTATTACTATGGGTCACAGGCCCGAAGCTTGATCAGAACTCGTACTGGAACCGCGCAGCATAAACCATGCTGTCCCAGGTCTTGCGTCCCTCACCAATGCCCCGCTCTCCCCGCTCCGCGTCGACATACATGGCGTTGAGCTTAAGAACAATGTCGTTCTCGGGATACCAGTTCAGCCCGATGGTCCAGTGATCCAGCTTCTGGCGATCGTCCGGCTCGTGATGCTCGTAGGAATCAGCCCGGGCAAAGCGTGCGAGCAGTTCAACGCCGCCGCGCCCCCCGGCGCTGAGTGGCCGCAGGATCTCGGTCGCACCGAAGTCCCCGCTGAACGCACGATAGTTCCGCTGCTCCCCGGTCAGGAAGTAGCTGGCCTGAATGTAGAACCCATCATGCTCCATCTTGGTGACATCCGGGTCATCAAAGCCGCGGGAATCCTCGTCCCTGTTGAGTTCCTGTCGGATATACTCACCCTGCAAAGAGAACGGGCCGACGCCGAAAGCGCCCTCCAGGGCGTAGGTCGTCCAGTCGCTGACCGCCTCCATGTCATTCTCGCCGATCATCCGACCATCCACTGCGCGGGTACCCAGGCGGGTGCGCATGCGGACGTCCTCGTACTCACGCTCCCTGCCCCGGGATTTCTCGTATTCGTAGGCGTTCTCGCGGTAGTTGAAGGACGCGCCCAGGTGGCTCCAGACACCCCGCTGGCTGTCCAGGACCGGCGCGAACGAGGCTCGGGCGGCCAGGGTAAAGGCCTCCGCCTGGTCGTGGGTGACGTAGAGCGCCGTCACGCCGGTCTTCCGGATAAGCGCACTGATCTCCACTTTCAGCTCGTCCCGCAGCTTGGCATCCAGGGCAGATAGCGGCTCGTCGAGCAGGAGCAGGCGGGGCCGGACGGCGATGGCCCGGGCAATCGCCACCCGCTGTGCCTGACCACCGGACAGGGTGTTGGGCTTGCGGTCTGCCAGCTCGTCCATCTGCACCTGCTCAAGCGCGTCGGCCACCCGCTTGCGCCGCTCGGCCCCGCGAACGCCCTGGACCCTGAGCCCGAAGGCCACATTGTCGGCCACGGTCATGTGCGGCCAGAGACTGAAGTCCTGGAAAACCATCGCGAAGCCGCGCTTCTTCATGGGGCGGTGGACGGCGCGAGCCGACGAGTCCAGAAGTTGGCCGTCACACCACAACTCGCCGCCATCCGCCTGCAGCATGCCGGTGACGATGTTCAGCAATGTGCTCTTGCCGCAACCGCTGGGGCCCAGCAGTACCA
Organism: Alkalispirillum mobile; assembly: GCF_003664325.1. Lineage (NCBI taxonomy): Bacteria > Pseudomonadati > Pseudomonadota > Gammaproteobacteria > Chromatiales > Ectothiorhodospiraceae > Alkalispirillum > Alkalispirillum mobile. The sequence goes on from NZ_RCDA01000001.1 coordinate 1,104,644, forward strand.
GACACTGGCCGGCGGGCAACTCGAAGGAAATATCGCGCAGTACAGCCCGGCCATCGAAGGATTTACGCAACGAGTCGCTCGAGATCGCAGCCGTCATTCCGTTTGCCTCCGGAGAAACGAGAGGCGGAGCCTAACGACTGCCTGTGACCATTTAATGAACCCACCGTGACAGCGGAGCAGCAACAAAAGGCTCATCTTGACGTCACGATCACGCTTTATCTTGGCGGGACAACCCAACGGAATTCGCCTGGTACCGCGACACAGGCGGGGAGTCAGCCCTGATGAAGACCCATACTCTCCTCAACCGCCTGGACGATCTTCTCCGCCAGAACGGGCGCAGCAAGACGTGGGATGAGATGCAGGCGCTCCGCAAGGTCCTGCGCGACCTGCGTGGCAAGCAGCGGAAGCTGGAGAGCAAGCTGCGGACCGATATCACGCCCTCGGAGCAGGACGAAATACACGCTAAACTGCGAGTGATCCGCGAGCAGCGCCGCAAAGGGGTGGCGCGGCTCCGCACCGTTTTCCGCGACTGGGTAGAGCACTCATGATATGCCGCACGCCGCCGGACCGGTCGGACGCGTAAGAGAAGTCTTCACCGCGTTCCTGTTACTCGGGCTCACCTCCTTCGGCGGCCCAATAGCCCACCTGGGCTACTTCCGCACGGAGTTCGTGCTCCGCAGGCGCTGGCTCTCGGAGCAGGCCTACGCCGATCTGGTGGCGCTCTGCCAATTCCTGCCAGGACCGGCCAGCAGCCAGGTCGGCTTCGCATTGGGGCTGATGCGGGGCGGGGCGTGGGGTGCCGTGGCTGCCTGGACCGCCTTCACACTCCCCTCGGCTATCGTACTGGTCCTGTTCGCGCTGGGCGCCTCGACCCTGGAGGGCCCGGTCAGTCTCGGCATCATCCACGGACTGAAGGTCACCGCCGTGGCGATCGTGGCCCATGCGGTCTGGGGCATGGCGCGCAACCTCTGTCCGGACGGCCGCCGGGCGGGCATCGCCCTTGCCGCCGTTTTCACTGTGGTGTTGATGAGCGGGCCCTTGGGCCAGGTCTCGGCGATCGCCCTGGGCGGCCTGGCCGGACTGCTGCTGTGTCGCGATCAGGCCGGGGGTGACGGCGGCCGGTTGTCGGTACCGGTATCCCCACGCGCCGGCAACCTCGCCGGGCTGGTCTTCGTCGCGCTGCTGGTCGGTCTGCCGCTGCTGGTCTGGGCCCTGCCGGTGCCGACCCTGGCGGTCATCGATGCCTTTTACCGCGCCGGCGCACTGGTGTTCGGCGGCGGCCACGTGGTGCTGCCCTTGCTGGAGGCCGAGGTGGTCCAGTCCGGCTGGGTGACGGCGGATGAATTCCTCGCCGGTTATGGTGCGGCGCAGGCCGTGCCGGGGCCGCTGTTCACCTTCGCCGCCTACCTGGGCGCGCTGATCTCGCCGGTGCCCTCGGCATGGCTCGGCGCCCTCCTGGCGTTGGTCGTGATCTTCATTCCGGGGCTGCTGCTCCTGGTGGCGGTGCTGCCCCACTGGGACCGGTTTCGCCAATGGCACCACGCCCGATCCCTGATGCGGGGGGCCAATGCCGCGGTGGTGGGCATCCTGGGGGCAGCGCTTTACGACCCGGTCTGGACCGGCGCCATCCTCGGGCCCCACGAGTCCGCGCTGGCCCTGGCGGGGTTTCTGCTGCTCACCGTCTGGAAGCTACCGGCCTGGGGAGTCGTGATCCTGCTCGCCGGCGGCGGGGTGTTGATCACCCTGTAGCGTGGCAACGGGAAACACCCCGGCGGGCGTACCGTGAATGCGAGGCCCACATAGAAAACCGCCGGCAGGGCTAAGCCCCGCCGGCGGAATGGTGCCGCTGGTTCTGAGGTCAACCAGGCCGATCAGAAGTTGTACTGCATCCGTGCCAGGAAGATGTTGGGGCTGTCCTCGTCGGAGGCCCCGTCCGTCAGGCTCTCGACCTGTGCACTGTCGTCCACGTCCACCATGATGTAGTTGGCCATGAAGCGCAGGTTGTCGTTGACGTAGTAGTTCAGCGCCAAGGTCACGTTCTTCTGCTCGCCGCCCCGGACGTCCCGGTCATTGAGGTCGACGGAGCTGTAGCGGGCCGCAATCTCCCAGGCGCCGGCGGAGCTCGCCGGACTGATGGTACGGAAGCCGGTGGGTCGGTAGCCCCGCGTCTCGCCGGTCAGAACATAACCGGCCTGCACGTGCCAGCCATCGAAAGTGAGATCGCGCTGATCGCCGTCGCCATTGATGTCGGCCCGCAGGTATTCGGCGCTCATGTGGAAGGGACCGCTCAGGAAGCCCAGCTCCAGGCCACCCTTGGTGGTGGACTTGGCATCGATGCCCCCGGTGTCGATCAGACGAGTGCCCTCGGTGGGGCGGGATTCCGGCCGGTCGCGGAAGCGCACCGCACCCTCACGGGTATCACTGTCCAGCCGCTCATGGGACAGGGAAGCGCCCAGGTGCAGGGTCTGGTTGCCGGTGATCGGGTTGAAGGTGGCGCGGCCGGCAGCCCCCAGCGGCGCATCGCCGTCGGGGTCATCACCGATCGCGTGGCTGTAACCCATCAGGGCGAAATGGTAGTTGTCGCCGGACTGATCGTACCCCACACCAATGCGGCGGGAGTCGGTGAACGCCTGGGAAGAGGCCCGCTCGATGAAGGTCATCCGGTTGGAGCTGGTCAGGGTCTCCATCCCCTGGGGCACCTTGAACTGGCCGATCTGCAGGGTGCCGGCACCCAGGGCGCGGCTGATCTTCAGGTCGTTGTAGCTGAAGCTGTCGCCGTCACCGCCAAAGTCGAACTCCAGCTGATAGTCCCAGCCACTCCCCAGAGAGCCGCTACCACCCAGCCGGGCACGACGGACGAGAAACCCGTCCTGGAACTCATCTTCCACGTTATCCGTGTTGTGTGCGGCTGCGTCCAGATGCAGGCGGCCGCGCGGGTCAAAGGTGACATCAGCGGCGGCGGGCAGGCTGACCGCCAGGCCCAGCCCCAGGGCCACGGCGATACGACTGGTGTAGGTCACGGGTTTCATTAACCCCTCCTCAATTGATCATCTTGTGGCATCGAGCCAACGGCAGAGTGCTCGGGAGAGCCGTGCCGTCGACAGGCCGGGACGATAAGGAAGGGGCATTACGGATCCGTGACGAAGCGGTGGCTATTCCATGACTCGTTGCCTTCCCGCGACGCCCTGTTGCATCGGGACACCAAGCAGACCACATAACCGCGCCCCGTCATGGTTCCGTCATCGAAGGGACACGGAATGGTCACCCGGGCTTGCGAGGGTTTGCCCCGCCTGAGCAGACAGGCCGGGCACGCAAACCGAAACCCCAAGTTACCGGTAGGACTGAAATGAAAAAGACCATCCTGAGCACTGCACTGGCCCTGACGGCCGGCTTCACCACCACGGCCACCTGGGCGGGCCCCTGCCCGGACACCCTGCGCTTCGCGGACACCGGCATCGAGGGCATGGAAGAGATGGTCCGCGCCTTCGGCCCCTTTGGTGATGCGTTGGGCGAGGCGGTTGGATCGGAGATTGAATTCTTTCCGGTGAGCGACCGCACGGCCGCCGTGAACGCCCTGCAATTCGACCAGGTGGACATCATCCTGGCCGGCCCGTCGGAGTACGCGGTGATGCGTGCCCGGCAGGACGTCCAGATGATGGTGGGCATCGAGCGGGCCGAGTACGGCACCGCGTTCGTCGTCCACGCCGATAGCGACATCCACAGCCTGGATGACCTGCGCGGCAAGGAGGTGGCCCTGAAGGATCCGGGCTCCACCACCGGTCACATCGTGCCCTCCTGGATGCTGGTGGAGGCCGGGTTGGATCTGGACCGTGATCTGAACACGCACCTGCTGGACGGCGCCCGCTTCGAGGCCCTGATCAACCGGGACGTGGACGCCATGGGCAGTGGCGTGCGGGACGTGGCCCGACTCAAAGAGCGCGACCCGGAGGGTGCTTACCGCGTGATCGCCGAGAGCGACACCATGCCCCGGGACATCTTCGTCGCCCGCGGCGGTCTGGACGAAGCCTGCGTGGCACACGTCAACGAGCAGATCATGGCTGACGCGGAATCGCTGATGGACGCGATCCTCGGGCCGGGCGAGCGGGACAAGTACACCGAGGCCCGCTTCGTCAACGACCTGACCGAGGCCGAGTTCGACATGATCACCGAGGCCTACGACCTGGTGGGTCTGCCCCTCGACTGATACCGCATTGGTGAGAACCCGGGCCCGGGCACTGTCCCCGGGCCTTTTCCATTCCGCCCCGAGGACAACGGTCGAGGGGCCTGGAGGTATTCAACGATGAATCCGATTGAGGTCCGGGGGCTGCAGAAACACTTCGGCAAGGTGCATGTGCTCCGCGGGCTGGATTTCAACGTACCCGCCGGCGAAGGGGCGATCCTGCTCGGGGCCAATGGCTGCGGCAAGTCCACGCTGATGCGCTGCCTGATCGGTCTGACCCGGCCGGATGCCGGGCAAATCCGGATGGTTGAGACGGACGTGCGCCAGGCCGGCCGCCGGGAAATGAAACAGATGCGCCGTCGGGTAGGCATGGTGTTCCAGCGATTCAACCTGGTGGGCAACTGCAGTGTGCTGCAGAACGTGCTCTACGGCGCATTGGGCCGACACCGGCTCGGGATCCTGCGCGTGGCTCAACCCCTTGCCCCGGCCGAGGAGCGCGACCGGGCCATACACTGCCTGGATCGGGTGGGGCTCGCGGACAGAGCGGGGCAACGAGCCGATACCCTCTCCGGCGGACAGCAACAGCGGGTGGCCATCGCGCGAATGCTGATGCAGGGCCCCGAGGTGGTGCTGGCCGATGAGCCCATCGCCAGTCTGGACCCCCGCGCCGGCCGCGAGGTCATGGACCTGCTCTGGGAGGTCATCCGCGAGGAGGGCATGACGGTGATCTGCACCCTGCACCAGCTGGATGTGGCGCTGGCCTACGGCGATCGGGTGATCGGCATGAAGGCCGGACGGGTCGAACTGGACGGCCCCGCATCCGGCTTTTCCGCCGATGAGCTAGAAACCCTGTACCACGGCGAGGTTCGCGTGGACGGCCAGCCGGGCGAGCCCGGCGGCTCCGGCACCCCGCAGCGCGAGCCAATCGCCGTCGCCTCCTGATTCAACCAACTCCGGGTATTCCGCATGTCTACGGTAGATCAACGCGTCGCGGCACTGGCACCGCCGCGCTTCACCTCCCCTTCGGTGTTCAGCTGGGTGATCCTGGTCGGCTTTGCCGCGTTTTTCATCCAGGGGTTTTTATCCGCCGATGTCACCCTGGCCCGCATGGTTCAGGGGTTCGGCAACCTGGGCACCTTTTTCGCGCAGGCCTGGCCGCCGGACACCAGCCGCCTGACCCCCATTGCCAAGGCGATGCTGGAGACGGTGAACATGGCGCTAGTCGGGGTGACCTTCGGTGTCATATTGAGCCTGCCCATCGCCCTGCTCTGTTCGTCCAACACCTCGCCCAACGGCTTTGTCCGGTGGCTCAGCCGGATGGTCGTTGCCACCCTGCGCACCGTACCGGAGCTGGTCTGGGCGCTGATCTTCGTGGTGGCCGTGGGCCTCGGGCCGCTGGCCGGCATTCTGGCCATCATCATGGACACCATCGGTTTCTGCGCCCGCTTTTTCTCCGAACGGATCGAAGAGATCAGTCCCGGGCCGTCGGAGGCGTTGTCCTCCACCGGCAGCGGCCGCCTCTCGGTGATTTTTGGCGCAATCATTCCGGAATCCATGGCGTCGCTGACGGCCACCAGCCTTTACGGCGTGGAGAAGGCCATCCGTTCCGCAGTCGTTCTCGGGCTGGTGGGCGCAGGCGGCATCGGCGTGGAGCTGTCCACCGCGATGCGCATGTTCCGCTACGACCAGGCGCTCACGATCATCCTGGTCATCCTGGTGGTGGTCATCGGGTTCGAGCAGGTGTCCTCGGCAATCCGGCGTCGGGTCTTGTAAGCTCAGACCGCTACTGGGAGAGGGTGCGCGCGCCATTACCTCACCTGATGAGCAGGACTTGCGTGCGACACTTGGCAGATGGGTGCAAACTACTGCATCCTTGGCCGGGTCGGCACAGATCAGGACGGGATAATGGACGCCAAACCCCCGGCGGAAAGCGCCAGCGAAGACGGCTCACGCCTGGCGATCGAACTCGGCAACAGCCTGCAGATCACCGGGCCCAACAGCGGCATGCGGATCAAGGCCAAGCTGGCCGGCATGGTCAAGGATCGCTGCCTGATCGTGCAGGCTGTCGGCTTGGAAGGCTCCGGACGGCTGAGGCGGCTCTTCTCCTATGGCGACCCGCTGCTCGTGCGCTACCTGCACGACGGGGTCATCTTCGGGTTCCGGACCTTCGTCAGCGGTACCGTGGTGGAGCCGCTGCCGCTGGTTTTCCTGAACTGGCCGGAGCGTGTTGAAGCCCACAGCGTCCGCCAGTCGCGGCGACTGGACACGTTCATCCCTTGCCATCTCAAGTTGCAGGGCACAGGACATGATGCAAGCATCATCGATATCAGCGCCGGGGGCTGTCAGGTGGTGCTGGTGCGCTCGGCCGGTGTAGCCGCACCGGATCCTGAACACGCCCCGCAGGTAGAACTGCGCATTCCCACCACCGACGAAGAAACCCCTCGGCAGATCGAGGGCGTGGTCCGCCGCTGTCACGCTGATCAGTCCCGAATCGAACTGGGCATTCAATTTCAAACCGAACAGGTGGCGCTTTACGAGAAGTTGACCGCCTTGCTGCCGTCCTGACGGTCGCCGGCTGCGGGCCCGGCCGTCGCGGCGCCCGGTCGAGGTATTGATCTTCGCTGACCGGGCGCCGGATTCACGCACGCTGCGCTGACTCAGGCGGATGCAGCCTGGTTGCACACCGCTTCGGCGGCATCCTCCAGAATCATATCGGATGCCTTCTCGCCGATCATGATGCAGGCGGCGTTGGTGTTGCCCGAGACAATCGTCGGCATGATCGAGGCATCCGCCACCCGCAGCCCCTCGAGGCCGTGGACCCGGAGCCGGGCATCCACTACCGACATGTCATCCTCGGCGCGGCCCATCCTGCATGTGCCGGTGGGATGGAAAATGGTGGTGGCGTCCCGGCGGAGGTAATCAAGGATCTCATCGTCGCTCTGAATGTCCCGCCCGGGCGAGTGCTCCTCCGCCACGAACGGCTGCATCGCCGGCTTCTCCAGGATACGGCGGGACAGCCGGAAGCCGGCGATCATAACCTCACAGTCCTTCTCCTCGGACAGATAGTTCGGGTGAATGCGCGGGTACTCGTACGGGTCGTTGGATGCGACGTGCACCTCACCCCGGCTCTCGGGACGAAGCTGGCACGAAGACAGGGTGAAACCGGGGAACTCGTGCACCGGCGCCCCGGGCTTGTCGGAACTCAGCGTGCCGAAGTGGAACTGGATATCCGGACGGCTATCCGCGTCGTTGGTTTTGACAAAGCCGCCGGCCTGGTTGATGCCAACCGCAAGGGGCCCCCTGCGGAACAACAGGTACTTCAGACCGATCCGCGCCTTGCGCACCATGCTCGCCAGGTCATCGTTGGTGGTGATCGACTGGGTGCAGCGACTGATGATTCGCGCCTGGAGGTGGTCCTGCAGGTTACGACCCACACCCTTCATCGGGTGCACCACCGGCAACCCGGCCTCCTTGAGGATTTCGGGGTCTCCGATCCCCGAGAGCTCCATGATCTGAGGCGAATTGATGGCGCCGGCAGACAGAACCACCTCCCGGCGCGCATGCACCGTGAAGTCGGTGTCCTCCTTCCGGTACCTGACACCCAGCACCCGGTTACCCTCAATCACGAGACCGTTGGTCTGGGCATTCGTCTCCACCGTGAGATTGGAGCGTTGCCTGGCCGGGCGTAGAAAGGCCTTGGCGGAGCTGCACCGGCGACCATTTTTAGTCGTCAGCTGGAAGTAGCCGACACCCTCCTGGCTCGCACCATTAAAGTCCTCGGACCTGGGAAAGCCGGCCTGCTCGCCCGCGCTGATGAACGCCTCCACCAGCGGGTGATTCTCATGGACAGACGACACCGCAAGGGGCCCTCCGGCACCATGATAGGCATCCTCTCCTCGCTCCTGGTCCTCCGACCGACGGAAGTATGGCAGCACCTGGTCCCACCCCCATCCGGGGTTGCCCATCGCTGCCCAGTCATCGAAGTCCTCGGCCTGACCGCGGACATAGATCAGCCCGTTGATTGAACTGGAACCACCCAGCACCTTGCCGCGGGGCCAGTACATCCGCCGGCCGGCGATGCCCTCGTCAGGCTCCGTGGTGTAGCCCCAGTTCAGCGTGGGGTGGAACATCGTCTTCCCGTAACCAATGGGGACGTGAATCCACGGATAGTTATCGACGGGCCCGGCCTCCAGCAACAGCACGGAGTACCGACCATCCTCGCTGAGGCGATTGGCCAGAACGCAACCCGCAGAACCCGCTCCGACAACGACAAAGTCGTATTGCTTGCTCTCCATACCCTCTCCCCCTTCGTGGTCAGCCGCCCGGGCAGTGTGTGACCCACTGCCCCAAGAGGTCTTTTGCTTGTTTTTTGAGACACTGTGTTTCACTGTAGAGCATGTCGGAGGCATTGCAAAGGCTGCAGTGCACTTCGGCGTGAGAGGCAATAACATCAATTTTCTTGCAACTTTTCCGCACAATTTTTTGTTGACAAACGTCCTGAGTGTGCAAGAGTGAGATTGTCCGTTTCATTTTTGCGGGCAATACAACTACTAGACAAGGGCGCCCAAAGAGGCGTCAGAGGTTGGGAGGAGAACCCATGATCAACAAGCTGAAAGGCGTGTCTCGCCGGGACTTCCTGGGAATCGCTGGCCGCTACGGCCTGACGTCGACCTTGATCGCTGCATCCGGTCTCACCGGCCTTGTCACAGCACCCCAGCTGGCAAAAGCTGCAGAGAAGACCAACGATAGACGCACTCGCAACTCTCCCGAGGTGACCTGGCGCTTTGGCGCATCCGGTTTCAACGAGGACAACCTTGACATCCAGAAATCCGGCCAGCTGTTCTGGGTACAGGATCTGGAGGAGCGGACTGAAGGCAAGATTCGGGTCGAGTTCATCGGCAGCAACCAGATCTGCAACCAGCTGGACTGCGTAAACAACACCCAGCAGGGTGTGGTGGACGTCTTCTCGGCATCTACGCAGAACTCCGCAGACGGGGCCCCCTACTACAACGTGCTGGACTTCGCCTACATGTTCCCCAGCCGGGCCTCCCAGTACTACTTCTTCTACCACCCCAAAAGCGAGGAACTGCTCCGTGAGCCGCTGCGCCAGCGGCACAACCTGCACTTCCTCTTTACCCACTGTGAGCTCCGCGGCCTGATGATGGGCCGCACGTTCCGGGATGAGCCGACGGTCTCCAAACTCGAGGACATCCAGGGCACCCGCAACCGTGTCACGGGCACCCAGCTCGGGCGCATCGCCATGCAGCTGCTCGACCTGAACCCCCGTCCTGTCGCCTGGGAGGAGACGCTAGATGCCCTTCGCCAGGGTCTGATCGACGGTGCCGAGACCTGGATGGGTGCCGCCGCCTACTCCGGCCTGACGCCGGTACTCAGCCAGGCGGTGGATCTACGGTTCTTCTGTGGCACCGAACACACCGCCATGGACGTGCGCAAATTCGATTCTCTCTCCTCGGAGCTGCAGGACGCGGTCATGGAGTCTGCATACACCGCGCAGGTCCATGTCCAGGGCGTTCATGAATCGGCACTTACCGATATCGTGGGTGCTTACCCGGATCCCGAACCCCATACCCTGTTCGGCAAAAACGAAGTCAGGGTGGCACGACTCCCGGAAGAAGAGATCCGCAAAGCCGAGGAGCTATGCGCACCCGAGTATAACCCCGAGCCGTGGGAGCGCTGGCGTGACCGCCTGAATGACTGGTCCGGCGGGCATGACGTGTACAAGGAAATACACGCTATCGCGAGGGAGATTCCCAGCGATATGCCTGTCGCCAACGTCAAACCGCGGCGCTGGTGGAATAACGCGTAACCCAAACCCGCTGCTGCGCGGACTGAGCTTAGTCCGCGCAGCAGCCCCTCATGGTTTGCCATTGCGAGCGATGCCCGCAATGGAGTGTTGCGTATTACCCATCGGGTAAGGGTACTCTTATGTCTCAGGATACTGATCGCAGCCAGGCTGTAATGGGCCAGACTGCCAAGCAGGGGTCATTGAAAAAAATGCTTTTTTACCCCTTGTTCTGGCTGGATAGAAACATTGAGAAATGCTTCATAATCGTTGCCTACGGCCTGATGGCCGGCATCATTTTCGTAGAGGTGGTTCGCCGATTCACAACGGGCGGATCGTTTGCCTGGAGCACCTCTGTTCCCGTTTACATGTTTCTCTGGCTGACCTGGCTGGGGGCAGCCTATAACGTCAAGAAACGGGCGCATCTCACATTTACGGAGGTTCGGGCGCGGCTGCCTCATTGGGGGCAATACGCCTCGTTCATGCTGGATGGAATCCTCTGGATCACCTTCAGCGTTATCGTTATTTATTGGTCCGGCCTGCAGGTTCATTCGTCATATATGAACTGGGCCACCGTTTCCGGGACGGACAACTGGATGCAATGGTGGTTTTACCTTGCCACGCCAGTTGGCTTTGGATTGATCATCATTCGGTCAATACAAAACATGATTCAGGACACCATTACATTCCGTCGTGGTGAACCGTTCCGCGTACAACAATCATTGTTTGATTAACCGGAGTCGATCCAATGAGTGACGGCACGCTTATTACATTGGTATCTCTGGGTGTGTTCACGCTGTTTATGCTGGGCGTGCCCATTTTCCTGGTCATTGGTTTCTGGATCATCGGTGTCAGCATCGTTATTGATTTTACGTTGGCCAACCTGGGCGGAACACTTTTCACCGGTCTGAGTTCATTCGCCTTGCTGGCGCTGCCGCTGTTTGTCCTGACCGGTGACTTGATCAAGGCAGGCGGTATTGCCAAGCGGCTGGCCGACTTCGCATACGCGCTGCTCGGCTGGATTCGCGGTGGTATGGGGATGGCAACCCTCGGGGCCTGCGGTATGTTCGCGGCGATCTCGGGTTCCAACTCGGCAACCACGGCGACCATCGGCTCCATAATGGATCCCGAAATGCGGAAAAACGGCTATGACGGTCGATTCTCGGCCGCCACGGCCGCGGCAGGCGGTGTGGTCGGGATCATCATCCCGCCCAGTATCATCTTCATCGTCTACGGCTTTTTGATGAACCTGTCGATTATCGACCTGTTCATCGCCGGCATGCTGCCCGGCATCCTGATGGTTGCCGCAATGCAGCTCGCCTGCTTCCTGGTGTCGTACAAGTTCTCCTGGGGCAAGATCATTCGCCTGGAGGGCAAGCGGGTGATGCGCACGGGTGCCAAGGCCTACCTGGGCTTCCTCGCCATCGGCATCGTTCTTTACGGGATTTATTCCGGCGCCTTTTCCCCGACCGAGGCGGCAGGGATGACCGTTGGCTTCTGCCTGTTGGCCGGCATGCTGGTCACCCGCGAGATTAAGATCACCAAGCTACCCGACGTGATGATGCGGTCGGGCCAGATTGCCGGCATGCTTTGCCCGCTGATCGCCGTGTCCGTGGTCATGCAGCAGTTGCTCTCCATCCTTGGAGCTGGCGCCGTGATCACCGACCTGCTGACCGGTCTCGGTGGGTACTACACCATCCTGATCGCTTGCATGATCACGGTGCTGATCTTCGGGACGGTGCTGGAGAGCCTTCCGGTTACCATCATCCTGGCACCCATCCTGGCACCCATCGCTGTCAGCATCGGGGTGGATCCCGCGCACTTCGCCGTGATCTTCCTGGTGGGGGCTGCCATTGGCTTCATCACCCCGCCCTACGGGCTGAACCTGTACGTGGCCAGTGGCATTACTGGCATCTCGTATCTAAGGCTGGTGCCATTCATCATGCCCTACCTCGTAGTGCTGCTCATCGCCTGGATGATCATCGCGTTTTACCCGCCGCTGTCCACCTGGCTGATTCAATTTGGCGGACGATGAAGGCGGCGGCACCCAATGCGACGCCTGAGAGGGATGCCCGTGACCATCGGGCGTCCCTTTTTTGCGTCGGGCACCGCCACCGCTCCGAGGCAGGCCATGTGGTATCTTCCTCGGGAAAATCAGGGAGCAAACGATGCGGGCTCATCCCGCCGGGGATCAGAAATGGAGAAAAAGCAGAGAGCCAAAGGATCAACCGGTGAGCGGTTGTTGCGCATTCTGAGTGCTGTCGTGGAAGCGGACGGGCCGGTGGATCTGCCCCTGGTCACCGAGACGGTGGACCTGCCCAAGCCCACGGCGCACCGCCTGCTGACCCTGCTGGAGCAGCAGGGTTACCTGGTCCGTGACACCGACGGCCGCAGCTTCACGCCGGGCCCGGTCCTGAACCGGGTGGCCTGCCGGGTGCTGCAGAGCAAGGCGGCAAAAGCCCCCCGCCATGCCATCCTGGAGCGTATTGCGGCGACGGCGGGCGAGGCCTGTAACTTGGTGGTGATGGATGGCAACCACATCACCTACATCGACCGGATCGATTCCGCGTGGCCGTTGAGCATCCGGCTGGCCATCGGCTCCGAGGTCCCCCTGCACTGCACGGCAACCGGAAAACTCCTCACCAGCCTCCAACCCAAACGGGTGCGGCGCAGGCTGCTGTCGACGTTGCCACTGAGTTCCTGGACGCCGCATACCATCACGGACCCCACAGAACTTGAGGCGGAACTCGAGACCATTCGCAAGGCGCGGGTGGGCACCGACAACCAGGAGTTCATCGAGGGCATGGTCGCCGTTTCGGTCCCCATACCGCCACCGGCCGGCCCGCCAATTGCCGCCGTGTCCATCCATGCCCCGGTGTTCCGTAAATCGCTGGCCGACCTGAAAACGCATATCCCCCTGCTGCAGGAGTCCGCTGACAAACTGGCCACGATCATTCACGATCAGGAGGGCACAGCTTCCGCTAACTGAGGATAGCCCGCGCCACCCCGGCCACGGAGAGCACCATCAACAGCACCAGCACAAACTGCTTGAAGCGGTCCGGGTTGGCCACGTTGAACAGCCGGTGCCCCACCTTGATACCGATGAACAGCGGCACCACCATGGCGCCAGCCACCAGCAACGTATAGGTGCTGACCAGCGCGTAGGCGCCGGCGACCCCAATCGTCAGGATATCCTTCAGCAATAGAAAGGCGACCATCGTGGCCCGGACCACGACGATGGAGACGTTGGCCGACAGGAACATCACCACCACGATCAGCCCGCCGACGCCCGCCGCCCCGGTCATGGCACCGGACACGATACCCGTGCCGAACACCAGGCCCCGGCCGGCCTCCGATCGAAACCGGAACCCCGTCCAGAGCAGCAAGGCGGAGGCCAAGACGAGCAGGGAGATGATCAGCCTCATCATGTCATCCGGCAGGCTGGCCAGCAGAAACACCCCAGCCGGCACGCTGATACAGGACCCCAGCATCAGCCAGGTCAGGATTCGCCGGTCAACCTGACGCCATACCGCGGGAAGCATGTGCAGGCTGGCGATTATCTCCAGCAGAAGGAGCACGGGCACAACGGCGGCCGGGGGAAACACCAGGGAGAGCAGTAGCAGTACCAATGCACTAAAGCCAAACCCGGTGTAACCGCGCACGATGCCCGCCAGAAAGACAGCCAGGGTGGCGTAAGCCACGATTCCCGGGGTTAATTCACCACTTGTGACCAACGACTCCATAACACCCCCATCGTTCCCACCCTGCTATCGGGCCCGCTCGCGTAATCGCCGCGTCGCGGGCCATCACGACTTCATTCCCTTCATTCGAGACAAAATGTATCACTTTTTTAGGAAACACTCATCTCGATATCCGGGACAGTCACCGTGGGGGCAAGCCGGAGCCGCGCTCCGGGGGGAACGACAGGGGTCAGGCGCCTAAGCCTCCGCTGGTGCTTTACCGAACACCCGGTCAGTCAGTTTCACCGACCAGGCGGCCGATTGAACCTGGATGATGAACGCCAACGCCACCACCAGGGCCGCATCGGCACCCGCCTCACCGAAGGCGTTCATGGCCAGCGCCAGGGCAATGGACAGGTTGCGCATCACGGTCCCGTAGACCAGCGCGATGCCCTCACCCCGACCCAGCAGTACCCGGGCGATGCCGGTGCTCATGGCATAGTTGATCAGGTAAAGCAGGATGACCGGCACAGCGATGGTCAGCAGGTCACCGGGGTTGGCGATCAGGTCCTCCGCCTTCAGGGCCATGGCCACGAAGACAATGCCCAGCACCCCCAGGGACGAGAGCGGCGGGAAACGCGGGGCCCACTGCTTCTGATAGCCCGCCTGCCCGTACCGCCGGCGCAGGTAGTACTGGGTGATTTGCCCGGCAATCAGCGGCAGCAGCACGATGATGACGATCTGGCGGAAGACCGTCAGCAGGTCCACCGGCACCTCGGCGCCCATCAGCCACTGCACGTAGAACGGTGTGGCCAACGAGCCTACCAGCAGCCCGATCACCGTCATCTTGATGGCGGCCGGCACGTTGCCCTTGGCGAAACCGGTCCAGGCGATGGTCATGCCGCTGGTGGGCAGCAGGGCTGCCAGCAGCAGCCCCAGGGCGAAATAGGGGTGGTCGGCCAGGAACAGCAGCCCCAGGGCAAAGGCGATGAAGGGAATAACGCCGAAGTTCACCAATAACGCCAGCCCCTGGGCCCGCCCGTCGACCCCTTCCAGTACGGAGCGCACCTTCAGGTTGACCATCATCGGGTAGACCATCAGGAACGTCAGCGGCAGGATCAGCGTCTGCAGCCAGCCACTCGGGGCCAGTGCCCCGAAGGCGAAGCCCGCGAGCATCATGGCGGGTATGGCAAGGGTGAGCTTGCCCGTGATCTTCGACAGGATCTGAAAAAAGTTCATGGTCAGCGGGTGTCGTGGTCCAGGTTGTCCAGGTAGCGCTCAGCGTCCAGCGCAGCCATGCAGCCGGTCCCGGCTGAGGTGACCGCCTGGCGATAGACGTGGTCGGAGACATCGCCGGCGGCGAAAACACCAGGCACGCTGCTGGCCGTGGCGTTGCCGTTCAGACCGCTGCGCACCTGGATATAGCCGTTCTCCATCTCCAGCTGTCCTTCGAACAGGTCCGTGTTGGGCTTGTGGCCGATGGCGATGAACACGCCGTCCACGGCCAGCTCATCGGTGCTGTCATCCCTGGTGGAACGGAGCCGCAGGCCGGTCACGCCGCTGTCATCGCCCAGCACCTCGTCCAGGGTCGTATCCCAGCGGACGGTGATCGCCCCCGCCGCCACCTTCTCGAACAGCTTGTCCTGCAGAATCTTCTCGGCGCGCAGCTTGTCGCGGCGGTGGATGAGGGTGACGTGGGAGGCGATGTTGGACAGGTACAGCGCCTCCTCCACCGCGGTGTTGCCACCCCCGACCACGGCCACCGGCTTCTGCTTGTAGAAAAAACCGTCGCAGGTGGCGCAGGCGGAAACGCCCTTGCCCATAAAGGCTTGCTCGGAGGCGAGCCCCAGGTACTGCGCCGAGGCGCCGGTGGCGATGATCAGCGCATCACAGGTGTACTGGCCGGCGTCCCCTTCCAACCTCAAAGGCTTGTCAGTGAGATGGGCCGTGTGGATATGGTCGAACACCACCTCGGTGTTAAAACGCTCGGCGTGCGCCTTCATGCGCTCCATCAGTTCCGGGCCCTGAACGCCCTCCGCGTCACCGGGCCAGTTGTCCACGTCGGTGGTGGTGGTGAGCTGGCCGCCCATCTCCATCCCGGTCACCAGCACCGGATTGAGGTTGGCGCGGGCGGCATAGACAGCGGCGGTGTAGCCCGCCGGGCCGGAGCCCAGAATCAGCAGCGGGACATGGCGTGGCTCGCTCATGGGGCGATCTCCTTCGTATCAAGGGAATGCTGGGGGCCCCGGCGCCCGGGGCCTGCGGGCGG
The DNA here is from genome assembly GCF_003664325.1 of Alkalispirillum mobile. Classification (NCBI taxonomy): domain Bacteria; kingdom Pseudomonadati; phylum Pseudomonadota; class Gammaproteobacteria; order Chromatiales; family Ectothiorhodospiraceae; genus Alkalispirillum; species Alkalispirillum mobile. The sequence continues at coordinate 1,120,576 of NZ_RCDA01000001.1, forward strand.
TGATCAGCCGGACTGACCCTCGCTGGCGTGCTGTTCCACCCAGTCCCGCAGCTGCGCCTTGTTGAGCACACCGACCTGTTGGCTGACCAACTCGCCGCCGTTGAACAGCATCAGCGTGGGCACCCCGCGCAGGCCGTACTGAGCGGCCAGCTCCTGGTTGTGGTCGACGTTGACCTTGGCGATGGTCAGCCGGTCACCCAACTCCTCGGCCAGTTCGTCCAGGATCGGCGCCACCATCTTGCAGGGGCCGCACCAAGGGGCCCAGAAATCGACCAGCACCGGCCGGTCACTATTCAGTACCTTGTCGTTGAAATCCTGTGCAGACACGTCGATAGGCATGGTCGCCCTCCGCTCCTCGTTGGGTAATTCGGCTCACGACCGCGAATGGGCACATCCGGCGGCCAGTCGATCAATATATTCGTTGATCTTAATTTATTAACACGGGCTTGCCAACCTCCAGCTCCGGATCCATACCGTCACGCCCGGCGGCCTCTCTGTACTCGGTTAGTGTTGCACCGGGTCGATGTCTTTCTGATGGCCGACGCCGTGGTCGGCGCCAACGGCAGGCAGAAGACACCGGATGGTTTTTATACGGTCCCATGTGCACGCCGCCCCCGATCGACATAGACTAGGCCCGCTGGCCCAAGCTGCCCCAGACGCGCGGGCGGCAGCAACGCAGGAATAACCATGACCGACACCCCCGAAACCACCCGCAAGCGCGACCTCCTCGCCCAGATCGCCACCGTCGGCAAGGCCCTGGGCCATGCCTACCGGCTGGAACTGCTGGAGCATGTCGCCCAGGGCGAGCGGACGGTGGAGACCCTCACCCAACTGACCGGCCTGCGCCTGGCCACCGTCTCCCAACACCTGCAGCACCTGCGCCGCGCCGGGCTGGTCCGCACCCGTCGTGAGGGCAAGTACATCCACTACCGGGTGGCCGGCGACGACGTGGTCAACCTGGTCAACAGCCTGCGCGCCGTAGCTGAAAACAACCTCTCCGAGGTGCAGCGGCTGGTTCAGGACTACTTTGATGGCTCGGAGGCGCTGGAGGCCCTGCCCACGGATGATCTACTAGAGCGGGTCCGGGAGGGTTCAGTGACCCTGCTGGACGTGCGCCCGGAAGAGGAATACCGCGTGGGCCACCTACCGGGTGCCATCAACATCCCCGCCCGGGAACTGGAGCGGCGGCTGCGGGACCTGCCTGAGGGCCGCGAGGTAGTCGCCTACTGCCGCGGCCCCTACTGCGCCCTCTCCCACGACGCGGTGCGACTGCTACGCGAGCGGGGTGTCCGGGCGCTGCGGCTGGAGTCCGGCTACCCGGAGTGGAAGGCCGCTGGCCTGCCAGTGGAGGATGACTGATTCCGTTCACTTACATCAGAATGGCCAGCAGCACCGGCAGATAGACCAAAGACAGCAACGTGGAGACGAAGACCAGGCTGGCCACGTACTCCGGTTCACGGTCCGCGCGTACCGCAAACAGGTAATTGAACACCGCCACCGGCATGCTCATCTGCAGGATCAGGATGGCGTGGGCCATGGGCGGCAACCCCACCATATAGCCCACGCCCCAGGCCAGTAGCGCTGCCACCGGGATCCGCAACAGGCTGAAGGTCACCCCCGACATCAGGCTGGTCACCTGGATGCTGCCCAGGGAAACGCCCAGCGTGATCAGCATCAGCGGCACGGTGAAACCGGAGATCAGGTCCACGGTGTTGTCCAGCCAAAGGGGCAGATCGGTGTCGGTGATCAGGAGCGCCACCACGATGACGATGGCGTAGACGGTGGGGGTCCGAACGAGGGTCTTCAGGGGGTTGCCCCGGCTGGCCATGACCGTCCCCAGGGTGAACTGGAACAGGGTAACGGTGATCATCACCGTGATGCCGAAGGCGAAGCCGGTACCGCCGAAGGCGTAGAGCACCACCGGGAGCCCCATGTTGCCGGTGTTGGGGTACATCATCGGCGCCAGTACCACGCGCCAGTCCCTGTTCAGCAGCCGAGCCATGAACACCGTCGCCGCCCCCATCGCCAGCACCACCAGTGCCGTGGCCAGCATGGTGCGGCCAAAGCCGCCCAGATCGATGTCCGCCCCGGAGACCGCTGCCAGCACCAGCGCCGGCGTGCCGATGTTGAATACCAGGCGGGTGACAAAATCCACCGGGTAGGGGTGACCGAGCTTCACCCAAGTGAACCCCAGCCCGGCACCGGCGAGCACGGGGGCCATGACAGCGAACAGTTCGGCAAGCATACGGCGTGGTCCGGGGTAAGCAGTGGGCGAAAAGCCGAGTATTCTCTGCAGGATTGCACCCCGGCGCAACCGGCCGGCCCGGTGCAACCGCTGCACGGCAACCCGGGGATCGCTACAATGTGCGCCTTCGACGGACGACACACACCACGCCCATGGACCCGAAACCGACGCCCCGCCACCTGATGCTCCACATCATCGCCGCCCTGCTGGTCATTCTGGCCGGCGTCATCTGGCTGATAGTGCAGTGGCGCAGCGACAGCCCGGTCAGTGACCTGGAGGCGAGCCTGCCCCACGTACTGGTACTGGGCGGCTTCGCCTGGTACGTCATCACGCGGCTGCGCATCTGGCGGCACCAACGCTGACCGCAAACCTCGGGCGACGCTCCCCGCTCATGGTCCCCGAAGGCAGCCGCTCAGGACACCTCTGAGGCCCAGCTCCGCGGGTACAGGCTGGTCAGCTGGCGGCTGCCATCCTGCTCCACCGGGCTGACGACACCCAGCCCCAGGCCATAACCTCGGCGGCGCACCACCACTGAGCCGCTCTCACCCAGCTCAATGCCCTGCCCCGGCCGTAGCGTGACCACCTGACGGGCGGTATAGCCCTGGGCCTGCACATCATCCAGATCCACCACATTGCGCCGGACATGAGGGGCCAGCGCCATCACCCCGGCAGTGGTCAATTTGGGCGGTTTGACCTGCACGCCCACCGTCGGCAAACCGAAGAAGGCGCGCTCCGGCCGGACCGGCGGCTCGTGGTCGGCGGCGATCAGCTGGGCGTACTTGCGCCCGCGGTGCACCAGGCGCAGACCCTCCAGCACCGTGTCGGGAATGGCGTAGCGCTGCAGGATGCCGCGGATCCAGTGATCGTCGGCGGGCACCTCCTCGGCACGTTCCGCTTCGCGGCAACTGCCCCCGACCTTTTCGAGTAGTGCTATGAAGAACCCGCCGGTGTTGTTGTGGTGCGGCCAGAGGCGCGCAGCATTCACCAGGGCGGGCAGGAAGCTCTGCCCCTGCCATTCGGTCAGCCCGGAAGAAAGGTGCAGCCCCGGCAGGCTCACCGGCAGCAGCCGCAGGTCGTCCGGATAACGGCGCAGCAGGGTGTCCACCACCTGCTCGTTCTCCTCCGGGGCGAAGGTGCAGGTGGAGTAGACGATCCGCCCGCCGGGCCGACACAGGCGCACGGCCTTGTCCAGAATGGCCACCTGGCGGCTGGTCAGGCGCTCGCGGGTCTCGCACAGCGCCTGCGCGGAGCGCTGGCTGGACTTGCGCACCGTGCCCTCGCAGGTGCAGGGCACGTCGGCGATGATGCGGTCGAACCCGCCGGCCTGCGGCGAGTAGTCCTGCGCCGGGCGGCAGGTGACCGAGACGTTCATCAGGCCCAGCCGCTTGATCAGGTGGCGGATGGCCGCTAAACGCCCCTTGGCCACGTCATTGGCCACCACGGTGCCGCGGTTGCCCAGTGCCAGCGCGGCCTGCGCGGTCTTGTTACCCGGCGCGGCGCACAGGTCCAGCACCCGGTGGCCGGACTGCGGGTCCAGCAGGGTGACCGGCACCATGCTCGCCTCCTCCTGGGCGTGGTACAGCCCGGCGGCCTGGCCCCAGTGCACCCCCGGGCGCAGCCCCTCGGCCAGGCGCAGGGCGCGCGGGTGCCAGCCTACCGGCTTGGCTTCCACCCCGTCCTCTGCCAGCAGCGCCTGCAGCGCGTCGCGGCTGATGCGCTCGGGATGGGCCCAGATCGTGGTGGGGAGGGGCGTGGAGACCGCGGCCCGGAAGGCCGGCCAGTCATCCACCACCTCGCGGTAGCGGTCCAGGCAGTCATTGACGGGCATCGGGGTTCCTGTATCCACGCCGGGTCAGTGTCCGCTGCGACCGACCACGCGCCGCTTGACCCAGCGCACGCCCAGCCAGACAGCGGCCACCACCACGGGCACCGCCGCGCCGCGCAGCAGGTCCACGGGGACGTCCAGGCCAGCGGCATGGCCAGCGCCGAGCAGGTAGCCCACCAGCGAGACGCCGTAGTAACTGATGGCCACCACGGACAGGCCTTCCACCGTCTCCTGCAGGCGCATCTGCAGGCGGGCACGGCGATTCATGGAGTCCAGAAGATCGCGGTTCTGCGCCTCCAGGGCCACGTCCACACGGGTGCGCAGCAGGTCGGCGGTGCGTGCCACCCGCAACGCCAGGGACTCCTGGCGACGGGCCACCGACTCGCAGGTCTGCATCGCCGGCTCCAGGCGCCGATCCAGAAACCCCTTGACGGTCTGCAAGCCCGGCACCCGCTGCTCCCGCAGTTCCGCCATGCGTCGCCCCACCAGCGAGTAGTAGGCCCGCGCCGCGTTGAAGCGATAGTGGGTGGCGTTGCCGATGCGCTCCACCTTGGCGGCCAGCGAGGAGAGCTCGGCAAGCAGCCCCTGCTCGTCCTCCAGCGCGCGAATGTCCGCCAGCTGCTGGGTCATGTCCGCCAACCGCTCCTCCAGCGCCGTCAGCTCCGGGCTGACCTCCTGCGCCACCGGGAAGGCGAGCAGGGCCATCATGCGGTAGGTCTCGATCTCCAGTAGCCGCTGCACCACACGGCCCGCCTGGCGCTCCCGCAGGCGGATGTCTCGCACCAGAAAGCGCGAGTAGCCGTCCTGGTGGATGCGGAAATCGGTCCAGGCCCGGGCCGCACCGTCGGACACCACACTGCCCACGACGGTGTTCTGATTAAACAGGGCTACCGTCTCGGTGAGGCTGCGGGCGGGCATGTCCGCGGCCTCCAGCCCGAGGTGGATGCCCACCATGCGTTGGCCAGGCAGCGCCTGCAGCCAGTCCAGCGGCACCTGACAGATCGCGGGCTCGGTAAAGGGGTTATCGAACTCACCCTGGACAAAGAATGTGTACGTGGAGAACTCCGTACGCCGTTCCCACTTCAAGCGGAACGGCCCGAAGTCAGCGCTCAGGTGGGTGGCACCCGGCGTTGGCGGCGCGACACCGAAGCGGCGGCACAATTCGGCCACGTGTTCACGGTCATCAGCAGCCCCGTAACGGCCGGAGAGCATGGCCAGGTGCGACACCCGCACCGGTGCGCGCAGGATCTCGAAAGGCCGGGCATGGACCTCGTCGTGAATCGCACGGCGTAGCGGGTGATCGGGCAGGTGCTGGTTCTCGCTGTCTTGGTTCATGCGGGGGAAAGATACCGCAGCGCGTGGCCGGGGCAAAGCTGGTGTTCTGTCGCACTCGCGCACGCCCGGCTCTACGGTGGCCTCCGGACGATGTAGAATGTCTGCCCCCTCGGCAATGCGATGAGGACCTGAATTGGCGCTGCTCCACCTGCACGACATCCACCTGGCCTTCGGCGGCCCGACCCTGCTGGACGGGGTCAGCCTGCAACTGGAACCGGGTGAGCGCATCGCGCTGCTCGGCCGCAACGGCTGCGGCAAGTCCTCGCTGCTGCGACTGCTGGCCGGCGAGCACATCCCCGACAGCGGCCGCATCGAGGGACTGGACAAACTCAACGTGGCGCTGCTGCCCCAGGACATCCCCGAGCGCATGGCCGGCTCCGTCTACCACGTGGTGGCCGAAGGGCTGGGCGAGCTGGGTGAGTTGGTCGAGCGCTACCACCGCATCAGCGGCCAGGTGGCCACCGGCGACCCCGCCGCCATGGACAGCCTGGAACGGGTGCAGCACGAGCTGGAAAGCCGGGGCGGCTGGGCGCTGCACAACCGCGTCGAAGCCACCCTGAGCCGGCTGGGCCTGCCGGCGGACGCCCGCTTCGACGAGCTCTCCGGCGGTCTGCGCCGGCAGGTGCTGCTGGCCCGGGCACTGGTCCGCGAACCGGACCTGCTGTTGTTGGACGAGCCCACCAACCACCTGGACCTGGAGGCGATCAAACGGCTCGAGGAGGTGATCGCCACCACCGATGCCGCCGTGGTCTTCGTCACCCACGACCGCGCTTTCCTGCGCCGGGTGGCCACCCGCATCGTCGAGATCGACCGGGGGCAGGCCCACAGTTACCCGGGCGACTGGGACAATTACCTCCGCCGGCGCGACGAGAGGCTGAACGCCGAGGCGCAGGCCCAGGCGCGGCAGGACAAGCTGCTGGCACAGGAGGAGGCCTGGATTCGCCAGGGCATCAAGGCGCGGCGCACGCGCAACCAGGGCCGGGTCCGCGCCCTGCAGGCCTTGCGTGAGCAGCACGCTGCCCGCCGCACCACCCAGGGCACCAGCCGCCTGGACATCCAGTCGGCCGAGCAATCGGGCAAGCTGGTGGCCGAGGCCGAGCACGTGGGCTTCACGCTACCCGACGGCCGGGCGCTGATCCGCGACTTCTCCTCCACGGTGCTGCGCGGCGACCGCATCGGACTGGTGGGCCCCAACGGCGTGGGCAAGACCACGCTGCTCCGCCTGCTGCTAGGACGCATCCAGCCCACCGAGGGGCACATCCGCACCGGCACCCGGCTGGAGGTGGCCTGGTTCGACCAGCTGCGCGAGACGCTGGACGACGACCGCAGCGTGGCGGACAACATCGCCGAGGGGCGCGAGTTCATCGAGGTGGGCGGCAAGCGCACCCACGTGCTGGGCTACCTGCAGGACTTCCTGTTCACCCCCGACCGGGCGCGCAGCCCGGTGCGCAGCCTCTCCGGCGGTGAGCGGGCCAGGCTGCTGCTGGCCCGGCTGTTCACCCGTCCGGCCAACCTGCTGGTGCTGGACGAACCCACCAACGACCTGGACATGGAGACGCTGGAGCTGCTTGAGGATCGGTTGGCGGATTTCGACGGCACCGTGCTGCTGGTCAGCCACGATCGCGAGTTCATGGATCAGGTGGTCACCAGCACCTGGGTGTTCGAGGGCGAGGGGCGCATCACCGAGCACGCCGGGGGCTACAGTGACTGGCTGCGCTACCGTGCACAGCGCGATGCCGAACAGGCGCGGCAGGCCCGCGCTGCCACGGCCGCCGTCCGCCCCGACGGCGGGCGCCCAGCGGCCAGCAGCCGCCGGCCGGCCAAGCTGGGCTACAAGGCGCAGCGGGAACTGGCCAGCCTGCCGGAGACCATAGAACGGCTGGAGGCGCGGCAGGCCGAAGTGCAGCAACGGCTGGCCGACCCCGCCATCTACCGGGACAGCCCGGATGACATCCCCCGACTCCAGGCCGAGCTGAACGAATTGGAGACGGAGCTGATGACCGCCTTCGAACGCTGGGAGGAACTGGAGGCCCAGCGCCAGGTCTGACTCCACCAGGCCCGGCCGGCATTCTGCCTGCCGGGATATGGTGTTACATTGGTCGCCGGGTCGCCCGGCGAAACCAGAGGTCGTATGCAAACAGCAAATACCCCCGGCAACCTGATCGGCCGGGTCATCGGCGTGCTCGGCGCCATCGTGGTGATCGGCTTCACCGCCTTTCTGGGCATTTTTGTCTTCCTGGCCCTGCTCGGTGTGGCCGCCGTGGGGGCCGTGGTCTTTGCGGCACGCCTGTGGTGGCTGCGCCGCCAGCTGCGTCAGGCCGCAGAACGCGGCCGGGCGCGTCACCAGCAACAGCAGCCTCGCGGCGGTGGCAACATCATCGAAGGCGAGTACCGCCGGGACGAGGATCAGCGACCCTAGTCGCCGCCGGCGTCCTGCCCCGGGCACACCACAGAACAAAACGGGCGAAGGACTGTGAGGGATCGTTTCACCCTGACGATTACCGATTACCGGGGGTCCCGGCACTACTCACTGCACCAGCTGGTCAAGCGGGTGGCAATGGGGGTGGTCGGGGCTGTAGCCCTGGCGTTTCTGGTCGGCACGGCGCTCATCTGGTGGCTCAACCACAACCTGGCCGAACTGGCCGAACGGCGCGACCACGTCCAACGCGAGTACGAACACCTGCAGGAGCACAAGACCCGGGTGGTGCAGGCCATCGAGCGGCGCAACTCGGAACTGAGCCGGGTCATCGACGAACAGTCCGCAGAACTCAACCAGCTCGACCTGGAGCTGGGGCACATTGAGGCCATGGTGGGCCTGCGCCCGGAGCCGGAGCAGGAGCGCAGCCAGCGCCTGGACGTAGCCAGCCAGACCGCGCTTGAGCGCGCGCTGATGCTGCAACAACTCCCCAGCGGCCACCCGGTGGACGGCGACAGCCGGCTCACCAGCGGCTACGGCTGGCGCAAGCACCCGGTCACCGGCGAGCGCTCTTTCCATGGCGCGGCCGACTACGCGGCGGACCGGGGCACCGAGGTGGTGGCCACCGCCGACGGGGTGGTCAATTACGCCGCCCGCCACAACAGCGGTCTGGGCAAGCTGGTCATCGTCGACCACAACTTCTCCTTCAAGACCTACTACGCCCACCTGCACGAGATCCAGGTCCAGCAGGGCGAGTTCGTCCGCGAGGGCACCGTGATCGGCACGGTGGGTAGCACCGGGCAGGCCACCGGGCCGCACCTGCACTACGAGGTCTGGCACCTGCAACGCAAACTCAACCCGGAGCCGTTCGTCGCCTGGGATATCGATAACTACGAAGCACTGTTTGAAGAAGAGGGCCGGGTACAATGGGACTCCTTGGCAAAGGGAATAAAACGCAATCTAAGCCTTCAGGAACAACAGTTATCGCTGCGGGCACCGAGTTCTCCGGAGAACTGACCTGCGAATCGGCACTGCACCTGGACGGCACCGTACGCGGTACCATCCGGGCCCAAGGTGACGTATCCATCGGCGAGAGCGGCCGGCTGGAAGGGGGCATCCAGGCCGAACGGCTTGTGGTCAGCGGTCACCTGGAGGGTGACGTCGACTGCCACTCGCTGGAGATCGTCACCAACGGCAAGGTCTTCGGCGAGGTCTACAGCGATGCCTTTGTCATTGAGCCGGGTGGACTGTTCCGCGGTCAGAGCCACTCCCGGGACGAGGAGCGGCTGGCTCTGCCGGACCAGCAGGCGCAGGCCCTCGCAGCCGGGTCTGTCCAGGACCAGCCCGCCGTTAACGAGCCCACCGCCACTACCGACGACGAGGTGGATGCGGAGGAAGCGCCGGAGCCGGCGCCCGCCAAAGCGGAGGCAGACGATGCCACCACCGAAGAGGAACCGCTGCCGGAGGCGTCACAGCCCGAGGACGACACCCCCGCCGAGGAGGTAGAGACCGACCGGCCGCCCGCCGCAGCCCGGGACAACATGGCCGAAGCCCCGGGTCGCTCCGCGAGCAAGGACAACCAGGTGACACCGCAGCCCGCGCCCCACCAGACGGTCTGGGACCGGCGGTGAAGACCCGGCGGACCGGTCATGGTGGCCGGCTGCCGGGCTGTGATAGCATCCGGCAATAACGTTAATGAATCAGTAGTCATCGGCGCGCCCGCCCGGCTTCATTGAGCCAGGCCGGGACGGCGACAGCAGACAGTCATCCAGGGGGGATCTGCCAGTGGAACGTTGCATCGGTCTGGACATGGGCTACGGCTTCATCAAATCAGATGACGGCCGGGAGGGGCACGTCTTCCCCAGCGTGGTCGGCGAGGGTTCCTCCGGGGCCCCCATGGCGCTGGGTTTCCGCCAGCCGCCGCCCACGGAGGACCTGCGGGTCACCGTAAACGGCAAGCACTACTTTTTGGGTGACCTGGCCATCCGCCACTCCCGGATCGCCCATCGCGGCCTCTCCCCCACCCGTTCCGAAGGCGACGACCTGCGCATCCTCTTTCTCGGCGCGCTCTCCATGTACTGCCGCGAGACCATGAACAACTTCTACGTGGTCACCGGTCTGCCCCCGGGCCGCATGCACCTGGCGGACGACCTTACACGGCAGTTGCGCGGTGACCACGAGGTCATCCGCCAGACCGGCGGTCAGCGCTTCGGGGTGAGCATCCGCATCGACCGGATCGAGGTGGTGCCTCAGCCGGTGGGCACCTACTGGTCCGAGGTGCTCGACAACCGCGGGCAGCTGCGCGCGAGCAACCCGATGCTCAAGGGCCGTATCGGCATCATCGATATCGGCTTCCGCACCAGCGACCTGGCCACCATCGTGGACGGCGAGTATTCGCCGGCGTTCAGCCGCACCGTGCCCATCGGCATCTCCACCGGCTACGACACCATCTCCTCGTCGCTCAGCACCGAGTACGGCCTGGAGCGCGAGACCTACACGCTGGACGACTCCATCATCTCCGGCTCCATCAATGTCTCCGGCCAGCCGGTGGACATCAGCGGGCTGCGCGACCAGGTGTTCGAGGAGCTGGCCACCAAGCTGCTGGTGGAGGTGCGCTCCCAGTGGCAACTCGCCGAGTACGATCACATCCTGATCACCGGCGGTGGCGGCCAGGTGCTGGAGAAATACCTGCGCCCGCGCATGTCCCAGGCCCTGCTGGTAAACGACCCGGTCACCGCCAACGCGCGGGGCTACTTCGCCTGGGCCTACCACAACACCCAGCAGGCCATGGCCAGCGAGGCACCGGCCCAGCAACCGACCGGTCAACAGCCGCAAACGCCGCCGCCGGCCGGCAGCGAGCAACAGCCGGTCGGCAGCAGCTACGGCAACCTGGACCAGTCGCCCGGTCAGCAGAGCACCCCCTACGGGGGCGGCGGCCAGGAGCGGTAAACGCCGCTGCTCGCCGGCACACGAACCCGGCAGGCCTGTGGGGCCTGCCGGGTTTTTTGTGCCCGGCCGGGCGGTCAAAGCGATCGGTGAACCACCCGTCGGCGCAGGCGCAGGGCGCGCGGCCCCCGGGGCTGCTTCTCGTGGGCCGGGTTCACCCGCAGGGCGCGCCCCCGGTAATGGCGCCCATCCAGCGCGGCAATAGCCTCCCGGGCCGCCTCCGGGTCCATCTCCACAAAGGCGAACCCCCTGGGCTCACCGCTGCTGCGATCCAGCACCAGGCGCGCGGACCAGACCCGACCAAAGGGCTGGAATAGCGTCTGCAGTGCCTGTTCGTCACAGTCCGTGGGCAGGTTGCCCACGTAGATCTGCTGCCTTGTCATGGTGGCATCCTCTCCCGTCCGGCATGGCCTACCCAAGCAGTATAGAAGGCTTTTTGGCGCTTGTTGCAACGCACCAAAACGCGTGCTATGTTGCAACGCACAAGCTATCAATCATGCCTTTGGAGGTATCACCATGTACGAACAGATCAACGAACAGATGCAGTCTCAGATCGAGACCGTCCGCAAGCAGCTGGAGAGCCAGGGCGAGCCCATGCGCCGCATGTTCAGCCTGATGCTGGACGGTGTCGAGCAGTACAGCCAGCTGCAGCTGGACATCGCCCGCTCCTGGTCCGAGCTGACCTTCAACCAGGCGCGCCAGATCCTGGAAATCAGCGATCAGGCCAGTCTCCAGAACTACCTGGAGAGCCAGAAGGCCCTGGCGGAGCAGTGCAACCGCAAGATCAACGAGGACGCCAACAAGCTGGCCGACCTGGGCCGCGATTTTGGCGAGCAGGTGAGCAAGCTGGCCACCGAGACCGGCGTGCCGCTGACCGTCATCCCGGGCACCAGCAGCAGCGCTGACTCGACCAAAAAGAGCACCGGCAGCAGCTCTACCACCAGCAAGAGCACCAGCGGTGCCAGCAGCAGCCGTCGCAGCAGCTCCAGCACGGCCGGCAGCAGCAGCAAGACCAGCAGCCGCTCCAGCTCCAGCAGCAAGTCCGCGTAAGCGGCAGAGGCTGCGCCGCCTGCCCTCGCGGCAGGCGACCAAAAAAAGCCGCCGCCCCCTCCAGGGGACGGCGGCTTTTTTCTGCCGCGGGAATGGCGTCGGAGCGGTTTAGCCCTGTGACTGCTCCCGCTCAATGGCGCGGTAGCCGATGTCCCGCCGGCAGAAGGCACCCTCCCAGCTGATCTCGTCCACCAACCGGTAAGCCCCCGCCTGCGCTTCACCCACGGTGTCCCCCAGCGCACAGGCGCAGAGCACCCGCCCGCCGTTGGTCAGCACCTGGCCGTCATCATCGAGCGCGGTCCCGGCGTGGAACACCTTGATGCCCTCCGGGTAGGCCTCGCGCAGCCCGGCGATCACATCCCCTTTGCGGTAGCTGCCCGGGTAACCACCCGCGGCCAGGACCACGCCCAGCGACGCCTGCGGCTTCCACTCCGCCTCGACCTCCGGCAGGCGGCCATCCAATGCCGCCTCGCACAGGCTCAGCAGGTCGCTGTCCAGACGCATGAGGATGGGCTGGGTCTCCGGGTCACCCAGTCGGCAGTTGTACTCCAGCACCTTCACGCCGCCCTGCCCGTCCACCATGAGCCCGGCGTACAGGAAACCGGTGTAACGGCGCCCCTCCTCGGCCAGCCCCCGCACCGTCGGGTGAATGACCTGCTCCATCACCCGGTCATACAGCTCCGCGGTAAGGACAGGCGCGGGGGAGTAAGCCCCCATACCGCCGGTATTCGGGCCCTGGTCGCCCTCGTCACGGGCCTTGTGATCCTGGGAGGAGGCCAGCGGGAGCACGTGCTCGCCGTCCACCAGGGCGATGAAGCTCAGCTCCTCGCCCTGCAGAAACTCCTCGACCACGATCCGCTGCCCGGCCTCGCCGAAGGCGGTGCCACTCAGCATCTCCTCGGCGGCCAGCAGGGCCTCGCCCAAGGTCTGCGCCACGGTGACGCCCTTGCCGGCCGCCAGGCCATCGGCCTTGACCACGATGGGCGCGCCCTTCTCGCGGATATAGGCCTGGGCCGACTCCAGGTCAGTGAACACCTGGTACTCGGCGGTGGGGATTTCGTACCGGGCGAGAAAGTGCTTGGTGAAGGCCTTGGAGCCCTCCAGTTCCGCCGCGCTGCGGGTGGGGCCCAGGCAGCGCAGGTTGTTGTCCTGGAAGGCATCGACAATACCCGCCACCAGCGGGGCCTCGGGGCCGACCACGGTCAGCGCCACCTCTTCGTTGCGCGCCAGCTGAACGAGCGCGGGGATGTCGCTGGCCCCCACGGCCACGTTGCGCACCCCGGGCTCCAGGGCCGTGCCCGCATTACCCGGCGCCACCAACACCTCTTCGACGCGCGGCGACTGCGCCAGCTTCCAGGCCAGGGCATGCTCGCGCCCGCCATTACCCACTACCAGCACTTTCATTTAGCGTACTCCGTCGTCTTGCTGGGCGGCCCGGCTCAATGCCGGAAGTGCCGCATACCCGTGAATACCATGACCAGGCCGTGCTCGTCCGCGGCGTCGATGACCTCCTGGTCGCGCATGGAGCCACCCGGCTGGATCACCGAGCCGATCCCCGCCTCTGCGGCCTGGTCCAAGCCGTCGCGGAAGGGGAAGAAGGCATCGGAGGCCATCGCCGCACCCTGCACGCTCAGGCCCGCCTCGGCGGCCTTGTCGCGGGCGATGCGGGTGCTGAACACCCGGCTCATCTGCCCGGCACCGATACCCAGGCTGCGCCCGCCCGAGGCGAAGATGATGGCGTTGGACTTGACGTAGCGCACTACCTCCCAGGCGAACAGCAGGTCGTTCCAGGTCTGCTCGTCCGGCTGCTTTTTCGTGACCACCTTGAGGTCCGCGCGGGGGACGCGGGCGATGTCCCGCTCCTGAACCAGCACCCCCCCGCCGACCCGCTTGTAGTCCAGCCCCGTGGCACGCTCCGCGCCCCACTGGCCGCAGGCGAGCAGTCGCACGTTCTTGCGGGCGGCCACCGCCTCCCGGGCCTCGCTGCTCACCGTGGGGGCAATGATCACCTCCACGAACTGGCGTTCGACGATGGCCGCGGCGGTCTTACCGTCCAGTTCGCGGTTGAAGGCGATGATGCCACCGAAGGCCGAGGTGGGGTCCGCCTCGAAGGCGCGGTCGTAGGCGCTGAGCAGGTCCTCGCCGATGGCCACGCCGCAGGGGTTGGCGTGCTTGACGATGACGCAGGCCGGGGCCTCGAAGGCCTTCACGCACTCCAGGGCGGCGTCGGTGTCGGCCACGTTGTTGTAGGACAGTGCCTTGCCCTGGAACTGCTCGGCGGTGGCCACGCAGGGCTCGGCGATATCGTGCTCGCGGTAGAAGGCGGCCGCCTGGTGGGGATTCTCGCCGTAGCGCATGTCCAGCGCCTTCTCGAACTGCACGTTGAAGGTCCGCGGAAACCGGGCCGGTTCGCCCTCTTCCACGCGGGCCCCCAGGTAGCTGGCTATGGCCCCGTCGTAACGGGCGGTGTGCTCGTAGGCCTTCACCGCCAGGTTGAAGCGGGTGGCCAGGCGCAGACCGCCCTCGCGCTTGAGCGCGTCGATCAACGCCTCGTGGTCCGCCGGATCGGTGACCACGGCCACGTCGGCGTGGTTCTTGGCGGCGGCACGGAGCATGGCCGGCCCGCCGATGTCGATGTTCTCGATGGCGTCCTCGAGGCTGCAGTCCGGGTCGGCGACGGTGCGCTCGAAGGGGTAGAGGTTCACCGCCAGCAGGTCGATGGGCTGGATGCCCTGCTCGGCCATGACCGCGTCATCGGTGCCACGGCGCCCCAGCAGGCCGCCGTGCACCTTGGGGTGCAGGGTCTTGACCCGGCCGGCCATGATCTCGGGGAAGCCGGTGTAGTCCGAAACCTCGGTGACCGGCAGCCCGGCGTCGCGCAGCAGGCGCGCGGTACCGCCCGTGGAGAGCAGTTCCACCCCCTGCTCGTGCAGGGCCCGGGCGAACTGCTCGATGCCGGTCTTGTCGGAAACACTGATCAACGCCCGGCGCACCGGCCGGAGGTCACTCGCTGTGGCCATGGGAGCTGTCCTTCTGGGTTGGATTGGGGCTGAAATCGGGCGTTACAGCTGGTACTCGCGCAGCTTGCGGCGCAGCGTACCGCGGTTGATCCCCAGCAGCTGGGCGGCGCGCGTCTGGTTGCCGTCAGCGTACGCCATCGCGGCCTGGATCAGCGGCACTTCCACCTCGCGCATCACCAGCTGGTGCAGGCCGTAGCAATCATGCCCGTTTAGCTGCTGAAAATACTGATCCAGGGCCTCAGAGACGGCCTCGCGCAGCGGCGCGATCGCGCCGCCGTTGTCCACGCCCGTGGAGGAATTCGTTGTTTTGGAGGGTAACTGTTGTTCCATAAGGCGCATCTGTCACGGGGAAAGGCTGCAGAGTGTCCTGCGGATCCCCGGGCAATGCAAGCCGCAACCCGGGGCCATCACAAACGGGTGCTACGGGCCTCACCGGAAGCCCAGTGCCACGCTGGGCACCTCATCAAGGGGCACCATCAACTCCAGGTGCAGGCCTACCACCTGTCCCGGGGCCAGGCCCGCCCGGCCCGGTGCCACGGGCTCGGCGGCGTCCAGGTACTCCTCGGCGGTGAACCAGCGCGCCCCCAGCGTATGCCCGTCCATGTCACGCATGTGCACGTGCATTTCGGGGAAATCCTGCCGGAACGGCGCCCCGTTGACCAGCCTGCCACGCAGGACGAGCACGTCATCCCGGTGCCGGTGAAACTCGAATGTGCGCTCGTCCACCCGAAACGCCTCGGGCTCGCGATAGCGGGGAAGGGTACAGCCGGCCACTGCGCAGACCCCATCTGCCCAGGGCCGCAGCTGTGGCTGCTGCGCCAACGCTTCCCGGTAAAGGTAGCTGAGCTGCCCCAGCAACAGCAGCAGAAGCAGCGCCGAAAGGCCCCAAGCCGCCCACGCGGGGCCGGTTCCCGGGCGGTGCTCTGCGGTCATCCCTTACCCCCGCCGGGTACCTGTCAGCAAGGCCCAGTCCCCCTGGTACGCCGGTTCACCCATTTCAAACCACGAACTATAGCATGCCTGCACCGCCGCCACCTGACTGCGCAGGATCCCGGACAGGGCCACCCGCCCCCCAGGCCGCACGCCCTCCGCCAGTTGCTCCCCCAGCGCCAGGAGCACACCGGCCAGGATATTGGCCACCAGCACATCCGCCCGCCCGCGGGGCAGGCCCTGGTCCGGGGCCTGAATGCGGATCCGCTCGCCAACCCCGTTGCGGCGGGCGTTCTCGGCGGTGGCCTGCAGGGCCTGCGGGTCGTTGTCCACGGCAATGCATTCGCCGGCACCCAGCAAACAACCGGCGACGGCGAGTATGCCGGAGCCACAGCCGTAATCCACCAGGCGCGTGCGGGCATCCAGCGGCTGAGCGTCGAGCCAGCGGAGGCAGAGCGCGGTCGTGGGGTGGGTGCCGGTACCAAACGCGAGCCCCGGGTCGAGGCGCAGATTGACCGCGTCGGCTGCGGGCGGGGTCTGCCCCCAGGGCACCACCCAGAGCCGCTCGCCGAAACGCATGGGGTGGAAGTCGTCCATCCAGGCCCGCTCCCACGCCCGGTCTTCCAAGGCTTCCACGTGCCAGCCCGCAGGTGCTGCGCCAAGCACCTCGCCGAGCCGGGCCTGAACGTGTAGCGGGTCCACCGCGTCAGGATCGAACAGCGCGGTCAGCCGCATGTGCGACCAGAGGCGCTGTTCGCCGGGCCCCGGCTCCAGCACCTCTTCATCGTCGGGTTCATTCAGGGTGACCGCGAGCGCGCCCAGGTCTTCAAGCAATGCCTCGACGCGCGACAACTGCGACTGGTCACAGTCCAGGGTGATCTGGGTATGGGACACGGGGCGGGCTCAGCTGGCGTCGATGACCAGACAGGCGGCCTGCTCGCGGGTGAAGAAGTGCCCGTCGCGCTCGAAGCCCGAGACCAGCGAGGGCTTGACGGCCAAGACACGGCCCTGCTCGTCGCGCCGCCAGACCAGCTCCTCCGGGAGGCCGTCCAGACGGTGGAAGGGGGCCACGGAGCCGTCCCGGTTGCGGGAGAGGTAGACTACCCCCGTCTCACTGTCGAGAAACGCCGGACGGAACCCTTCCTTACGGTTGTGCTGGCTGACGCCGGCCGTACACCGAAAGGCTTCGTTCTCTCTACGCAGCTGATCTGCCGTCATGGCACGGGCCATGATCACCACCTCTAGCTGGTCGCTGCCCTGCAAGAGCAGCGGCGAGTCGCCTGTGTCTGAGTTAGCGGCGCAGTATCGCGAACCTGTAACAGGAAGTCCAACGAACTGTCACCGACCGTCTGTACCTTGGACCGCAGGATGGGCAATAAATGCCCGGCGATACCTCTGCCCCAGAACTCCTGACGGATTCCTTGGTATTAGTGTAAGACCGAATTCCGAACTGGCCAAGCCGGAATCCAATTTTCTCAAGAATTTTTAGTCCGATGCGCGCCAAAGCGGAGAAAATACTGCAGCTTCTCCGCCCCAGCGCTTTGCGTCGGGCAGCTCAGCCCTCGTAATTCTCGATGGACTTGCGGAGCTCCTCGCGGGCGGATTCGGAATCCTCCCAGCCATCGATACGCACCCACTTGCCCGGCTCCAGGTCCTTGTAGTGCTCGAAGAAGTGGCTGATCTGGTCGAGCATGATCTGAGGCAGGTCGCTGGGGTTGTTCACGTCCTCGTACATGGCGGTGAGCTTGCCCACCGGCACAGCCAGCACCTTGGCGTCCTCGCCCGCCTCGTCGGTCATCTTCAGCACGCCGATGGGGCGGCACTTGATGACGGAGCCGGTGATCACGGGGAAGGGGGTCAGGACCAGCACGTCGGCCGGATCGCCATCGTCGCACAAGGTGTTGGGGATGTAGCCGTAGTTGCAGGGGTAGTGCATGGCCGTGCCCATGAAACGGTCCACGAACATCGCACCACTGTCCTTGTCCACCTCGTATTTCACCGGCTCGCCGCGCAGCGGGATCTCGATGATGACATTGACCTCTTCAGGGGCTTTGTCGCCAGGGCCTACCCGTTCCAGGATCATGAGCGCTCTCCGTTGTGTCGTGCATGTTGCCGGGGCCCGGAGCCTTGCCCGGGCGCGGAATACGCGGGAGTATAATGGATCAAGCCGGAAAATGCTGCATTGCAGGATAAGGAATCTTCCACCCCATCACCCACCACCGGGACAATCACCCAACTATGCCTTTTTTTGTGGAAAACTTGCGTGCGCTGTTGCGCATTCTGGTCTTCCGGTCCAGCCCGGCAGACCTCTCCGCCTCGCCTAACCTGTTGGTACTGCTGGTCGCCGGCAGCCTCGGGATCGGCTACCTGGCCGCCGGCATACTGCCCGGTTCGGGCCCCGTGGAACTGCAATTGCTGGTGGCCGCCGGGGTCACGCTGGGGCTGGTCTACCTGGCCCTGCGCCTGCGCGGGGCGCTGCCCCGGTTCAACCAGACCGCCAGCGCGGTCTTCGGCACCGACCTGCTGCTCAGCATCCCGATGCTGGGGGTGCAGCTGCAGGTGGCCGGGGCCGACGAGGCGGGCGCGGGCCTCCTGATCGTGGCGCTGGCCATCTGGGCCTGGCGCCTGGCGGTGCTGGGCTTCATCCTCTCCGAGGCCATGGACATCCGCCGCAGCCTGGGCGTGTTGGCGGCCGTGGCCTATATGATTATCGTGCTGCAGATCGTGACCGCCCTGGACTGATCCCCGGGGCACCACGGCACCAACCAGGGAGCCGACATGCATCTACACATACTAGGTATCTGCGGCACCTTCATGGGCGGACTGGCGCTGCTGGCGCGGGAGGCCGGTTACACGGT
Source organism: Alkalispirillum mobile (assembly GCF_003664325.1). Lineage (NCBI taxonomy): Bacteria > Pseudomonadati > Pseudomonadota > Gammaproteobacteria > Chromatiales > Ectothiorhodospiraceae > Alkalispirillum > Alkalispirillum mobile. The sequence goes on from NZ_RCDA01000001.1 coordinate 1,139,201, forward strand.
CAGCGGCAGCGATCAGGGGATCTATCCGCCCATGAGCGCGATGCTGGCCGAGCAGGCGGTGGACCTGCGCGAGGGCTACCACGCCGAGCACCTGGAGGGGCCACCGGCACCGGACCAGGTGATCGTCGGCAACGCCCTCTCCCGCGGCAACCCGGCGGTGGAGCACGCCCTCGACAAGGGCATGTCCTACACTTCCGGGCCGCAATGGCTCGGCGAGCACCTGCTGCAGGGGCGCTGGGTGCTGGCCGTCGCCGGCACCCACGGCAAGACCACCACGGCCAGCCTGCTGGCCTGGATCCTGGAGTACGCCGGGCTGGAGCCCGGCTTCCTGGTGGGGGGTGTACCGGCCAACTTCGGCCGCTCGGCCCGACTGGGCGGCGGGCCCTTCTTCGTGATCGAGGCCGACGAATACGACAGCGCCTTCTTCGACAAGCGCTCCAAGTTCGTCCACTTCCGCCCCCGAACCCTGGTCATCAACAACATCGAGTTCGATCACGCGGATATCTTCCCCGACCTGGCGGCCATCCAGCGGCAATTCCACCACCTGGTGCGCACCGTGCCCGGCCAGGGCCTGATCATCGCCAACCAAGACCAGGCCAGCGTCGCCGAAACCCTCGACCAGGGCTGCTGGACGCCCGTCCTGGGCCTGGGCACCGGCGTGGACAGCGACTGGCGCTACCGGGTGAACGACAGCGGCGACCTGCTGCTGCGCGGCCCAGACGGCGCGGAGCACTGCGCCCGACTGCCGTTGCCGGGGCTCCACAACGCCGCCAACTGCGCCGCCGCCCTGCTGGCCGCCCGCCACGCGGGCGTGCCCCTGGCGACTGGTCTGGCGGCGCTGGAAGGTTTCCGCGGCGTCAAACGGCGGCTGGAGCTGCGCGGCGAGGCCGGCGGCGTCCGCGTGTACGACGACTTTGCCCACCACCCCACCGCCATCCGCGCCACCCTGGAGGCGATGCGCCCCGGGCCCGGGCGGCTGCTGGCCGTGCTGGAGCCGCGCTCCAACACCATGCGCATGGGCCTCCACCGCGACCAACTCCGCACCGCCCTGGCCCCGGCGGACGCCGTTTTCGCCCTGCAGGGGACCGGCCTGGACTGGCGGGTCGCCGATGCCCTGCATGGCATGGAACCGGCCGCCACCGTGGCCGACAGCGTCGAGGGCCTGGTCCAGGAGATCAGGGAAAAAGCCCGCGCCGGCGACCGGGTGGTGGTGATGAGCAATGGGGCCTTCGGCGGCATACACACCCGGCTGCTGGCCGCGCTGGCACCACAGGAGGTCTCCAGCTGATGCGCAACCACGTCACCCTCGCCCTGACCGGCGCCTCCGGCATGCCCTACGGGCTGCGCCTGCTGCAGTGCCTGCTGCACACCGACACCCCGGTCCACCTGCTGCTCTCCGAGGCGGCGCGGGTGGTTCTGGGAATGGAGACCGAGCTGCAGTTGCCCAGCAAACCGGCGGCCATGGAGCGGCGCCTGCTCGAGTGGTGCCGGCTGCCCGACAGTGCCCCGCTGGCTGTATTCAGCGAGCGGCAATGGACCGCGCCGGTGGCCTCCGGCTCCGGCGCCCCCCGGCAGATGGTGGTCTGCCCCTGCAGCATGGGGACCCTCTCGGCCATCGCCACCGGTGCCAGCGACAACCTGATCGAACGCGCAGCGGACGTTGTGCTAAAAGAGAGGGGTAGGCTTATCCTGGTGCCCCGGGAGACGCCCTTCTCCGACATCCACTTGGAGAACATGCTGCGACTCAGCCGCATGGGCAGCGTCATCCTGCCGGCCAACCCGGGCTTTTACCATCACCCGCAATCGGTGGAGGCGCTGGTGGACTTCATCGTGGCACGCATACTCGACCAACTGGGCGCCCCCCAGGCGCTGCTGCCCGCCTGGGGCGAGCGGCTGAGCCCCACGGCCAGCGGAGGGGGCAAGGCGTGAACAACCGGCTCCCCCTCTTCCCACTGCAGACCGTACTCTTCCCCGGCGGCCCCCTGGTGCTTCGGCTGTTCGAGCCCCGTTACCTGGACATGGTGGCCGAATGCCTGCGCGAGGACCGGGGCTTCGGCGTCTGCCGTATCGTGGACGGCCGGGAGGCGGGCCAGCCGGCAGAACCGGAAGCGGTCGGCACCCTGGCCCGGATCGTCGACTGGGAGCAACGCACTGACGGCCTGCTGGGGATCACCGTCCGCGGCGAGCAGCGCTTTCGCATCGTCTCGCGCGAGGTGGAAAAGAACGGGCTGCAGCGGGCGGAGGTGGAGTGGCTGCCGCAGCCGCCGGCCACACCGCTGCCGGAAGAGCACGCCGCACTGGCGGCACTGCTGGACCGCATCCTTGAACAGATTCGCGGGCCCTGGGCGGCCCTGTCCCGCCACCCCGGGGACGCCGAATGGGTGGGCTGCCGGTTGGCGGAGTTGCTGCCCATCCCGCCACAGGACCGGCAGCAGTTGCTGGAGCTGGATGACCCGGTGGAGCGCCTGGCCGTGCTCCACGAGGCCCTCAACCACGCCCAGACGACCGACGACGCGCCACAGGAATAGCCCGCCTCGGGGCCCGCGCGGCCTCAGACCGGCTCCGGGCGGTGCAGCCCGAAGCCCTGGCCGTAGGTCACCCCCAGCGCACGCAGCGCCCGCAGCGTGGCGTCGTCCTCGACAAACTCCGCAATCGTCCTCAGCCCCATCACCTGCGCCACGTTGTGGATGGACTCCACCATGGAGCGGTCCACCGAGTCCCGCACCATGTTGCGCACGAACTGGCCGTCGATCTTCACGTAGTCCACCGGCAACTTGCGCAGGTAACCGAAAGAGGACAGGCCGGAGCCGAAGTCATCCAGCGCGAAGCGGCAGCCCCGCCCCCGCAGGGCCCGCATGAACAGGCGGGCGTGGGACAGATTGCGGATCACCGCCGTCTCGGTGATCTCCAGGCAGATCCGGCGCGGGTCAACACCGGTGCGCGCCAACTGCTTGACCAGATCATCCATGAACCCCGGTTGGCCGAGGGACTGACCGGAGAGGTTGATGTTGACCAGGTCCAGCCCGGACAGCACCGTGCCGCCATCCGCCAGCGCCTCCAGGGTGGCGGTGACCACCCAGCTGTCGATGGCGCGCATCAGCTGGTAGCGCTCGGCCGCCGGCAGGAAGGCGCCGGGCGCCACCGGCTCGCCCTCGGGGGAGACCAGGCTCACCAGCACCTCGCCGATCTGCGGCAACCCCGGCTTGAGCGGGTCGATGCGCTGCATACGCAGGCGGAAGCGGTCCTCGTCCAGGGCGTTGCGGATGGTCCGGGTCCATTGCATCTCGCCGTGGCGCTCGGCCAGCAGGCGGTCACCGGCCCGCACCACCCGCACCTGGCCCTGTCCGCCCTCCTGGGCCATGTCACAGGCCGCCTCGGCCGCCGCCAGCAACTCGCCCGGCGTGTGGTCGTCGTCCAGCGCCACCAGGCCCAGGCTGGCGCTCAGCGGGAAGGGTTGGCCGCCCCACGCAAAGCCCATCCCGGCCACCGCCGCCGACAGCCGTCCGGCCAGCCGCTTGGCCTCGTCCATCGGGCAGCCGTAGAGCAGGATGGCGAAGTCATCCCCGCCCAGGCGGGCCACCGTGTCGGAATCGCGGACCTGGTCCTGCAGCAGGTCCGCCACCTGCTTCAGCAACTCGTCCCCGGCCAGTTGGCCGCAGGTGTCGTTGAGCAGTTGCAGCTGATCCAGGTCCAGGTAGCAGAGGGCGTGCGGCCGGCCGAGCTCGCCGGTGTTCTCCAGCGCGTGCCAGAGCCGGGTCTCGAACTCCTTGCGGTTGACCAGTCCGGTGAGGGCGTCGTGGTTGGCCTGGTAAAACATCACCCGGGCCATGCCCAGCTGTTCGGTGACATCGCGCAGCGTCACCAGCAGGCGGTCCTCGCCGCCGGGCATCCGGCAGAGGTTCACGGTCACGTTGACCCAGGCCTCGCCCTCGCCGTAGCGGTCGGGCAGCACCGCCTCGTCCTCCTGGCGGGTCTCGCCGTCCGCGAGACAGAGCGCGGCCAGGTCGGGCAGCCGCTCGGCGGTGGTCTCGTCCACCAGCGGCAGCAACCGGTCCACCGGCTGGCCGATGGCCTCCGCCATGGACCAGCCGGTCAACTGCTCCGCCACCGGGTTGAGCGACAGCACCAGACCGGCCCCGTCGGCGATGACCACGCCATCGCCCACCAGGTCCAGGACGCGCTCCAGCAGCAGCGCATCCCTCTCCGCCGCCCCTTCGGGGCCCTGCCCTTGCGCCCAGTCCATGTGCACCCGCTCGCCGTGCGCGGGGCTAACCGCGCCGCTGGGCGATGCGCAGGCGCAGGGCGTTCAGGCGGATAAAGCCTTCGGCGTCCTTCTGGTCGTAGGCGCCGCGGTCGTCCTCGAAGGTGGCGATGGTCTGGTCGAACAGCGAGTCGTTGGAAGAATCGCGCCCCACCAGGATCACGTTGCCCTTGTAGAGCTTGAGCCGCACCACGCCGTTGACCCGCCGCTGGGTGGCGTCGATCAGGGCCTGCATGGCCTCGCGCTCGGGGCTCCACCAGTAGCCGTTGTAAATCAGCTCGGCGTACTTGGGCATCACCTCGTCCTTCAGGTGGGCGCTCTCGCGGTCCAGGGTGATGGACTCGATGGCGCGGTGGGCACGCAGCAGGATGGTGCCGCCCGGGGTCTCGTAGCAGCCGCGGGACTTCATGCCCACGTAGCGGTTCTCAACGATGTCGATCCGGCCGATACCGTGCTTGGCGCCCAGGTCGTTGAGCCGGCCCAGCAGCCCGGCGGGGCTCAGCTTCTCGCCGTCGATGGCCACCGGGTCGCCGCCCTGGAACTCGATGTCGATGTACAGGGGCTCGTCAGGGGCGGACTCCGGCGAGTTGGTCCAACGCCACATGACCTCCTCACACTCCGTCCAGGTGTCCTCCAGCACGCCGCCCTCGTAAGAGATATGCAGCATGTTGGCGTCCATGGAGTAGGGCGAGCCGCCCTCCTGCTTGCCCTCGATGGAGATGCCGTGCTTCTCGGCGTAGGCCAGCAGCTTCTCGCGGGAGTTGAGGTCCCACTCGCGCCAGGGGGCAATGACCTTGATGTTGGGCTCCAGGCCGTAGTAGCCCAGCTCGAAGCGTACCTGGTCGTTGCCCTTGCCGGTGGCACCGTGGGAGACCGCATCGGCACCAGTCTCGCGGGCGATCTCCACCTGGCGCTTGGCGATCAGCGGCCGGGCGATGGACGTACCCAGCAGGTACTCACCCTCGTAGATGGCGTTGGCCCGGAACATGGGGAAGACGAAATCTCGGGCAAACTCCTCGCGCAGGTCGTCAATGTAGATCTCCTTGATGCCGAAGGCCTCGGCCTTCTTGCGCGCCGGCTCCAGCTCCTCACCCTGGCCCAGGTCGGCCGTGAACGTGACCACCTCGCAATCGTAGGTCTCACGCAGCCACTGCAGGATCACCGAGGTATCCAGGCCGCCGGAATAGGCGAGCACCACCTTTTTGACGTCGCTCATGTCTCCCCTTCGCTTCATGCTGTACCCCGTGCCCCACGGGGCCCGACGCCCGGGTGCTCATGCGCACCCCCGGCGGCCGGGAAAAATGGATGGATCAGGCGAATCATCATCCCTGCAGCGGGATTTCAAATCAAGCGCACCCGCTCCCGTACCCAGGCCCGGAGCGACCTGACGGCAAACGGCGGGACGCGTATCATTGCCGCTGTCCCACGGCCATCGACAGAGGAACCGCACCGTGCAACGTATCACCCTGACCCGACCGGACGACTGGCACCTGCACCTGCGCGACGGGGAATTGCTGGCCACCGTGCTGCCGCACACTGCCGCGGTCTTCGGCCGGGCCATCATCATGCCCAACCTGAAACCGCCGGTGACCACCGTGGACCAGGCGGCGGCCTACCGCGAGCGCATTCTGGCCGCGCTGCCGGCGGGCATGCGTTTCGAACCGCTGATGACCCTCTATCTCACCGACAACACCCCACCGGCTGAGATCGAGAAAGCGGCGGAAAGCGGCTTCGTGCACGCGGTCAAGCTCTACCCGGCCGGCGCCACCACCAACTCCGACGCCGGCGTCACCGACCTGGCCCGCTGCGACGAGACCCTGGCCACCATGGCGGAGAAGGGCCTGCCGCTGTGCGTGCACGGCGAGGTGACCCGCGACGAGGTGGACATCTTCGACCGTGAGGCGCACTTCATCGACGAGGTGCTGGACCCGCTGGTGCAACGGCACACCGGGTTGCGGGTGGTGTTCGAACACATCACCACCAAGGCGGCGGTGGACTACCTGGAGCAGGCGCCGGACCGGGTGGGGGCCACCCTCACCGTCCAGCACCTGATGGCCAATCGTAACCACATGCTGGTGGGCGGGGTGCGGCCGCACTACTACTGCCTGCCGATCCTCAAGCGGGAACGGGACCGCGAGGCGCTGGTGGCCGCGGCCACCTCCGGCCATCCGCGCTTCTTCCTGGGCACCGACAGCGCCCCGCACCCCAAGGGCGCCAAGGAGTCGGCCTGCGGCTGCGCCGGGGTCTACAGCGCCCACGCCGCCCTGCCCTTCTACGCCGAGGTCTTCGAGGCGGCCGGTGCGCTGGACAAGCTGGAGGGCTTCGCCAGCCACCACGGCGCCGACTTCTACGGCCTGCCGCGCAACGCCGACACCGTCACCCTCGAGAAGGCGCCCACCCCCGTCCCCGAAGCCTACCCCGCGGGCGACGACACACTGGTGCCCTTCCGCGCCGGCGGCGAGGTCGCCTGGCGGGTGGCGTAAAGCTGCGTGGTGCGGGGCGGCATCTGGTATTCTTGCCGTCCCGCAAGGCATCCGATCCCGTTGAAGAAGGCCGCATGGACCCTGTAATCGCCCTGGTGGGCCGCCCCAACGTGGGCAAATCCACCCTGTTCAACCAACTGACCCGCAGCCGCGACGCGCTGGTGGCCGACCACCCCGGGCTGACCCGCGACCGCCAGTATGGCGTGGGCAAGGTGGGTGAGCGGCCCTACATCGTGGTGGACACCGGTGGGCTGGGCGACGACCCCGAGGGGGTCGAGGCCGGCATGCGGGCTCAGGCGCTGGCCGCGATCGAAGAGGCGGACGCCATCCTGTTCATGGTGGACGGCCGCACCGGCGCCACCGCCGCGGACGAGGAACTGGCCGCCCACCTGCGCCGCCAGGGCAAACCGGTCTGGCTGGTGGTCAACAAGACCGACGGCGTGGACCACCGCCTGGCCACCGCTGATTTCCACGCCCTGGGGCTGGGCGAGCCCCTGCCCATCGCCGCCGCGCACGGCCGGGGCGTGGCCGGCCTGATGGACCGGGTGCTGGACGAGTTGCCCGAGGATTTCACCTCTGCGCACGACGAGCTGCAGGTGGAGGAGGCGGAGGGCGCTACCCGTATCGCCATCGTCGGCCGGCCCAACGTGGGCAAATCCACGCTGGTCAACCGCCTGCTGGGCGAGGAGCGGGTGCTGGTCTACGACATGCCCGGGACCACCCGCGACAGCGTCTTCATCCCCTTCGAGCGGGACGACCGGCCCTACACCCTGATCGACACCGCGGGCATGCGTCGCCGCGCCCGGGTGCGCGAGACGGTGGAGAAGTTCTCCGTCATCCAGACCCTCAAGGCCATCGAGGCCGCGCACGTGGTCATCCTGGTGATCGACGCCCGCGAGGGCATCACCGACCAGGACACCCACCTGATCGGCCACGTACTCAAGTCCGGGCGTGCCCTGGTGCTGGCAGTCAACAAGTGGGACGGGCTCAACGCCGACAAGCGCCAGGCGGTGAAGACCGGGCTGGACCGCAAGCTGGCCTTCCTGAACTTCGCCCGCCGCCACTTCATCTCCGCGCTGCACGGCTCCGGCGTGGGGCTGCTTTTTGGAGCCGTGGACAAGGCGCTGGAGGCCGCCCGGCGCGACCTGCCCACCCCCATCCTCAACGAGATCCTGTCCGACGCCGTGGCCGCTCACGCCCCGCCGCTGGCGCAGGGCCGGCGGATCAAGCTGCGCTACGTCCACCAGGGGGGCAAGAACCCGCCGGTCATCGTGATCCACGGCAACCAGGTGCAGAAGCTGCCCGGCGCCTACAAGCGCTACCTGGAGAACGCCTTCCGGGACGAGCTGGATCTCTACGGCACCCCGGTGCGGCTGGAGTTCCGCAGCGGCGAGAACCCCTACGAGGGCCGCAAAAACAAACTCACCCCGCGCCAGCAGAAGCGGCGCAAGCGCCTGATGCGCATGGTCAAGCGCTGACCTGCCGGCGATTACGCCACGGACGAAAGCTGAGTGTTACACTAGGTTTTCGAGCGCGCTGCTGGGTTTTTACCCGGGCGGCTTCGCCTTAGAATCAGGGCTAACCCATTCGCCAACGAGACAGGTTAATCAGCATGGATCAGGTACAGGAAGCCATCGGCAAGCAAGTCAAAGAGAACCCCATTCTGCTGTACATGAAGGGCTCCCCCCAGCAGCCCCAGTGCGGCTTCTCCATGCGCGCGGCCCAGGCCCTGGCCGGCTGCGGCAAGGAGTTCGCCTACGTGGACGTGCTGCAGGACGAGGCCATCCGCCAGGGCATCAAGGAGTTCGGCAACTGGCCGACCATCCCCCAGCTCTACATCGGCGGCGAGCTGGTGGGCGGCTGCGATATCATCATGGAGATGTACGAGAGCGGCGACCTGCAGAAGATGGTCGACAAGGCCGCGGAGAGTGCCGACTCCTGAGTACCGGCCTCGGGGGCGCGGCCGGGGTGCCTGACAGCCCCGTCAGGCCGCACCGCGCCCGCCCTGGCGGCCCCAGAGTCAGAACGGTTCCGGGATACCGATATTCGCGTCCCAGCGGTTGACGATGCCGCAGAACAGGTCCGCGGTCTTCTCGGCGTCGTAGATGGCCGAGTGGGCCGCCTTCCCGTCCCACTGTTCCCCCGAGGCCACCAGCGCCTTGGCCAGCACCGTCTGCCCATAGGCCAGCCCCGCCAGCGTGGCGGTATCAAAGCTGGTAAAGGGGTGGAAGGGGTTGCGCTTGATCCCGCAGCGCTCCACCGCCGCGTTCAGAAACCCCAGGTCGAAGAAGCTGTTGTGGCCGATCAACACGGCACGGTTGCACCCGGTCTGACGCACCTCCTGGCGGATCGGGCGGAAGATCTTCTTCAGCGCCTCGTCCTCCGGCAGCGCCATGCGCAGCGGGTGGTCGGGGTCGATCCCGTTCAACTCCAGCGCCTTGGGCTCGATGTTGGCCCCCTCGAAGGGCTTCACGTGGCAGGTGTGCGTGGCTGCCGGGTAGAGCCGTCCGTGCTCATCCATCCGCAGGACCACGGCCGCGATCTGCAGCAGGGCGTCGGTGGCGGAGTTCAGACCACCGGTCTCCACGTCCACGACGACGGGCAGAAAGCCGCGGAACCGTTTGCTGATGCGCTGACTGAAATTGTTGCCTACCGGGTTGGGTTCGCTCATGGTGATCTCGGACGGAAGGTGAACGGCGCATCTTAAGCAGCCGGTTACCCGCTTGCAACCGGCTACCGGCGAGGAAGGCAGTGATGGCACCAAAGGCACGCAAGCGGCTCTGGGTGGGCTGGCGCGAGTGGGTGGCCCTGCCCGCCCTGGGCATCGACGCGATCAAGGCCAAGGTGGATACCGGCGCGGCCACCTCGGCCATCCACGCCATCCACGTGCACCGTTTCCGCGAGGCCGGACGCGACCGGGTGGTCTTTCAGGTCCACCCCATCCAGCGCGACACCCACACGACGGTGGACTGCGTGGCCGACCTGCTGGATGAGCGGGTGGTGACCAGTTCCACCGGCCACCGGGAGCGCCGCCTGGTCATCCGCACCCCCTTGCAGATTGGCGATCAACGCTGGAATATCGAACTGACACTGACCAACCGGGACAGCATGGGGTTTCGCATGCTAATCGGCCGGCGCGCCATGCGCGGCCACCTGCTGGTAGACCCCAGCCGCTCCTGGCTCGGCGGTGCCGACAGCCATGCCCCCGGCCCCCGCCGGCCCATTCAGCACCACCACGAGTAACCGCTTACATGGCCGAACCGATGAACATTCTCATCCTCTCCCGCAACAGCCGGCTTTACTCCACCCGGCGGCTGGTAGAGGCCGGGCGGGAGCGTGGCCACCAGGTGCGGGTGATCGATCCACTGCGCTGCTACATGGACATCAGCCCCCACCGGCCGGAGATCCATTACAAGGGGGAGAACCTGGAGGCCATCGACGCGGTTATCCCGCGCATCGGCGCCTCCATCACCTTTTACGGCACGGCGGTGCTGCGCCAGTTCGAGATGATGGGCACCTTCCCGGTGAACGAGTCCGTGGCCATCACCCGCGCCCGGGACAAGCTCCGCTCCACCCAACTGCTGGCCCGCAAGGGTATCGGCCTGCCCCGCACCACCTTCGGCTACTCGCCGGACGACACCGACGACCTGATCGACCTGGTGGGCGGCGCGCCCATGGTGATCAAGCTGCTGGAGGGCACCCAGGGCAAGGGCGTGGTGCTGGCGGAGACCCGTCAGGCGGCCGAGAGCCTGATCGACGCCTTCCGCGGGCTCAACGTGCATTTCCTGGCGCAGGAGTACATCCGCGAGGCCGGCGGGGCCGACATCCGCTGTTTCGTGGTGGGCGAGCGGGTGGTGGCGTCCATGCGGCGCCAGGCCAAGGAGGGGGAGTTCCGCTCCAACATCCACCGGGGCGGTCAGGCCAGCGTGGTCCGCATCACCCCGGAGGAGCGCACCATGGCCGTACGCGCGGCGCGCATCATGGGGTTGAACGTGGCCGGGGTAGATATCATCCGCTCGGCCCACGGCCCGCTGGTGCTGGAAGTGAACTCCTCACCGGGGCTAGAGGGCATCGAGAAGTCCACCGGCAAGGACATTGCCGGCACGATCTACCAGTTCATGGAAAAGCATGCCCGGCTGGGCAAGACCCGCACCCGGGGCCGGGGCTAGCGGGCCACCCCCCTGCCCGCCCCACTCGAACCGGGATGGGCGGGGGGCCGGCGCCATCAGCGCGCCGGCATCACCGGGTCGTCCTCGGACGGGCCATCACCGCTGACCAGGCGGGCCTGGGCCAGGTTCTCACCGACCAGCGTCTCCACCTCGAGTACGCCCTTCACCGCGCCCGGCACCCAGGCCACGGGCCGGCCGCTCGGGGAGCGGATCACCCGACCGCCATCGCGCACCTTAAGCTCCATGCCCTCGCTCAGGCCGGCGGCCTCACCGGCACCAAGGAAGTAGACGCCATCCTCTTCGGCAAAGCTGTGGGTGAACCAGGGCGCGTTGCCCATGCGGTCCAGCAGGCCGAGCAGGACCCGGTCCGCGTAGGCCTCCAGCGCCGGCCGGGCCACTTGGCCCTCCAGGGCCGGCAACTCCACCGAATTGCTGCCGTACTCCGCGTCCAGTCCCACGTCAAAGGTGGTGGTGCGCATCCGCACCCGGTCATCGCCGCGCGGCTCCACCTCAATCAGCGCCAGCATGCGCAGCCCCGGGTAGCGGGACAGGCCGGCCAGGCAATCGGTAATGTCACCCTCGGTGCAGCCGTAATCGGCGATCTGGGTGCGGACCAGCTCGCTGCCAGAGAACAATAGGGGGTAGTCCCGGGCCACGCCGGCCAGGGTGTTGCCCAGGCGGGTCTCCAGCTCACCGTCCGGGGACTGGATGATCACACCCACGTGGGGCAGCAGCTCGCCTTCCGGGCGCTCCGCCGGGCGGTGCACGCCGCGCTCGGTGCCCTCGGCGGCCAGCGCCTGTTGCTGCAGGGAACGCTCCAGCTCCTGGATGCGGCGCTCCATCGCTTCCTCGCGCTCACTGGCGGCGTCGTCATCACCACCACGGCCGAGCAGCCGGTCCAGCAGCGGACGCCGCTCCTCTTCGGCGTCCTCGTCGTCCTCGCACTGCTCGGGCCAGAAGACGCAGGTCAGCACACCCCGCTGATCCCCACGATCATGGTCCCAGGGGGTACGGTGCTCGCGCTCCGACGACCCGGAACCACCGGTGCCGCAGGCCGCCAGCAGGGCGGCGGTCAACAACAGGACAAACAAAGACAGCAACTTGCGTGACACGGACATGATCACCCGGCAGGTCAATAGGAATGGGACGCAGAAGGGCTCAAGGGTAAGCCTGCCGCCAGCTCGCGGCAAGCCCGAATTGGGGCCCGGCGGCACGCAACCGGGCCCCTGCTCTTCGTTTACAACAGACCACCGAGCAGCCACTCGAGTTCGGCCAGGGTGATCGATTCACCGTTCAGCGAGAACTGCCCCTGGTCCATGCGGATCAGCATGCTGAGGCCACCGTTCTCACCCGGCACCAGCAGGCCGGCCCCTTCCAGGCCGCGAATGGTCTGTGCCGCCTCGGCGTCCGCCTGCGCCTCCAGCATTGCCTGCATGTCATCGTCGGGCAGCTCACCCTGTTGCAGCATCCGGGTCATCATCGTGCCGGCCAAGGCGCCCGCCACCAGGTCCACCAGCGAATCGCGGCTGGCCTCCAGTTCAAACTCGGCGCGCAGGGCGGACAGGATCGCCTCCGGCTCCCCCATCATCGCCATGGGTCCGAGCGCCTCGGGCACTACCTGCACCTGCAGGCGGCTGGCCACCGGCCCCTCGCCCAGGTCGAGGCTGAGCGGCCCCAGTCGCAGTTCGGGGGCCGCGGCCAGCAGGTCGGCAGTGCTGCTGGCCAGGGTGGAAAAGAGCTCCACCTGGTATTGCGGGTCGTCCTGCTCCAGCTCGTAGCGCTGAAGGAGCGGCGCCAGCCGCACCGCACTGTCCCAGTCGATGCGCGACAGCGCCGTGCTGAACTGCAGGGCCTCGCCCTGCCACTGGCCGGCCAGGTCGAAGGGGCCGCTGCGCAGCCCCATGGCCACACTCAACCCTTCGGGTTCACGCGCCATGCGCATGTCCAGCCCCAGGTCTTCCAGGACGACCGTCTCGCCCTCCGCCTCCACCGTGAAGCGCTCCACGGTCAGCTCGCTGTCGCCGAGCCAGAGCGCCGGTGCCGCGAGACGTTGGTCACCGGTCAGCCGCATACCCTGGATATGGATGGCGTGGGCCGCGTCGTCCGGCTCGGTCAGCTTGAGCCCGGGGGCGGTGGCATCCAGGGCCAGTTCGTCCTGGGCAGCGGGCACCGAGAAGCGGCCGGCAAGCCCCAGCCAATCGACCACCTCCGACCGATAGGCATCACCGTTGAATGTGCCGCTCAGCGCCCCGTCGAAACCGACGCGCGCATCCAGCCCCAGCAGGTCGATGCCCGCCAGGGCATCCTCGATGCCCGGGTCCACGTCCAGCAGGTCGATTTGCCGGGTCTGGATGCGCGCCGCATTCAGGCCGCCGCCGGCGAAGGGCCCATGGCCGATATCCAGATGCACCCGCATGCCCGGGGCATCCTCGCCCGGGCCGGCCAACTCGGGCCAACGCAGTTCCAGTTCCGCGGTGCTGGTGTACAGGCCGCGCTCGTAGCCATTCCCGGAGGCACGGACCTGCTGAGAGCTGTCGAGCAGATCAACCCACTCAGCGAAATGATCCTGGGTGGGGCCGGCCATCATTACCGGTGCGGCAGCCAGTGTCAGAGCAACGATGGCCGCCAGCGCGAAGAAGATCCTTTTCATATGCTTAAATCCTTGTTGGGAGGGAGGGCTAACAGTAGCAGGCGCCCTGAAGGCCGGCAACGCCGTCGCCTCGGGGCAAAGCGCACCCCGACGCAGCCGTGCCACCAGCCCAAAACGAAGGAAGGCGCCAGCCAATCGGCTGACGCCTTCCCCGGTCCTTCCTGGTCAGCAGGGCTGATCAGAAGCTGTGGACCACACCCAGGGAGAGGACCCAAGGGTTATCGCCGGCGTCGGGGCTGATGCCTTCGCTGCCCGAGCTAGCGTAGTAGTCGACATCGGTCGGTACGGCGGAAGAGTCGCTCTTGTTGCGAGTCATGCCGAAGATGCCGTACAGGGTGGTGCGATCGCTGATGAAGTAATCCGCGCCCAGCGCGTAAGTGGTAGCGCGCATGTCACTGTCATCGGCGTCGTAGTGGCTGATCTGGGCCAACAGCTCGACCTGCGGGCTGACCATGAAGCCGACACCGGCACCATAGGCCTTGTCATCTTCCAGGCCAGTGCCTTCATCACTGCTGCTGTAGTCCTGATAGAAGGCGAAACCGCGCCAGACGTCGGTCATCTCGTAGCCGAACGTGGCCTGCCAGATTTTCAGCTTGTCTTCTGAATCCGGGTCAGCCGGATCGACGACGCCCTCATTGGCCTGCAAGTAACCCAGACTAGCGCTGATGGTGCCGCCGGCCTCGACCTCGCCCTCGAAGTCCAGTTGACCAACGAAGCGGGAACCCTTATCGGTGCCCTGCTCCGGACCGTAAACGGCGGAGAGGGAGAAGCCGTTGAAATCGGGGGTCACGTAGGCCAGCACGTTGTTGTGGCTAACCGCGCCATCGGGGCGTGCCATGGTGTGCACACTGCCGACACGGTCGGCAAAGAGGTCTAGGCCGTCCAGGGTGGCGAACAGCGGATCGTCCAGCTGACCGCCGATCAGGGTGCCGAAGCCGCCTTGCAGACCCAGGAAGGACTCCGTGTTGTCGCCGAACAGGTCTCCGCCATCGGTGAACTCAACGGTGGTCTCGTACTGGAAGATACCGGTGAGGCCCATGCCCAGGTATTCGGAACCGGTGATGCCCAGGTGGGAGAAGCGGTTGCCGATAAACTGGCTGCTGTCGCTCCGGTCGTCGGCGTGATCGACGGAGAGGTGGGCCTCGCCGTAGATGTTCAGGTCGCCGGCCATGACGGCCAGGGGGGAGGCCATCAGGGCCGCCGCGGATGCTGCGATGAATTGCTTCTTCATGGTGTCAGTCCTTGCTACTTGCCTGAGAAAAGCCAGTGAGTGTTGCGATTACACAACGGCCACCGTGTGCTGCACCTCACTGTCATCCGTCGTTTTAAGCCCTCTCCAGGGGATTTGCAAGCATTTTTTTGCAGTGCGGCAAACAGGGCGTTGCTTTTGCCCAACGGAAGTGCCGCGCGGGCTGGACGCACTGTTTTGGGGCATACCTACAAGGGACACTGGGGAAGGCAGGCGAGAGCCGCCGACGGTCTAACCGTGCGACCGATGGGGCGCGTTGCTGCCCATCGTGTGGGGAAAACAGGAAGGGGAGCGATGAACAAAAACGGCCACCCGATTGGGTGGCCGTTTGAGTGCGCCTGATCAGATCAGGCGGACATCAGACAACTGCTGATCGTTGATCAGAAGTTGTGGATGATGCCGACGGACAGGCCCCACTGGTTGTCGTCAGCACCAACGGTGGTGCCTTCATCACCAGTGCCGGTCTCGCGACCGAAGGAGCTCATGTCACGAGCAGCGTTGCTGTCGTTGTTCATGATGGAGTAAACACCGTACAGGGTGGTGCGGTCGGTCCAGTAGTAGTCCGCGCCCAGGGCGTACATGGTGGAGTCGTCGCTGCTCAGGTCGGAGTCATAATGCATCACGTGCGCCTTGAGCTCGACCTGCGGGGCGACGTGGAAGCCAGCACCAATGCCGTAGACCCGGTCATCGCCGCTGCCATCATCACCCTGCGCTTCGTCAAAAAGATCGCTGCTGCTGTAATCCTGATACAGCGCCATGACGCGCCAAGTGTCGGCTACGGAGTAAGAAGCCAGGGCCTGCCAAACCTTGTGCTTCTCGTCGAAGCCGAGGTCCAGCTTTTCGTCGACCACACCCTCGTTCGCCTGCAGGTAGGCCAGCGAGAAGAACAGGTTGCCTGCGCCGACTTGGTTGTCGTAGCGACCTTCGACCACGAAGCGGTCACCCTTGTCCACACCCTGATCCGGGCCGTAAACGAAGGTGCCGCTGAAACCCTCGAATTCGGGGGTCACGTAGGCCAGCACGTTGTCGTGGCGGGTGTTGTTGCCCGGGGTGCTGGTCAGGTTCTGCACGTCACCCAGACGGTCACCGAACAGCTGGTTCTGGTCGATGGCGGTCTTCAGCGGGTCGTCGATGCGGCCACCCAGGATGGTGCCGAAATCGCCCTGCAGACCCAGGTAGCTGGTCCGGTTGTCGCGGAACAGGCCATCGTCGTTGTTGGTGGGCATAGCGGCTACTTCGTACTGGAAGATACCGGTCAGGCCCATGCCCAGGTACTCGGAACCGCGGATGCCGAGGCGGGAACCGTTGGAGGACAGGAACTGGCTGGACTCGTCACGGTCGTCCAGGTGATCCACGGACATGTGAACACGGCCGTAGATGTCCAGGTCGCCGGCGGCGGCGGTGGCGATGGCCAGCGGGGAGGCCATGGCCGCGGCGGCGGCAAAGGTGATGATCTTCTTCATGGGGCGTTTCTCCTCAGAAACAGTAGCGGCGAATTTCGCTTCCCTCTCGGGTTGTTGCTTACCTGCAACATTTTTTAGTGATGTCGCGTGGCAACGTCACGTGGGAGTTTTATACAACACGCTCTGGAGGCGTGCAAGTCTGAAAAGCAAAAAAATTAAGGCGATGGCGTTGTTTTTTGACGACATTAGGCGGCATCGCCCCGGCACTATTGCTGTTTTTTTCGCGCAACATGCTGAATAGACCGAGAAATCTCTTTCCTTGCAGCAGCTTGCAGGCAGAAGCTCAGGTGCTGAGGAAAGTTTGGCCGGGTTGGGCGCGGACACCGAGGGGATGGGTGGGCAGTGCGCAAACCACACCGTCGGGCGCTGCGCGTCAGCCGGGCGAACGGGTATGATGCGCGCATGATCACTTATCCTGACATCGACCCGGTCGCCATCCAGCTCGGGCCCCTGGCCGTGCACTGGTATGGCCTGATGTACGTGTTCGGCTTTGCCGCCGGCTGGTGGCTGGGCCGCATCCGCGCGAAACGGCCCCACTCGCCCCTCACCCCGACCCAGGTGGACGACCTGGTCTTTTATATCGCGGTGGGCATAGTGGCCGGCGGCAAGCTGGGTTACCACCTGTTTTACAACCTGGGCGGCATCGCCGCAGACCCGCTCTCGCTGCTGCGGCTTTGGGAGGGGGGCATGTCGTTCCACGGGGGCATGCTGGGGGTATTCATCGCCTGCTGGCTGTTCCAGCGCAAGGTGGGCTGCGGGTTCTTCCGCATGACCGACTTCGTGGCACCGCTGATCCCACCGGGGCTCGGCTTCGGACGCATCGGCAACTTTATTAACGGCGAGCTCTGGGGGGCGCCCAGCGACCTGCCCTGGGCCATGGTCTACCCACCCCTGGGCCCGGATCCGCGCCACCCCTCGCAGCTGTACCAGGCCCTGCTGGAGGGGCTGGTACTGTTCGCTATCGTCTGGTGGTTCTCCAGCCGCCCCCGCCCGGCGATGGCGGTCAGCGGGGTCTTCCTGGTCGGCTACGGTACCTTCCGCTTCCTGGTGGAGTTCGTCCGGCTCCCGGACGCGCACATCGGCTACCTGGCCTTCGGTTGGGTGACCATGGGGCATGTGCTGACGCTGCCGATGATTCTGGGCGGGGCATTGCTGCTGTGGCTGGCTTACGGCAAGAGCAAGGGCTGACCTTGAGCGGGTCGGCCAGCCGGCTTCTACAATCCGGGGCAATAATCACGGCCGCATGGACCTGTTCGCCCGGGAGCCCTGATGGATTTCAACGCCTATCGCCAAGCCCTCTCTGATTGGCTGCAAGGGGCCGAACTGCCCTTCTCCAACGAGGAGTTCTCCACCCGCCTGAACCAGACCCGCGCCCTGATGCAGCACGCAGGCCGAGACGCCCTGTTGCTCACTGATCCGGCCGACATCTTCTACCTCACCGGCTACCACACCTTTGAGGTTTCGGTGCACACCGCGCTGGTGGTGACGGCGAACCGCCTGGTCTTGCAGGTGCCATCCATCGAGACAGGCCCCGCCGTGGTGACTGCCACTGTGGATGAGGTGATCGGTTACCGGTGGGAGGGCATTGATGAGGTGATCACGCCGCTGGCCGATCTGTTGGCACCCTGCCGCGCTATCGGACTGGACACCTTCAGCGCCGGGCTGCGCCTGGGCGTCATCCAGCCCCTGCAGGAGCGCCTGGGGCAGGAGCGTTTTCATGGCGATGGCGGAGCGCTACTGGATGGTCAGCGACTGGTCAAACGGGAGGTGGAGTTGGCCTGTCTGCGGGAAAGTGCCCGGATCACCGCCGCCGGGCTGGCTGCGGCCGAGGCAATCATCACGCCCGGTATCACGGACAGTGATGTGGCCGCCGAGGGTGCCAGGGCGCTTATGGCAGAAGGCAGTGAATTCATGAGCCTGCAGCCGATCGTCACCAGCGGGCAACGCAGCAGCGTGATTCACCTGAACCACAAGCGCACACCGATCGTTGCCGGCGATCCGGTGTTTCTGGAGTTTGGATCGGCTTATCAGCGCTACACCGCGCCCATGATGCGCACCGCGGTGGCCGGCCGCGCCAGCCCCGAGATGCAGGCGGTGCGGGATGTCTGCCGGGGTATTTTTGAAGCGCTGACAGACGCCATGCGGCCCGGCCGGACGTTTGATGATGCGGCGCAGGCGGCGGAGAAAGTGCTGGCGCCCCACGCCGATCGCCTGTTTTTCTCCGGCGTGTTCGGCTACGCCGTGGGCGCGCAGTTCCCGCCCAGTTGGGTGGAGGGGACGGGCTTTATCGCCCGCGGTCAAATGCGCCCCTTCGAGGAAAACATGGTCTTGCATCTGCCGATCTGCCTCCGCCTGCCCGGGCAGTGGGGCATTGGCATCAGCGATACCGTGCAGGTCACCGCCACTGGCGGCGTGCCCCTTACCAACAACGACTGGGCGCTTAATGAGCGGCCATGAGGCTGGAGTGGCGGGCTGCGCAAAGCGTGAACCACAGCAAGATACCTGAAATACTTGTACTGAAGCTATACGGCGGCTATATGAATATATGTTGATATTGAACCCGTAACCACGCGGTTCGTGACATGACGCTGATTGAGGGACCAGCACCGTGTGCAGAATGGCAGCCTATACCGGGCCTCGGCTACCGCTGGAAATCTTCCTGAACCACCCGCCACACAGCCTGATCCAGCAGGCGCACGCCCCACGTGAGACCCTGTCCGCCACGGTCAATGCCGACGGTGTGGGTATCGGGTGGCTTGATGCCGCCGGGCGCCCCGCCACCTACCGCTCAACACTGCCCGCCTGGGCAGACCCCAACCTGGAATCACTGGGCCGGTCGCTGGAGAGCGCCCTCTGGGTAGGTAACGTCCGCAGCGCAACAGACCCGCTATCCAACGGATACGCCAACACGCAGCCCTTTATCGGGGACGACCTGTTATTTCTGCATAACGGTTTCATGGAAGCGTTTGGCACTGCCCTCCGAGGTCGTTTCCGGCGTGCTCTGGAG
Source organism: Alkalispirillum mobile (assembly GCF_003664325.1). Classification (NCBI taxonomy): domain Bacteria; kingdom Pseudomonadati; phylum Pseudomonadota; class Gammaproteobacteria; order Chromatiales; family Ectothiorhodospiraceae; genus Alkalispirillum; species Alkalispirillum mobile. The sequence goes on from NZ_RCDA01000001.1 coordinate 1,158,483, forward strand.
AGCCGATTTGAGGCGGACATTCACGGCACCACCGACTCTGAATACCTGTTTGCCCTGCTGCGCCAGGAGGCAGCGTCATCTGACAACGGACTGGAAGCCGCCCTGCGGCCCACACTGGCACGGGTTCAGGACTGGTTGGCCACCGCCGACGCCCATGCACTACTCAACCTGGTCGTGGCGCAGGGGGCTCGGCTCATTGGTGTGCGCCATGCCGTTGGCATGGACTGCCCCAGCCTGTACGCCCACCCCGCACATCCGGCGTTCCGCGGCGGCGCCCTGATTGCCTCGGAGCCTCTGGACAACCACGACGGTTGGACACCCATCCCCCCGCACCATACGTTCACCCTGGAGCCTGGCGCCGATGCGGTTTCCCCTATACCCCTCTGAAGCGGTCGCGCCACGGGACCGGGCCGACGCGCTTCAGGCCCTGGCCAGCCACCATGGGCGGGCGCGGGCTCTCGCCGAGACGCTTACCGAGGCGCAACTGCGTCGGCAATACCATCCGGAGCTGAGCCCGGTCGGCTGGCACCTTGGCCATTGCGCCCTGATGGAACACCACTGGGTGGAAGAACGTGTGGGCGAGGCTGCCCCGGACAGCGCGCTGCACGCCCTCTATTTCCCGGAACTGAGCCCAAAGGATGAGCGCGCAACCCGCCTGCCGGCGAGGGACGCGCTCATGGCGTGGACCACCGGGGTGCATGAGCGCACCCTGAGCCGGTTTGCCGACCCGCCCGGCTGGCTGAACGCCCACCCCCTGATGGCGGATGACTACCTGCTCCACTTTCTGGAGCAGCACTTCGCCCAGCACCACGAGACGCTGCTCTACTGTCTGACGGCCATCACCGCATCAGAGCCCGCCTCAGCGCCCGGGCCCGATGGAGACGGAACACCCTACTCCGCGCCAACCGGGCCCGACGCCATTCACCTGGCCCCGGGGCGGTACCGCGTCGGGGCCGACCATGTGCGCGCCTACGATAACGAGCGGCCGAGCCACACCGTGCAACTGGAGGGCGCCTGGCTGGCGCGCCGCCCGGTAACCAACGCCCAGTGGCTGGCCTTCATGGCGGCCGGCGGTTACGGCGACGACACCTGCTGGTCGAACGAGGGCGCGGCCTGGCGCGAGCGGAATCGGGTCACATACCCGTGGAACTGGCATCCGCTCGAAGGGGGGCGCTTCATTTCTAGCGGCCCCCTCGGATACGAGCCGCTCCAGCCCGATGCGCCGGTCAGCGGCATCAGCCACTACGAGGCCGAGGCGTTCGCGCGCTGGGCCGGGGCCCGCCTGCCCCACGAGTTCGAGTGGGAGGCGGCCGACCGCCAGGGGCTGCTGACCGATACCGGTCGGGTCTGGGAGTGGTGCAGCAACCCCCTGGCCCCCTACCCCGGTTTCAGGCCGTTCCCCTACGACGGCTATTCCATGCCCTGGTTCGACGGCGAACACCCGGTTTTGCGCGGTGGCTGCCGATTCACGCATCCGGGCATCAAGCGGTCCTCTTTCCGCAACTTTTTCCAGCGTCACGTCCGGCATCAGCAGGCCGGCCTGCGGCTGGCCTGGGATACGCCGCCAAGCGAGGTAAAAACGCCATGACCCGTCCATCTGAGACCGAGTCCGTCTGGGACTACCCGCGCCCACCCCGGGTAGAGCCCGTGCATGCGCGCCTCCGGGTCATCCATGAGGGCGGGCCCCTGGCGGATGCCGACGGCGGGTTCCGGGTGCTGGAGACGTCCCACCCACCCTGCTACTACCTTCCCCCCGCGCGTATCGACTGGTCCCGGCTCACGCCCAGCGAGACGCGCACCTTCTGCGAATTCAAGGGGCACGCGCGTTACTGGGACCTGCAGACGGCGTCGGGCACCGTGCGAGACGTCTGCTGGGCCTACGACGACCCGGTGGCCTCCCATGCAGATATCGCGGGCTACGTCTCCTTCTATGCTGGGCGGGTGGACGCCTGCTACGTGGGCGACGAACGCGTTCGGGCCCAGGCGGGAAGCTTCTACGGCGGCTGGATCACCAGCAATATTCACGGCCCCTTCAAGGGCGAACCTGGGACGGAGGGATGGTAGACGGCCATGGGCGATCACACCGCAATGCAGGCAGGCGTTGAGTACGCCGAGGCACCGATAAACCACGCTGAGGACACACAGGGGTTCCTGCATGATGTCCTGGAAGGGCTGGCGCAATCACCGGCGATGCTGTCCCCCAAGTACTTCTACGATGCGACCGGCTCCCGGCTGTTTGATCGGATCTGCAAGTTGCCGGAGTACTACCTGACGCGCACGGAGATGGCGATTCTGGAGCGTTCAGCGCCAGCCATTGCCGACCAGCTCGGCCCCGGGGTGCTGCTGATCGAGCCCGGCAGCGGCAGCTGCGCCAAGGTGGGCCGACTATTGCGACACCTCTGCGCCCCCGCCGGCTATGCCCCCGTCGAGATCTCCGGCGAGCACCTGCACGCCAATCTGTCGCATCTGCGCGGGGCATTCCCCGACCTGCCCATCACCCCGGTGTGCGCGGACTTCACCACACCGTTCAGCCTCCCGTCGGACATCCCGGAAACGCGCCGACGGGTGGTGTTCTTCCCCGGCTCCACCATCGGCAACTTCCCGCCGGAGGCGGCGGTGGACCTGCTGCGCGGGTTCCGCGGGTTGCTGGACGACCGGGGCGGGCTGCTCCTCGGCGTGGACCGGCGCAAGGACCCGCGCATTCTGGAGGCCGCCTACGACGATGCCGCCGGGGTGACCGCCGCGTTCAACCGAAACCTGCTGGTGCGCATGCGGGACGAGCTGGGCGCCGAGGTGAACCCGGCGGGCTTTCGCCACCGGGCGCTGTGGAATGACGAGTGCAGCCGCATCGAGATGCACCTGGTGAGCCGCGGGCGGCAGACCATCCGCGTTGGCGGCCGGACGCACGGGTTCCACGACGATGAGCACATCGTCACCGAGTACAGCTACAAGTACTCCGCCGAGGGCATGCAGCGCCTCGCCGCGCAGGCGGGGTTCCGGGTCTCGGCACAGTGGAGCGATGACCGTGAATGGTTCAGCGTCCTCTGGCTCACGACGTGATCGCCCGGAGCTGCGACGCTTGCGGTGGCAGAACGCAGTAAGGGGCCGGTTTGGCTGGCGCGGGGGGTACTGACTGGAGGAAAACCGGCGGCTACGGATGTAACCGCCCGATTTTACTGGTGGGCCGTCAGGGACTCGAACCCCGAACCTACTGATTAAGAGTCAGCTGCTCTACCAATTGAGCTAACGGCCCTGAAGATGGGGTGAGCGATGGGATTTGAACCCACGACCGCCGGAGCCACAATCCGGAGCTCTACCAACTGAGCTACGCCCACCATAATGCTTGTTACAACGCTGCCTGCGGGGCCGAAAACTGGCGCGCCCGGCAGGACTCGAACCTGCAACCGTCGGCTTAGAAGGCCGATGCTCTATCCGATTGAGCTACGGGCGCTTGTTCGGTGCCCCGGCCCAGCCGACTTGGCCCTGCTTTGCAGGATTTGGTCGGGGTGGAGGGATTTGAACCCCCGACTTCCTGCTCCCAAAGCAGGAGCGCTACCAGACTGCGCTACACCCCGTTGCAATACCCGGCTGCCCGGGCAGCGTGATCGGGACGCAGATAATACAACTGCCCCACAGCCGGGTCAAATGAAATTATGACCCAAGTTGAGGCAGCCGGTAGGGCGTGACAGAATTCGGGGCTTTCCAGTCACGGGCCGTCGCGGCCCCACCCTTCGCATCAATCAGCGGGTACCAGCATGAGCGCACAGATTCTGGACGGTAAGGCCATCGCGGCAGAGCTGCGGGAGGACGTTCGCAAGCAGGTGGAGGCCCGCGTGGCCGCCGGTGGCCGCCAGCCGGGACTGGCCGTGGTGCTGGTGGGCGCCGACCCCGCCTCCACGGTGTACGTGGGCAAGAAGCGCCAGGCCTGCGAACAGCTGGGCATGCACTCCACCGCCCACGAGCTGCCCGCGGAGACCACCCAGGAGCAACTGCTGGCCCTGGTGGACGAACTGAACGGCCGCGACGAGATCGACGGCATACTGGTGCAACTCCCCCTGCCCGATCATATCGACGAGCAGACGGTGATCGACCGCATCAGCCCCGAAAAGGACGTGGACGGCTTCCACCCGGTGAACATGGGCCGGCTGACCCTGCGCCTGTCGGGCCTGCGGCCCTGCACCCCGCACGGCGTCATGACCATGCTGGAGAAGACCGGCATCGACCTGGTAGGCAAGGACGCGGTGATCATCGGCCAGTCCAACATCGTCGGCCGCCCCATGGCCATGGAGCTGTTGAACGCCCGCTGCACCATCACCATCTGCCACAGCCGCACGCAGAACCTGGCCGAGCGGGTGAAGGCGGCGGATGTCGTGGTGGCCGCGGTGGGCCGGCCCGGGTTCGTGCCCGGCGACTGGATCAAGCCCGGGGCGATCGTCATCGACGTGGGCATTAACCGGCTGGAGTCGGGCAAGCTCACCGGCGACGTGGACTTCGAGGGCGCGAAGGAGAACGCCGGCTGGATCACCCCGGTGCCGGGCGGTGTCGGCCCCATGACCGTGGCAACGCTGATGGCCAACACCCTGGAGGCCGCCCGGGCCCGTGACAGCCGGGGCTGAACGGCTCTATAGTTGAGGCACTGCCGTTTCAGCCGACGGGCCGCGCGCCGCCGGTCGACGGCGCCGCTTCAAGCAACGGACAAGGGAAGGCCAGATGACCGACCAAGCAGACCGCCGGCGCTTCACCCGGGTGCGCTTCCAGGCCCCGGCCCGGCTGGACGGGCCCGATGGTGCCGTACCGGTTGAGGTGGTGGACCTGTCGATGAAGGGCGCCATGCTGGCCGTGCCGGCGACCTGGGGCGAGACGGCCGAGGCGGAGGCGCTGTATACCCTGACCCTGAGCCTCACGGCAGAGGACCGGATCGTCATGGAGCTGAAGCCGGCGCACCTGCACGGCAAGGTGATCGGCTTCCGGTGCGAGCGGATCGATGTGGACAGCCTGACCCTGCTGCGCCAACTGCTGGAGGCCAACTCCGGCGACGTGGAGCTGATCCACCGGGAGCTGGAGCAGCTGGCGCCTCAGGACTGACGGTGCGCTAGAACACGGCCTCCATGGCCTCCTGCAGCCGCTCCACGCCGACCACCTCCAGCCCCTCCGGCAGCTTCCGCGGCCGGTTCTTGCGCGGCACGATGGCGCGACGAAAGCCGTGCTTGGCGGCCTCCAGCAACCGCTCCTCGCCGTTGGGCACCGGGCGGATCTCGCCGGCGAGCCCGATTTCCCCGAACACCACCGTATCCAATGGCAGCGGCCGGTCACGCAGGCTGGAGAGCACTGCCAGCACTGCCGGCAGGTCGCTGGCGGTCTCGCTGACCCGCACACCCCCGACCACGTTCAGAAAGACGTCCAGCCCGTGCATGGCCACGCCACCGTGGCGGGCCAGCACGGCCAGCAACAGCGACAAGCGGTTGCCATCCAGCCCCACGGCCACCCGGCGCGGGTTGCTCAGGGGGCTGTCGGCCACCAGCGCCTGCACCTCCACCATGAGCGGTCGGCTGCCCTCGCGGGTGACGGTCACCAGACTGCCGGGCACCGCCGATTCATGGCGGGACAAAAAGATGGCCGAGGGGTTGCGCACCTCCTTCAGACCGTCCTCCTGCATGGCGAAGACGCCCAGCTCGTTGGCCGCGCCAAAGCGGTTCTTCACCGCCCGCAGCAGGCGGAAGCGGCTGCCGGAGTCGCTCTCGAAGTAGAGCACGGTATCGACCATGTGCTCCAGCACCCGGGGCCCGGCCAGCGCCCCCTCCTTGGTGACATGTCCCACCAGGAAGAGCGCGGTACCGCTACGCTTGGCGTAGCGCACCAGCTGGGCGGCGGACTCGCGCACCTGGGAGACGGAGCCGGGGGCGGACTGTAGCGCCTCGGTGAAGACGGTCTGCACCGAGTCCACCACCATCACCCGGGGCCGACGGGCCTCGGCGGTGGCCAGCATGGCCTCGACACTGGTCTCCGCCAGCACCTCCAGCCGGTCCCGGGGCAGCCCCAGCCGGCTGGCGCGCAGGGCCACCTGCTGCAGCGACTCCTCGCCGGTGACATAGAGGGCGGCGTGGTCCCGCGCGAGGTTGGAGAGGGTCTGCAACAGCAGGGTGGACTTTCCAATGCCCGGATCGCCCCCCAGGAGGATGACCGCGCCGTTGACCAACCCGCCGCCAAGCACCCGGTCCAGTTCCCGCGAGTCGGTGCGATGGCGGGCCTCCTCTTCCAGCGAGACCTGGTCCAGGGTCTGCACGGCGGAGCGGGCGGCAAGACCCACGCGCCCTTTGCCCGGGGCCGCCGGTGCGCGGGTGGTCTCCTCCAGGGTGTTCCAGGCCCCGCAGTCGGGGCACTGGCCCTGCCACTTGGGGGTGATGCCCCCGCAGTCGGTGCAGACGAATTCGGTCTTGGTACGGGCCATGGTTGCGTTTCGCGGTTCCTGTGACAGTTCCGGCGGACCGGCTGCGGTACTCAGGTCCGGGGTTGGCTCTCGACCACCTGGCGCGGTGCGCGCGGCGTGACCTGGCAGAACAGTTCGTAGGCGATGGTGCCGGCGCGGTCGGCCACGGTCTCCGCCGGCAGACCGTCGCCCCAGAGCACCACCCGGGCACCGGGCCGGGCCTGTGGGCAGGGGCGCAGGTCCACGGTAATCAGGTCCATGGAGACGCGCCCAAGCAGTTGTGTTTCGACACCATCCACGAGGAGCGGCGTGCCACTGGGGGCGTGGCGGGGGTAGCCATCCCCGTAGCCGATGGCCGCCACCCCCACCGGCATGGCCTCCGGGCAACGCCAGGTGCTGCCGTAGCCGATGGGTGCGCCGGCGGGGAGCTGCTTGACGCTGATCAGGCCGCTTTCCAGGGTCATAACCGGGCGCAGGTCGGGGCGCGCACGGCCCTGGTCGACAAAGGGCGTGGCGCCGTAGAGCGAAATGCCCGGCCGAACCCAGTCGCAATGGGCGGCGGGCCAGCCCAGCGTGCCGGCGGAGTTGGCCGCGCTGCGCGGCCCGGGCAGGCCGGCGCAGGCCTGCTCGAAGGTGCGGAGCTGTTCCGGGGTTCGCGGGCTGTCGCGATCGTCGGCCTCGGCCAGGTGGGTGAGAAAGCCGATCTCGCGAATACCGGGCAGCGCCGACAGGCGGCGGTGCACCCCGGCCACCTCGTCGGGCAGAAAGCCCAGCCGGTGCATGCCGCTGTCGACCTTGATCCAGATATCCAGCGGCTCATGGTGGCCGGCGGCCGCCAGGGCCTCCACCTGCCAGTGGGAGTGGATAACGGGCTGGAAGGCCTCGCGGGCGTGCAGCGGGATCTCGTCGGCGGAGAAGAAGCCGCCCAGCAACACCACGGGTTGCGTGGCACCTGCGGCGCGGATTGGCCGCGCCTCGTCCACACCGCTGACGGCGAAGCACTCGGCCTCGGGCATGAGGGTGCGTGCCACCCGCTCCAGCCCGTGGCCGTAGCCATCGCCCTTGATGACCGCCATCACACGGGCATCGGAGGCACTGGCGCGCAGCACCCGGTAGTTGTGACGCAGGGCGTCCAGTGAGATTCGTGCCCGGGTTGGCCTGGCCTCGCCGCGCATCAGCGCCCCCTCCCTGCCCCGTCGCGGTGCCGGCTCATTCGGGCATCCCGCCGGCGGGGTAGTATTCCTCGATGTGGTTCTCAAAGCGCGTGAACCGGCCCAGGAAGGTGAGCTTCACCGTGCCGATGGGGCCGTTACGCTGCTTGCCGATAATGATCTCCGCCACGCCCTTCTCCGGCGTGTCCGGGTTGTACACCTCGTCCCGGTAGATAAAGACGATCACGTCTGCATCCTGCTCAATCGCGCCAGATTCGCGAAGATCGGACATGACCGGACGCTTGTTGGGGCGCTGTTCCAGCGAGCGGTTGAGCTGGGACAGGGCGATGACCGGGACGTCCAGTTCCTTGGCGATGCCCTTGAGGGAGCGGGAGATCTCGGAGAGCTCCTGGGCGCGGTTCTCCTTGGCACCGGGCACCTGCATCAGCTGCAGGTAATCGATAACGATCAGCCCGAGCCCATGTTCGCGCTTGAGCCGGCGGGCGCGGGCGCGCATCTCCGAGGGCGATAGCCCGGGGGTATCGTCGATGAACAGCTTGGCCTGGGAGAGCAGGCTTAGGGTAGACGTGAGCCGTGGCCAGTCGTCATCCTCCAGCCGGCCGGAGCGAATGCGTTGCAGTTCCACCCGCCCCAGCGAGGAGAGCATACGCATGGCCAGCGAATCGCCCGGCATCTCCATGCTGAATACCGCCGTGGGCGCGTCCTGCTTCATGGCCGCATGTTCGACGATATTCATCGCCCACGTGGTCTTGCCCATCGACGGGCGTCCTGCAACGATGACCAGGTCGCCGTCCTGCAGGCCGGAGGTCATGCGGTCGAAGTCGTCGAACCCGGTGGCCAGGCCGGTGACCTCGCCCTCCTGGCGGTAGAGCTGGTCGATGCGCTCCACCACGCCCGGCAGCAGCTCCTTCAGCCCGCGGAAGCCCTGCTTGTGCCGGCCGGTTTGCTCGGCGATGCGGAAGATATTGCGCTCGGCCTCGTCCAGCAGGGTCTTGCTGTCGCGGCCCTCGGGCTGGAACGCGCTCTGCACCACGTCGGTACCGACGCGGATAAGCTGCCGCATGACGGAGCGCTCGCGGACGATGTCCGCGTAGGCTTTGATGTTGGCGGCACTGGGGGTGTCGCTGGCCAGCGCACCCAGGTAGGCCATGCCGCCGGCAGCCTCCAGCAGCTCGTTGTTCTTCAGCCACTCGGAGATGGTGACCGCGTCCACCGGGTGGCCTTCGTCGGCCATGGTGGCAATAGCCCGCCAGATCAGACGGTGATCGCGGCGGTAGAAGTCCTCCTCGGTGACCCGGTCCGCAACCTGGTCCCAGGCGTTATTGTCCAGCATCAGGCCGCCGAGGACGGCCTGCTCCGCCTCTAGCGAGTGCGGCGGGACCTTGAGGGCTTCTGTCTCAGCGCTATCGGAAGGGTTCTGCACCATATCACCGAGCGGATCGCGGACCGGCCCCGGCATTGTACCGCGCTAATGGCGCGACGGCATGCCGGGGCGCGGGTCGCGTGGCCTGCGCGTGGGCGCCGCTCAGGCCTCGTCGCCGCCCTGCACCACGATCTTGACCATGGCGGTCACGTCGGTGTGCAGGCCGAGCTCCAGCTCGTACTCGCCGGTGACGCGGATCGGGCCCTCGGGCATCCGCACCTCACGGCGCTCCACCTCGACGCCGGCGGCGGTGATGGCATCGGCCACGTCCTGGGTACCGACGGAGCCGAACAGCTTGCCCTCGTCACCGCTCTTGGCGCTGATGGTGACGGACAGCCCCTCGAGCTGCTCCTTGCGGGCCTCGGCCGCGGCCAGGACCTCCTGGGCCTGACGCTCGAGTTCGGCACGCCGCTCTTCGAAGTAGCGGATGTTTTCCTGGGTGGCCGGCTTGGCCTTGCCCTGGGGCAGCAGGTAGTTGCGGCCGTAGCCCGCACGGACCTTCACGCGATCACCCAGATCACCCAGGTTGGCCACCTTTTCCAGCAGTATGACTTCCATCGTTCTCAGACCTCGACAGTCGGAATGTAGACCCGCGCACTCAGCCCGGGTAATCGTTCTGATCCTGATCGTCCAGCTTGCGGCGCCACTTGAACAGGGCATCCGCAATGCCGATCAGGGCCACCAACTGAAACACGATCGGCATCAGCAGATAGGCCGTCACCAGCCAGGCCACGCTCATGCCCCGCGCCTTGACGAAGGCGTGGGCCACGGCCATGGCCTGCACCGCAAACAGTGCGCTGGCCACCAGGGCCAGGTCAGCCACCAGGCCGACTCCGGTGAACATGCTGGCAGCGACCAGCATCAGCGCCAGAATGCCCGCCTCCCGGCCCAGGTCCAGGCCGTGGAACTCGGCCTGGAAGCCACCCGGGTTGTAGAGCAGCGCCTGCCACCAGCGGCCCAGCAGGAGCGCCAGCAGCGCAGCCCCCATGAGCCCCACGGCCCAGAAGCCGGTCATCCGCGGCAGCATGCTCTCGTCGAACATCTGCCAGGTGGGGTCGCCCTCCGGCATGCCCCCGAGGATGCCGTCCATGACCTCACGCCAGTAGGCGTGCAGATCGCCGTGCATCAGGTGCAGGCTGAGCACCGCCAGCCCGCCCAGCACCCCGAGGATCTGCAGGGTGGCGCTCAGCGAGACCGTTCGCCGCAGCCAGAAGGCCAGCAGCAGCACCGGCGCCCAGAGCTCGATCCCCAGCTGGAACGCCGGGGCTGGCGTGCCCATCAGCAGCCAGTAGAGCGCCCCCAATCCGGCGAGGGCCGGTACCGCGACACCCAGGCCATCGGCGACCCCGCGGCGCAGGGTCACCAGGGCCAGTACGGCGGCACCGACCCACCCCAGCAGGGGCACCAGACCGGCGCCGGCCGCCACGGCCACCGCCTGCCAGCGCCCACCCATCACGAAGGTGGCGAGACCGCGCATGACCTATCTGCCGTGACCGCGAATCAGTGGCGGTCGGTGTAGGGCAGCAGGGCCAGGTAACGGGCCCGCTTGATGGCCCGGGCCAGCTGACGCTGGTAGCGGGCGCTGGTGCCGGTGATCCGGCTCGGGACGATCTTGCCCGTTTCGGTGACGTAGTTGCGCAGGGTGTTGAGATCCTTGTAGTCGATCTCTTTCACACCCTCGGCGGTGAAGCGGCAGTACTTGCGGCGACGGAAGAAGCGTGCCATGTCGATTACTCCTGATGATGTTCTTCGGTTGTGTCCAGCCGGGTGATGCGCCGGGCGCAGAGGATCAGCTTGTAGTCCTCGCGCTGGTCGGTACGCGCCAGGTAGCCCCGGACTTCCAGCGGTGTACCGGCGGGCAACTGGCCCAACCCCTCGCAGAGCGCCTTGCCGGCGGCCCTGACCCCCAGCCGCAGTGTCTGGCTGCGGGGCACCCCGGCCTCGATCTGCTCCGACTGGTGGTCCAGCGCGAAGCGGGCGATGGGGATGCCGGCGGGGGACTCGCGGAGGCTGACCCGGTCGACCAGCACCCCGGTGAAGATCACCCGGTTACTGGGCTGCCCGTCGGGCACCGGGACGGGCCTCAGGCCTCGGCCTTGCGGTCGCCCTCTTCCTCGTCCTTCTCCTGGCTGCGCGCCAGCGGGGAGGCCTCGGTCACGGCCTCTTCACGGCTGAGGACCATGTTCCGGATGACGGCGTCGTTGAAGCGGAACAGCGATTCCAGCTCGTCCAGCTCGTCCTTGCCGCACTCGACGTTCATCAGGACGTAATGGGCCTTGATGAGCTTGTTGATCGGGTAGGCGAGCTGCCGGCGACCCCAGTCTTCCAGGCGGTGCACCTTGCCGCCCTTGGACTCGACGATGCCGGTGTAGCGCTCGATCATCGAGGGCACCTGCTCGCTCTGGTCCGGATGGACCATGAAAACGATTTCGTAGTGTCGCATTTTCACTCCTTTCGGGTATCCGGCCGACTTTGCGTTGCCGGCCTGAACAGCCTCCGGCATACAACCGTGAGGCAAGGTTTTGACAAGCGCGCAAGTATAAGGCGCCTGTCAACAAAGATCAAAGCTGGCGTTGGCGCAGCGCTTCCCAGAGCAGGATGCCGGTGGCCACAGAGACGTTCAGGCTCTCCACCCGCCCGGTCATAGGGATGCGCACCAGCACATCACAGGCCTTGCGGGTGAGCCGGCGCAGGCCCTTGCCCTCGGCCCCCATGCACAGGACCAGCGGCCCGGTCAGGTCGGCCTGCCAGTGCTCGGCCCCACCCTCGCCGGCCGCGCCCACCACCCACAGGCCGCGGTCGCGCAGTCCGGCCAGCGTGCGGGCCAGGTTGGTGACCTGGTAATAGGGCACCCGCGCTGCCGCCCCGCTGGAGACCTTGTGCACCACCGGCGTCAGGCCCACCGCCCGGTCACGGGGGGCGATCACCCCGTGCACGCCGGCGGCCTCGGCGCTGCGCAGGCAGGCGCCGAGGTTATGCGGGTCCTGCACCTGGTCCAGCACCAGCAGCAGGGGCGGGGCGGGCAGCCCGTCCAGGTGGGCGGCCAGGTCGTTGTCATCGAGCGGCGTCGGGCCGCGGTAACGGATGACCACCCCCTGGTGCACGGCACCGCCGGTCAGCTCGTCCAGTTGCTTGCGCGGTACCCGCTGGATGGGCAGGTCGCGCCCCTCCAGGGTGCGCAGCACCCGGGCCAGCCGGGCGTCGCGGCGACCCTTCTCCACCCAGACCGCCTCGATGGCATCGGCATCGCACGCCACCGCGGCCCGCACCGCGTGCAGGCCGTAAAGCAGCTCCGTCTCGCTCACTGCCGGCGGCTCCGGCGCTTGCGCCCCCCGCCGCGCTTGCCACCGCCCTGCTCGGCACCGGGCAGCGGATTGCCCTCGGCGTCCAGCGGGTGGGCGACCATGCTGAAGTCGATCTTGCGCTCGTCCTTGTCCACCCGGGCGATCTGCACGCGCACGCGGTCGGTCAGACGGTACTCCTTGCCGCTGCGCTCGCCGAGCAGGCGGTGGCCCACCGGGTCGAAGTGGAAGAAGTCACTCTCCAGCTGGGTCACGTGGACCAGGCCGTCGACGAACAGGTCCTCCAGTTCGATGAACAGGCCGAAGCTGGTGACACCGCTGATCACGCCGTTGAACTCATCGCCCAGGTGCTGCTGCATGTACTCGCACTTGAGCGTGAGCAGGGCATCGCGGGTGGCATCGTCGGCCCGCCGCTCACAGGTGGAACAATGCTCGCCCAGGGCCACCAGCTCATCGTGGCGCACCGGGTAGCTGCCGCCGGTGCCGCCGTCGAGGATGTGGCCGATGGCCCGGTGCATCATCAGGTCGGGGTAACGGCGGATGGGCGAGGTGAAGTGGGCATAGGCGTCCAGCGCCAGGCCGAAGTGGCCGGAGTTGTCCGGTCGGTAGTCGGCCGCCTGCATGGAGCGCAGCATCACGGTCTCGATCAGGTGGCGGTCGGGCCGGTCCTTCACCTGCTGCATGATCTCGGCGTAGTCGGCGGCGCGCGGCTTGTCGCCGCCCCCGAGTTGCAGACCGATACCGCTGAGGAACTCGCGCAGCGAGACCAGCCGGTCCTCCGGCGGGGTGTCGTGCACGCGGTAGAGTCCGCCGATGCGCTGACGCTCCAGGAAGCGGGCGGCGCAGACGTTGGCGGCGATCATGCACTCCTCGATCAGTTTGTGCACGTCATTGCGCCGGGTCGGCGCAATGCTGACGATGCGTCCCTGCTCGTCGAACTCGATGTCCGCCTCGCTGCTCTCGAAGTCGATGGCGCCGCGCCGCTCGCGTGCGCTGCGCAGGGCCCCGTACAGCTCGTAGAGGTGGTGCAGGTGCGGCAACAGGTCGGCGTGTTCGGCGGCGCCCTCCGGGTCATCTCCCTGCAGCAGACCCCAGACCTGCTCGTAGGTGAAGCGGGCGTGGGAGCGCATGACCGCGCGCAGAAAGCGCGAGCGCTTGATCTCACCGTTGCGGTCGATGAGCATCTCGCAGGCCATGCACAGCCGGTCCACCTTGGGGTTGAGCGAGCACAGGCCGTTGGAGAGCACCTCGGGCAGCATCGGCACCACGTTGCGCGGGAAGTAGACCGAGGTGGCGCGGTTCTGCGCTTCGTCATCCAGCGCGGTGCCCGGGCGCACGTAGTGGGAGACGTCGGCGATGGCCACGGTGAGCTTCCACCCGCTGGGGGTAGGCTCACAGTAGACCGCGTCGTCGAAGTCGCGGGCATCGGCGCCGTCGATGGTCACCAGCGGCGTATCGCGCAAGTCCACCCGGTCGGCCTTGGCCGCCTCCGGCACCTGCTCGCCCAGGTGGGCGATCTCGCGATCCACGGCCTCGGGCCACTCCACGGGGATACCGTAGGTCTCGGCCGCGACCTTGATCTCCATGCCCGGGTCGATGTGCTCGCCGAGCACCTCGACCACCTGACCCAGGGCCTGGCGGCGCTCGGTGGGCTGGGACCGGATCTCCACCACCACCATCTGGCCGCTCACCGCGCCGGCGCCCTCGTGGGCCGGCACGATGATGTCGTGGCTCATGCGCTTGTTCTCGGGCATGACGAAACCGATGCCGCTCTCTTCAAAGTAGCGGCCCAGCAACCGGCTGTTGGCGCGCTCCAGCACCTCGACCAGCTCCCCCTCGGGGCGCTTGTCCTCGCCCAGACCGACCACGCGGGCAATGGCCCGGTCGCCGTGCATCAGCGCCCGCATCTGGCGCGGGGGCAGGTAGACCCAGGCGCTGCCGTCGTCCGGACGCAACCAGCCGGAGCCGTTCTGATGGCCCTGGATGCGGCCGCGCACCAGGTCCCGGTTGTCGACAATGACGTAACCGCGTCGGCGGTTGCGCACCAGCTGACCGTCGCGCTCCATGGCACGCAGGCGGCGGCGCAGGCCCTCTTGTTGGTCGGGGTCGGTCAACTCCAGCAGCTCTGCCAGCTCCTGGCGGGTAAAGGGGCGACCATGGGCGCCGATCACCTCCAACAGGTACTCACGGCTGGGCACCGGGCGGTCGTACTTCTGCTGCTCGCGGTCCAGGTAGGGGCCCTGCTGGGGTAACTTGCTGCGTTTGCGTTTTGCCATTCTGTTATCTTCGGTCCTGTTTTCGAATCGTGTCAGTTATTTGTCGGCCACACCCGGGGTCAATGGCTCGAAGGATACGCCCTGCACCGGCCAATGCAAACCGCGCGGCACGAGAAATCGCGCCGGAGGTGTTGACGACCCCGGGGCGGATCCGTATAGTTTGCGCCCAGTCGACGGTGAGTCATCACCACGACACGCCGAGGTGGCGGAATTGGTAGACGCGCCAGCTTCAGGTGCTGGTGGGGGCAACCCCGTGGAGGTTCAAGTCCTCTCCTCGGCACCAACACCGCGAAAGGCCGGTCCCGAAAGGGTCCGGCCTTTTTTGTTTGGGTTTGGGCGAGCGGCGCAGCCGCCGGCGCCACGAGGGGCGCCTACTGCATCTCCCACTGCCCGTCCGCCGTACGGCACGCCTCGCCGGTCACGGTCTCGCGCTGTCCGTCGATCACCGCCTCTGTCTCGAAGGTCCGGCAGGGCTGACCGCCCGCATCCCGGGTCTCGGTAGGCGTGACCTGGTATTCATGGCCGGTGTTCGGGTTCTGCCACTCGGAGGACTGGTGGTCGGGCTGCGTCTCCAGCGTCTGCCCCATCCGCTGCCGGTCTACCTCGTCCATGGTCTCGCCGATACTGGCGCCGATCGCGGAGCCGGCCAGCGTGCCGCCGATAATGGCCGCGGTCTGCCCGGTGCCGCCACCCACCTGGGAACCGAGAATGCCGCCCAGCGCGCCGCCGACCACCGCCCCGGTCTGCTCCTGCGTGGGTCCGCCCTGCTGGGCACAGCCGCCCAGCACCAGCGCCGCGGCCAGTAACGCAGCCAGCATGGTGGTTCGCTTCTGCATAATGCCTTCCCTCGCTTGTCCAAACGTGTCACGGCCGTTGGACAATGGGGAGGGCAACGCCGTTCCACGGACCGGGAAGGGGCCACGGGGAGGGACGCGCGCCCGGCGAACAGCCCACCGGACGCGCGATAGCCGGGAGATCAGGCCTCGAAGGGGTTCTGCAACACGATGGTCTCGTTGCGATCAGGCCCGGTAGACACGATCGCCACCGGCACACCGATCAGCTCTTCCAGCTTGCGCAGGTAGTTGCGCGCGTTCTCCGGCAGCTCTTCCCAGTCCTGCACCCCGAGCGTGCTGGACTGCCAGCCCGGCAGGTCGATGTACTGCGGCTGACAGTCGGCGAGCAGCTCCGCCCCCGGGGGCAGACTCTCCCACAGCTCATCACCGCACTGGTAACCCACGCAGATGCGCAACGTCTCCAGCTCATCCAGCACATCCAGCTTGGTGATGCACAGGCCGGAGAGGCTGTTGATCTGGGCGGCGCGGCGCAGGGCCACGGCGTCGAACCAGCCGCAGCGGCGCTTGCGCCCGGTGGTAGCGCCGAACTCGCGGCCACGCTCACCCAGCAGGTCGCCGATCTCGTCGTCCAGCTCCGTCGGGAAGGGGCCGGAACCGACCCGGGTGGTGTAGGCCTTGGTGATGCCCAGCACGTAGTGCAGGTCGCGCGGCCCCACCCCGGTACCGGTTGCGGCGGCACCGGCCACCGTGTTGGACGAGGTCACGAAGGGGTAAGTGCCGTGGTCGATATCCAGCAGCGTGCCCTGGGCCCCCTCGAACAGCAGGTCACGGCCCGCTTCCATGTGCTGCTGCAGCAGCAGCCCCACGTCGGCCACCATGGGCCGCAGCTCCTCGGCGTAATTCAGGCAGCGCTCCAGTACGTCCTGAAAGTCGATGGGCTGCTCATGAAAGAAGTGCTGGAGCACGAAGTTGTGGTAGTCGAGCAGTTCGCCCAGCTTGGCGGCCAGCCGCTCGCGGTGGAACAGGTCGGCGACGCGAATGCCGCGGCGCGACACCTTGTCCTCGTAAGCCGGCCCGATGCCACGCCCGGTGGTGCCGATGCGGGCCTGGCCGCGCGCCGTCTCGCGCGCCTTGTCCAGGGCCACGTGGCAGGGCAGGATCAGCGGGCAGGCCGGGCTGATGCGCAGGCGCTCGCGGGCCGGTATACCCTTGCCCTCCAACTCCTGCACCTCTTCCAGCAGGGCGTCGGGCGCCAGCACCACGCCGTTGCCAATCAGGCACTGGACACCCTCGCGCAGGATGCCCGAGGGGATCAGGTGCAGAATGGTCTGCTCCCCGTCGATGACCAGCGTGTGGCCCGCGTTGTGGCCACCCTGGAAACGCACCACCGCACCGGTGCGCTCGGTGAGCAGGTCCACCACTTTGCCCTTGCCCTCGTCACCCCACTGAGAGCCGACTACAACTACGTTCTTTGCCATGATCTTGCCGTTATCCGGTATGTCCGATTGATTCTGGTTTCCGGCGCGGGCCGGGGTTCACGCGGTTGAGCGGGCCACGCCCACGATGCCACCACCGCTAAAGGGGCTGGGTGACCCAATGCCCCTGATCGTCCTGTTGCAAGCGGCGATCACAGCCCTGCGCTGAGGCGCCACCCTGCTGACCGGGGAGCGCCTGCACCACCCGCTCCCCCTCACCGCGCAGGGCCTCGATGGCGCGCATGAGGTCCGGCTCGTCGCCCCAGGGGGCGAGGATGCCGCCACGGGCCGTTGCCGTCGGCACGCCGTCCGAGACCTGGACCAGCGTGCGCAGGTCGGCACTGAAGCCGGTGGCCGGGCGCGGGTTGCCGAACACGCGGCCGATGTCGTCGTACCGGCCGCCGCGGGCCACTTCGGAGCCGTAGCCGGGCACCAGCGCCGCGAAGACGATGCCGGTGTGGTAGCCGTATCCGCGCAACTCGGCCAGGTCAAAGTGCAGCGGCAGGTCGGGCAGCCGGCGCTCGAGGCCGGCGGCCACGCCCCAGAGATTGCGCAGGGCCTGACGGACGCTCTCCGGCGCCTCCGCCAGCACCTCGCCGGCGTGATCCAGGGCCTCGACGCCGCCGTTGAGCTGGGGCAGCGCGCGGAGCATGCGCCGCCAGGGCTGATCGATGCCGGCCTCGTCCAGCAACTCGTCGATCTCGGCCACCGCCTTGCGCTGCAGGGCCTCCAGCAACGCCGCTTCCTGCGCGGCGTCGCAGCCGGCCGCCCGGGCCAGCCCGCGGAAGACACCCACGTGGCCCAGATCCAGGTAGGGCTGGCTGATGCCGGCCGTGCGCAGACTGGACACCGCCAGCGAGATGATCTCGATGTCGCTTTCCACCCCGGCGTGCCCGAACAGCTCGGCACCCAGCTGCACCGGGTTGCGCGAACGGGAGATGCCCTCCGGTCGCGCATGCAGGACGCTACCGATGTAGCAGAGGCGGGTGGGCGCCTCCCTCCGAAGTCGATGGGCATCAATGCGCGCCACCTGCGGGGTGATGTCCGCGCGCACCCCCATCAGCCGTCCGGTAAGCTGGTCGGTCAGCTTGAAGGTCTGCACGTCCAGGTCGTGGCCGGTGCCGGTGAGCAGCGAGTCCAGGTACTCGATGAACGGCGGCATCACCAACTCGTAGCCCCAGCTGTTGAACTGGTCGAGCAGCTTGCGGCGCAGGCCCTCCAGCTGCCCGGCCTGGCCGGGCAGCAACTCGTCCACGCCCTCTGGCAGCAGCCAGCGGTTGTCTTTGCTGAAGGCGGAATCGCTCATGGGAAGTCCTTCAGTTCCGGGAAAGTACGACAGGTCCGGTGCACGTGCGTTTGCCGAGCATGATACCCGTTTACCTGCCATAAAAAAGGCCGGGCCTCTCGGCCCGGCCCCGATTCCGGCGCTGGAAACCGGTTACGGCATCTCCAGCCCGTTCATACCATTATTGAAGTACTGGAAGAACTCGCTGTTCGGCGACAACACGAGGATATCTTCCTTGGAGCGGAAGGTGGCGCTGTAGGCCCCGAGGCTCCGGTGGAACGCGTAGAACTCTGGATCCTCGCCGTGGGCGTTGGCGTAGATCGACGCGGCCTGGGCGTCACCCTCACCACGAAGGCGCTCGGCATCACGGTAGGCCTCGGCCAGGATCACCGTGCGGCGGCGATCGGCCTCGGCGCGGATCCGCTCACCGGCCTCCTCACCCAGGGCGCGCAGCTCGCGGGCCACCCGCTCACGCTCGGCCGCCATGCGCTGGAAGATGGACTCGTTGACATCCTCCGGCAGGTCGATGCGCTTCAGCCGGACATCCAGCACCTCGATGCCCACGTCCTTCGCGGAGTCCGCGGCCCGCTCCCGCAGGATGTCCATGATCTCCACGCGCTCGCCGGAGATAACGTTCTCCACCGTGCGCTGGCCGAACTCGTCCCGCAAGCCCTGCTGCACGATCTCTCGCAGCCGGGAGTTGGCCCGCTGGAAGTCACCGCCCGCGAAGGAGACGAAGAACTCGGTCGGGTCCTCGATCCGCCACTTGACGAACGAGTCCACGATCAGGTTCTTGTTCTCGGCGGTCAGAAAGCGCTGTGGCTCAGCGTCCAGCGTCTGCACCCGGCGGTCGAACTTGCGCACGTTGTTGACGAAGGGGAGCTTGAAATGCAGCCCGGGCTCGAAGTCGTCACGCACGACCTCACCCAAGCGGAATTTCAGGGCGAACTCCCGCTCGTCCACGGTAAAGACCGAGAAGTAGGCCAGGATGGCGGCCACTACCAGGACCGGCACCACGACTGTCTTGACCATCTGGTTCATCAGCGCACCTCCCGGGTCCGCAGCGAGTCACGGGCGCGTTCGGTCGGTGTGACCGCATCCCTGCCGCCCAGCGGAGGCGCCATGGAAAGATCCCGCGCCTCATCGTTGTCATCCTCCTGCACGGCGTCACTACGCTCGAGCATGCGGTCCAGAGGCAGGTACATGAGTGACTGGCCACTCTCCACGTCCATCATGATCTTGCTGGTGCTGCTCAGGACACGCTCCATGGTCTCCAGATAGAGGCGCTGACGGGTAACCTCCGGTGCGTTCTGGTACTCGCCCAGCAGCGCGGTGAAGCGGTCGGTCTCACCCTCGGCCTGCGCCACGACCTGCTCACGGTAGGCCTGCGCCTCCTCGCGTTGGCGGGCCGCCTGACCCTCGGCGCGCGGAATCAGTGCGTTCGCATAGGCACGGGCCCGGCTGATGGTGCGCTGCTGGTCCTCACGGGCGCGAATGGCGTCCGCGAAGGCCGGCTGAACCTCTTCCGGCGGCTGGGCGTCCTGGATGGCCACCCGAACCAGCGTCAGGCCGGCCTGGTAGCGGTCCAAGGCTGTCTGAATGAGCTGCTCGGACTCATCCGCCACCTGGGCACGCCCCTGGGTCAGCACCCACTCCAGCGGAGTGATGGCCGCCCTGGCGGTGTCGTCGGCACCGGCCAGCAGGGACTCCAGCTCTTCCTCAGTGAGCTCGTCGGCGAGTTCGTCGGCAATCTGACCGAATTCCTCGCCCGGACTCACATCAGCATCCTCAGGGGCCTCGGCCTTGCCGACCACCTCGCGCAGGGCGCTCTCGGCCAGCTGCTTGAGGGTGTCGTCCGGCTGACGGAAGTTGAAAAGGTACTCGGCCGGGTCGCTGATCCGGTACTGGATCGCCACTTTGAGGTTAACGATGTTCTCGTCCCGGGTAAGCATCAGCGCCTCACGGAGCACGGCGCGGGTGCGATCACCCATGGATTCGTAACCGATCTCGATGGTCCGCACCTCGGAGACGTCCACCCGCTCCACGCTGCCGATGGGCCGCGGGAAGTGCCAGTGGGGCCCCGGCTGGGTCACGCCGGTGTTGGCGCCGAAGGTCAGCTCCACGCCGCGTTGGCCCTCGTCGACAATGTAGATGCCGGAGGCCAGCCAGCCGGCCACCACCAGGCCGCCGAGCAGCGCGATGCCCTTGGCACCCGGCCCTTTGAAGTTCTGGCCGGAACCACCGCCGTCACCGGCGCCGCCACCCTTTTTGCTGCCGAACAGCTGGGTGACCTTGTCACGCATCTTGTTGATGGCCTCGTCGAGGTCGGGCGGGCCCTGATTGTCGCCGCCGCCCCCGCCACCGCGGTTGCCGCCACCACCCCAGGGATCGCGGTTGCCGCCGCCTGGCTCATTCCACGCCATGGATGTCTCCGTGGTTAAGGGTTGGATCTAGATGCGCCGGAAGGCGCAACCGGTGATTGTAATGACGCCGCAGTGAAAACCGCAAGGCGCCCTTCAGGATGGACTGTCCGCCGGGTACTCCGGTTCCAGCGGTGTTTCCAGGCCTTCGTTGCTCTGCAGGCGCTCGAGTTCGCGCCGGGGCAGGTCCACCAGCAGGTCCAGCGAGCCGTCGTCCTGTACCTGCTCGTCCAGCACTTGACCGAGCTGATAGAACCGGGCCCGCAGGCGCCCCTGGTGTACGGGCAGGTGAACCCGACCCCGCACCCGGCCACTGCCCAGTTCCTCGGCCACCGCGCCGAGCAGGTCATCCAGCCCCCGGCTCTCGGCCGCGGACACCCAGACGGCCTCCGGCTGGTCTTCCTCGTCGCGCAGGACACCCACCGGGTGCTGGCAGAGGTCCGCCTTGTTGTAGACCGTGAGCACCGGCACCTCGCCGGCACCGATCTCGGCGAGCACGCCCTGCACCTCGCGGCTGTGGTCGGCGCGGTCCGGGTCGGCGGCGTCCACCACGTGGAGCAGCAGGTCCGATTCGCCCACCTCTTCCAGGGTGGAGCGGAATGCCGCCACCAGGCCGTGAGGCAGGTCACTGATAAAACCGACGGTGTCGGCCATGATCACCGGCTGGCCGTCGGGTAACTCGAGGCGGCGCAGGGTGGTGTCCAGCGTGGCAAACAGCCGGTCGTCGGCGTAGATGCCGGAGCCGGTCAGTGCATTGAACAGGGTGGACTTGCCGGCGTTGGTGTAACCCACCAGCGAGACCACCGGGAACTCCTGCCGGCGCCGCGCCTGGCGCCCCTGGGCGCGCTGACGCCGCACCTTGTCCAGCTTGCGCTCCAGCTGCTTAATGCGGGTGCCGAGCATCCGGCGGTCCATCTCCAGCTGGGTCTCACCCGGGCCGCGCAGGCCGATACCGCCCTTCTGCCGCTCCAGGTGGGACCAACCCCGTACCAGTCGGCTGGCGATGTGGCGCAGCTGCGCCAGCTCCACCTGCAGCTTGCCCTCGTGGGAGCGGGCGCGCTGGGCGAAGATGTCCAGGATGAGCCCGGTGCGGTCCAGTACCCGGCAACGGAACTCGCGCTCGAGGTTACGCTCCTGCGCCGGACTGATGGCGTGATCGATCAACACCAACTCGATGCCGTCGGCGGGAATGCGCGCCGCGATCTCTTCCACTTTCCCCCGGCCCAGGAAATACCGTGGGTCGGGGCTGTGGCGCCGGTGCCGGACGGTATCCACCGTCTCGGCCCCTGCCGACTCGGCCAACGCCTGGAACTCATCCAGGGTATCCCGGGGGTCACCATCCAGGTCCAGATGGACCAACAGCGCCCGTTCACCGCCTTCGGGGCGATCGAACAAGGCCGCCGGGGCCGTGTTTGTGGGGGTGACTTCAGATATTGCCGAATTCCTCGCTGGATTGCTGGGTGTCGGGCACGGCCGGCGGCGCAGTGCGCACGTTACGGGCCGGCACGACAGTGGAGATGGCATGCTTGTAAACCATCTGGTTTACATTGTTACGCAGCAGGATCACAAACTGGTCGAACGATTCAATCTGCCCCTGCAGCTTGATCCCGTTGACCAGGTAGATGGATACCGGCACCTTTTCCTTGCGCAGTGCGTTCAGGAAGGGTTCCTGCAACGATTGCCCCTTGGCCATCAGCTTGACTCCTAAACCTTTCTTGTTGTCCGGGCTTGCGCCGGTCACTCAAATTCCGCCCAAAAGACGTCGGGCTCGCCCCAAAAAATAGTGCTGTACAAAGTCTATCACAGGGCCTCACAGACGCGACCGCATTACGTTTGGGCCAGAGTGCGCCGCACCTGCCCCAGCAGCGCCGCCTGCGCCTGCTCCGGCGTCAACCAGGCGGTCACCCCGCGCTCACGGCGCAGCCAGGTGATCTGGCGCTTGGCGAACTGCCGGGTGGCGACGATACCGCGCTCGCGCAGCATCTCGCGCCCATACCGGCCGTCCAGGTAATCCCAGACCTGCCGGTAACCCACCGAACGCATGGACGGCAGTTGCGGGTGCAGATCGCCCCGAGCGCGCAGGGCGGCCACCTCGTCGATAAACCCCTGCGCCAGCATCTGATCGAACCGCCGGGCAATACGCCGGTGGAGGTCCGACCGCGCCTCGGGCATCAGCACCCACTTGGCCACGGGCCAGGGCAACTGTTGTTGCCCCGCCCTTTGTAAGTCAGACAGGGATTGGCCGGTAAGTTCCCAAACCTCCAACGCCCGTTGGATACGCTGGGCGTCGTTGGGGTGGATGCGCGCCGCCGCCTCGGGGTCGACATCCGCCAGGCGGGCGTGCAGCGCCCCCCAGCCCCGTGCCCGGGCCGCCGCCTCCAGGCGCCCACGGACCGCCGGGTCGGCCTCGGGTAATTCCGACAGGCCGTGCTCCAGCGCACGGAAGTAGAGCATGGTCCCGCCGGCCAGCAGTGGCACCCGGCCGGCGGCGTGGATCTCGCGGATGGCGGCGATGGCGTCCGCGCGGAAGCGGGCGGCAGAATAGGCCTCCGCCGGGTCCAGGATGTCGATAAGCCGGTGCGGGATCTCCGCCAGCAGTTCCGGTGGGGGCTTGGCGGTACCGATATCCATGCCGCGGTAGACCAGCGCCGAGTCCACGCTGATGATCTCTACCGGCAGGGCGCGCGCCAGCGCCACCGCGCAGTCAGTCTTGCCGGTGGCGGTGGGCCCCATCAGAAAGAGGACCGGCAGGGGCTGCTCCTGCGCGCTCACCGCCTACTGCCCCCGCATGAACAGTCGGTCCAGGGCGTCCATGTCCAGCACGGTCCAGGTGGGCCGCCCGTGGTTGCACTGCCCGCTGTTGGGGGTGGCCTCCATGTCGCGCAGCAGGGCGTCCATCTCCGGCAGGGTCAGCCGGCGGTTGGCACGCACGGAGCCGTGACAGGCCATGGTGGAGAGCACGTGGTTGAGCGCCTCCTCCACCCGGCGGCTGCGCGATTGCGCCTGCAGGTCCGTGAGCACGTCGCGGACCAGGGACGCCGGCTCGGCCTGCGCCAGCAGCGCCGGCACCGCGCGAACGAGCACCCGGTCCGGGGCCACCCTGTCCACCTCGAAGCCCAGACGGCGGAACAGATCGCCGGACTGCTCCACCTGCTCCCCCTCCGCGGGGGCCACGCTCAACCCCTCGGGCACCAGCAATGACTGGCTGGCAACGCCATCGGCCGCCAGCTGCGCCTTCATGCGCTCGTAGACCACCCGTTCGTGGGCAGCGTGCATGTCCACCAGGACCAGCCCCTGGTCGTTCTGCGCCAGAATGTAGACCCCGTGCACCTGGGCCAGGGCGTGGCCGAGCGGGGGGCCGTGACGCGCGGTGCCGACGACCCCCGCCGCTTCCCCGTCAGCCACGGGCCCGGACGGCCCGGCAGCAGCCACATCCGCCGGGCCGGCGGGTGGTTCGCCAGCCCCCTGCCCGGGTTGCCGCTCGCCGTAGAGCATCCGCGCCTCGGCCAGCGGCAACCCCAAGCCGTGCTGACGCGGTGGCGGTCCGGCGGGCGGCCCACCGGTCGCCGGGGCAGCACCCCGCCCCACCAGCGCCTGGTGCCCCGCCCGGGCATCGGCCTGCCCCGGCGGGGGGCCCGTATCCACGGGGCCGGGCGACCCGGCGACGCCTTCCGGTGCACCCGGCGTCACCTGCGCCAGCGCCTCCCGCACCTGCCGGAAGAGAAAGTCGTAGACCAGCCGGCTGTCCCGGAACCGCACCTCGTGCTTGGTCGGGTGCACGTTCACGTCCACCCGGTCCGGGTCGATGTCCAGGTAGAGCAGGTAGGCCGGGTAGCGGTCGCGGTACAGCACGTCGGCGTAGGCCCGGCGCAGGGCGTGGCCGGCCATGCGGTCGCGGATCATGCGGCCGTTGACGTAGAAATACTGCAGATCCCCCTGACTGCGGGAGAAGGTGGGCAGGGCCAGCCAGCCCCGCAGGCTGAGCCCGGCGGCAGCGCACTCCACGTGGATGCACTCCCCCAGGAAGCCCTCGCCCAGCAGCTGCGCCAGCCGGCGCTCGGCGGCTTCCCGGTCACCGGCCGGCGGCAGGTCGATGACGCTCCGTCCGTTGTGCTGCAGCCGGAAGGCCACATCGAAGCGCCCCAGCGCCAGGCGGCGCAGGGCCTCCTGGGCGTGGTTGAACTCGGTGCGGTCGGTGCGCAGGAACTTGCGCCGGCCCGGGGTGTTGAAGAAAAGATCGCGCACCTCCACGGTGGTCCCGGGCGGGTGCGGCGCCGGCTCGGGGCCGGCGGGCGCACTGTCGCCGTCGGTACGGACACACCAGGCGTGCCCCTCCTCCGGGGGACGGGAGGTGAGCCGCAGCCGGGAGACGGCGCCGATACTCGGCAGGGCCTCGCCGCGGAACCCCAGGCTGGCCACCTGCTCCAGTTCGCTGAGCGAGGCGATCTTGCTGGTGGCATGGCGCTGCAGGGCCAGGGCCAGCTGCTCGCGGGGGATGCCACTGCCATCGTCGCGCACGCGGATGAGGCGCTTGCCGCCCTGTTCCAGCTCCACCGCGAGGCTGCGTGCACCGGCGTCCAGACTGTTCTCCACCAGCTCCTTGAGCACGGACGCGGGGCGCTCCACCACCTCGCCGGCGGCGATCTGGTTAACGAGCTGCAGGGGTAATTGCTGAATGGGCCTGACCATCGGACCTATGGTATCACCAGCGTCCGCCCCACCACGATGTTGTCGCCGTTCAGGTCGTTGGCGTCGCGTAGCCGGCTGACGGGGACGTCGTGGCGCTGGGCGATGCCTGACAGGGTGTCGCCACGCTGCACCACGTACTCACCGCCACCGCCCTCCTCGGATGCCATCCGCAGCTCCGGGAGCATGACATCCTCGGCATAGCGTTCGATGGAGCGGGCCAGCGCCCGCGCCAGGTTCTGCTGGTGCTCCGACTGGTTGAGGAGGCGCTCCTCCTCGGCGTTGGAGATAAAGCCCAGCTCCACCAGCATGGAGGGCATATCCAGGCTTTTCAGCACCGCGAAGCCCGCCTGCTCCACCCGGCCGCGCAGCAGGCGGTTGGTCCGCCCCAGCTCCTCCAGCGCCTTGTCCCCCAGCTCCAGGCTGGACTCCACCGTGGCCGCGCGGGAGAGATCCACCAGCACGGAGGCCACCATGTCATCCTTGTCCTTGAGCGAGACCCCTCCGATGAAGTCCGCGGCGTTCTCTCGCTGGGCCAGCATGCGCGCCGCCTCGGAGGTAGCGCCCTGCTCCGAGAGCACGTAAACCGAGCTGCCGCGTACACTGGGGTTGTCCAGGGCGTCGGCGTGGATGGAGACGAACAGGTCGGCGTTGTTCTCGCGCGCCCGGCGGGTGCGGTCGCGCAACCCCATGTAGTAATCGCCATCGCGGATCATCAACGGCTTGAGGCCGTCGATGTCCTCCAGCAGGCGGGCCAGGCGCCGCGAGACCTGCAGGGCGATATCCTTTTCAAACGTGCCCCCCGGCCCGATGGCACCGGGGTCCACCCCGCCGTGGCCGGCGTCGATGGCCACCACCAGGTCGCGCTGGCGCGCGCCGTTACTCATCGACCGAGTGGGCGCGCTGCGCGAGGCGCTGGAGCGCTCGCTGTCCGCCGAGGCGGTCGACTCGCCCCCGTCGCCACTCTCATCCCGCCCGTGCGGCTCCAGGTCAACGACCAGCCGGTGCCCGCGGTCACCGCCCGGGGCGACCAGGAAGGAGCGCGGCCGCACCTGGCGAGAGACATCCAGCACCAGCCGCACACCGTCGTCCCGACTGCCGGTCCGCAGCCGCTGGACGACCCCGGCCTCGGCCAGCGACAGGTCGCCCGCGCTGGCGCCCGCGATATCGATGACCACCCGGTCCGGGTCCTGGAGGGTAAAGACCTTGTGCTCCACCGCGCCCCCCAGGTCGAAGACCACCCGGGTGGTATCCCCCGAATCGGAGGTACGCACGCCGCTGATCTCTGTCTGGGCCACGGCGGTGGCCGTCAGACCGAGCAGCAGCAGGAAGAGGATGATCTGCAATCGCAGCGACATGGGACAGCGCCTGAAAAACGGGACAGTACGCCTTTCAGTAAGACACAGCGCCGCTATTTTTTCAAGGAATTTTCAGCCTGACTGGTGAGTTGCGGCCAACTCCTTGTAAACCAGATGAAGCCGGCTGAGGTCCACCGCCTCTGGGTCTGGCCCACGCTCCAGGTGGACTTCGCGCCCTGCGCCGGTGTGCTCCAGGGTGAGCGTGAGCACCGGTTCAGGCAGCACCCCCGCGCCCCGCTCGGGCCACTCCACCAGCACCAGGTCCCCGGGTTGCAGCAGGTCGCGCAGCCCGATGAACTCCAGCTCCTCCGGATCCGCCAGACGATAGAGGTCCAGGTGGTGTACCCGGCGCTGCCCGGGGGTGTAGGTTTCCACCAGGGTGTAGGTGGGGCTGCGCACCGCGCCCTCGTGGCCCAGGTGGCGCAGCAGGCCGCGCACCAGGGTGGTCTTGCCGGCCCCCAGCTCACCGCGCAGGCAGACCAGTCCGGCGGGCAGCGCCTCTGCCAGCGCGGCGCCCAGCGACCGGGTCGCGCCCTCGTCCGGGAGCGTCAACGTCAGGCTGTTGAGCACGCTCACGGGTTGACCTCCGCCCGCAGGGCATCCAGCACGTCACCGGCAAGCAGTCCGCGCTGACCGGCCTCCGCAGCGCGGTCGGCGGCCCGCGCATGTACCAGCACGCCGATCTCGGCGGCCTCCGCCGGGGCAATGCCCTGCGCCAGCAACCCCAGCACCACGCCGGTGAGCACATCCCCCATGCCGCCGCTGGCCATGCCCGGATTGCCGGCGGTGGCCAGGCGCAGCCCCCCGTCCGGGGCAGCGATGACGCTGCCCGCCCCCTTGAGCACCACCACGGCCTGGTAACGCTCGACCAGCCTGCGGGCGGCGTCCAGCCGGTCGGCCTGGACCTCGGCGGTGCTGACACCGAGCAGGCGCGCAGCCTCGCCCGGGTGCGGGGTCAGTACCGCGTTGGGACAGGGGCGCGGGGCCCGCGCCAGCAGGTTGAGGGCATCGGCGTCCAGCACGCAGGGATGATCGGTCTGCATCGCCACGTCCCACAGCGCCTGGCCCCAGGGGTCCTGGCCCAGCCCCGGCCCCAGGGCCCACGCCGTGGCCCTGTCCAGCAGGGCCACCAGCCCTTCCGGGCCCTCCAGGCCGTGGGCCATGATCTCCGGCCGGGCGGCCAGGATGGCCGAGACGTGGGCCGGCCGGGTGGCCAGGCTGACCAGCCCCGCCCCGGCGCGACCCGCCGCCTCGCCGGCCATCCGCACGGCGCCACCCATGCCCAGGTCGCCACCGATGACCAGGGCGTGACCGAAATTGCCCTTGTGGGCGTGGGCCTGACGCGGAGCCAGGCGCTGCAACCGCAGCGCCTCACGGCAGAGTGCGGCCACCGGCTTCATGCCCTGGTAGATCTCCGCCGGCACGCCCAGGTCGTCGAAATGGAGCTGGCCGGCGCAATGGGGCCCGGCCCCGGTGAGCAGCCCGGGCTTGAGGCCGATAAAGGTCACGGTGCACGCCGCCTCGACCGCCTCGCCCATGACCGCCCCGGTAGCGGCATTGAGCCCGGAAGGCACGTCGATGGCCAGCACGGGCACCTCCGCCGCCTTGACTGCCCGAAGGGCCTCCAGGTAGCGCCCCTCCACGGGCCGGTCGAGCCCGGTGCCCAGCAGGGCGTCCACTACGACGTCCTCGTCCGCCAGGCCGGCCGGATTCCAGGCTTCGATCCGGCCGCCCTCCTCCCGGTAACGCTTGGCCACCGTGGCGGCATCGCCCTGGAGCTTGTCCGGGTCCGACAGCGCCTGCACCGTCACCGTCAGTCCGGCGCGCCGGGCCAGGCGCGCGACCACGTAACCGTCGCCCCCGTTATTCCCGCCACCGCAGAGCACCCGCAGACGGCGGACGTGGGGCCAGTGGTTAAGCAGCACCTCCCAGCCTCGCCGGCCGGCACGCTCCATCAACGACAGTCCGGGCAGGCCGTGATCCTGGATGGCCCGGCGGTCCAATTCCTGGACCTGGACCGGGGTGTAGAGGTATTCCGGGAGTCTTTCCATGCGTACAGTCCACAGCGCGATTGATGTCCTGAAACCTTACAATACACGGATGGATATGACAGCCGACAGCATGCAGGCGCTCGCCGGCCGCATCCGCAGCTGGGCGCGGGAGATGGGCTTCACGGGGGTGGGGATCGCCGACCCCGACCTGCGCCAGGACGAATACTGGCTGCTGCGCTGGCTCCAGCACGGCTGGCAGGGCACGATGGGCTGGATGGGGCGCCACGGCGTCAAGCGCAGCCGCCCGGCGCGCCTGCTCCCCGGCACCCGTCGGATCATCTCCGTGCGCCTGAACTACCAGCCCGAAGGGGCCGAGCCCTGGTCCGTTCTGCAGGATGGCCGCAAGGCCTACGTCGCCCGCTACGCCCTGGGCCGGGACTACCACAAGCTGATGCGCCAGCGGCTGCAACGACTGGCCCGGCGGATCGAGGCCGAGGTGGGGCCGCACGGCTACCGGGCGTTCGTGGACAGTGCGCCGGTGCTGGAGAAGGCGGTGGGCCGGGAGGCCAACCTGGGCTGGATTGGCAAGCACACCCTGCTCATGGACCGGGATGCCAGCTCCTGGTTCTTCCTGGGGGAACTGTTCACCGACCTGCCCCTGCCCGCCGACCCGCCCCGCCGGCAGGGCCATTGCGGCAGCTGTCGGGCCTGTATCGATATCTGCCCCACCCGGGCCATCATCGGCCCCTACCAGCTGGACGCCCGGCGCTGCATCAGCTATCTGACCATCGAGCACGACGGCCCGATCCCGGAGGCGCTGCGCCCGCTGATAGGCAACCGGGTGTTCGGCTGCGACGACTGCCAGCTGGTCTGCCCCTGGAACAAGTTCGCCCAGCCCACCGCCGAGGCGGATTTCCAGCCCCGGCACGGCCTGGACCAGACGGACCTGGTAACGCTTTTCGGCTGGACGGAGCAGCAGTTCCTGGACCGGATGGCCGGCTCGGCGATCCGCCGCCTCGGGCACGAGCGCTGGCTGCGCAACCTGGCCGTTGCGCTGGGGAACGGCCCCGCCAGCGCCGAGGCGGTGGCGGCCCTGGAGGCGCGGCGGGCGCATCCGTCAGAACTGGTGCGCGAGCATGTGGCCTGGGCCTTGAACCGGCTACGATCCCCGTCCGGCGGCTGAGGCCGGGCCCGGACGGCAAAAAGCCGCCCCCGGCATCACCGGGGACGGCTTTTTGCGGCTGCTGCGACCCGGCGGCCGGGCCGGCAGGATCAGGCCACTTGCAGCGGGATCCCGTTGCGCTGATGGGTGATCCGGTTGTCACCGTCGCAGTAGACGAGCGCCGGCTCATGCTTGTCCAGATCGGCCTCATCCACGTTGGCGTAGCAGCAGATGATGATGCGATCACCGTCGCTGCACAGGTGCGCGGCCGCACCGTTCATGGAGATCATCCGCGAACCCGCCTCGCCCCGGATGGCATAGGTGGTGAAACGCTCACCGTTTGCCAGGTTGTAGACGTGGATCTGCTCGTACTCGCGGATGCCGGCGGCATCCATGAGGTTGGCATCAATGGCGCAGGAGCCCTCGTAGTCCAGCTCCGTGTCCGTCACGCAGGCCTGGTGCAGCTTGCATTTCAGCATGTTCAATTGCATACCGAATCACCGTTCTATTGCCGTACAACTCGCCGTTCGGTCCGCGGCCGCGCAATGGCACACGCGGCAGGAGTGACGAGGCGTTCATGTGCAACCGCACATTTCAGTCGCGGATTATGCTGATTTATTCAGTCGGGTTCAATTCCAACTCGATATTATCGATTAATCGCGCCCGACCCAACCAGGCCGCCCCGGCCAGCACCAGGCGATGATCCCCCGGACCGGCGGGCGTGAGGTCATCGGCACGGCAGATCTCCAGGTAATCGGGCCTGAAGCCCTGCTCCTCCAGCATGGCCCGTCCCCGCGCTTCCAGCCGGCGGAAATCGGTATCCCCCGCCCGGAGCCGCTTGACCATGCCCTGCAGGGTGCGCTGCAACGCCGGCGCCTGGTGGCGCTCCGCCTGGGTGAGGTAACCGTTGCGCGAGCTCATGGCCAGGCCGTCGGCCTCGCGCACGGTGGGCATGCCCAGCACCTCCACCGGGAGGTTCAGGTCCGAGACCACCTGCTCAATCACCCGCAGCTGCTGGTAGTCCTTGCGCCCGAACACCGCCACGTCCGGCTGCACCAGATTGAACAGCTTGACCACCACGGTGGCCACGCCGGTGAAGTGGCCGGGGCGGCTGGCACCACACAACCGTTCACCCAGCGCCCCCACCTCCACGCGGGTGGCCTGGCGGGTACCGCCGCGGTACATGTCCTCCACCGGCGGCGCGAACACGGCGTCCACCCCCCGCGCCTCCAGCTTGCTGCAGTCCTCGGCGAAGGTGCGCGGGTAGCTCTCGTAGTCCTCGCCCGGGCCGAACTGCAACGGGTTGACGAAGATGCTGGTCACCAGCCGGTCGCAGCGCGGCGCCAGGTGGTCCACCAGCGCCAGGTGCCCCTCGTGCAGGTTGCCCATGGTGGGCACCAGGCCCACGCGCAGGCCGGCGCGGCGCCAGTCGGCCACCTGCGCCTGCAGGTCGGCGGTGCGCCGCAGGCGTTTCACGACGCGTCCCCGAAGGAGTGGCTGGCATCGGGGAAGCGGCCCTCGCGCACGGCCGAGACGTACGCCTCGAGCGCCCCGGGGATGCTCTCTGCTCCCTCCATGAAGTTCCTGGAAAAGCGCGGGATACGGCCCGGCGTGATGCCGAGGATGTCCTGTAGCACCAGGACCTGGCCGTCACAGTCGGGGCCGGCCCCGATGCCGATCACCGGGATCTCCAGCCCCCCGCTGACCCGCTTGCCCAGCGCGGACGGCACGCACTCCAACACCAGCAGGTCGGCGCCGGCGTCCTGCAGGGCCTGCGCGTCCGCCAGCATGGCATCGGCCGCGGCGCTGTCCCGGCCCTGGACGCGGTAGCCGCCTAGCTTGTGCACCAGCTGCGGCTGCAGGCCCAGGTGGGCGCAGACCGGGATACCGGCCCGGGCCAGGCGCGAGACCAGTTCCGCCTGCTCGCCGGCCCCCTCCAGCTTGATCATCTGCGCCCCGCCCGCCTGCATCAGCCGGCCGGCATTGCGCAGGCCGTCCTCGACGGTGGCGTAACTCATGAAGGGCATGTCGGCAACGACCAGGGCGGCCGTGCGGGCATCCGCCACGCAGCGGGTGTGGTAGACCATGTCATCCACTGTGACCGGCACGGTGGTTTCCCGCCCCTGCATTACCATCCCCAGGGAGTCGCCCACCAGGATGACGTCCACGCCGGCCCGATCCTCGGCCACGGCGAAGGTATAGTCGTAGGCAGTAAGCGAGACGATCTTCTCGCCGTCGGCCTTCATCCGTTGCAGCCGTCCGGTGGTGACCGGACGGCGGGTCTGGGACTGATCACCGGAATACATGGCTACAGCTTATCTCCCAACTGGGTGTAACAGGGCCCGCCCCCGCCCGAGGCTTCAGGGCAGAGGCGGCGGCGCGATACGTTGCAGTTGCTCCCCGTCGCAGCCGGCCAGCAGCGCCTTCAGGGACGAGAGGCCGGGCAGCGGCGGCGCGGCCACCAGTTCGGCCAGAGGATACAGCACGAAGGCGCGCTCCGGCAGCCCGGGGTGGGGCACGGTCAGGCGGGGCTCACGGATGCGCTGATCGCCGTAGAGCAGGATGTCCACGTCCAGGGTGCGCTCGCCCCAATGCCGCCCTCGCACCCGGCCGTGGGCCCGCTCCAGGGCCTGCAGGTGGTCGAGCAGTTCCAGCGGCGCCAGCCGGGTCTCCAGGGCCACCACCGCGTTGACGTAATCGGGCTGGTCGACGGGCCCCATGGGCGGGTTGCGGTACAGCGAGGAACTGCGCGCCGCACGGCAGCCGGGCAAGCGCGCCAGGGCATCGATGGCGCGCTCCACCTGCCCGCAGGGGCCGTCGAGGTTGCTGCCCAGCCCCAGGTACGCGGTCACCCACTCGGCCACTGCCGTACTCCCGGGGCGGAGACCGCCCCGCGGGGCCTCAGCGCCGCCGCCGACGACGGCCGCCACGCCGACCACGCCCCCCGGGCTGGTTGTTCAGGGCCACCTGGGCGCGCTGCTCCGGGTGCAGCTCCTGGAACTCCGTCCACCACTGGGCCAGCGCCCCGGGCACCTCACCGATGTTGGCGCGCAGCAGCAGGAAGTCGTAGGCGGCACGAAAACGCGGATGGCCCATGAAACGCAGCGGCCGCTTGCCGGCCCGCTGGTCGAAGCGCGGCTGCAGGGTCCAGATCTCGCCCATGGGGATACCGAAACGCTTGGGGATGGCCACGCTCTGGCGCTGCCGGCGCTGGATCTCGGCCGACGCCTGCTGCAGCGCAGGCACCGGCGGCACATCCTCCTCGGCCTGCAGGGCCAGGGAGCGGGACACCACCGCCGGCCAGAGCAGCGCGGCGAACAGGAAGGCCGGGGTGACCGGCTTGCCGTTCTCGATACGCTCGTCGGTATTCTTCAGCGCCTGGGCGATAAAGCTGAGCACCAGGCCGTGTTCGTCCGCCTCGATCTCGCGCTCGGTCATGGGGAAGAGCGGCGCGAACAGCCCATGCTGGCGCAGCATCTCGAAGGTTTCCGCCCCCAGGCCGCCCATGAACAGCTTCAGCACCTCCTCGAACAGCCGTGCCGGGGGCACCTCCGCGAGCAGGTGCGCCATCTCCGGGATGGGCCGGGCGGTGTCGGGGTGGATGCGGAAGCCGAGCTTGGCCGCGAACCGCACCGCCCGCAGCATCCGCACCGGATCCTCCCGGTAGCGGGTCTCGGCGTCCCCCATCAGGCGGATGACGCCCTGCTCCAGGTCCTGCAGGCCGCCGGCGTGGTCCACCACCGTGAAATCGGCGATGTTGTAGTAGAGGGCGTTGATGGTGAAATCGCGCCGCAGGGCATCCTCTTCCAGGGTCCCGTAGACGTTGTCGCGCACGATGCGGCCGTTCTCGAAGGCCACCTCGCCGTTGTCGCCATCGCCGCCGTCGAACTCGGCCTCGCTGCCCTCCGCCTCGTCCTCGTCCTCATCCGGGCTGTCCGGATCGTGCAGGGCGCGGAAGGTGGCAACCTCGATAATTTCGCGTCCGAACTGCACGTGGGCCAGGCGGAATCGGCGGCCGATCAGGCGGCAATTGCGGAACAACTCCCGGACCTCCTCCGGCCGGGCGTCCGTGGCCACGTCGAAATCCTTGGGTTCGTGCCCCAGGGAGAGGTCGCGCACGCCGCCGCCGACCAGATACGCGCCGTACCCGGCGTTCTTCAGCCGGTAGAGCACCTTGAGCGCGTTCTCGCTGATGTCAGCGCGGGAGATGCGATGCCGATCCCGGGGGATGATCGCAGGGTTGTTAGGGTTGATGGTCTGTTCCGTCACGTAGAAATTGGCACTTGAGACTGCGAAATGGGCGCGTATAATACCACCCCTGTTCGGCGCTGCCGAGCAGGCAAACCAGAAACGCTCCCATCGTCTAGCGGTCAGGACGCCGCCCTCTCAAGGCGGAAACCGGG
Source organism: Alkalispirillum mobile (assembly GCF_003664325.1). Lineage (NCBI taxonomy): Bacteria > Pseudomonadati > Pseudomonadota > Gammaproteobacteria > Chromatiales > Ectothiorhodospiraceae > Alkalispirillum > Alkalispirillum mobile. The sequence continues at coordinate 1,192,657 of NZ_RCDA01000001.1, forward strand.
GTTCAATTCCCCGTGGGAGCGCCATCTCCCCTCTTAATTCAAAGCACCAGACCCCGCCGATGTCCCAGCACGCCTACCCCGCGAGTCTCACGGTCCGGATCCTGGCGTTCGTTTACGACCTGATGCTGGTGATCGCCATTCTCCTGATCGGCGGTGCGCTGCCCCTGGTCTTCACCGGCGGCGACGCCATCGAGCCGGGCACGGTGGCCGGCTTTCTCTACCAGCTCTACCTGCTGTTGCTCACCGGCGGTTTCTTCGTCTTCTTCTGGGTACGCGGCGGCCAGACCCTGGGCATGAAGACCTGGCGGCTGCGGGTGGTGCACCCCGACGGGCAACTGATCGGCGTGCGTACGGCGCTGGTGCGCATCCTGCTGCCGGCCATCGGCTGGGCGCTGGTCTTCGCGGGGCTTTACTGGGCCTATTTCTCCGACTGGTCCCAGGTGCAGAGCCGGGGCTCACAGCACTTCACCCTGTTGCTCGCCAGCCTACCGCTGGTGCTGATGTTCGGCTGGATCCGCGTGGACGAGTGGCGGCGCGGCTGGCACGACCGGCTGGCCAACACCCTGGTGGTGCGCGAACCCAAGCGGCCCAAGGCCGACCCGGCGGACTGACCGCGCCGGCTCAGCGTACCCGCATGATGCCGACGATGCCGGCCAGCAGAAAGGCGATGGCCGGCAACAGCGCGCTGGCCGCCGGCGGCAGGCCGAACACCACCCCGGCGTGGTTGAGCATGCGGTTGACCAGGAAGAAGACCACCCCCACCAGCACGCCGATGAAAATGCGCTGCCCCGCCCCGGTGGAGCGCACGGCGCCGAAGACCAGCGGAATGGTGAGCAACAGCATGGCCAGGGTGGAGATGGGCGTGGCCACCTTCACCCAGAACGCCAGACGCCACTCGCTGCTGTCCAGCTCGTTGGCCTCCAGGTAATTGATGTAGGTGCGCAGGTCGGCCATGGAGAGGCTCTCCGGGTCCACGACCACCACGCCGAGCACCGCCGGGGACAGGGCGCTCTCCCACCTCTTGCTCTCACCCAGCTCCGAGGTGGAGATGCCCTCGTCATGCAGGTGCACCTCGCGCGGCTCACTCAGAGCCCAGTGACCGTTGCGGTAGAACGCCTCGCTGCCGCTCAGCACCCGGCGCAGGGCCATGGGCTCGCCGGCCCGCTCCTCGAACTCGTAGATGGTCACGTCCTCCAGGTGACCGGCACTGCGCGCCCGCCCCACCTCGATGAACTGGGTGCCGTCCCGGGCCCAGAGCCCCCCGGCCCCGCTGATGCCCACCTCGCGCGCCATGGCGCTGGCGCGCAGTTCGGTGGCCACACGCTCTGCCGGCGGCACCACCCACTCGCCCATGGCCATGGCGATCATGGCCAGGATCAGCCCCCCGGCGGCCACCGCCCGGGCGATCTGCAGCACCGACACCCCGGCGGCGCGCATGACCGTCAGCTCATTGCGCGAGGCCAGTGCCCCCAACCCCATCAGTGCGCCGATCAGCGTGGCGAAGGGAAAGGCCTCGTAGGCGCGCGCCGGACTGCTGAGCAGCACGTACCCCAGTGCGGTAAGCGCGCCGTAGTCGGCGGTACCGATGTCACCGCCCTCGTCGACAAAGGTGAACACCAAATCCAGTGACATGATGACCACCAGCGCCACCAGGGCGCTGCCCACCACGGTCACGATCAGGTAGCGGTCGAGTAGCCGGATCATGAGGCTTCCCTCCGCCCACCGCGGGAGGGCAGCAGATCAAAGCGCCAGAGCAGCCCCACGACCCCGGCCAGTAGGACTGCCCCGTGCAACCACCACAAGCCCAGCGCGGCGGGGACCTGCCCCCCCTCCAGCCAGTCCTGGCCCACGGTCAGCAGCTGAAAATAGCCCACGTAGACCAGCACCGCCGAGAGCAGCCGCCCGTAACGGCCGTCCCGCGGTGCGCTCTTGCTCAGGGGGACCGCCAGCAAGGCCAGTAACAGGGTCATCACCGGCATGGCCAGGCGCCACTGCACCTCGGCCCGGTCAGCGGCGGTATCCGACCCCCACAACTCGGCCAGGGGCTGAGCGTTGCGCCGCGCGCGGATATCGATATCCTCCGGCCGCTCCTCCACCAGGACCCCGTGGCGCTGGAAGCGGGTCACCCGCCAGTCCGCGCGGTCGGGCTCGCCGTCGTAGCGCCAGCCATCCAGCAGCACCAGGTAGCGGTCCCCGGTGATCGGGTCCTCCTCCTGGATGCCGCGGCGAGCGGCGAGGATCACCCGGTCGTCGTTGTTCTGCGAGCGGATGAATACATCCTCCATCTCGCGCTGGTCCTCGCTCAGCCGCTCCAGGTAGAGGGTACCCTCGGTGGCGCCCCGCGCCTGGAGGAAGCGCCCGGCCTGGAGGGCGGCGAACTCCATATCCGCCTCCGCCTCGGCCTGCACCACTTCCGCCTTGTGCGCCGCGGCGGGCCCCCAGTAGAGGGAGAGCATGCCCACCAGCGCGGCCAGCGGCACCGCCAGCCAGAGCAGTGCACGGAACTGGCGCCAGGGGCCGATGCCGCAGGCGGACATCACCGCCATCTCGCTGTCGCGGTACAAGCGGCCAAAGGCGAGGACAATGCCCAGGAAAAAGCTCGCCGGCAGGATCAGCCCGAGGTAGCGCACCGTCTGCAGCCCCAGCAGGGTCAGGATGACTCCCGCCGGCAGTTCGCCACCGGCGGCGTCACCCAGGTAACGGATCAGCCGGTTGGTGGCCAGCACCGCAAACAGCACCAACAGCACCGCCAGCCAGGCGAACAACACCTCGCGTACCAGGTAGCGGTCGACGATGGGGATACGGATTGGCGACAAACCGGGGGCCTCTACGGCTGCAAAGCGAACGGTGCGCAGATTAGACTACTCGACGGCAGACACGGTGACTAACACTTCGAAGCAAGGCGCCGAAGCTTAACCGAGGGCCGCCCGCCCTGGCGAGCCGCGGCGCCCTTCCAGGCCCACAAGGGAGCGATCCATGGATTACACCATCAAGAACAAGAGCGCCGAGAGCATCAGCAGTCCCTGCATTGTGGTGGGCGTCTTTGAACGCCGGCGCCTGACCCCCGCCGCCGCCCAGCTGGACGAGGCCAGCGGCGGCGCCGTGACCGCCGCACTGAAACGGGGCGACACCGAGGCCAAGCCCGGCCAGACCCGCCTGCTCACCGGTCTGGACACCGTCAAGGCCCCGCGGGTTCTGCTGGTGGGCCTGGGCAAGGAGAGCGAGCTCGACGAGCGCAATTACCGCAAGGCGGTCGCCGCGGCGGCCCAGGCAGTGCAGGACTGCGCCGCCGGCGAGGCCGCCTTCTACCTGCACGAGGTGAAGGTCAAGGCCCGTGACCTGGCCTGGCGGGTGCAGCAGCTGGCCATCGGCGTGGTCGGCGCCCTCTACCGCTTCGACGAGCTGAAGAGCGAGGCGGAGACGCCGAAAAAGCCGCTCAAGAAACTGACCCTGGGCGTCACCGACAAGGACCAGGCCAAGGCGGCCGAGACCGCCCTGGCCCAAGGCATGGCCGTGGGCCAGGGCATGAGCCTGGCGCGCGATCTGGGGAACCGGCCCGGCAACGTCTGCACCCCGACCTATCTGGCCGACCAGGCGAAGGCGCTGGGCAAGCGCCACGACAAGCTGAAGGTGCAGAGCCTCGACCGCAAGGAGATGAAAAAGCTGGGCATGGGCGCCCTGCTGGCGGTGGCGCGGGGCAGCCAGGAGGAGCCGCGGCTGATCGCCATGGAGTGGCATGGCGGCAAGAAGGACGAGCAGCCCTACGTGCTGGTGGGCAAGGGCATCACCTTCGACACCGGCGGCATCTCGCTGAAACCCGGCGCGGGCATGGACGAGATGAAGTTCGACATGTGCGGCGCGGCCAGCGTGTTCGGCACCCTGCAGGCGGTGGCCGAGATGAACCTGCCGATCAACGTGGTGGGCGTGGTCCCGGCCAGTGACAACATGCCCGACGGCAAGGCCGTCCGCCCCGGCGATATCGTCAAGACGATGTCCGGGCAGACGGTGGAGATCCTCAACACCGACGCCGAGGGGCGGCTGGTGCTGTGTGACGCCCTGACCTGGTCAGAGCAGTTCAAGCCGCAGGAGATCGTCGACATCGCCACCCTCACCGGTGCCTGCATCATCGGCCTGGGCCACCACCGCAGTGCGGTGCTGGGCAACCACCCACCGCTGGTCCAGGCCCTGCGCGAGGCCGGTGAGACCAGCGGCGACCCCTGCTGGGAACTGCCCCTGGACCCGGAGTACGACGAGCAACTGAAGAGCAACTTCGCCGACATGGCCAACATCGGTGGCCGCCCGGCGGGCACCATCACCGCCGCCAGCTTCCTGGCCCGCTTTACCAAGGCGTACCAGTGGGCCCACCTGGATATCGCCGGCACCGCCTGGCTCAGCGGCGACCAGAAGGGCGCTACCGGCCGCCCCGTGCCGCTGCTGACCCGCTACCTGATGGACCGGGCCGGGGTCTGAAGGTGAGCGACTCCACGAACCCCGTCGTGCGCTTCTACGTACTGAACCGGGCCCATGACCCGGTTCAGCGGGAACGTTTCGCCTGCGGGCTCGTCGCCAAGGGCCTGGCCCACGGTGTGGGGCATATCCATATCCAGGTGGGCGGTGCACAGCAGGCCGAGCGCCTGGACACCCTGTTGTGGACCTTCCGCAAGGAGAGCTTCATCCCCCACGCACTGCAGGCGCAGGCCGAGGGCGAGGCGGTGGTCATCGGCGACCGGCCGGAGGCCCTCTCCGAGGACGCATTGCTGATCAACCTCGGCCCGGAGGTGCCACCGGCATGGCAGGCCTTCCGGCGGGTCTTTGAGGTCGTGGTGCAGGCCCGTGAGGTCCTGGAACAGACCCGCGCGCATTTCCGGCATTACCACCAGGCCGGCGTGACGCCCGAGAAATATGACGTGGACTAGCGCCGAGGGGCTGATGCGGGATGGGCTAAGCTTACCCCTATCAGGCTCATGGCCGTAAACCCTGCACCGCAGACATTGCATACTGATGACGGACACTGACAACACACTGCCACGCGCTGTCGTCGAGGCCAAAGATGGCCGACGCTACACGCTGCGCCCCATCCAGCCGAGCGACGCCCCGTCGCTGATGCGCGGTTATCAGGCCCTGTCGCCGCAGGAACGCTGGTTCCGCATGCTGCACGCCGTGCCGGAATTGAGCGAGGCGGCGGCGGAGGCCTTCTGCACGCCCGACCTGACGCGCGATTTCTGCCTGGTACTGGAGGGGCAGGATGAATTGGCCGGGGAGATACTCGGCGGCGCCCGGATCACCGGCGAGCACAACGGCCGGGACTGCGAGTTCTCCGTTTCCCTGCGCCCCGAGGTGCGCGGCCTGGGCCTGGCCCAGCAGGCCCTGCGCATGGCCCTGCAGCTCGCCGCCGCTGCCGGTTATCAACGGGCGTACGGCACCATCTCCCGGGACAACCGCGGCATGATCAACCTGGCCGTGCTGCTGGGCTTCAACATCCGCCAGGACCCGGACGACCCCGCCTGCGTCATCGCGGAAAAGACGCTGACGCCCTAGACATCACCTGCAACCCGCCGGCTTCACCGTTTGCCGCGCGCACGAGCACCCCGGCCTGCCGGAAACCCGGCGCCGGGGCGGCGGTGTTGCCCTGCTTTTCGCCGGAAACTGCGGTAAGATAACGAGTTTTCCACGCCCCCAAGCCAATCGGATCAGACCGGATACATGGAAAAGACCTACCAGCCGCAAGCCATCGAAGACAAGTGGTACGCCTACTGGGAAGAGCACGGGCACTTCGCACCCGCCGGCGAGGGCGAGCCCTACTGCATCATGATCCCGCCACCCAACGTGACGGGCACCCTGCACATGGGCCACGCCTTCCAGGACACCATCATGGACGCGCTGATCCGCTATCAGCGCATGTGCGGCCGTGACACGCTCTGGCAGCCGGGCACCGACCACGCCGGCATCGCCACCCAGATGGTGGTCGAGCGCCAGCTGGAGGCCGAGGGCAAGTCCCGCTTCGACCTGGGGCGGGAGAAATTCCTGGAGCGGGTCTGGCAGTGGAAGGCCGAATCCGGCGGCACCATCACCCGGCAGTTGCGGCGCATGGGGGCGTCGGTGGACTGGTCCCGCGAGCGCTTCACCATGGACGAGGGCCTGTCCCACGCCGTGCGCGAGGTCTTCGTGCGGCTCTACGAGGACGGCCTGATCTACCGGGGCAAGCGGCTGGTCAACTGGGACCCGGTGCTGCACACCGCCGTCTCCGACCTGGAGGTGGCCAGCAAGGAGGAGCAGGGGCACATCTGGCACATGCGCTACCCTCTCTCCGACGCGTCGGACCACGTGGTGGTGGCCACCACGCGCCCGGAGACCATGCTGGGTGATACCGCCGTGGCCGTGCACCCGGAGGACGAACGCTTCCGCCACCTGGTGGGCAAGACGCTGGACCTGCCGCTGACCGGGCGCCAGATCCCGATCATCGCCGACGACTACGTGGACCCGGAATTCGGCTCCGGCTGCGTCAAGATCACCCCGGCCCACGACTTCAATGACTACGCCATCGGTGAGCGCCACGATCTGCCCAAGATCAACATCCTGACACCGGATGCCGCCATCAACGAGCACGCCCCCAAGGCCTACCAGGGGCTGGACCGCTTCGAGGCGCGCGAGCGCGTCGTTGCCGACCTGGAAGCCCAGGGCCTGCTCGAGAAGGTGGAGAAGCACACCCTGATGGTGCCACGGGGCGACCGCAGCGGCGCCGTGCTGGAGCCCTTCCTCACCGACCAGTGGTTCGTGCGCGCCGAACCGCTGGCCAAGCCGGCCATCGAGGCGGTGGAGGACGGCCGCATCCGCTTCATCCCGGGCAACTGGGACCGCACCTACTACGAGTGGATGCACAACATCCAGGACTGGTGCATCAGCCGTCAGATCTGGTGGGGCCACCGCATCCCCGCCTGGTACGACGCCGAAGGCCACGTCTACGTGGGCCGCACCGAAGAGGAGGTGCGCGCGCGCCACAACCTGGGCCACGTGCCGCTGCACCAGGACGAGGACGTGCTGGACACCTGGTTCAGCTCCGCGCTCTGGCCCTTCTCCACCCTGGGCTGGCCCGACAACACCGAGGCCCTGCGCACCTTCTACCCCACCTCGGTGCTGGTGACCGGCTTCGACATCATCTTCTTCTGGGTGGCCCGGATGATCATGATGGGCATGTACTTCATGGGGGACGTGCCCTTCCGCGAGATCTACATCCACGGCCTGGTGCGCGACCCGGACGGCCAGAAGATGTCCAAGTCCAAGGGCAACGTCCTGGATCCGCTGGATATCATCGACGGCATCGAGCTGGACGACCTGGTGGCCAAGCGCACCAGCGGGCTCATGCAGCCGCAGATGGCCCGGAAGATCGAAAAGACCACGCGCCGGCAATTCCCGGACGGCATCCCCGCCCACGGCACCGATGCGCTGCGCTTCACCTTCGCCTCATTGGCCACCACCGGCCGCGACGTGGTCTTCGACCTGGGCCGGGCCGAGGGCTACCGCAACTTCTGTAACAAGATCTGGAACGCGGCCCGCTACGTGCTGATGAACACCGAGGGCCAGGACACCGGCCTGACCGCGGAGAACATCAAGCTCTCGGTGGCGGACCGCTGGATCATCTCGCAGCTGCAGCGCACCGAGCTGCGGGTGCGCGAGGCGCTGGACGGCTACCGGCTCGATCTCGCCGCCCAGGCCATTCATGAGTTCATCTGGGACGAGTACTGCGACTGGTACCTGGAGCTGTCCAAGCCGGTGCTCACCCAGTCGGACGACGAGGCGCTGCTGCGCGGCACCCGGCGCACCCTGGTACGCGTGCTGGAGGCCGCCCTGCGGCTCACCCACCCGATCATGCCCTTCATCACCGAGGCCGTCTGGCAGCAGATCGCGCCGCTGGCGGGCAAGCAGGGTGACAGCATCATGACCCAGCCCTACCCGGTGGCGGAGGCCGGCCTGGTAGACAACGCCGCCGAGGCGGATATCGCCTGGATCAAGCAGTTCGTGCTGGGCGTGCGCCGGATCCGCGGCGAGATGGACCTGTCCCCGGCGAAACCCCTGCCGGTACTGCTGCAGAACACCACCCCGGAGGACCGGGCCCGGCTGGAGAACTACCAGGCCTTCCTCAAGACCCTGGCACGGCTCGAGTCCATCGAGGAGGTGGGCGGCGAGGCGCCGGAGTCGGCCATCGCGCTGGTGGGCGATATGCAGGTCCTGGTGCCGATGGCCGGCCTGATCGACAAGGAGGCCGAGCTGGCCCGCCTGGACAAGGCGCGCCAGCGGCTGCAGAAGGAGGTGCAGCGGCTGGAGGGCAAGCTGGCCAACGAGAACTTCGTCAGCAAGGCGCCCGAGGCCGTGGTGGAGAAGGAGCGGGCCAAGCTCACCGAGCAGCGCAGTGCACTGGAGAAGATAGAGGCCCAGCGCGAGAAGATCGCCCGGGTCTGACCGGGCCGGCCCCGGGCGGGCGGCGCTAACCGCCGGCCTGGGCCAGAACCACCCGCACGATCAGCACCAGGACCAGGATGAACAGCAGGGTGAAGACCACCCCGGCGACAATAAAAACGCCGGGGCGCCCCTGCGCGAAGTCCCGCCGGCGAGCCGCTTCCGACTGCACCCCGAAGGCGGCCGCCAGGGTACTCAGCAGCACCTGCCACCAGCTGAGTTGATCACGCCCCACGGCCATCCTCCTCGATCAGCCGCGCGAGCACCAAGGCGTCCTCCCGCCCGCCGGCGGCCGGGTAGTAGCCCCGCCGGCGGCCTACCTGCTCGAAGCCGACACTGCGGTAAAGCGCCTGCGCCGCCTTGTTGCTCGGCCGCACCTCCAGGAACAGCTCCTGCACCTCGTGGGCCGGCGCCTCCTGGATCACCCGGTCGATCAGGGCGCGCCCCACGCCCTCTCGGCGCCTGTCGGGGCTGACACAAAGGTTGAGGATGTGCCCCTCGCCGGCGGCCGCCGCCACCAGCACGAAACCGACGATATGCCCGCTGCACACGCACACCCACCCCGGGTAACCGGCACGCAGGCAATCGCGGAAGATACCGTAGGTCCAGGGCCAGGAGTAGGCGCGCTGCTCCACCTGGAGCACCTCGGGCAGATCCGCCTCAATCATGTCCCGGATCCGTCCGGGTTGCGGGGCTACAACGGCTACCATGGGCGCCTCCGGTGGGCCGGGGGACGAGGCTATTCCGCCAGGATGCGGCGGATGTACTTGAGATCCGCCCAGGCCCTCGCCTTGTCCGCGGGATTACGCAACAGATACGCAGGATGATAGGTGGCGAGCAAGGGGACATCCACCGGTGCATAACGGTGAAGCTGCCCGCGCAGGCGCCCGAGCGGAGTGGTGACCCCCAGCAGGTGGTGCGCCGGCACACGCCCCAGGGCGACGATGAGTCGGGGCTGGAGCAGCGAGAGCTGCCGCTGCAGGTAGGGCTGGCAGGCGGCGGCCTCATCCGCCTTCGGGTCGCGGTTGCGCGGCGGCCGGCACTTGACCACGTTACAGATATAGACCCCGTGGTGGCGGTCCAGGCCGATAGCCGCCAGCATCCGGTCCAGCAGCTGACCCGCCTGGCCCACGAACGGTTCGCCGCGCCGGTCCTCTTCCACCCCGGGGCCCTCGCCCACCAGCACCAGGTCCGCCTGCCGGTCACCCACACCGAAGACCGTACGAGTCCGCCCCTCGCACAGCCCGCAGAGCCGGCAGTCGGCCACCCGAGCCTCAAGGGCGTCCCAGTCCAGGCCGTCGAGACCGGATTCGACCGGCGCCCGGGCCGGGGCCGGCGGTTGTTCCGTACCCGGCGACTGGCCCTGGTCCGGCGCTGACGCCGGCCCGCCTTGTGGCTGCACCACCGGCTCAAGCACCGGCTCTGGGGGCGGCTCCGCCTCCCCCGACGCCTGCGCCGCTTCTGCCGGAACCGGCCGCCGGACCGGCGCCGCCACCGCCGCGGGCCGCGGCCGATAGCAGGTCACGCCCAGCTGCTGCAGGCGCACACGCTGACGGGCCTGGCGAGCGGCCTCCTCGTCCATGGCTTATACGTCCGCCGCCTGCGGGTGGCGCCGCAACTCACCCTGGTCGATCTTGTTCAGGGCGTTCAGGTAGGCCTTGGCCGAGGCGATCACGATATCGGTGTCCGAGCCCTGGCCGTTGACGATTCGCCCGCCGCGCTCCAGGCGCACGGTCACCTCGCCCTGGGAGTCGGTGCCGGTGGTAATGTTGCTCACCGAGTAGAGCAGCAGCTCGGTGTCGGAGGCGCCGATCAACTCCTCTATGGCCTTGAAGGCCGCATCCACCGGGCCGCTCCCCGGACACACGGCGCGCCGCTCCCGGCCGTCCACCATCAGGGTGACGGTGGCCTCGGGCGTTTCACCGGTCTCGGAGCAGACATGCAGGGCCACCAGGCGGTAGCGCTCGTTCTCCAACGCCATGTTGGCTTCGGTGACCAATGCCTGCAGGTCCTCGTCGAATATCTCGTGCTTCTTGTCCGCCAGACCCTTGAAGCGCTGGAAGGCCTCGTTGAGCTGCTCCTCAGAGTCGAACTCGATGCCCAGATCCTTGAGCCGGGCCCGAAAGGCGTTGCGCCCGGAGTGCTTGCCCAGCACCATCCGGTTGGTGTGCCAGCCCACGTCCTCGGCGCGCATGATCTCGTAGGTCTCGCGGTGCTTGAGCACCCCGTCCTGGTGGATACCCGACTCGTGGGCAAAGGCGTTGGCCCCGACGATGGCCTTGTTGGGCTGGGGCTGAAAGCCGGTGATATTGGCCACCAGGCGGCTGGCGGGCACGATCTCCCTCGCCTCGATGCGCGTGTCGCAGGGGAAGTAGTCCTGCCGGGTACGCACCGCCATGACCAGCTCCTCCAGCGCGGCGTTGCCGGCACGCTCGCCGAGCCCGTTGATGGTGCACTCCACCTGCCGCGCGCCGTTCATCACCGCTGCCAGGGAGTTGGCCACCGCCACCCCCAGGTCGTTGTGGCAGTGCACCGAGAAAACCGCCTTGTCGGAGTTGGGGACGTTCTCGCGCAACCGCTTGATCAGCGCGCCGAACTGCTCCGGCAGGTTGTACCCCACCGTGTCCGGGATGTTCACCGTGCCGGCGCCGGCATCGATCACCGCCTCGATGATCCGGCAGAGGAACTCGGGGTCGGAACGGCCCGCGTCCTCCGGCGAGAATTCCACGTCATCGCAGAGCGAGCGGGCCAGCTTCACCGCCTTCACCGCCTCCGCCACCACCTCGTCGGGCGTCATCCGGAGCTTCTTTTCCATGTGGATGGGCGAGGTGGCGATGAAGGTGTGGATACGGCCGGCCTCGGCCTCCTGCAGCGCCTCGCCGGCGCGCCGGATATCGTCCTCCCGGGCACGGGCCAGTCCGCAGATCCGGCTGTCCTTCACGGCGCGGGCCACCGCGCTCACCGATTCGAAATCACCGACGCTGGCCGCCGGGAACCCCGCCTCGATCACGTCCACCTTCAGCCGCTCCAGCGCCCGGGCGATGCGCACCTTTTCCTCGCGGGTCATGGAGGCGCCGGGACTCTGCTCACCGTCGCGCAGGGTCGTATCGAAGATAATGAGATGTTCTTTGTCGCTCATGATGACTCTCCCGGGAGGCCGGCCGTGCGTGCCGCCTACCTTAAACGAATACCATCCCGCTGCCGAGGCGCGGGCCTGGGGGAATTCAGGGCTGTGGGATCGGGTCGGATAGGCTGCCTTACGGCAGCAGCAGTCGCAGACTGGTGAAGGTGAGCAGCGGGCGACCGGACAGGGACGACGCACGACGCCGGGAGGCGCCGGTAGGCATTGCGTCGCTGGATAACCCTTGGAAGATCATTCGGTGTAGAGCACTCTGCCCGTGATGATTAAAACGCGTGTCGGTATAACCGGATGAACTTGACTATAAACGCCTCTCCAGTGAGCTGGCAACCCCGGTGGCCGGGCCGTTGATGACTTTTTCCAATCGCCCCCATTGACCGCGCCCCGCGTCGTTTGCCCGCCGCCACGGGTAGCGCGTATTGCGCTTGCGCGGAGCGGCGCCAATCGGAGATAAGGGGACGATGGACCCGACACACCTTGCACAGCGCAAGCTGCAAAACCTGCTGGGCGCCGTCCTGCTGCTCACCGGCCTGACCCTGTTGCTGGGGCTGATGGGCTGGTTACTGGCCGGCGGCGTCGGCCTGGTCTGGGCCATGGCACTGGCCGTGGTGACCAGCCTGGTGGCGCGCAGCCTGCCGGCGCGCCTGCTACTCGCCCGCTCCGGCGCCTCCCCGCTGCCGCCCGGAGCGGCCCCGGACCTTTACCGGCTGCTGGCGGCGCTCTACCGACGGGCCGGCCTGCGCCATGACCCGACACTCTACTACCTGCCCTCACCGGCCCTGAACGCCTTTGCGGTGGGCCACCGGGATGACGGCGGCATCGCGGTGAGCGGTGGCCTGCTGCGCACGCTCACACTGCGGGAGCTGGCCGGGGTACTGGCCCACGAGGTGAGCCACCTGCGCCACAACGACACCACTGTAATGGCCATGGCCGATGCCATGGCGCGCCTGACCTTCTGGGCCGCGGTGCTGGGCCAGCTGACGCTGCTCATACTGCTGCCCTGGTGGATGGCGGGGGATCTGGCGCTGCCCTGGTTGCTGTTCCTGGCCATCCTGATCGCGCCCAGCGCCGCCACGCTGCTCCAGCTGGCGCTGTCACGCAACCGCGAGTACGCCGCGGACATCGAGGCCGCCAGCCTGACCGGTGACCCCCAGGGCCTGGTCTCGGCCCTGGTGAAGCTGGAACGCTACAACGGCGGCTGGCTGCGCAGCCTGTTCGGCCGCCGCCCCCGGCTGGCCCCACCCTGGTTACGCACCCACCCGCCCACGGAGGTGCGTATCGAACGGCTGCACAGGCTGGAAAAGCAGGCAACGCCCGATACGGCATTACACGGGCTACCGAGCGAGCCGGTGGCCCTCAGGATGAAGGCCCCGCCGCGCGCCCGGCGACGGTACTGGCTGGTCCGGCGGCGCTGGCCCTGATGCAGTCGAGCCGCCGTGGCCCCATCAGCCGGCGCGACCACCACGCAACCGTCGACGCCGCTGGTTCCACGTCATCACCGGCCCGGAGACCAGGTAGGCGAGAAAGCCGACAAACAGCACCGTGGGCGGGTGGATGAGCAGAAAGGCCAGCCCGAGCAGCACCACCACCATGGTGAAAAAGGGCACCCGGTAGCGGAAGTCCACCTCCTTGAAGCTGTAGTAGCGCATCCGGCTGACCATCAGCAGCCCGGCGGCCAGCACAACCACGCTGGCAGTGATCAGTGCGCTGCTCTCGCTGACCCCCAGGTGATCCCCCACCCAGATCAGGCCCGCGACCACCCCCGCAGCGGCGGGACTGGGCAGCCCCTGGAAGTAGCGCTTGTCCGCCACGCCCACCTGGGTGTTGAACCGGGCCAGGCGCAGCGCCGCACAGGCCGCGTAGATGAAGGCGATCAGCAGGCCCAGCTTGGCGAAAGGCCCGGGCAGCACCGCGGTGCCCGACAGCGCCCAGAGCCAAGCCACCAGTGCCGGCCCCACCCCGAAGCTGACCATATCGGCAATGCTGTCGTACTGGACGCCGAAGTCACTCTGGGTGTTGGTCATACGGGCGACGCGGCCATCGAGACCATCGAAGACCATGGCGATGAAGATCGCCAGGGCGGCGTTCCGGAAATCGCCGTTGAAGGCGGAGATGATGGCAAAGAAGCCGAAGAACAGGCAGCCGGTGGTCAGCAGGTTGGGCAGAAGGTAGATACCGCGGCGGCGCTTGGTCGCATCCATTGGGGTTCGCTTTACTGGCTGTCGGGATCAGTAGCCTAGTGTAACCTCTGAAGCCGGATCGGACCGACCCCCGGGCGAGACCCGCCGTGTGGTCCATCGCAACGTTGGCAGACAACAGGCAGACAGGGTAGGCACATGCACTGGAAACGGATACTCGGGCTCGTCATTCTTACCGCGGCCGCCGTGGTGCTCTATTTCGGCTGGGGCATGGCCCAGACGCCGGAGGAGCAGGCCCAGTGGGAAGCGACCGGCAACTTCACCGATCAGACGGCCATGGTGCTGTTGAGCGGCGGCGTGGGCGCTTTCGTGGGACTGATGCTGCTGATCTTCGGCAAGCGGTAACAACGAAAAGGCCCCGGAGTGCAGCACCCCGGGGCCTTTTCCGGCCAGTGACGGGCGCGGAGCACCCGCAGTGGTCAGTCCTTACTTGGACTGGGCCACCTTGCCGAACTCACGGGCGCTGTCCTGGGCCAGCTTCTGGGCGTTCTGCGCCAGTTCCTGGTTCAGGGCCACGACCTTCTCGGCTTCACCCTTGGCGCGCTGACCGATCTCTTCGGCAAGCTTGCGCTGACCTTCCACGTAGCTCTGGAAGTCCTTCTGGTCTTTGATGTCCAGCGCAGCGCGGGCCTGCTTCAGGGCCGTCTCGGTGTTGGCCTTGGCAGCCTCGAACTGGATGTTGACCAGCTTCTCAAAGTAGTCCAGGCCCAGGCCGGCGTAGGCGCGGGCCGGGTCCACGAAGAACTTGCTGGCTTGATCGCTGAATTGCTGGATAGTCTCGTTGCTCATGTGCGTCACCTTAAAGATACTCTGCAATTGGGGTTCAGGATCGGAAGCAACCTCGTCCTGATGCAGTGCACAATAGCAAAGCATTTGGTGCGCCGCAACATGATTTTCAAAGATGGGGTAGACCTTTCTCGAATATCCCCCACACCGATCTGAATGGAACGCCGTAACACGCCAGGTGACTGATCAATCAGTCATATTTTTGCCGGTCACTCCGCCCCTTCGTCGGTGTCGGTAACCCGCACCACTTCGGCGGTGATCCCCCGGAAACGCACCACCCGCACCCGTTCGCCCGGGGCCAGGGGCCGGTCCGGCTCCGCTGAACTGGGCTCAAGCCGGGTAGGGAAGAAATCACCCAGCACGTGGATCCCCAACCGGTCGCCCCATTGCTGCACCGCGTAGATCTCCCCGCTTACCCGCGTATCCTGCCCGGCCGCGCCACTGCGCCGACCGCTCATCCGGCGCATGAACCAGAGCACCACCGGGAACAGGAGCAGTCCGGCCACCCCCGCTACCGCCAGTTGCCCGGTCAGCTCAAGCCCCAGCAGCGCGGCCGCCATGCCCGCCAAGGCCATCAGCCCGAGCAGCAGCAACACGCCACTGGTACCACCGGCCAGGAAAAGGTCGGCCAGTATCAGCGCCAGCCCGGCGACCAGCCACACCACCCAGGGATCAAAATGCTCGCTCATGCCCTGTCTCTCCTTGAGTCCATGCCAGGGTCCCATCGTTTGCCACAGCATCCCGTGTCATGTGGGGCCTGGCAAGCCCAGGGGCGGCCCGAAACCCCGGCCCACCGCCAATGAACGGGTCGGAACGCACGGAGGCCGGGCCCCCCAAGGGGAACCCGGCCTCCGAGAACGGCCCGCCCCGTCCAGGGCGAGCGTCAGGCTGCAGGACTCAGTTCTTGTCCTTGTCCACCAGCTTGTTGGCGTTGATCCAGGGCATCATGCCGCGCAGGCGCTCGCCCACCACCTCGATCTCGTGCTCGGCGGCCAGCCGGCGACGGGCGGTGAGGGTGGGGTTGCCGGCCTGGTTCTCCAGCACGAACTCGCGGGCGAACTCGCCCTCCTGAATCTCGGCCAGGATCTCGCGCATGGCCTCGCGGCTCTCCTCGTTGATCACACGCGGGCCACGGGTGAAGTCACCGTACTCGGCGGTGTTGGAGATGGAGTAGCGCATGTTGGCGATGCCGCCCTGGTAGAGCAGGTCGACGATCAGCTTGGTCTCGTGCAGGCACTCGAAGTAGGCCATCTCGGGGGCGTAACCCGCATCGACCAGGGTCTCGAAACCGGCCTGGATCAGGGCGGTGATGCCGCCGCAGAGCACGGCCTGCTCACCGAACAGATCGGTCTCGGTCTCCTCGCGGAAGCTGGTCTCGATGACACCGGCACGGCCGCCGCCGTTGGCGGAGGCGTAGGACAGGGCGATGTCCTTGGCCTTGCCGCTGGCATCCTGGTGGATGGCGATCAGGCTGGGCACGCCACCGCCCTCCACGTAGGTGGAGCGGACCAGGTGGCCGGGGCCCTTGGGCGCGATCATGATCACGTCCAGGTCGTCGGCGGGCTGGATCTGGCCGAAGTGGATGTTGAAGCCGTGGGCGAAGGCGATGGCGGCGCCGGACTTCACGTTGGGGGCGATCTGGTTGTGGTAGATCACCGCCTGGTGCTCGTCCGGGGCCAGGATCATGACCACGTCGGCCTGGGCGGCGGCCTCCTCGATGCTGGCCACTTCCAGGCCGGCGTTCTTGGCCTTGGCCGCGGAGCCGGAACCTTCACGCAGCCCCACCACGACGTCCACGCCGGACTCTTTCAGGTTGTTGGCGTGGGCATGGCCCTGGGAGCCGTAGCCGATGACGGCCACCTTTTTGCCCTGGATGATGGAGAGATCGGCGTCTTTATCGTAATAGACTTGCATGACTACCCCTTCAGGATTCACGTTGCGGCGCCACGGCGCCCATAGCTTGAAAGATCAGACCCGCAGGTGCTTCTCGCCGCGGGCGATGCCGATGACACCGGAACGCACCACCTCCAGGATGGCGCTGTGGCCCAGCACATCCAGGAAGGCGTCCAGCTTGTCGCTGGGCCCGGTGAGTTCGATGGTGTAGATGCGATCGGTCACGTCGAGGATGCGCCCGCGGAAGATGTCGGTCAGGCGCTTGAACTCCTCGCGCTGCTCCGCACCGGCGGCGGCCACCTTGATGAGCATCATTTCCCGCTCGATGTGCCGCCCCTCGGTCATGTCCATGACCTTGACCACGTCCAGCAGCTTGTTCAGCTGCTTGATGATCTGCTCGATGATGCGGTCATCACCGATGGTCACCAGCGTCATGCGCGACAGGGTGGGGTCGTCGGTGGGGGCTACGGTGAGGCATTCGATGTTGTAGCCCCGTGCCGTGAACAGCCCGGCGATGCGCGAAAGCGCGCCGAACTCGTTCTCCACCAATATGGAAATGATATGCCGCATGGTCCGCTGGTCCCTTCTGGATCTGCCCCGGAGTGGCGACAAGCGCCCGGGCCACCGGGCTGAGCCGCACCGAGGCTTGGAATAAAGCGCTCGCAGGAAAGGGAGCAAAACTACTCGGGATGGGGCAAAGCGTCAAGGTGGCGCGCTGCCGCTGTTACCAGCCCCTGACAACCGCTAAGGTGACCACAGGGGGGCGGACACCTTATGGAAGAACTCACCGAGCAGTTCATCGCCGGCAACGAGACCATCCTGCAGTTGGCCGTGGCACTGCTACTGGGCGCACTGATCGGCCTGGAGCGCGGCTGGGAATCGCGGGCGCTGGAGGCTGGCCGTCGGGTGGCGGGCATCCGCACCTACGCCCTGGTGGGCCTGCTCGGCGGGCTTTCGGCGGTACTCTCCGAGCACCTCACCCCCTGGGCCTTCCCGGTCATGCTGATCGGTCTCGCCGCCCTGGTGCTGGTCGCGTACCGCACCCAGGCGGAGCACGCGGGCAACGTCAGCATCACCGGCACGGTCGGCCTGCTCCTCACCTTCGCCTTCGGCGCCATTGCCGTGGCCGTGGACCTGGTGATCGCCACCGCGGGTGCGGTGATCACCGCCGTGATCCTGGACAACAAGCAGGAGATTCACGGGCTGATCAACCGGCTGCACGCCCACGAGCTGGACGCGGCCTTCAAGCTGCTGCTGATCTCGGTGGTGGTCCTCCCGCTGCTGCCGGACGAGGGCATGGGCCCCGGCGGGGCCATCAACCCCTACGAAATCTGGTGGCTGGTGGTGCTGATCGCCTCGGTCTCCTTCGTGGGCTACTTCGCGGTGCGGGTGGGGGGCACCGAGAAGGGGATACTGTTCACCAGCCTGTTCGCGGGCCTGAGCTCCTCCACCGCCCTCACCCTGCACTTCTCCCGGCAGTCGCGCCACGCCCCCGGGCTCAGCCCCCTGCTGGCCGCCGGCATCCTGATCGCCTGCGGCACCATGTTCCCGCGCATCCTGCTCTATGGGCTGATCATCAACCCGGCGCTCATTCCGCCGCTGGTGCTGCCGGTGATCGTCATGGCCAGCCTGCTCTATCTGCCCGCGCTGCTCATCTGGTATCGGCAGCGCCAGTCGCGGGAGGTGACGCAGCCCAAGCTCAAGCAGAATCCGCTGGATCTCAAGTCGGCGCTGGTGTTCGGGGCACTGCTCACCGCCATCATGTTCCTGGGCGAGTGGCTGCGCGACTGGCTGGGCGATGCCGGCATCTACCTGCTGGCCGCGTCGTCCGGCTTGGCGGACGTGGACGCCATCACCCTGTCGCTCACGCGCATGTCGAATGTCTCTATCAGCCTGGACACGGCGGTGCTGGGCATCGTCATCGCCGCCTCGGTGAACAACCTCATCAAGGGCGCACTGGCCGGGGTGATCGGCACCGGGGCGCTGGGCAAGCGGGTCACCGGCCCGATGCTGCTGTCCTTGGCCGCCGGACTGACCGTCGCCTGGTGGCAATAGCTCTGCCCGGGGATCAACGACCCGCAGTGGAAAACCTGCTAATCTTTGGCGTATTGAACCTTTGCGCATTGCGGTTCTCGGCGGTACTGCCGGCGAGTCCCGCGGGCCCACTGCGGGCACGCGCAACCCTCTTTCCCGTTGAACAAAGCCAGCCCAATCAAAACCAGAATCATGCCAAGGGACAGCAGCCGTTACGTCATCCGCGCCAGCGTCAAGGAGTTCTCCCTGCCGCCCATCCACGATGGCCTGGTCTTGGGGTGCGAATCGCCCATCGGCCACATGGCCGTGGCTAAGGCGCTGGACCTGCTCACCATCACACCATACGAACACCTGGAAATTGAGGATGAAGTCATCGGCGATGTCCTGGTACGCAGTGCGGTGCTGCGCAAGCTCAGTCGCGACCAGATCCGGGATTTCGTTCTCAGTCGAGTCAAGCCCCTGATGGGCCCGGAGGAGATCGTCCATCTGGAGATGGAGATCGAGGTCCAGATTGACTCGGAGGCAAGATGAACGGGGAGCTACGGGCTTCGGACCTGCTCTGCGGTCATTGGATCGAGGTGGCCACCATTCAGCGTTACCGCGACGTGGTGCGCGACAGCAAGGAACCGGTGCGTGCCTTTGTCGTGCTCGACGAGTCGGGCCGCTTCATGGGGTTGGTGGAGGAGCGCCAGGCCGCCCTCTTCCCCGGCCGGATCTTCGCCGACCTGCTGGTCAAACGCCCCCCGAAACCCCTCAGCGCAGAGGCCCCGGTAAAGGAAGTGCTGGATGCACTGGACCACGCGCACACCCTGCACCTGCCGGTGGTGGATGCGCAGGGCGAGTGCATCGGCGTCACCTCCCATACCTGCCTCTTTTCGGTTCTGTTGGCCCGCGAACAGAAACTCCGCGAGGAGCGCGAGGCCCTGATCGCGCAACTGCAGGACGAACTCCACGCCCACGAGATCGCCAGTGCGGTGTTCAACGCCACCTCCGAGGGCATCATGGTGACGGATGCCGAGCAGCGGATCATCTCCGTCAACCGCGCCTTCACGCAGACCACCGGCTATGCCCCCCGGGAGGCCCTCGGCCACACCCCCAGCCTGCTCTCCTCCGGGCGGCATGGCGCCGAGTATTACGGGAATATGTGGCAGCAACTGCAGGCGCACGGGCGCTGGGAGGGGGAGATCTGGAACCGGCGAAAAAACGGCGACGTCTACCCGGAGTGGCTGCACGTGGATGCCATCCGGGACGAGACAGGTCGCATCACCAATTTCGTCGGGGTCTTCTCCGATATCACCAAACACAAGGAGCTGCGCGATCGGCTGCATATACTGGCCAACTACGACAGCCTGACCGGACTGCCCAACCGGGCTCTCTTCCTTGAGCGCCTCAGGCGGATCACCGCACTGGCTGGACACCGCAAATTCTCGTTTTCACTGCTTTGCCTGGGCCTGGACCGGTTCCGGGAGATCAACGACACCTATGGCCACAACAGCGGTGATCAGGTCCTGGTGGAGATCGGCAAGCGACTGCAGGGCTGTCTGCGAGAGAGCGACGACCTGGCGCGCCTCGAGGGCGATGAGTTTGTCATCCTCTCAGAAGGTGGCGAGGTCAACATTCACACCCTTGCCCAGCGCCTGCTGCACGCCCTGGAACGCCCCATTCCCGTGGACCAGGAATCGTTCTTTGTCTCCGCCAGCCTCGGCATCTGTCATTACCCGGACGATGGCGCAGACGCGGATACCCTGTTGGCCAGTGCCCACTCGGCCCTCTTTCAGGCGAAGACCGCCGGCAAGGGCGGCTTCAGCCTTTACTCACCTGATGCCCATGAACGCGCCCGGCAAAGGGTACGTCGGGTTGCGGACCTTCGCGAGGCGCTGGAAAACGACAGGCTCGAACTGGCCTGGCAACCCCAGGTCAGCCTGGAGGATGGCCGGGTAACCGGCCTTGAGGCCCTGGCCCGTTGGCCGCGCGATGACGGGCAGCCGATCAGTCCCGCCGAGTTCATCCCCCTTGCCGAGCAGTCGGGGCTGATCCTTCATCTGGGGCGATGGGTGATAGACACTGCGATCTCGGAAGCAAGGACCCTGCTGCAGACCTGGCCGGCATTGCAACATGCCCGCTTCGCCCTCAACCTCTCTCCCTGCCAGCTGGATGAATCCCTGCCGGCAATGCTCACCGAACGTCTCGCCAGGGCCGGTTTGCCGAGCGACTGCCTGGAGGTGGAGATCACCGAATCCGCACTCTTTACCGACCAGGCGGGGGTAACCGAGACGCTGAATGCCATCGGGTCGGCAGGAATCCGTTTGGCGGTAGACGACTTCGGCACCGGCTACTCCAACATCGCCCGGCTCAAGCTCCTGCCCATTCACCGGCTCAAGCTGGACCGATCCTTCATCGCCGACCTGGAGCACGATCCCGGCGACCGCGAACTGGTCCGGGCGCTGCTCGCCATGGCCCGGGCGCTGGACCTGGATGTGATTGCCGAGGGCGTCGAGACCCGGACCCAGGCCGATTTTCTGGCACGCAACGGGTGCCCGCACGCCCAGGGCTACCTGTATGCCCGCCCGCAACCTCTGGCCCCGCTCAAGAGCTGGCTGCGCGGGTAGGGCCGGTCGGGCACCGGGTTCGTCCCCGCCCCGGGCTGTTGTATCCTTCCGGGCCAGGTTTTCAATCAAGAAGGAAAAGACGCCGATGCGAGCCAGCCTGTTTCCGCTCTCCACCAGCAAGGAGACCCCCGCCGACGCCGAGATCGTCAGCCACCAGCTCATGCTGCGCGCCGGGATGATCCGCAAACTGGCGGCCGGCCTGTACACCTGGACGCCGCTGGGGCTGCGGGTGCTGCGCAAGGTGGAGCAGATCGTGCGTGAGGAGATGGACCGCGCCGGCGCCCATGAGCTGCTGATGCCGGCGGTACAGCCATCGGAGCTCTGGCAGGAGTCCACCCGCTGGGACAAGTACGGCCCGGAGCTGCTGCGCCTGCAGGACCGGCATGAGCGCGACTTCTGCTTCGGCCCCACCCACGAGGAGGTCATCACCGACTACGTGCGCCGCGAGGTGAAGAGCTACCGCCAGCTGCCGCTCAACCTCTACCAGATCCAGACCAAGTTCCGCGACGAGATCCGCCCCCGCTTCGGGGTGATGCGCGCCCGCGAGTTCCTGATGAAGGACGCCTACTCCTTCCACCTGGACGACGACTGCCTGGGGCGCACCTACCAGGTCATGTACGACGCCTACAGCCGGATCTTCGAGCGCACCGGGCTGGTGTTCCGCGCGGTGGCGGCCGA
Organism: Alkalispirillum mobile; assembly: GCF_003664325.1. Taxonomy (NCBI): domain Bacteria; kingdom Pseudomonadati; phylum Pseudomonadota; class Gammaproteobacteria; order Chromatiales; family Ectothiorhodospiraceae; genus Alkalispirillum; species Alkalispirillum mobile. Next base: position 1,214,448 of record NZ_RCDA01000001.1, read on the forward strand.
CTCGGGCAACATCGGCGGCAGCGTCTCCCACGAGTTCCACGTCCTCGCCGAGTCGGGCGAGGACGCGGTGGCCTTCTCCACGGAGGGCGACTACGCCGCCAACGTGGAGCTGGCCGAGGCTCCGGCCCCCGCCGGCGGCACTCCGGCCCCCGGCGAGGACATGCGCCTGGTGGACACCCCCGGCGCCCGCACCATCGACGACCTGGTCAAGGACTACGGGCTGCCCATCGAGAAAACCATCAAGACCCTGGTGGTGCACGGCGCCGAGGGCGGGCTGGTGGCATTGATCGTGCGCGGTGATCACACCCTGAACGACGTCAAGGCCACTGCCCTGCCCCAAGTGGCCGAGCCGCTGGTGATGGCCGACGAACCGGCGATCCGCGACGCCATCGGTGCCGGCCCCGGTTCACTGGGCCCGGTCAACCTCCCGATCCCCTGCGTGGTGGACCGAAGCGTGGCGGTGATGAGCGACTTTGCCGCCGGTGCCAACAGCGATGACAAGCACTACTTCGGGATCAACTGGGGCCGCGACGTGGCGCTGCCCGAGGTGGCCGACCTGCGCGAGGTGGTGGCCGGCGACCCCAGCCCGGACGGCAAGGGCACGCTGGAGATCGCCCGCGGCATTGAGGTGGGCCATATCTTCCAGCTGGGCCGCGAGTACAGCGAGAAGATGAAGGCCACCGTGCTGAACGAGGACGGCGACGCTCAGACCGTGACCATGGGCTGCTACGGCATCGGCGTCTCCCGCGTGGTGGCCGCCGCCATCGAGCAGAACCACGACGACAACGGCATCATCTGGCCCGAGCCGATCGCCCCCTTCCAGGTCGCCCTGGTGCCCATCGGCATGAACCGCTCCGAGGCGGTGGCCGAGCAGGCGGGAAAACTCTACGCCGAGCTGCTAGATGCAGGGGTGGAGGTCTTCTTCGACGACCGCGATGCCCGCCCCGGGGTCAAGTTCGCCGACGTGGAGCTGATCGGCATCCCCCACCGGGTGGTGATTGGCGACCGCGGGCTGAAGAACGGCGTGCTGGAGTACCGCGGGCGGCGGGACAGCGAGAGTACCGAGGTGCCGCTGGCCGAGGTGCATGGGTTCCTGCAGGCGCGGTTAGGTTAACCGTCGCACACGAGCGGCAGGATAACCATGCAAGCGCAGCCCGGTCCCGACCACGCGGCCGCCCGCCGGAGCGCGGCGCCCCAGTACTGGCGCCGGGCCGCGGGCCTCGCCGCCCTGCTGTTCCTGCTGTTCAGCGCCGCCCTGCCGGCCGGTGAACCGAGTCAGGGCCAAGCGCCGGACCCGGCCCTGCGCGAGGCGCTGCGCGAGGCCATGGACAGCAACGAGAGCTTCGACAACCGCCACGCCGCCCAGGTCTGGCTGGTGGCCATGTCGCAGCAGCTCGACCGACAGGTGCCCGATCCGGACAAACGCATGCGCATCCTGCGCAAGGTGCACGCGGAGGCCAGCCGCGCCGGGCTGGACCCGCAGCTGGTGCTGGCGGTCATCCACGTGGAGAGCAACTTCAACCGCTTCGCCGTCTCCACCGCCGGGGCGCGGGGCATCATGCAGATCATGCCCTTCTGGCTGGACGAGATCGGCGAGGCGGGCGACAACCTCTTCGACCTGCGGACCAACCTGCGCTTCGGCACCACCATCCTGGCCCACTACCTGGACATCGAGAACGGCGACACGACCCGCGCGCTGGCCCGCTACAACGGCAGCCTGGGCCAGACCTGGTACCCGGAGCGGGTCTACCGGGCGCTGAACCGCCACTACCGGTTTGACTGAGCCGGGCGCTTTACGACGTGGCCGGCTGCCAGATAACGGCCCCATCCTCGTCCAGTTCCGGGTAGGGGCGCCCCTCGTTGCGGCAACGCTCGGCGATCCGCGGGTGCAGCCACTCTACCAGGGTGCGGCGGATCTCCGCCTCCGGTAGCCGAGGCTGCTCGTAGAGACCGGCGGCCAGTCGCTGGCGCTGGGCCTCGAACAGGATCACCGCCGCCGCCACCGAGACGTTCAGCGAGGCGCCCAGCCCGAACATGGGGATGATCACGTGCCCATCCGCCAGTTCGGCCCCCTCGGCACTCACCCCCTCCTTCTCCGCGCCCAGCAGCAGGCAGCAGGGTTGCGTGAAGTCCACCGCCCGGTAGTCCACCGCAACCTCCGAGAGGTGGGCGGCGTAAACTTTCATCCCTGCACCTTGCACGGTGCGGATGGCAGCAGGCAGGTCAGTGTGGGTCTGCACGTCCACCCACTGGCCGGTACCGGAGGAGGCGGCGCGGTGTACCGTGAAGTCCTGGTGCCGCGAGACCGCGTGCGCCCGGGGCACGCCCACCGCATCGCAGGTGCGCAGGATGGCGGAGAGGTTGTGCGGCTTGTGGACCTGGTCCAGCAGGACCTGCAGGTCGGGCTGGCGGTGCTCCAGGGTCTGGCGCATACGGTGCAGGCGTCGTGCGGTCATGACTCCGGTTTGATCCATTGCATGTTTTGGGGGACGCTACTATACACCCATTGCCCGCCGGGCCGCTTGTGGCGGGCGTTTTCGGAAAGCGAGAGCACCATGGCAAGCCAGGAACACGTACTGATCGCCGGTTGTGGGCGGCTGGGCATCGCCCTGGGCCAGGCCCTGGCCGATGCCGGCCACCGGGTCACCGGCCTGCGGCGCCATCCCGAGGCCATTCCCGCCCCGCTGACGCCGCTGGCCGCGGACCTCCACCAACCGGACAGCCTGCTGCAACTGCCGGGGGACGTGGACCTGATCTACTGCATCCTGACGCCGGATGACTACAGCGATGCCGGCTACTGGCGCACCTACCACGACGGCATGATCGGCCTGCTGCACGGCCTGCAGCGTGCGGGGGCAACACCAAGGCGCCTGATCTTCGTCTCCAGCACCTCCGTCTACGGCCGGGACGACGGCCGCTGGGTCGACGAATGGACCGAAGCGGAGCCGGCCACCCAGCGGGCGGAGGCCCTGTTGGCGGCGGAACAACTGGCCTTTCAGAGCGACAGCGAAGCGACCGTGGTGCGCTTTTCCGGCATCTACGGTCCGGGCCGGGAACACCTGGTGGAGGCCGTCCGCCAGGGTAAGCCCTGCCGGCCCCATCACTGGACCAACCGGATCCATGAGGAGGACTGCGTGCGGGTGCTGACCCACCTGGCGCTGCCCGAGGTGGAACCGACCCTGTACATCGGCACCGACTGCGAGCCGGTGCAGCACTGCGTGGTGGCGGACTGGCTGGCGGACCGGCTGGGCGTGCCCTACCCGCCGCGCGACGAGAACGAAACGGCGGTCACCGGCAAACGGCTGAGCAACAGCTTTCTGCTGGCCTCCGGCTTCCGCTTCATGTACCCGGATTTCCGCAGCGGCTACGGTTTTGTACGCCGGTGCCGGGACCAGCCCCCCTCCTGATCCCGCTCGGGCCCGGGCTATTCCCCGTTGTCGGTGGCCGGCTCCGGTGGCGCGGCCTCCCCGCCCCGGCCACCGAACTCGAACCGGTACATCAGGTCCAGGGCGTTCTCGACGCCACTGACCGCCTCCAGGAACAGCTGTCGGGCCAGCTGGTAGCGTAGGGTCAGTGTGTTGTCGGGGCTGAACACCCCCACGCCGTAGCTGATGTAGAGCCGCGGGTTCAGGTAGCCGCCGACCACCACCTGGGTCTCGTCGCCCTCGCCCACGGCCTCCACCTCCACGTCCTCCACGCCCAGCGCCTCGCCGACCCCACCGATGATGCCGGAGGCGCCACTGACGCCAAGCCCCAGGGCCGCGGAGGCCATCATCGCCTCGGCGCCGTCGCCTTCAGCGCTCAGCGGACGGCCCCGGATCAGGTAGGAGAGGGCCTCGTCATCGGGCATGGCCGGCTCGGCGAACAGGCGGGCGCGTGGATCATCGGCGCGCCCCTCGACGCGGATGCCGGCCACCACGTCGTAGCGACTCACATTGCGCACCGCTTCGATATCCAGCTCCGGCTGATCCACCGGCCCTGCAAACAGCAGGGTGCCGCGACGGATCCGCAGGTTCTGGCCGTAGGCGCGGTAGCGGCCGTCGACGATGCGGATCTCGCCCACCCCCTCCGGCACGTCGTCGCGCAGGCGGACCCGCATATTGCCTTCCAGGCGCCCGGTCAGTCCGAAGGCGGACAGCGCCAGTTCGTCCGCGCCCAGGCGCAGTTCGATATCCACGTCCAGGTCCCAGCCCTCCAGGGCCTGTTCATCGGTGACCGGCATCTCTTCGGTGCGGCGCACCACGACCACGTCACGGGAGAGACCAACGGCCTGTTCCGGCAGGTCCTGGATATCGATCATGCCCCGGGGCACATCGACGCGACCGCGCAGCAACACGTGGTTGGGCCGCACCACGGCGCGCAGGGCCGGGGAGACCGCCAGGTCCAGCCCTGGCGGCAGGAAGACCTCCAGGGCGTCACCGTCCAGGTTGGCCATGACGCGCCACTCGTCGCCGCCCCAGAGCACCCGCCCGTGCAGCTGCCCGCGGCCGTCGCCGGCGCGGAACTCGCCCCGATAGTCGGCCCGGCTGCCGGCCACGTCCACGTCGAGCCGGAGATCGCTGAGGGTGACTGGCAGGTCCGGCCCGTCCACCAGCCCGTCCGCCAGGGTGACCTGGCCGGTAACCTGGGGATCCTCCCAATGCCCCCCGATCTCGGCGCGGGCAGCGATCACCCCCTCGAGGCGGCTCAGGTCGGGGGCAAAGGGCCGGGCCATGGAGAGATCCAGATCCTCCAGCACCAATTCGCCGTCCAGCTCGCGGGCCTCCGGCCGCGGGTCGGTGGTGACGCGCAGGCGGGCGCCGCCGAGCTCCGGGGTGGTGAAATCGACCGCCAGGGTGGCTTCGGTCTCGCGGTAGTCCAGCTGTGCGGTCAAGGCGTCGTAACGAAGCTCCTCGAAGTCCTCCTCCTCGTCCTCCTCGTCGAGGCGCAGCCGCAGCAGGCCGTCCTCGCTGGACAGGGCGAGCTGGGCGGTGAGCGCATCGCCCCAGGCCACCTGCCCCTCCGCATCGAGCCCCGCGACCAGCGCCAGGTCCTCCGGCAGCCAGGGCCTGAGCCCCGCCTGCAGGTCGTAATCACTGAGGCTGAAGGCCAGTTCACCGTCGGCGCCCAGCGCCGCGGGTTCGTCGATGCAGAGGCGGCCCTGCTCATTGACCGTCCAGCAATGGGCGGCGAGCCGCAGACGGCCCGCCTCGGCGTCCCAGGCCAGGTCAAGGGGCTGCTCGAGGTTGAGGCGGTGGCCGTAACGCCGGGCCATGGCCAGGGCGTGGGCCAGCTCCCCCTCCCAGTCGCCGGTCTCGCGGTCGAAGGCACCGGTGAGGGCGAGGTCCAGCTCGAGCCCGCCGCGGCCATCCGCCAGCAGGTCGAGCCGGTGCGCCGCCTCGCGGCCGGTGATCTCCAGTGCCACGTCGTTCAGGTGCTCGGGCCCGGCCGACAGGTCGGACAGGCGCAGGGCCAGCCGGCTGTCCTCCTGCCCCAGGGCGGGCACGCGGGCGGTCAACTCCAATGCCCCCAGCCCCACGCCCCCGGGGCCGGACAGGGTATCGCCGCTGAGCTCCGCCTCCAGGTCGGGCCGGTCGCGCTCGCCGCGCAACTGGAAACGCCCCGCGAGGGCGCCGGCCAGGTCCGGCACGCCCAGCGCCGACAGGTCGGGCAGGCTGATCTCGCCGTCCAGGTCCCAGCGGTCGGTGAGAGCCCCGGCCACCGTGAGCCCCGCCTGCCCGTCCACCCGGAGGTTGATGTCGTCGAAGTGCAGGTGGCCGGCCGGGTCCATTCCGGCCGCCCCATCGAGCGCCAGGGTGTAGTCCTGCACCAGGGCCTCAATGCCGGGGATCCGCACGCGAAGGTCCGGCCCGGCCTCGGTGAGCTGCCCCTGGCTCTCGACCCGGCCCGAGACCTGCTCCGGCGCCCCCTCCCAGAAGCTCCCCGGGTTCAGGTCTCGCAGCGCGAGGTCGATATCCCACTGCAGCACCCCGGACCAGTCGACGGCGCCGGAGAGTTCCGCGGTGCCCTCCAGCGCCTCCAGGGTCAGGGCCTCCAGCCGCGCCCAGGTGAGATCGCCGTGGGCGTCCAGCCTCAGCAGCCCGGCCGGAAGCTCGGGGCCGGCCACTTCGCTGCGCAGGCTGGCCTGCCACCCGGACAGGTCGCCGGTCAGGTTCAGCGCCCCGTCGCGGCTGCGGTAACCCCCCGGATCGTCCAGCGGCCAGCCCAGGTGCGGCCAGCGCAGCGTCAGCTCGAAGGGCAATTGCTCATCCAAGGGGGTCAGGCGGGCATCCAATGCCAGTGCCTGGTGGCCGGTGACCGCCTCCAGGGCGAGCTGCAGCTCCTGTTTGAGCGCACCCTCCATCCTGAGGCTGAATTCCGGGGCGCCGGGCAGGACCAGTGGCAGGCTGTCGGCAAGCGCCTCGCCGGCCACCACGTCCAGATCCAGGGCCACGTCCCAGTCGCCCCCCAACGCCAGCTGCCCGCGGCTGCGCAGCTCCCCGTAGGGGTGAGAGAGGTCCAGGCGGGCCAGCCCCAGGGATTGACCTTCAAGACTGGCCGTAAGGTCCACATCGGGCAGGGGCATCGGCTGATCTTCGCCGGGAAGCCACAGGGCGCTGTCGCGCATACGGAGGGTCTGGAGGTGCACATCCAGCGGCAGTTGCAGGTCGGGCAGTTCCGGCGGCTGATATTGGAAGTCGGCCATCGGCGCGGCCTCTCCGGCGTCGGCCGCGTCCTCCTCGTCCGCCGGCTCGGGCAGGCGGACCCGGAGCCCCCGCGTTTCCGTCCGCTCCAGGTTGAGCACATCGCCGCTCAAGTCCCCCTCCAGGTTGAGGAAGTCGAGCGCGATGTCGTGCTCTGCCACCTGCACCCGAGCACCGCGGAGTTCCAGCCGCTCCACCTGGATGGCCAGGGGCAGGTCGAGCCGCTCCATGGGGGTATCGGGCGCGCCCTCCTCCGGGTCCGGGGCGTCGCCGGGGTCGCCCTCGGGGATGAGGGCCTCCAGGTCATGGACCTGGGCCTGAAGACAAAAGGCCCGCCGCGTCAGGCAGCCCATATCCCAGCCGGTGACCACGCGCCCGGTCTCCACCCGCAGTTCGCCGTCCTGCCAGCGGGCGAATGAGAGCTCCAGGCCGCTCCAGAGGCTGCCACCGGTCACCTCAAGCTCCAGTTCGGGCACAAACCGTTGGGCCAGGTCCGCCGCGGCCCGGGCGCCGGAGGGGGTGCCCACCAGCCAGGTGAGCGTCCCGGCAAGCAGAGACACCAGGACCAGCAACCCGAGCAGGGTGAGCCGCACTACCCGCATCATATCTCCGGCCCCATGGAGAAATGCAGCCGCCAGGGGTTACCCGACTTGCTCAGTGCCGAGGCGAAGTCCAGCCGGATGGGGCCCACCGGCGAGATCCAGCGGATACCGAAACCGGCGCCCACCTGCGGGTCCGGGTCATCCCAGTCATCGAAGGCGTTACCGGCGTCGGTGAAGGCGGCCAGGCGCCAGTTGGGCCGGAAGGTGTAACCGTACTCCGCGCTGGCCACCGCCAGGTATTTACCGCCGATCACGTCGCCCTCGTCATCCTCCGGGGCCAGGGTCTGGTAGCGATAACCACGCACGCTCTGGTCGCCGCCAGCAAAGAACCGCAGCGTCGGCGGCACCTTCTCGAACTCGCTGGAGGTCAGCCCGCCCAGGTCGGCACGCAGGAGGACGCGGTGGTTATCGGCAAAGCTGCGCAGCAGCCGCGCCCCGGTGCGCACCCGGAAGACGTCGATATCGGAACCCATCCACTCATCCGTGCCCTCGACGCTGAACAGCAGCCGGTCACCCCAATGGGGGTCGGCGCCACCGCGGGCGCGGTTCCGCGACCAGCTGCCCCCGGGCAGGTAGAGCGTGGTGGTGCGGGTCTCGTCGGAGATGGTGAACCGCTCCCGGTCCCACCGGATGCCCAGATTCTGCTGCCAGCCGCTCTCAAAGCGGTGCTGGTGCTGCACCGACAGGGTGTAGAGTTCGCTCTCGGTGTCCTCGATGTCCTCGTACTGGAAGCCCCCCTGCAGGACCAGCTGGGTGCGCAGTGGGTCCCGCAGCGGAATGCCGTAGCGGGTGGAGATGTTCTGGCGCTTCTCGGACAGTTCCGTGTCCACCGACAGGGTATGCCCACGCCGGTTGACCCACGGGCGGGACCAGCCGGCACGGATCCGCGGCCCGACGTCCGTGGAATAGCCCACACCGGTGCGCACCTGGTGGGGCCGCTCGGCGGTCAACTCCACCTGCACCGGGACACGCAGCGTTTCATCGGCCTCGCGCGGCTCGGGGCGGACAGACACCTGGGCGAAATAGCCGCTGTTCAGCAGAGCACGGTTCAACTCGCTCACGTGGCGCGATTCGTAGGGGTCCCCCGGCTCGAAATGCACCAGCCGCTCCAGGAACCAGGGCGCCAGCGCGGTTTCGGAGAACTGCACATCACCCATGCTGTAGCGGCGACCGCTGTCGAAATGAAGGATGACGGTGGCCTCGCCGGCCTCCACGTCCACCTCCACCCGCCGCTGGGTGTAGCGGGCGTCGAAATAGCCCCGGTCGAGGGCCAGGGTCTGCAACTGGCGGCGGGCGGTCTCGTAACGGTCATGGCGCAACACCGCCCCGGGCTGGACCGGCAACCGCGCCTGAATGCCGTCGAAGGCGCTGTCCTCCGCGGCCTCCCCGTCGATGCGGAGGTCCACCAGCGCGATACGCACCGGCTCGCCGGCATCGATGCGCAGGATGAAACGGGGCCCGTTGTCGGTCTCCTCGCGCTCCACGTCGATCTCCGGCTCGTAGTAACCCAGTGCCTGCAGCGCTTGCCCGGCCCGCTCCGGCAACTGGCGCTGGTAGGCCCGCAGCGCCCTGCGGCTGTCCCCCGCAGGCTCGCCGATCCAGGCCTCGACGTTGTCGCGCAATTGACCGCTGACCCCTTCCACCTGCACCTCCACCGCCCAGGCGGCCTGCAGGGCAGGCAGGAACAACAGCACCAGCACGCCCACGGGAACGAGGCAGCGGCGGGCAATTGGGTGCAAACGGGTTCTCACGGGAAGAGGCGGGCTCCCTGTCGGGGTATCCGGGCCGGGCCGGAAACATTACCGCATTTGTAGCAACCGACACAGCACCCGCGCAAGGCGCGCCTGGCCGCCTGGCTCGCCATCGGGCTGGCCCCGCGCGGAAGATCGCCTATACAATCGCTGCATCGCGCCCGCTTCCGGAATCCGCCCTATGAGCGAACAGGACAACGCCCCGACCAGCTCCGACCTCGAGGAACATCGGCTACGCCTCCGCAACCTCACCCTGGAGGACTACCCGGACATCAAGCACATCATGGACCATGTCTACCCCGGGGCCATGGGGGGCGCCTGGTCGCGGGAGCAGTTCGCGGCGCAGATCAACCGCTTCCCCGAGGGCCAGATCTGCGTGGAGGACAACGGCCGGGTGGTGGCCGCCGCCCTGACGCTGATCGTGGACTACAGCCGCTTCGGTGATCGCCATACCTACGAGGAGATCACCGGCAACGGTTTCTTCACCACCCACGACCCCAAGGGCGACGTGCTTTACGGAGTGGACGTCTTCGTCGATCCGGAGTACCGGGCCATGCGCCTTGGCCGGCGGCTGTATGACGCCCGCAAGGAGCTCTGCCGGCAACTCAACCTGCGCGCCATCGTCGCCGGCGGCCGGATCCCCGGCTACCGCAAGCACGCCGACGAGATGACCCCGGAGCACTACATCGAGCTGGTCAAGCAGAGCGAGATCCACGACCCCATCCTCTCGTTCCAGCTCGCCAACGACTTCCACGTGCGCCGGGTGATCACCGACTACATGCCGGAGGACCGGGAGTCCCACGCCTACGCCACCCTGGTGCAGTGGAACAACATCTTCTATGAGGCGGATGAAACCCCGCTGATCGCCACCCGCAGCAAGGTGGTGCGGGTGGGCGCCGTGCAGTGGCAGATGCGCACGGTCAGCTCGCTGGAGGACCTGATGGGCCAGGTGGAGTTCTTCGTGGACGCAGTGGCCGGCTACAACGCCGACTTTGCCCTGTTCCCGGAGTTCTTCAACGCCCCGCTGCTGGCGCAGTTCAACCAGGACAACCCGGCCGAGGCCATCCGCGGCATGGCGCAGTACACCGACGACATCTGCGAGGCCATGTCCCGGTTGGCGGTGTCCTACAATATCAATATCGTCGCCGGCTCCATGCCGGTCTACCGGGACCAGGTGCTCTACAACGTCTCGTTCCTGTGCCGGCGCGATGGCACCATCGACCACCAGTACAAGCTGCACATCACGCCGGATGAGCGAAGCTACTGGGGTGTACGGGGCGGCGACAGCCTGAAGGTGTTCGACACCGACGCCGGTCGGGTGGGGGTGCTGATCTGCTACGACTCGGAATTCCCCGAGCTGGCGCGCATCCTCTCCCAGCAGGGGGTGGAGATCCTGTTCGTGCCCTACTGGGTGGACACCAAGACCGGTTACCTGCGTGTGCGCCGCTGTGCGCAAGCACGTGCCATAGAGAATGAATGCTATACAGTGATTACCGGCAGTGTCGGTAACCTGCCGGATATCGAGAACATCGACATCCAGTACTCCCAGTCGGCCGTCTTCTCGCCGGCCGACTTCGCCTTTCCGCACGATGCCATCGTGGCGGAATCCACCCCCAACACGGAAATGACGTTGATCGTCGACCTGGACCTGGAAAAGCTCACCGAACTGCGTAACGAGGGTTCCGTGCGCAATTACCGAGACCGGCGGCTGGACCTTTACCGCATCCAGTGGCTCGGCCGCCAGGATTGACCCCAAAGCCATCAAGGAGTGACGCCATGAGCCTGATCCACCCCGAAGTCCGCCGCTTCACTGCCCTGCTCCTCGCCGCGCTGATGCTCTTCAGCATGGCCGCGCCCATCGCCGCCCAGATGGACCACCCCGGCATGGTGGGCACCGAGACCCTGGTGGATGAGATGCGCGTGGAGCAGCAGCGCGCCGAAGTACAGGCCTTCCTGGCCCGTGATGATGTCCGCGACCGGTTGGTGCAATGGGGCGTGGACCCCTCCGAGGCGGAGCAGCGGGTGGATCTGCTGACCGATCAGGAGGTAGCCGAGATGCATGAGCGCATCGAGGAGATGCCCGCCGGAGCCGGCGTGGGGAGCGTCGTGGGCGCTGCGGTCCTGATCTTCCTCGTGCTGCTGATCACTGACATCCTCGGCTTCACCGACGTCTACCCGTTCGTCACCCGCACGGCGCAGTAATGCTCTGGCGGAGTGGTGCGATATTGATCAGCCTGCTGGTGCTGGCCGGTTGCGCCAGCACCAGCAGTCTTCGCGACGGCATGCCGGAGGAGCCGCCCGCGGTAGAGGAGATCGCCGGGGTGCCATTTCACCCGGACGAGACACTCTATTGCGGCCCGGCCTCCCTGGCCACGGTGCTCGGCTGGAGCGGTGTCGACACCACCCCGGAGGAATTGATCCCGTCACTGCATGTCCCGGAGCGCAGCGGCAGCCTGCAAAGCGAGCTGGTGGCCCAGGCCCGCCACCAGGGGCGACTGGCCTACGTGCTGCGCCCGCGCACCGAGGCGGTGCTGGCAGAACTGGAGGCGGGCCACCCGGTCGTGGTCCTGCAGAACCTGGGGCTGGCCATCGCGCCCCGATGGCATTACGCGGTGCTGGTGGGGCTCGACCCGGAGACCGACGAGTTCATCCTGCGCTCCGGTCCCCACGAACGGCACCGCACCGCGGTAAACACCTTCCTGCGCACCTGGAACCGCGGGGAGCGCTGGGCGCTGGTCGTGGTGGAGCCCGGGCGCGTCCCGGCCAGTGCCGACCCGGGACGCTACATGGAGGCGGCCCACGCCCTGGAGGCCACCGGCCAGCAGGAGGCGGCCGAGCAGGCCTGGCAGGCCGGCATCAGCCGCTGGCCTCTGAGCCCCCAGATGGCGGTGGCGCTGGCCAACCTGCACTTCTCCCGGGGCGAGCTGGAGGAAGCGGAGACCCACCTGAAGCAGGCCCTGGACCGGGGTGCGGCATCCGGTGCCGTCTACAACAACCTGGCCTGGATACTCGCCGAGCAGGGCCAATGGTCCTCCGCACTGGACATGGCGGAACGGGCGGTGGCCAAGGGCGGCCCGCACCGGAACCAGTTCCAGCAGACGCTGGACACGCTGCGGGAACAGGCCGGTGACCGCGCCGCCAACGACTGACCGTCAATCCGCCGGCCGCGCTAACCCAGCCAGACCAGCAGTGCCGCCAACGCCAGCATCAGGCTCACCAGGCCGGTCAGCCGGAACCGCAGACGCTGGTACCAGTCGGGCAGCTGCAAGCGGGCGGCAACCCTGCGCTCGTACCCCCACCAACCGAGGAAGCCGGCCAGCAGGAGCGGCATCCCCGCCCAGGGTAGGAGCAGCAGTGATAGCCAGCCCACCAGCGCGGGCACGACGCTGGCGATGTAGTCGGCCGCGCCCCCGGTCGCCTGCCCCCGGGCCAATGCCACGCCCCAGTGCGTGGCACCCAGGAAACTGAGAATCACCGCCCCGTAGGCCATGGTCCAGAGGGAGAAGAACTGCCCGGTCGGGGAGTGCGCCGAGGCGAACAGCAGCACCAGCACGCCGAAGGCAAAGGGCAGGAGGCCGGCATAACCGAGGCGCTTGACCCAGGTTTGCGCCTCCGCCCCCATGCCGGCCGCCGCACCCTGGGCCAGGTAATCCTGCATGCCCCCAACGAACTGCCCGTCCACGAACACCTGGGGCAGGGTCTCCCGCCCCGTCATGGCCTGCAGCGTGTGGAAGCGCTCGCGCATGGCCGCATCACCCATACCCATCCGGACCTCCCGGTAGGCGTGTCCGCGCGCCTGCGCCGCCTCCCTCAGCAGCTCGGTCTCGGTCAAACCGGAGCAAAACACCACGACCCCGTGGTCATCGATCTCCTGTTGAATGGCTTCTTCGTGCGTTGTCACTGCCCCTCCCAGGGCCCCTAGGGCCGCTTGCCGGTCACTGGAACAGCTTAGGGGGCTCACCCCGGTGCGACAATGGGCAGACGCCACGGACCCCGCGCCCGCAGGTCACACCGCTGGCGTCTGGCTACGCCCTTGGTAGAATACGGCAATTGCTGAGCCAAACACTTGGGTTTAGGAGGCGTTCATGTACAGCCCCAGGGGCGAACCGGTGGTGTTCGAACGCGACTGCGAGGCAGTCGTCATCCCGGCCGGCGAGTCCGGCACCATCCCCAAAGGCGCCGAGGGCGTGCTGACCCAGGCGCTGGGCGGCAGCTTCACGGTCTACATCCAGGGGCACCTGTTCCGGCTGGATGGCAAGGACGCCGACGCCATTGGCAAGGAGCCGCCACAACCCCCGGAACTCCCCCCCAATGCCACCGACGAGGACGTGGAGAAACTGATCTGGGAGCAGATGGATACCTGCTACGACCCCGAGATCCCGATCAGCATCGTGGAACTGGGCCTGATCTACGGCTGCGACATTGCCAAGGACGATGATGGCCAGCGGCGGGTGGACATCCGCATGACCCTGACCGCACCCGGTTGCGGCATGGGCGATATCCTGGCCGACGACGTTCGTGTCAAGGTGGGGATGATTCCGACGGTCAAGGACGTCAACGTGGAACTGGTCTTCGACCCACCCTGGAACCAGAGCATGATGTCCGAGGCGGCACGGCTGCAGACCGGCCTGATCTAACCTTCCGGCGGGCGCCCTTGTCGCCCGCCAAACCCTTTATTAATCAACCAGTTCCCTTAGCCCTTGACGGGTACATCAGGTATAACCAAGGGACCTGCAGGGAACCATAAAAACCTTGAATCATTTTCGGTGCTTGCACCCATTGCCCCAAGGCGGTGCGTGGTCATACCATACGGCCAACGTTGAGGGGCAGGCATCATCCCGCTGACACCCCGCGCTCCAGGCAGCCCTCCGGCGCCGGACATCAACACCAGACAGCTGGCCCGGTGACCACCGGGCAACACGCCCGCCAAGGGCGTCGTGAAACGGATATTCGGAGCAGGTTTTTGAATCGACGGGTGCGGCGATCGTCGCGATGACGATACGCCTTCAGGAGGTGCGGTATGGCTGAAATGGTACGTGATCTGGATCGGGTGACAGCAACCTGCGAGCAGCTCACCGAGATGACCGAGGCAGAGCGTCAGGCCTGGATGCAGCAGGCCATGGCCGAGCAGCGGGCCATGGTGTTGCGTGCGGCGCTGCAGGGGCTTGGGCGCAAGCTCTCCGCCATGCTGGGCCGTCGTGGCCAGGTGCTTCCGGTAGAGGAGCAGCCGCGCCCCGATCAGTACGACGAGCACACCCTGCACGCGGTAAACGCCCACGCCGAGGCGAGCAACGAGGCCCGGGATCGCCGCGTGGCCTGATCCCGAAGCACGGCAACAGGCCCGCGCGTATCGGCGGCCACCCCGGGGACGGGGTGGCCGCTTTTCGTTTGCCCCACCCCACGCCGATGCTGCAGATCGGAAAACAGCCCGCTGCCCCTTGCAAGCCACCCCCCATGACATAGATTTGCAGTAAGCCAGCAGTTGCCGGTCATGCGGGGACGCGGCCGGGTTTTTGTCAGCCCGCACCGCGCTCCGGTCGTTGTCGCCAGGGGAGATCACCATGAGCCATGTCCGCCGTCCTGTCGTCGCAGGCCTGTTCTACCCGGGGCATCCGGAGGTTCTGCGTCGCTCACTCGATGCCTTGCTGCAGGCCCGACCACTGCTGGGCAGCCCGCCACGGGCCATGGTGCTGCCACCGCGCAGCCAGGCCCGGGCGGGCGAGGCCATTGCAAGCGCGTGCACCCTGTTGCAGGGCTGTGCGTCGCAACTGCGGCGGGTCTACCTGGTGGCCGAGAGCCCCTACACCGGCCATGACGACGCACCTCATTTCGATGGTCACGGCCACTTTCAAACCCCGCTGGGCCGCCTGGCGGTTGATCAGCAGCGGGTTGCAGAGCTGGTGGACGAGTTGGGCGGCTTCACGGACGACAAAGCCCATGACCTGGAACACCGTCTGGAGGCCCCGCTGCCCTACTTGCAGCGCACCCTGCACCGGTTCCGCCTAGTGCCAGCGCTGCTGCCCGTGGGCGCAGCCCGCGCCGCCACCCGCCTGCTGCAGGGCGCGCTGAACGATGACGAGGGCCTGCTGATCGTGGTGGATCAACCGGAAAGCACATTGGCCCGGCGTTTGGAGGCCGAGGCAGCGACGCGCCGGTTGACCTGCCAACCCGTGACCGAGGCGGAGCACGGTCGCCCTCTGGCGCTGAGCTTCTATCCCTGACCGCCCCGATGCCGCTGCGGGCGAGCGGGCGCCACCAATTGGTGCCCGGGCCCCGGCTTTCCTGAAAGCACGGGGCTTGGCACAATCCGGACAGTCATCCCGCAGATCACGAGGGCGTCTCGCCATGCAAGCAGGTGGTTTCACCGAACCGGGCCCCGGCCGTTCCCACAATGAAGACCATTTCGGCTACGACCTGCCCGCCGGGGTGGCCGTACTGGCCGACGGCGCCAGTAACCGCCCCCATGGCGAGGTGGCTGCAGGGCTCGCGGTGGACACCATCCTGGCCATCACCCGCAATCACCATGGCGCCGATCACACGTGGCTGGAGTCCGGCGGTGAGCCCCGCAAGCTTGCTCAGCTGGCCAACCAGGCGCTCCTGGCGCACACGGAGCGCAATCGGCGCCATCGGGGCATGGGCAGCACCCTGGCCTTGCTCACCGTCGCACCGGCGTCGGTCAGTCTGGCCCTGGTGGGGGACTCGCCGGTCTACCGGTTGCGGGACGGCGAATTGCTCTGCCTGGGCTCGGGGCGAGGGGCTTACGAAGCGCTGGGGGAGCGCCCCCGCGTGCGCCCGGAGTTGCACGACCTGGACCGGGCAAGCGGGGATCTGTTCCTGCTGTGCTCCGATGGGGTCTCCTCTGCGGTGGATAGCGCCACGCTGAAGACCTTGCTGCAGGGCGCTGCGGACGACCTGACCGACACCGCCCGGCATATCGTCATGCAGGCACGCGAGGCGGGTGGCGAGGGGGATGCCTCGGCCCTGCTGGTCCGGCTGCGCTGAGCTCCCGGCTGCCACGGGCGGCCGCACCACCGCCGGCCGGCTAACGCCGGCGCGGGGTATGCAAAGGCCCCTCCTGCTCGGCGTAAAATGCCGCCAGATCCCGGATTTCCGAATCACTCAGCTCGGCCGCGATGCCGTTCATGATCGGGTTGGCGATGTCTGTATCCCGGTAACGCCGCAGCATCCGGGCGAGGTAGTCCGCATGCTGGCCCGCGATCTTGGGATACTGCGGATCGGGGCTGTTGCCATCCTCACCGTGGCAGGCAATGCAGGCCGCAGACAAATCCTCGCCCCGCACCGGGTCACCCCGCTCGATGGCCGCTGCCGGCAGCGCCATCGCGAACCCCATGCCCATGATCACCCAGACACTGAAACCCTTCATCATCAACGCCCCCTGGAAGACGGCTCACTGGCCGCGAAATAAGCCGCAATATCCTCGATATCCTCTTCACTCAGGCTGCGCGCCTGGGCGTTCATGGTGGGGTGATCGCGGACGCCCTCACGGAACGCCATGAGGGCATCGACCAGGTACTCGGCATGCTGTCCCCCCAGCTTGGGGACGTGGTAGCTGGGGTACACGTTGCGTTGCCCGACCACGCCGTGGCAGCCCATGCAGGTATCGGCTTTAAGCTGGCCGGCCACCGGGTCACCAGCCTGCGCCGGCCCCAAGAACAAGGCGGCGGCCAGGGTAACCCCGGCAGCCGTGGATCGGATGATGGGCATAGATCTCCCCCTTTGTGCTGGATGGGCTGGTGGGCCCCACGACCCCCAAAACCCTTTCTTTTTTCTCTTTCTTCTGTTTAGCACAGATAGGGGAAATTGCCCGATTACCCTACTCGGGCAATACGGCTCAGAGGGTGCGAAACCCTTCCGTCGGCTGCTCCGTGTCGGGCGCGGCCTCCACCCCGGTGACCTGGGCGTTGGGCGGGCCCTCTTCCAGCCAGGCGGCGAGTTCATCCAGGGCATCCGTTGGCCCATGGGCGAGCACCTCCACCCGCCCGTCCACCAGGTTGCGAGCGTAGCCGCTAAGCCCCAACTGCTCGGCATGGCGCTTGGTGCTGGAGCGGAAGAAGACTCCCTGCACAGTACCGGACACAAAGAAACGTCTGCTCTCGTTCATTGCTCCTCACTCGGGCTGTTGGCCTGACGGACCACCGACCGGATCTGGGGCCGTGTGGTGAATATGTCATCCAGCGACTCTGCCAGGCCCTCCGCCAGGCCGGTGTCGGCCTGTTCCAGAGTGTCGGCCAGCCGCTGGTCCCAATCGTCTCCATCCTTGCGCAAAGCGGCGACGCTGGGCAATGGGAACGTCTCGCTGCGGTAGAGATCCAGCAGAGTGTAGTGGGAGGGATCCCTGGCCAGTATCCAGTCGCCATCACCGTTGAGCTGAATGGCCCGGGCCCGGCGTAGCGGGCGCAACACCTCCAGCACCCCCATTTCGCCCGCCTCCGGCTCCAGGCGGGCCAGCGCGCGGGTGCTCAGCCCGCGCCCATCACGCTGCGCGTTCCAGAGGTGGCCGAGCACGTGCACCGCCAGACGGAAGGCATCCCGGCCGGTGCCGGCCGCGCGATGCCGCGCCAGCGAATAGCTGCCCAGTGCCTGGGTAAACTCCGCCCCGACCAGCACCACGATCCAGCTGAGGTAGATCCAGATGAGGAAGATCGGCAACGCCGCCAGCGCCCCGTAGATCGCCTCGTAGGTGGGAATGTTACGCACGTACCAGCCGAACCCGCCCTTGGCGATCTCGAACAGCACCGCCGCCAGCACCCCGCCGAGCAGGGCGTGGCGGACGGGTACCCGGTGGTTTGGCACCGCCGCGTAAAGGAAGGTAAAGGCCAGCGTTTCGGCGACGAACGGCATGGCCGCAAGCAGGCCACCGCGCACACCACTGAGCGCATCGATATCACCAAAACTGGCCATGGATACCACGTAGGAGCTGACCCCGAGGCTGGCCCCCATGAGAATCGGCGCCAGGGTCAGCACCGTCCAGTAGACCATGAAGCCCTGCAGTGGCCGCCGCCGCTGCTGCACCCGCCAGATATCATTCATGGCCCGGTCGATGGCTGCCATCATCAGCAGCGCCGAAACGACCAAGGCGATCAGGCCAACCACGGTAAGCCCGGCAGCCCGGTCCACGAAGCTCTGCAGGTGCTGCTGCACCACTTCGGTGGAGGCCGGCACCAGGTTCTGGAAAAGCAGATCCTGCAGCTGCCCGGTCAGACCGGAGAACACCGGAAACGCGGCAAACATGGAGAAGCCAATGGTGAGCAGCGGCACCAGCGCCAGCAGCGTGGTGTAGGAGAGCGTGGCAGCGTTCTGCAGGCAGGCATCCCGCCGGAAACGCTCTGCCACGTAGCGCAGGAAGTCCACGCTGACGCGCAGCCAGTCGATGCCCTGCAGGCGTTCGCTGGCCGCCAGGCAGCGTTGCTGAATTGCCCGGACCGGGTCTGCCAAGTTGCCTCCTGAGCTGTTGCGGGCCTGTAAGCCGCCCCGGCGTGCGCTACAATCGGCCGGGCCTTCAACCCCGCTGGCCGGTGCAGCCCCAGAGCGGCCGGCAGCCCCACGCGGATGCATCACGATGCCTGATATCCTGATCCTCTACTATAGCCGACATGGTGCAACGGCCGACATGGCCGAGCAGATCGCACTGGGTGTCGAGGAGAGCGGGCCGGATTCCCGCGCCCGGGTGCGCACGGTACCCCCGGTATCGACGGTCTGCGAAGCCACCGCCGACGAGGTGCCGGACAGCGGCCCACCCTACGCCACCCTGGATGACCTCAGCGAGTGCGCCGGGCTGATCCTGGGCAGCCCCACCCGCTTCGGGAACATGGCAGCCCCCCTGAAGTACTTCCTGGACGGCACCAGCAGCCTGTGGCTGAACGGCGCGTTGAGTGACAAACCGGCCGCCGTGTTTACCGCCACCTCGAGCCTGCACGGCGGCCAGGAGAGCACCCTGCTGAGCATGATGCTCCCGCTGCTGCACCACGGGATGTACCTGGTGGGCCTGCCCTACTCGGAGCCGGCCCTGGCCCGGACCCGCACCGGCGGCACGCCTTACGGGGCCAGCCACCACGCCGGCGGCGAGGGGCGGCAGCCCCTGAGCGAGGACGAGCAGGAACTTTGCCGGGCGCTGGGTCGCCGGGTGGCCCGGGCAGCGGCCCGGCTGGAGGGTAACTGATGCTGAAATCGCCGCGCACCCTGCACCGGCTCGCCGTTGTCAGCTACCTGAGCCTGCTGGTGCTGCTGCTGGCCTGGCTGATCTGGTTGTCGCCACCGCCGGAGGCCTTGATCTCCGTGGCGGTCATCGCGCTGGTCGGGCCCCTGTTGCTGCCGCTGCGGGGGCTACTCCATGCCCGGCGCTACACCATGGCCTGGAGCACCATGCTGATCCTGGTCTACTTCGTCCACGGGGCGGCCAGTGCCGCCACACCGGGGATCAATCGCTGGCTCGGACTGGCGGAGGTGGCGCTGGTGGTGGTCTATTTCACAACGGCCATCCTGTACATCCGAGCTACCGGCAGCAAGGCGCACGGCCGGCGCCGACGCGGGGAGAAACAGGTCGCCGTGCCGGACAGCGAGAAGGACAGCGGCTGATTACCCCTCGCCGGCGCCCAGCACCTGGCGCACAAAGGGGATGGTCAGCCGGCGCTGCGCGGCCAGCGAGGCACCGTCCAGCCGGTCCAGCAGTTCGAAGAGCCCGCCCAGGTCCCGCGGAAAGCGGGAGAGCAGAAACCGGCCCGTGTCCTCCGGCAACTCCAGCCCACGCGCGGCGGCACGCGCCTGCAGGCCCTGCAGCTTGCCTTCGTCGTCCAGCGGCTCCAGGCGCAGGGTGAGCCCCCACTGCAGGCGGGAGGCGAGATCGGGCAGGATCAACGACAGGTCGGCGGGTCGGCAGTCCGCGCTCAGCAGCATGTGCCCGCCACTGGCCCGGGTGCGGTTGAACAGGTAGAAGAAGTTCTCCTCCCAGTCCGGCTCACCGGCGAGCACCTGCAGGTCATCCAGCGCCAGCAGTTCCATGCTTTCCATGCCCGCCAGCACCGAGGCCGGCGGCATTCCCTGGAACTCGCGCAGCGGCAGGTAGGCCGCCTTGAACCCCCGCTCACCGGCATCCCGGCAAGCCGCCTGCAACAGGTGGCTCTTGCCCACGGGGCCATTGCCGTAAAGGAAGAGCAACCGTTCGCCAAAGCCCATGGCGGCCCGCCTCACGGCATCCAGTGCCTGCTGATTGGCGCCGACGACGAAGGAGTCCAGGCTGGCGATATCGGTCCAGCGGATGTCCAGCGCCATCTGTTGCGCAGGCGGGGTCGGCTTGTTCTCGGAGTCTGTTACCATGTCGCGCCTGTTCCGGAGGAGGCCCGCATTGCACCCCTAGACCCGTGGGGTGTCAAGAGCCGGTCAGCTCATTCACGCTCCAGGCAAGGCCCGTTCCAGATCCTTATGCGGCACCCCAGACCCTCCCAGAAACTCGCCCCGGTACTCCTCGCCGCCCTGTTCGTGCCGTGGACGGCTGCCCAGTCACTGCCCGGCGCACCCAGCCCGCCCGATGCCCAGGAGAACGACGACTGGAACCATGAGGGGCGCATCTCGGCCGGGCTGAGCGTGACCCGGGGCAATACCCGCACCGAATCGGGCCAGTTGGCGCTGGATCACCGCAGCCGCTCGCCGCGCAACCGGGTGCTGGCCAGTGCCGAGGGTAACCGGGCCAGAGATGACGGGGAGTTGAGTGTCTACAACCTGCGCGGCTCCTTGCGCCATGACTACTTCCTGACCCGCCGCCTGTACTTGAACAGCAGCGCGAGTCTGCTGCGGGACGAGTTCCGGGATATCCGCCTGCGCCGCACCGTCGGCTTCGGCCCCGGCGTCCAGCTGCTGGACACCGAGCGGGTGCAGCTCTCCGCCGAAACCGGCCTGTCCTACATCCACGAGACGCGGTACGTGCAGGACACGCAGCGTGAGCCGGCCTGGCGCTGGGCCATGGACTACCAGCAGGAGTTGGAAAGCGGCGTCACGCTGTTCCACCGCCAGGAGGGCCTGGTGGTGCTGGATGAGCCCAAGGACTGGGTGTGGAGCAGCCGCACGGGGCTGCGCTTTCCGGTCATCGGCGACCTGGCCGGGAGCATCCAGTACCAGTACGACTACGACAACCAGCCCGCCGAGGACCGGAAAGCCTACGACAGCGCGCTGCTGCTGAACGTGAACTGGACCTGGTAGCCGCCGCCCCCGCCCGCGGGGGTATCGCTAACGCCGCCAGCGGAAGCGCGGCGGCGCCTCCTCTCCCGTCTCGCCCTCGGCCTGCGGCTCCAGGCTGCGGGACCCTTCCAGGGCCGAGAGCGCACGCTCGGGCGACACGGCCAGGTCAAGCTCCAGGGCCAACGCATCGCCGCGGGTGCCCGCCAGCCGCGCCTCGCGCACTTCGGGCAGCCCCTGCAGGTACTCCAGCACGGCGGCATAGGCCGAGAGGCTGTCGATGGCCACGCGGATATCGAGACTGGCCTGCGCCTCGCCCGCCAGCACGACGCCGCGCGCCTGGGCCAGGGTGGTCACCGCCCACTGCATGGCCTGCTGCACCAGTTCCTCACGGCTATCGGCCTGGCCGCGATCCTGGCCCGTGGACCGGCCGTCCAGCAGCAGCCACCGCCCTTCCCAGTCCCCGCCGCTGCGCTCCCGCAGGGCCAGGGTGACGACCGGCTGAGCGCCGTAGCGCTGGCTGGCCTCGGCGATGCGGTCGGTGAAGCCGGCCCAGATGTGGCTGTACTCCAGGTTGCGCCGGTCCTCCAGGTCCAACAGGGGCAGCAGGGGCGTCAGCCCCACCGCGGCCGCCTCGGCACGGACCCGCTCGGCCAGCGTGTCCCCGCTGCCCTCGGCCATCAGGTTGCGGCTGCCGTCCACCTCCTCACCGGCCCAGACGATCACCCGGGCCCCCTCACCCAGCCACACCTCGCCGGTGTAATCGGCCAGGGCCGCCTGGAGGGCCTCCGGGTCAAAGCGCGCCTGCAACCGCAGGTCCTCGCCCGCCTCGCCACGCCAGGCATACCCGGCCAACAACTGCTCCGGGGCCAGCATCAGGTCGGCCAGCGCCTCCGCCTCCGCGGGGTCGGCGGTACCGGTCATGCGCTGCAGCTGGCGGGCGAGTGCCGCCTTCAGCGCCAGCCCGCGGTCCTCGTCACTGCGGGTCTCGGCGGAGACCTCCACGGTGTAGAAGGGCGCGGCGCCGGCGGGCAACGCCATCAGCGCAATCAGCAACAGCGGGGTCAGGTACACCAGTCGCATAAGGTATTGTCTCCAGGCTGTCGGAGGCGCCGGGCTATATTTCGGCCCACCGGATCGCTACCATATCGGGTTCATTTGACTATCTAGCCCCGGGGGAGTTGCAAGTGGGTCCGGATCAGGAAGGCCTCACCTATAAGGCTGCCGGCGTGGACATCGACGCCGGCAACGAACTGGTCGATCGCATCCGCGACGACGTCAAGCGTACCATGCGGCCCGGCGTGTTGGGCGGGCTGGGCGGCTTCGGCGGGCTGTTCGAGGTGCCGGTGGACCGCTACCGCCGCCCGGTGCTGGTCTCCGGCACCGACGGCGTGGGCACCAAGCTCAAGCTGGCCATCGAGACCGGCCGCCACGACGGCATCGGCATCGACCTGGTGGCCATGTGCGCCAACGACGTGCTGGTCACCGGGGCCGAGCCGCTCTACTTCCTCGACTACTACGCCACCGGGCAATTGGACGTGGAGGTGGCGGCCGCGGTCATCCGCGGCATCGCCGAGGGGTGCCACCAGGCCGGCGCGGCGCTGATCGGTGGCGAGACCGCCGAGATGCCCGGCATGTACGCCGAGGGGCACTACGACCTGGCCGGTTTCTGCGTGGGCGTGGTGGAGAAAGACGAGATCATCGACGGCAGCCGCGTGGCGGCCGGCGATGCGCTGATCGCCCTGGGCGCCTCCGGCCCCCACTCCAATGGCTACTCGCTGATCCGCAAGGTGCTCGAGCGCGCCCCCGACGGGGCCGCCACCGAGGTGGACGGCCAGCCGGTGGCCGATCTGCTGATGGCCCCCACGCGCATCTACGCCAAACCGGTACTGGACCTGGTGCGCAACCTACCGGTGCACGCCATGGCCCACATCACCGGGGGCGGCCTGCCCGAGAACCTGCCCCGCGTGCTGCCCGAGGGCCTGGGCGCGCAACTGCAGCCCTGGGACTGGCCGGCGGTATTCCGCTGGCTGCAACAGACCGGCGGGGTCGCCGAGGACGAGATGCTCCGTACCTTCAACTGCGGGGTGGGCATGGTGTTGGTGGTGCCGGCCGCGGAGGCGGATGCTGCCGTGCAACGCCTGCTGCAGACCGGGGAACAGGCCTGGCGCATCGGCGAGATCGTCACTGCGGACGCTGACGCGCCGCGGGTGCGGGTGGCACAGGCATGAGCGGTGGCGATGGACGTCAGCCGCTGCCGGTCGTGGTACTGATCTCCGGGAGCGGCAGTAACCTGCAGACCTTTATCGACGGCCAGGCCAGCGGCGAGTTGCCCATTGAGATCAAGGCGGTGATCAGCAACAAGGCCGATGCCTTCGGCCTGGAGCGCGCCCGGAAGGCGGGCATCCCGGCACGGGTGCTGTCGCATCGCGATTTCGAGGACCGCGCCGGGTACGACCGCGCGCTGGCCGAGCTGATCGACGGCTATGCCCCCGGCCTGCTGGTGCTGGCCGGCTTCATGCGCATCCTCTCCGATGCCTTCGTGGCCCACTACGAGGGCCGGCTGATCAACATCCACCCCTCTCTCCTGCCCGACTTCCGCGGGCTGCATACCCATGAACGCGCGCTCGAATCAGGTGTCCAAGTTCACGGCTGCAGCGTGCACTTCGTGATCCCCGAACTGGATGCTGGACCGCTGATCGTGCAGGCGGAGGTGCCCGTCCAACCCGAGGATACCCCGGAGACCCTGGCCAAGCGGGTACAGGTGCAGGAGCACCGCATCTACCCGCTGGCGGTGCGCTGGCTGGCCGAGGGCCGCGTCTGCATGCGCGACGGCCGCACCTGGATGGACGGCCAGCCACTGGAGCAGACACCGCGGATCACCGCCGAGACCCGAACCGAAACCCTGTAGGGGCGCTGCTGCGCGCCCCTTGTTTGCCGAGGAGGGACCGATGCCCGTGCGCCGAATCCTGTTGACCATCACCCTGGCGGCACTCTTCGCCCCGTGGCACACCGCGCTTCCCGGTGAACAGGACGCGGCGGCCACCGACCTCCCTCCCTTTGCCGCGCAGTACCGGGTGCACATGGGCGCCTTCACCATCGGCGAGGGCTGGTTCCGCTTCGAACGCCCGGAGGCGGACCGTTACCGCTACGAGGTCACCACAACGCCGCGGGGGATCGTCCGCATGGCCTACCGGGACGAGACCCGGGAAGTCAGTGAAGGCTGGGTGGGGGAAAACGGCTTCCGGCCGGAGCGCTACGAGTACGAGCGCACGGGCCGTCGGGACGAACAGGAGACCCTGCTCTTCGACTGGGATGCGGGTATCGCCCGGGATGCGGACAGTGACTGGGAAATAGACCTGTCCGACGGCATCAAGGACCGCGTGGTCACCACGCTGGCGCTAATGCAGGACCTGGCGCGGGGCCGCTCCGGCGACCTGAGCTACCGCGTGGCCGATGACGGCGATATCGACGAGTACACTTTCCGCCTGACCGGGGAGGAGACCGTGGAAACCCCGGTGGGCACCTACGAAGCCATCAAGTACGTGCGGTTGCGCGAAGGCAGCAGCCGGGAAACCCGGGTCTGGTCAGCGCCGGAGCTGCACTACCTGCCGGTGCGGGTGGAGCACGTGGAGTCCGATGGCACCACCTTCCGCATGACCCTGGACCACTTCGAGGGGTTCTAGCCCGACGCCGCGACGGCGCCGGGCCGGAGAACCCAGGGCACCGACGGATCAGGCCGCCGGGTCGATCCCCGCCTTCAGGCCAGCCGCTTCGATGCCGGCCACGGCCGCCTTCTCGTCCTCCGGAGAGGCATCACCGCTGACACCCACCGCACCGATGATCTGGTCCTGATCGTCAAGCACCAGCACACCACCGGGCACCGGCACGGCCTGGCCACCCGAGGCCGTGGCCACGGCGGCCAGGAAGGCATCACGCCCCTGGTTGCGAGCACCAACGGTGCCGCTGCTGATCCCGATACCGAGCGCCGCCCCGGCCTTGCCGCGGGCCACTTCAAAACGCACGTTGCCGGAGCCATCCTCACGCTCCGCCGCGACCAGATGGCCGCCGGCATCCAGCGCCACCACCGTCAGCGGTTGCAGCCCCAGGTCCCGGCCCTTCGCCAGGGCACCGGCAATGATCTTGCGGGCCTGCTCCAGGGGCAGGCTGACTTTCAAGCGATATACATCTGCAGGCATTGATCTCTCCTCGCTTTGTATTGCGGCCTGAGTGACTAACACGGTGAATCAACCGACCGGGCACGACTGCCAATGGTCAGCTGGTCAAACCATGAAAGCATAGCAGTCCGTAGCCTGCTCAGTCACCGGCCCCACCCTCACCCGATTCGTCCCGCAGCGGCCATTCCCCGAGCAATCGATAGGCCCCCGGGCGGCCGGCATCTCCGGACTCCACCAGCACAAACCGCTGCACCCTCCACTCCGGCAGCGCCACCGCCCGCGCCCTCGGGGGGTGCGTCTTGCGCCGCAACGTCACGTGAGGGCGAAATTGGCGCCGCTCCGCGGCCACCCCGCATTCGGCCAGGACCTGATTCAGCTGCCGGGCCAGTTCCATCAGCGCCTCCGGGATCGCCTGCACCTCCGGACCCACGTGCGCCACGCCGGCCCGGCGGAACCCGGCGAGTCGCTGCAACTGCAGCCGGAAAGTTGGCACACGCACCTCGTCCGCTTGCGCCTTGAGACAGGTCAACTGCTCCGGGGTGACCAGACCGGCGAATGCCAAAGTCAGGTGCAGATGCCCCTTCGGGACTGCGCGCCCGCCGCGCAGTTCCAACGCCAGCCGATGCAACGCGCAGCGCAGCGCAGGTTCGGGCCAGAGTGCGAAGAACACCCGGTGGCGCGTCGATTCCTGTCCTTCCCCGCTCATCAACCCTCCTGAATACCCGTCCGTGGAACCGTCTGGTCGTGGACCACTCTGTTAAGGTACGCCCGGTGCGGGCCTGCCGACACCGCAATCGTAAAGCTATGGACGCTGCTACCGAGATGATGTCACTCAACCTGGGCCCGCTGGCCCTGCCGCTGGATCGCCTGCCTCTGCTCGCCGCCCTGGTGGTGGCCCTGCTCCTGAGCTGGTTGATTGGTCGCCGCCAGGGCGGCAATGCCGACGGCCCCTTGTTGCTGACCGGGCTGACCGGCCTGCTGGCGGGGCGGCTGGGGTTTGTCCTGCAGTACCGGGACGACTACCTGGCCGCCCCCATGAGCATCATCAACGTCACCGACGGCGGCTTCGCACCGCTGGCCGCAATCGCCGCCATGCTGGCACTGGGGGCGCTGCTCGCCTGGCGGCGCCCGCTGCAGCGCTGGGCGTTGACGGGTGCCCTGGCGGGCGGCCTCGCCACCTGGGGCGTCGGCATCGCGGCCATACACACCCTCAGCCCAGAGCCCCCGACCCTGCCCGATGCCCACGTACAGACCCTGGCCGGCGATGTCCGGCCGCTTGGGGACTGGCGAGGTGAACCCGTGGTGATCAACCTCTGGGCCAGTTGGTGTCCGCCCTGCCGCCGGGAAATGCCGGTACTCAGCGACGTCCAGCAGGAACGGGATGATGTCACCATCCTGTTGGTCAACCAGGGCGAGGACCCGGCCACCATTCAGGCCTTTCTGAACGAGCTGGACGCGCCGCTGGAGCACATCCTGCTCGACCCCCGCTCCGGGCTCTCTGGACACTACGGCTCCGGTGCCCTGCCGACCACCCTGTTCATTGATGCAGAGGGGCGCGTGGTCGACAGCCACCTCGGGGAGCTGAGCCGCGCGCGGCTCTCCCGGGGCATAGAGGCCATCGTGGCCGACTGAGCCCCTGAAAGCAGGGGCAGAAGCAGCTACCCTAGAGCCAGAGGGTTGTTACTACAGCAGCCCGGCCATGAACGGCCATCATCAGAAAACGACTCAGCCAACGATACGCCAAAGGAGATGCACTCATGATGCGCTATGCATTGCCCGCCGCTGCCCTGCTCGCCCTGCCCGCCATGGCCTGGGCCGACCGTCCCAACGTGGAGCCGGGGCTGTGGGAATACACCAACACCACGGTGATGGAAGGCGAGATGGACATGCCGGACCACACCGAGACCACGCAGGAGTGCATTACCGAAGACGACTTGGACGCGGGCATCCAACTCCACGACGAGGATGGCTGTGAGGTCGTGGATGAATCCATCAGCAGCGATGAGGTGAGCTACCGGCTGAGCTGCGCCGACCCTCAGGGCGGCACCATGGAGATGGACATGAACATGCAGCTGATGGGGGATCGCATGGAGGGCAAGATGACCGGCGACTTCGAGACCCCGATGGGTGACATGCGCATGAACATGGAGATTGTCGGGGAGCGCATCGGCGACTGCTGAAGGGCGCAGGGCCCTCCCGCACGACTGTACAAAAGGCCCTGGCTCGGTGCTCTGAGTCAGGGCCTTCCTTGTTTCAATCTGGCTTGTTTCAATCCGGAACGCAGATGATCACACCGGGTCGGGTGTGCGCCGCCGGTGCACGAGCCCCAGGGCGAGCAGCCCGAGCCCGAACAACCACCCTGAAGCGGGTACCGGCACCTGCCCGTTCCCGTTGTCGTTGACCACGAAACGCCCGCTGAGGAACAACTCCTCGAAGCCGTTGTTCAGGTCGTCCATGAAGAAGTCAATCCCAAACAGATAATCAAGACCGGCATATTGACTGAGGTCCATGGTAGGCGCGAAGACGATATAGTCCAGACGACCGCTGCCCAGGTTGTGATTGGCAACGTACTCCGTACCGGAATCCCCCACCAGTTCCACTTCGCCAGGGGCCAACACCGGATTGCCCGCCCCGTCGTCAAAGAACCAGCGAGCAACCCGCTCCCCGGTCGTCGGGTCCTGAATGTATACCTCGGCCTGTACAAACAGGTCCGGCTGGCCCCCCGTCTGATTGTGGTCAAACAGAAACACGGGGATAGTCGAGCTCGGATTGATCGCATTCAGGTAGGCCAGCAGGTTGTCGACCAACACCGGCCCATTGGCCTGGGTACCCACACCCCACTGGCCCGTGAACTCGGACGTTCCCCCACCGGGAAAGGGCATGGGGTTCTCAAAGTTAAAATCGCCATCCGGTCCGACCCCCTGGTTGTTCGCACCCCCGGCCCCCGTGCCTATGATCAGGTCCAGTGTGCCCGTGCCCTGTCCGGTGTACTGAGCTTGAGTGATGTAGTCCCACTGCCGAAGCAGCGACCCGGAGTAGGAGTAGAAGTCGTTGTATTGGAGCGCCAGCGGAATGCCGTCGAAGGTCTCGTCCACATCCGGCAAGTTGATCAGCGATGCATTGGCGACGGAACAGGCCAAAACCCCACTCAGTGCCACTGATACGCCCAAGGCCCTGGTTTTCATTGCTATTACCTCTCGATGACGTCAGCGGCCCTGGTCAAGTGGGCCGTCCAATAGGATTACCTTCCCATGGCAAAGCAAAACTTAGGCCAATACTGGATCCTGTTATTTCTTATGGGCTTTTCCGCGGGACTTCACCCGTGCACCATTACGCATGTAAAAAACTGTGACATGGAGCTGATAGCTATTGGCTTTGCCCAGGACTCGTCTGTCATCATTTTTTACACGACGCTGCATAGGGGGGAGCAGACATGCGCCCCAGGGCTTACGGGTAGGGGTGCGCCGGTTAGGCCCGCACCCAGGGAAAAGGATGGCCCGGGCAGGCTGGTGACTTGGGAAGCCGGTCGTCAGAGAACGGATCGAATGGCCGCGCGCAGCCTCGGATCGTCCGGGGCCACCCGGCTGGGGAAACTGGCGACCACGTTGCCGTCTCGGTCGAGCACGTACTTGTGAAAATTCCAGGCAGGCTGTTCGCTCTGGCGCGCCAGCTCCCTGAACAGCGGGTGGGCGTCGTCGCCCCGAACGGATATCGGTGAGAACATGGTGAAGGTCACGCCGAAATTGACCCGGCAGACCTCGGCCACCACGGCCTCATCCTCCAGTTCCTGGCGGAAGTCGTTGGACGGGAATCCGGCCACCTTCAAGCCCTGGTCACCGAACTCGCGGTGGAGCGCCTCCAGCCCCTCGAATTGGCCGGTAAACCCACAACGGCTTGCCGTGTTCACCAACAGCAACGGCGCCCCTTGCAGGACCTCTCGCAGACTTAACACCCGGTCCGAGTGGAGCTCTCGCAAATCGTGGTCAAAAAGCGCGTCGCGATCCACCCCATCGGCGTGGGCAGGGGCCGATGCCAACAGCCCGGCCACGAAACATGCCACCATCATGAGACGACCCATGGCGATCCTCCGCAAACGCGCTTGGCCAGAGCGCTTAAGTTACCACGCTCCTGTGGCTGCAACCCGTGGATTCAGGCCGTATGCTTGTCGGCTCGTTCAGCCAATAAACTCCACCGGACTTCAGGATGGCGCCGCCCAGTCTTTCCGTGATCATCCCGGCCTGGAACGAGGCCGACCAACTGCCGGCCACGCTCGATGCACTGCGGCATGCCATCACCGCATCTGACCTTGGCGTGGAGATCATCGTGGTGGATAACGGCTCCGATGACGATACCGCAGCGATCGCCCAAGAGGCCGGGGCACGGGTAGTGCGCGAGCCCGAGCGACGCATTGCCCGGGTGCGAAACCGGGGCGCTGAACTGGCCCGGAGCCCCTGGCTGCTGTTCCTCGATGCCGACACCCGGGTCACATCTGAGCACCTGCTCGCCGTGCGGGACGCACTCGCGGACCGATGGATCGGCGGCGGTGTGCCCGTTGCCATGGATCGCCCCCTCCCCCGCTTCCCGGCGCTGGGGCTGTCCTTCTGGAACGCATTATCGCGCCGGTTTTCTCTGGCGGCCGGTTGTTTCTTTTTCGTACGGGCGGATTGGCACCGGTCGCTCGGCGGGTTTCCGGAGCATGTTTATGCAGGCGAGGAGATCGGGCACTCGCGGCAACTCCGACAACGCGCCCGCCGCCAGGGCCTGACCTTCGGCATCCTGGACACCGACCCGGTGGTCACCTCCGGCCGTAAGCTGGACTGGTACGCCACCTGGCAGCATGCGCTCGTGGTGCTGGTCTTCGTGGTGTTCCCTTGGGCTGGGCGGTTTCGGCGGTTGAGTTGGTTCTGGTATCGGAGACCGGGCAACCGCTGACCATGCCCATGCCAACGCCGGTAGCAATCGGGCGACCCAACAGCCCCTTACAGAATTCCCGCGGGCTGAAAAACTTGAGACAATCGAATGATGGACTCCCCCTGCAAGAAGATCTGCAAAGTCGAGGACGGACGGTGTATCGGTTGCCACCGTAGCCTGGATGAGATCGGTCGCTGGCGTGACATGAGCGACCAGGAACGGCGCGACGTGATGGAAGAGCTCCCGGAACGGGCCCGAATTTGGGCTCAGGGCCACCGGGCGCTTCCCTGAAGGAGCTAACGCACCGCGAGTCGTCGATGACCGAGCGGTTCATCAACACCACGCTGAGCGTGTCGTCGCTTTTGCGTGCCAGGGGCGCTCTGTTAGCTGCCGGCACGACGCCCTCATTATCTTATGCGTCGGAAGTTTTTACGCACTCAGGCGCGCTAGGATGGCACCGATCCGATTCGCGTAAAGCAGACTTTACACACACCTCCGTTCCGTTTTTCTACGCTGGTCGTCACGCATGTGGATGCTGCCAAGAAGGCCGTTATGAGCGCCTTTCACGCAGCGGGGGATTCGGATGGCACGTCATTTGCGCTTATAAACGCACGTGTCAGTCGAAAACATGAGGTGCCGGGATGTATCCGACCAGGAACTGGACAACACCCATCGTGGTGGCAATCGCCCTATCAGTACCGGGCGCCTTTCTGTCCGGTACGACCTCTGCGGCCCGGATCGATGTCGGAGAGTCGCTCGATGGACGGAATTGCATCCCCTTCGGCTGCGATTTGGCGCATCAGACTCAGTTGATTTACGGCGGTGACCTCTTCTCTGGGGCAATGACCATAGATTCTTTCGGGTTCTGGTCAGCACCGGGGGTAGGCAACCTAGTCAGTGGTTCTTTCGATATCCGTTTCTCGGTGACCGACGCTGATCCCGCTGAAACCAACCTTCCACTGGAAGACAATTTTGGCGAGACCGAACACTACTTTACGCACCTGACGCTGGATGGGAGCTCCGACCACCCGTTTAGCATCAGTGGCGACAGCTTCTACTACGACCCTGACGACGGCAACCTGCTGATCGATATCCGTGCTGATGGCGAGATCACCCATGAGGGCGACTGGGCCACCTTCGTTTCAACGGCCCACGAAGAGAGCACCGAGGGGATGTGGCGGGGTCGCACCAGGAGCGAGGACGACCCGGGCGCACCGAGTCCTGAATGGGGCATGACCACGAGTTTCTGGGACTTCTCCGAGGACGATCCTGTGGCCGTTCCCGTTCCTAACAGCCTGGCACTTCTGGTTGCAGGCCTGATCGGTCTGTTCGCGACAGGTCTTCGGCGGCGGACATCCTAGCGCCTGCCGTCGATCAGTTCTCCCACGCCTGCAATACGACCTCGGCCGCCTCGTCGCGCAGCGGGATCAGCGCTTGGTAGGCCGCCGAGGCGTGCCAGTCGTCCACGGCCTGCAGCGTGGGAAAGCGGATCACGACCACCGTCTGGAACGGCGTATCACCGGAAAAGCTGTTGGCCTTGCGGCCCCGGAACACAACCTCCGCACCCCAGGGCGTCAGCGTATCGCCAACGGCCGCAACGTACTCCGCCCATTTGGCCGAGTCGCGCACCCGAATCTGTCCAATGAGATAGGCTTCCGCCATGCTGTTAGCCCCCGACACCAACCCAGTCACATAAGACGATGCATCATATCGCCGCCCGGTGCCATGGGCCTAACGCCCAGCGCGTCCTCCGGTGAGGAAGCCCAGCAGGTCGATATCCTCCGTGTCTGGAAGTTCCGCGGTCTCGAAGAACCGGGTAGTAGAAACCTTATACCCCGCCAAGGCGAGCCAAGGCTCGATGCTGCCGAGCCCCTCAAAAGGGACGTGCTGGAGGTGATGTGCCGGCAAGGGCAGAGGCGATATTCGGATGATTCGACGCGGGGAAGCGAGGGGATCAAGCGGTACTGCAGACGCGTCATGGGGCTTCAAGGGGTGTGGAGGGCTCTCATAACCCCTTGAAAGATGGTGCCGACGGAGGGAGTCGAACCCCCGACCTACTGATTACGAATCAGTTGCTCTACCTACTGAGCTACGTCGGCACTGCCAGAAGGGCGGGATTGTACCCCACCCGTCGGCCCAAGGCCAGAGGGCGCGCGTTCAGCGCGCGGCGGCCTGGGCCGGCTCAGCGCTGGCGTCGACGGGCGCTGCGGCGGTTGCCGAGTCCGGATCACCGTTACGGTAGTGAACCAGCTTCCAATACCCCCCCAGATTCGTCGGGCGCACCTCAAGCTGGGGGAAATCCGCGGTGTCCGGCAGCACGTCGAGATCCATGTCCGGACGGAAGCCCAACAGCTTGGACAACGGCCTAAGCCCGCGTTCCAGGCCGCGCAATACCGGGTTTCGCGAGGCGAAGTGGTTGATAATCAGGATGTCACCACCCGGCCGACAGACCCGCCGCATTTCCGCAATCAGCCGGTCCGGGTTGGGCACCACCGAAGCCACGTACATGGCCACCACGCAATCAAACGTGTTGTCGTCGAAGCGCAGGTCCTCGGCGTCCATTTCCAGCAAGTCTTCCACCTGCTGCAACCCCTCGTCATCGGCACGCTGCCGGGCGATGTCCAGCATATCGGTGCTGATATCAATACCGACCACCTGGGCATCCTGGCGGTAGTAGGGCAGCGACAAACCGGTACCTACGCCCACCTCGAGGATCCGTTGCTCGGGCTCGGGATTGGCAATCTGTACGGCAAGCTTTCGCCCGGGATTGAAGATGGGCCCGAGGAAGCGATCGTAATGGCGGGCGTAACGCTTGTAGGCGCTTTTAATGGAGGATACGTCCATGATTCTTTATTCTCGGCGCTTGCTGCGAACCTTTTCGGCCCCTTGGCTAAACTTGTACCTGTTCAAGTCCCCGGTCGCAAGTCGGCCGCCGGCAAGGTAACCGACGGCCGTCGCGATTCACCGGTACCGATCAGGCCGTCTCCCGCAAGGCCTCGATGAAGGCATCCACTGCGGTATCCACCTGTTCGCGGCTGACGATCAGCGGTGGCAGCCAACGCACCACTTGGCCGCCGAAGGCGCCACAGCGGATCATCAGCACCTTGCGTTTCTCCATGGCCTTAAGGATGCGGGCCGCCCGATCACCGTCCGGCTTACCGGCCTCATCGACCATCTCGGTGCCGATCATCAGCCCCATGCCCCGCACGTCTGCCACCTCGGGGAAGTCCTGCTGCACCTCCTTCAGGCGCTGCATCAGGTAGGCACCCTGCTCCCCGGCATTCTCCACCAGGCCCTCGTCATCGATGACGTCCAGGGTGGCCAGGGCGGCGGCGCAGGCCACTGCATTGCCCCCATAGGTACCGCCCTGTGAACCGGGCCAGCCCTTTTCCATGAGCGCCGCGGGGGCACCGACGCCGGACAGCGGCATGCCACTGGCCAGCCCCTTGGCGGTCACCACGATATCCGGTTGCACATCGAAGTGACTGTGGGCCCAGAAGCGGCCCGTGCGACCGTAGCCGGACTGCACCTCATCCATGATCATGACCATGTTGTGCTCATCGCACCGTTCGCGAAGCCCCTGCATGAACCGTGTGTTCGCAGGCACGTAACCGGATTCGCCCTGGACGGGCTCGATGAACACCCCGGCCGTCTCGCAGGGATTGCTGTAGGTGGCGAAGATATAGTCCAGTTCGCGCAGGCAGAACTCCGCCGCGGCCTCCTCGTCCCAGCCGTAGCGGTAGGCATTGGGGAAGGGCGCCACCACGACGCCCCCCATCATAGGCTGCAGGCCGGCGCGCAGCCCCACGCTGGAGGTGGTCATGGACAGCGACCCCATGGTCCGGCCATGGAAACCGCCGTGGAATACGATGATGTTGGGCCGTCCGGTGGCGTGACGGGCCAACCGCAGCGCTGCCTCGCAGGCCTCGGTGCCGGCGTTGGAGAAGAAAATCGAGTCGATATCACCCGGCATCCGCTCTCCGAGCCGGTCCGCCAGTTCGACGATGGCCGGATGCCGGACAATGGCGTACTGGCCGTGCAGCAGTTTCTCCGCCTGCGCCTGGATTGCGGCCACCACCTTCGGGTGGGCATGACCCGTGGCGGTGACCCCGATACCGGAGGTGAAGTCGAGGTACCGGGTACCATCCCTGTCGAAGATGTAGGCCCCCTCGCCGCGTTCGGCGACCACCCCGCTGGACTGCTTGAGCAATGGGGACAGCATGCCGTGCCGGCCGCCGGTGTCCTGGGCTGCGCTCATGGTCGCCTCCTTCCGCTTGTGTGGGTTGGCCTGTCTCGCAGTCTACACCCGGCTTTCCACGGGCGCCAAACCTCCGCGAACCAACGTCTCGCGCGGCCATCAGAGGGTGATGGCCTGGCCCTCCGACGGGGTGCGCACGCTGGTGTTGTAACGCCGGTGCAACTCCTCCGCGAGGGCGTCCATGGCCCCCTCCTCGCCGTGGACTAACGCCACCGGCGGGTGGTCGCGGAAGCCCTCATACCAGGCCAGCAACTCTCGTTGGTCTGCATGGGCAGAAAGACCACCGACGGTGTGGATCTGGGCACCGACACGCACGGTCTCGCCCCAGAGCTTGAGCTCCCGCGCCCCGTCGACCAGGGCCCGGCCCGGGGTCCCCGCGGCCTGGAAGCCAACAATGATCACGTGACAGGAGGAGCGCCAGAGATTGTGCTTGAAGTGGTGCCGTATCCGGCCCCCGTTGCACATGCCACTGCCGGCGATCACGAGGGCACCGGACTGGATCCGGTTGATCGCCATTGAGTCCTCGGTGGTCCGGCTGAGGGTCAGGTTGGGCAGCTCAAAGGGGTTCTTCCGGTCGGGCAGCTGCTCCCGCGCCTCATCGTCATACAGCCCGCGATGGCGGGCATACACCTTGGTGGCCTCGATGGCCATGGGACTGTCCAGAAAGATGCTCCAGTCTGACAGTTCCCAGGCGTCGAAATTGCGGCCCAACACGTAAAGCAATTCCTGGGTCCGACCGACCGCGAAGGCGGGTACCAAGATGTTCCCGCGCTCCGCTTTGGCGCTGGAGATGATCTCACCGAGTTCATCCCAGGTCTCATCCCAGGGCCGGTGCAGACGATCGCCATAGGTGCTCTCCATGACCACCAGGTCGGCCTCTTCCACGTGGGCGCGGTCACACAGGATGGGCGCGTCGGCGTGGCCCAGGTCGCCGCTGAAGACCAGTTTCCGCTTTTTGCCACCCGCTTCCAGCCACAACTCGGCGATCGCCGAGCCCAGGATATGACCGGCGTCGCGCAGCCTCAGACGCACGCCGTCGGCGATATCGATGATCTGGTCGTAGTCCACGGCGCGGAAGCTGCGCATCGCCGCCTCTGCCTGCTGCACCGTGTACATCGGTTCCACGTCCGCCGGCAGGTGCTTGCGCTGGCGCTTGCGGTTCTCGATCTCGGCATCCTTCTCGGCCAGAAAGCCGGCATCCTTAAGCATGATGTGGCAGAGATCGCGGGTAGCGCGCTGAGTGTAGATACGGCCGCTGAACCCCGCCTCCACCAGCTGGGGAATGCGCCCGGAGTGATCCAGGTGCGCGTGGGTAAGCACCATCGCATCGATCTGGCTCGCATCGAAGGGGAAGGCCTCTCGGTTGCGCGCCTCCTGCTTGCGCCCGCCCTGGATAAGGCCGCAATCGACCAACACCCGGCTCTTGCCGCAGTGAACCAGGAAACAGGAGCCGGTCACCTGGCGAGCCGCACCGAAAAACTCCACCTGCATGGGCCAATCCCTCCCCGTTCAGAGCTGGTCGAGGCGCGCCAGGACCGCGTCACCCACTGCCCGGGTGCCTGATGCCTCGCCGTCTCGTTCCTGCAGATCCGCGGCCACGGCCAAGCGCAACCGCTCACCGGCGCGCGCTGCGGCCGGGTCCTCCTCACCCATCCAGTCCAACATCATGGCCGCGGTAAGCAACATGGCCTCCGGACCGGCCAACCCCTGGCCAGCGATGTCCGGCGCACTCCCGTGGGTCGGTTCGAACAGCGGGGGCACGCTGCGATCCAGCGGATTGATGTTGCAGGAAGGCGCCACGCCCATGCCGCCACAAAGCACCGCCGCCAGGTCGGTGAGGATGTCACCATGCAGGTTACTGGCCACCACCACGTCAAATTCCCACGGTCGGGTGACGAACTTCATGCACGCCGCATCGACCAACTCGTGGTGGGTGGCGATGTGCGGGTAGTCCCCGGCCACTTCGGCGAAGATCTCCGTCCACATCTCACCCCAATGGGCCTGTGCGTTCCGCTTGGTGATGGCACACACCTGTGCGGCCGCCTCGCCGCCCCCTGGCAACGGGAATGTCCGGGGCGGCCGCTCACCCGCCTGGCGCGCCTGCGCCCGCGCGCTGGCGCGCTCGAAGGCGTGGCGGATGATGCGCTCAGTACCCAGCCGCGTGAACACCTCCACCTGCGTGGCCACCTCGCGGGCAGTGCCCGGCGCCAGGCGTCCGCCCTGGGCCACGTACTCCCCCTCGCTGTTCTCGCGGATCACCAGCATGTCCAGGCCCTCTGCCCGGGGGTCCGCGAGGTACTGCGGCGTCCCCGGCAGGCGCACCGCCGGGCGCTCGCAGGCCCACAGGTCAAACCCCTTGCGCAATGCCAGTAGCGGTGCCAGTGAGACCCCGTCGGGGAGCAGGTGCCGGTCGGGGTCGCTGCTCGGCCCCGGGTCCCCCAGCGCGCCAAGCAGGATCGCATCGTGCTCGGCCAGCTGTGCGCGCCAGTCCGCTGGCATCATTTCCCCGTGGTCTCGGTGCCAGGCGTGGGCGGGCCAGTCGTAATGCTGCAGCCTCAGCTCCAGGCCCTCCTTCGCTGCCACCTTCTGCAAGGCCGCCACGGTGGGTGCCATCACTTCCGGCCCGATGCCGTCACCGGGGCAGACCGCCACCCCCCATGTTCTGTTTTTCGCCATCTGCACATCTCCTATCGGACGGTGGGGCCGAGCACCGCTGGCCACTCGCCCCTATACCCTCACCCTAACCTACTCGGCGTAGCGTGACGATGCGCGCGCCCCGCACACCGCGAACCTTTCAGCCACAAAAAAGCGCCGGCCCCAATCCGGGCACCGGCGCTTTGTGCAGGCCACCCCGACCGGGGCGCCCGTCGCACGCTGACTCGATCAGTCGATCAGGGCAGCAGGTGCTCCACGGCCTGGCGCTCTTCGCTGAGTTCCTGCTCGGTGGCCTTCATCTTCTCGCGGCTGAACTCATCGATCTCCAGATCCTGGATGATCTCGTAGTCACCGTTCTTGCAGACGCAGGGGAAGGAGTAAATGATGCCCTTCTCGATGCCGTAGCTGCCATCGGACGGCACCGCCATGCTGGTCCACTCACCTTCCGGCGTGCCCAATACCCAATCGCGGATATGGTCGATGGCGGAGCCGGCCGCGGAGGCGGCGCTGGAGGCCCCACGCGCCTTGATGATGGCGGCGCCGCGCTGCTGGACGGTGGGGATGAAGTCGTTCTCGTACCAGTCGCGCTCCACCAGCCCGGGCGCGGCTTCACCCTTGACGGTGGTCTTGCTGATATCCGGGTACTGAGTGGCGGAGTGGTTGCCCCAGATAATCATGTTCTTGATCTCGGTGTTATGGGCACCGGTTTTGTTCGCCAGTTGCGCAATGGCCCGGTTGTGGTCCAGGCGGGTCATGGCGGTAAAGTTCCGCGGATCCAGGTCCGGCGCGTTGCGCTGGGCAATCAGCGAGTTGGTGTTGGCGGGGTTGCCGACCACCAGCACCTTCACATCACGGCTGGCGGCGTCATTCAGCGCCTTACCCTGAGCCGAGAAGATCGCGGCGTTCGCTTCCAGCAGGTCCTTGCGCTCCATGCCCGGGCCACGCGGACGGGCACCGACCAAGAGGGCGATGTCGGCATCCTTGAAAGCCTCTTCGGCCTTGTCGGAGGTCGTGATCCCGGCGACCAGCGGGAACGCGCAATCCTCCAGCTCCATCACGACCCCCTTCAGCGCCTCCAGGGCAGGGGTGATTTCCAGCAGCTGCAGGATTACCGGCTGGTCCTTGCCCAGCATGTCGCCGGAAGCAATACGGAATAAAAGGCTGTAACCAATCTGACCGGCGGCACCGGTCACCGCGACGCGCACAGGTGCTTTCATCGGGCGATCTCCTCTCGAACTCTCGGATGTCTGACCCTTTGCCTCGTAACGGCCAAAGGCCGGGTCTGGTTATCGGAGCCCGGATTGTAGCAGATGCGCGGCTACTGCATGGCAAAACCTAACGCACCCCACTTGCCCCTTCGAAATCAGCACCTTACCTGGTTTTCTGGTCTGACCGCCCTGGGCCGCCGGCCGGCGCATGCAACGACTCCAGAATCAGGCGCTGAAGGGTTTCCGCACTTTGTACTCCCCCGGCAAACCACTTTTGCAACAGCGCCTGCGGGTCGCGAGTCTCCTCCAGCTGATCCAATAACTGCTTCACCAACGCCTCGTGGACGGGGTTCAGATCCGGCAGCCCGAGAAAGGACCTCAATTCTTCCGGCTTACCGTCGATATCGATCCGGATCTTCATGCGATAACCTCCATTCTCATGCCGTGCTCACCGTCACCTCGGCCCCTAATTCCACTCCGGGCCATTCATCCGCCCTTCCCTGATTGACCGCCAGTTCTACCAGACCACTGGAGTTCCGATACCAGAACGCCTCTCCCGGCGCCACCGCGCTGAAGGTCTGCGCAAAACGCAACTCCCGGTACCCGATCCGAATCACCGCCTGATCCATAACCGCTTCTCCTTGCAGGCCGGTCACGGCATTACCGTAACGGTCAATATAGAGGATCCGCGAAAGCGACGGCGGGCTGTCCCAGCCGACCA
This sequence comes from Alkalispirillum mobile, assembly GCF_003664325.1. Lineage (NCBI taxonomy): Bacteria > Pseudomonadati > Pseudomonadota > Gammaproteobacteria > Chromatiales > Ectothiorhodospiraceae > Alkalispirillum > Alkalispirillum mobile. Next base: position 1,253,604 of record NZ_RCDA01000001.1, read on the forward strand.
GGTCACCCGCCGGCACCGGCTCTCCTTCAACCCGCCCATTTTCAAGAACCTCCAGCGCCGCCGGGGCAAAGACATCCCGGCCATGGAAGGTGGGTGCTGCGCTCGCCGGCCTCTCCAACTCCCACACCTCCACGTCCGCGCACCGCCGCAAGGTCGGCACAAGCAGCCCGTTATCGGGCCCGAGCCACCACCGCGCGTCCCCGCGCGCCGCGATCATGCGCCGGTCTCCACCCACCCCCGGATCAACCACCGCCACGGTGATCGTGCCGGCGGGCAGCCCACCCCCATACGCTGCCAGAAGCTGCCCGGCCGCCTCGGGCTGAAAGACCGGGGCGTCATGCATCAGGTCCACAACCGGTACCGCCGGTGCCCCACCCAGCAGGACCGCTTTAAGCTGCCCGACATAGGGTCCGTCATACCCGAAATCGGTAAACAGGATAAACATGGCGCCTCTTTAATTCTGGTCCAAAAAAAAGCCGGGCATGAAGCCCGGCTTTCTTTATACGGCGGCTGCTTCCGACCTTCAATTGGTCTCGGCGGCCTCTTCTTCGGTTTCCTCGTCCTCAACCTCGACGGGCTCGGGACGATCCACCAATTCGACAAACGCCATAGGCGCGTTGTCCCCGGGGCGGAAGCCGCACTTGAGGATGCGCAGGTAGCCGCCCGGGCGGTCCTGGTAACGCGGACCCAACTCCTCGAACAGCTTACCGACCACTTCTTTATCACGCAGCCGATCGAATGCGCTCCGCCGAGCGGCAACGCTATCGTTCTTGGCCAAAGTGATGAGCGGCTCGGCAACGCGGCGCAATTCCTTCGCCTTGGGCAGAGTCGTTTTGATCGCCTCGTGCTTGAACAACGAGGCCGCCATGTTGCGATACATCGCCTTACGGTGCGCGCTGTTGCGCCCCAGCTGACGTCCGGATTTACGGTGACGCATTTTCCTGATCCCTTCCTGTTCGGTTTCCGACCGGGCTTCAGCCCGCCACGCGATCGTCGCCCAGACCCGCCGGCGGCCAGTTCTCCAGCCTCATACCAAGGGACAGCCCATGGGAGGCCAGCGTCTCCTTGATCTCGGTCAGGGACTTCTTGCCCAGGTTTGGTGTCTTCAGCAATTCAACCTCGGTGCGCTGCACAAGGTCGCCGACATAGTGGATGCTCTCCGCCTTCAGGCAGTTGGCCGAGCGCACGGTGAGCTCCAGTTCGTCGATAGGCCGCAGCAGAATCGGATCCACCTCGGGCTCCTTTTCCTCCTGCTCCGCCTCGAACTCCCCGCCTTCGAGATCCACAAAGACCGACAGCTGATCCCGAAGCAGGCCCGCTGCCAGCCGGACGGCCTCTTCGGGCTCGAGGACCCCGTTGGTCTCTACGTCCAGCACGAGCTTGTCCAGGTTGGTCCGCTGCTCGACCCGCGCACTTTCCACCGTGTACGCGACGCGCTTGACCGGGCTGTAGCTTGCGTCGAGCTGGAGCCGCCCGATGACCCGATCCTCTTCACCCTCGCGCTGGGTCGCCGGCTCGTAGCCGCGACCGCGGGCCACCACCAACTTCGCCTTGAAGGCGACGTCCTTGGTCAGGTTACAGATCACCAGATCGGGGTTTTTCACCTCGACGTCGTGCGCGCCCTCGATATCGCCGGCCTTCACCGGCCCGGGCCCCTGCACTTCCAGCGAAATCTCCGCCTCTTCCCGATCGTGCATGCGCACGGCCAGAGACTTCAGGTTGAGCAGGATGTCGACGACATCCTCCTGAACCCCTTCCATGCTGCTGTACTCGTGCTCCACGCCCTCTATCTCTGCCTGGACAACGGCGCTGCCCGGCATGGAGGAGAGCAGCACCCGGCGCAGGGCGTTACCCAGCGTGTGGCCGAAACCCCGCTCAAGGGGCTCCAGCACGATCTTGGCGCGGCGCTCCCCCTGTTCCTGGATATCGACGGTGCGCGGCTTGAGGAAATCCCTGAAGGTCCCCTGCATCGGTGAAACCTCTCTACGACTGGACGCACGGGCGCCGGAGCGCCCGCGACGGCATTACTTGGAGTACAGCTCGACGATGAGCGACTCGTTGATCTCAGCGCTCAGGTCAGCGCGGTCCGGGCGGGCTTTGTAGGTCCCCTCGAACTTCTTGGGCTCGACCTCGACCCATGCCGGAAGGCCTTGCTGCTGCGCCATTTCCAGCGCAGCCTGCACACGCAGCTGCTTCTGCGCCTTCTCCTTGACCCCGACCACTTCGCCCGGCTTCACTTGCATGGACGGCACGTTGACCACCCGTCCATTCACCGTGACGCCGCGATGACTGACCAGCTGGCGCGCTTCGGCGCGAGTACTGGCAAAGCCCATACGGTAGACCACGTTGTCGAGCCGGCTTTCCAGAAGCTGCAGCAGGACCGTGCCGGTAGCACCCTTCTGGCGTGCCGCCTCTTTGTAATAGTTCCGGAACTGCTTCTCCAGCACGCCGTAGATCCGACGCACCTTCTGTTTTTCGCGCAACTGCAGCCCGTAGTCGGACATCCGGCTGCGGCGCTGAACCTTGGGCCCCGGGGGTTGATCCAGCTTGCACTTGCTGTCGAGCGGACGAACCCCGCTCTTCAGAAAGAGGTCTGTACCCTCTCGACGGGCCAGCTTACACGTGGGACCGATGTACCTTGCCATGATTTACTCCTGGATCAGACGCGGCGCTTCTTGGGCGGCCGGCAGCCGTTGTGCGGGATAGGGCTCACGTCAGAGATATTGGTGATCCGGTAGCCCACGGCGTTAAGGGCGCGTACCGCCGACTCACGCCCCGGCCCCGGCCCTTTGACCCGGACCTCCAGGTTCTTCAGACCGTAGTCCAGAGCTGCCCGACCGGCCCGCTCGGAAGCAACCTGGGCCGCAAAGGGCGTGCTCTTCCGGGAGCCACGAAAACCACTGCCGCCAGCGCTGGCCCAGGCCAGCCCGTTGCCCTGACGATCGGTGATCGTGATGACCGTGTTGTTGAAGGTCGCGTTGATATGCGCGATACCGTCAACCACCGTACGCTTGGCCCGCTTACTGCGTGACCGGGTCGCTGCTTTCGCCATTTGCTAAATCCTGATCTTGAAGATTCACTCGAACCCTTTAAGGCCCTGCCCCGCTGGGCACCCAGGCTTTTACTTGCCTGCCGGACCGCGCCGCGGGCCCTTGCGGGTGCGGGCGTTGGTCTGGGTGCGCTGCCCACGCACCGTGAGACCACGACGGTGACGGATGCCGCGATAGCAGCCCAGATCCATCAACCGCTTGATATCCATCGCAACGGCGCGACGAAGATCGCCTTCCACCTCGAACTTGCCGATGGCGGAGCGAATCGCCTCGAGCTCCTGCTCAGTCAGCTCCTTCACCTTGCGGTCCCGCGGCACGCCTGCATCATCACAGATGGCCTTGGCCCGGGTACGGCCGATGCCGTAAATGGAGGTCAGCGCCACCCAGGCGTGCTTGTGGACGGGAATGTTGACACCTGCAATACGGGCCATGAACCCTCTCTCCCAGTCTCAGTCCGCGGAAAACCCGCGATTGTATCTAAACCAATAGGCCTGCTGCAATACCGGCCGCTTAGCCTTGCCGCTGCTTATGGCGACCATCCGAGCAGATCACTCGCACCACACCGTTGCGGCGAATGATCTTGCAGTTGCGGCAGATCTTCTTGACCGACGCACGTACTTTCATGATTCGTCTCCAAAACCAAAGCCATTCACCCGCCTGCCCGGATCCGGGTGGGCGCGAAGCATATCAGAAAATCCCGTTAAGCGCGCCCCCGGTAGCACCCGAGGGCGCCCGGACTCATCGGAGGAGCCCACCGCCGGCGGGACCCTGTCCCTTCAGGTTTGCCTTCTTCATCAGGGGCTCATACTGGTGAGAAACCAGGTGCGCCTGGAGCTGCGCCATGAAATCCATGATGACGATGACAATGATCAGCAACGACGTCCCACCAAAGTAGAACGGGACATTCCAGTAAAGGATCAGGAACTCCGGGAGCAGGCACACTGCAGTGATGTAGATCGCACCCCAGAACGTGAGGCGGCTCATCACCCCGTCGATATACTTCGCTGTCTGCTCCCCGGGACGGATACCCGGAATAAAGGCGCCGGACCGTTTCAGGTTGTCCGCCGTATCCCGTGCGTTGAACACCAACGCGGTATAGAAGAAACAGAAAAAGATGATCGCAACCGCATAGAACCCGACATACAGGGGCTGCCCGGGACTCAGTGTCGCCGCCAGCGGCCCCAGCCAACCAATGCCTGCGCCCTCGCCAACCCATTGCCCCAACGTCGAGGGGAACAGGATGATGCTCGATGCGAAAATCGGCGGGATCACCCCAGCCATGTTCAGCTTCAGCGGCAGATGGCTGCTCTGGGCCTGGTACATCTTTCGGCCCTGTTGCCGCCGGGCGTAATTTACCGTGATGCGGCGCTGCCCTCGCTCGACAAAGACAACAAAGCTCACCACCGCCACGCCGAGGACAGCCAGTGCCAGAATAACCCCAGCGCCGATCTCGCCCGTGCGGTTCAACTCCAGGGTGCCGCCGATCGCGCTGGGTAGGCCCGCCACGATCCCGGCGAAGATGATGATCGAGATACCGTTACCGATACCCCGCTCCGTCACCTGCTCGCCAAGCCACATCAGGAACATCGTCCCGGTAGCCAGCGTCACCGTGCTGATAAAGACGAAGGCCGGCCCGGGTGTCGCAGCGACCCCTTGGCTCTGCAGCGCAATGCTGATCCCGATACCCTGGAAGATGGCCAACGCCAGCGCACCGTACCGGGTGTACTGCGTTATCTTCCGGCGCCCCGCCTCACCCTCTTTCTTAAGCCGCTCCAGCGTCGGAATGACCGCGGTGAGCAGCTGCATAATGATGGCGGAGGAGATGTACGGCATGATGCCGAGCGCGAAAATGGAGAGCCGCTCGAGCGCCCCACCCGCGAACATATTGAACATCTCCAGGATCGTCCCGCGCTGCTGCTCCACCATGGCAGCCAGCGCATCGGGATCGATGCCGGGAATCGTGATGTGCGTGCCAATGCGATAGACGATAAGCGCCAACAGCACGAACACCAGGCGCTGCCGGACCTCGGTAAGCTTACCGAGGCCGCCCAGCGCCGCCGCATTGCTACCGCCGGTGGCCACTTACGCCTCTACCTTTCCGCCAGCTGCTTCGATGGCCTCGCGCGCACCCTTGGTCACGCCGACGCCCCTCACGGTCACGGCCCGCTCGACCTTACCGGACGCAATGATCTTCGCGGTGCGGACACCGTGGTTGATCACGCCAGCCTGCTTCAGGCTGAGCAGGTCAATCGTGTCGCCCTCGACGCCGTTCAGCTCAGAAAGCCGCACCTCGGCATTCCGCAACGCCTTGCGGGAGCGGAACCCGACCTTCGGTACGCGCCGCTGCAACGGCATCTGGCCGCCTTCGAAGCCGACCTTGGTGAAACCACCGGAGCGGCTGTGCTGCCCCTTGTGGCCCCGGCCGGCGGTCTTGCCGTTCCCGGTGGCCGCACCGCGGCCCACACGGTTGGCATCCGGGCGGCTGCCCTCTGCAGGGCTAAGCGTATTCAGTCGCATCTCAGCACTCCTCGACGTTCAGGAGGTAGGCCACCTTGTTGATCATCCCACGGTTTTCCGGGGTATCGGCCACCACCACGCTGTGATTGATCCGCCGCAGGCCCAACCCGGCGACGCAAGCCTTGTGGCTCGCGAGTCGCCCGATGGTGCTGCGCGTCTGGGTCACCTTGAGCTGCTTTTGAGTCGTCATGGCTAGCCTACGATGTCCTCAACCTTCTTGCCGCGACGGGCCGCGACCGCGTCCGGGGAATCGACCTGGGTCAGGCCATTGATAGTCGCCCGCACCACATTGATCGGGTTACGCGAACCGATGGCCTTGGCCAGAACGTCCTGTACGCCGACCACCTCGAAGACCGCGCGCATGGCACCGCCCGCGATGATCCCGGTACCCGCGGAGGCGGGCTGCATGTAGACCTTGCTGGAGCCGTGGTTAGCGGTCACCGGGTACTGCAGCGTGCCACCGTCGAGATGAACTTGCTTCATGTTGGCACGGGCCTTCTCCATCGCCTTTTGGATGGCGGCAGGGACCTCACGGGCCTTGCCGTAACCGAAGCCCACTTTGCCCTCGCCATCGCCAACGACCGCCAGCGCGGTGAAGCCAAACTGCCGGCCGCCTTTTACGACCTTGGCTACGCGGTTGATCGCGACGAGCTTTTCGCGAAGGCCGTCACTCTGTGCGTCAGTATTCGCCATGAATCCTGCCCCTGATTAGAATTGCAGGCCGGCCTCGCGGGCGGCATCTGCCAACGTCTTCACCCGGCCGTGGTACTTGAAGCCGGAGCGGTCGAAGGCCACGCGCTCAATGCCCGCTGCCTTGGCGCGCTCAGCGATGAGCTTGCCAATCTCGGCAGCCGCCGAGCAGTTCCCGGTCCCTTCGGACCGGCCACGCAGGTCCTTCTCGACCGTGGAGGCGGCCACCAGGGTCCGGCCCCCTTCCGGCGCGACGATCTGCGCATACATGTGTCGCGGCGTGCGGTGCACGGTCAACCGGTGCACCTTGAGCTCAGCGATCTTGGCGCGGGCCCGGCGCGCACGCCGCAAACGGGTTGCTTTCTTATCCATACGCCTGAACCTGCCTACTTCTTCTTGGCTTCCTTGAGGACCACGCGTTCATCCGCGTAGCGAACGCCCTTGCCCTTGTAGGGCTCCGGCGGACGGAATGCTCGAATCTGTGCCGCCACCTCACCGACCTGCTGCTTATCGGCGCCCTTGACGACGATCTCGGTCTGGCTGGGCGCTTCAATCGTGATCCCCTGCGGGATCTCGTACGCGACCGGGTGACTAAACCCCAGCGTCAGGTTCAGGTTGGCCCCCTGCACCTGGGCGCGGTAACCGACGCCGCGCAGCTCAAGCTTGCGCTCGAAGCCGGTGCTGACACCGGTCACCATGTTATTCAGCAGCGCGCGGGTTGTACCTGCCAGCGCCACGGCGCGGCGGTCGTCCAACTGGGCCTGGACACGCAGCTCCCCGTCCGCCTGCTCAACGGCCACCCAATCGTGCACCGTCCAGCTCAGCTCCCCTTTCGGGCCCTTCACCTTCAGTTGCTGCCCGTCAAGCTTGACCTCCACTCCGGACGGCACCTTGACGGGTCGTTTCGCTACTCTCGACATTATTCAACCTGCCTTAGAAGACGTAGCAGAGCACCTCACCACCGTGCCCGGCCTCACGGGCGGCACGGTCGGTCATCACGCCCTTCGAAGTGGAGACAATCGCGACACCCAGCCCATTACGTACCTGGGGCAGGGACGCCTTGTCCTTGAACAGCCGGAGACCAGGCCGGGAGGCCCGCTGCAACTCCCGGATCACGGGCTCGCCCTGGTAATAACGCAAGCTCAGCTTAAGCTCCGGCTTTTTCTCATCGCCAACCACCTCAAACGACTCGACATAGCCTTCGTCTTTGAGGACACCGGCGATAGCCTGCTTGATCTTGGATGACGGCATGCTGACCTCCGCTTTCTCCGCGCGTTGCGCGTTGCGGATACGGGTCAGCATGTCAGCAATCGGATCGGTCATGCTCATGGTTTTACCTGCCTGTGTGGGTAGCGCGGACCGGCTTACCAGCTGGACTTGACCAGCCCAGGGATCTCGCCATTCATGGCGGCCTCGCGAAGTTTGTTCCGCGCCAGCCCGAACTTCCGGTAATAGCCGCGCGGGCGGCCAGTGACACGGCAGCGGTTTCTCCCCCGGACAGGGCTGGAGTCACGCGGCAGCTGTTGAAGCTTCAGCTGCGCCTCGAACCGCTCCTGCTGGGTGGCATCAACGCTGTTGATAATTGCCTTCAGCGCCTCGCGCTTGGCTGCATAGCGGCGAACCGCGCGCTGCCGCTTGCGCTCGCGCTCAACCATCGAAACCTTTGCCATCGCCGGAACCTATCTCGTCTGTTTACTTGCGGAACGGGAAGTTGAAGCCTTCGAGGAGGGCCTGACCTTCCTCGTCGGTCTTCGCCGTAGTGGTAATGGTGATGTCCATACCGCGCACGGCGTCCACTTTCTCGTAGTCGATCTCCGGGAAAATCAGCTGCTCCCGGACACCGAGGTTGTAATTGCCCCGGCCATCAAAGGACCGCGGGTTGAAGCCGCGGAAGTCGCGGATGCGGGGTGCAGCCACGTTGACGAACCGGTCGAGGAATTCGTACATCCGCTCACGGCGCAACGTGACCTTGCAACCGATCGGCCAGCCATCGCGGATCTTGAACCCGGCCACGGACTTCCGCGCATAGGTCAGGATCGGCTTCTGACCGGTGATCTCCGCCAGCTCGGCCTGCGCGCTCTCCAGGACCTTCTTGTCGCGCACCGCCTCGCCAAGCCCCATGTTCAGGGTGACCTTGGTGAGCCGCGGAATCTCCATGACGTTTTCGTAGCCGAAGCGCTCCAAAAGCGCGCTCTTCACCTCGGCCTGATACTGTTCTTGCAGCCTGACCATCACCGCACCTTACCCGTCGACCAGTTCGTTGTTCGACTTGAAGTAACGGGCTCTGGTCCCGTCCTCAAGCACCCGGATACCAACCCGATCGCCCTTTTCCGTCGCCGGGTTAAAGAGCGCCACGTTGGACTGATGGACCGGCTTTTCCTGCTCGATAATGCCGCCGGCCTCCCCTTGCTGCGGGTTGCCTTTGCGGTGGCGCTTAACCACGTTCACGTTCTCGACCAGGACCTTCTCCTGGTCTGGGAAAACCCGAATGACGCGCCCGCGACGGCCTTTGTCCTTGCCGGCGATGATGACGACCTCGTCGCCTTGCCTGATCTTGCGCATGACTACCTCTTCAAAGAACCTCGGGCGCCAGGGAGATGATGCGCATGAACTTCTCGCTGCGCAGTTCCCTTGTCACCGGCCCGAATACGCGGGTACCAATGGGCTGAAGCTGGTTGTTCAGCAGCACGGCAGCATTGCCGTCAAAACGGATTACGGAGCCATCAGGACGGCGCACGCCGCTGCGGGTGCGAACGACGACGGCGTTGTACACCTCGCCCTTCTTCACCCGCCCCCGCGGGATCGCATCCTTGACGCTCACCTTGATAATGTCGCCGATGCCGGCGTAGCGGCGTCGGGAACCCCCGAGCACCTTGATACACTGGACCTGGCGCGCGCCGGAGTTGTCGGCAACACCCAGGGTGGTCTGCATCTGAATCATGGCGAAATCCCGCTATCTGTGTCCGCACTGCGGCCGCTGGGGCCGAGACTACCGCGCGCTCACTGAGCCGCGCGCTCCAGAACCTTGACGAGCCGCCAGGCCTTGCTCTTAGAGATCGGCCGGCACTGCTCGATGGAGACCACATCCCCCACGCGGCACTCATTGCTCTCGTCGTGGGCGTGCATCTTGGAGGAACGCCGGATATATTTCCCGTAAAGCGGATGACGAACCCGCCGCTCCACCAGCACCGTGATGGTCTTGTCGGCCTTGTTGCTGATTACCCGGCCCTGGAGGTTCCGAGTTACCTTCTGATTCTCAGTCATCACGCCTTACCTGCAGTCTTCTCGTTGAGCACGGTCTGGATCCGGGCGATATCGCGACGAACCTTCTTGAGCTGATCCGGCCGCGCCAGCTGACCCGTTGCCTGCTGCATCCGCAGGTTGAACCGCTCTTTGAGGCGCTCACCGAGCTCCGCCTGCAGAGCATTGGTGTCTTTCTCTCTGAGTTCGTTCGCTTTCATCACAGCACCGTCCGCTGCACAAAGGTGGTCTTAACCGGCAGCTTTGCGGCCGCGCGGCGGAAGGCCTCGCGCGCAAGCTCCTCGGATACGCCCTCGATCTCGTAGAGCACACGGCCGGGTTGGACCGGGAAGGCCCAGTGATCCACGTTGCCCTTACCCTTACCCTGACGGACCTCCAGGGGCTTGGCCGTGATCGGCTTGTCCGGGAACACCCGGATCCACACCTTGCCGCCACGCTTGACGTGACGGTTGATGGCGCGACGACCGGCCTCGATCTGCCGGGCCGTGATCGGGCCCCGGGTCACGGCTTTGAGCCCGAACTCACCGAAGGAGACGGAATTCCCGCGACTCGCCAGACCGTGGTTACGGCCCTTCTGCTGTTTCCGAAATTTAGTTCTCTTCGGCTGTAACATGACTTCAACCCTTGCCCGGCCGGGCGCCTTCACCGCCAGCCGCCGGCTGTGCGTCAGTGTCGATGATCTCGCCCTTGAAGACCCAGACCTTGACGCCGATTACGCCATAAGTCGTGTGGGCCTCGGCGACCCCGTAGTCGATATCCGCGCGGAGCGTATGCAGGGGCACGCGCCCTTCCCGATACCACTCGCTGCGGGCAATCTCCGCCCCGTTCAAGCGCCCGGAAACGTGCACCTTGATGCCCTGCGCCCCCAGGCGCATGGCGTTGCCGACGGCCCGCTTCATCGCGCGCCGGAACATGATGCGCCGTTCCAGCTGCTGCGCCACGCTCTCGGCCACCAGCTTGGCATCGAGCTCCGGCTTGCGGATCTCCTCGATGTTGATGTGCACCGGCACACCCATCAGCCGGGCAACCTGGCCGCGCAGCCGGTCGATATCCTCGCCCTTCTTGCCGATCACAATGCCGGGCCGGGCGGTGTGGATGGTCACCAGCGCGTTTTTCGCGGGCCGTTCGATGCGGATCCGGCTCACCGAGGCGTGCGCCAACTTCTTACGGATGAAGTTGCGCACCTTCAGGTCGGTGTTCAGATACTCACCGAAGTTGCTGCTCCCGGCGTACCACATGGACCGCCAGTCTTCGGTGACACCGAGACGAAAACCCGTAGGATGTACTTTGTGCCCCATTACGGCCCCTCTTTACTGCTGCTCTGCCACCGTGACGGTGATGTGGCTGGTCCGCTTCAGGATGCGGTTGGCCCGCCCCTTCGCTCGCGGGCGAATCCGCTTGAGCATCGGCCCTTCATCCACGAAGATGCGCGATACGCGCAGCGCGTCGATGTCAGCGCCATCATTGTGCTCAGCATTGGCGACCGCCGAATCGAGCACTTTGCGAACGATGGCAGCAGCCTTCTTCGGGCTGAACTCGAGAATCTCTAAAGCCTTCTCAACCGGCAGCCCGCGCACCTGGTCCGCGACCAACCTGGTCTTCTGCGGCGAAATACGCGAGAACCTGAGTTTGGCGGAAGTTTCCATGCCTTACCCCTACTTGGACTTCTTGTCCGCCGCGTGACCGCGATACGTGCGGGTCGCTGCGAACTCACCGAGCTTGTGGCCGACCATGTTCTCGTTGATCAGCACCGGAACATGCTGGCGACCGTTATGGATGGCGATAGTCAGGCCCACCATTTGGGGGAGGACCATAGACCGCCGCGACCAGGTCTTGATCGGCCGCTTGCTGTTGCTCTCGCGCGCCTTTTCCACCTTCTGCAGAAGGTGGCCATCAACGAACGGACCCTTTTTGACTGAACGTGGCACGGTAGACGACCCTCGTTAATCCTTAGCGTTTCCGACGGCGCACAATGAACTTGTCGGTGCGCTTGTTGGTGCGGGTCTTGTGACCCTTGGTAGGGACACCCCACGGAGATACCGGGTGGCGGCCACCGGACGTCCGGCCCTCACCACCACCGTGCGGGTGATCTACCGGGTTCATCGCGACACCGCGAACGGTGGGACGAATACCCTTGTGGCGCGTGGCGCCGGCCTTGCCGAGAGAACGCAGCGCGTGCTCAGAGTTACCTACCTCACCAACGGTGGCCATGCACTCCGCGAGTACCTGGCGCATCTCGCCGGAGCGGAGCCTCAACGTGGCGTAACGCCCCTCGCGGGCCACCAGCTGCGCGCCCGCACCCGCCGAGCGGGCCAGCTGCGCACCCTTACCCGGCCGCAGCTCGATACAATGCACCTGCGTACCCACCGGAATGTTCCGAAGGGGCAGGGCATTGCCCGGCTTGATCGGCGCCTCAATGCCCGAAACGACTTCCGTGCCGGTCGAGACGCCGCGAGGCGCGATAATATACCTTCTCTCGCCGTCCCGATAAAGTACCAATGCGATATTCGCACTGCGATTGGGATCATATTCCAGGCGTTCGACCCGGCCGGGGATACCGACCTTGTCCCGCCGGAAGTCGATCACCCGGTAGCGCTGCTTGTGGCCGCCGCCACGGTGACGCGTGGTAATCCGGCCGGTATTGTTCCGACCGCCCTTGCGGGTCTTTTTCTCGACCAGCGGCTCGTAAGGTGCCCCGGCATGGAGCTCCTTGTTCCGCACCGTCACTACGAAGCGGCGCCCCGGAGAAGTCGGTTTTGCCTTAACCAGTGCCATTATTCTGCCCGTTCCAGTCTGGGGCAGCCTGCCGCTGCCCGTGAACGTTACTCGGCCCCGCCGAGGAAGTCGATCTCGTTACCCTCTTCCAGGGTGACGTAGGCCTTTTTCCAGCCGGGCCGCTTGCCCTCAAGCCGGCCGAAGCGCTTGCGCTTCCCCTTCATCTTGACGGTGCGCACATCGCGGACCTTGACGTCGAACAGCTGTTCCACAGCCTGCCGGATCTCCGGCTTGCGCGCGTCGACGGCGACCTTGAACACGACTTCGTTGCGTTCCTCGGCTGCCAAAGTGCTCTTTTCGGAGATGTGCGGAGCTCGCACAACCTCGTACAAACGCTCAACTCTCATGACAGCCACTCCTCAACCTGACGCAGGGCCTGAACGGTGATCACCACTTGCTCGGCGCCGACCAGGCTGACCGGGTCGAGACCCGGGACGTCCCGGACGTCCACGCCCGGCAGATTCCGCGCGGCCAGATAGAGGTTCTGATCCACCTCGTCGGCCACGATCAGCGCCCTCTCCACGCCGAGCTGAGAGAGCCGCTCCGCGAGCTGGGCGGTCTTGGGGGCGTCGACCCCGACCGACTCGACGACCACCAGGCGCTCCTGGCGTGCCAGCTCAGAGAAGATGGAGCGGATCGCGCCGCGGTACATCTTCTTGTTGACCTTCTGCCCATGATCCTGCGGCTTGGCCGCGAAAGCGCGGCCACCGCCGACCCAGATCGGGCTACGGATCGTGCCCGCACGGGCCCGGCCGGTGCCTTTTTGCCGCCAGGGCTTGGCGCCACCGCCCCGAACTTCCGCGCGCGTCTTCTGCGCGCGGGTGCCGGCGCGGGCGCCAGCCAGGTAGGCCACGACCACCTGATGGATCAGCGCCTCGCGGAACCGGTCAGCAAAGGCCGCATCCGCCACCTGCACCGAGCCGTCGGCCTGACCCTGCGCGTTCGTAAGCTGAAGTTCCATCAGCTATCCCCCTTCTTTCGCTGGTTGCGCGCGGGGCGCACGATGACATCACTGCCCACCGCGCCGGGAACGGAGCCCCGGACCAGGAGGAGATGGCGCTCCGTGTCAACACGCACCACCTCAAGGTTCTTGACGGTGTTGCGCTTGTTACCCATCTGGCCGGCCATCTTCTTGCCCTTGAAGACGCGCCCGGGGGTCTGGTTCTGCCCGATGGAACCCGGCGCACGGTGCGCCAGCGAGTTCCCGTGGGTGGCGTCCTGGGTGCTGAAGTTATGGCGCTTCACGGTACCGGCGAAGCCCTTACCCTTACTGGTGCCAGTGACGTCGACCACCTGGCCCGCCTCGAAGCCCTCTACGGTGAGCTCGCCACCTGCCTCGATTTCGATGGCCTGGCCGTCCTGCAGGCGGAACTCCCACACGCCACGCCCGGCATCAACACCCGCGGCGGCGAAATGGCCTGCCAGCGGCTTGCTGACGCGGTTGGCCCGGCGGCTACCGGCCGTGACCTGGATTCCGCTGTAGCCATCGCGCTCCGGGGTACGAACCTGGGTCACCCGGTTCGGCGATGCCTCAATAACCGTAACCGGCACAGACGCGCCGTCTTCGGTAAAGACGCGCGTCATGCCGGCTTTGCGGCCGACTATTCCGATAGACATGATTAACTCCTATCAACAAAGCGTACCCCCCGCCGGCGAGTGCGGCGGGGCGGCATAGGCTTTGACGGACGGGTTCAGTAAAGCTTGATCTGAACGTCTACGCCAGCGGCGAGATCGAGCTTCATCAGGGCATCGACCGTCTTATCGGTGGGATCGATGATATCCATCAGACGCTTATGCGTGCGGATCTCGTACTGATCCCGCGCGTCCTTGTTAACGTGCGGGGAGATGAGGATCGTAAACTTTTCTTTCTTCACTGGCAATGGGATCGGGCCCTTTACATGCGCCCCGGTCCGCTTGGCAGTCTCTACGATCTCTCGCGCAGACTGATCGATCAAGCGATGATCGAACGCCTTCAGCCGAATTCGGATTCTCTGATTCGCCATGATTTTACTCGATGATCTTGGCGACGACGCCGGCACCCACGGTGCGGCCGCCCTCGCGAACCGCGAAACGCAGCCCGTCTTCCATGGCGATCGGGGCAATCAGGGTCACCGTCATCTTGACGTTGTCACCCGGCATCACCATCTCCACGCCCTCAGGCAGCTCGCAGGAGCCCGTCACGTCCGTCGTACGGAAGTAGAACTGCGGACGGTAACCGTTAAAGAACGGCGTGTGACGACCACCCTCGTCCTTGCTCAGAACATACACCTCACACTCAAACTTGGTGTGCGGCGTGATGCTCCCAGGCTTGCACAGCACCTGACCACGCTCCACCTCGTCACGCTTGGTACCACGCAGCAGCGCACCAATGTTGTCGCCCGCCTCGCCCTGGTCCAGCAGCTTGCGGAACATCTCAACACCCGTGCAGGTGGTCTTCTGGGTCTCCTTCAGACCCACAATCTCCACCTCTTCGCCGGTCTTGATCACACCACGCTCCACACGACCGGTCACCACCGTGCCCCGACCCGAGATCGAGAACACGTCCTCAATCGGCATCAGGAACGGCTGATCCACCGGACGCTCAGGCGTCGGAATGTACTCATCCATCGCCTCGGCAAGCTTGATGATCGACGGCTTGCCAATCTCCGACTCATCACCCTCCAGCGCCTTCAGCGCCGAACCGGTGATCACCGGGGTGTCGTCACCCGGGAAGTCGTAATCGCTCAGCAGCTCCCGAACCTCCATCTCCACCAGCTCGAGCAGCTCCTCGTCGTCCACCATGTCCGCCTTGTTCAGGTAGACCACGATGTACGGCACACCCACCTGGCGACCCAGCAGGATGTGCTCACGGGTCTGCGGCATCGGACCATCAGCAGCCGATACCACCAGAATGGCACCGTCCATCTGCGCCGCACCCGTGATCATGTTCTTCACGTAGTCCGCGTGACCCGGGCAGTCCACGTGCGCATAGTGACGCTCGTTGGTCTCGTACTCCACGTGCGCCGTCGCAATCGTGATACCACGCGCCTTCTCTTCCGGCGCGTTGTCAATCTGGTCAAAGGCCCGGGCGTCACCGCCAAACGCTTCCGCCAGCACCACCGTCATCGCCGCCGTCAGCGTCGTCTTACCATGGTCCACGTGACCAATGGTCCCTACGTTTACGTGTGGCTTCTTACGCTCAAACTTGCTCTTGGACACGACACACCTCGTTACTTATTTGCCCGGGCGACCAGCGCCCGCCCGTATAAATTTTGCTTCGCTTCAGGATGCGCTTTTGACGATCTCGTCGGCGATGCTGGCCGGCGCTTCCTGGTATTCGTCGAAGAACATCACATAGGACGCACGGCCCTGGGTCGCGGACCGGAGATCAGTGGCATAGCCAAACATCTCCTTCAGCGGCACCTGCGCCCGAATGATCTTGCCGGACGGGCCATCTTCCATACCCTGGACGGTACCGCGACGCCGGTTGAGGTCACCCATTACGTCACCCATGTACTCTTCCGGGGTAACGACCTCGACGCGCATGATCGGCTCCAGAAGGACCGGATCGGCCTTCATGAAGCCCTCTTTCATCGCCATCGAACCGGCGATCTTGAACGCCGCTTCGGAGGAGTCGACATCGTGATACGAGCCGTCGTAGAGCTCTACCTTGATGTCGATAGCCGGGTAGCCGGCGAGGATACCATTTTCCAGCGCCTCAAAGGCACCCTTGTCGACGGACGGGATGTATTCCTTCGGAACAACGCCCCCGACGATGGAATTCTTGAACTCGTAGCCGGCGTTGCGCTCCTGCGGCGAGATCCGCAGATGAACATGGCCGTACTGACCGCGGCCGCCGGACTGGCGCACGAACTTGCCTTCCTGCTCGACGGTCTTGCGGATGGTCTCGCGGTACGCCACCTGCGGCGCGCCGACGTTCGCCTCGACCTTGAACTCGCGCTTCAGGCGGTCGACGATGATATCCAGGTGCAGCTCACCCATCCCGGAGATGATGGTCTGGCCTGACTCTTCGTCGGTACGAACCTGGAAGGACGGATCCTCCTGGGCGAGCTTGCCCAGGGCCATACCCATCTTCTCCTGGTCGCCCTTGGTCTTGGGCTCCACCGCGACGGAGATCACCGGGTCCGGGAACTCCATGCGCTCCAGGGTGATCTTGTTGGTGATGTCGCACAGGGTATCGCCGGTGGTGACATCCTTCAGGCCAACCGCAGCGGCGATGTCACCCGCACGCACCTCTTTGATCTCCTCGCGGGAGTTGGCGTGCATCTGGACGATACGGCCCAGCCGCTCCTTCTTGCCCTTCACCGGGTTGTAGACGGTATCGCCCGTCTGCACCACGCCAGAGTACACGCGGAAGAAGGTCAGCGTGCCCACGTAGGGGTCGGTCGCGATCTTGAACGCCAGGGCGGCGAACGGCTCGTCGTCGCCCGCCTGCCGAGAGGCAACGGTCCCTTCGGCATCGTCCAACTCACCCTCGATCGCCGGCACGTCCACCGGGGAGGGAAGGTATTCGATGACGCCGTCCAACAGCGCCTGGACGCCCTTGTTCTTGAACGCACTGCCGCAGAACGCCGGAACGATCTCGTTGGCGAGGGTGCCGACGCGGATGCCCTTGTTGATCTCCTCGACGGTGAGCTCACCCTCTTCGAGGTACTTCTCCATGAGCTCCTCGTCCGCCTCGGCCGCGGCTTCCATCAGGAATTCGCGGGCCTCGGCCGCCTGGTCGGCGAGCTCGGCCGGAACGTCGGTCTGCTCATAGGTCGCGCCCATGTCATCCTCGTTCCAGTAGATCGCCTTCATGCGGATGAGGTCGACAACGCCCTTGAACTCGTCCTCGGCACCGATCGGCAACTGCAGCGGAACGGCGTTGGCGTTGAGCCGGGTGCGGATCTGCTCGACGACGCGCCCGAAGTTAGCGCCGGCACGGTCCATCTTGTTGACGAACGCCATGCGCGGCACTTCGTATTTGGTGGCCTGCCGCCACACCGTCTCCGACTGGGGCTCCACACCACCAACCGCACAGAACACCGCGATCGCACCATCCAGAACCCGCAGGGAGCGCTCCACCTCGATGGTGAAGTCCACGTGCCCGGGGGTGTCGATGATGTTGATCCGGTGCTGGGGGTATTGCTGGTCCATACCCTGCCAGAACGCAGTCGTCGCGGCAGAGGTGATGGTGATCCCACGCTCTTGCTCCTGCGACATCCAGTCCATCGTCGCGGCGCCCTCGTGGGTCTCCCCGATCTTGTGGGAGATGCCGGTGTAGAACAGGATGCGTTCGGTCGCAGTCGTCTTGCCGGCATCGATGTGCGCCATGATGCCAATGTTGCGATACCGATTAATGGGTGTCTTGCGTGCCACAGCTAATACCCCGGTTGGCGTTGCTTACCAGCGATAATGGGAGAAGGCCTTGTTGGCCTCCGCCATACGGTGCGTGTCCTCACGCTTCTTCACGGCGGACCCACGGCTCTCGGCAGCATCCAGCATCTCGCCGGCCAGACGCAGCGCCATGGTGGTCTCACCGCGCTTGCGAGCAGCGTCGAGCAGCCAGCGCATGGCCAGGGTGGTACGACGCTCGGGGCGCACTTCCACCGGCACTTGGTAGGTGGCACCGCCCACGCGGCGGGACTTCACCTCGACCTTCGGCTGGACATTCTCCAGCGCAGTCTCGAGCACCTCCATGGGCGTCTCGTGACCCTTGCTCTCAATGCGCTCAAGCGCGCCGTACATGATCCGCTCCGCGACGGAACGCTTGCCGTCGCGCATGACCATGTTGACGAACTTGGTCAACAACTCGCTTCCGTACTTCGGATCCGCAAGAACTTTACGCTTGGGAACCTCTCTTCTTCTCGGCATGGTCTTTACCTAACCCTTGAGAAAACCGGACTGCCGACCGCGTGGCCGATCAGGACTTGGGCCGTTTGGCGCCGTACTTGGAACGGCCCTGGCGGCGCTTGTCGACCCCGGCGGTATCCGCCGCACCACGAACCACGTGGTAGCGCACACCCGGCAAGTCCTTGACACGACCACCCCGAATAAGAACAACGGAGTGCTCTTGAAGGTTGTGCCCCTCACCACCGATGTAGGAGCTCACCTCGTAGTTGTTGGTAAGCCGCACGCGCGCGACTTTACGCAGCGCCGAGTTCGGCTTTTTCGGCGTAGTGGTGTAGACCCGAGTGCAGACGCCGCGCTTCTGAGGCGAAGCCTCCAGCGCTGGAACGTTGCTCTTGGCCACACGGCGCTTACGCCCCTTACGGACCAGCTGATTGATCGTCGCCATAGGAAACGCTCACTTCCTGATTAGAATAAACGACAGGCCGGGTGCGGCCCGGCCTGTCGAAGGTCGGCAATTTTAGGCTTGTACACCCTGAGTGTCAACAGCCTGCGGGCCGGAAAGGCCCGCAGGTTACAAGCCCTTACCCTTCCTCCGACGTATCGGAGCCCTCAGAACCCGCGTCTGATTCCGCGGGCTGTGCACTACCGCTCAACCCCATGGCGGATTCCGCCGCCGCGATCGGGTCGGCCTGTGCCCGCCGACGCTCCTCGTGGTAGGCAAAACCGGTGCCGGCCGGGATCAGGCGGCCAACGATGACGTTCTCCTTGAGCCCCCGCAGGTCGTCCCGGGCGCCACGGGTGGCCGCCTCGGTCAGCACGCGCGTGGTCTCCTGGAACGAGGCTGCGGAGATGAACGACTCGGTTGCCAGCGATGCCTTGGTGATACCCAGCAGCAACGGCTCGAACGTCGCCGGCGCCTTATCGGCATCCTCGAGCGTGTCGTTGATCTCCAGCACGCGGGCGCGATCCACCTGCTCGCCGCGCAACAACTGGCTGTCACCGGGATCCTTGACACCGACCTTGCGCAGCATCTGTCGGCAGATCACCTCGATGTGCTTGTCGTTGATCTTCACGCCCTGCAGGCGGTAGACGTCCTGGATCTCCTTCACCACGTAGGCAGCCAACGCAGTGACGCCCAGCAGCCGGAGAATGTCGTGCGGGTTCGGCTCGCCGTCGGCGATGACCTCACCCTTCTCCACGTGCTCGCCTTCGAACACCGTGACGGTGCGCCACTTGGGGATGAGCTCTTCGTAGGTCTCGCCGTCCGCCTTGGTGATGACCAGACGCTGCTTGCCCTTGGTGTCCTTGCCAAAGCCGACGGTGCCGGAGACCTCGGCCAGGATAGCCGGCTCCTTGGGCTTACGCGCCTCGAACAGATCGGCCACCCGCGGCAGACCACCCGTGATATCACGGGTCTTGGAGGACTCCTGCGGAATACGCGCCAGGGCGTCACCGACCTTCACCTCCGCCCCGTCCTCGAGGCTGATGATCGCCTCGGCCGGCAGGAAGTAATGGGCCGGGATGTCGGTACCGGCGATATTCAGGTCGTTACCGTCCGCGTCCACCAGCTTGATCATGGGCCGGAGGTCCTTATAGGCAACGCGCTCCTCGACCTGCTTGCCGCTGGCGTCCGTCACCATCCGGCGGTGCTCGCCGTTGCCCCGGCTCTTCGGATCGGTGACCACCAGACTGGAGAGCCCCGTAACCTCGTCGACCTCGCGGGACACGGTCACGCCCTCTACGAAGTCGTAGAAGCGCACCCGCCCCTCCACCTCGGTGATGATCGGGTGGGTGTGGGGGTCCCAGTTGGCGACGATCTGCCCGGACTCCACCGGGTCACCGTCGGCCACGGACAGGACCGCACCGTACGGGATCTTGTAACGCTCACGCTCACGACCGTGATCATCCATCACGGTCACCTCACCGGAGCGGGAGACCGCAACGTAGTTGCCGGAGTGGTGCTTGACCACCTTCACGTTGTGCAGCCGGACCGAGCCGGTGTTGCGGACCTGGACGTTGTTGATGGAGGCCGCGCGGGAGGCGGCACCACCGATGTGGAAGGTCCGCATGGTCAGCTGGGTGCCGGGCTCGCCGATGGACTGGGCGGCGATAACACCAACCGACTCACCGACGTTGACCCCGTGGCCCCGTGCCAGGTCACGCCCGTAACATTGGGCGCAGACACCGTGGCGGGTGGCACAGGTGATGGGCGAGCGCACCAGCACTTCATCCACGCCCTGCTGCTCCAGGTGCTCCACCCAGTCCTCGTCCAACAGTGTGCCGGCCGCCGCAACCACCTGGTCGGTGCCAGGCTTGTAGACATCCTCGGCGACCACACGGCCGAGGACACGGTCGGCCAGGGTCTCCACCACGTCCCCGCCTTCGATGATCGGGGTCATGTGCAGCCCTTCCGTGGTGCCGCAGTCCTCCTCGGTCACCACCAGGTCCTGGGAGACGTCCACCAGCCGCCGGGTCAGGTAGCCGGAGTTCGCCGTCTTCAGAGCGGTGTCGGCGAGACCCTTACGGGCACCGTGCGTGGAGATGAAGTACTGCAGCACGTTTAGCCCCTCACGGAAGTTCGCCGTGATCGGGGTCTCGATGATCGAGCCGTCCGGCTTGGCCATCAGGCCCCGCATGCCGGCCAGCTGACGGATCTGCGCTGCCGAGCCACGGGCGCCGGAGTCGGCCATCATGAAGATGGAGTTGAAGGACTTCTGCTCCTTCTCGGCGCCGTCCACCTCGACGACGTCTTTACCCATCTTTTCCATCATCGCCTTGGCGACCGCTTCGTTGGTGTGGGACCAGATGTCCACCACCTTGTTGTAACGCTCGCCGTTGGTGACCAGACCCGAGGCGTACTGATCCTCGATGTCCTTCACCTCCTCCTCGGCCTCGGCCAGGATTCGCTCCTTCTCGGCCGGCACCTCCATGTCATTGACGCCGATGGATACGCCGGCGCGGGTGGACATGGAAAAGCCCATGTACATGAGCTGGTCCGCAAAGACCACGGTGCCCTTGAGCCCCACCCGCCGGTAGCAGGCGTTGACCAGCGAGGAGATCGACTTCTTGGTCATGTCCCGGTCCACCAGTTCGAAGGGCAGACCATCCGGCACGATTTCGTAAAGCAGCGCACGCCCGGCGATGGTCTCCACCCGGTGGACACGCTCGTTCATGCCGCCTTCATCGTCGAAGACCGCCTCCCGGATCCGCACCTGCACACGGGCGCCCAGATCCAGCTGGCCGTTCTGGTAGGCCCGGTGGACCTCCTGGACGTCGGCGAAGAGCATGCCGCGGCCCTTGGCATCCAGACGCTCGCGGGTCATGTAATAAAGGCCCAGCACCACGTCCTGCGACGGCACGATGATGGGCTCACCGCTGGCCGGCGACAGGATGTTGTTGGTGGACATCATCAGGGCGCGGGCTTCCAGCTGCGCTTCCAGCGACAGCGGGACGTGCACGGCCATCTGGTCGCCGTCGAAGTCGGCGTTAAAGGCGGTGCAGACCAGCGGGTGCAGCTGGATGGCCTTGCCCTCGATGAGCACGGGCTCGAAGGCCTGGATGCCCAGACGGTGCAGGGTCGGTGCCCGGTTGAGCATGACCGGGTGCTCCCGGATCACCTCGGACAGGATGTCCCAGACCTCGCCGGTTTCCCGCTCCACCATCTTCTTGGCCGCCTTGATGGTGGTGGCCAGGCCGCGCAACTGCAGCTTGGAGAAGATGAAGGGCTTGAACAGCTCCAGCGCCATGCGCTTGGGCAGACCGCACTGGTGCAGGCGCAGCGTCGGACCGACCACGATGACCGAACGGCCGGAGTAGTCCACGCGCTTGCCCAGCAGGTTCTGGCGGAAGCGGCCCTGCTTGCCCTTGATCATGTCGGCCAGCGACTTCAACGGGCGCTTGTTCGTGCCGGTGATGGCCCGGCCGCGACGACCGTTGTCCAGCAGCGCGTCCACCGACTCCTGCAGCATGCGCTTCTCGTTGCGCACGATGATATCGGGCGCGGAGAGCTCCAGCAGCCGCTTGAGGCGGTTGTTCCGGTTGATGACCCGGCGGTACAGGTCGTTCAGATCGGAGGTGGCGAACCGGCCGCCGTCCAGCGGCACCAGCGGCCGCAGGTCCGGCGGGAGCACCGGCAGCACGTCCATGATCATCCAGTCCGGCTTGTTGCCGGACTCGAGGAAGGCCTCGATCAGCTTCAGGCGCTTGGACAGGCGCTTGATCTTGGACTCCGAGTTGGTGCCCTCGATCTCCTCGCGCAGGGTGCGGGCCTCGCCCTCCATGTCCAGGCTCTTCAGCAGTTCCAGCACTGCCTCGGCGCCCATCTTGGCCTCGAACTCATCGCCGTGCTGCTCGATGGCGTCCAGATAGGCCTCGTCGGAGAGGAGCTGCCCGCGCTCCAGCGGGGTCATCCCCGGCTCGATAACGACGAACGCCTCGAAGTAGAGGATCCGCTCGATATCGCGCAGGGTCATGTCCAGGAGCAGGCCGATGCGGGACGGCAGGCTCTTCAGGAACCAGATGTGGGCGACCGGGCTGGCCAGGTCGATATGCCCCATGCGCTCGCGGCGCACCTTGGCAATGGTGACCTCAACGCCGCACTTCTCGCAGACCACGCCGCGATGCTTGAGCCGCTTGTACTTGCCACAGAGGCACTCGTAGTCCTTCACCGGGCCGAAGATCTTGGCGCAGAACAGCCCGTCGCGCTCCGGCTTGAAGGTGCGGTAGTTGATGGTCTCGGGCTTCTTCACCTCCCCGTAGGACCAAGACCGGATCATCTCCGGCGATGCCAGTCCGATTCGGATGGCATCGAAGTCCTCGAGTTGTGCGCCCGGTTGCTTGAACAGATTCAGCAAGTCTTTCATATCCGCTGCCTGTACAGATCAGTGGTGTCAGTGAGTCCCCGTCAGACGGGCGCTCAGTCCTGTTCCAGCTCGATGTTGATGCCCAGCGAGCGGATCTCCTTGACCAGCACATTGAAGGACTCGGGCATGCCGGCCTCCATGCGATGGTCGCCGTCCACGATGTTCTTGTACATCTTGGTGCGGCCCGCCACGTCGTCGGACTTCACCGTCAGCATCTCCTGCAGGGTGTAGGCCGCCCCGTATGCCTCCAGGGCCCAGACCTCCATCTCGCCGAAGCGCTGACCGCCGAACTGCGCCTTGCCGCCCAGCGGCTGCTGGGTGACCAGGGAGTATGGCCCGGTAGAACGCGCGTGAACTTTATCGTCGACCAGGTGGTTCAACTTCAGCATGTACATGTAGCCGGTGGTGATCGGCCGGTCGAAGGCCTCACCGGTACGGCCGTCGTACAGGATGGCCTGGCCCGACTCCGGCAGCCCCGCGAGCTCGAGCATGCTCTTGATCTCGGGCTCCTGGGCGCCGTCGAACACCGGGGTAGCCATGGGCACGCCGCCCTTCAGGTTGTTGGACAGCTCTATCACTTCATCGTCGCTGAGGCTGTCCAGGTCCACCTTCTGACCACTGGCGTTGTAGACCTTCGCCAGGAACTCGCGCAGCTCCTGCATCTTGGTATGGGCCTCCAGCATCTCACCGATGCGTCGGCCCAGGCCCCGCGCCGCCCAGCCCAGGTGGGTTTCCAACACCTGGCCGACGTTCATGCGCGAGGGCACGCCAAGGGGGGACAGGACCACGTCGACGGGCTCGCCGTCCTCGGAGAAGGGCATGTCCTCCTCCGGCACGATCATGGAGATGACGCCCTTGTTACCGTGGCGGCCGGCCATCTTGTCGCCCGGCTGCAGGCGGCGACGGACCGCCAGGTAGACCTTGACCATCTTGACCACGCCGGGGGCCAGATCGTCACCGGCGGTGATCTTGCCCTTTTTCTCCTCGAAGTGGCGCTCCAGGGAGTCGCGCTGGGCTTCCAGCTGAGCGCGCACGGCCTCCAGCTGGCGGTTGGCCTCTTCGTCCCGCATGCGGATCTCGAACCAGCGCTTGCGGTCGAGCTTCTGCAGGTACTCAGCGGTCACCTCGCTGCCCTTGGCCAGACCGGAGGGGCCACCCTCGGCCACCTGGCCCACCAGGGTGCGCTCGAGACGGGCAAAGGCATCGTCCTCGAAGATGCGCTCCTGGTCCTTGAGGTCCTTGCGGATGGCGGCCAGCTCGCCCTGCTCGATGGCCAGCGCACGGCTGTCCTTCTCCACGCCGTCGCGGGTGAAGACCTGCACGTCGATCACCTTGCCGTCCATGCCGGTGGGCACGCGCAGCGAGGTGTCCTTCACGTCCGAGGCCTTCTCGCCGAAGATCGCGCGCAGCAGCTTCTCCTCCGGGGTCAGCTGGGTCTCGCCCTTGGGCGTGACCTTGCCCACGAGGATATCGCCGGCCTTGACCTCGGCGCCGATGTGCACGATGCCCGCCTCGTCCAGCCGGTTCAGGGCGGACTCGGAGACGTTCGGGATATCGGAGGTGATCTCCTCGGTGCCCAGCTTGGTGTCGCGGGCGACACAGGTGAGCTCCTCGATATGGATGGTGGTGTAGCGGTCCTCCTTCACCACCCGCTCGGAGATCAGGATTGAATCCTCGAAGTTGTAGCCATTCCAGGGCATGAAGGCCACCAGCATGTTCTGACCCAGGGCCAGCTCACCCATGTCGGTGGACGGGCCGTCCGCCAGGGCATCGCCGCGGGCGACCACGTCGCCCGGCTTGACCAGGGGCTTCTGGTTCATGCAGGTGTTCTGGTTGGAACGCAGGTACTTGACCAGGTTGTAGATGTCGACACCCGGCTCGCCCGCCTCGGTCTCGTCGTCGTTCACCCGGACAACGATCCGGCCGGCGTCCACCTGCTCGACAACACCGCCCCGCTCCGCGGTAACGATGACCCCGGAATCCCGGGCCACGGCACGCTCCATGCCGGTGCCCACCAGCGGCTTGTCGGCGCGCAGCGTCGGCACGGCCTGGCGCTGCATGTTCGAGCCCATCAGCGCGCGGTTGGCGTCGTCGTGCTCGAGGAAGGGCACCAGCGACGCGGCCACCGAGACGATCTGCTTCGGCGACACGTCCATGTACTGGACCTTGTCCGGGGTGGCCATGCCGAACTCATTCTGGTGGCGGATCGAGATCAGCTCATCCAGCAGATTCCCGTCCTCGCCAACCCGCGCATTCGCCTGAGCGATGATATAGCGGGCCTCTTCGATGGCGGAGAGGTAATCCACCTTGTCGGTGACCACGCCATTCTCCACGCGTCGGTAAGGCGTCTCCAGGAAGCCGTAGCGGTTCGTCCGCGCATAGCTCGCCAGAGAGTTGATCAGACCGATGTTGGGACCTTCCGGGGTCTCGATCGGGCAGACCCGGCCGTAGTGGGTCGGGTGAACGTCCCGGACCTCGAAACCCGCGCGCTCGCGGGTCAGCCCGCCCGGGCCCAACGCGGACACGCGCCGCTTGTGGGTCACCTCCGACAGCGGGTTGTTCTGGTCCATGAACTGCGACAGCTGGGAGGAGCCGAAGAACTCCTTGATCGCCGCCGCTACCGGCTTGGCATTGATGAGCTCCTGCGGCATCAGGCCCTCGCTCTCCGCCAGGGACAGGCGCTCACGCACCGCACGCTCCACCCGGACCAGGCCCACGCGGAACACGTTCTCGGCCATCTCACCGACACACCGCACGCGGCGGTTGCCCAGATGGTCGATATCGTCCACCTGACCATTGCCGTTACGGATGTTAATCAGCTCGTGCAGGACGGCAAGGATATCGTCGTTGTCCAGCACGCCGGGGCCGGTGACCTCGTCACGCCCCACCCGCAGGTTGAACTTCATCCGGCCCACCGGCGAGAGGTCGTAGCGGTCGGAGCTGAAGAACAGGTTCTCGAACAGGTTCTCCGCGGCCTCCTTGGTCGGCGGCTCGCCGGGTCGCATCATGCGGTAGATCTCGACCAGCGCCTCCAGCTGCGTCCGGGTCGGATCGATCGCCAGCGTCTGGGAGACGTAGGGGCCCCGGTCCAGGTCGTTGACGAACAGCGTATCCACCTGCTTGACGCCTGCGTCGGTGATCGCCTGGACCAGATCGGCAGTCAACTCGCTGTTCGCTTCGCAGATGATCTCGCCGGTGGCGGTGTTCACCACATCATGGGCGACGATCTTGCCCTCCAGGTACTCCGCCGGCACCTCCAGGGATTCAATACCGGCCTTGGTCAGCTCCCGGATGTGGCGCGCGGTGACCCGGCGCCCCGCCTCCACGAGCACCTGGCCGTTGGCCTTGATATCGAACGCCGCGGTCTCGCCGCGCAGGCGTTCCGGTACCAGGTCCAGCACCACCGTGCCATCGTCACGGAAGTGGAAGGTGTTCTTGTCGAAAAACAGATCCAGGATCTGCTGGGTGTCAAAGCCCAGCGCGCGCAGCAGCACGGTGGCCGGCAGCTTACGCCGACGGTCGATGCGCACGTAGATGTTGTCCTTGGGATCAAACTCGAAATCCAGCCAGGAACCCCGATAGGGGATGACCCGGGCGGAGAACAGGAGCTTGCCGGAGGAATGGGTCTTGCCCTTGTCGTGATCGAAGAAGACACCGGGGGAGCGGTGCAGCTGGGAGACGATCACGCGCTCGGTACCGTTGATGACGAAGGTACCGTTGCGGGTCATGAGCGGCAGTTCGCCCATGTAGACTTCCTGCTCCTTGATGTCCTTGACCGACTGGCCGTCCTTGTCATAGATGACCAGGCGCACCAGCATGCGCAGCGGCGCCGCGTAGGTCAGCCCGCGCGACTGGCACTCCTTGACGTCGAAGCCGGGGTCACCGATGCGATAGCTGACGTATTCCAGGGCAGCCGTGCCGGAGTGGCTGGTGATGGGGAACACGGAGCGGAAGGCACCGTGCAGCCCGACGTCCTCACGGCTCTCCGCATGCCTGTCCTCCTGAAGGAACTGGCGATACGAGTCGATCTGGGTCGCCAGCAGATAAGGCACTTCGAGGATATTCGGCAGTTTGCCGAAGTCCTTGCGGATGCGCTTTTTTTCGGTGAACGAGTAGGCCATCGAGGTTCCTCAGCATTTGGCTCTAGGGTTGGCTGGCCATACCCGGCGGGCAGACCCGGACGGGTGGTTTTGGACCACGCAACCCTGATAACGTTTCAATGCCCTGACTGACCGCGGGTTTAGCGGCCGATTTCTGCTGCCTTCGGGGCAGGCACCCGAAAACAGGAAAAGGCCGGTGGCGGAATCCGCCACCAGCCATGCACGCCTGAGGCGTTGGACGTCGTCCAGGACAAGCGTTACTTGACCTCGACGCTGGCGCCCGCCTCTTCCAGCTTGGCCTTGATCTCCTCGGCCTCTTCCTTGGAGGCGCCTTCCTTGATCGGGGAGGGCGCACCTTCCACGACTTCCTTGGCCTCCTTCAGGCCCAGGCCGGTGATGCCGCGAACCGCCTTGATGACGGCGACCTTGTTGGAGCCGAAGCTGGACAGCACCACGTCGAACTCGGTCTGCTCTTCGGCGGCAGCGGCTTCGCCACCACCGGCAGCCGGGGCAGCGGCCACGGCAGCAGCGGCGGTCACGCCGAACTTCTCTTCCATTTCCTCGATCAGCTCCACGACCTCCATTACGGTCATGTTGGAAATGGTTTCGAGGATATCTTCTTTGGAAACGGCCATCGTTGTGTCTCCTGTGACGCGTTCTAGTCAACAGGCCCCTGCAGGGCCCACATTGCGTGATTAACAGAAAAGGGCTTGGCTTCAGGCCGCCTCTTTGGCGTCCTTGACTGCGGCCACCGTCCGAACCAGCTTGCCCGGAACCTCGTTGAGGGTGGTGGCGAGCTTCTGGACCGGCGCCTTCATGGTCGCCAGCAGCATCGCCAGTGCCTCATCGCGGGTCGGCAGGCTGGCCAGGCGCTCCAGCTCGGAAGCCGGATAGACCTCACCGCCTACAGCAACCAGGCGGGTCTGCAGAGCCTCGTTCTCCTTGGAATAGGCCTTGATGACGCGCGCGGCGGCACCCGGCTCTTCCAGAGAAAAGGCCAGCAGCAGCGGACCGGAAAGCTCGGACTGAATGCACTCGAACTCGGTCCCCTCGACCGCCCGCTTGGCGAGGCGGTTCTTGACGACCCGCAGGTAGACCCCGTTTTCACGGGCCTGCTGGCGCAGTTCGTCCATCTGGCCGGCAGTCAGACCACGGTACTCGGCACCAACGGCCGAATAGGCCTCCTTGGCCACCGCGGCGACTTCCTGAACCATTGCCTTTTTCTGTTCCAGACTCAGTCCCATCTGAAAAAACCTCCTGGAACACTCGTTGTCAGAGCCGCCGCGACTGCGACGGCCCGCGTGGCACCTGCCCCGGAGAGCAGGGCCTGCACCCCGGCATGCCGGGGTGCCAACGGTGGCCTCATGCAGGGATATCCTGTCTGAGCTGCACCGTCTGCGCAGGCGGTCGAACCTTTAAGCGCCGAAGCGCACCGTGCGGTCTAAGACGGCTGCCGCGTCTAATATCGACAGCCTCCAGACATCGTGGGCGCCGCGAGGGCGCCCGGGTAATGCGTAATCAGATCTCCAGCGAACCCAGGTCCACCGCCAGGCCGGGGCCCATGGTGGTAGCCACCGAGACCTTCTTCAGGTACACACCCTTGGAGTTGGCCGGCTTCAACTTCTGCAGATCGGTGATCAGGGCCTGCAGGTTCTGCTGCAGCGACTCAACTTCGAAGTCGACCTTGCCGATCGCGCAGTGGATGATGCCGCCCTTATCGGTGCGATACCGGACCTGCCCGGCCTTGGCGTTCTTGACCGCCCCGGCCACATCCGGGGTAACCGTGCCCACCTTGGGGTTCGGCATCAGGCCGCGCGGACCCAGGATCGGGCCCAGCCGCCCCACGACACCCATGGCGTCCGGCGCGGCAATCACCACGTCGAAATCCATGTGGCCGCCCTTGACCTCTTCGGCCAGGTCGTCCATGCCGACCACGTCGGCGCCGGCTTCCTTCGCCGCCTCCGCCGCATCGCCCTGGGCGAAGACGGCAACGCGGACGCTCTTACCGGTGCCGTTGGGCAGGACGGTGGAGCCACGGACGATTTGGTCCGACTTGCGGGGGTCAACACCCAGGTTGACCGCCACCTCGACGGACTCTTCGAACTTGGCGCGGGGCAACTCACGCAACAGGCCCAGGGCCTCGGCGGCCGGGTACTGATGGGTCAGGTCGACCTTCTCGCGAATAGCCTTCTGGCGCTTGGTCAGACGTGCCATATCACAGACCCTCCACGTCCAGGCCCATGCTGCGGGCCGTGCCGGCGATGGAACGCACGGCGGCGTCCAGGTCGGCAGCGTTCAGATCGGGCTCCTTGGTCTTCGCGATCTCTTCCAACTGCTCGCGACTGACGGTGCCCACCTTGTTGGTGTTCGGCTCACCACTGCCCTTCGGGATGCCGGCGGCCTTGCGCAGCAGCACGGCGGCCGGCGGGGTCTTGGTGATAAAGGTGAAGCTGCGGTCGTTGTAGACCGTGATCACCACGGGCACCGGCAGACCGGCTTCCAGGCCCTCGGTCTTCGCATTGAAGGCCTTGCAGAACTCCATGATGTTGACACCGTGCTGACCCAACGCGGGGCCGACCGGCGGGCTGGGGTTGGCCTTGCCGGCGCCAACCTGCAGCTTGATGTAGGCAGAAACTTTCTTCGCCATGGATAGACTCCTTGCGGGGTGCTAGCGCCTCTCGGCTCCCCCTGTGACGATTGGGAACGTGTCGCGATCAGGGCTCGCGATCAGCCCTTTTCCACTTGATCGAACTCAAGCTCGACCGGGGTGGAACGCCCGAAGATCAGCACCGCAACGCGAAGGCGGCTCTTCTCGTAGTTGACTTCTTCAACGACGCCATTGAAGTCAGCGAACGGCCCATCGGTAACCCGGACCATTTCGCCCACCTCGAACAGCACCTTGGGCCGGGGCTTCTCGGCGCCTTCCTTGACCCGGTCCAGGATCTGCTCGGCCTCGCGATCCGAGATCGGCGCCGGGCGATCACTGCGCCCACCGATAAAGCCCATGACCCGGGGCACTTCCTTCACCAGGTGCCAGGTCTCGTCGTCCAGCTCCATCTGCACCAGGACATAGCCTGGGAAGAACTTGCGCTCGCTGCGGCGCTTCTGGCCCTCGCGCATCTCCACCACTTCTTCGGTGGGGACGAGGATCTCGCCGAACCTGTCTTCCATGCCGGCGCGCTTGATGCGCTCCTCAAGAGACTTCTTAACCTGCTTCTCGAAGCCGGAATAGGCGTGGATCACGTACCAGCGCTTCGCCATCGATTAGACTCCCAGGCCAATGATGCGCCCGATACCCCAACCGGCCAGCAAATCCACCAGCCAGAGGAAGAGGGCCACGAGCACCACCATGACAAACACGATAAGGGTGGTCTGCAGGGTCTCCTGCCGATTCGGCCAGACCACCTTGCGCAACTCCTGGCGGGAGGTTCGCGCGAATTGCCACACGGCCTGGCCCGCCGCGGTGGTCATCATGACCCCGCCGGCAGCGGCCACCACGGCGAGCAGACCAAGCACCCTGAAGAGCAAGGGCTCGTCACCGTAATAGTGGAAGCCGGCAATGGCCCCAAAGACCAGGGCGATTGCGACAATGATCTTGGCCTTGTCTAGACCGGAACTCTGGCTCTCTACGCTGGATTTCATTCGGGGACCGGTTGGACGAACACGTGAAAGCCCAGCGAGCCACCTAGGCCCGCTGGGTTTTCGTATAGATGGCAGGCCAGGAGGGACTCGAACCCCCAACCTGCGGTTTTGGAGACCGCTGCTCTGCCAATTGAGCTACTGGCCTGTAACACGGGCGAGGCATCAGCAGACACCCCGACCCGAAACTCGACTTACTCGATGATCTTGGCGACGACGCCGGCACCCACGGTGCGGCCGCCCTCGCGAACCGCGAAACGCAGCCCGTCTTCCATGGCGATCGGGGCAATCAGGGTCACCGTCATCTTGACGTTGTCACCCGGCATCACCATCTCCACGCCCTCAGGCAGCTCGCAGGAGCCCGTCACGTCCGTCGTACGGAAGTAGAACTGCGGACGGTAACCGTTAAAGAACGGCGTGTGACGACCACCCTCGTCCTTGCTCAGAACATACACCTCACACTCAAACTTGGTGTGCGGCGTGATGCTCCCAGGCTTGCACAGCACCTGACCACGCTCCACCTCGTCACGCTTGGTACCACGCAGCAGCGCACCAATGTTGTCGCCCGCCTCGCCCTGGTCCAGCAGCTTGCGGAACATCTCAACACCCGTGCAGGTGGTCTTCTGGGTCTCCTTCAGACCCACAATCTGCACCTCTTCGCCGGTCTTGATCACACCACGCTCCACACGACCGGTCACCACCGTGCCCCGACCCGAGATCGAGAACACGTCCTCAATCGGCATCAGGAACGGCTGATCCACCGGACGCTCAGGCGTCGGAATGTACTCATCCATCGCCTCGGCAAGCTTGATGATCGACGGCTTGCCAATCTCCGACTCATCACCCTCCAGCGCCTTCAGCGCCGAACCGGTGATCACCGGGGTGTCGTCACCCGGGAAGTCGTAATCGCTCAGCAGCTCCCGAACCTCCATCTCCACCAGCTCGAGCAGCTCCTCGTCGTCCACCATGTCCGCCTTGTTCAGGTAGACCACGATGTACGGCACACCCACCTGGCGACCCAGCAGGATGTGCTCACGGGTCTGCGGCATCGGACCGTCAGCAGCCGATACCACCAGAATGGCACCGTCCATCTGCGCCGCACCCGTGATCATGTTCTTCACGTAGTCCGCGTGACCCGGGCAGTCCACGTGCGCATAGTGACGCTCGTTGGTCTCGTACTCCACGTGCGCCGTCGCAATCGTGATACCACGCGCCTTCTCTTCCGGCGCGTTGTCAATCTGGTCAAAGGCCCGGGCGTCACCGCCAAACGCTTCCGCCAGCACCACCGTCATCGCCGCCGTCAGCGTCGTCTTACCATGGTCCACGTGACCAATGGTCCCTACGTTTACGTGTGGCTTCTTACGCTCAAACTTGCTCTTGGACAT